>NZ_JBBGZS010000011.1:0-614168 GCF_037479175.1 Erwinia sp. MYb375 | reverse complement strand
TGCCCGCCCCCCTACAGAATGTGCAGGTCAGTGGGTGTTGCATTCCGGGCCGCGGGCGAGGCATGCCTCGCCCCTGGAGAATGCGCAGGTCAGTGGGGGTTGCATTACGGGACATCGGGCGAGGCATGCCTCACCCCTGGAGAATGCGCAGGTCAGTAGGAGTTGCATTACGGGACATCGGGCGAGGCATGCCTCACCCCTGGAGAATGCGCAGGTCAGTGGGTGTTGCGTAGGGGCGGGTCATGACCCGCCCGCCGTCAACGGGGCGGCGCTAACAACGCCGAAAAACCCTGTAATGTCTCACTCAACGCCCCATCATTACTTAACGTCACACACCCTGCCGCCACCGGCTCTGCCGCACGCTGCAGCCGCTGTTCAATGGCGGTTTCATCCTCGCGACCGCGCTGGCGCAGGCGGCCGGCGAGGATCTCCGCCGACACCTGCAAACACACCGGCAACAGCCGCTCAGCGTAACGCTGACGGGCCGCCGCCAGATGCAGCCGTGAACCGTTCACCACCACATCCAGCCCACTTGCCAGCCACTGATCGATCTCAATACCCAGCCCGTAGTAAAACTGATGCGCCTGCCAGTCGAGGGCAAACAGACCGTATTCACGCCGCCTGCGAAACTCATGCTCGCTGAGGGCGATATGGTTTTCGCCCCCGGCGCTGGCACTGCGGGTGATATAGCGATGCGCCACAATCACTCGCTCCGGGGCACATTCGCGCAGTGCCAGCAGCAGGCTGTCTTTGCCTGAGCCGGAAGGGCCCATCAGCCAGATCAGCCGCCCCATCAGAAGACCTTCCTGCCCTGCGCCCAGACGGAGGCAACATAGACCTGATCGCGGTGCGCACGCACCAGCACCAGATCGGCCCGTTTGCCTTCATCAATCACACCGCGATCGTCAAGGCCGATGGAGCGGGCCGGGTTACGCGTTACTAAGGCAATGGCCGCAGGCAGCGTCATGCTGTGACGTTCATCGGCGGCAAGGCGGAATGCCGCATCCAGCAGGCTGGCGGGATAATAATCCGACGAGAGAATATCCAGCAGCCCCTGCTGTGCCAGTTCGCTGGCCGCCACGTTGCCGGAGTGCGAACCGCCACGCACGATATTCGGCGCCCCCATCAGTATCTGTAAGCCCATTTCACGCGAGGCGCGTGCGGCCTCTTCGGTGGTCGGAAACTCAGCGATAACACTGCCTACCCCTTTCGATTCAACCACGTGTTCATAAGTGGCGTCATCGTGGCTGGCCAGCGGAATGTGATACTGACGACACCAGGCAGAAATCGCCTCGCGGTTCGGCGTGGACCAGCGGGCCGCCAGGCGCAGCTGATCGGCTTCGTACTCATCAAGCTGCCGATCGCTGAGCTGATATTTGCCGCCAAAATAGGTGCGCCATGCCGCCAGCGACACATACTGGCGCTGCCCCGGTGAGTGATCCATCAGTGACACCAGCGACAGTGCCGGGTTACACATCAGTTGTTCAAACAGCGGCAGCGTTGAGTCATGGGGCAGTTCACAGCGCAGGTGCAGGCGATGTTCGGCACGGTTCAGGCCGTGCTTCTGCGCATGGCGAATCGCATCGATCATCTTGTTCAGATTCTCCATGCGGTGGCCGCCATCGCGCACATCGCCCACGCCAATCGCATCCAGCACCGTGGTAATGCCGCTGGCGACAATCAGCGCATCATGGCTGCTCATGGCAGAGTGCGCAGGCCAGTCCACCTTCGGGCGCGGGGTAAAGAACTTATCCAGATTGTCAGTATGCAGCTCGACCATGCCGGGCATCAGCCAGCCGCCCTCACCGTCAATCGCTGCCGGAAGCTGGCTTTGTGTGTCAGAGAAGGCGCGGATCACGCCATTTTCACAGGCCAGCGATCCCTCAACCACTTCATTTTCCAGGATCAGTTTGACGTTATTGATGATCATTCGGCGTGCTCCAGGGCAACAGGTTGCATCACATGCAGACGGTCAGCGATGCGATCGCGCACCGCGTTATCATGAAAAATGCCGACAATGGCCGCGCCGCGCTGGCGCGCCTCTTCAATCAGCGCCACCACGGCAGCGCTGTTGGCGGTATCGAGTGAGGCGGTCGGCTCATCCAACAGCAGGATCGGCGAGTCGGCAATAAAGCCGCGCGCAATATTGACGCGCTGCTGCTCACCGCCGGAAAACGTCGACGGTGCCAGTGCCCACAGGCGCGACGGCACGTTAAGGCGGCCCAGCAATGCTTTGGCACGCTCTTCGCTCTCGGATCGCGACACACCACGCTCCAGCAGCGGCTGCATCACCACCTCCAGCGTGGAAATCCGCGGGATGACGCGCAAAAACTGGCTGACCCAGCCAAGCGTGTCGCGGCGAATGCTGAGGATCTGGCGCGCCGGTGCGCTGACCAGGTCAACCCACTGCTGCTGATGATCCACCCAGATATGCCCGCTATCCGGCAGATAGTTCGCATACAGCGAACGCAGCAGCGTGGATTTACCGCTGCCCGAATGACCGTGCAGCACCACGCACTCCCCGGCAGCCACCTGTAAGGAGGCGTTACGTAACACCGGCAGTTCTGCCCCCTGCTGATTGTGCATCACAAAGGTTTTTGACAGATTTTCGACACGCAGTTTCAGATTCATAATGATTCCCGTAGGGGTATTTAAACAATGGATGAGACCAGCAGCTGGGTATACGGATGATGCGGATCATCCAGCACCCGGTCGGTCAGGCCACTCTCCACCACTTTCCCCTCTTTCATCACCAGCAGACGGTGTGCCAGCAGACGCGCCACACCGAGGTCGTGGGTGACAATCACCACCGCCAGATTCAGATCGCGGACCAGGCTGCGCAGCAGATCCAGGAGTCGCGCCTGCACCGACACATCCAGCCCGCCGGTGGGTTCATCCATAAACACCAGTGTCGGATGCGTCACCAGATTACGGGCGATTTGCAGACGCTGCTGCATGCCGCCGGAGAACGTCCCCGGCAGGTCGTCGATGCGCGACAGCGGGATCTCTACATCCTGTAACCACTTCCCGGCGGTTTCGCGGATCTGCCCGTAGTGGCGCTGCCCGACCGCCATCAGGCGTTCACCGATATTGCCCCCGGCAGAGACCTGCGCCCGCAGGCCATCCATCGGGTACTGATGTACCACGCCCCATTCGGTGCGCAGCAGTCGGCGGCGTTCGCTTTCACTGAGGGCATAAAGATCCTGACCCTGATAAATAATCTCACCCTGCTGCGGTGCCAGCCTGGCCGAAATCGATTTCAGCAGCGTGGTCTTACCGGAACCCGATTCCCCGACGATTCCCAGCACTTCTCCCGGAAAGAGCTCAAAGGAGACGTCACTGAACCCTTTGCCCGGCGCATAGAGATGCGTTAACTGATTGACCGCCAGCAGCGGTGTTTCGCGCGTCATGATGGATTCTCTTGTTGCTGATGGCAGTAGTCGGTATCGGAGCAGACAAACAGGCGCGAACCCTGGTCGTCCAGCACCACTTCATCCAGATAGCTGTCGCGTGAACCGCACAGCGCGCAGGGTTGATCCCACTGCTGTACGGTAAAAGGATGGTCGTCAAAATCGAGGCTTTCCACTTTGGTATAGGGCGGCAGCGCGTAAATACGCTTCTCGCGTCCGGCACCAAACAGCTGGAGCGCAGGCATCATGTCCATCTTCGGGTTGTCGAATTTCGGGATCGGTGACGGGTCCATCACATAGCGATCGTTGACCTTGACCGGATAGGCATAGGTGGTGGCGATATGCCCGTAACGCGCGATATCTTCATACAGTTTGACCTGCATGATGCCGTACTCCTCCAGCGCGTGCATGGTGCGGGTTTCCGTTTCACGTGGCTCGATAAAGCGCAGCGGTTCCGGGATCGGCACCTGATAAATCAGGATCTGATCTTCCGTCAGCGGCGTTTCAGGAATGCGGTGACGCGTCTGGATCAGCGTGGCGTCAACGGTGCGTTCCGTGGTGGCGGCACCGCTGACGCGCTGGAAGAAGCGGCGGATAGAGACCGCGTTGGTGGTATCGTCAGCGCCCTGGTCGATCACTTTCAGCACGTCATGCTCGCCAATCACACTGGCGGTGAGCTGAATACCGCCAGTGCCCCAGCCATAGGGCATCGGCATCTCACGCCCGCCAAACGGCACCTGATAACCGGGGATCGCCACCGCCTTGAGGATGGCACGGCGGATCGTACGTTTACTCTGTTCATCCAGATAACCGGGGTTATAACCGCTTAGTTCAGTCACGCTGCTTCTCCTGGTATTCCGCCCGCAGGCGTTTCAGCAGTTCCAGTTCAGCCTGGAAATCGACGTAATGCGGGAGTTTCAGGTGAGAGACAAACCCCGCCGCTTCAACGTTATCCGCATGCGACAGTACAAACTCTTCGTCCTGCGCCGGGCTGGTAATGCGTTCGCCGTGTTCATCGGTTTGCAGCGCACGGTCCACCAGCGCCATCGCCATCGCTTTGCGTTCTGCACGACCAAAGACCAGCCCGTAGCCCCGGGTAAAGTGCGGCGCATCGTCCGCCGGGGTGGTGAAACCGTTCACCATTTCACACTCGGTCAGCATCACTTCGCCAATCTCCAGCGCAAAACCCAGCTCTTCCGGGATAATCTCGACAGTGACCGATCCGGTACGAATTTCCCCGGCAAAGGGATGGGTGCGCCCGTAACCGCGCTGCGTGGAGTAGCCCAGCGCCAGCAGAAACCCTTCGTCACCGCGTACCAGCTGTTGCAAACGCGCTGAACGCGGCATCGGATAGGAGGGGGCATCGCGGGTGATATCCAGCGGCTCGCTGCCATCGTCCTCTTCGCGCAGTGCCAGCCCTTCCCGCGTCATCAGGTCAAACATATGCGGGCATTCTGCCGCCAGCGGCTGTTCCGCACGCGGTGTCACGGGCGCTTTGCCTTCGGCCAGCAGGGTGAAGTCCAGCAGACGATGGGTGTAATCATAGGTCGGCCCCAGCAGCTGTCCGCCGGGCAGATCTTTGTAAACCGCAGAGATACGGCGCTCAACGCGCATCGCACCGCTGTCCAGCGGCAGGCTGTCGGCCAGCCGGGGCAGCGTGGTGCGGTAGGCACGCAGCAGAAAAATCGCTTCGACCAGGTCGCCACTCGCCTGCTTAATGGCCAGCGCTGCCAGCTCACGGTCGTGAATACCGCCGTCGGTCATCACGCGGTCAACGGCCAGGCCAAGCTGCTGGTCAATCTGTGTGCAGGTCAGTTCCGGCTGGTCATCCGCGCCACGACGCAAACGCTCCTGAAGCTGATGGGCGGCGGCTATCGCCTTCTCGCCCCCTTTCACCGCGACATACATCAGCAGACCTCCACGTCAGTAGTGCGCGGCAGCGCCATCATGTTTTCACCACAGGTAAAGATCAGGTCAATGCCCTGCGGGAAGCGGTGGCGGCGATCGCGCAGGTAACTCAGTACGCTTTCTGGCAGCTGCGGAGCAATGGCGCGGCGCTCCTGCAAGCCCGGGCCGCGCAGGCGCAGTGTCAGGCCGCCGCTCAGGGCCGGTACGTCAATAATCAGCGTGCTGCTTTTCTCCGGTGACACATTATCGCCGGGGGAAAAACTGTCGATACTGGTGCCGGATTTGGCATGCAGCAAGGCAAACGGGGCATCTGTGCTGTCGGTGATCGGTGCACCGGTGTGGAACCGCAGATTGCTGAGCAGAGCATCATCGCGCAGCGCTTCGTCAATCCACAGAGGCGTTTCGCGATCCACCAGCGTCATCATGATCGCCGTTGCGGCACAGGAGGCGTTGCCCCAGGCGGGCAGCGTCGGCAGCGATACCATCACGCCCGGTTCACTCATCGCCTTGAGAATACGGCGGAAGGCGCGCTGAGCATCAGCAACGGGATGGCTAAAACTGGCCAGTAAAGTCATGCGTTATCTCCGCGAACAAGGGTAAAGAAGTCGACCCGGCTGCTGGCCACTTCGCGCGAACGCAGCGCCAGCTGCTCTGCACGCAGGGCCGCCAGCGGTGCGATAATCTGCTGATATAAATGCGGTGAACGGTCACCCTGCAACAGGGCATCCAGCAGCGCACAGCGTTCGGCGTGAGCTTTGTCGCGCCCGAGAATGTAGCTGTAACCACAGAGTCCGTTGGTCAGGCGCACCACGGCGCGCGTCACGGTGGTATCCCCAAGAATAAAACGACGACCCGTACCGCCCATTCGCGCCTGCAAACGGGTCAAGCCGGTTTCCGGTGCGCGCAGCAGTTGATAGTCGGTGGGGAGATCGGCGGGGCAATGCGCCAGCAACTGCTGCGGCTGGCTGTGAGCCAGCACGGAAAGCCAGTGCTGACGTGCCTTATGTGCTTCCATTTAGTGCTCCAGCGTCAGTTCAATCATATCGGCACGCGTCAGGCTGACGGAGTATTCCGCCATCCGGCCGTTGTCGGTACAGGTATTCAGGGTGCGTACGCACAGCAGCGGCGCATGCAGGGAAACTTCAAGCAGACCGCTCTCTTTCGCCTGCGCACGGCGGGCGGTAATGCGTGTCTGTTTACGCGTCAGCCCGGTAGTCAGCTGCTGACGGAGAAAATCGTGCAGTGAGCCGCTGCTGAACTGTTGCAACTGCGGCCACCATGTCAGGTCGGGCAGGTAATGGTTGATCACGCAAACCGGCACGCCGTTGACCCGGCGCAGGGTGCGCAGATGGATCACCGTGTCGCCTTCGTTGCAGGCCAGCGCGGCGGCCACTTCGGCATTGCAGGGGCGCAGCACCGCCAGCAGGCGTTCACTGGTGGGATGGCTTCCCTGTTCCATCAGGTTCTGACTGAAGCGTGCCTGGGCATGGAGCGGGTAGTTATAGGGGCGCATCAGCACCAGTATCCCCACCCCCTGACGGCGCTGTACCAGCCCTTTATCCACCAGTTCATCCACTGCGCGGCGCAGGGTATGGCGGTTGACGGCATAGTGCGCCGCCAGCTGTTTCTCTGACGGCAGGTACTCGCCACAGCGATAACGGCTGCGCAGTTCATCCTCCAGTTGCGCCGCAATGGCCTGATATAAAGTGGTCGGATGTCTGGATAAGTTGAGCATAAAAAAATCTCCACAGAACAAAGCCGGTTAGCGGGGTTATTTGCGTTAAGGTCCCTGCTACTGATGGCAGTTACATTGAAGATGTTGTGTGACAGTGCGGTTAACGCCAGATGAAGGTTTTTAAAAAGTGCGGGGAGTGTGTCAGGATAGGCAACGTCAGAGTCAGCCAGAAGGATACAGCGTGGATAACGAAAGCGAGATCGTGCAGGCCGGGGCAGTATTGAGCCAGAAACTGGCAGAGCTGGGAGCGGTGGATTTTCTTTATCTGCGCCAGAACAAGCGTGCCCCGGAAGAGGCGCTGGTGCTTTCCAGCCATTCAGAGGAGTGGATAAGCGACTATCGCGATCGCCGCCGCTATCTGAAAGATCCGGTGGTGCTGGCCGCCCGGCAGCGCATCTCCCCCTTTAACTGGCAGGATTGCACGCGCCCCAACGCCGGGCTATGCGATGCAGGCAGCCAGTGCCAGCGGGTGAAAGGCTTTACTTTTGCGGTTCACGACGAGCAGCAACAGATGTCACTGCTGAGCGTGATACGCCGCCACGACAACCTGACGTTTTCCCACGACGTGATTTCCCGGCTGGCGGATTTGCAGATGCTGTTGATCCTGCTGCATGAAAAAACCCACCTGCGGCCCGAAAAAAGCCCGGCGTTGTCGCCGCGTGAGCAGGAAGTGTTGCTGTGGAGCAGCCGGGGTAAAACTTACGGAGAGATCGCCATCATTCTTGGTATTCAGCTCAGTACCGTGAAGTTTCATATCGCCAATGCCACGCGGAAACTGGGCGTCAGTAATGGGAAACATGCGATTCGCCGGGCGCTTGAAATGAACTATCTGCCCTCCCCCCTCTACTAAAGGCTAGCTGGACGCAGCGGCCTGAGGCTCTACACTCGTATTCACTTATCTCTTTTCAGGAAACGTTATGTCGTCGTCTCCCTCCCATCTTCCCGCTGCCGTGTATACGCTCGGCTTTGGTGTTTTTGCGCTGGTGACCAGTGAGTTTCAGGTTGCCGCACTGATGAATATTATGACCACCGACCTGCATATCACCCTGCCGATGACCGGCTATCTGATCACCGTGTATGCGCTGGCGATGGCGATTGGCGGCCCGCTGCTCGCCCTGTTGCTGCTGAAACACCCGCCGCGCCGCAGTCTGTTGATCCTGCTGACGTTGTTTATTGCCAGTCAGGCGCTGGGGGCGGTGGCGGGCAGCTATCTGCCGCTGGTGATTGCGCGCATTCTTACCGGTGCCGTGGCCGGGGCCTATATTGGCTGTGCGGTCAGTACCGGCGTGAAGCTGGTGCCCGAGCAGCAGATCCCGGCGGCCATTACCGTGGTGCTGGGTGGACTGATGATCGGTACGGTGATTGGCCTGCCGCTGGCCAGTTTTATCGGTAACCTGGCGGGCTGGCGCGTCAGCTTCTGGTCGGTGGTGGTGATTACGCTGCTGGCGCTGTGGCTGACGCACAAAACGTTGCCCTCCACGCTGGCTCCGGATGACATTAATCTGAAAGAAGAGCTGCGGGCGCTGAAAAATCCGACGCTGTGGCGTGCTTATTCCACCAGTCTGCTAATTATTGGCGCGACCTTTGCGGGCTTCAGCTACTTTACGCCGATCCTGAGTGCGCAAACCGGCTTTAGCAGCGGCCAGGTCACCGGGTTACTGCTGGTGTATGGCATGGCGACCGTGCTGGGGAATGCGGTGGTGGGGCGTCTGGCCGGGCGCTATGCGTTACCCGTAATTGCCTGCGGTTTGCTGGCGCTGGTGGGCTTTTTCGCCCTGTTTGCCAGCTTTATTCAGCTACCGTCGGTCGCAATAGCCTGCGTTGTCGGCGTGGGTCTGTTCGGGGTAACAATGAACCCGGCGATGGTGACCCGCGTGATGGGTGCGGCCGGTAATCGCCAGTTGGTGAATACGCTGCATACGTCGATGGTGACGTTCGGGCTGATGCTGGGATCGTTGCTGGGCGGGCTGAGTATTGAATATGGCTTCGGCCTGAGCGCCCCGCTGTGGATCGGTGCCGGGATGGCGCTGTGCGGGCTGTTAACGCTGCTGCCGGATGTCAAAACATCACAGCCTGAAGCCTGTCGCGAGTGAGGTTACGTCAGAGACGACCGGAAAAAGGGTCGCTCTCTGGGGCCCCAAAAAAAACCGTAGTAGTCGGCCTTCTGTTTCGGGGTGGTTTTAAAACCTACAGCGCGCAACCGTTCTGAGGGGATGGGGCCAGTTTGAGGTAAGCCGGACGTCACGCGGCAGGGACGCCGCGTGCCGAGGCCCGCAGGGATGCGGATTTTGCCGATCCGGCGTGCTCAAACTGGCCTCAGACCTGAAGCCAAACTGTCAGCAACAAAAAATGAGTGGGCCCCCTGACGAATCCAATGCCCGTCAGCCTGCGGGTTTGGCCTGCTCTGCGGTGAGTGCAGCAATCCGGGTGATCACACGCACCGCCTGCTCCATATTATCGAGTGAGGCAAATTCATGCCTGCCGTGATAGTTATAGCCCCCGGTAAACAGATTCGGGCAAGGTAAGCCCATAAACGACAGTTGCGCACCGTCCGTGCCGCCGCGAATCGGTTTCACATGAGGGGTGATGTCACAATCACGCATCGCCTGAAGGGCCAGCTCGATACTTTGCGGGCACGCTTCCACCTGTTCACGCATATTGTAGTAACTGTCTTCAACCACCAGCTCAATCGCCGCCGGGGCAGGCAGCGTTTTCTCTAAACGGTGGGCGATAGCTGCCAGCCGTTGTTTACGCTCGTCAAAGCCGCTGCGGGCAAAATCGCGCACAATATAGTGCAACTCGGCGCGGTCCACACTGCCTTTGATACCATGCAGATGGTAAAAACCTTCGTAACCGGACGTTTTTTCCGGCACCTGATCTTCCGGTACTTCACGGTGGAACCGCATTGCCACATCCAGGGCATTGACCATCACACCTTTTGCCGTTCCCGGATGGACGTTATTGCCGGTGATTTTTACGGTGACGGAAGCCGCATTGAAGTTTTCATATTCAAACTCCCCCATGCCCCCGCCATCGACGGTATAAGCCCAGTCTGCCGCAAAGGCGGCAACATCAAAGTGCTGGATGCCCCGGCCAATTTCTTCATCGGGCGTAAAAGCAACGCGCACCTCGCCGTGCGCCACTTCTCCGGAGGTGAGATGGGCCAGCGCCGTCATGATCTCAGCAATACCGGCTTTATCGTCCGCACCCAGCAGCGTTTTACCGTCGGTGGTGATCAGCGTGTGTCCGGTCAGCTCATGCAGTACCGGAAACATCACCGGCGACAAAATTTCATCGCCAATACCGAGGGCAATATCGCCACCACGATAATTCTCAATCACCTGCGGGTTGACATTTTTCGCGGTGAAATCCGGGGACGTATCCATATGGGAAATAAAACCGATGACCGGCGTCGGCCAGCTTACGTTTGACGGTAGCGTGGCCATCACAATACCGCGTGGGCTGCAGCCAACATCGCTCAGTCCCAGCGCACGCAACTCATCACACAATCTTTGCGCCAGGCGAAGCTGTCCTTCAGTACTGGGAACCTGACGAACGTTACCTTTAGATTGCGTATCAAAAGACACATAGTTTAAGAAGCGATCAAGTAAATTATTCATCTGTCTTCCCTTTGGATGCCAGTGCTTATTATGGATAGCGGAACAATGTTAAATATTGTTTCAGGTCAGTTTAGTACGCTGACGCGCCATTAACGTTGCGGATAATGGATGAGATCATGAAAACGCACGGGCTCCGTGCCTGGATTGCGATAGGCGTGGGCGCAGTCAGCGTGAAAACGCACCCCATCCCCCGCGTTAAGGCGCTGCCACTGACCATCAACCTGTAACTCAAGCTCGCCCTCGATGACAATGACATGTTCGACCACACCGCGTTCATGGGCGTCAGATGCACTGGATGCCCCGGCGGCCAGCTCAATCACCAGCATTTCAAAATTCAGGGCGGCATCGAAAGGAAACAGCGGGAACACCTGCATCGTACTGTCAAAGGCAGTGTAGCCCTGCTGACGCTGGTGCCGTGCCGCACTGTCAATGGCTGGCGGGTCGATAAAGGCAGAGAATGGCAGGTTAAAACCCGTTGCGATTTTCCACAGTGTTGCCACGGTCGGGCTGGATTCCGCACGTTCGATTTGCCCGAGCATCGCTTTACTCACGCCTGTGGCATCCGCGGCCTGGGTCAGACTCCAGCCGCGTGCGCTACGCTGGGTCTTCAGGGTTTGCGCCAGATGGTATTGCAGACTGTCCACGTTGTGATCTCCTGTAAGCATGAAACGAGTATAACGCCTTGTGCGCTATAACGCACGATGCTACCTTGTACGTTATAACGCACATTGGTCTGCCTCTGCCAGGACACTCGCTATGCGCCCACCGCTTACATTAAGTCACCTGACGTTTCCTGCCATCGTTGCCGGGTTTGTCGCCGTGCTCGTCGGCTACACCAGCTCTGCGGCGATTATTTTCCAGGCCGCAGCGGCCGCCGGGGCCACCGCGTCTCAAACGGGCGGCTGGCTGACCATGCTTGGGCTGGCGATGGGCCTCACCACGCTCGGCCTCTCACTGTGGTATCGCACGCCGGTGCTCACCGCCTGGTCAACGCCCGGCGCAGCATTGCTGGTGACCAGCCTGCCCGGCACCTCGCTCAATGAGGCCGTTGGCGTATTTGTCTTTGCCTCGGCGCTGATCTTTCTTTGCGGCATTACCGGACTGTTTGCCCGCCTGATGAATGCCATACCGCAGGCGATCTCTGCCGCGATGCTGGCAGGAATTTTACTGCGCTTTGGCGTGGATGCGTTTGCCGCGCTCCAGGTTAACTTCGCCCTGAGCGGCACCATGTGCCTGGTGTATCTGCTGTCACGCCGTCTGCTGCCGCGCTATGCCATTATTCTCACCTTGCTGGCAGGGTTAGGCGTGGCGGCACTCCAGGGCAATATTCATGCTACGCAGACGCAGAGCCTGGTGATGCCGGAATTTATCATGCCGCGCTTTACGCTTGAAACGCTGCTGGGCATTGGCGTACCGTTTTTTGTGGTCACGATGGCATCACAGAATGCACCCGGTATCGCCACCCTCAAAGCGCACGGCTATACGCTTCCGGTGTCACAGCTGATCGCCTGGACCGGACTGGTGGCACTCCTACTCGCCCCTTTCGGTGGCTTTACCGTGTGTATTGCCGCGATTACGGCCGCGATTTGCATGGGACCGGAGGTGCACAGCGATCCGCAGCGCCGTTACTGGGCCGCAGCCGCTGCCGGGGTGTTTTATTTACTGGCAGGGGTGTTTGGTGGGGCGATTAGCGGCCTGTTTACTGCGTTGCCGCTGGCACTGATCCACACGATTGCCGGGCTGGCACTGCTGGGCACCATCGCCGGGAGTCTGCAACGGGCATTAAGCGATGACAAACAGCGAGATGCAGCGGTGATCACTTTTCTGATCACCGCCTCGGGTCTCACCCTGCTTGGCGTGGGTGCCGCGTTCTGGGGATTAATCGGCGGAGTTATCGCCCACCTGGTTTTCTCGCTGGCCAAACGCTGAGGACGCATCGGCACCGGTCAGTACCGGTACAGCGATGTTTTTCAGCAGGTCATGAACCCATTCCGGGACCACTTCGCTGGCCAGTCCGTACTCTTTTTCTTCAAACTCGCTGCCCACCTGGCTTGGTTCCAGGTTCAGCTCCACGGTGTGAGCCCCCTGTAAACGGGCTTCATGGACGAAGCCTGCCGCCGGATAAACGTGCCCGGAGGTGCCAATCGCCACAAAATAATCTGCCTGCGCCAGCGCCTGGTAAATTTCATCCATCTGCAACGGCATTTCGCCAAACCACACCACGTGTGGGCGCAATACGGATGGGAACTGACAGCAATGGCAGCGATCGTCGGGTTTCACATCATCCGTCCACTGCAGGATCTGACCACTGCCGGAGCAACGCACTTTTAACAGCTCACCGTGCATATGGATCACCTTACGGTTTCCGGCGCGCTCATGCAGGTTGTCAATATTCTGCGTCACCAGCAGAAAGTGGTCACCCAGTGCCGCTTCGAGTTCGGCCAGTGCCAGATGCGCCGCATTGGGCTGGATATCATCCTGCTGCAGCTGACGCCTGCGGGCATTGTAGAAATCCTGTACCCGCTGAGGGTCGCGGGCAAAGCCTTCCGGCGTGGCGACATCCTCCACTTTGTGCTCTTCCCACAGGCCATCGGCTGCGCGGAAAGTCCGGATGCCGGATTCAGCGGAAATCCCGGCCCCGGTCAGCACGACCACACGCGGCAGCGGATGACGGGCAATTTCGATATTGCGGTCACGTTCGAAAATGCGCTGACGAAAACGCTGGTGAACCTGGCGTCGGGTCTTCTTGTAGCGTGCCAGCCTGAGGCGGCGACGGGGTGTGCGCATCATCAAATCCTCTAATCCTTAATATGCAGGAATGGCGCACCGTACGGTGCGGAACCTGTCCCTGATAATAACGGGTGATTAACCCGGGTGCACTGAGAGTGTGCCGATAAACGTGATATCCACCCCAGGAAAATCCGCATCCTGAGAGTGAGAGACCGCTCTCAATGCCCTCGTGTTTTTACTGCCCACTCAGTACCCGTGCCGGATCGATACGGCTAGCCCGGCGCGCCGGATACCAGCTTGCCAGCAGACTGAGTAACAGTGACGTGACCAGGACAATCCCAACATCACGCCAGTGCAGCTCTGACGGCAGGAAATCAATAAAGTAGATATCCCCGGAAAGGAAATGGTAACCGGTCAGCGCTTCAATCCCATGAATGATCGGTGTCAGATTGAACGCAGCCAGCACCCCCACCACCACGCCGCTCACGCTGCCCACCAGTCCGGCGAGCAGACCATACCAGACAAAGATAGCGCGGATCAGACCGTCTTTCGCTCCCAGGGTGCGCAGTACGGCAATGTCGCTGCTTTTATCTTTCACCGCCATCACCAGGGTGGAGACGATATTGAAACAGGCCACGCCAATCACCAGCACCATCGCCAGATACATAATCGCGCGGATCATCTGGATATCACGGTACATATAACCGTAAGTGCCTACCCAGCTGCGAATGTACACATACGCGTGGGTGACTTCGCCCGCCTGACGGACAAGGCTGACCGCATTGAACGGATCAGTGGCTTTGATGGCGATGCCGGTAACACTGTCCCCCATGCCCAGCAACTGCTGCGCATCCGCTAACGGCACCAGCGCCAGACTGTGATCGAGCATCCCGCTTAACTTTAAGATACCGCTCACTTGCAGGCGCACGCGCTTGGGCTGCAACAATTTGTGCCCGGCATCGCTGTTTGGGATCATAATCGTCAGCCAGTCGCCCTGTTTTACCTTCAGGCTGTTGGCGACGCCCTGCCCCAGCAGGATCTGTTGCTTGCCCGCACCAAAGTTCTGCCAGGCATCGCCCTGCACATAGGAGGGCAGCGCACTGAGGCGGCTCTCCTGCTGCGGGTCAACACCTTTCACCTGCACGGCCTGCAACTTGCTGCCGCTTTCAATCAGCCCGGTGAAATTAATGTAGGGTGCTGCTGCCGCAATGCCGGGAACCTGTTCCATTTTCGGCACCAGCCCCTGCCAGCCGGTGAACGGCTGATTGACCGGCTCAATTTCACCGTGCGGCACGACGGCCAGAATGCGGTTATTCAGTTCACGTTCAAAGCCATTCATCGCGCTTAGCCCGACGATCAGCACCGCCACGCCCAGCGCAATCCCGATCGTTGAGATCACTGAAATCAGCGAGACCATGCCTCCGCGCCGACGGCCACGACTGAAGCGCAGGCCGAGCAGAAGAGAGAGAGAACCCGCCATCAGAAGCTACCTGCCCGTTTGACCTGGTCACTGAGCTGCCCGTCGCGCATCTCCATCTGACGACGCATACGTTTCGCCAGATGCAGATCGTGGGTGACGACCAGAAAAGCCGTGCCCTGCCGTTGATTGAGCTCGTTGAGCAGGTCAAAGATGGCATCGGCGTTACGCGCATCAAGGTTACCGGTCGGTTCATCGGCCAGCACCAGGCGCGGGTTGTTGACCAGCGCACGCGCGATGGCCACACGCTGACGTTCACCGCCGGATAATTCTGAAGGACGGTGTGCAGCACGGTGATCCAGCCCGACAGCTTTCAGCATGTCGACCGCTCTCTGCTGAGCTTCTGCTTTGGCGGTCTGGCCAATCAGCAGCGGCATCGCGACATTTTCCAGCGCACTGAAATCTGGCAGCAGATGGTGGAACTGATAGATAAAGCCCAGTTCGCGGTTACGCAACCCGGCCTTGGCTGCCGAGGACATGCTGTTGAGCGACTGGCCGTCAAACACCACCTCGCCCGAGGTCGGTGTATCCAGCCCGCCCATCAGGTGCATCAGGGTGCTTTTCCCCGAACCGGAACTGCCAACAATCGCCATCATTTCACCCGGTTCTACGCTGAAGGTAACGTTGCGCAGGACATCGGTCTGCACGCTGCCTTCCTGATAGCGTTTGCACAGGTTGTCGCACTGCAACAGGATCTTGTTACTCATAACGTAAAGCCTCAGCGGGTTGAACGGCGGCCGCGCGCCAGGAAGGGTAAAGCGTTGACAACAGCGCCACGACAATCGCCGTCAGGGTGATGGTGGCAACCTGAGTCAGGGAAATTTCAACCGGTAAGGCGGCACCATCAAGGAAGGCACCAATCACCGGCATCAGGTTATTTAACTGGCTGGCCAGCAGCACGCCGAGCAGTGCACCGAGCAGCGCGCCGACAATACCGGCCGTTGCGCCCTGCACCATAAATACCGCCACAATCTGACGGCGTGTCAGCCCCTGCGTTTGCAGGATCGCGACTTCACCCTGCTTCTCCATAATCAGCAGGCCCAGCGAGGTGACAATATTGAAGGCGGCGACGGCGACAATCAGGCTGAGCAGCAGACCCATCATGTTTTTTTCCATCTTCACCGCCTGGAACAGTTCGCCTTTGCGCTCACGCCAGTCTTTCCACACCAGCCCTTTCGGCAGGGTTTGCTGGCTGACGCTGTCCACCTGTAACGGTTTGTCCAGCCATAAACGCCAGCCCGTGATATTCCCGGCCGGGTAACGCATCAGACGCGAGGCATCCTGCTGGTTGACCAGAATCTGATAGCCGTCGACATCGCTGTTCGAGGCAAAGGTGCCAATAATGGTAAACAGACGCTGACTGGGAATACGCCCCATCGGGGTGAACTGGCTGGCTGACGGCACCATCAAACGCACCTGATCGCCACGTTTTACGCCCAGCTGCCCTGCCAGTTGTTCACCGATGATCACATTGTACTGACCTGATTCCAGCTGCTGCTGGCGTACGCTCACCAGATACGGTGTTAACGGATCGGCTTCATCGGGATTAATGCCCAGCATCACGCCCACGCCAACGCTGCGTGCACTCTGCATCACCACTTCCCCGGTCGTCAGCGAAGTGACGCGACTGACCCCGCTGAGGTGCAGGCTACTGGCGGGCAGTTGTTGCGGATTGATCGACCCGGTGTCGCTGGTGATCACCGCCTGCGGCATCAGGCCAAGGGTATTTTTTTCCAGCTCGTGCTCAAGGCCGTTCATCACCGACAGCACGGTAACCAGTGCCATCACACCCAGCGTAATGCCGATAGCGGAAAGCCAGGAAACAAACCGCCCGAAGCGATCTGAACCACGCCCGCGCATATAGCGCAGGCCTATAAATAAGGCGACAGGTTGATACATGACATCCGTCTTTCTTATGGCAGTAAACAATTGGGGAGGATAATAAAGGTTAGCACTGCGTTATGGAACCACTAAGCCCCTGAGTCCGCACATTGTTTTGTCAATGGCTGAAACACTTTACCCTCACTGCGTCGGGTAAGGTTCTCCGTCACCTGCTGCAATGCACTTGCCTGCTGGCGTACTTAAGCCCACTCATTCTCTGTATTTCAGCAGACGGGTTTCCACGCAGGGCGCGCACTGCTCACGCCCCATCTTTGTTTTATGATTAAGCTCAGTGAGTTAGCATCACCAGGATTTTTCCCAATCCGTATGGCTGTACATTTTTTTATTCGATCGCTGCTGGTTTTTACGCTATATGTGGCATCACATAACGGCGCTGGCCGGGAAACAGATTAAAAATGCTTAACTGAGTGAGTAGCGCAGCTAACCGTGAGACCGTCCTTACGCCGTTCTGCTAATAGCAACACCAGGAATAGTCTTAAGAAATTGCTTTCATCCGGGTTGTCACGTATGTTGTTGGCGCGTCATTTCGCGCCAATCCCCTGATGTCGATCTGTTATCTACCTGCAGCCAGCCCGTAAACTCGACCGTCTCGAGAGTGACCCGTTTTAACCGTCCTGAGCCTAACGATGCCAAATTATAAAAATAACCTAAACCGGGCCATCATCTTATTCGCCCTCGCCATGCTGCTATCCACAATTGGCCTGGAATCGCGCAATTTAGCCTCACTCTCCCTGTTCTGGCCGAGTAACGCCATTCTTCTGGGGTTGCTGATCCGCTTCCCGTCGCTGGACAAACCCAGCACCCTTGTCGTTCTTTATTTTGGCATGCTCAGTGCCGATATTCTTTATGGTACCCAGATGATGATTGCTGTCGGTCTGGATATCGCGAATATTCTTTTTATCGCCACCGCCCGCTGGGTGTTGCTGAGTAACCCTTTCTTCACACGCGGACATCCCCGCCGCTTGCAGGCGCTGTTACATGTGTTTCCTGCCTCACTGCTGGGTGCCGCAGCCTGTGCGCTGGTCGGCGCCATCGTCAGCGAGCGCTACTTCGAAGATGAGCTGTTTAAAGCCTGGTTCTCCTGGTTCTCCGAACAGATGTCGACATCGATTCTGCTTTTACCGTTGGTGATAAGCCTGCCGCGACGCGATGAACTGGCTCATCTGGTTGCCGCCCTGCGCGACAGCACCGTGCTACCGATACTGGCGTTGGTGCTCACAACGGTGACAGGCATTTGGGTTGGCGGCGGCGGCAGTTTACTGTTCCCGTTACCGGCGCTGTTGTGGTGTGCGATCAGCTATCCGCTGTTTATTACCTGTTTCCTGACGCTGTTGACCGGTATCAGCGAAATTATTCTGGTCGCGGGAAACGTGCTGAATATTCAGGGCAAAGACGACCTGTTCCGTATTGATAGTTTGTCATCTGCGCGCCTGGGTGTAGCCGCGATGCTGATCAGTCCACTGATTGTGGCACTGAGTACCGCTTCAAACCGCAAACTGGTGGCGCGTATTACTAAGCGTGCCGACTATGATTTCCTTACCGGGGCACTGACACGCAGTGGTCTCGCCTCCAAACTGGAAACACTGGTCACTCCGCGTAACCGCCCGAAAGGCTTTTTTGGCGCGGTATTTGTCATTGATATCGACCGCTTCAAGAACATTAATGATACCTACGGTCATGCCAGCGGCGATTATGTGCTGGCAAAAACGGTGGAGTGTATTCGTCAGGGACTACCGGCATCGGCAATGGTGTGCAGGATGGGGGGTGAGGAGTTTCTGGTATTAATAGAGGGGATTTCGCAGCCGCGCGCTTTTCTGTTAGCCAATCGTCTGCGTCACAGCATTGAAGAGAACCAGATCCTGCTTGACGGCAACGATCTCAGTGTGACGGCCAGCATCGGTATCAGCGCGCTGAATATCAATAACGTTAACAGTCTGGATGAGTCGATTACCAAAGCCGATGAGCAGCTCTATATCGCCAAGAGCAGCGGACGAAATCAGGTCCGTCCGGAATTTATCTTGTAACAACGGGTCTGGCGATGACAGACCTGAGCAATCAGGCCTGATGAGAATAAAGGGCCGACCTGAAAAGGCCGGCTTTTTTGCCTTATGCTTCGTTTTCGATGCGGTTCGCTTCGATTTCAAAATCCTGGATGGTGGTATCCAGCTCATCCAGCAAGCTGCCTTGCTGAGTCAGTAACTGATTAATTTTCTCAGCAAAGCCCGTGTCTTTGTGCTCCCCCTGATCGAACGCCAGCCACTGTGTTGACAGCGTTTCAGTATTACTCTGAGCATAATGGCGCATTTCTTTTAGCTGCGAAGTCACGTCACGTAAGTGGTCAGTCTGCGTTTTGCTTTCGTTATCACTCATGGATATTTCCTTTCATCGTTAAAAGAAGCCTACCCCTTTTGTGACCGGGCGAGGTGGAGAAAGTTCATAACCATTTTATAACAACCGCGAAAACGACAAAAAAAGGCCGGGTTCCCCCGACCTTAAGTTGTTGATTAATAATACGCAATTTTTCTATCGGTCCCATTGACGTTGACAGTGATATAACCGGCAACCGTGGTGGTGGCCGGTGCCGTTGCGATCGCAGTCGCTACCGTCAGTACCCCTTTTTCATTCGCCCCCACGCCCGCCAGACCGTTGTGCAGGCTCATACGCGCCGCCGGTGAGACAGTGCCTATCGTCGTGGCATCCGTGACTTCACTCAGATCCGGTGTAAACAGCGAACACTCACCGGATTCAAAGCGCGTCGGTCCGGTGGATTTCAGGTTGAACAGGGTGTCACCGCTGGCCGCTTTGAGTTTGACCCAAATCTCCGATGTGGTCACGCCGATGCGGTTGAACTTGATATCCAGTACCGCCGGAGAACCATGATGCCGGATATCGCCGTAAATCGCTGTGGCGCAGCGAGAGATGGCCAGATAACTGGTGCCGGATGACATGGCACCGATAGGGCTTCCCGCCGTCCCGGTCACCGCATCGTTCGCCGACTTACCGATCATCTCAATGATCCATTGCTGGTTATCTTTTGGCATAAAGACTTTACCCAGCTTGTACCATTTGTCGCTGGTAGAGATGTTGGTAATTTTATAGCCGCTGTACCAGCCCGCGCGCATAGTGCCGGTCATCTGTGTACCGAAGCTTTCATCCCGGCGCCAGCCGGATTCATAGCCGGACAACCAGCGCCCCGCGGCGGGGGTGAGGGGGGCCGCGCCGCCGGATTGCAGATTAAGCTGGCGGATCTGCACGCGGGCATTATCCATATTGAGCGGATTGGCGCAGTCCTCCAGACTCAGGGCATCCACCAGCCACTGCCCGTTATTGAAATCCCCCGGGAAGCGGGTGTGCTCAATCCAGACGTTGCGTATCAGCCCCTGGCCAACGCGCGGCATCATGAGCGTCGCGTCACCATAGCCGCTCTGGAAGTTAGCATTCGACAACTCAATGGCCGTGGAGTGGTCCCATACGCCCTTCACCGTATCAGACCAGCCGACGTCAAACACGCGCCCATAGGTATTGATCGAGTAGATCTGGTCGAACTTGGTATCCAGCGTATCCAGAAGCTTGACTGCCGTCCCCCCCGAATTCTGTACCCGGAAGCAGGTGATCAGCACCGTCTGCCCCGCCACCATAATATTTTCAAAGAAGGGCTGCTGGTTGGTACACATCTCAGCGCTGATCGCTCCCTTATTGGCGGTGATATCCGCCGAGGCCTGACCGTTCCAGCAAATACCTTTTATCGCCGTGCGCCGTGCGTTCACTTTGAACACCGGGCTGGTTGATTTGTCAGAAACAATGGTGGTACGCGGCATTCCCCCCTGGGGGTTGTCGTCACCATAGAGATAAAAGAACGGAATTTCACTGGCGGAAAGATCAATCGGGTTGATCAGAAACTTACCGCCCGGGAAACGAACGCCCAGGTCCTTACTGCTGGTATTCACATTCTGTGCCCAGTTCAGCATCAGCTTAAAGGCACCGCTGTCGTCGGTAATACCGTCACCTTTGCCGCCAAAGTGATAGATATTCAGCTCGTCCTGGCTGTTCACCACCCGTTTCCAGAAAAATCCTGTTCCGACGGCATAGGTGCCACTGTCATCCACCGGCAGCGCCGTGGTCACGAAACCGGCAAAAGTACCACCACCACGAAAGGTGGAGTCTTTGTCGTAATAACGTTTTAACAGCGCAATTTCGCCTGATTTTGATGGCGCGGTGGTCCGTAATTCAGCAAAAGAGTTAACTTCAATCATAATAACCTCCGGGCAGCGCACAGATGTCAGCCGCCTTATTCAGGATAAATAAATGGGATTAAGTGGGATGAAATAAATAACAAACTGCGTAACACCTCCTATATAAAATAACAAAGGCGAGGTTTACTTGTTTTTACTTGCACACAATGATACCCAGAGTTCGTTATGGGCATTTATTTGTCTGACCGTTCTGATATCCATTAACTGTGCATCCTGACCGTGTGTGTAAATAGGTGAAAACAGGGTGCAGGAAGAGTCGGTAATTAACTCACTGGCTATCGTCGGAGTTGAATTGTGACTGCTGCAACTTGCGACGAGCGTCAGTATCATCAAGCACTGCATTGGCCGTTTGTACACGTTTTGCCTCCTCACTGTTATCTGCCTGTTTTTTTGCCACAACGGCAATCTGAGCAGCACTTTTCTGCGCCTCGGCGACCTGGGCTTTCGCTCGCTGCTGGCTTTTACCCACCTGCTTACCGCCGAACCAGACGGCGAAAAAAGCCCCAGCCACGGCAACGATCGCCAGCAGGCCATGCCAGCTACTGCTGAGTAGTGAAAACAGTGCACTCATACCTTGCCCCCATTCAGCGCATCACGCTGTTTGCTCAGGTTTTTCTGTTTTATAAACTGCGCCATCACTGCCATTGCCACCATAAACGCGCCCGTCATCCCCAGGAAGTTGTGTGGCAGACAGGACTTAACATCCTCTGGGAGCGAACTCCATGCTGTCAGCGCAGCATCGGGAAACGACTGCACCCATGCGGTCAGTGCCGATCCCCCTGACGCCAGCCAGACAGACCAGGTTTTCAATAACAGGCGCGCATGATTGACTACCGCCACCCGCCCATAATGGACTAATAGCCAGATTGCCAGTGACGTCACAGCCACCAGCGAAACAAACAGGGTAAATTTCACAGGACCTCCTGATATTGTGTGTAGGTTCCGCTGCGCATCACATCAGCATGGCGCTGGGCGCGTGTCGGCGTTTGTCGTGCCCAGAGGCTGGCCAGCATCGCTTCCGCTGCACCGCTGAAATTCCCCGCAGCAATCAGCAACAGGGTATTTTTGAACGCTGACAGCCCGTCAACACCCAGCTGGTAGGCCATGCTGTACAACACATCGGCGCGCGGGGTGTTGCACTGGCGCAGCGCAGCCAGAATAGAAGGACGACGGTTAATATCCTTCATCTGGCTGTTCAGCATTTCCTGTAACCAGACTTCGGCGACCGTTCGCGGCAGGCTGAAAATATAATTATCGAGCGCCGCACCTTTGGGTCCAATCTTAATTCCGCACCCTACCGTCGGATATCCCTCCGTATCCCGATAAGGTTTCTCCTGGTATCCTTCTTCATACATTAAAATCTGAATGACTTTACTCATAGGTCACCTCACTAACAGGCAATAAAAAAAGGCTGCCTCAGCAAGCCTTGTTCATTACGTCTAACAATGAAAGGGTGAATTCCTCATAAACGATATACAACAGCGACGCTTAAGAGCGTTATTTAAAGGTGGATAGTGATAGTTTGAGACAGAATTTGCGTACGCAATAAATTTCCCTGCGTTTTTTTAAAAATTCCCTTTTTTCAATTGCGTTAGTTGCGTTTTTTTATTCGGAATTGTCATACTCAAGTTCACAAAGCGGTTCACATTCCAGTTCACACTCCAGTGCGGTGAGAACGCCATTAACAAATCCCTCAGCCGTCTGAATCTGCTTACGGATAGTCCCGTCAGCGCAGCGACGACGACGGGCAATCGAACGGAGTGAAATTTGATAGAGGTAATGTGCGACAAGGATATTGTGCTGTTCTTTATTCACTTTCATCAGCCGGCTGATACAACCGTCGAGTATCAGACCGTCGTTATCACTGCACGTCAGTCGTTGATGACCGCGATCGCTGACCAGACCTCTGAAGCCCGCCGCGACAGAAGAGTAGCCCAGCCCGTGTCCACTGGCCGCCGCCCAACCGCCCCATCGTTCCAATAGTATTTTGATATCTCGCATAGTCTGCTCCTTTGTCCCGTGCAGGGGGGGCCGACAGCCCCGCTTTATGGCAGGTGCCGGCCTGCTAAGGTGAATGTCAAAACAGTGTTTTGGCCAGGTCACTACGATCTCCCGATCGCGCGGCGACGCAGGCAAAGACACCTGGACGGGTGGCCATTACGCCACCGTAAAGATGAGACCAGCGATTAGGCTGGACGACCGGGTTGGTAAAGAGCGGTAAAAAATATCCTGCAATAAGGGGAAATCCGTCGCTATCGGTGCAACACTATCCTGCAACGTCACGTTAATACTGGACCTGTTCCCGAACTGCCGGATGTGGCAATCAGCACCACATAGAACCTGACATGCTTTCCTGACTGGCAACAAAAAAACGCTTTTGAATGCCCTTCGCTCACCACATCAATACTTATAGGTATAGATAAAAGACAAAAAATAGCAAAAGCTATTATAAAAAATAATAGCAAAGCGTGTTTGACGAAAAATACGCATCGCTATAAATTCTGGTATATGAAACCGAATACACTCGCCTGGCGGCTGAACATGGCTATGACCATGATGGGAATGACACAGGGTGCTTTAGCAAAAGCATCGGGCGTATCACAGCCAACGATTTGGCGGCTGACGAAGGGTGAAGCAGAGGGATCGCGTAAGCTGGTCGACATTGCCAGAGCACTGGATATCAACGTGGAGTGGCTGGCAAATGGCGCGGGAGAGATGCGCGGAGCGGCAACTATGAGCCCCACAGACAAAGTGAAAAGCGGCACTACTGTGCCGCTCTGGGATGCCAACGGAAAAACCACTGAACTGGTCGCTGTCCCCACCGGCGTTAAGGCTAAAAAGAGCTGGCGGGCCTATATTCTTGACCGCAACAGCGGTTGCGTGGAAGCCACCGCTGGCAGCGTTGTGATCATTGACGTCGATGTACCAGTTGAATCTGGAGATCTCGTCATGGCTGAGATGAATTCACGCGTCTCTGTGTACCGTTATCTGGAAGGGCCCTCGAATGGTTTTTTAACCGTTGATGACCCACGCCTGCCGGCGGTTGAGCTGGCGGGAGAAGTCCGCTTAATCGGTGTGGCTATTTTCCTTATCCGCGATTTAAGACGATAATCACTCACCTCCTGCTCCGGCAGGATGATCTCCTCGTAGTGACCGCCAGACACCCTGAACAACACAGAAACCATCAGTATTTCCTCGCGGTAATCCATCATCCCTCTCACATCATGGGCATGACAGTGTTCATCTATCGATATAACTGAATAGGTTAGTAAAATTTTTCAGATCTTTGCCATTAAACTGCCAATTAATCCAAATTAAATATTAAAAATCAGTTATTTCAAATAAATACGTTGATAGCGCAGGTTATTTAACTCATAACATTTGATATTGATAATAACTATAGCTATCGTTTTTTATAGGCGCGATTCATCAGCTGCGCTTACGAGGGTTTTTACCGCACATGGCAAGGGGAATCAGAGAACGGGTTCCTGCACCGGAGGTCATTATGACTACGATATTTTGGAAAACGGCAGCGCCATTCGGTACCTGTCGTAGCCGTTATAAGGCGCGACGTGCGGCTGCCATCGCTGCGCGTCAGCGTGAAAAACGATTGATACGCAAAATTGGTCATCTGCTGGGTCAGGAAGAGTGTGCGAGGTTAAGTCTGAATATGCGCAGTACATTTGCCGCCGGGCATAGCTGCCCGCATTGTGCTTTACCAGGCCCAGGCAACCCTTCAGGCTGCTCATTTTGCGCTGCGTTTGTTCAGCAGGCACAGGACAGATAAAAAAACAGGCCGCACACGGGCGGCCTGTTTGTTTTTAGCGATCGGTATCGCTTTCGTCATCCTCACTGAGTAAGGACTTAATAAAGGTTCGCTGCGCGGGTGTTAACACCCAACCTTCCAGATCCACCGCAATCGGATGAGCACAATCCGTGCTGTCCGGTGGAGGGTCTGCAGGAACGTCCGCCTGATGATCGGCGGGTGGGTTATGACTGTCTTTATCCATAAGTTCTGATGAAGGAACCTCAGTAAGCAAGCGCACCATCCAGATAACGTCAAACCGACGTACCGGGCCTTGTACGTTCTCTTCCTTACTCCCTCCAGCCTCCTTTTAACGATGCCCGGTTTCATTCTAGGATTTTTCAGACAAGTGATAAGTGAATTATTCTGATGTGTGAATTCACGCAATGATTATCGTCATGTTGCAAGGGCGTTGCAGGGCGAAGTACAAACAGGCAGGTGCGGCAGTCGCACCTTCCCTGCCCGCCGCATTCTCTTCATTGGCAGCCCCCTGAGGACAGAGGGATCTTTAACGCCATTTAACGCAATCTAATCAGTAGACTGCGTCTTCCAGTACCTGGTGAATCACAGCGGAAAGCTGGTTAATTTCGAATTTCGCCACATAACCATTCGCCCCAACTTTACGGACATGATCTTCGTTAGCACTGCCAGAAAGTGAAGAGTGGATCACCACCGGAAGATCCTTCAGATTGTGGTCGCTCTTGATGTTACGCGTCAGCGTAAAGCCATCCATTTCGGGCATTTCAAGGTCGGTTAACACCAGCGCGATCTTGTCATGGATAGATGTGCCCTCTTCCTGCGCTTCCTTATAGAGCTTTTTAATTTTTTCCCAGGCTTCCAGGCCTGTGGTATGCATTTCGGCCGGGATCCCCATCGCTTTCAGGCCCTGCTCGAGCATCTGACGGGCAACTTTCGAGTCTTCCGCCACAATCGCTATCGCGCCCGGCTTCAGCTTGAAGGTTTTCACCTTAATGTCGCCTTCTTTCACTTCACGAACAGAAGGGATGACATCATGCAGGATCTGCTCAACATCCAGCACCATGGCCATGTTGTTGTTGTTATCCAGGCAGGCAATGCTGGTAATATTACGGGTACTGACACCGGATTCCGCGGCATGTACCTGGCTCCAGTCAAGGCGCACGATATCTTCGACAGATTCCACCGCAAACGCCTGCGTGCTACGCGCGTATTCGGTGACCAGTAATAAATTCAGGCCCGTTGAGGGAGTGCAGCCCGCCACCGCAGGAAGATCGATCACCGGGATCAACTGCCCACGAATATTCGCCATACCCAGCAGCGGGGATTTCATGCCTGCCGCACGGGTGATGTTGGTCATCGGCACGATTTCACGCAGTTTAAAAACGTTAATGCCGAACAGCTCAGGCTTATCATCCTGATGAGCAGACCCCAGGCGGAATAACAAAAGTTCGAACTTATTCGATAATGCGAGATTCGCTCTCTCATCGATCTCTTTTTGAAAGTTATCCATGTCTACCTCAAGGTTATTATTCATTGTTGTCAGCCGGCGCGGAAAAACTGCACGCGCTCAGGATCGCTGTTGAAAGTTATCGGCAGTGACGAAGAAAAATACAGGGCAGATTGCAGGATTTATGACCGGGAGAGAGAAAAAGAGGAGAGTGACATACCCCTTCCGGCGCTTATCTCCGGCACTCTATGGTGTTAGCTCTGTGAGGGGCAAAGGAATAATACAAGTAAGAAGCATTCCTAACAAGTTAAATGATATTAAGTATCATTCTCATGGGGTTTTAGACTGTCTGAGTGCATCTATATTGGCTGGCAGGCGCATAGCATCGGCATCAACGATGACCACCGAATAAAAAACACATTGATGACGAGTCGATAAGCGCCTGTGAGGATACAGCGCCACTAATCAGTGACTGCTTTCACTCTCACGCGGTATGGCAGGGCTGATGGTTACCAGCCCTGAAACGACTTTGCCCCACTACTGCCCCCCACACACCGGAGAGGGTTTTAAACGATTTCATTCAGGCACTTAACTAATTTAAACCTGCATATTCATGATGTCGCTATACGCGCTGACCAGCTTGTTGCGCACCTGGATGCCCATCTGCATTGAGACGCTGGACTTCTGCATATCCACCATCACGTCATTCAGTGAGACGCCTTCTTTACCCATCTGGAAGTCCTGCGCCTGAGCACGAGATTCCGTTTGTGTTTCACTGATCTTGCTGAGTGCGGCTTTCAACTCTGCGCCGAAATCTGCGTGCGATGTACTGTCAGCGCCTTTACCGCCAGCAGCCTGCATTGCGGTGGTTTGCAGCGCCTGCATCACACTCTCAATACCCTGAATAGCCATGTTTTCTCCCGAACGAACGATGTGGTGATTACGATTGCTGACAAACTTAACACAATGTCAATAAGACAAAGCCCCTAAATAGCCGCATAAATCACAGCTTATCCAGCCATCGAATTTCTCATTTCAGAAAATAATGGCAGTCCATTGAGGTGGAAATTTTTTAAGCCAGCGCATCAGGGAGTCAGTTTTGTTACGACACTACACGCAACAGTCCGGTCAACTGTCAGGCAGGAACGAGTCATGAATGCAACTGTCACGCAGGATAATCCAGAGAAGAAAGGTTTGAATGACCTGTTCGCTCGCCTACGCGCAAACCCCCGCATCCCTATTATCGTTGCGGCGGCCGCGGTCATTGCCATCGTTATTGCGATGGTATTGTGGGCCAAGCAGCCAGATTATCGCGTCCTTTATAGTAACCTCAGTAATGAGGATGGCGGGACTATCGTCACGCAACTGACCCAGATGAACGTACCGTATAAGTTCGACGATCAGGGTGGTGCGCTGTTGGTTCCTGCCACACAGGTGCATGAGCTGCGCCTGCGCCTCGCTTCACAGGGGTTGCCGAAAGGTGGCGCAGTGGGATTCGAGCTGCTGGATAAAGAGAAATTCGGTATCAGCCAGTTCAGCGAGCAGGTGAACTACCAGCGTGCGCTGGAAGGTGAGCTGGCACGTACCATCGAAACACTCGGCCCGGTTAAGGGTGCACGGGTGCATTTGGCGATGCCAAAACCCACGCTGTTCGTGCGCGAGCAGAAATCACCGTCCGCGTCTGTGACCCTGGCATTGCAGCCGGGTCGTGCGCTGGATGAAGGCCAGATCAACGCCGTTGTTCATATGGTATCCAGCAGCGTCGCCGGTATGCCACCGGGCAATGTGACCGTCGTTGACCAGGCGGGCCGTCTGCTGACTCAGAACGATCCAACCGGGCGTGGCCTCAATGACACCCAGTTAAAATATGCCAGCGATGTTGAAGCGCGTTTCCAGCAGCGTATCGAAGCCATCCTGGGTCCTATCGTTGGCAACGGCAATGTCCATGCGCAGGTCACCGCGCAGATCGACTTTAATACCCGTGAGCAGACCGACGAGCAGTACAAACCGAACAGCAATCCTGACCAGCAAGCGATTCGCTCACGCCAGACCAGCAACAGCGAACAACTTGGTGGCCAGTATCCTGGCGGCGTTCCGGGTGCCCTGTCGAACCAACCGGCACCGGCCAACGCAGGCCCGATTACCACTCCCGCTAACGGTGCCGCCGGTGCCAATGGTGCAGCGGGTGCTAACGGTGCGGCGGGTGCAGCTGGCGCTAACGGTGCAGCCGGTGCTAACGCGAATAATGCGGCAGCCAATGCAGCCACCAGCAGCGCTCAGAAAATCGTTCCGTCAAATACGCGTAACGACGACACGACTAACTATGAAGTGAACCGCACCATCCTGCATACCAAGATGAATGTCGGTGAAGTTCAGCGCCTGTCAGTTGCGGTGGTGGTGAACTACCGTACCGATGCCGCCGGTAAGCCCATTGCACTGAATGATGCACAGCTTAAGCAGATCGAAAACCTGACCCGTGAAGCGATGGGCTTCTCCGAGCAGCGTGGCGACAGCCTGAACGTGGTTAACTCTCCGTTCACGGAAAACAGTGACCTTGGTGCTGAACTGCCATTCTGGAAACAGCCTGCATTTATCGAGCAGATGCTGGAAGCCGGACGCTGGTTACTGGTGCTGATTGTGGCTTACATCCTCTACCGCAAACTGGTTCGCCCACAGCTGCGTCGTAAAGCAGAGCAGGAGAAAGCCGCGCTGGAAGCTGCTGCCATTACTGCTGCACGTCAGGCCGAAGATGAAGAGTCCGGAATCTCCGTCAAGCTGTCGAAAGATGAACTTGACCAGGAACGTAAATCTCAGCACCGCATGAGTGCAGAGGTGATGAGCCAGCGTATTCGTGAGATGTCAGAAAATGACCCACGCGTGGTGGCTCTGGTTATTCGCCAGTGGATGAAGGAAGAACTATGAGTCTCACCGGTACTGAGAAAAGCGCCATCCTGATGATGACGATTGGCGAAGACCGCGCCGCAGAGGTGTTCAAACACCTCGATACCCGTGAAGTGCAGCACCTCAGCACCGCGATTGCCAACATGCGTCAGGTATCACATAAACAGCTGACCGATGTGTTGCGCGAGTTTGAGATTGATGCAGAGCAGTTTGCAGCGCTGAGCCTCAACTCCAACGACTACCTGCGTTCCGTGCTGATCAAAGCGCTGGGCGAAGAGAAAGCCTCCACCCTGCTGGAAGATATTCTCGAAACACGCGATACCACCTCCGGGATGGACACGCTCAACTTTATGGAACCACAGGCGGCTGCCGACCTGATCCGCGACGAACATCCGCAGATCATTGCCACCATCCTGGTGCACCTGAAGCGTGGCCAGGCGGCCGACATTCTGGCGCAGTTCGACGAACGTCTGCGTCACGATGTGATGCTGCGTATTGCCACCTTCGGCGGCGTACAGCCAGCCGCGCTGGCAGAACTGACCGAAGTGCTCAATGGCCTGTTGGATGGTCAGAACCTCAAGCGTGCGAAGATGGGAGGGGTTCGTACCGCGGCAGAGATTATCAACCTGATGAAAACTCAGCAGGAAGAAGCGGTTATCGAAGCGGTTCGCGAGTTCGACGGCGAGCTGGCACAGAAAATCATCGACGAAATGTTCCTGTTCGAAAACCTCGTCGAAGTGGACGATCGCAGTATCCAGCGCCTGTTGCAGGAAGTGGAATCCGAATCGCTGCTGGTGGCTCTGAAAGGTTCCGAGCAGCCATTGCGCGAGAAATTCCTGCGCAACATGTCGCAGCGTGCTGCCGACATCCTGCGCGACGACCTCGCCAACCGCGGTCCGATGCGTATGTCTGCGGTGGAAACCGAACAGAAAGCGATTCTGTTGATTGTCCGTCGTCTGGCCGAAACCGGCGAGATGGTGATTGGTGGTGGCGAGGAAACCTATGTCTGATAACGCGTCCCTGCCCTGGCAACGCTGGCAGCCAAACGATCTGGCGCGCCCCGATCGTCCACTGCTCGAAGAGCTGGTCTTACCCGAAGTCACAACCGATGACCCGATCGAGCAGCAGCAGTTTCAGTTAGAACAGTTGCAGGCTCAGGTCCGCAACGAAGCCCAGGGTCTGGGTTACGCCGAAGGGCAGCAGCGCGGCTTTTCTGAAGGTCAGAAAGCGGGCTATGACGCCGGTTTTCAACAGGGTCTGGCAGAAGCACAGCAGCAGCAGGCGCCGTTACAGGCGCGTATGCAGCAGTTGGTTTCCGAGTTTCACCATACACTGGAAGCGCTGGACAGCGTGATTGCCTCACGTCTGATGCAGCTGGCACTGGAAGCGGCCCGTCAGGTGATTGGCCAGGCGCCTCACGTCGACGGCACCGCCCTGCTGCGTCAGATTCAGGGCATGTTGCAACAGGAACCGATGTTCAGCGGCAAACCTACGCTGCGCGTCCATCCCGACGATTTGCCCCGCGTGGAAACCACGCTGGGCGCGACGCTCAGCCTGCACGGCTGGCGTCTGCTGGGTGACAGCACCATCCATCCCGGCGGCTGTAAGGTCAGCGCGGAAGATGGCGATCTGGATGCCAGCATTGCCACCCGCTGGCACGAACTCTGCCGCCTGGCCGCACCGGGAGAATTATAATGACCACTCGCCTGTCGCGCTGGCTTGGCGCACTCGACAACTTCGAAGAACGTCTGGCCCAAGTGCCGGACGTCCGTCGTTATGGTCGTTTGATCCGCGCTACCGGTCTGGTACTGGAAGCAACCGGGCTGCAACTGCCGCTGGGTGCCACCTGCGTGATTGAACGTCATGACAACCAGGGCATCAGCGAAGTAGAAAGTGAAGTAGTGGGTTTTAACGGTCAGAAGCTGCTGCTGATGCCGCTGGAAGATGTCGAGGGTGTTCTGCCCGGCGCACGCGTTTACGCGCGTATTGCAGGCGACAAACAGAATAGTGGTAAACAGATGATGCTGGGTCCGGAACTGCTGGGACGCGTGCTGGACGGCAGTGGCCGCCCGCTGGACGGGCTGCCTGCACCAGAAACCGGCTATCGCGCACCGCTGAATACCCCACCTTTTAACCCGTTGCAGCGTACGCCGATTACCGATGTGCTGGATACCGGTGTGCGTGCGATTAACGCCCTGCTCACCGTCGGACGCGGCCAGCGTATGGGCCTGTTTGCCGGTTCCGGCGTGGGTAAAAGTGTGTTGCTGGGCATGATGGCCCGTTACACCAAAGCCGACGTGATTGTCGTGGGCCTGATTGGTGAGCGTGGCCGTGAAGTGAAAGACTTTATCGAGAATATCCTCGGCACCGAAGGACGTGCGCGTTCGGTGGTGATTGCCGCCCCGGCCGATGTCTCTCCCCTCCTGCGTATGCAGGGAGCTTCGTACGCCACGCGTATTGCCGAAGATTTTCGTGACCGTGGCCAGCACGTGCTGTTGATCATGGATTCCCTGACGCGTTATGCCATGGCACAGCGTGAAATTGCCCTGGCCATCGGTGAACCTCCTGCGACCAAAGGCTATCCGCCTTCCGTGTTCGCCAAACTGCCTGCACTGGTAGAACGTGCCGGTAATGGCATCGACGGCGGTGGTTCTATTACCGCTTTCTATACCGTTCTGACCGAAGGGGATGACCAGCAGGATCCGATCGCTGACTCAGCGCGCGCTATCCTTGATGGCCATATCGTTCTGTCACGTCGTCTGGCGGAATCCGGTCACTATCCGGCCATTGATATTGAGGCCTCGATCAGCCGCGTGATGGCACACCTGATCGATGAGACCCATTACGCCCGCGTGCGTCAGTTTAAACAGCTACTGTCGAGCTATCAGCGCAACCGTGATTTGGTCAGCGTGGGTGCCTATGCAGCGGGAACCGACCCAACACTGGATAAAGCGATCAAACTCTACCCTGAACTGGAAGCTTTCCTGCAACAGGGCATGTTTGAGCGCAGCACATTCGACGATGCCAGCCTGCATTTGCAGGCGATTTTTGGTTAAGTTTCATCTGAAGTCGCATCATGCCCTGCTGCGTGATGCCGCCTGACTGGAGGGCTTTATGACAAAGACAGTCTCAGCCATTGATACGCTGCGCGACCTGGCGCACAAAGATGTGGAAAAAGCCGCCATTCAGTTAGGTGACGTGCGTCGTGCACAAAAACAGGCCGATGAGCAGCTCAACATGCTGCTCAATTATCAGGACGAATACCGCAAGAACCTTAACAACACCATGAGCGAAGGGATAGCCAGTACCCGTTGGTACAACTATCACCAGTTTATTCAGACGCTGGAAAACGCGATTGAGCAACATCGTCAGCAACTGCTGCACTGGAATACGCGCGTGGAAAATGCATTGCGCCTGTGGCGCGACAAACAACAACGGCTGCACGCCTACGAGACTCTTCAGTCACGCGCGCTGGCTACCGCCCTGTTACAAGAAAACCGTCTCGATCAGAAACGGATGGATGAATTTGCCCAACGGGCATCATTGAGGAAAGGCGAATGATTACCTTACCAACTGCGGTCACGACGACGGCAACCAGCGGCAGCGCGAAAGTCAGCAGCACCAGCGACAGTACTCTCGACAGCACCGGCAGTGAATTAACAGCGGATGGGGAGGCCTCGCAGCAGGGATTCCTGACGCTGTTGGGCAACCGTCTGCTCTCCCTGGCTCAACAGGGTGGCACGGGCGTGGCCGTCGATGGCGCCGAGGTCGCAGCCAGTGATGACGGTAAAGAGACTAAGAAGCCGGGCATCAGCGATCTGCTGGCAGCCCTGGATAAGCCTGATACGCTGACGGCCCTCTTGCAGCCGCAGCAGGCCAAAATCGATAGCAAAGACGATGTGGCGACGGATGAGAAAGAGGCACCTGCGGTGACACTCAGCGACGGTGATCTTCAGGCATTGCAGGCGCTTTATGCCATGCTGCCGAACAATGCCGCCGTTCCGGTGACCAGTGCTACGGCAAAAAGTAGCGATCTGCTCACCGCTGGGCTGAATAAAAGCGATAAACAATCGACGCTGAATGCGCTGAGTGCGGCTCTGGGTAAAGTGACAACGGAAGAAGGTGATGCCACTGGCGCTGACGCTAAAAACAGCAATAACGCCCTTTTGGTTCCCGTTAGTGCAAAATCTTCTGACGGCACGGGCACTGGTAAAGCGTCCGTAAATCCAGGCGCGGTGACTCTCGACCCAGCTTTTCAGCAGGTTATGAGCAACGTCAGCAAAGATATCGATAAAGAAAATTCAAGTTCTGCCCCTACCGCGACGATAACCAATAATGTGATCAGTACCGCGTCTTCATTACTTACCCCGACGTCAACCTCGATGGTAAGTGCACCGGCAACTCCTCTGCTGAATTCTCAGTTGGGAAGCCCGGAATGGCAGCAGGCACTGGGACAACAGATCCTGATGTTCAGCCGCAACGGGCAACAGACCGCCGAGTTGCATCTGCATCCGCAGGACCTGGGCAGTATCCAGATCAGCCTGAAACTGGATAATGACCAGGCCCAGCTGAGTATGGTGTCGAATCAGAGCCAGGTCAGGGCCGCACTGGAGGCAGCAATGCCTCAACTGCGTGCCTCACTGGCGGAAAGCGGCATCAACCTGGGTCAAAGTAATGTCAGTAGCGATGCGTTCCAGCAGGGTCAGTCTTTTACTGGTCAGCAGGAGCAGCAGCGCAATAACAACGGAAGCCCGTTTAGTCTTGCTACAGAAAATGACAGTGATGTGACGCCAATTGCCGTTCCTGCCGCCCTGCAGGCGCGCGCAGCCGGCTCCAATGCTGTTGATATTTTCGCCTGACGGCAACAAACGCGTAAGCTGATGGCAAAACTCGCGTCTTTTCTGCCTATTGTTTGGCGCAAGACGCGGGATAATTTGTCATAACGCCGTGGGACAGTGGATTACGTGGCACCGCCCCCGAAAATAATCACAGGAAGTTACAGCTAATATGACTGATAACGCTAAAGCCAAAAGCGGCAAACGTAAGCTCCTGATACCGGTGTTACTCATTGTGACTCTGGTCGCTTGCAGCGTGGCGGGCTATACAGTCTGGCGCATGATTAAAACTCCGGCAGATGCCGCTGCGGCAACAAAGCCGGAGCCGCCACCTGCGCCGGTGTTTTTTGCTCTGGATACTTTTACGGTTAATTTGATCAATCCAGATAACGACCCGGATCGTGTGCTTTACGTGGGCTTTACGCTGCGTTTGCCAGACGAAGAATCGCGTCGTCGTATGAATGATTATCTGCCGGAAGTCCGTAGTCGTCTGCTGCTGTTGCTTTCACGTCAAAGTGCCTCGGCGTTAGCGAATGAACAAGGCAAGCAGGCATTAGTAGCACAGATAAAACAGGTACTGGCACCTCCGCTGGTGCAGGGACAACCACAGCAGGTCGTGACAGATGTCCTCTTCACGGCCTTCATTCTGCGGTGATGGATATTTATGGGCGATAGCATTCTTTCTCAGGCAGAAATTGACGCACTACTCAATGGCGACAGCGATAGTGCGACAGAAGATAAGGTCAGTAGCGGTGGCGAGAGCGACATTCGCCCCTATGATCCCAATACCCAGCGCCGCGTGGTTCGTGAGCGTCTGCAGGCACTGGAGATCATTAACGAACGTTTTGCGCGTTCTTATCGTATGGCGCTGTTTAATCTGTTGCGCCGCAGTCCGGATATTTCGGTCGGCGCGATCAAGATTCAGCCATACCATGAGTTTGCCCGCAATTTGCCGGTGCCAACTAACCTTAACCTTATCCACCTCAAGCCGCTGCGTGGCACGGCGCTGGTGGTTTTCTCGCCGAGTCTGGTGTTTATCGCCGTAGATAACCTGTTTGGGGGTGATGGCCGTTTCCCGACGAAAGTCGAGGGACGTGAATTCACCCACACTGAGCAACGCGTCATCCGTCGTATGCTGAAGCTGGCGCTCGACTGTTACAGTGAGGCCTGGAAGCCGATCTATCCACTGGATGTCGAATACGTTCGTTCAGAGATGCAGGTGAAATTCACCAATATTACCACCTCACCTAACGATATCGTGGTCACCACGCCGTTCCAGGTTGAGATTGGTAACCTGACTGGTGAGTTCAATATCTGTATTCCATTCAGCATGATTGAACCGCTGCGTGAAACGCTGGTGAACCCACCGTTAGAAAACTCTCGCAGCGAAGATGAAAACTGGCGTGACACGCTGGTGAAACAGGTTCAGCACTCTGAGCTGGAGCTGGTGGCGAATTTTGCCGAAGTATCGATGAGAATTTCACGTCTGCTGGCCTTGAAGCCTGGCGACGTATTACCGATTGAAAAACCGGACCGCATTATCGCCCATGTGGATGGCGTTCCGGTGTTGACCAGCCAGTACGGAACGCTGAATAAGCAGTACGCTCTGCGCGTGGAACACCTGATCAACCCGATTTTGAATTCGCTGAATGAGGAACAGCCCGATGAGTGATACGAATAAGCCGTCCGATGACGACATCTCTGCGGACGACCTGTGGGCTGACGCAATGAATGAACAGGTAAAATCCTCTCCCACCGACAGCGTGTTTAAATCGCTGGATGTGGGCGATGTGTCCGGTTCGCTGCAAGATATCGATATGATTATGGATATCCCGGTCAAACTGACTGTTGAACTGGGCCGCACCAAAATGACGATCAAAGAGCTGCTGCGTCTGTCGCAAGGTTCGGTTGTCGCACTGGATGGATTAGCGGGTGAGCCACTGGATATCCTGATTAACGGTTATCTGATTGCTCAGGGTGAAGTGGTCGTGGTGGCCGATAAGTATGGCGTGCGCATCACCGACATCATTACCCCGTCTGAACGTATGCGTCGTCTGAGTCGCTAAATGAATACCACGCAGCAGCAGCCGGTCATCCCACAACCGGCCATTTCAACCGGCTCAATGCTCACTCAGGTGAGTGGCGTGCTGGCGGCGATTATTATTATTATTCTCGCCTGTGCCTGGGTGGCAAAACGATTCGGTTTTGCTTCACGGCGCAGCGGCAGTCAGACACTGAATATCAGTGCAAGCTGCTCGCTGGGTCAACGTGAACGTGTGGTGATTGTCGACGTTGATGATGCGCGTCTGGTGCTGGGAGTCACTGCCCAGCAAATTACCCATCTGCACACGCTGCCTGCCAAACCTCAGCAAGAGACACCCGACGCTGCGGAGCCAAAGCCCGATTTCCGTCTGGTTCTCCAGTCATTAATGAAAAGCGCCGGGAAGAAAAAATGAAACGCACCCTTCCACTGCTGCTGCTCGGCCTGCTGATGCTGGCACCTGATGTTTATGCCCAGTTACCGGGCCTGATCAGCAAACCGATGGCCAATGGCGGCCAGAGTTGGTCACTGCCCGTTCAGACACTGGTGTTTATTACCTCGCTGACCTTCCTGCCAGCCATCTTACTGATGATGACCAGCTTTACGCGCATCATTATCGTTTTTGGCCTGCTGCGAAGTGCACTCGGTACACCGTCTGCACCACCGAACCAGGTTTTACTGGGTTTGGCGCTGTTTCTGACCTTCTTTATTATGGGCCCGGTGTTCGACAAAATTTACACCGATGCCTATCAGCCGTTCAGTGAAGACAAAATCAGCATGCAGGAAGCCATTGAGAAAGGTTCCCAGCCGCTGCGTGAGTTTATGCTGCGTCAGACGCGTGAAGGTGACCTGGCACTGTTTGCCCGTTTAGCCAACACACCGCCAATCGCCGGCCCGGAAGCCGTACCGATGCGTATTCTGCTGCCGGCTTATGTCACCAGCGAACTGAAAACGGCTTTCCAGATTGGTTTTACCGTTTTTATTCCGTTCCTGATTATCGACCTGGTGGTCGCCAGCGTATTGATGGCTCTCGGGATGATGATGGTGCCACCGGCGACCATATCGCTACCCTTTAAGCTCATGCTGTTTGTGCTGGTCGATGGCTGGCAGTTGCTGGTCGGTTCGCTGGCCCAAAGTTTCTATTCCTAACCCGGAGCCACGACAATGACACCTGAATCGGTAATGGTACTGGGGCATGATGCCATGTTGATTGCGCTGGCGCTGGCGGCTCCGCTGCTGCTGGCTGCGCTGGTCAGTGGTTTTCTTATCAGCCTGTTGCAGGCGGCAACCCAGATCAACGAACAGACGCTCTCCTTTATTCCTAAGATCCTGGCGGTTGTCACCACTATCGTGATTGCCGGCCCCTGGATGCTGAACCTGGTGCTCGACTATATGCGCACTCTGTTCAGTAACCTGCCGTATATGATCGGATAATGATTCTTTTTGACAGTAGTCAACTGTTGTTCTGGATAAGTCAGCTTTTCTGGCCACTCGCCCGTGTGCTGGCTTTAATCATGTCTGCGCCGCTGCTAAATGAAAAATCCATCAGTCGTAAAGTCAAAATCGGGCTGGGTGTGATGATTACCTGGGTACTGGTGCCTTCCTTACCCCCCACTACCGTTACCTTGTTCTCTGTCGGTGGTTTCTGGCTGCTAATCCAACAGATACTGATTGGCGTATCGATTGGTTTCACCATGCAGTTTGCGTTTGCCGCCGTGCGCACAGCGGGTGAAGTGATAGGTTTGCAGATGGGATTATCCTTTGCCACCTTCTTCGATCCGAGTAGCCGCCTGAATATGCCGGTACTGGCACGCTTTCTGGATATGCTGGCCATGCTGCTGTTTCTGTCGTTCAACGGTCATCTGTGGCTGATTTCGATGGTTGCCGACAGTTTTCATACATTGCCCATCGGCGGGGAACCGCTCAACGGCAATGCGTTTATGGCCCTGACCAAAGCGGCAGGCCTGATTTTCCTTAATGGCATGAGATTAGCGCTACCGTTAATCACTTTGTTACTCACCTTAAACCTGGCCCTGGGTTTGTTAAACCGCGTTTCACCTCAACTCTCCGTTTTCGCTATTGGTTTCCCTGTTACCTTATCAATCGGTATGGTGTTCATTAGCCTGATGATGCCGCTGCTAGCGCCCTTCTGCGAACATTTGTTCAGTGAAGTGTTCGACTTGCTGGCAACATTGCTCAGTGAATTACCTGGTAAGTAAACTTACCTATTCTCATTTTTGTGCAAAGTTATTGTTAAGCGTTGAAAATACATCTGTGTATTTTTTGGGCCATTATTTGCAGAATATCCTTAAGGAAATTCTGATAAATGCACTAGCACGATGAAAATCATTCTTATTAAAACGCACTTAGCGTATTTTATCCCCTCAAACCGATGATTTGTTGCGAAAGAGTTAACGGTTAAAAAACACTCAAATGACTGTTTTTTATGGAAATTTTATTTTTCGCGGTTTTCCTTGTTTTAAAATACATTTTCCGGCATTGTCAATGCTCTCCGCGAGTCTACACTTTCGGAAAATGAATGCTTTTAAGAATCGTCCTATCAGAGTTTTCTGTTTTCTGCGCGATAGTGTGTCGATGCAGGCAGAAAGCTGCGTCAAATGCTGTGTTAAGTCAGATTGCTAAGCGGAACCTCTGCTTTTGCACTGACCCTGGTACTCAGACAGGTTTTCACCTCGTCAAAACTCAAACTACCTGTCAGCAAGGATGAATTAAGTACCCTCGCCGTCAATGGCAAGCTTTGCTAACGCTGGGTAAATATAACAAGACCGTGAAACAGAACTCTTGCTCTCGTACCGAACGCGCGTAATTCATCGTTGATTTAAACGGATAACAAATTGGTGAGGGTCGCTATTATGCCAACGATTATTATGGATTCATGTAACTATACACGGCTAGGTTTAACTGACTATATGGCAGTGAAAGGGGTTAAAAAGAAAAATATAACCTCAGTTAACGATATTGAGCAGTTACAAATAAAGTGCCAGCAGCTTCAACCCGGCGTTGTTTTTATTAATGAAGATTGCTTCATTCATGAATCCGATGCAAGCCAACGAATCAGAAACGTTATTATGCAGCATCCTGATACGTTGTTTTTCATTTTTATGGCCATCTCTAATATCCATTTTGAGGAATATCTCTACGTTCGTAAGAATCTGATTATTACATCAAAATCGATAAAGCCGTCGACCCTGGATTCATTACTTAGCACGTACTTTCAAAAGAAACTTAATCTGTCACCTCGCTATTCTTCGGGCTTCGACGTACATCCACTGACGCTCAGTCAGACGGAGTCAAACATGCTGAAGATGTGGATGTCAGGTCACGACACCATTCAGATTTCAGATAAAATGCAAATAAAAGCGAAAACGGTGTCATCACACAAAGGTAATATCAAACGTAAAATAAAAACGCATAACAAGCAGGTTATTTATCATGTGGTTCGTTTAACTGATAACGTTACCAGCGGTATTTATGTCAACGTAAGATAATCATCCAGGGGAGGCTGGTACTCACCGGCCCCCCGCCTCCTATCAGATAATACTCATTTTGTGAGCCTGCTCGCACTTCCAGCCCTAATCCTTTTAGCCCGTATGCCGATGTTTTGTAGACGACCGGAGTATGACTTCGTCCCTACCTGACAGAGAGCAATGGATATGAAATCACAATTACAATCTAACGAACATCAGGCTATCAGCTTCTGGCAACACCTGCGTCTGGTTCCATTGTTCGCCGCCATTCTTGGCGGAATTTTGCTACTTTTTGCCCTGTGTATCGGCCTCGCCAGCTACTTTTTGATTCAGAGTAATCAGTCACTGAATGATGTGACGGAAGAGATCCAGATACGCACCGCACTCTCAAACAGCTCTAACCACCTGCGAACCGCCCGTTTAACGGTGATCCATGCAGGGGCCTCTGCCCGTATCGGTGAAATGGACGAATTCAAGGCGAATCTGGCAACAACGGAAAAGCGCATCAAAATGGCGCGCGACAGCTTTGCTGTTTATCTGAACCGTCCGGTCAAAACCCCGGCCGGCGAAGCGCTGGATATTGACCTGGAAAAACGCTTTGAAGCCTATATCAGCCAGGGGCTGGTGCCGATGGTTAAAAGCGCCAGCGATGGCAGCTTCGAAGGTGTGATCGCTCAGGAAACGGATTACACCCGTAAGCTGGATGATGCTTATAATGAACTGCTTTTCAAAGCCATCAAATTGCGTACTGAACGCGCTGAAGGTCTTAATAACGCGGCGAAGTCTCAGACCCGCGTTGGCTTTATTATGATGGCTGGCGCGTTTGGCCTTGCGCTGTTATTAACGCTGGCGACCTTTATCTTCTTGCGCCGGGTGGTTATTACCCCATTACGCCAGGCGGTAGAACGCATTGAACATATTTCTCGTGGCGATCTGACCGCGCCACTGCAAAACTGGGGACGCAGTGAAATTGGCAGTCTGGGGAATAATCTGCAGCTGATGCAGCAGGCCTTAGTGAAAACCGTTGGCACCGTGCGTGAAGGAGCCGTGGCGATTTATCAAGGCTCCAGCGAAATATCAGCAGGTAATACCGACCTCTCCTCCCGTACCGAGCAGCAGGCCTCGGCGCTGGAACAGACCGCTGCCAGTATGGAAGAGCTGACGGCGACGGTAAAACAGAACGCTGAGAATGCCCATCACGCCAGCCAGCTCGCCTCTGATGCCTCCGGCAAAGCCCGCCAGGGCGGCGATATTGTCACTGGCGTGGTAAATACCATGAATAATATTTCCACCAGCTCGAAGAAAATTGCCGAAATCACCACCGTGATTAACAGCATCGCCTTCCAGACTAATATTTTGGCACTGAACGCCGCCGTTGAAGCTGCACGTGCCGGTGAGCAAGGTCGTGGTTTTGCCGTGGTGGCCAGCGAAGTGCGCAATCTGGCGCAGCGCAGCGCCGGGGCAGCGAAAGAGATCGAAGGGCTGATTGCTGAATCGGTGGATTTGATCGGCAAAGGTTCGGCACAGGTTGGCCACGCCGGTAATACGATGGGTGAAATTGTTGATGCCGTCCGTCGGGTGACCGATATTATGGCGGAGATTGCTGCTGCCTCTGACGAGCAGAGTAAAGGCATTCAGCAGGTGAGCATGGCGGTCACCGAGATGGACAACGTCACCCAGCAGAACGCCTCACTGGTAGAAGAAGCGTCTTCTGCGGCGGCGTCTCTGGAAGAACAAGCCGCGCGCCTGACTCAGGCGGTGTCCGCATTTAAATTGAATAGCGCCGCAGTAGCCACAGTAAAAACCAGCAGCACAGGCATTAAGCCCAAAGCATTAGCCGCCCCACGGCCTGCGCTGGCGTCCACCAGCAATGACCACTGGGAAACGTTCTGAATTGTTGATAACACGGCGAAGGGGCGACCGAAAAAAAGGGTCGCCCCCCCAACGTGTTATCTGAGTGCTTAGGGGTGCGGTTCAACGAAAATGCCGTCGTCATGACCGACTTCATTAAAGAACCAGATCCCCAGCGGGTAGTCCTCGAGTGCGACCAGAAACATCGTGCCTTCACTGAAGTCCTCAACCGCGAGAACCGTCCCTTCACGACGCGGTCCGCCATCCGTTTTCACTGTTACCCGTTCATTGACCTTCATAACCCCTCCTGCGCCATTTTTGGATGAGTTTAACCGAAAATCTCCTACTGCGCAGGCACTCACATCAATGATTAGCGACGGGCAATGATCCAGACAGCATGGACGATGCCGGGGATATAACCACATATCGTCAGCAGGATATTCAGCCAGAAGGCACCTGCAAAACCAACCTGCATAAACACACCCAGTGGGGGTAATAGAATCGCAATTACAATTCGTAAGAAGTCCATAAATTCTCCATTATCTGTTTTATCGCACGGGATGACCCGCACAAAGAGTATAGCCAGGGGGGCTTCACATCACTGTCTGCGGCGGGTAAAGCTGGGTAAAGCCTTACCCCGTCAGGATTTTTCACTTTCTTTACTCTTCACAGTGAGATTTCTCACGGCATAACCCCTTAGAATATTCTTACTGCGCCAACCCCAAAGGGCAGACGGTGATGTCCATTCAGTGGGCAGCGCCCAAGTAACAAGGATTTTTGCCCGCGCAGCGCGGGCTTTTTTTTGCCAGGAATAACGTGCATTCCTTCTGAGTGCCTGACCTGATAGCCACTGGCAAAAAAAATCCCGACCAAACCAGGCCGGGATAAAAGTGTTTCTCACAGGAAATGAAGTTCGTTACATCTGGGAATTCTTTAACGTTAGCAGACTAACCGATCCTCACGTTCGGATAAATCTTAATACACCGCCTAATGTGTACAGCCTGAGAATTTTCGTACAGCTTAAACGACGCTAAGCTGCACCCCATCTGGCTTCTTATTCCTGCCGGGATAATCACGCCCGTTATTTAACCCTGTTTTTTTTAAGATAATTCCTGGAGTGAACGGAAGCCTTGCCTCAATCTCCTCCCCACCCTTCTCAGTGCAATGGCTGAGCTATACTGACGGTTCTACTGCCGATTGACCCATCATCGGCGCAGCAATATCACTCTGAGGTAGGGCTTATGCCGACGTTGCAGGACCCACTGATGATCGTCACCGATCTCGACGGCTCGCTGCTTGACCACCACACCTACAGCTGGCAGCCTGCTGAACCCTGGCTGGCACGTTTGCAGGCGAACCACATTCCGCTGGTGATCTGCTCAAGCAAAACCGCAGCAGAAATTATTCCACTACAGCGTGCACTCGGGCTAAGCGGTGCGCCTTTTATTGCTGAAAATGGTGCCGTCGTGAGTGATGGTCTCGCCCGTACGTCCTTACCACACCTTACTGAAAGCCCAGTTGATTACCCTTCATTGTGCCTGCAGTTAGCACAGCTGAAGCAGCAGTATGGCTTTAAGTTCACCGGTTTTTCTGAGGTGAGCGAAAAAGAGGTTTCCGAATGGACGGGACTGACGCCCCATGATGCTGCTCTGGCCCGATTGCGCGAAGCCTCCGAAAGCCTTATCTGGCGTGATAGCAGTGAACAGTTCGCACTTTTCTGCCAGCAACTGGAAGTCCGGGCATTGACGTTAGTTCAGGGCGGACGCTTCTGGCATGTCATGCGTCAGGGCAGCGGAAAAGGTGCCGCACTGCGCTGGCTGCTTCAGCACACCGCGCAGGGAGATAAACCGCCCGTCACCATCGGACTGGGCGATGGCCCCAACGATGCGCCGATGCTGGATGCCGTCGATTATGCCGTCGTGATCAAAGGCTACAGTAAAAATCCCATCATCCTGCAACGGCAGGACAAACATCATATCTATCATACCGCGCATTTTGGCCCCGAAGGCTGGAGCGAAGGGCTGGCGCATTTTATCACTCAGTAAACTGAGGCGATTTTTAAGGGGTAAGCGATGAGCGATTTTTACCAAAATGGCGTGATAACGAATTTTCATAATCTGACCGGACGCTCCGTAGAGGCGCTGGAAAAAGATCTGGTGCGCTTTTCACGCAAGCGCAAAATGGGGTTGATCCTGCCTTCACTCTTTTCCGAACTGGAAGGTCCCGCCCTCAGTCATATTGTCGATGAACTGGCAAAAGTCCCCTACCTGTCTGAGATCGTTATCGGGCTGGATCGCGCGGACCGCGACCAGTTTCTGCTCGCCCGCGAGTTCTTTTCGCGTCTGCCACAGCGTCATCGTATTTTGTGGAACGATGGACCTCGCCTGAAAGCGCTGGATGCGGAGCTGGACAAAGAGGGACTATCGCCTTCTCAACCTGGAAAGGGCCGTAACGTCTGGTTTTGCACCGGCTATACCCTGGCGTCCGATAAGTCGGCCTGCGTGGCGCTGCACGACTGCGATATTGTTACCTATGAACGGGGAATGCTGGCCCGCCTGCTCTATCCCCTGGCTAACCCCAGCTTTCAGTATGAATTCTGCAAAGGTTTCTATGCGCGGGTCGCCGATAACAAGCTGAACGGTCGTGTGGGGCGACTGCTGGTCGGGCCGCTGTTACGTTCGCTGCAAAAAGTGTACGGCCACTCTGAGTATCTGGACTACCTGACCAGCTTTCGCTATCCCCTTTCCGGGGAGTTCGCCATGCGCACGCATGTGTTGAACGGCATCAAGCTGCCGGGCGACTGGGGACTGGAGATCGGTGTACTGTCAGAAATATACCGCAACTACACCACCCGTCAGAGCTGCCAGGTAGAGATCGCGGATAATTACGATCATAAGCATCAGCCGCTGGCTGAAGAGGACGGCACCGGCGGTCTGAAGCGCATGAGCAACGACATTGTGCAGTCGCTACTGCGCAAAATGGCCACGATGGGGGTCAGTATCACCAGCGATTCCTTCCGCGTACTGAAAGCAACCTATTATCGCAATGCGCTGGATATGATGGAAATCTACCACCATGAAGCGACCATGAACGGCCTGACGTTCGATCAACATGCAGAAGAAGCCGCCGTCGAAACCTTTACACAGTCGATTCTTGATGCAGGACAAGCCTTTATCGAACGCCCGAATGAGAAGCCGTTTATCCCCAGCTGGGGCCGGGTACAGTCCGCCTTTCCTGATATCATGCAACGCATTTATCAGGCGGTCGAAGATGATAACAGCGGCGACGTTTAAGCTCCGCTATTAACGCAGTTACGGCCGGCGGCTTTTGCCTGATAAAGCCGGCCATCTGCCACCGATTGCAGGGCATCTATCTGGTACTCCTGCTGCTCTTCGCTGCTGCTCACGCCCAGGGAGGCGGTCACCTTCAGCGTATGAGTGGCGTCAATCAACACCTCTTTTGAGGCCAGCTTGCCGCGAATTAGCTCCGCTATTTCTACTGCCTCTACCAGCCCGGTATCGGGTAAGACAATGCAAAATTCTTCGCCGCCTACCCGTCCCAGCACATCCACTTTTCGCACGGCGCTGGCGATGATGGCCGCCGCGTGGGTCAACACCACATCGCCCGCATGATGCCCGAGCGTATCGTTCACCGATTTAAAGTGGTCAAGATCGAGCTGAATCAGAGAAACAGGCTGCTGATGACGTTCGCAGAACGCTGACAGGCGTTCAGCATGGTCGAAAAAGGCACTGCGGTTTAACAGGCGGGTCAAACCATCATAGTTCGCGCGCCAGCTCAGGGTTTCCTGAAGGGTCAATAATCGCCCGGTCATACGAATGATCGCCTGATGTGACGCCAGCAGCGTCAGGCTGAACAGCATCCACATCAGCAGCAGTATCAGCATGACCCGCCCCGCTTCACCCTGCAGCGCTTCAGGCAGGGTTTGCACATTGACCAGCAGTCCGTCGAAGTTTTGTAAATGCATCCAGGTGATTAACTGCATTCCTGAACGGATCTGCCCACTTTGGTTCGAAGTAACCTGGCTGAAAATATTGGCCACCTGTGCAGCATCGAGTCCGTGTTCCTTCAGCGATTGACCATCCGAAATCGCCACCGCGTGCTGGCGGCTATCGAACAAGATGATGCTGCCGTCCTGCCACTTGGGAAGGGCGTGCTTTAAGTACTGTTGAATGACATGGGTGGAAAAATCCATCGCCAGAACGCCATACCAGTATTGGTGATGGTCGACGGGCAGAGCCACCGTCACCACATCCCCTTCGTTATCGACGGAGCGATAGGTTCCAGACCAGCGCAGCCTGCGCTGAGGGTTTTGTTCCGGGCTGGCACTGAGGAAATAAGGGCGGTTGATAACGCGGCTGTAGCTTGTCATCGTCTCTGCATGATCGTCCGGCACTGAACTCAGATAAAAACCGGCGCGCGAGATATACCAGAGGCGGTAGTGAAAATCCTGTTGAGGATTGTTGAACTGCAGGATGTAGCTCATCTCCAGCGCGGCAGTTAGCTCATCGTTCAGGCGCTGTGGATCGCTGCGGTCGAGTAACGGCAGGCGCTGTACGGCAGCATCGGAAATTCCCGCGATCGGGATGCTGCGCTCGGTATTAATAGAGATGCTCCACAGCGGGCTTTGCCGCTCGCCAGCAAAGACGGTTAACGCATCACGGGATTTATCGGTTTCCAGCGGATCACCAAGCGCATGGCGCAGCAAATTACGAAAGAAGAACATCTCATCAATACTTTGCTGCCACTGTCGCTCAAGGTTGCTGCCCGCCTGAGTCAGCCAGGCACGCTGGGTGGTATCATGTGAAGATTTCAGCACCATTGCTTCATGCACGGTTAAAATGCTGGAGAAGGCAAAGACAATCGCAAAACACAAATGAACAATGTTTTTAGGTCGAAAAAAACGCGAATTGTTGTCAGGCATAACTTAAGCATTCTCCGCCGCTACTCTTCTTGGTTTTTACACAGTTTAGACCGCTGCCTACTGCGCAGCCAGCACGCGGCGTTCGTACGAAAGAGTGATGACATTTTTATTGATCTCCTTCAGGCCAAACCCCTTTCAACAGGGTGAAAATAGCGCTATTACTGTAAAGAGTATTCGCCTGAGGCCCTGCTGGTACAGGAGGTAGTAATGGCCAGATTTCCTAAAGGCAGTATTGTGCGCCATAAAACGGGACAGATTAAAGGTGTGGTCCTTAACGTCTTCGATCAAAGCGACCGATCCGCAGGATATTACATCAAGTGGGATGACGGAAACCACAGCTATCACGCTGAAAACGAACTGATATGGGCGAATATTGACCGCCCAAGAATGCATGATGGTCAACAATCACCAAAATAACGTGCTGCCCCCAACAAGCGCTAAAATCAAGGTATACTGCATCTAGCTGAATCGGGACCAACCGGCACGCCAGGGTTCCCGATCTCCCTTTTGTGAAGAGACCGTCTAACTTATATGTCTGAACTCTACCGTTATGACCTGCCAACCAAAGCAGGTGACCAGCGCCAACTGGGGCAACTGACTGGCGCGGCCTGCGCCGTTGAATGTGCCGAAATGGTTGAACGTCATCATGGTCTGGTGATTTTGATTGCGCAGGATATGCAGAATGCACTGCGCCTGCAGGATGAAATTAAACAGTTTACCTCCCATCCCGTGATGGCGCTGGCAGACTGGGAAACCCTTCCGTACGACAGTTTTTCTCCCCATCAGGAAATCATCTCCTCCCGGCTTTCCACTTTATATCAACTTCCCGGGCTGGAGCGCGGGTTACTGATTATGCCGGTCAATACCCTGATGCAGCGCGTTTGCCCGCATAACTTCCTGCACGGGCACGCGCTGGTGATGAAAAAAGGGCAGAAGCTCTCGCGTGATAAGCTGCGTGCCCAGCTTGAACAAGCGGGTTATCGCAGCGTAGACCAGGTCATGGCGCACGGTGAATTTGCTACCCGTGGCGCCCTGCTCGACCTCTATCCGATGGGCAGTGAACGTCCCTATCGCATCGACTTCTTTGATGATGAAATTGACAGCCTGCGTCTGTTCGATATCGACAGTCAGCGAACGCAGGAGGAAGTGACAGCGATCGACCTGCTGCCCGCCCATGAATTCCCGACTGATAAAAAAGCCATCGAGCTGTTTCGCACCCAGTGGCGCGAGCATTTTGATGTGCGCCGTGAACCCGAACATATTTATCAGCAGGTGAGTAAAGGGACGTTGCCTACCGGGATTGAGTACTGGCAGCCACTGTTTTTTGAGCAGCCCCTTCCCGCACTGTTCAGCTATATGCCGGCCACCACGCTGCTGGTGATTTCCGGCGATATGGAAAGCAGCGCTGAGCGCTTCTGGCAGGACGTCAATGCGCGTTATGAAAACCGTCGCGTCGACCCGATGCGCCCATTGCTACCGCCTCCAACGCTGTGGCTGCGTACGGATGAGTTGTTCAGTGAACTGAAGCTGTGGCCTCGCGTACAGTTGAAAACCGACCTGCTGGCTGACAAAGCTGCCAATACCAACCTGCGTTATGAAACGTTGCCGGACCTCGCCGTACAGGCACAGGCCAAAGCCCCGCTGGATGCGTTGCGCCGTTTCCTTGAGTCTTTCGATGGCCCGGTGGTGTTCTCGGTGGAAAGCGAAGGCCGCCGTGAAACGTTGCAGGAATTGCTGGCACGCATCAAGTTAAAACCCACGGCTATCGACTCGCTGCCGCAGGCCGACCAGCCCGGTCACTATCTGTTAATTGGTGCCAGCGAACACGGCTTTATTGACCGGCTGCGCAACCGCGCCCTGATCTGTGAAAGCGATCTGCTGGGGGAGCGCGTCAGTCGCCGCCGCCAGGATAGCCGCCGGACCATTAACCCGGATGTCCTGATCCGTAACCTCGCCGAGCTGCGTCCAGGACAACCCGTGGTGCATCTGGAGCACGGCGTTGGCCGCTACATTGGCCTCACTACCCTGGAAACGGGGGGGATTCAGGCCGAGTATCTGATGCTGGCCTATGCCGGGGATGCCAAGTTATATGTGCCGGTCTCGTCACTGCATCTGATCAGTCGTTATGCCGGCGGCGCAGAAGAGAATGCTCCACTGCACAAACTGGGCAGCGATGCCTGGTCACGTGCACGGCAAAAAGCAGCCGAGAAAGTGCGTGATGTTGCAGCAGAGCTGCTGGATATCTACGCACAACGCGAGGCAAAAACCGGGTTCGCGTTTAAACACGACAAACAGCAGTATCAGTTGTTCTGTGAGAGTTTCCCTTTTGAAACCACCCCGGACCAGGCGCAGGCCATCAACGCGGTACTGAGCGATATGTGCCAGCCGCTGGCAATGGATCGCCTGGTGTGCGGCGATGTTGGCTTCGGTAAAACCGAAGTGGCCATGCGTGCCGCCTTCCTGGCCGTGGAAAATCATAAACAGGTTGCCGTACTGGTGCCGACCACCCTGCTGGCCCAGCAGCATTACGACAACTTCCGCGACCGTTTTGCCAACTGGCCAGTGCGTATTGAGATGCTGTCACGTTTTCGTACCGCCAAAGAACAGACACAGGTGCTGGCAGAAGCGCAGGAGGGTAAGGTCGATATTCTTATCGGCACCCATAAGCTGCTGCAGAACGACATCAAATGGCGCGATCTGGGGTTACTGATTGTCGATGAAGAACATCGCTTTGGCGTGCGCCATAAAGAGCGTATCAAAGCGATGCGCGCTGACGTGGATATCCTGACGCTCACCGCCACGCCGATCCCGCGTACGCTGAATATGGCGATGAGCGGAATGCGCGATCTGTCGATTATAGCCACGCCACCTGCGCGTCGTCTGGCGGTGAAAACCTTCGTGCGTGAATATGACGATATGGTGGTGCGCGAGGCCATCCTGCGTGAGGTACTGCGCGGCGGTCAGGTGTATTACCTGTACAACGACGTTGAGAATATTGAAAAGGCGGCAAAACGCCTGTCGGAACTGGTGCCGGAAGCCCGTGTGGCCGTCGGTCACGGTCAGATGCGTGAGCGCGAGCTGGAACGGGTGATGAATGACTTCCATCACCAGCGTTTTAACGTGCTGGTCTGTACCACCATTATTGAAACCGGTATTGATATCCCGACCGCGAACACCATCATCATCGAACGCGCCGATCACTTTGGCCTGGCACAGTTGCATCAGTTACGTGGTCGTGTCGGGCGTTCGCACCATCAGGCCTATGCCTGGCTGCTGACGCCACATCCAAAATCGATGACCACCGATGCGCACAAACGTCTGGACGCCCTTGCGTCGTTAGAGGATCTGGGTGCCGGATTTGCGCTCGCCACGCACGATCTGGAAATTCGTGGTGCCGGGGAGTTGCTGGGTGAAGGTCAAAGCGGCCAGATGGAAACCATTGGATTCTCGCTGTATATGGAACTGCTTGAAAATGCCGTCGATGCATTAAAAGAGGGACGAGAACCCTCGCTCGAGGACCTGACCAACAATCAGACCGAGATCGAGCTGCGTATGCCTGCGCTACTGCCGGATGACTTTATCCCTGATGTGAATACCCGTCTTTCATTCTATAAACGCATTGCCAGCGCCGTGCAGCCGGGTGAACTGGATGATCTGAAGGTTGAGCTGATTGACCGTTTCGGCTTGCTGCCGGATGCGGCACGCAATCTGCTGGATATCGCGTCTATGCGTCTGGTGGCGAAAACGCTGGGCATCCGCAAGGTCGAAGCCAGTGAGAAAGGCGGTTTCGTTGAGTTTGCCGAGAAAAACAAGGTCGATCCGGTGTGGCTGATTGGTCTGTTACAGAAGGAGCCGCAGCACTGGCGTCTGGATGGGCCAACGCGTCTGAAATTTATCCGTGAGCTGGGCGAACGTAAGGTGCGGATGAAGTGGGTGCAGACGTTCATGCAGCAGATGCTGGAGAATGCCACGGGCTGACATCAAAAAAGGGACCATAAGGTCCCTTTTTATCGTATAGCGTCAACCTGCTGACTTACGCTTTATTACTCAGCACCAGCTGACCATTATCGTCTAACGGAATACGTGTACCCGGGTCATTCTCCATGCGGATTTTACCCTGCTGGTCGCCAATCTTATAAGTGACGTCATAACCCAGCATTTTTTCCTGCTTATCATAGACCGTCTTACAACGCTGCTCGGTCGTGGTGTAGGTATCACGATCCTGCAATGCACCCTGGACCTGGTTACCGCCGTAGCCCCCCGCCAGCGCCCCGGCCACGGTGGCAACATCACGACCACGACCGCCACCAAACTGGTGACCCAGCACACCACCGGCAACAGCACCCAGCACGGAACCGGCGATGCGGTTTTCATCCTGAACAGCGCGACGATGAGTCAGCGTGACGTTACGGCACTCCTGACGTGGATTCTTCAGGGTCTCTTTAATCGGCGTGGCTGAAAGTACCTGCGCGAACTGTGGGCTGCGATCGAACACATTCATACTGGCCACCGCCGCTACACCGAGTGCAGCCACAACACCAATACCAATACCCGCTAACATTGATTTATTCACAGGAAACCTCCTGACATTGTTACCGCGCATTCTTGATTACTGCGACATCCTGAACAGGTGCGGCATATTCGGCGTGCGCGACGCGCCGTGGTAATTGATAAGAATTCTGCTACCAGCCGGGGATTGTGACAATAAGAATACTGGACGAAAATCGGATCAGGCATGATAAGAGAAAGTTTTTAAGAGAGTTCTTATCAGAGGGGATGAGGGGGTGAGTCAGAAGAACGGCTTATACCCCCACAGACAGTCATCCGGGAGTATAAGCCGTTTTTTACAGCTTAGTGCAGCTTGAGGCGTGGACGGATCGCGCGGTTGATACTGCCCACCAGCACCATCAACCCAGTTTTAAAGTAACCGTGCAGCGCAACCTGGTGCATGCGGTACAGCGAGATATAGACGAAACGCGCAATACGCCCCTCGACCATCATCGAACCACGCATCAGATTGCCCATCAGACTCCCCACGGTGCTGAAGCGGGACAGTGAGACCAGTGAACCGTGATCTTTATAGACATACGGCTTCTGCGGTTGCCCTTTCATCTCCGCCAGAATATTGGCCAGCACGCGTGAGGCCATCTGATGTGCGGACTGAGCACGCGGAGGAACAAAACCACCGGACGGCAACGCACAGGACGCACAGTCGCCAATCGCGTAGATGTTCGGATCACGGGTCGTCTGTAAGGTTGGCTCAACCACCAGCTGGTTAATACGGTTGGTTTCCAGCCCACCCAGCTCTTTCATAAAGTCCGGTGCCTTGATCCCCGCCGCCCAGACCATCAGATCGGCATCAATAAATTCGCCGCTCTTGGTGTTCAGGCCTTTTTTATCCGCGCTGGTCACCATCGTCTGTGTCAGCACGCGTACACCCAACTTGGCCAGCTCGCTGTGAGCAGCGCTGGAGATGCGTGGTGGCAGTGCAGGCAGAATACGTTCACCGGCTTCCACCAGCGTCACGTTCAGCGCCTGGCTGTCCAGACCTTTATAGCCATAACTGTGCAGCTGCTTCACCGCGTTATGCAGCTCGGCTGACAGTTCAACGCCCGTAGCACCTGCGCCGACGATAGCGATATTAACCTTATCCTGCGTCCCCTCACTGGCGGAGAACTTCAGGAACAGGTTCAGCATCTCGTTGTGGAAACGGCGGGCCTGGTGTGGGTTGTCGAGGAAGATACAGTTGTCTTTTACGCCCGGCGTACCAAAATCGTTTGAGGTGCTCCCCAGCGCCATCACCAGCGTGTCATACGCCAGCTCTCGCTCCGGTACCAGCAGCTCACCCTGCGCATCGCGAATTTCAGCCAGTTGCAGACGGTTATTCTCACGATCGAGGTTGGTCAGCGTTCCCAGCTGGAAGCTGAAACCATGTTTGTGCGCATGCGCCAGGTAGCTCAGGCCGTCAATGCCTTCATCCAGCGACCCGGTGGCCACTTCGTGCAACAAGGGTTTCCACAAATGGCTGTGGTTACGATCCACCAGCGTAATGTGTGCTTTCTTCTTGCGGCCCAGTTTGTGCCCCAGCTGAGTCGCCAGTTCAAGACCTCCGGCACCTCCGCCAATGATTACAATTTTTTTCATAGGTGTTGTCAAACGACCCTCTCTAAAAGTAAACCAATCGTTAACTAAAAGTTAAATAAATAACCTTAGTAAACATAGGGTTGGCGATGTTAATTCGCGAGCTGGGGCCAGAATAACACGAGGGAATTCATCTGTTCTAAGAAAATTGATCCTGGTCAATTTTATTAGCAAAACTAAGAATAGTACGAATAAAGGCCCTGCATCCAGCCCGCCTTTAAGCGGGCATGAAGTCTGTTTTCGGGGGGAAATAAACGGGGATTAACCTAATGATTTGAACGCTTTGATTCGCGGAAGATGATGGGAGATGTTCTTGAATTTATGCCCTTCCACTTCATCCCATATCAGCTCGTAAAAATGTTGCAACGCCTCGGCACTGCGCTGGTTATCAAGCGCCTCGTCATGACGGGAAAGAATGGTCATACAGCGATCACGGTTCTTCTCACGGAAATTGCCGACGCATTTGGTGGCAATATCAACATACTCTTCCGGGCGGTCAATTTTGCCTTCCATCACTTCCTGTGGCCACAGGTTAGGGTTGAACATCACCTGGCGCACATCACACAAGAAGCCGATACGTTCAGCCCAATAGCCGCCCAGACCCACACCGCAAATCAATGGCCGTTCGTCATCACTTTGCTGCAACATCTTGTAGGTTTCTTTCAGCAGATGCTGCATATCGTGTTTCGGATGCCGGGTGCTGTAGCTGAGCAACCGGACATCCGGGTCAATAAACTGAAGTTGCAACACTTTTTCATGGTTGCCCGGGCTGTTTGAATCAAAACCGTGCAGATAAATAATCATCGTCATCCTCACCGTTGATGCGCCGCAGGCAGCCTGAAATCAGATGCCTGCCGCCGCTTTATGTTCCTGCCAGCGTTCCTGCAATTGACTCAGTGTGGCACTGGTCTCTTTCCAGCGTGTCGAGTCACGCAGTTGCTGATGGGTAAATGAGCTTCGATGGTAAAGCTGCGTCACCCTTTCAGCATTGATCGGCGACAGGTTATCCAACACGCTCACGGCACCCTGGCGATTATTACACACCAGAATCATGTCACACCCGGCATCCAACGCGGCCTGACCCCGCTCGGCATAGCTGCCCATAATAGCCGCACCTTCCATCGACAAATCATCTGAAAAGATGACGCCGTCAAAGCCCAGCTCCTGACGCAGCACGGTTTTCAGCCAGTGCGACGAACCGCTGGCCGGGCGTGGATCAACTTCAGTATAGATAACGTGGGCCGGCATAATCGCATCCAGCGCCTTTTCCGCAATCAACTGCCTGAAGATTGGCATATCATGCTGACGGATCTCGGCTTCACTGCGCGTATCACGTGGGGTTTCTTTATGGGAATCCGCACTTACAGCACCATGTCCCGGGAAATGCTTACCCGTGGTTTTCATTCCCGCGTCGTGCATCCCACGAATAAATGAACGCGCCATTTGCAGGGCAACCTGCGGATTTTCATGGAATGAGCGTTCGCCGATGGCCGCGCTGCCGTGACCAATATCCAGTACCGGGGCGAAGCTGATATCAATGTCCATTGCAATCATTTCAGAGGCCATCAACCAGCCTGCCTGCTGTGCCAGCGCCTCGGCCTGCTCACCACGATGTAATGCGGCAAAAGCCTGCATCGCCGGCAGACGCGTAAATCCGTCGCGGAAACGCTGCACACGGCCGCCTTCCTGATCAACCGCCACCACCAGACGATGACGCGAGGCCACACGGATCTGCCGCACCAGCTCACGCAGCTGCGCCGGATCGTGATAGTTACGGCTGAACAGGATCAGCCCTCCGACCAGCGGATGTTGTAAAATTTCACGCTCTTCGGCATCCAGTTCGCCGCCTTGTACATCTAACATTACCGGTCCCACACTTCACCTCTTAACCTGATGACATGCGCTGCCAGCCCTCGGCTGCCAGCGTCTTAAATTGGTGTTCGCCACTTTGCTGCCAGCGTAACTCATACCAGCTGGTCGCCAGTAGATCGAGCCACGGTAACCAACGGTCAACCTGCCGTCGTAGTGGGTCATAATCAAATTGTTGCTGCTCCGAATAATGGACAATCAAACGCTGCTGCTGCTGTGCATCCAGCCCGTTACCCATCATGATCGCGGCCAGTTCCAGCGCCACATCGCCATCGCCAGCGTACTCCCAGTCAATCAGCCGCAGGCGCCCGTCATTGACGATCAGATTCCCGCAGTGAATATCCATATGCAGTACGGCCGTGCGTAATGGTTTCGGCTCTCCCTGCCGCTGACAGCGCTTTAGCGCCCGCAGCCAGTGTATCTGGCGCCGCGCAGGCTGGCTGCGCTGCCAGTAGCTTATCAGCAGCGGCAACAGCTGTAGGGGATACCCTGACAGCGGCTGACGGTGCAAGCGGACGACTTCATTGACCAGGGGTTCCACCCACCTGTCCCACTGCCCTGTCGACAGCACTTTACCCGGCTGCCAGGCCAGAAGCAGCCAGTCCGCATTGCGTCCATAAACGCGCGGTGTAAGGCCGCTGGCGGCCAGTTTACGCAGCAGGCGGTATTCACGCTGGCGATCCACTCCAGGCATGGTCTGCTGCCCTGCGGCACGCCTGGCCAGCAAGGAAACCCCTTCAAGCACAACCTGAACACTGCAGCCGCTCAATCCCTCAAGGGGGGAAAAAGAAGCGGCGGCTCGCGCCGCCGGAAATTGTTGCATGATCAGCCGCTCAAGGGCGGGATCAGTGCACAACGGCACCGCTGCCTGACCAGATGATTTCGCCGGTCTGCACCAGCATTAACTGCATTTGCAGCGTGGGTGATTTCACCTCACCTTCCGCATTGCTGTACAGCACATACTGTGCACCCACGTAACGCGCCAGACCCACCGCTTTACTGCGTGAGACCAGGCTGTCATCCGCTGACAGACCGAGCGTCTGCTTCGCTACTGCCAGTTGTTGTGGCGTCACCAGCGTAAACTGGGTGTTATCCTTCAACGCACTTTGCAGCGCAGCCGTCGCTTTAGCACTTTGCAGGCTGCCGTTGGTGCTGTTTTTTACATTATCCACCAGCAGCACGCCGCCAGGGGTAACGCCGTCCGCTTTGAGCATCTGGGCAATCAGCGGAGAAACACTGGCTGGCCAGTTGAGGGTTTGCATTTTCGGCGGCGGTGGCACGTTCTGGCCCGGCTCTGCTTTTGGCTGTTCCGGCACAGTAATCGGTGGCTGCACCGGTTCAACGGGCGCAGGGGGGGCCGTTTCCTGTTGCTTCTGAAAAAATACACAGCCGCTCAGAAAAAGCGCCAGCATCAGCACTCCTGAGCGTTTAACGATGTTGCTGTTCACGCGATAACTCCTTACAGATACAGATAGAGACGAACTTTGCTCGCCGTCAGATTACCGGTTTGAGATGAAATTTCGGCTTTACCATGAGCGGGTACCGTCAGGGTATGAGGTCGTTCAAACGGCAAGATTTCCAGCCCTTTGTCATCATACCAATAGAAACGGTAGGTCACCTGGACCGGTTTTTCCTGCTGATTAAATAGCACCGTTGACGCGCGCTGTTGCCCTTCTGTCTCGCGGATCGTCGGTTCGTCGGTCGTGATCCCCGCTGACAATACTGACGATTCCATCACCAGTGACTGTGAGGTATTGATGGCAGTACGATCGCTGCTGCATCCGGTTAATGCTATCAGTAACGTGATGGCCGTTACGCTTGCCCGCATAGGATTATGTCCGTATTTGTTGGCGTTCAGGACGCCAGCATTGGGCCTAAAGGTCGGCCACCGACAAGATGCAGGTGGATATGATAAACCTCCTGACCGCCGTGTTTATTGCAGTTCATGATCAAACGGTAGCCGTCTTCAGCAATCCCTTCATCCTTCGCGATTTTAGCCGCTACGGTGATCATACGTCCCAGTGCGGCTTCATGCCCGGCGACAGCATCGTTAGCCGTGGCAATCAGCAGGTTAGGAATGATGAGAATATGCGTCGGTGCCTGCGGGGAAATATCGCGAAATGCCGTGACCAGTTCATCCTGATAGACGATGTCGGCCGGGAGTTCACGGCGGATAATTTTACTGAAAATGGTTTCTTCAGCCATGCTATCTGTCCTTGTGTTCATGTCGTTAACGTTATCGCAGTATGAGCGAGAGAATCGTTTTCTTTCAACCTGCAACTGACTTTTCTTTGGTTAATCGCTCGGCTTTACGGCATTTCTCTCTCTCAGCGTTGCCCTTCACCCTCTTTCTGTGCTGTCCATCAATAAAATGAACCGTCACTTTCGATAAAAACAAAACACTGTTTTATAAATTTAGATGTGTGACACACCGATGACGGCCATTTTGCCACTTTGTTGCCTCAGATGGCAAAAACGGCAAGGTTCAGCCATCGCGAACGCTCTATTTTTCCAGCATCCGTATGAGTTGTCCGGAACCTGTGGCTAAAGCCACCCCATCGCGCAAGGAGTTTTCCTGATGCACACTCGTAAGATCGGACTGGCAAATTATCTCGCCTACGGTTCCGGTGATTTTCTCGGTGCCGGCACCACTGCCCTGACCGCCGCCTGGCTGCTTTATTTTTACACCACCTTCTGTGGCCTGACGCCCATTGAAGCGACCTTTATCTTCGCCCTTGCCCGGGTGCTGGATGCCGTGATCAGTCCACTGATGGGCTTTCTCACCGATAACTTCGGCAGCACCCGGCTGGGTAAACGCTTTGGCCGCCGTAAGTTCTTTATTTTGCTCGGTATTCCCTGTGTGTTCAGCTACAGCCTGATGTGGGTCGGGGATATGAGCTACCTGTGGTACCTGCTCACTTACCTGCTGTTTGATATCGTCTACACCATGGTGCTGGTGCCCTATGAAACGCTGGTACCGGAAATGACCGACGATTTTAAGCAGAAAACGCGCTTCTCCGGTGCCCGTATCGCCCTCGCCCAGCTTTCTGCCATTCTTGCCGCCTTTTTACCGGGCATCCTGCTGGGGGTTTTCGGTAAGGACAACGCAGTGTCATTCTTCTATTCCAGCCTGGTGTTTTCCACACTCTGTGCCATCGTACTGACGCTGGTGTGGTTCTTCACCTGGGAGCGTCCGGCCGATGCTATGTCGGAAGAGTCAAAACGCGCAGAGGAGGAGAAAAAACACCTCACGCTGGGTCAGAGCCTGAAACGCCTGTATGTCGAGCTGGCATCAACGTTACGCATCCGTATATTCCGCCAGCATCTTGGTATGTATCTCGGCGGCTACATCGCTCAGGATGTGTTTAACGCGGTGTTTACCTGGTACGTGGTGTTTGTGCTGATGCAGAGTGCGCAGCTGGCCTCCAACCTGATGGGCACCATGGCGGTCCTGCAATTTATCGCGGTGATTGGCATGATCCCGTTATGTATTCGTATTGGACCTGCCCCGGCCTATCGCCTGGTGGTGGCACTGTTTGCCGCCAGTGCCCTCTCATACTGCCTGCTGTGGTACGCGGGTATGAGTAATAACCTGGCACTGCTGCTGTTGATTTCCGCGGTAGCGGGTCTGGGGCGTGGTGGCATCAACTATATCCCGTGGAATATTTACACCTACATTGCGGATGTGGATGAAGCCATTACCGGCCAGCGGCGCGAGGGGATTTTTGCCGGAATCATGACGCTGACGCGCAAAGCCTCACAGGCAGGTGCAGTGATGGTGGTCGGTATCGTCCTGCAACTTTCCGGGTTTGTCTCAGGCAAAGCGGAGCAGCTTCCACAGGTCGGCCATACCATCGTCGTTATTCTCGGTGCCGGCACGCTGGTGATGCTGACATTCGGCTTTATTATCTCCCTGCGCTTTAAACTCAATCTTGCCACTCACCATACCCTGCGCGAAGAAACGCTGAAAATGCGCCAGGCCGATGGCGTAGTTCCGCAGCAGCTGACACCGGAAGCGCGTGCCACCGTCGAAACCCTGACCGGTATGCCGTATGAGAATCTCTGGGGTAACAATAATGTTGGCTACCTCAATCGTCATAAACCTCAGGCGGCAGCGTTGTCAGAAACACGCGCCGCCTTCCCTTCTATCCGACCTCAGGAGCACCACGATGACAGTTTACCCGGTTAAGTTCAGCGCACTGCTGCGCCAGCCCGAATATCTGCTGCCGCGCACCGCGCTACAGCAGCTGATTGCCCGCGTCAGTGATAATCTGGTCGGCATTACTGATGAAAGCGGCGAATTTTTGCTGCGCCTGGATGATGGCCGGGTGATTGATACCAAGGGCTGGGCTGGCTGGGAGTGGACGCACGGCATCGGGCTGTACGGCATGTATCACTATTACCAGCAGACCGGCGATAAGCTGACGCTACAACGTATCGATGACTGGTTTAGCGCACGGCTCCAGGAGGGTACACCGACCAAAAACGTCAATACTGTCTGTCCGTTCCTGACCCTCGCGTACCGCTATGAAGAAACGCGCGATCCGTCCCTGCGCCCGGTACTGGAACGCTGGGCAGAATGGGTGATGTATGACATGCCGCGCACTGAGCATAACGGCATTCAGCATCTGGTCTACAACAATGAGAACCACCAGCAGATGTGGGACGATACGCTGATGATGAGCGTGATGCCGCTGGCGAAAATCGGCCAGTTACTTGATCGCCCGGAGTTTGTCGAAGAAGCCACCTATCAGTTTCTGCTGCATACGCAGTATCTGATGGATCGCCAGACCGGCCTGTGGTTCCACGGTTGGACATTCGATGGCCAGCATAACTTTGCCAATGCCCGCTGGGCGCGCGGTAACAGCTGGCTGACCATCGCCATTCCCGATTTTCTAGAACTGATGAACTGGCCAGAGCAACACGCCACCCGCCGCTACTTGCTTCAGGTGCTGGAAAGCCAGGTGAAGGCGCTGGCGGCGTGCCAGCATGAAAGCGGGTTATGGCATACACTGCTGGACGATCGTGATTCGTATCTGGAAGCCTCGGCGACTGCCGGTTTCGCCTACGGCATCCTGAAAGCTGTGCGTAAACGCTATCTCAGCCGTGACTATTATCCTGTGGCCGAGCGGGCACTGAAAGGTGTGATGGAACACATCAATGATGACGGTGAGCTGACGCAGGTGTCATTCGGCACCGCGATGGGCAGTGATTTAGATTATTATCGCCAGATACCGCTGACCTCGATGCCCTATGGGCAGGCGATGGCACTGCTGTGCCTGACCGAGTATCTGCGGGTCTATCTCTGAGGCATAAAAAACGGGGCGCTTTCGCGCCCCTTCTGGTCACTATACCGTGATCATTTCGAATTACGGATAAAGTCATCCATATCGGTTTTCAGGTTATCGGATTTAGTACCGAAAATCGCCTGAACACCAGAACCTGCCACGACCACACCGGCCGCACCCAGTTTCTTCAGACCCGCCTGGTCGACTTTGCTCACATCCGCCACGCTAACGCGCAGACGGGTGATGCAGGCATCCAGATTGGTGATGTTGTCTTTACCGCCGAAGGCAGCCACCAGGTTACCCGCCATTTCACTGGCGTTCCCGACAGTCTGCTCGCTGGTCGTTTCTTCACGCCCAGGTGTTTTCAAATCCAGCTTGGCGATCAGTACACGGAAAATGGTGTAGTAGACCAGGCCGTAGACGATACCCACAATCGGGAACAGCCAGATTTTGCTGCTGTTACCGCTCAGAACGATGAAGTCGATCAGACCATGCGAGAAGCTGGTGCCGTCACGCATACCCAACAGGATAGCGATTGGGAAGGCCAGACCCGCCAGGATTGCGTGGATTGCATACAGAATCGGCGCAACGAACATGAACGAGAACTCGATCGGTTCGGTGATACCGGTCAGGAATGAGGTCAGCGCGGCGGAGATCATGATGCCGCCCACTTTGGCACGGTTCTCAGGTTTCGCTGAATGCCAGATAGCAATCGCCGCGGCTGGCAGACCGTACATTTTGAACAGGAAGCCACCTGACAGCATACCTGCCGTTGGGTCACCCGCCATATAACGTGGGATATCACCGTGGAATACCTGGCCTGCGGCATTGGTGAATTCACCAATCTGCATCTGGAAGGGAACGTTCCAGATGTGATGCAGACCGAATGGCACCAGCGAACGCTCAACCACGCCGTAAATGCCAAAGGCGACGACCGGGTTCTGATACGCCGCCCACTGTGAGAATTCCTGAATCGCAGTACCAACGGGTGGCCAGATAAAGGACAGCACCACACCGAGGAAAATCGCGGTAAAACCGGAGATGATCGGAACGAAGCGTTTACCCGCGAAGAAGCCCAGATACTCAGGCAGCTTGATGCGATAGAAGCGGTTAAACATATAGGCCGCGATGGAACCGGCGATAATCCCGCCCAGTACACCCGTGTCAGCCAGGTGCTTAGCCGCAATCTCTTCGGCAGGCAGGTGAAGGACCAGCGGTGCCACGACGGCCATCGTTTTCACCATGATGCCGTAAGCAACAACGGCGGCCAGTGCTGAAACGCCATCGTTATTGGTGAAGCCCAGTGCCACACCAATCGCGAAGATCAGCGGCATATTGGCAAACACCGAACCACCGGCTTCGGCCATCACATGAGAAACTACCGCTGGCAGCCAGTCGAAGTTGGCAGAGCCAACGCCCAGCAGGATCCCCGCAATCGGCAGCACCGATACGGGCAACATCAGCGATTTACCGACCTTTTGCAGGTTCGCAAATGCATTTTTGAACATAGTGTAAAGCTCCTGAGTATGAGTGCTTTTCTTCGCGCTGTGCGCGTTGCAAAGGGGGAGGATCCTTTGCGGGTAATGCAAAATAAGGAGCGTCTTAAGCGCTCTCGGTATTTATTACGAAGGGTAAAATAAATCCGCTCAAATTTGTTTGATGGCTATCACGTTTCGTTGAACGCGTGCCACTTCTTTAGTAAAAGTTGGCGGGAAACGCCAGTTTTTTGCGCAAAAAAATGCAGCACCCGATTTAAGGGCGCTGCACTTTACGACTTTTGCTTATTAATTACGAGCTATAAAAGAAATCTCCGCCTCAATGTCAGTCTGTCAGACGCGACATTGGCACATGGAATAAGCGGGAGAAGTTTTCAGTGGTGGCCTGCGCCATCTGCTCAATGCTGACCCCTTTGACCACCGCCATGTATTCCGCCACATCGCGAGTATAAGCAGGCTGGTTTTCTTTGCCACGGTACGGCACCGGGGCAAGATACGGCGAGTCGGTTTCCACCAGCATACGGTCCAGCGGCACATGACGGGCGGCTTCGCGGATCTGTTCAGCGTTCTTGAATGTGGCAATGCCTGAGAAAGAGATATAGAACCCCATATCCAGCAGTCGGGTGGCGGTTTCACGATCTTCCGTAAAACAGTGCAACACACCACCACACTCTTCCGCTTTCTCTTCCTTCAGGATCGCCAGCGTATCTTCGCGGGCATCACGAGTATGGACGATCACGGGCTTATTCAGATCGCGCCCGACGCGAATATGTTCGCGGAAAGAAGCCTGCTGACGCACCATCGTCTCTTTTTGGTAAAAATAGTCCAGGCCGGTTTCACCCATCGCGATAACGCGCGGGTGGGCGGCCAGCTCGCGCAGTTCAGCGAAGTCATACGCCTCTTCCTGATTCAGCGGATGCACACCGCAGGAATAAGCCACGTTTGGACGTTCACCAATCAGGTCAACCATCGCTTTGTAGCCCGGCAGCGTGGTCGCTACTGCCAGCATAAATTTCACATCGCGGGCAGCAGCCTTTGCCAGCACATCCGACACATCCTGGTGCAGGGTTTCATAATTCAGGCCATCGAGGTGGCAGTGGGAATCAACTAAAAACATAATGTACTCTCTAAAGCGGTGAACCGGCAGATGCCGGGTTAAGCATGGCTTCCCAGCCCAGCAGCTGATTGGTCAGTAGCAATTCACGGTTGACGGCGACCACATTCAGCAGGCGGTCGCGACAGATAATCCACTGGCGCAGACTGGCATCAATAGCGCTGGTCGGTAACAGGGTGGCGATACGCATCACATCCGCCTGGCGATCGACGTTGCTGATAAACTGCCCGCCCCCTTGCTGCCATTTCACGGCATCGATCAGCAGTGAACAGAGCCAGCCAATACGCTGAGCGGCATCATCATGATGTAACGCGGGAAGCAGGCTCAGCATATCGCCCTGCAACGCATCAGGTAGCGCCTCGCAGACCCGATGACGTTGCTGCCAGATTTTATCGTCCAGTAACGCCAGAGCGGCAGCAGGTGCCCCCGCTGACAGGCGCAAGGCGGCAGTACGTTCGTTCAGACCGGCCGCAGACTGTTTCTGTAACCATTGCAGACTTTGTGCTTCTGCGGGGGGAGCGAGGTGCCACAGTAGACAGCGGCTGCGCAGCGTCGGCAGCAGGCGCGAGGGTTCGCGGCTACTGAGTAAAAACCAGGTATTTTTCGGCGGCTCTTCCAGCGTTTTCAGCAGCGCATTCGCGGCGGCCTCAGTCAACTGTCCGGCATCCGGCAGCCAGACAACTTTTGCCCCTCCCTGCTGCGCATGATGGTACAGCTTCTCAGTGACACTGCGGACTGCGTCAATGCCGAGTGAGCTTTTGCCTTTTTCCGCTTCCAGCCGATACCAGTCCGGATGCGTTCCGGCCAGCATCAGCTGGCACGCGTGACATTCACCACAGCTTTTCAGGCCATCAGGCCGCTTGCACATCAGCCAGCGGCTGATCCCCCAGATAAGGGCATCATCGCCCATCCCCTCCAGCGCCTGAATCAGCAAAGCATGATGGCCGCGCTGTGCCTGATGCTGGCTGAGGATCTGACGGTAGCTGTGATTCAGCCACGGATACCAGTTCATTGCTGTTCCTGTAACCACTGGTCAAGCGTCTGGCGCAGCGAGACGGTAACCTGTTCCAGTGACTGGGTGGCATCCACGGTTTTGATACGGGTATCAGCGGCTGCCAGCGCCAGATAACGGTCACGCGTGCGGATAAAGAAGTTGAGGGATTCCTGTTCAATGCGGTCCAGCGCGCCACGGGCACGGGCACGTTGCAGGCCAATTTCAGGCGTGACATCGAGGTACAACGTCAGGTCCGGGGAAAAATCGCCCAGTACTGCCTGCTTCAGGCTGCGCATTAACTCGCTGTCCATGCCGCGTCCTCCGCCCTGATAAGCCTGCGATGAGAGATCGTGACGATCCCCTACCACCCAGGCACCGCGCGCCAGCGCCGGTTTAATGACATTTTCAACCAGCTGTACGCGGGCGGCATACAACATCAGCAGTTCGGCCTGGTCGGTGACAGGTTCATCGTTAATCCCCTCCTTGATCAACTCGCGGAGTTTCTCTGCCAGCGGCGTACCGCCGGGTTCGCGGGTAAAGACAATGTCGTTAATGCCGTGGCGCTGAAGTTCGCTGACCACGGCATCGCGTGCGGTGGTTTTCCCTGCGCCTTCCAGGCCTTCAATAACGATAAATTTACTGTTCATTTTTTTCCTTCATCGCCAGGCGATACACCTGTACGGCTTTATTATGGCTGGCCAGATTGGTGGTAAAGGTGTGCCCTCCTTTTCCATCGGCCACAAAATAGAGGAAGTTGGTTTTATCCGGGTGCGCTGCCGCAGCGAGCGAGGCTTTTCCCGGCATGGCAATCGGGCCTGGCGGCAGTCCGTTAATCGTATAAGTGTTATATGCCGTGGGCGTTTCCAGATTCTTGCGTGTCAGCGTGCCTTTATAGGCATCACCCATACCATAAATCACCGTCGGGTCGGTTTGCAGGCGCATACCCAGACGCAGACGGTTGATAAATACCGAGGCGACGCGGCGACGCTCGTCACTCACCGCGGTTTCTTTCTCAATGATCGAGGCCATGGTCAGCATATCATTTTTGCTTTTATACGGCAGGTTATCCATTTTACCCTGCCATTCACTGTCAACCAGCGTCACCATGCGATCATGTGCACGTTTCAACAACGCGACATCGGTGGTGTTCGCCGTATAAAGATAAGTATCGGGATAAAACCAGCCTTCCACGCCGGCCTGTTCCCCCTCCAGCTTTAACGCGGCAGCCACCGTCGCGAGTTTGTCATACGTCAGCGTGTGTTTAATGTAAGGGGCATTGCGAAGCTGACTGAGCCATTCCTGCATACGCGTACCTTCAACGAAACGCACGGGAAATTGTGCCTCTTTACCACTGGCCAGCAGCGCCAGCATCTCCCGCACGGTCATTCCCGGCGTGAAGCGATAGGTTCCGGCTTTAAATTTCGCCAGCTCAGGTTCCAGCTTCAGCAGAACGCCAAACCACGGGCCATCAGACACGATGTGCTTCGACTCCAGTTGAGCCTCCAGCACTACGCGGCCTGAGCCTGCTGGCAGGGTAAAGATCGTTTCTTTGTTAATCGTTAACGCAGAATCAGCCAGCTGGCGTGTTTGCCAGTAACCGTATGCGGCAACCATCAGCACGAATGCGAGTAGCACTACTATCGTTTTTCGGAGTTTAGTCATGAAGGTCCCACGTCATTCATTATGGTGGTTGAGCAGACCAAAAAGCTGGCGCGATGAATAATGCCAGTTCTCAACCTGGTAAACCGGCAATACGGGCATCAGTGCGTTGGTGATCAGCACTTCTTCTGCCGACGCCAGTGCGTCAATCTCAGCACGGACTTCTGTCAGGGTGAAGCCCAGTTGAACCACCTGCTGCATCACCCATTGACGTTGAATGCCGTTCACACCGGATGTTGTTAAATCGGGGGTAAACACCTGATTTCCCGTACGCCAGAATAAATTAGCCGCACAGCATTCCACCAGCATAGCGTCACTGTCAAGCACCAGTGCCTCATCGGCGGCAGTCTGCTCAAGCTCTGTGCGGATCAGCACCTGTTCAAGACGATTAAGATGTTTTATGCCCGCCAGATGGGGATTTTTTCCCAGACGCACACTGCTGAGTGCCAGGCGCGCGCCAGTCTGACGGAGCGTATGATAGTGAGCAGGATAGTCAGAGAGAGACAGGATGCGTACTGGTTGACTGCAGCCTGTTGCGCTGTAACCGCGTCCGCCGCTGCCACGCGTCAAAATCACCTTCAGCACGGCATCGCTGCGGGTTGTCGCAGCAAAGCTCATTTCTTTTTCAAGTTTATACCAGTCAACGTCACCGATCATAAGACGTTCGCAGGCCTGCTGTAAACGCGTCAGATGAGCCTCAAGCAACCTTACCCTGCCCTGTTGAACACGCGCCGTGGTAAAACAACCATCGCCGAACTGAACTGCGCGATCGCGGATATCGATATTGTCCCGCGTGTCACCATTGACCCACATCATGCTCACTCTCCGTTATCATCAGTGCCAAGATTACCTGCCAATGCCGCCAGAATCATCTGATTGTCGCTCACTGACGACCAGAATAAAAAAAGGCCCGCACAGTGCGGGCCTTTCAATCGGACAGAACAAACTCAGATCTTACGGAAAATAAGCGAACCGTTGGTCCCGCCGAATCCGAAGGAGTTACACAGAGTGTACTCCAGGCCTTTTGTCTGACGCGCCGTGTGCGGAACAAAATCAAGATCACAACCTTCATCTGGGTTATCCAGATTAATGGTTGGCGGAACGACCTGGTCGCGCAATGCAAGAATAGTGAAGATCGACTCCACCGCGCCCGCTGCACCTAACAGGTGACCGGTCATGGATTTCGTCGAACTGACCATCACGCTGTTTGCGCTGGCACCAAAAACGGATTTCACTGCCTGCGTTTCTGCTTTATCCCCGGCCGGCGTCGAGGTGCCGTGCGCATTGATATAGCCGATTTGCTCTGGTGACAGTTGTGCATCTTTTAGTGCATTCACCATCGCCAGTGCCGCACCCGCACCGTTTTCCGGTGGAGAGGTCATGTGGTAAGCATCGCTGCTCATACCAAACCCGACGATTTCAGCGTAAATTTTCGCTCCGCGTTTTTTCGCGTGCTCATACTCTTCCAACACCACCAGACCTGCACCGTCACCCAGTACAAAGCCATCACGATCTTTATCCCACGGACGGCTTGCTGCCTGCGGGTTGTCGTTGCGGGTAGAAAGCGCACGTGCAGCACCAAATCCACCCACACCCAATGGTGTACTGGCTTTTTCAGCGCCACCAGCCAGCATAACATCAGCATCGTTATAAGCGATGATACGTGCAGCGTGACCAATGTTGTGCACGCCAGAAGTACAGGCAGTTGCGATGGAGATACTTGGGCCTTTCATGCCAAACATGATCGTCAGGTGACCCGCAATCATGTTAACAATGGTCGAAGGAACAAAGAACGGGCTGATTTTACGTGGGCCACCATTCACCAGAGAGGTGTGGTTTTCTTCAATAAGACCAAGACCGCCAATGCCGGAGCCAATGGCAGCGCCAATACGTTCAGCGTTCTCTTCGGTGATTTCCAGGCCAGAATCCTGCATGGCTTGGATGCCAGCAACAATTCCATATTGGATGAAGGCGTCCATCTTGCGCTGATCTTTACGCGAGATGAATTCATCACAATTAAAATCTTTTACTAAGCCAGCAAAACGCGTTGCGTAGGCACTAGTATCAAAATGGTCGATGAGGCTGATGCCACTCTGACCGGCAACAAGAGCATTCCAGGTGGACTCTACGGTATTGCCGACAGGAGACAACATGCCAAGACCAGTCACAACTACACGACGCTTAGACACGTTCGTCCTCCAGAGAGGGAAAAGTTGACACTGTGTGGGACGTTCAGATAAAACTCAGGCGGTCGAGTGACCGCCTGGAGATGCTCACTTATGCCTGGTGACCATTGATGTAATCAATAGCAGCCTGAACGGTAGTGATTTTCTCAGCTTCTTCGTCCGGAATCTCGGTATCAAACTCTTCTTCCAGAGCCATTACCAGCTCAACGGTATCAAGAGAATCAGCGCCCAGATCTTCTACAAAAGAGGCAGTATTAACAACTTCTTCCTGCTTAACGCCCAGCTGCTCGCCAATGATTTTCTTAACGCGTTCTTCGATAGTGCTCATACTATTAAATTTCCTATCAAAACTCGCTTTCGCGATGGTTTTCGTAGTGTATAAAATGTTGAAAAAGATGCAACTAAATCCCGGCTGGTCCAACCACGATTTTACGCTATTCTGCGGCCTTTACCCCAAATAACGCAAATATTTTCGTGATTTTCAGACCATGTACATTCCGCCATTGACGTGCAGCGTCTCACCAGTGATGTACGCGGCCTCGTCAGAGGCTAAAAATGCAACGGCATTAGCGATCTCCTGCGCGCCGCCGAGGCGACCTGCAGGAACTTCCGCCAGAATGCCCGCACGCTGATCTTCGCTCAGTGCACGCGTCATGTCGGTTTCAATGAAACCAGGTGCCACGACGTTAACAGTAATACCACGGGACGCGATTTCACGCGCCAGTGATTTGCTAAAGCCAATCAAACCCGCTTTTGCTGCCGCGTAATTTGCCTGACCCGCATTACCCATTGTTCCAACTACGGAGCCAATGGTAATAATTCGACCCGCACGTTTTTTCATCATGGCACGCATTACCGCTTTTGACAGACGGAATACTGAAGTCAGATTGGTGTCCAGGATGTCCTGCCACTCATCGTCCTTCATGCGCATCAGGAGATTATCACGCGTGATGCCTGCATTATTGACTAAAATGTCCACTTCGCCAAATTCGGCGCGAATATTTTCCAACACGCTTTCAATCGATGCGCTGTCGGTCACGTTCAGAAGCAGGCCTTTACCGTTATCACCCAGATAGGTACTGATAGCGTCGGCGCCACTTTGGCTGGTCGCAGTACCCACAACTTTGGCACCACGTGCCACCAGGGTTTCTGCAATCGCACGGCCGATTCCACGGCTTGCACCGGTTACCAGCGCAATTTTACCTTCGAAGTTCATGTTTCTCTCCGTGTTATTGTTCAAGCGCCGCTGTCAGGCTGGCCTGGTCGTTTACCGCCGCCGCTGTCAGGGTGTCAACAATACGTTTAGTCAGCCCGGTCAGAACTTTACCCGGACCCACTTCCAGCAGCGACGTTACGCCCTGGCCGGCCATAAATTCTACACATCCGGTCCAGCGCACTGGATTGTACAACTGGCGTACCAGCGCACTACGGATAGCTTCTGCTGACGTCTCGCACTTCACATCAACGTTATTCACTACCGGGAAGGCAGGCGCGTTGAAGGTCAGCTGTTCGAGTGCTGCGGCCAGTTTATCTGCCGCAGGCTTCATCAGTGCACAGTGTGACGGCACGCTGACAGGCAGCGGCAGTGCACGTTTCGCGCCGGCGGCCTTACAGGCAGCACCCGCACGTTCTACGGCTTCTTTGTTACCGGCAATCACAACCTGACCCGGAGAGTTAAAGTTCACCGGAGAAACAATTTGCCCCTGAGCAGACTCTTCACAGGCTTTGGCAATAGACGCATCGTCCAGACCAATAATCGCCTGCATCGCGCCAGTTCCTTCCGGAACGGCTTCCTGCATCAGTTTGCCGCGCAGTTCAACCAGCTTAATCGCATCTGCAAACGCCATGACACCTGCACAAACCAGCGCACTGTACTCACCCAGGCTGTGCCCTGCAAGCATTGACGGCGCTTTTCCGCCTTTTTCCTGCCAAACGCGGAAAATGGCAACAGAAGCAGCCAATAAAGCAGGCTGAGTTTGCCAGGTTTTGTTCAATTCTTCAGCAGGGCCTTGTTGCACCAACTGCCAGAGATCGTAACCCAGTGCGTCAGAAGCTTCACGGAAGGTTTTTTCCACAAGCGGATTTGTTGCAGCCAGATCGGCCAACATACCTACCGTTTGCGATCCCTGTCCCGGGAAGACCATTGCAAATTGCGTCATTGTGATTTCCTGTTAATCGCTATTTTTGCTTAATTAAAAGCGAACCAGTGCAGAACCCCAGGTGAACCCGCCACCAAAAGCTTCCAGCAGAATCAACTGACCACGTTGAATACGGCCATCACGTACCGCTTCATCGAGTGCGGTCGGCACAGATGCCGCCGACGTGTTGCCATGACGATCGAGCGTCACAACGACTTTATCCATGTCCATACCCAGTTTGCGGGCAGTGGCACTGATAATACGCAGGTTTGCCTGATGCGGCACCAGCCAGTCGATAGAAGAACGATCAAGCTTATTGGCTTCCAGCGTTTCATCAACAATGTGAGCCAGTTCAGTCACTGCAACCTTGAACACTTCGTTGCCCGCCATGGTGACGTAAGCTGGCGTGTCCTGATTCGCACGATCCTGATTAGGCAGCGTCAGCAACTGGCCATAACGGCCATCTGCATGAAGATGAGTAGAGATGATCCCCGGCTCTTCACTGGCACCCAATACCACGGCGCCTGCGCCATCACCAAACAGGATAATGGTGCCACGATCCTCAGGATCGAGCATACGAGCGAGAACATCAGCGCCGATCACCAGTGCGTGTTTCACTGCACCATTTTTAATGTACTGATCGGCCACACTCAGCGCATAGGTGAAGCCTGCGCAGGCAGCGGCGAGGTCAAAGGAAGCGGCATCATCAATTTCCAGCATCTGCTGAATCATGCATGCTGAGCTTGGGAATGCGTGGCTGGACGACGTGGTCGCTACCACGATCAGACCGATATCATTTTTATCGATACCGGCCATCTCCAGCGCGCGCTCGGCCGCATGGAAGCCCATGGTTGCGACGGTTTCGTCCGGGCCGGCAATACGACGTTCACGAATGCCAGTACGAGTCACAATCCACTCATCCGACGTTTCTACCATTTTTTCCAGATCGGCGTTAGTCCGCACCTGCTCGGGCAAATAGCTGCCCGTACCGATAATCTTCGTATACATGTACGCTCAGTCACTCTTAGGTAATACCGCTTGAAGGCGCGCAGCAATTCGCTCAGGAACTTGCCGCCGCACCGCCTGCTCTGCCTGTTGGATCGCCACAGTAAATGCGCGTTGATTGGCCGCGCCATGACTTTTAATCACGGTGCCACGTAATCCTAACAGGCAAGCGCCATTGTACTGGTCGGGATTGAGATGGCCGAACTTCTTTGCCAGACGTTTCTTGAGCCAGCGCCCCAGCAATCCCAGCCACCAGGCCTTCTTTTTACCTTCGCCCTGTGAATTCAACAGCGAAAGGAACATTCTTACGACACCTTCCATCGTTTTCAGCGTAACATTGCCCACGAAACCATCGCAAACAAGCACGTCTGTCTTACCGGTGAGAAGATCGTTACCCTCGAGGTATCCAATATAGTTAAGTTCTGGCGATGCACGCAGTATTGCCGCGGCTTCACGTATCGAACTTAACCCTTTAGTCTCTTCCTGACCAATATTAAGCAGTGCCACTCTCGGTCGGTCGATGGCTAAGATTTCCTCTGCCACCACCGCGCCCATAACGGCAAACTGTACCAGCATAGCACTGTCCGAATCGACATTAGCGCCTAAATCCAGCACCACGGTTTTCCCGTATTGCTGATGCGGTAACACGGTCATCAACGCCGGGCGATCAATGCCGTCCAGCGGTTTTAATAATAATTTAGCTAACCCCATCAGCGCACCGGTATTGCCTGCACTGATACAGGCCTGCGCCTGCCCTGCTTTCACCTGCTCCAGCGCGACACGCATAGAGCTTCCACGACTGGCGCGGATCGCCTGTGAAGGTCTGGCATCACTGGCAATAACCGATTCGGCAGCAATGATCTGCAGACGTGCCTTAAGGGCAGAATCAGCTTTGGCAAGTAATGACGTGATGGTGTCGGGATCGCCGACCAGAAGGAGATGCAGATGCGGATTTAAGGCCAGTGCCTGCAGTGATGCAGGCACTGTCACGCAGGGACCGAAATCCCCGCCCATGGCATCTATCGCCAGGGTCAAACGTGTCAAAGTAGCGCCGCGGACCGCGGAATTACTTAACGATGACCTTGCGACCGCGGTAGTAACCATCCGCAGTGATGTGGTGACGCAGATGAGTTTCACCAGAAACTTTATCTACGGAAAGAGCTGCTGTGGTCAGCGCATCGTGTGAACGACGCATGCCACGTTTGGAACGGGTTGGTTTATTCTGTTGTACGGCCATGGACCTTACTCCTATTACTTACGCTTTAAACTGGCTAATACGGCAAATGGGTTTGGTTTTTCTGCCTCTTCAGGCAACTGACCAAAGACCATGTCCGCCTCGGACACTTCACAGTGTTCAGAATCATGCACCGGAACGACAGGCAGGGCGAGAATGACTTCATCCTCAACCATTGCCAGCAGATCGGTTTCGCCAAACTCGTTGACGTTGATCGGCTCGTACGCTTCCGGCAGTGCTTCGGCCTGTTCGTCAGTGACGACCGGGCTGAAACAGTACGATACGTGGACATGCTGCGGAAAAGTCTTGTTGCAGCGTTGGCAGCACAGCGTCACTGAAACTTCGGCCGTACCTTTCAGTACTGCCAGACGCTGCTCGTCAATCGCAAACGACATGACACATTCTACATCACTGTCCACACTCACTACCGACTCGGCAATCCGCTCAACCTGCTCAGGGGTGTAAACACCCTGGTAGTCCAGGCGTTTTTGAGCGGTACGAGTCGCATCGAGAGTTAGGGGTAATTTTACCTTTTGCATAGGGCGCGCATATTAACTTTGTAACGACATAGAGTCAAAGAAAAAGGCCGTTTTGCGGCATCTTTCACCCATGATTCGCATCCAGTGCGGCGCATAGTTTAAAATGCCTGACACTGATTCGCTATATATTCTGGAAAAAATTATGCGCCACCTGGTATTAGCCTCCACATCGAGCTATCGAAAAGCCTTATTAGCCAAACTGGAACTGCCGTTTATTACCGCGGCGCCAGAGGTGGATGAAACCCCGCTGGCCGATGAAGATGCCACTGAACTGGTGGTAAGACTGGCAACCGCCAAGGCGCAGGCGCTGGCCGGACACTACCCGGACCACTTGATTATTGGTTCCGACCAGGTCTGCGTGGTGGCCGGAAAAATTTTTGGCAAACCTCTTACAGCAGCAAGGGCGCAGGAGCAATTGCGTGCAGCCAGCGGCCACAGCGTGGTGTTTTATACCGGTCTGGCGCTCTATGACAGCCGCAATACGTCACTGCAGGTGCTTTGTGAACCCTTCAGCGTCGATTTTCGCACACTGAGCGACGAGGAAATCGCAGCCTATATCAGCAAAGAGCAGCCACTCAACTGTGCAGGGAGCTTTAAAAGTGAAGGACTGGGTATCGCACTGTTCGATCGCCTGTCAGGGCGTGACCCCAATACACTGGTAGGGCTACCGTTGATTGCCCTGTGCGACATGCTGAGAAACGCCGGTGTTAATCCACTGATGTGATGGAGAACCGAAGCACGGTATGGGGCCTGGGTCAGGCATACCTGCCCGCAACAAAGTCGGTGTCCTTATGTAGGGGCGAGGCACGCCTCGCCCTGGATCAGGTTGCGGGATGCTGTTTACGCAGGATCTCCAGACAACGTTTCAGTTCGTTATCCAGAGGCGCTTCCACACGCATGACTTCCCCGGTATTCGGGTGCGTGAAGCGCAGCGCAGCGGCATGCAGGAACAGACGTTTCAGACCGGTCCCACTTAGCTGTTGGTCAAAATCGGCTTCGCCGTAGCGATCATCAAAGGCAATCGGATGCCCGGCATGTAATGTATGTACGCGAATCTGGTGAGTACGCCCGGTGACGGGGCTGGCTTTGACCAGCGTGGCCATGGCATAACGCTCTTCCACTTTAAACAGCGTCTCAGACGGCTTGCCTTCACTGTTCACCTTCACAATGCGCTCACCGCTTTGCAGGATATTTTTCAGTAAAGGTGCCCGAACCGCTTTCACATGGGATGGCCACTGCCCGCGTACCAGCGCGAGGTAATCCTTCTGCATGCCCTTCTCACGCAATTGCTCGTGCAACGAACGCAGCGCGGAACGTTTTTTGGCCACCAGCAATACCCCGGAGGTGTCGCGATCCAGGCGGTGGACTAACTCCAGGAAGCGAGCATCTGGACGCAGCGCACGCAACCCTTCAATCACACCGAAACTCAAACCACTGCCACCGTGTACGGCAGTGCCGGACGGTTTGTTCATCACGAGAATGTGGTCATCTTCATAAATGATGGCGTGCTCCAGTGCGGCCACTTTCGCCAGCTTAGGGGACACATTATCGTCTTCACGTTCCGCCACCCGCACCGGGGGAATACGCACCTCATCCCCGGCTTCCAGTTTGTATTCCGGTTTAATACGTTTCTTGTTCACCCGCACTTCGCCTTTACGCAAAATGCGATAAATCATGCTTTTCGGCACCCCTTTCAACTGGGTGCGTAAAAAGTTATCGATGCGCTGTCCTGCTTCATCAGCAGAAATGGCAATAAAATGTACGGCTGGAGTATTGGTTTTCATGGTTGGCGATTCTAAATAGTGCGCTGTGATAGCGCCACCTCTTTTTCTGTGCTTAACTGACAGAGACGGTTACCGCAGGAAGTTGTGACCGGTTTTTAGACAATCTGCTGAAAAGCACTGCAATACGTTCTAAAAGCTGAGAGAAACTTCTCAACGCGGATAAAGTCACCTTGCGATCACCGCCTTAGCAATGGAATAATATCTCCGTTTTTGACGCTAAGACTTGCGAACGTAAGGGAATAGTTAGCGTGCACCCAATAGATTTCGTGTTGCAGCAAGGCAAGCGAAAGAATCCCCGGAAACAGACATAAGTCGGTATTTGGAGATGAATGAGATCAGCCAACATGGCTGCGGCTCGAAAGATGAAGGGTGAGAAATTTTGCCGGATAGCCCATACACGCAGCAATGGCGTAAGACGTATTGTGCAATCAGGCATTTAGCGGGCTGCGGGTTGCAGCCTGGACGATAAAACGGGATTGGTTCACCTGGTATTTTACTGGCGGTTCCCCCCTTAAAAGCGCTGTTTTTCCATATGTAAAACAGGCTACCGAGTTTTTGCACCCCTTTAGCTGCTGACAACCGGGAGGTTGACGGCTTTGCGATGAGACACGGGGTCATCGGTTTTCATGTCCAGCGTTACTTTGCCCGCAGCTTTGTCACTAATGTAAGAATAATGAGTAAGTTACGATGAAAAGAATGTTGATAAACGCAACTCAGCAGGAAGAGTTGCGTGTTGCCCTCGTGGACGGACAACGTCTGTACGATCTGGATATTGAAAGCCCTGGACACGAACAGAAAAAAGCCAACATCTACAAAGGCAAGATCACTCGCATTGAACCCAGCCTTGAAGCAGCTTTCGTTGATTACGGCGCTGAACGGCACGGTTTCCTACCTCTGAAAGAAATTTCCCGCGAATACTTCCCCGCTAATTACAATTCTCACGGTCGTCCCAATATCAAGGATGTACTGCGCGAAGGTCAGGAAGTCATTGTTCAGATCGATAAAGAAGAACGTGGTAATAAAGGCGCAGCCCTGACCACCTTTATCAGCCTGGCGGGAAGTTATCTGGTTCTGATGCCCAACAACCCACGTGCCGGCGGTATTTCACGCCGTATCGAAGGCGATGACCGCACTGAACTGAAAGAAGCCTTATCGGCGCTGGAACTGCCAGATGGCATGGGCCTGATTGTACGCACCGCGGGTGTGGGCAAATCTGCCGAGGCGTTGCAGTGGGACCTCAGCTTCCGTCTGAAACACTGGGAAGCCATCAAGAAAGCCGCTGACAGCCGCCCTGCTCCTTTCCTGATCCATCAGGAAAGCAACGTGATCGTGCGTGCCTTCCGCGACTATCTGCGCCAGGACATCGGCGAAATCCTGATCGACAATCCAAAAGTGCTTGAGTTGGCTCGCCAGCATATCGCCGCACTGGGTCGTCCAGATTTCAGCAGCAAAATTAAACTGTACACCGGTGAAATCCCGCTGTTCAGCCATTATCAAATCGAATCGCAGATCGAATCTGCATTCCAGCGTGAAGTGCGTCTGCCTTCAGGCGGATCGATTGTTATCGATTCCACCGAAGCGCTGACGGCTATCGATATCAACTCCGCTCGCGCCACCCGCGGCGGCGACATCGAAGAAACGGCGTTTAATACCAACCTGGAAGCGGCCGATGAAATTGCCCGTCAGCTGCGTTTACGTGATCTCGGTGGCCTGATTGTTATCGACTTTATCGATATGACCCCGGTTCGCCATCAGCGTGCGGTAGAAAACCGCCTGCGTGAAGCCGTGCGTCAGGACCGTGCTCGTATTCAGATCAGCCACATTTCACGCTTCGGTCTGCTGGAGATGTCGCGTCAGCGTCTCAGCCCTTCTCTGGGTGAATCCAGCCATCACGTTTGCCCGCGCTGTAGCGGCACCGGCACCATCCGTGATAACGAATCGCTGGCTCTGTCCATTCTGCGTCTGATTGAAGAAGAAGCGCTGAAAGAGAACACCAAAGAAGTTCATGCCATCGTACCGGTTCAGGTTGCTTCATACCTGCTGAACGAGAAACGTGAAGCCGTCAGTGCCATTGAAAAACGCCAGGGCGGCGTGCGTGCCATTATCGTACCCAACGATAATATGCAGACACCGCACTACTCCGTTCTGCGCGTGCGCAGTGGTGAAGAGACGCAAACTCTCAGTTATCACCTGCCTAAACTGCACGAAGCAGAAATGGCGTTGCCTTCTGAAGAAGAGCACGCTGAACGCAAGCGCCCTGAGCAGCCTGCCCTCGCTGCTTTCGTGATGCCAGATGCACCGCCAGCACCACAGGAAGAAATTGCAGAAGTAGCAGCAGCCACGCCGGTTGCACAGCCTGTCGCGAAAACACCTGCCGCTGCCGCTCAACCAGGCCTGGTTAGCCGCTTCTTCAGCGGGTTGAAAAAACTGTTCGCTGCGGAAGAGAAGCCAGCAGTAGAGCCACAGCCACCTGTTGTTGAAGAAAAAACGGCCGAGGCCGCGGCACCACGTGGTGAACGTCGTAATAACCGCCGCCAGAACAATAACCGTCGCGACCGTAACGGTGAACGTGGTGAGCGTTATGGCGACCGTAATGCGGATCGTAGCGATCGCAATGGCGAACGTAACGACCGCAATGGCGAACGTAACGACCGCAACGGCGAACGTAACGACCGCAACGGCGAACGTAACGACCGCAATGCTGAACGTAACGACCGCAACGGTGAACGTACTGAACGTGCACCACGTGAACGCAACAACGAAGCACGTGAAAATGGTCGTGACGACAACCGTCGTAACAACGCCAACAAGCGCAATGCACCGCAAACGGATGCCCGTAGCGAGCGTATGGTGCCGGACGAATTTGAACGCAGCGAAACCTCGCAGCCACGTCAACCTCGTCAGGAACGCCAGCGCCGTCGTCCTGGTCAGAACCAGTAATAAACACGCCCGGTCGTACAGGAAGAGAGCATCGTTGAGCCGATCATCGAAGCCGTAGAAAATCTGGAAGCACAGGAAGAGAACGTACAGGTGATGCCGCGCCGTAAGCCGCGCCAGCTGAACCAGAAAGTGCGTATCGAGACCGCTGAACAGACCGCTGCACGCTCGTTTGAACCGCAAGAAGAAGTGACCCCGGCAGCAACGCCAGCGGTTAACGAACCTGTCGCTGAGGCTGATGATAACGACGATCGTGATGGCAACAATATGCCACGCCGTTCACGTCGCTCTCCACGCCACCTGCGTGTGAGCGGTCAGCGTCGTCGCCGTTACCGTGATGAGCGTTATCCAACACAGTCACCGATGCCGCTGTCTAACGCTGCTGCATCGCCAGAAATGGCATCAGGTAAAGTGTGGGTTTCTTATCCGGTTGCTCAGACAAGCGATCACGAAACGCATGAAGAGCATGGTCATTCAGTGGTCCCTCCTTACGGTCATGCAGAGGTTGAAACGCCGGTTGCAGAAACCACAGCCGCTGTCGAAGCCGTTAGCGCGGTAGAGGCTGTCGCTGCCACCACGCCTGTGGTTGAAACCCCTGTGGTTGAAGCCCCAGTCGAAGAGCAGGCAGAACCCGTGCAGCATGCCGAGCCACAGCCATAAAATCTGCCACAAATCACGCCGGTGATTGCTGAAGAGACGGCTGCCATCGACGCACCGGTAAACGAAGAGCCTGCCGTGATTTCTGCCGCTGACGACGTTGTCGCGAAAGAGACTGCAGCAGAAGCGACGCCTGTGGAAGACGTTCAGCCTGAGCCAACCTTCGCCGCGGTTGATGCTGTTGCGGATATCGTGGAAGAAGCCCAGCAGGCAACTGACATTGCCAGCGTTGCTCCGGTAGAAGTCAGCCCTGAAGTTGAGCAGCAGGTTGCCGAGGTGCTGCATGCACCGGAAGTGACTGAAGCACAGCAAACGGTGGCGACCAGCGAGCCGCACGCTCCGGTTCCGGCCCGTGATGAGCCTGTTGAGGCTGCACCGGTTGTTGCTGAGCCAGTGGTTGATGCTGCACCGGTCGTTACCAGCACACCTGCTGCTGCCGAACCCGTGGCCGCTGCGCCAGTGCAGAACAGCGCACCGCATCATGCTACCGCGCCAATGACGAAAGCCCCGGCTCCGGCTTACCAGCCAGAAGCACCAAGTCAGAGCGACTGGGTGCGTCCGGACTTTAACTTTGAAGGTAAGGGTTCCGCAGGCGGTCATGCGGCGACTCATCAGGCGACTGCTCCGGCAACCCGTCCTTAATACCTGATAACGCGTCAATCAAGCCCTGGCTACCTGGCCAGGGCTTTTTTTATCTGCTCTTCCCCCCTCCTTTTACTCCATTATCTCTGTGTTCACCGATCTGTTATCGCAACATATTCGTGTCTGTAAGCATACATCCCCCCGTCGTCATCAGCCTCGCGGTTCAAAACCAACAGTTCGTCATCGGGAGGTCGTTAAACGATTCGGGGCACAACGCTTCGGGAGAGGGAATAGCAGGCAAAAAAAACCCGCTGTCAGCTTTGGTTACTGGCAGCGGGAGAAACTGAACGTACCCGGTTAAAGCACGTTCAAATCTTAGAGGTCAGTCTAGGAATTCAGGTTAAACAGAGACAGTTTGGACATCTGCTGGAAGACAGTATACGAAGCCTGTAAGGCCGCCTGCTTCATGGTATAGCTGGAGATGGTCTCGGTGGTATCCGCGCCAATCAACCCACTCATCTGGGTTTTCAGGTTCAGTATGGTGTCATCACCTTTAGCATCAAGCTTACCCAGTTCATCCAGGTTCGTCCCGATCTCAGCACGCACCTTGGAGACATTTTCCTGCGCATTGCTCAGGCCACGGTTAGCTTTGCCCATCTGGACCGCCTGTGCATCAATAGCGGTCTGATCGGCATCATTCAGCGGCACTTTCAGGGATTTAATCGCCGTATCAAGAATAGTGAAGATATTGCTTTCGCTGGGTGTGCCATCAGGCTCTTTCTGCGCACTGCTGGTCAGTGAGTCAAAAACCTGCTTGCCGGTATGGTTAACGGTCAGCGTACGGCTGGCATCCACTTTCTGCGTAATCGGAGATGACCCACCGTTATAAGTGGTATCACCTGTGGTGGCATCGGTGGTAAAGGGTGCTGTATCACTTTCATAACCGGCGAACAGATAGCGGCCGTTGCCGTCTGTGCTGTTGGCCAGGTTAAGCAGTTGTGCGCGAATACCTTCCAGCTGCGTGGCATAAGAGGTGCGGTCATCATCAGACAAAATGCCGTTTGACGCAGCCACGACCGTCGTCTTGGCACTAATGATGACATCGACCACCTGCTTCAGCGTGGTTTCTTCCGTCGACTGATTCTGTGTGGCAAACACACGCGCCGTTTTATACTGTTCGGTTGCGGCCTGAGACTGTGACACCACCACCGCCTGCGCGGCCGCCACCGGATCATCCGAAGGACTGTTTACACGGTTGCCCGTAGCAAGCTGTTGGCCCACTTTCAACCAGCTTGCCTGCGAAGTCTGAATGCCGCGCATCTGCTGGTCATAGATCATGCCGGTACTGAGTCGCATGGTTTAATTCCTCAAAAAATTAGCTGACAGCACTGATGAGTGACTGAAAAATAGTAGAAGCCGTCTGCAGTACCTGGGCGTTTGCCATGTAGTACTGCTGATAGCGCGTCAGGTTGGCATACTCTTCATCCAGGTTAACCCCTGAAACCGACTGCTGCTGGTTAGTGAGCTGCGTCACAACTGCCGACTGCGTAGCACTGGTGGTTTCCAGCGTATTGGTTTTATTACCGACATTGGCCACCAGGCTGGCATACGCCTGCGTCAGGGTGCTTTTGCCGTTAATCACACTGGCAGTTTGCAGATCCAACAGCTTCTGCGCATTCTCATTGTTACTTGCACCACCGGTCGAGCTGGCCGCAGCCAGTTTGGATTCTTGCGTGACCAGCACGCTCATCCCGCTGACGACATTAGTGACAGGCTGAACGGTAAAGCTGTCTTTGGACGCTGGCAGCTGATCATACGCCACTGAGAGGCCATCGAATGACAGTGTCTTAGCCGTTGCATCAACGGTCACCGTTGATTTGGTGTTATCTGACAGACGGGTTGCCGTCCAGTTAGTGCCGTCATAGCTGACGGTGTAGTTGGAGGCCTGCACCTTGCTAGTATCAGCCCAGGTGGCAGTCAGCGAAGCACCGCCGGTATTTTTGCTGTTCGAGATCACAGATGGGCTACCGAGCGCAAAGAAAGCGCCGCCGTCCGCGCCGTCAATATCTTTCCCCGCTTCATGCTGGGTGTTAAAGCTGGTGCCCAAAGCCATCGCCAACTGGCCAATCTGGTTACGCACGCTGTCAAGATCGCTGCGGAAGGCCAGCAATCCGCCCAGTGAACCTGTGGTGATCTGTTTTTCAGAGATCTCGACTTTTTGGCCCGTTACGGAATCAACGGTCGCGATCGTGGTACGCGATGGATCGGCACTGGAAGGCACGGCCGCCAGCTGGCCGTAAGTGTCGCCCTGCACCAGAGAAATGCCGTTACCAATAGAGATATTGTAGCTACCGCCATCCTGCTGAGTAACATTAACGCCGACCAGCTTATTCAGTTCACTGACCAACTGGTCGCGCTGATCGAGCAAATCGTTCGGCTCACTACCCGCACCCGCCCCTTTCAGTTTGATGATCTGCTGGTTAACGTTAGCGATCTGTTTCGCGTAGTTATTAATCTGTTCGACAGTGGCTTTCACCGACGTATTCACACTGCTGTCGAGGTTAGATAAAGAGGTATTCGTTACCTGGAACTGATTGACTAATCCCTGCGCCTTGCCGATCACGGCCTGACGGGAAGAGGAGTCGCTGGCATTACTGGACAACGTCTGCAGTGATTTGAAGAAATCCTGCATATTGGTCGACAGCGTGTTAGTGGTACTGGACAGCATGTCGTCAATACTGGAAAGCTGGTTGTACTGGGTGGAGTAGGCACTGGACTGAGCGCTGGCCGCACGCAGCTGGTTAGTGATGAACTGGTCATATTCACGGTATACCGAGGAGACATTGGCACCGTTGCCATAGTAATTACCACCACTCAGGGTACTGTTGGCCTGAGCAAGCACGGTCGTCTGGCGTGAATAACCCGTCGCTGCATAGTTGGTGATGTTGTTACTGGTGGTGCTCAGCGCTGCAGATGCGGCGCTTAACCCGCTCATCGCGGTATTGATTAAGTTTGCCATTTCGGTTCCTTGTTCACCGGCAACTGCAGAGCCAGCATTGACGAATCGTTTGCCGGGAGGTCATTAACGCAATTCCGGCCTGAAAAGGTTATCGGTTAAGCCGGGGCAAACTTGAGCATTTCCCCGAAAAATTTAAAACAAATCGCCGATATCCTGGCTGTAGGCTTTGACCACTTTTTCACCCATATTTTTGAACTGCTGGATCATACCCACCAGCTTCTGTGCATATTTAGGATCGGTGGCATAACCCGCAGCCTGTAACGCTTGCGCACCCTGTTCCGGGGAAGAAGCGGTCGTCACGGCCGCATAGCGGGGATTGTTACTCAGCAGTTTGACGTAGTCGTTGAGGGCATCGAAATAGGAGTCGTAAACACGGAATTTTTGCTTCACCTTTTTCGCTTCACCGTTCTCAAATTCGGTGGTCATCACATCGGTAGTTTTACCCTGCCAGCTGCCCGTCGCTTTAATACCAAAGACGTTATAGCTTGGCTTACCGTCACGGGTGAGGATCTGGCGCTGCCCCCAACCTGATTCGAGTGCGGCCTGGGCCAGAATCAGGTGATGAGGAATACCACTTTGCTCACTCGCCGCCTGTGCCGGTTTTGACAGCATCGCAATAAAGTCACCATTGCCACCCGACAATGGCGTCTCTGCGCTGGAGAAACGCGGTACCGCTTTACGGACAATTTGTTCCATCGCCAGCGGAGGTAATGTGTTGATAAAGCTCTTATCCAGCGGCATGGGCACCGTACCGGATTTCTCATCCAGCGGCTTCTGCCCTTCCATCTGTTTCACGATAAGGTCAGCCAGACCGAGGCCTTTCGCCCCGATCTCCTGGCCAATCTGCTGATCGTACATTGAGGTATAAAGCCGCGTCTGCTCGCTACTCATCAGGCCATCCTGCGGTAACGCCTGGCGCATGCTTTTCAACATCATCTGGACAAACATCCCTTCGACCTGTTTTGCCACTTCGCGCGCATGCGCTTTCGGGTCATCACCGGCTAACCGTTTCAGGGTGTTCAGCGAACGGCTGTCATACGCCGCGCTGCTCAGAGACTGGCTGTTGTCGCTCATCAGATAATTTCCAGTTTGGCGTGCAGGCAACCTGCGCTTTCCATCGACTGCAAAATAGACATCAGATCGATAGGCGTCGCACCCAGCGAGTTCAGTGCACGAACCACGCTGTTCAAATTCGCGCTGGCGTTAACCGTTTGCAGTGCGCCCCCGCTCTGACGCATATCAATCTGCGTTTGCGGTGTGACCACTGTCTGACCACCGCCAAATGGCGTATCAGGTTGACTGACGTTCTGCGTCTGATTGACCGTGACCGACAGACTGCCCTGGGCGATCGCACATTGCGTCAACATCACTTCACGGTTCATGACCACCGAGCCAGTACGTGAGTTGATGATCACTTTGGCGTCCTGAATCGGAACCGAGACATCAATATTCTGGATATCCGCCAGCAGACGTACCTGAGAGGTGTTATTTGCTGTTGAGCGGATCTGCACCGTGCGGCCATCGACGGCCTGCGCCATCCCGTAGCCACCACGGCTGTTAATGGCGTCGCTGATGCGCTGCGCCATGCTGAAATCTTCCTGGTTCAGATACAGGCTAACGATATTGCTGGTGGCGAAGTTATTCGGCAATTCACGCTCAATCGTGGCACCGCCGGTAATACGACCGCCGTTCACCTGGTTGACCTGCACGCTACTGCCACCGGCCGCAGCACTGGCACCGCCGATCAAAATGTTACCCTGCGCCAGCGCGTAAACCTGGTTATCCACCCCTTTCAGCGGGGTCATCAGCAGCGTACCGCCGCGCAGGCTTTTGGCGTTACCCATGGAGGAAACCACCACATCAACCACCTGCCCCTGACGGCCAAATGCTGGCAGTTTTGCAGTCACCATCACCGCCGCCACGTTTTTCAACTGCATATTGGTGCCGGTAGGAACGGTGATCCCTAACTGCGACAGCATGTTGCTCAGGCTCTGTGTGGTAAATGGTGTCTGGGTTGTCTGGTCACCGGTGCCATCGAGTCCCACCACCAAACCGTAGCCGATCAGGGAGTTATCACGCACGCCGCCCACGGTCGTGAGATAGCGAATACGATCGGCCTGCGCCAGGGCGCTAAACCCTACCGTCAGCAGCAGGACACATCGAATCAGTACATTACGCATTAAAACCTCTTACATCGGTGATATGTTCAGGAAGAACCGTTGCAGCCAGCCCATATTCTGCGCCTCATTGATGTAGCCGTTACCGACGTACTCAATGCGGGCATCAGCCACCTGGGTGGAAACAACACTGTTGCTGGCGCTAATCGTGCGTGGGTTAACCACACCGGAGAAGCGGATAAACTCTGTTCCCTGATTAATTTCAATCTGTTTCTCACCGACCACATTCAGGTTGCCATTAGGCAATACCTGGTTAACGGTAACGGTGATGGTGCCAGTAAAGGTGTTATTCGCTGAAGCGCCCCCTTTTCCTGCAAAATCATTTTTCCCTTCTCCGGCGAAGGTGGCTTTGTCGCCACCCAGCAGTCCGACGAGGGCGCGCGGTGTCGCGCTTAAGCCGAAGCTGGAAGATCCATCACGTCCGGCATTGGCAGAAGAACTCTTACTCGCGCTGACATTTTCCTGCAGCGTGATGGTTAATGTGTCGCCAATATTACGTGGGCGGCGATCCTCGAACAGCGGCTGATAGCCGTAGTTCATCGGCATCACGCCCTGAAAAATAGAACCGTTGACCAATGCAGGTGAAGCAGGCATCGGCTGGGCCGTCGTCGAGCCTTCGACCAGTGGCTTACGGGGAACTAACGCACAACCGTTAAGCGTTAGCAGCAACGTGGCTACCAACAAACGTCCAGGCAATGAGATCTGCTGCGCCATGGATATAAACCTTTCATTACGAGAATATTGTATTAACGGGCCGGGCAAGCCCGGCACCTGTAACGGTCAATCAGTCCGTCTTACTTTTACAGCTGAGTCAGTTTCGCCAGCATCTGGTCAGAAGTACTCACGGCCTTACTGTTAATCTCATAAGCACGCTGAGTCTGGATCATGCTGACCAGCTCTTCCGCTACGTTAACGTTTGACGTTTCCACATAGCCCTGGTACAGCGTACCCGCACCGTTGTTGCCCGGGTTACTTTCCGTTGGCGCACCGGATGCCTGTGTTTCCTGATAAAGGTTTTCACCCATACTTTCCAGACCGGCATCGTTGACAAAGGTGCTCAACGTCAACTGCCCTACCTGAACCGGGTTAGTCTGGCCCTGCTGGGTCACGCTCACCACACCATCACGACTGACGGTCATGCTCAGGGCGTTTGGCGGGATCGTGATAGCGGGCTGGACCGGGAAACCACCGTTGGTAACCAGCTGACCATTCTGGTCCGTCTGGAAAGAACCATCGCGGGTATAGGCGGTGGTACCATCAGGCATCTGAATCGAGAAGAAGCCCTGACCACTGATCGCCACATCCTTCGATGAGCTGGTCTGCGACAGGTTGCCCTGATTATGCAGGCGCTCTGTGGCCACCGGACGCACACCCGTACCAATCTGCAAACCAGAAGGCAGCGTGGTCTGCTCAGATGACTGAGCACCCGGCTGACGCATGGTCTGGTACATCAGATCTTCAAATACCGCACGCTGACGTTTAAAACCGTTGGTGCTAACGTTTGCCAGGTTGTTGGCAATCACGTCCATATTGGTCTGCTGAGCATCAAGACCGGTTTTGGCAATCCATAAAGAACGAATCATCTATTATTCCTCTGATCAGCTCATTGACAGCAGCTGGTTGGCTCGTTGTTCGTTTTCATCGACGCTGGAAATCACTTTCATCTGCATCTCGAAACGACGGGCGTTGGCAATCATATCGACCATGGTCTGCGTACTGCTGACGTTGCTGCCTTCCAGCACACCCGGCATCACTTTCATTGTCGCATCGATAGGTAACGTGGCACCGCGTTGGGCCACCGCACTGGCTGAGACGCGAAACATGCCGTCATCACCGCGCGTCAGCTCACTGCCCGTGGCTTGTACCAGCTTAAGCCTGCCCAGCTGCACCGTGGCATTCGGCGCATCGCCCGGATTCAGCGCAGTAATAGAACCGTCAGCCGCGATGGTGAGTTCAGCGCCCTGCGGCACCGCAATCGGTCCGCCGTCACCCATCACCACGTTGCCCTGTACAGTAAGTTGCCCGGCAGGGCTGACTTCCATATTCCCGTTGCGGGTATAGGCTTCGGTGCCGTCGGCAGTCTGCACTGCCAGCCAGCCGTCACCCTGCATCGCCACGTCCAGCGCACGCTCGGTGTAATCCAGCGCGCCCTGGGTCATATCTGCTCCCGGCGTCGACGCCGTGACCAGCGTACGGGTAGGCAATGACAACCCTTCCACCGGCACCGCACGCGCAGCACTAAGCTGCGCACGGAATCCCGGCGTTGCGGCGTTGGCCAGATTGGCCGCCGTCACTGCCTGCTGATCGAGGGTCTGACTGGCAGCCCCCATTGCGGTATATATTGCGTGATCCATAGGGCCGTCCTGTTAACCGAATTAGCGCAGGTTGACCAGTGTGTTAAGAATCTGGTCCTGAGTTTTGATGGTCTGCGCATTCGACTGGTAGTTACGCTGCGCAACAATCATGTTCACCAGTTCTTTACTCAGATCAACGTTCGAGGATTCCAGCGCACCCGCGGTCAGCGTACCGAGGTTACCGGTGCCGGCGATACCGGTCAGTGCCTGGCCAGAAGACGACGTGGCAGACCAGACGTTGTTACCTTCTGATTTCAGGCCTTCCGGGTTAGCGAAGTTAGCCAGGACGATCTGCCCCAGCACCTGAGTCTCTTCGTTGGAATAGGTACCCACCAGGGTGCCATCATCATTGATCTGATAGCTGGTCAGTTCGCCAGGCTTATACCCATCCTGCACCGGGTTACCAAACGTGCTGGTCCCGTTGTTCTGTTGCAGGCTGCCGGTGATGTCAACGGTCAGGTTGGTTGGGCCTGCTGAACCGTTCAACGCGCCCATAGTAAAGCCCACCATGCCACTGGCTGGGGTGGTCAGATTTCCGCTGGTGTCAAAGACCAGTGGCGTGGACGTTCCCGTGGTGCCGGTTGAAGAATCAACAGGGGTAACGGTCCAGTTGTTATTCGACGTCTTGTTAAAGTACAGGTTAACGATGTGCGAGTTGCCCAGCGAATCAAACGTCGTCATTGATGATTTGGCGTTGTAGGTCGTTGAGTCGGTGATATCTAAATCCGCTAACGCTTTAACGCTATCGGTGGAGTTCAGGTTCGCCGTCATTGTCACGCCAGTGGTCGCTTTAGCTGACATCGCGGTGGTTGGCACGCTCAATCCTACCGGGTTAGCACCGGTCTGGATGGTTGGCGGGGTACCGGTAGCCGGATAACCGGTCAGCTGCAGGCCCTGCATGTTGACGATATTACGATCTGCATCCAGCGTGAACTGGCCGTTACGGCTGTAATACACCGCACCACTGGTATCCGCCATACGGAAGAAGCCCTGCTGGCTGATCGCCACATCAAGACCACGGCTGGTGGTGGTGGTGGTACCATCGTTAAAGTCCTGTACCACGGCCGCAACCTTAGTACCCAGACCCACTTTAGAACCGGCAAACATATCAGCAAACGCGACGGTGCTGGATTTAAAGCCCGCTGTAGCGGAGTTCGAAATGTTGTTACCAATAACGTCGAGGTTGCTGGATGCTGCGTTTAAGCCGCTGACTGCCTGTGAAAAGCCCATGTTGTCACTCCTGAAGCATAAATTAGTGGATTAAATAATCTGACGTACGTTTTCCAGGGTGGTCGTCCCCATGGTGCCCAGGTCAAGTACAGCACCTTTGGCCGTGCTGCTCACGCCGTTCACTAAGGCATAGTTCAACGGCTGTGCAACCAGCTGACCGGTGGCATTGCTGGCGCTGATTGAAACGGTGTATTTACCATCGGCCGCGACGCTACCATCGGCCGCTTTACCGTCCCACTGGAAGGTGTGCACACCAGCGGTTTGTGCACCCAGCTCAATAGTCTGGATCACGGCACCACTGCCATCTTTAATGGTGGCGGTGGTCGCGGTGGAAGCCTGCCCCAGCTCAACACCAAACGGCGTAGTGGTGCTGTTGCCGACCAATACCTGTGAACCATTGACCATCACGCCGTGACCAATCAGGGTCGAGGCCTGCAAGGACTGGCCGGAGGTAATCTGACCGGAAATGGATCCCAGCGTGGTGTTCAGTTTCTCAATACCACTGAGGGTATTAATTTGTGCCAGCTGCGAGGTCAGCTGACTGTTATCCATCGGATTGGTCGGGTCCTGATTCTGCAACTGGGTGACCAGCAGCGTCAGGAAGTTACTCTGCAAGTCCGCCGCTGACGTATCAGAAGAAGACGAGGAAGATTGCAGCGTTGTGGTGGCCTGCTTTTCATTTACACCAACAGCAATACTCATCGGGAAGCTCCTTATTGACCCATGGTTAAGGTTTTCAACATCATCTGTTTAACGGTGTTTAAAACCTCAACATTGGCCTGGTAACTGCGCGAGGCTGACATGGTGTTCACCGTTTCTCCTACTACATCCACATTGGGCATTTTCACGTAACCTTTGGCATCGGCCATCGGGTTACCGGGCTCATACACCAGACGCGCCGGTGCAGGATCATCGATCACCTGCGCCACTTTCACGCCACCCGTCGGGGACCCCGGTGCCGCGTCGGTTTGAAACACTACCTGTTTCGCTACATAGGGCTGACCATCCGGCCCGGTAACGCTGTCGGCGTTGGCCAGGTTACTGGCACTGACGTTAAGACGCTGTGACTGTGCAGCCATTGCCGAACCGGCAATATTAAAAATATTTAAAAGTGCCATCGTTATTGCCCCTGTAGCACAGACATCATGCCTTTAATCTGACTGCTGATAGCCATCAAATCCGTCTGATATTTCAGACTGTTATCGGCAAACTCTGTGCGTTCGCGGTCCATATCTACCGTGTTGCCGTCCAGCGCAGGCTGGTCAGGAATGCGGTACATCAGGTCCATCGAAGGCGGTTGAAGATTTTCCGCAGGAATATGGCGTGCCGACGTCACCGCCAGCGACAGCCCGGAACCCTGCGCCCGCCCTTGTTCCAGCACCTTATTCATCTGGCTGGCGAAATCGATATCGCGAGCCTGATAGCCCGGCGTGTCAGCATTGGCGATATTGGATGCCAGGATTTCCTGTCGCTGTGCACGCAGGTTCAGGGCTTCGGTGTTAAACCGTAGTGCTGCGTCCAGTTTGTCGAGCATGCGTCCTCCGCAAGTGAGAATTTAGAGCTGACAGCATAATCTCGAGGGGGAAAGGACTATCGTTTGAATAGCGCTAAAAATCGTCGCTAATTTGCGCCTTGACAATATGCATCTGAGGGTAGAATCGGTGCCATGTTGAAATTTAGGGGGTCTCTGATGCAAGGATTCACACGACTACTGGCCGTTTTACTCGCTCTGATAAGCGTCTCTGCCAGCGCTGTCGACCTTAACGCACAGCTCAATGAATTTTTTAAAAATCGCTATGGGCAAAGCGGGCAGTCTGCCGATAACCTCACCGTGGTGGTGAAAACTCCGCAGACGATGTGGCCTGCCTGTGAGCAACCGCAGTTCTCACTGCCGGGCAACAGCCGCATGTGGGGCAATATCAGCGTTGCCGCCAATTGCGATCAGAATCGACGTTATATTCAGGTACAGGTTCAGGTCAGTGGCCAGTATCTGGTTGCCACCCGCCAGGTGCCGCGCGGCGCGACGATCTCCGCCAGTGATATGCGAATGGAGCAGGGCCGACTGGATACCCTGCCCGCCCGCACCCTGACGAGTTCCGCTGACGCGGTCGGCGCTATTGCCCTGCGCGATATCAATCCTGGTCAGCCCGTCACACTGATGATGATGCGCCAACCGTGGCGAGTGAAAGCAGGCCAGATGGTTACCGTTACCGCCAGCGGTGAAGGGTTTAATATCAGCAGCGAAGGCAAGGCAATGAACAATGCCACGTCCACGCAACCGGTCAGAGTTCGGATGAGTTCAGGGCAAATCGTGATGGGTAAGGTCGACGCTAATGGGAATATTCTGATATCGCTATAAACCACTAAAGAAGGCTACAGTTCTGCCGATAGTGTTAATAACGGTCATTGTACTATTAGAATATTGAACATCAGGTTGTGAGAACCTGAGTTAACAGGAGCGCATATGAGCATCGACAGAACCCAGGCATTAAAACCGGCAAGCACTGTACAGTCACGTGATACCAATGATGTTGCCCAGCCAAAAGCGCGTGCAGCAGAAAGCAAAACCACTGAAACCACAACCGGCACTCAGGTTGTTCTCAGCGGCGCACAGTCACAGTTGAGCAAAGCCAGCTCACAGGACATTAATACAGCTCGTGTTGAAGAGCTGAAAAACGCAATTCGCAACGGCGAACTGAAGATGGACAGCGGCAAAATTGCCGACGCACTGATTCAGGAAGCTAAAGACTCACTGCAAGGTAATTAATCCATGGATAAGCTGCAAAACGCACTTGATAAAATGCTTGAAGTTCTTTCGTCGCTGGCCGATGTCATGAATGCGGAGCAAGAACAGCTCTCGGCAGGTCAGGTCAATAGCAGCTTATTGCAACGGATTACCGAGGATAAAAGCTCTCTACTGGCTACCCTCAATTTCCTGGAAGAGATGCGCCGTGACGCTGAAAAAGTCACCGGCATGCATGTGCCTTACAGCCAACACCCGGCACTGGCACGACGCTGGGCGGCTATTCAGGAACAGACGGTAAAACTGCGTGATACCAATTTACATAACGGTATGTTGCTCAACCATCAGATCAGTCATAACGAGCATGCGCTACAAGTCTTGAAGCCTTATCAGTCACAAAAATTTTATGGTCCTGACGGCCATGCGGTTACCCGCGCTCCGGTAAGCCGCAAAGCGTAATATCCGTCAACCCATGTTCGACTTTACCCCGCTGCGCCCTTGCGCTGCGGGGTTTTTCTGTTTGTTATTCTCTTACTGCGCCGTTCGGCGAGAGAAGTGGCGCGGGCGGAAGCCAAGAGCGCCCAACACAAAAAAATACACGCCCCCCCCCACTGCGCAGACCGCTGCCAGACGCAGCAAACGCGACAACATATTGCCGCTGGCCCAGTCAGGCATCACGTACATCATGCCCAGCAGCGCGGCAGCCATCACAACAACAGCAACTCCCAGACGCATCAGGAAACTGAACCAGCCCGGCTGCGGCTGGAAAATATCCTGCTTACGCAATTGCCAGTAGAGCAGCGCGGCATTCAGGCAGGCAGCCAGCCCGATAGACAGCGACAGCCCGGCATGTTTCAGCGGGCCGATAAATGCCAGGTTCATCACCTGGGTGGCCAGCAGCGTAAACAGCGCAATCTTCACCGGGGTTTTGATGTTCTGCCGCGAGTAAAAACCCGGCGCCAGCACCTTGACCACAATCAGCCCCATCAGTCCGACCGAATAGGCCACCAGCGCCCGCTGCGTCATGGCGGCGTCAAAGGCGCTGAACTTGCCGTACTGGAAGAGCGATACGGTCAGCGGTTTCGCCAGGATCCCCAGCGCTACCGCGCTGGGCAGCGCCAGCAGGAAGCAGAGGCGCAGCCCCCAGTCCATCAGTTTGGAATACTCGTCCTGGTTACCGCTGGCAAAACTCTTCGCCAGCGAGGGCAGCAGAATGGTGCCCAACGCCACGCCCAGCACCCCGGAAGGAAATTCCATCAGACGGTCAGCGTAGTACATCCACGACACCGAACCGGACACGAGGAAGGAGGCAAAGATAGTATTAATGATCAACGAAATCTGACTGACTGACACACCGAGGATCGCCGGCCCCATCTGACGCATCACGCGCCACACCCCCGCATCCTTCAGGTTAAGGCGCGGCAATACCAGCATGCCTATTTTCTTCAGATGCGGCAGCTGATAGCCCAGTTGCAACACGCCTCCCGCAACCACTGCCCACGCCAGTGCCATAACGGGAGGATGGAAGTGCGGTGCCGCAAACAACGCAAAGCCGATCATACTGACGTTCAGCAACGTGGGTGCAAAGGCGGGAACGGAAAAACGGTTCCAGGTGTTGAGGATCGCCCCCGCCAGCGACGCCAGGGAAATCAGCAGAATATAAGGAAAGGTGACCCGCAAGAGCGAAGACGTCAGCGCAAACTTGTCCGGCGTATCGGCAAAACCCGGGGCGGTAATCAGGATCACCCAGGGAGCCGCGAACATCCCCAGCACCGTGATAATCGCCAGAGCCAGGGTAAGCAGCCCGGACACATAGGCAATAAAGACTTTGGTCGCTTCTTCCCCCTGCTTACTTTTGTACTCCGCAAGAATCGGCACAAATGCCTGAGAAAATGCGCCTTCGGCAAAAATACGGCGTAGCAGGTTTGGCAATTTGAAAGCAATAAAGAAGGCATCGGTCGCCATCCCCGCGCCAAACACGCGCGCCACAATGGCATCACGCACAAAGCCCAGCACGCGTGAAAACAGGGTCATGGAGCTGACCGCTGCCAGTGATTTCAACAGGTTCATGTAATTCCTGATTCTGATATCCGGGAAGACCGGCTTGCGACAATCACGGCCCGACGATCTTCGGGCCATTTAAGGTGCGGATAGTCTACTGAAGTGAAAGGAAATAACCACAGTGGATTGTTACGGGGTTTGTGCTGTAAACCTATTCCCGCTCGGCATCACGCCATAATTTTTCGACCATACGCTGGGCCAGCAACGCCTGCTCGCCGCTGACTTGCGGCATTGTCTGATTTTCCACACAGCGGATAAAATGATGCGCCGCGCCAACAAAACCACGCTGCTCCAGTGTGGTCTGCCAGCCGGGGATCGGGTCAATACTGATCTGCCCCGCTTTCTCCTGCTGCCAGTCACGCATATCGCTGACCTGATAGACCGCCCCCTCGTCCACCGCCATCACGCGTTCCATCTGGCTGCCAGCACGACGATGCATACTGGTCGTGACCTGAACACCCGCCACGTTAAAGTGGTGTTCGGCGTACAGCATCTGCCCGCTGTCATTGGTCTGCAACGTGCCACTCAACAACTTTCCTTCCCCGCCACCCAGCCACAGCGCGCTGTCGACCACATGCAAATAGTCATCCAGCAAGGTGAAAAACAGATCCTGTGGCCCCACGCTATCACTGCGGTGTTTATCCATACGTATCGTCGCCGGTTGCACCAGCGCTGACTTCAACTGGAGATAACGTGGTGCAAAACGGCGGTTAAACGCCACCATCAGTTTACGTCCGCGTTTATCGGCGAGGTCCACCAGCCGCTCCGCCTCACTCAGCGTAGCCGCCAGGGGTTTATCAACGCAGACATCCACCCCGGCGCGTAACAGCCGATCAACGATCGCATAGTGGCTGGCGGTGGTGCTGTGGACAAACACGGCATCGCTGGCCGCCGCCAGATCGTCAAGGGAGCGGAATAAGGGAATACGATAGCTATCGCAGACCGGGCGCGCCTTTTCCTGATTCGGTGAGAATGCACCAGCAATCTGCCAGCCGTCTGTCTTCGTCAGCACCGGCAACCAGGCTTTTTGCGCAATGCCACCCAGACCAACAATCCCCACTTTTAATGCACTCATTCTGCCTCCTGCCCGGCCAGCAGCCGGGCAAGCTGCTGTTGCAGCGCCACAACCTGCTGTTCAAGGGAGACCACTCGCGCTTCCAGCCCGCTGTCATGGTCATTAACAGGGCTGGTAGCCAGTGAGCTTTCATCCACATCACCGCTAAACAGGTGCATATAGCGGCTTTCGCGTTTACCCGGTTCCCGTGCCAGACGCACCACCAGCGCACCGGATTCGCGCTGTGCCAGCCGCTCCAGCGTCTGTTCCACTTCGGACATATCAGCAAAATCATGCATACGCGTACTGCGGGTGCGCAACTCACCCGGCGTCTGTGCGCCACGCAGCAGCAGTGTTGTGATCACCGCCACTTCGGCCGCAGTAAACTTCAACTGACCAAATTCCGAGTTACAAAAACGCTGTTCATACTTCACTACCCGGCTGCCAAAACCGTTCAATGCCGTCAGCTGGTGTTTTTTCACCAGTAAATCGAGGGTGTTCTGCACATCGCTATCGGTCAGCGACATCACCGGTTCACGGTTGGACTTCTGGTTACAGGCGGTGACCACGCCGTTAAGCGACATCGGATACTGATCCGGAGTAGTGACCTGTTTTTCCAGCAGGCTACCGATGACGCGCGCTTCAACGGCGGTAAAAGGGGTTTTGATCATCTGGGGGTTACACTCCGCGCCTGTCCGGCGTCCATTCGTGGGAGGTCAGCGCCGTCAGAACATGGTCCTGCCAGCGCCCGTCAATCAGAAGGTAATCTTTGGCATAGCCCTCTTTTTCAAAACCAAGGCGCGCCAGTAAACCGCCACTGCGGTGATTGTGTGGCATGTAGTTGGCCATAATACGGTGAATGCGCTGCTGACGCTGCATATAACGAATCACACTTTGCAAAGCCTCAAACATCATCCCCTGCCCCTGCCATTTTTCCCCCAGCGAATAGCCGAGATAGCAGGCATGAAATGACCCGTGCAATATGTTGCTGAAGTTGGCCACGCCGCGCACTTCATTTTCCTCCGGGTCCATCACTGCGAAATAGAATGCGCTACCCTGCTTCTGCATTTCAGCAATCAGCCCGAGCCGCGCCTGCCAGCCGGAGGGATAACAGTGACTTTCATCACGCACGGGTTCCCAGGGTTTCAGGAAAGCGCGGTTTTCCGCATAGTAATCAGCCAGTCGCCAGGCATCACGCTCATTGACAAGACGAACCACCAGTCGATCGGTCGTCAGGCGCACTTTCGGCGCAGCAGTACGGTAGCCAAACATCTTCTCTCCTGAAATCCCTGGCCGGGTGTAAGTTTGCGGGGGGATTTATCGGCGAAAAAGCACGTTATCCCAATCGCTTTACTATAACCGCCATCCGAATCCCCGGTAAAATACTGCCGACTAAAAATTCGCAAAATTGTGGAGAAAACAACGAATGTCAGGGACAGGTTTGCCCTATGGCGGGTTCTCTTCCATACTTCCTTTGTACATTCAGATAGTTGATGATTGCTCATCATTTATCCCAATTTAAGGGGGGACCGCTTGAAACTCTATATTTATGACCACTGCCCGTTCTGCGTGAAAGCCCGCATGATCTTCGGCCTGAAAAACATTCCGGTTGAACTGGTGGTGATGATGAACGATGACGAAGCCACGCCAAACCGCCTGATCGGCCAGAAAATGGCCCCCATCCTGATGAAAGAAGACGGCAGCTGCATGCCGGAAAGTCTGGACATTGTGCAGTACATTGATCGGGTGGATCATGACCCCCTGCTGACCGGTAAAACCAATCCGGCGATCAGCGACTGGCTGCGACATGTCCACACCTATGTGAATAAACTGCTGTATCCGCGCGTTGCTGAAGCGCCGTTTGCTGAGTTCGCGACTCCGGAAGCACGCAGCTATTTTAAAAACAAAAAACAGGCCGTTGCCGGTGATTTCGCGGAGCTGAGAGAACACTCAGCAGGCTGGATTAAAAATATCAATGATGACCTGCGTAAGCTCGACAAGCTGATTGTTAAACCGAACGCGGTGAGCGGTGAATTGTCGCTGGACGATATCCACCTGTTCCCGCTGCTGCGTTCACTGACGCTGGTGGCCGGGGTGGAATACCCAACCCGCGTGGCGGATTACCGCGACAATATGGCAAAACAGACCCAGATCACCCTGCTCTCCTCTTCCGCTTCCTGACCTGTTCGGGCCGTCAAACGGCGGCCCGACACATTCCGTTGTTATTTTTCCCGGTTTCTCTCAGCGTTGTCCTGGTGACGGGCAGGCGCGAGTGGTGCATGCTATCCCCCTGCTCCGGTAGGATCGACCGGTGATTTGAAACAGAGGAACATCATGAAAAAAATACTTTTTGGCCTGAGCGCTTTACTGTTAGCGGGTTTGGTCAGCGGCTGTAATGATATTGCCCAGTACAGCATCAGCGAGCAGGAAGTTAACCAGGCGCTGGTGAAACATAACAACTACGAGAAGAATATTGGTGTCTCCGGGCTGGCCGATGCGCATATTACCCTGAGCGATCTTAGCAGCCAGATTGGCCGTGAAGAACCAAACAAAATCACCCTGACGGGCAAAGCTAACGTCAACATCAGTTCTCTGTTTGGCCCGCAGCAGGCAGAAATGATGTTAAAGATGAAAGCACAGCCCGTGTTTAATCAGCAGGAAGGCGCAATCTATCTGAAAGATATGGAACTGGTTGATGTAACAGTGCAGCCGGAGAAAATGGCAGGCGTACTGAAAACCCTGACACCGTATCTTAACGAGTCGCTGAAGAATTACTTCAATCAGAAACCGGCTTATATATTAAGCACAGACCGCAGCAAAGCAGAATCGCTGGCGAAACGCTTTGCCAAAGGGCTGGAAGTAAAACCTGGGGAACTGGTGATCCCATTTACTGACTGACAGAACAAGGCGGTACGGTCTGCCCGTACCGTTTTTTATCCCGGCGCGCATAAACCTGGTGCATTCCCCCCGTTTTATCCCTATCCTTTGTACCCGGCCAAAACCTGCCCTTTTCCCACTTTGCCGGAGCACATCGCATGACCACACAACCTCAGCAATTGATTATCCGCCGCCCTGACGACTGGCACATCCACCTGCGAGATGGTGATATGCTGGAGGCGGTCGTGCCGTTTACCAGTGAGGTGTGTGGCCGCGCCATTGTGATGCCAAACCTGGTGCCACCCGTCAGCAGCGTTGCTGCCGCCCGTGCCTACCGTGACCGCATCCTTGCTGCCGTTCCTGCCGGGCATGGTTTTACCCCGCTGATGACCTGCTATCTGACCGACGGTCTGGACCCGGATGAGATCGAAACCGGCTTCACTGAAGGCGTGTTTACCGCCGCAAAACTCTATCCAGCGCACGCCACCACCAACTCTGCCCACGGCGTGACCAGTATTGCGTCCATTGCCCCGGTGCTGGAGCGTATGCAGAAAATAGGCATGCCGCTGCTGATCCACGGTGAAGTCACCGATGCGCATATCGATATTTTTGACCGTGAAGCGCGTTTTATTGAGACTGTGCTGCACCCGCTGCGCCTGCAATTCCCGGAGCTGAAAGTGGTGTGTGAGCACATCACCACCAAAGAAGCGGCCGCGTATGTGCTGGAAGGCAATCGTTTCCTTGGGGCCACCATCACGCCTCAGCATCTGATGTTTAACCGCAACCATATGCTGGTGGGCGGTATTCGCCCGCATCTCTACTGTCTGCCCATTCTGAAGCGGAACATTCACCAACAGGCGTTGCGTGACGCGGTGGCCAGCGGTCACGACCGTTTCTTCCTGGGCACCGATACGGCGCCGCATACCCGCGATCGTAAAGAAACCAGCTGCGGCTGCGCCGGGGTATTTAACGCCCCTTCTATGCTCTCCGCCTATGCCACAGTATTCGAAGAGATTGGCGCCCTGGCCCACTTTGAAGCCTTCTGCTCCGAAAATGGCCCACGTTTCTATGGCCTGCCGCTGAATGAAGGCACCGTGACACTGGTCCGTGAGCCCTGGACCGTGGCGGAATCCGTCTCCGTTGGCCGCGACGGCCACACCCTGGTCCCGTTCCTGGCGGGTGAAACCCTGAACTGGAAGGTCGATATTTAATCGCCCCTTCCCCGGGGCACTTCGCGATAATGATTGCGCACGGTTGAATTACTGTATATATTCACAGTAATTCAACCGGAGGCTATCATGCGTATTGAAGTCACTGTAGCAAAAACCACGTCCCTGCCTGCAGGCGCCATTGATGCGCTGACGCAGGAACTCAGCAAGCGAATCGACAAACAGTTTCCAGACGGCACCAATACCATATCGGTACGCTATGCCGGAGCCAATAATCTGACGGTGATGGGTGGCGGAAAAGAAGCCAAAGATCAGATCACCGATATTTTACAGGAAACCTGGGAAAGCGCTGACGACTGGTTTATCGCCTGAGTTAATGCGGTTGTGATGTCAGGCAATACCGCTATTCCCGTTCGATTCCATAATGATTGTGCCGTTTTTGCCGGATACGCCATCCGGCTTTTTTATGTGCGCGTCTTACCGCTGAACGCTGATAGACGGCTCGGGTAGAATATCTTATTCTGAGGCTGACATTTATTACTGAGGTTTTTCCTATGGCTGCCGATAATCCAGATGAGGCAATGACGTTTGGCGAACTGCTGGCGATGATTGGTGAACAGCAACGCCGTCTGACAGTATTAGAAAATGCCTTTTCCACCCTCTCTTTCTGTCTTGATGACAAAGCTAACCAACTGTTAATACACAGTTTAAAGCTTGAAGGACAGAACCAGAACTACGATGAACAGCTCCAGCAGCATTTCATCCGTCTGGCCGGGGAACTGGAAAAACGCCTGGGTGTGTTACCGATAATACCGGATGTATCTTAAATATAACCTGTATTATCACACCTGAAATAATGCTGCCGTTCATCAGCAGGGTGATTATTTTCCACCCTGCGATGCTTAATTAGCGTGCGAATAGCGCCTGATTTTTACGCAGAACGAAATTTAAGTCTGCGAACAAAAAAACTCCTGTTATAATTAGAAAGCTCTAAGAAAAAAAGCCGCATTGAACCTCGATAAAACACTTCGTTGTCATCTTTCACGAGTAATAGGGGGTTATAATGGACAGAAACAAAGAGGTCATCCAGACACATCCCCTCATCGGATGGGATATCAGTACCGTAGACAGCTATGATGCCATGATGATCCGTCTGCACTCGCTCTCTTCCGATCATCAGCCGGCAGAAGATGCTGAAGTCGGTCAGACCTACTGGCTGACAACTGATGTTGCAAGGCAATTTATTTCCATTCTTGAAGCTGGCATTGCCAAAATAGAAGCTACCGAATACCAGGACCGTGATTACAAGAAGCACTAATCTGCAACTGAATCTTGTTTCCCAGGGCACCCAACAGGGTGCCTTTTTCATGCCTGCCATATTTGCTATTCTGCTTCAATTGCTTGATTAACAGAGGCTGATACTGATGGTTTACGATTTAATTGTGGTGGGCAGCGGCTCCGTCGGTGCTGCCACCGGCTGGTATGCCACGCAGGCGGGTCTGAAAGTGCTGATGATTGACCGCCATCATCCACCGCACAAAGAAGGCAGCCATCATGGTGAAAGCCGCCTTATCCGCCACGCCTACGGTGAAGGTGCACGCTATGTCCCAATGGTTCTGCGCGCCCAACAGCTGTGGGATCAACTGGAACAGCAGAGCGGCGAGCGCGTCATGCAGCGCAGCGGCGTACTGAATCTTGCCCCACACCACTCCGAATTTATTCAGAATGTTATCCAGAGCGCAGAACAGTTTGCGTTGAACGTACAGATCCTGAACGAAGCGGAGATCCGTCAGCGCTGGCCGCAGATCAGCGTGCCCGACGGGTATATCGGCGTGTTTGAACCACAGTCGGGCTACCTGAAATCAGAGGTTGCCGTTAAGAACTGGATCCGCATGGCGAAGGATGCCGGCTGCGCCCAGCTTTTCAACTGCGGCGTCACACAGATTGCAACCGAAGACGGCCTGCAAGCGGTCACCACCTCTGACGGCGTTTATCGTGCGCGCAAACTGCTGATCAGCGCCGGAACCTGGGTGAAAACGCTGTACCCTTCCCTGCCGGTCACCCCGGTACGAAAAGTGTTTGCGTGGCATCAGGCCGACGGTCGCTACAGCGAGGACAATAAGTTCCCGGCATTCACCGTCGAGATGCCGGACGGCATCCACTACTACGGTTTCCCCGCTGATAATAACGCCATCAAAATCGGTAAACACGAAGGTGGGCAGCCCATTGATACGCCGGATGGACGTAAACCTTTTGGCAGCGTAGCGGAAGACGGCAGTGAGCTGTTTAACTTTATGCGCACCTTCCTGCCAGGCGTTGGCGTATGCCTGCGCGGGGAAGCCTGCACTTATGACAACTCCCCGGATGAAGACTTTATCATTGATACCTTCCCCGGTGAGCCGAACCGCATGCTGATCACTGGCTTAAGCGGCCACGGTTTTAAATTCGCCAGCGTACTGGGAGAAATTGCCACCCAGTTCGCCCAGGGGAAAAGCAGCGACTTTGATTTAACGCCGTTCGCGCTGAAGCGCTTTCAGTAGTCACGGATTCAAGGCCCCTGCTTTGGGTTGCGTGTTTTAGTCGTCTTACTGGACTGGCCTGCTCCCTGGCAGGCCGTCAGGATAGCGACGTCTGTTCCGGTCCCTGTTCTAAAAACTACCAGACACCATACGGATATACTTTGCCCTTAATAAATTCTTTTGTATTTTCTCCGTATTCATAACCGTTTGAAAAACGTGTTATCCCTTTGCAAATCTCTAATTTTTCCCCGGAGAGCGTTTTCAGGACAGACGGGGTGACACGATAATTAGGCTCAAATCCTACCCCCCTTAGCCAGATAGCCACCTTCCCCTGCGGCGCCAGCCCAATCTGGATATTGTCGTAATACGCCGTTTTGCCAAGATAGTTTTTATATACGCTAGGCCTGCGCATTTTATCTACTACGTCCCAGGGGAAAGTCAGATGGGTTTCATAGACCTTTTTATCAATCACAGAGTCCCAGCAAAAAATAATATGCTTGGGCGGTTTTTCAACGTGATTCCAGTGTCCGCCAGGTGCCCGCGAAATGTCGTTCCACTCACCGATGACCTTATCCAGATCCGGGGTGTTGTTGAGCGTATTAAATTGATAAACGGTGCCAACCGCATCCTGGACCACGACAAAGGTCACCAGGGCAGGCAACGCTTTGGGCGTGAAAAAGTTGAATGTCCACTCTTTTGGCTCCGTGTTTTGAGTCGCTTTGTTGAGTTGTCCTGCTCCCTGGCAGGCCGTCAGGATCAATAGCGAAAGCAGCCCGGCAATACGTTTTATTTCCATATTCTGTTCCCGTCCATATCGTAAATCGTCCGTTGCCAGCGTTCATCCGGCCGGTTAGTAAAAGTCACCAGTTTCGCGGGCTTCACCGCCCCGGTAATACTTCCCTGCCCGTCTTGTATCACGCTGTTCCAGTTGGACGAGCAGTGAAGGTATTTTCCCGCCAGCGCAGTAATTTCCTCCGTGGTAAACCCGTTACTCGATTGACCATTGCGGACGGCGCGGCCCATCATAATCGCTTTTTTATACAAACCGGTAAGTTCGGTCGGTAATGAAAGGTTGTCATCTTTAGGCAGTATGGGTTCAAACACTACCCCCGCATCCTGCGCGGCATCGATCATCACCCGTAGCGCCACTTTTGACCAGTCATTGCGCGTGGGGCGTTCAAGGGTCAGCGCGGCGCCGCTGCGTTTTTGCAGCGTGCCGTAGCGGTCGGCGGGCATTCGGTCGTCATGCCAGGCTCTGAGTTTAATCGTGTTGCCCTGCAACAGCGGCGCAATGGCCGGAAAATGTTGCAGAGTCCTGAACACTGCCCTGGCATGCCGGTACGTTCTGGTCTCTTTATCAGAAACAGAAACCGGCACGGTTTCAAACTGCGGGCGCGTAAGGAAGCAGGCTTCATGCTCGTCAGGATTATACCCGCCGCCAATATCCGAATGCGCCCCGGGCAACACCAGCTCTGGCCACGCAGGTTTTACGCTGTTCAGTGCAAAGTTAAAGCGGCACTCATGCTGCGCGGTAATATGGAACACCTTCTCCGCCACGCCGGGACGCAGCGCGATATTCACCTCTCCGGTATCCGCGCTGTGCGGGTTAAAACCGTTAAGCGGCGTACCGATGCCCGCCACAGTATCAAATATCCCCAGAAAACGCGTTTTCCCACCGGGGGTACCCGTAAATTTAATCTCGCCCAGACCAGCGTTAATGGCCGCCATAATGGCAACATCCTGCTCGAACACCCGGTTGGCAAAATGCCGCGCCGCCGCTGCCCCCCGGCTAAAACCGAAAATATCAAACTGTAATTCTTTGATAATACAATCTTTGGCTTCAGGGAATCTGAAAAGATAATCCTGGATACCCGTTACCAGCAACGCCACCGCCTTATCGGTTTTACTGGCTACGCCAGTGTTACCTCTACCGGTTCCCATCCCGTAAGAGCTGTCACCCTTTCCGCTTTCTGTACCAATTCCTTCGATATAAATGGCACTCTGTCCATGTCCGGTATCGGTGGTAATTTTCTGGTTATACAGCGTATTCAGCCAATACACATTGGTGTAATAACCAAGATAACTTCCTGCGGCAATACCGCTATGACTCCGTTTCAGCCTTACGCACTGAGATAACGTAGATTCGGCATCCCCGTCACTCATGCCATAATGCTCGCCTGCACAGGCATTCTGACGGTCAGCACTGTTATCCGCATTATTCCCCGTCCCATCAAAAAACACCCCGATCGTCAGCGTGATTTCGCGCCGCTTTGTCTTCGCGGACTGGGCATGTTGTTGCGGTTCGTCTGCCTGAGAGGGGGCGAACAGGGAGAGTTCAATCGGCTCTGGCTTGCGCTGCGTTACGCTGGCGGGTTCTTTGCCGTAACCGTCAGGAATGGAGGAAATAAACGTCGCCCCGCAGGGGCAGGAACTGACGCTGTCGAGCGTGCCGGCCAGCGGCATCCCGCCCACTCTGATTTTGCCAGGCCCGCTGATGATGCTGTACGTCATACCGGGGTTCTTACCGCAGGAGACCAGACTGCCCTCCCGCGGAAGCTCCGCGCCACGCAGAAAGACGGTCGAGTGACCGCTCAGTACTTCCCCACCGCAGGTGGTTTTATCGCCGACGCGAAGAAAATAGCCCTTTGCCATATGCTGTCCTTAGCCCGTTTACGTTGAACATAAAATGTGCAAAGGACAACTTAACCAGAAATTTTCATAAAAAAAATACGCGAACCGGTAACCCGGTCCCCGTATTTTTACGATTTATTATCTGAGTTTGTGTATTTTCAGATGAGGGATTTACTTCTCTGTAGCCGCAGAGGTTTTCTTCCCGCGCAAACGCAGTTTATCCACCAGACGCTGCGCTTCTGCACGGCTGCCAACCGACGGCGCCGATCCTCGTAGTGGCTTGCGTGCCGTTTCACGCAGGGTGAAGACGGTGATCACCCCGATAATCCCCGCGCCCATCAGATAGTAAGCAGGCATCAGTAAGTTACCGGTTTTCTCCACAAGCCAGGTGGTGATCAGCGGTGTGGTGCCGCCAAACAGCGACACCGACAGGTTAAAACCTATCGCCAGCGCACTGTAACGAATATCGGTGGAAAACAGCGCCGGTAAGGTGGCAGGCATCGACCCGCTGAAACAGGTGTGAATCACGCCCAGGATCATCAGGCCGAGGAACACCAGCCACAGGTTTCCGGTGCCGATCAGCATCATGCACGGCACCGCCAACAGGATTAGCGCGACTGCCCCGCCCCAGATCACTGGACGGCGACCCAGACGATCGTTCCAGTGCCCCCAGAACAGCGTCAGCGGCATCATGACGAACATCACCACCATAATCAGCAGCAACGAACTCAGCTCACTCAGGCCGAGGATCCCGGTCAGGTAACTCGGCATGTAAGACGTCATCATATAGTTCGAGACGTTAAACAGCAGTACCAGACCAATACACTTCAGCATCGCCGCACGATACTTTTTCAACATCTGCCACAGGTTAAGGCGGGGTTTGCTGTGTTCCAGCTGCTCCTGCTTTTCCATATGCTTCTGGAAAGCCGGCGTCTCTTCCAGCTTAAGGCGAATATACAGGCCAAACAGCCCTAAAGGCGCAGCAATAAAGAAGGGAATACGCCATCCCCAGTCAAGGAGCGCCTGTTCCGGCATTGCCGCCGTCAGTCCGGTCACCAGACCTGCGCCCAGCAGATAGCCGCCTAGCGTACCAAACTCCAGCCAGCTCCCCATAAACCCACGCTGCTTATCGGTAGAATACTCGGCAATAAACGTTGCCGCTCCGCCATATTCACCGCCCGTCGAGAATCCCTGTAACAGACGCGCCAGCAGCAGCAGCACCGGAGCCATAATACCAATGGTGTGATAGCCAGGGATCAGGCCAATACAGAAGGTACCGATCGACATCATGATCATCGTCAGGGCCAGCACCTTCTGGCGGCCAATACGGTCGCCCAGTGGGCCAAACACCAGCCCACCGATCGGACGCACCAGAAACGCGGCGGCAAAGGCACCAAACGTTGCCAGCAGCTGTGCCGCCGGGCTACCGCCAGGGAAAAAGACCTTACCGATGGTCACAGCCAGAAAGCTGTATACCCCAAAGTCGAACCACTCCATGGCATTGCCAAGAGCCGCAGCCCCGACGGCCCGCTTCAGCATCGATTTATCGACGATGGTAATATCGTCGACACTCAACGCCGGTTTAGCGGACTTATCTTTATTCCAGAAATGTTTTTTTCGGGGCTGTTGCCCCTCTGATGTGTGACCCATTGTATGCTCCCGGTGTGACTATCAATGAGCAGCCTCATAGCTTTCGTCGCCTGACATAAAATGGAAAATAGTGAAGAGGAAGAAAGCTATAACGCAGCAAATTAAGAATGGTAATTAACGGTAAATTTTATAGTGAACGTTACTGACACGTCTTTACGGTAGACAATATCTCGCAAAAATTCAAGTTAAGAGCGATATTCACTGGCTTAATGATAAATTTCAATCACAGGCACTCCCCCTGTGACTTTGGGTGAGATCATCGCTTCAAATAGGGGATAATTACCTCTGGCAATGCATTAATTTTCATAACGATTAAACCCTGCCTGATATTGACATAACGTGACAAAAAATTGACATTACCTTAATTAAACAGCAAAAAATCAGAACATCATACTTTCATCAAACTGCCGTCAAAGCGCCAACAATAAGTCAGATAGCGCCGACACCCCCTCTATGCCTTCTGAATTACTGGGCATGATTCAATATTTTGTTCAAAATATTTCACGCCATGAGTGAATTTTAAAACCAGTAAAATTATTTGTTGATTTTGCCCTTACATCTGGTCAGTCTTATTGAAAATTCTGACAAACGGGTCTCTCAATGCAATTGAAAAATAGCGTGTTGCGTTATGGCTCACTGAGTATCGCTTTGCACTGGCTGGTGGCGGGTACCGTTTACGGTATGTTTGCACTGGGTCTGTGGATGGTCACCCAGGGCTATTATGATACCTGGTATCACAAAGCGCCGGAGCTGCACAAAAGTATCGGTATGGTGCTGTTTGTTGTGATGCTGGTGCGCGTGGTGTGGCGTTTTGTTTCGCCGCCCCCTAAACCTCTCAGCAGTTATACGCCGCTGGTGCGTTACAGCGCCGTCGCCGCCCATCTTCTGCTTTACGGCATTCTGTTTGCCATTTTAGTCAGTGGCTATCTGATCTCAACTGCCGAAGGTAAACCTATTGATGTCTTTGGCGTGCTGCCGGTGCCCGCGCTCTTCTCCGGGCTGGGTGAACAGGCCGACCTGGCCGGTGATATCCATCTCTGGCTGGCATGGAGCGTGGTGATCCTCTCCGGGCTGCACGCGCTGGCCGCACTGAAACACCACTTTATCGATCGCGATATTACGTTGAAAAGGATGCTGGGTCACCGCATCGACTAACTAACAGGAATGGAGAACACCATGCTGAAGAAAAGTATTCTGGGTTTAACGACTGCCGCACTGCTGATGACCGCAGGCACCGCCAGCGCCGCAGATTATAAAATTGATAAAGAAGGACAGCATGCCTTTGTCCAGTTCCGCATCAAACATCTGGGCTACAGCTGGCTGTACGGTACGTTTAAAGATTTCGATGGTAGCTTTACCTTTGATGAGGCCGACCCGGCGAAAGATAAAGTCAATGTCACCATTAATACCGGCAGCGTGGACACCAACCACGCCGAACGCGATAAACACCTGCGCAGCGCTGACTTCCTGAATGCCAGCAAATTCCCGCAGGCAACGTTCGTTTCAACGGGCGTAGAGAAACAGGGTGAAGGCCTGGCCGTGAACGGTAATCTGACACTGAACGGCGTGACCAAACCGGTGAAACTGGCTGCGAAGCTGACCGGCGAAGGGAAAGATCCGTGGGGCGGCTACCGTGCAGGCTTTGAAGCCACCGGGACCATTGCCCTGAAAGATTTCAATGTTAAATCCGATTTAGGCCCGGCATCCCAAGACGTTGAGCTGATTATTTCTGTCGAAGGCGTGCGTCAGTAACGCCAGACTGGCCTCTCACCGGAACATCGCCCGGTGAGAGGTCGATACACCCGGTTACTCTTCAGGCGAAGGGATGTGCATCGTGGTACTCAACAGGCCACGGGACTTGTTGAAAATCTTATTACCGTTCTCACGACCCGCACGGCGGGCACGCTGCTCTTCCGGCGGTAACGCCAGCTCTTCCATACAGATTGGGCTACAGCAGTGATTAAATTTCTCAGCGCAGCTCGGACACTGAATAAACAGCAGATGGCAGCCATCGTTCAGGCAGTTGACGTGGGTATCACAAGGCTCACCGCACTGGTGGCAGTTCGCAATAACATCCTCGGAAATTCGCTCCCCCATACGTTCATCAAAGACAAAATTTTTGCCTTTAAAACGCACCGGTAACCCCTGTTCACGGGCACGACGGGCATATTCGATAATCCCGCCTTCAATGTGGTACACATTTTCATAGCCGTTATGACGCATCCAGGCACTGGCTTTCTCACAGCGGATGCCGCCGGTGCAGTACATGACAATTTTTTTGTCTTTGTCCTGCTGCAACATGTCCACCGCCATCGGCAGCTGGTCACGGAAGGTGTCCGCCGGAATTTCCAGCGCGTTGTCAAAATGCCCCACTTCGTACTCATAGTGGTTACGCATATCGACAAATACTGCCTGTGGATCGTCCAGCATCGCATTCACTTCGGCGGCTTTCAGATAAGCACCGACATCGCTGGCATCAAAACTGTCATCCGTGATGCCATCAGCGACAATGCGCTCACGCACTTTCAGGCGCAGCACCCAGAAAGATTTACCGTCGTCGTCCAGCGCAATGTTCATTCGCAGGTCGTTCAGCGCCGGATGGAAGCTGTACAGCGCGGCTTTCATCTGCTCATACTGGCTGGCCGGGACGCTGACCTGCGCGTTAATGCCTTCTGCCGCCACATAAACGCGGCCAAACACTTTCAGCTTTGTCAGGGTGACATACAGGGCGTCGCGAAACGCGCGGGGATCGTCAATAGTGAAGTACTTATAAAAAGAGACTGTGGTACGCGGTTCGGTTTCGGCCAACATGCGCGCCTTCAGCTCTTCATTGGAAACAAGGTTATGTAACACTGGCATGGTGTACGTTCCTGCATTCAAAGAGAGGAAAAATTTGCGGCGCTATCATACCTGAGGCATGGTGGATTGTCCTTAGTCACAGCCCTTTTTCATCACAGCAATCCACAGATAATGTAAAATATTTCGTTGTAAATCGCACAATTAGCCATAATTAAACTTTTATATCTATACATAATTACTCTAATTTACTTGCGATCCGGACACTCATGACACAGCTTCCCCACTTCAATCGCACATTGCTGCATCCCCGTTATTGGTTTACCTGGTCAGGGATTATCCTGCTTTATCTGCTGGTTTTACTGCCCTACCCGGTGCTGTACTTCATTGGTTGCGGCCTGGGAAGAGTCTCAATGCGCTTCCTGAAATCCCGGGTGACCATTGCCAGACGTAACCTTGAACTGTGCTTCCCGCAGATGCCGAATGCCGAACGCGAAGCGATGGTCATCTGTAACTTTGAGTCACTGGGCATGGGTCTGATCGAAACTGGCATGGCCTGGTTCTGGCCCGACTGGCGCATCAAAAAATGGTTCAGCGTTAGCGGGCTGGAGCACATCCAGAAGGCGAAAACGGATGGAAAAGGCGTGCTGCTGATTGGCCTGCACTTTCTGACGCTGGAGCTGGGTGCGCGCATTTTTGGCATTTATAATCCGGGAATTGGCGTTTATCGGCCCAATGATAACCCCCTGATTGACTGGTTACAGACCTGGGGACGGATGCGGTCCAATAAAAGCATGCTTGACCGTAAAGACCTGAAAGGGATGATCCGCGCCCTGAAGAACGGCGATATCATCTGGTATGCTCCCGACCATGACTACGGTCCCAAAAGCAGTGTGTTCGTGCCGCTGTTCGCCGTAGACGAGGCCGCCACCACCAAGGGAAGTTACCTGCTGATCCGCAGCGGCAACCCGGCGGTGATCCCTTTTGTTCCACGACGTCTGCCTTCTGGCAAAGGCTATGAAATGGTGATCCTGCCAGAGCAGACCTCCGCCATTCCGCTGGACGATGAACGCACCACTGCCATACATATGAACCAGATTATTGAGCACGCCGTCTTAATGGCCCCCGAACAGTATATGTGGCTGCATCGCCGCTTTAAGACCCGTCCTGAAGGGCAACCCTCTTTTTACGACAACTAACGGGTCGCCGATCCGGCCTATTCCAGTATTTGAAACAGTTTTTCATTTTTTTTGATCGCACGTCGGTTAGCAGCAGGATAAGCGCGTATACTTGGTGAGCTAATAGTTCAAAAGGTGACCCTTTATTTTATGTCCACGCCCGCTGCCCCCGCTGCTGCCATCAACTGGCAAAGAAATCTGTTCGTGACCTGGATAGGCTGTTTTCTGACGGGAGCAGGATTCAGCCTGGTGATGCCCTTTCTGCCGCTCTACGTGGAGCAACTGGGCATCACCGATCCACAGGCACTGAATCTCTGGTCAGGACTGGTTTTCAGCATTACGTTCCTTTTTTCCGCGATTGCCTCCCCCTTCTGGGGCGGACTGGCCGACCGCAAAGGACGAAAAATCATGCTGTTGCGTTCGGCGCTCGGGATGGCCATCGTGATGATGTTGATGGGGATGGCAACCTCTATCTGGCAATTTCTGGCGCTGCGTGCCCTGCTCGGTTTGCTGGGGGGATTTGTTCCTAATGCCAATGCACTGATCGCCACCCAGGTTCCGCGCGGTAAAACCGGCTGGGCGCTGGGCTGGCTCTCTACCGGTGCGGTCAGTGGCGCACTGATTGGCCCGCTGATTGGCGGCCTGCTGGCCGACAGCTTTGGTTTGCGCCCGGTGTTCTTTATCACGGCAGGCGTGCTGTTTACCTGCTTTTTGATGACGCTGTTCTGCGTACGCGAAAGTTTTATTCCGGTGCAGAAAAAAGACATGCTGCACGCCCGCCAGGTGCTGAGCTCACTGAAAAACCCGCGCCTGGTGCTGGCGTTATTTGTCACTACGCTGATTATTCAGGTCGCCACCGGCTCCATTGCGCCGATCCTCACGCTGTATGTGCGTGAGCTGGCGGGACATGTCTCTAACCTGGCCTTTATCAGCGGGATGATCGCCTCGGTGCCTGGCGTCGCGGCGCTGATGAGCGCGCCCCGGCTCGGCAAACTGGGCGACCGCATCGGCCCTGAGCGCATTTTGATCACCATGCTGATGCTGTCCGTGCTGTTGCTGATCCCGATGGCATTTGTGCAGAATGCGTGGCAGCTGGGGATTCTGCGTTTCCTGCTCGGCGCTGCCGATGGCGCACTGCTTCCCGCCGTACAGTCTCTGCTGATTTATAACGCCAGCAACCAGGTGGCCGGGCGCGTGTTCAGCTACAATCAGTCATTCCGAGATATTGGCAACGTCACCGGGCCGCTGATGGGTGCGACCGTCTCAGCCCACTTTGGTTTTCGGGCGGTGTTTATCGTCACCGCCTGCATTGTGCTGTTTAACGTGCTGTATACCTGGATCACCCTACGCGGCCGTAGCGAAATGATGGTGGTGCGGGAAGAGTAATGTCATCCTCAAACCAGGGCAATATGCAGTTTTTCCAGCAGCTGGCACATCTCTTCGTCGGGCCACGCATCCACCACCAGCGTGCTGGCCAGCGAGAGATCGCCGATGGCAAAGGCCGAGGCAGAGTTCAGTTTTTCCTGCGATACCAGCACCACGGTTTCTGCGGCCCGCTCTGCCAGCGCCCGTTTTACGCAGGCCTCTTCATAGTTTCCCGTGGTTAGCCCGGCGCTTTTGTGTACCCCGGTCACCCCCATAAAAAACAGATCGGCATTGATGCGGCGTATCCCTTCCATCATCGCCGCACCGACCGTCACCACCGAATGCTTGTAGAGTTGCCCGCCAATGATAATCACCTCAATCAACGGATAATCCACCAGCCCGACTGCCACGCCCGGACTGTGCGTGACCACGGTAAAGGCCCGATCCCTCGGCAGCAACGTGATCATCTCAGCCGTGGTCGTGCCACCGTCGATCATCACTACCTGACCGGGCTGGATCAGTGCGGCCGCTTTCTCCGCCACCCGCCGTTTTGACGCCATCTGCACGCTTTTTCTCGTTTCGAAGGGGGCAATCGCGGCAGACACCGGCAGCGCACCGCCGTGAACGCGTTGCAGCAATCCTTCTGCCGCTAACTCTCTCAAATCCCGACGAATAGAGTCTTCTGATACGGAAAAATACTGGCTCAGTTCACGCGAAAGTACCTGCTTTTCGCGATCGAGCATGGCCAGGATCTGCTGTTTGCGCTGACTGGAAAGCACGATTCCCCCTTCACGATTGATCTTGATATTGCACGATTATGCATGTTAGCGTGTTTTATGTCACCACAATAAGGGCATAAACATGCAAAACATGCAGGAACGCGTACGCAACATCCGCGAGCAGCTGCTGTCGGATAACTGGTACACCCTGAAAAAATACACGTTTGAACTGCTGCGCCGCGACGGCAGCTGGCAGGAGCAAAGCCGGGAATCCTACGATCGCGGTAACGGCGCCGTGGTGCTGTTGTACCACAAAGCCCGAAAAACCGTGGTACTGACACGGCAGTTTCGCTTCCCCATTTTCGTCAACGGACATCACGGTTTTCTGATTGAAGCCACCGCAGGCCTGCTGGATAACGCCTCGCCGGAAGCGCGCATTATTGCCGAAGCCGAAGAAGAAACCGGCTTTCGCATCACGCACATCGAAAAGGTGTTCGAATCCTATATGAGCCCCGGTTCAGTGACAGAAAAACTGTTTTTCTTTATCGCCTAATATTCTGACGACGATCGTCAGGGAAGCGGCGGTGGCGTCGCGGAGGAAGGGGAAGATATCGAAGTACTGGAGTGGCCCTTTTCCCGTGCACTGGACGCCGTGCGCAGCGGCGAAATTATGGATGCCAAAACCATCATGCTGATCCAGCACCTGGCCCTTAACCCCATTTTTTAGGAAACCCTTATGAAATCACTGCAAATTTTAGTGGCAGGCCCGGTACGCAGCGGCACAGGCGACCGTGAAGACTTAATCCATGCCAACCTTGAACGTATGGAACAGGCAGCCTTAGCCATTTACCAGAAAGGGCATATTCCGCTGATTGGCGAGTGGCTGGCGTTTCCACTGGCACGGATTGCCGGGTCGCAGAAGATTGGCGATGCGATCAGTGAAGCGTATTTATATCCGGTCGCACATCGACTTATCGGCCACTGTGATGCCATTCTGCGTTTACCGGGGGAGTCACGCGGAGCCGATAACGACGTACGCATTGGCCATGAGCTGGGGCTGACGATTTATCAGCATCTGGATGAGATTGCACAAGTTTAATCGTGCCGGGGTGGCATTGAAATAAACGCCACCCCTGGTTAATCAGAAACTGATATCGGCGGCCAGGCCACCCATTAACGCATCCTGAACCTGACGCACGCCGCCCGGTTTAGTCACAACTTGCAGGTTGGGACGTATATTCAGCCAGCGGGTGGCCTTCGCGTTGTAATAGAGTTCATAGTTCCATTCCGCGCCCTGTTGCAGGGGCAGATAAGCAGGATTATGATAATCACTCACGCCGTTTGCGGCGTTCTGCCCCTCACGCATCTTTGTGTAGTCGCTGTTAACATGGATACGGGCCATGCCGATGCCGATCTCATCCGCGGGACGGGCATCAAAGGGCCCTTTCCACGCCAGTGCCAGCGACTGATAATTGTCCATCTTCGCCGTACGATGGTCGTTCATCACATACTGGAAACTCACGCTCAGACCACGCTTGTTATCACCGTCCATCGCGAACAACTGCTGCTCGGCCAGCAGATAGCCGCCGTAAGCACGTCGGTTATGCTGATACTCCCCATCCTTAAACGAGTGAAAATCCCCGCCCTCGGTGGAACTGTAGAACATCCCCAGCCGATAATTACCCTGAAGTTTGTCCTGCCCCAGCTGCGGCTTCCAGCCCAGTTCAACCGGGATCAGGTTTCCTTCGCCGTGGCCCATATCAAAACGAAATCCGTTCGCTTTTGTGTCGTTGGCACGGTTCTGGTTATAGACCCCGACCTGGAAATAAACGTCTTCGGGCAGATTGAGTTTGAACCGCCCTCCCCACTGCGATACCGGGGCGTTAAACCAGCGGTCGTTACGCCAGTGGCCCGGCTGACCGCCGCCCATCGCCCAGTTCTGGAACATTCCGACGCTGGCCGTATCGAAATCTTCGTTGGTGGTGACGCGGCCCAGCTTCACTTCCAGCCAGTGATCAAACAGCGACTGATTGAGCCAGAACTGCGTCAGACGCAGATAGTCCCCGCGTGCCGAAATACCCTGTACGTTAGACAGGCCACCGGTTCGCGGATCGTTAATATAGGGCGTAAGATTTTGCCCGTTGCGGTTGGTCAGCGTCACCTGAAACTGACCGCCCTGCCAGTTCATCAGTTTATCCAGATCGAGCTTACTGCCGAACGTCCACTGATCGGCATAGCGCATCGTGGTGCTGGTACGGTAGCCGCCGGCCAGGTTGGCTGCCGACTGCGTGGTATAGTCCACCTGGAAATCCACGCCTTCATCCGCCAGATGTTTGCGGTAGCCCGCCCAGTCACCGAGCAGCCACGGGGAATCCGGGTCAAAAGGGGCATCATTCGCAAACACAGGCGCGGCAAGAAAGAGAAGACTGCAGGAGAAACGGGTGAGAACGGTTGTGCGCGACGCTCTGCACGTTAAGGCTGATTTATCCATATCACTGATCCTGAAAAGGGGGTGAACAACCCGGCACACCGCCAGAGTCGGGGCAGATCATTTGCCCGGCGCTAATACATCATATTTCAGAAACAGAACCCCATTAAAAACGTGCGAAAAACCGCCGACAGCACACGATGCTGGCGAGCCAGAGAATTCCTGGGAGATGGAGTTGTGTGCATTCTGGTGAATGCACTGCTGATATGTGAGGACCTGGGGATGAAGCCGGCTTGAGAACAGGCTCATCCCGGCTTAAAGGGCCGGGGTGATTTACATTTATTACCCTATCGCTCTGGCGCAGAAAAATTTCATCATGCAGAATCAGCGTAAAGTGTCTTCATTGAGATTAAAGATCATGAGTAAAAAACACTCAGACATCAGCAAATTTTTAAGTTATGTTTTACGCCATCAACCTGAATCTATTGGTTTAACATTAGATAGCGAAGGTTGGACAGATATCGATACATTGATTGCCTGTGCAAAAAATGACAGTAAAAACCTCACTCGAGAGACTATTCTGTCCATTGTTGAAAGCAGTGATAAGAAACGATTTTCACTCTCAGAAGATGGATTGAAGATCCGAGCCGTACAGGGACATTCATCACAGCAGGTTGATATCAATTATCAAGAAAGCACGCCTCCTGACGTTTTATACCACGGCACGGCCACACGGTTTCTTGAGTCGATACTAATACAGGGATTAATCCCTGGATCGCGCCAGTATGTGCATTTATCTGCGGATGAAGCGACAGCATACAGCGTCGGGAAACGGCATGGTAAACCCGTTGTCCTGAAAATAGATGCCCGGGTAATGTTTAAGCAGGGCGTTAAATTTTATCAGGCAGATAATGGGGTCTGGCTGACGAAAGCGGTAGCCAATACGTTTATTATTCAGTGAAATTGTAAATTTCGATAACATATTTGAGTGCATGGTCTCAAGAGAAAGGTCGGAAATCATCTGTTTGATCCGTCGTTTCTCGTCCTCCAGATCTTTTATATTTTTAATATAAGATGTCACCATAATTAGACTTCGAGTTGTCTGGTAATCACCTCCCGCTCGTGCGAACCTGAACATCCGTTGACGCGCGACAGATGCTGGAGCGAACCGCTGCCCTGTGGGATAAAGCGCAGCAGGAGCTGTGCATTCTGACTGAATGAATATAACATTGAGCGCCCCCATGAATCCCTGAATAACCTGACACAGGAAGAATACCGGCTGATGGCTGGAAAACCGAAAATATCAAAAAAATATGTGGTATTAAAACAGGTGTACTGATAAGTCACCCCACACTTAATCCACCATACGTAATACCCGTCATCCCCCGCTTCGTTCTTAACTACGGAGCAGGTCAGCAACTGATGAGTTTATGGCCGATTACAACCGACGATTTGCGAAATCTCACCCGCATGACTTTGATGTCCATCGGCCACTTGAAAATCATCCACCCAGCTTACGGCTGGTTAAAAGATTGCTCCTGTCGCCGACCACGTCACCGGACGGCACCTTACATAGTCAGGAGTCCACATGTTTGGGGTGCAGTCTAAATATGTCGGGACTCTTCTAACTCAGAGCATTTTTCTTTTCTTCGTAATCTTGTAAATATTTTTCAATAGGGTATGCAGTTCCAAGTTCATGTACTTCACCCGTATCCTTATCAACTATAAATGGCGAATTACCTGCGAGCTGCGAAGAAAACTCCCCAGTTTCAAGGTATTCTCGAGATTGAAAACAAAAAAACCACCCTTCAGAAAAACGTCCATGCAGGGTAATAACAACCGGAATATCAGTATCTTTTAGATATTCTGTCGCTTTTTCTACAGCCTCTTCATAACTAACCATTAATTAGTCCTCAATAACTGGAATGATTCAAACTTGCTGAGATTAGCAGGTTTACCTGTTTGCCCATCAAGGAATCGGACTGTTCCGTTTTGGTTTACAACATTAAACACGTGTCCAGGTTGACCTGGTCCATATGAACCAAAAACAATCCCTCTGGAACCAGAACCTGCACTTGCCATTTGCTGTGTAATACTTTCGGGCGAAGAAATATACTTAAATTTAGTACCGTATTGTTTTTCCAAAACGGTCAAAGGAATACCGTTTTTATGGTTTACAGGCAACGCCGATGCAGGATTTCCAGCCAGAGTAGCATCGGTGGCAACAGAGCAGTTTACACAATTATGTGTTCTACCCGGTTCTGGGTATCCTGGATTAACGTTTTTAATAGAGCCAGCAGTTTCTCCGTGCGCTCCAATTCCCTTCATGCCATACACCGCGCCACCAATCGCCGCAGCGGTGTGCACCCCCGCCATGCTGGTATACAACGTTGAAGCCGTTTCTAAGCTGACGCCCCAGTTAGTGGCGATGGTCTGGATGTCTTTCGCTTTCTGCGCCTGCGCATCTGCTGTCGCATATTGCCACAGCAGATTATCGACTTTATCAGCACCCTCTTTATAAACACTGGCCATGGTGCCGATGTACTGACCATCAAGCTGGGCATCGTAACTCTTGCCCATTGCCGCCAGTTCCTGACGCATCCCCCTACAGTCCGCTGATGACAGATTCTTGCACGCCGCATCAATCGCTGCATCGAATGCTTTATCCTTCACATTCAGGTCAGTGACCAGTTTCTCTGCCTGTGCTTTCTTATCGCCTTCCAGATACGGTAGCGCCCATTTAGCATCCTGTCGTGTCTTATCATCGGGGGCTGACAGCGCATTATTATCCACCGCATTCTTGCCCGCAAGCGCTCCGGTCGTTGCGGCTGCCGAGCTGTTGCCTGCTACCGCCCCCGCGGCTCCGGCGGCAAGCGTGCCCAGCAGGCTCAGCTGCTCTTTGTCCGCCTGCGACAGTCTGGCAATCTCCTCTGGCGTGCTGGCGTGATAAAACGCTTCGGCAATAAAGCGTGTGGCCAGCTCACCGCTGAACGCTCCGGCGGCACCCGCGGCGGCATTGCCTCCCGACATCTGCGCCGCCACCGCACCCCACACGGCATGCGCCATCGCGTTGGCAACCACATTCGTGTTGCCGCCGGCATCGGTGGTTTGCGCTTTGATGACCTGCGCCACCAGTGGGTTGGCCGCTCCGGCAACCGCCTGTGAAATATTTCCGTTAACCAGTCCCTGAAGCACACCGCTTACTGCCTGAACCACCATCTGGTTCTTGCTGCCCACGCCGTAATCGGACATGGCTTTCTGATAGGCATCGCTTTCTCGTAATCCGGCCAGCCATTTGGCCCTTTCTTTTTCTGTCGCGTTATCTTTAAGCGGTGCAGCGCCTTTTTTCGCCTCTTCCAGCCCTTTGATATCGCCCATCGTGTTCACGATGCTAACCATCTGGCCGGTGATTTCCCCCACCGCCTGTGCCGTCTGTAAACGCTTCTGCTCTTTCTCTTTATCAAAAATCGGGCTGATGCTGCCGTTGGCCGAGGCAGTATCACGGCTCAGGCTGGCAACGTTCTGCTGTTGGTTAGCCATATCGCGGATAACAATCGTGCCCTGTTCTACCGCAGACTGAGTGGTGCCTTCCGCATGCCCCTTGCCGTTGAGCCCCGCCAGCAGCGTGCTGGCCGAGTTCGACAGCACGTTGCCCAGCATCTGGCCGCCCATCGACCCGCCGTTGCTCATGCCGGCGCTGATCCCGCTATGGCTGACCTTATAGTCGGCTTCATTCCCCAGGTCGCTGAAGCCCAGCGTGCCGGTTTCCAGGCGATTGTTATCTGCCCCTGCCTGGCTGGCAATCACTGCTCCGTTCAGCTGGGTGTGGTCGCCGACCTGAATATCGAACCCGCCCTTGCCCGCATAGATACCGCTCTGCTCCATGACGCTGTCATAGGTGCTGTGCATTTTGTCCTGGCTGGCATTGATATAGCCGGACGCCGTCATCGACCCAAAGGTGAAGCTGCCACCGGCGCCAAAGCTGGTCTGCTTCGAATCGTAGCGATCGCTGTCCTGCTGGCTGGTGATGGTCAGGTTGCGCCCGACATCGGCGCTGACCTTATTACCGTTCACCTGAGCGCCGGTTAACGTGGTGTCACGTCCGCTGTTCAGCGAGACGTTGCCACCGCTGTCGAGGGTGGTTTCACTCCACTGCGTCCCGTTACCGGTGTCTTTGCCTTTCGCGCCGTTGACACTGGCAAAGATGCTCAACCCGGCGCTGCCGTTGCCCACGCCAAAACTGATGCCCACGCCGCCGCCGCCGCTGGAGTTACTGCCCGTGGATTGCTGCGTATTGGCCGCGCCGGTTAACAGGATGTCATTCGCCGCCGTCAGCGTGGTGTCGCCGCCCGCTTTCAGCTGGCTGCCGCCGATAGCGATATCCCCGCTGTTAGCCGATTGACCTTTACCCGTCGCGGTAATCGCCAGGTTCTGCCCCGCATTCAGGGTCGAACCGGATACCGCATCACTCACCTGCTGCGACTGGGATTTAGACTTCTGCGTGGTCAGCGAAATACTGATGCCAATGCCGCTATTCGGGTCGCCGCTGACCTGCGCCTGCTGGCTGGCCAGTTTTGCCTGCACCCCTGAGAGCGCGGTTTTTGTCGCCTGCAGGGCCGCCAGACGACTGTCACTTTCCCCTTTCGCCGCCTGTGCAGTGGCGATGGCATTGTTGATTGCTTCACCGACTGCGCCGGAGAGCGCCAGCGTAATCCCCGTGGATTTTTGCTCGAATCGCTCGTCCGCGGTGCGCTTATCATGACCCGGCGCGATAACCACGCTGTCACCGTTGACCGTTAACGATTGACCCGCCACCAGGTCAGCACCGCTGATCTTCACGCCGTCAGCCGCGCTGACCGTCACATTGCCCCCGGTGCTGCCGACGGTACTGACGCTCTGGCTCTGGGTCGTGCCCTTCACTTTTAAGTCATGCTTCTGGCTAGAGGTGCCGATGGTGATACCAATCCCACCCGTACCCATCAGCCCGCTTTTTTTCGTTTCACTGAAACGCCAGCTGGAGTCCGTGTTGGTCGCGGCAACAATATCGATATTACTGGCCGCTTTCAGGGTCACGTTGTCGTCCCCCACCACCTGCGATCCTTTCACCAGGATATTTTTACCGGCCTCCACGCTGACGTTATCACCGCTCAGCAGGGTGCCTTTCTCCGAAGTCGAATAGTCCTCTTTGATGGTGTGGGTGGTTTTTTTGCTAAGGAATCCTTTTTTGGTTTTCGTCTCTTCTTTGTAGAAATAATCACTCTCGGTGGCCGTCGTCAGGTTGACGTCATTCCCCGCGTTCAGGGCAATATCCTGCTGTGCCGTCACCTGGGTGGCCGCGCTGTTAATATCCCGCCCCGCCTGCACCGCAGTATTGCCGCCGCTGGCAATCTCCGTGCCCTGCTGGCGCACCGCTTCGTGGATTTCCGTACGTTCGCTGCTGCGGTAGCTGTCACCTTTAGTGGTGGTGGCCGCCAGCAGATTCACATCCCTGCCCGCCTGTAATGTCACATCGTTATCGGCCACCAGGCCTGCCGCCTGGCTGTTCAGATCGCGGCCTGCCCTGAGCGTCAGATCATTGCCGCTGGTCAGCGTGGTGCGATCCTGACCGGTGACATGGTTTTCCCCTTTGCCCTTGCTGCTGCGCTGCGCGGTGTCTGCTGCATTCAGGTTGAGGTCATGCCCTGCCGACAGCGACAGATCCTTTGTCGCACTGATGGCGCTGGCGGTGGCGCTGAGATCGTTTCCGGCATTGAGCGTTAATGAACCACCCGCAGAGAGATTGCTGCCGACGCTGTCGACCTTGCCGCTGCTGGCGATGTTTTTGCCTGCATACCCGGTATAGCGACTGCTGCTGGACGTCTGATTGGCATTGATAGCAATATCGCCTGTCGCATCCAGTTTCAGATCGCCGCCTGCCGCCACCTTACTGCCGGTGACCGTAATATCCTTGCCCGCTTTCAGCGTTACGCCCTGCTGTGCGCTCATCGTTGCCGTTGTGCCCAGCTGGGTCTGGCTCATTGCCGCACCGGAGCCAAACCAGCCTTTGCTACTGGCGTTCCACTGCGTGGCCAGCGTCTGGTTATTAATGCTGCCGTCGAGGCTCTCGAGCGTCAGGGTTTTACCGCTGATAGCCGAACCGATATTGTTGATATCGCCCAGTGCGCTGAGGTTCATATCCCCGGCAGCGCTAATCAGGCCAGCGTTCAGGTTACTGATGCTGTTCTGGCTGTTGATATTCAAATCGGTTTTGGCGGCCAGCGTGCTGCCGTTGTTGTTAAGTGTTCCGGCGTTGAGTTCCACCGAGTTAGCGGCAATCACGCTGCCGCTGTTGACGGTAACATCCTTCGGCGACAGATAGAGCTTAGGCACCATCACGGTTTCGCCGTTAATCTGCGTCGCTTCCCACCAGACAATGCTGTGCTCAAGCGCAGCGACCTGTTTGGCATCCAGCGATACGCCAAATTTTAATCCCAGCGACTGCTGTGCACTGGCGGCGTTATCCAGCAGATAGCGCATCTGTTCCAGGTCAGAACCCACCCCGTTCAGATAGCGGTTGCCGGTCTGGTTAAGCAGCGCATTGCTGACATAGCGAGTATCAAAGGCCGCATCGCCCAGCAGACGATAGTCGTAGTCAGGCTTAAGATTGAGGCGATCCAGCAGGTAGGACGATCCAAGGAACTGTTTCTGGTCGGTGTAAGCACTGCGCGTTTCCTGCGGTGCGCTGCCCGGCTGTTTACCCAGTAATGCATTCAGATCGCCAAACAGGTTGTGATCCAGCTTGCCCAGCCCGTCGAGCTGTGGGTTGGTGACGATCAGATACGGGCTTTTGGGATCGCTGGCAGGAACAAAATAGCCGTTATTGCCGGTGGGCAGCGGCCACGCGCTGGTATCCACACCCTGAGCCACTGGCTGCTGCAACGAGGCCGGGTTTTTGGTAAACAGCGAAGTGCCGTTGTTATTATTCGTGCGCTGATCGGCCAGCGTCGCCAGCGGCTGACCGTTGCTGTCCAGGGCTTTGCCACCACTCATTTGTTGCAGGGCGGACTGTATCTGCGACTGCCACTGGGGTGAATTAACCGTCACTTTTTCAGTGCCGGACAGAGCCTGTTGTTGCACAGTACTGCCGATACCCTGCTGGCTGAGGGTATTGAGCACGGGTTTTGCCAGGGTACTGGTGATCGTGCCGGTATTGGCACGGGTAGTCGTATTGCTGATGTTACTGGTGAAGCTGGCGGTCAGTGCACCACCGGCCTGGATCACGGCCGTGTAAGCCGTTCCGGATTTGGTTGTAAACTCAGGCCCTCCGCTAATTTCAAAACGGAAATTACCCGACGTAATAGGTCTTCCACCTCCTGCTATGTCAGTTTTATTAACATAGGTCTGGTATCGCGAAATGATTCCGTTTTCTACGGAATCATTGTTAAGCTGATTTCCCGTGAGCTTAATCCTGTTGCCTGCCAGTAGCGAACTTGCATTATTTTCAAGATCGCCCGCTCTTACAATAAGATCACCCGCTGCGGCAATACGTGATGCCCCGCCATTTGCGGTGGCTGTTATTGATTCTGTACTAACCAACTGCTTACGAGTTTTATCTTCTTTATTTTTCAAACTGGCCGTATAGCTATTGTGACAACTATCATTACGCCCACCACCACACCCGCTCATATTCTCGTAAAGAATATCCTGTGGGTTAAAACTGCTTAACGGCACATCAACATAGCCCGCACTGGCATCGATTATATTAGTAATCTGGCGAACAACGGTCAGCCCGTCGCGCTGATTAAGCAGATGCGCGGTGGCCATCGTAATATCGCCGTTGCGCGTCTCAATGGTGCCGGAGGTGTTAATGATTTCACTGTTGGCATTGCCTGCGGCATCACGCTGCATCCACAGGTTATTGTCAGCGAGGATATCGCCGCGCTGGTTGCGGATGCTGTTGGCCTGCAGACGCATATCCTGGCCGGCATAGAGTAAGGCTGTGTTAATGATGCTGCCCGGTGCCGTCAGCGTCAGTGACCCACTGGTTCCGGTAAAGCCGGCGACATTGATATCGCCGCGGCTGGTCAGCGAGATATCGCCCCCGCCCTGCACGCTCCCGGCGTCATTGAGGTTGATCTGGCTACCGCTCAGGGTACTGGTTCGAGTGCCGGAGGTGATTTTCCCACTGTTGCTGAGGAGGCTCCCCGCGCTGAGGTTAACGCCCTGCCCCTGCATCACGCCCTGGTTGTCGATGGCACCGTTGCTGATGATCGTCAGCTGATTGCCTGCCGCCAGTGTGCCGCGATGCGTGAAGGCGTTAGCCAGTGTGGCCGTCACATCCCCAAGGGCCACCAGTTGACCGGTGGGGGAGAGTTGGTTGGCCTTCAGCGTCAGATTACCGCCACTCAGCAGTTTGCCGCCGCCCTGTTGCTCGACATTTGCGGCAGTGACATCTAGCTGCTGGTTGCCGAGCACGGTGCCGCTGTTGTTCAGTTGCTGATAGTTAACCGTCAGTCGATCGCCCTGGACACTGCCCTGATTGATCAGACTATTGCCGGTAAAGGCGCCCTGCTGTTGCGCCAGCAGCGTGCCTGTATTCTCTACCTGCGCCGCCTTAAGCAGTAGATCGGTCGCCTGTAACCAGCCCCCGTTATTCAGCTGCGACGCGTTAAACGTCAAATCATCGCTGAAAAGGAGTTTTCCGTTATTCTGTGCCGTTCCGGTGATATCCAGCCGGGTCTGTTTCCCCCCCTGAATCACACCGTCGTTGGTCATCTGCGCCGCCTGCAGCGTCAGCGCCTGCTGGCTGAACAGTATCCCGTTCTGATGATTGGTCAGGCGATCGCCGAGGACCAGCGTCAGGCCGTTATCCCCCTGTAACCTGCCGCTGTTCTCCAGCGTGCTGCCGTTCATGGCCAGCGTGTTGCCCTGAATACGGCCAGCATTCTCTATTGAGGTCGCATTCACGCCCAGCGCACCGCCGCTTAACAACGATCCGGCCTGCTGCTGTTTTAGCGCACCCGTCAGGCCCAGGGTCAGGTTATCCACCCCACTGATGGTGCCCTGGTTATCCAGCGCATCGGCCGTCAGCGCGAGATTTTTAGCCGTCCACTGCCCCTGATTGCTGAGGGTGGCGGCATGCAGTAACGCTTCACCCTGCGCACCGATCTGGCTGTTGGCAGCGGAGGTCAGCGTATCACTCAGCTGCAACTCCAGGCTGTCGGCGCTCTGTATGCGGCCCTGATTGCTCAGCGTGCGGGCGTTGGCGACAATATCCTGCGCCTGCCAGATGCCGTCATTACTCAGGCTGTCGCCGTTTATTCTCAGAGTGCCCTGGGTCAGCAGCTTACCGCTGCCGCTATAAATACGTTGCACTGCTGGTGTTGCCGCCAGCGCCATGCGTGCCACAGCGGCGGGGAGAGAGCCGAGGGTCAGGGCCTGCAACCCCACCAGCGTGCCGTTGTTGGTCAGCGTTGCGGCGTCTACCGCCAGCGTGCTGCCCTGCACCGCGCCCTGATTAGTGAAGCCAGTGGCACGCAGCGTCACGGCATCTTCGCCGAGCAGCTTGCCGGTATTGTTCAGCGTCGCAGCATCAAGCTGAATGCCGCCCTGGCTTAAAATCTCACCCGTATTCGCCAGCGTATCCCCGACCTGTGCCGAGATGCCTGCGCTGCCGATGGCCGTTCCGAGGTGCTGCCAGCTCTGCGCCGTGACGCTAACCTGCGCCCCCTGCAGGGTGCCGTCAGTGGTCAGCGTATGGCTGCTGAGTTCCAGCATGCCGCCGCTCAGGGCCTGCCCGCTGGCGCTCTGCGTCAGTTGCCCGGCGGTGACGCCAAGGTGTTGATTACCCTGCCACAGGCCGCTATTGCGGAGGACATTACCGCTGAGTGCCAGATCCTGCGCGGTAATTTTTCCCGTATTCAGTAAGCTGTCTGCGCTGACCTTGCCGTCTGCCAGGCTACGGATCTGTCCACTGTTATCCAGCGAGGTGCTGTCAAGCGTCAGCCGCTCATCGCCCTGCATCAGGCCGCCGTTGATCAATGACGTCGCGTTCAGCGCCAGCGTGCGACCTGCCAGCAGCTGGCCCTGGTTATTCAGCTCGCGCGCCGTCACATCCAGCGCTTCACTGATTTGCAGTAGCCCGTCGTTGCGCAGACTGTCAAGCGTCAGCGTCAGTCCGCCGGAATCAATCAGCGCACCGCTGGCAGTATTGACCAGCTGCCGTGTGCCTAGCGTCAGTGCGCGGTTAGCCTGCAACAGGCCGCTGTTGGTCAGCGTCTGCGCAACCGTCAGTTCTCCCTGATGGTTCATCAACAGCGTACCGCTGTTATTGAGATTGGTGCTGCTCAGTACCAGGTGACCGGCTTGCAACTGACCACCATTATTCAGCGTGGTGCTGGTCAGTTCGGCGCGGTCGCCACTCACCAGAGTGCCACCCGTGAGGTTATCGATCGTTGCGCTGTTCACCACCAGCGTATTATCACCCTGCATCCAGCCACGGTTCACCAGGCTGGCACTGTTCAGAGTCAGAGCAGGCGTGACCATCTGCCCGTCATTCACCACCGTTGCCGCATCAATGGCCAGACTGCGGGTGGCATTCACCTCCGCTCCCTGCTGGTTAGCAAACTGCTGAACCAGCGTCAGGGCCAGCACCGCCCCCTGAAGCGCACCGCCGTTGTTCAGGCTATCGCCGTCGATGCTCAGCGCGCCATCCGAGACCATATCGCCCTGGCTGGTGATAGTGTGCGCCTTCAGGGCCAGACTGTCGTTGCCCTGCAAGGTGCCACTGTTTTCGATGCGATCGCCCGAAACATGCAGTGTCGCCGCCGCTATCTGTCCGGCATTATCCAGTGACTGGCTGACGGTCGTCAGCTGCCCCTGTGCCAGCAGCAGGCCACCCTGCTGATTGTGCAGATCGAGATAATCCGCGCTGAGATTGTGCGCGTTAATTTCACCGCGGTTAAACAGGCTGTCGCCGCTCAGGGTCAGATCGCCATCGCTGGCGATCAGCCCGGCGTTATTCAGCCGTGCGGGACTCAGTGCAAGGTCACCTGCGCTGTGCAGCGTGGCACCCTGTAGGTTATCGAACAGATCGGTCTGCAATTGCAGGCTGTGGCTGCCATCCAGCAGGCCGCCGTTGGTGAGGTGCTGTGTGCTGAGCGACAGTTCGGGCGCCACCAGGGTGCCGTGGTTTTTCAGGTTGTCGGCGGTCAGGGCGATGCGCGCCGCGTTACTTTTGCCGTTATGGTTCAGGGTGGTGGCGTTGACGATGAGGTCACCGCGCGCGGCGTGGGTGCCGTTCAGCGTCGCCTGCTGCGCCGCCAGTTTGAGGTTACCGCCGCTTTGTACCTGCGCAGTGCTCTGGGTCGTCAGCGTCCCGGCATTCAGCGTCAGATCGCCGTCTGCGTTAACCTCCCCGCCCAGCTGCATCTGGTCGGCCTGCAGGTCAATCGCCTGCTGGCTGGTGATGCGTGCGCCCTGCTGCTGATTCAAACCGTCGCCGCTTAAATACACGCCGCGATCGCCCGACAGCAGTCCCTGCTGCTCCAGTTGCCCGGCATGAATCGACAGTAAACCGTCGCTGAGTATTTCTCCCTGAGCGCCCTGTGTCAGCCTGTCGCTGAGGGTCAGGCTGGCCTTCGTTCTGGCACTGAGCGTGCCGTTCTGCTCAAGCCGGTCGCCAGTGAGGGTTAACGACCCGCCGCTCAACATCTTTCCCTGATTTTTCAGCTGGCTGCCGCTGACCGTCAGGTCGCCGCTGCTCTGCATTGTGCCGCTGTTACGTTGCGTGGTGGCGCGGGCATTCAGGTTTCGGCTGGCATTCAGCGCACCGCGGTTATCCAGCGCGTCCGCGTTAAGCGTAAGATCCTGTCCGGCGGTCATCTGACCCTGCTGCGAGAGCAGGGTGGTCGCGGTGGCACGGATATCTCCGGCTGCGTTCGCCTGGCTGGCGCTATCCAGCGTCAGCGCATCGCCGCTGAGCTGAATATCCCGGCCCGCCGTCAGTTTGCCGCTCTCCAGAGCCGCTGTTTTCCCGGCGCTGATTATCACATCCCGATCGCTGACCAGCGCCGTGTTTTTCAGCGCCACGTCACCGTCACTGCTGACCGTGATGTCGCCTCCGGCTTTATGATCGCCGCTGAGCGCGACCGTCCCGGCCCGGACGCTGAGCGCCCCGCTGGCCAGACTGTTGTTCACCGTCAGTTTGCCGCTGGCATCCAGGATGATATCCCCCTGACGGGCATTAAGGTTGCCAAGGTTCACCCCCACGCCTTTGTCACTCGACACCAGGCGGATGCGGTTGGCGTACATGCCGCCCAGCGCGCCCGTATCCACCGCCACCGAGGGCTGCGGGTCCTGAGATCCCTGCGCAGTGACCTTGCCCTGCGCATCAACGCGGTTCGATCCGGCAATCACCGTCAGATCCCGGGCATGGATATCGGCGTTGATTTCAGTGGCGCGTGCGATAATGGACAGCGCATCGCTCTGGCTGGCATTCAGCCCCTGCCCTTCAACGATGATAGTGCCTTTAGAAACCGCCAGGCTGCTGACATTACCCTGGCTGTCAAAGGTTGGTTTCCCGGTGGTTAACGTCACCTGCGGCGTGTTGATAAAGCCGCAGCCGTTACAGGTGATCCCGTACGGGTTAACCACCATCACGTTCGCGGCCTTGCCCGCCACCTCGGTAAAGCCCTGCAGCTGCGAGCGGTTGCCGCCAACCACCTCATTGATGATCCCGCGCGCCTCTTTTCCTGCCTTCAGGTTCGGGTTGTTCTGGATCAGCCCGCCCAGCTGGGTCTGCGTCAGCCTGTCGGTGGCGTTATTGAGGATCAGCCCCGGTTTGCCGACATTGTAATCACTGAACTGGTTATGGGAGATCCCTGCCTGGTTTGGCGTGGCGATATTCAGCACCGGTACGCCGTTGGCCGCCTTGTCCATCTGGCTGCCCGGGGTCACCGGGGTGATGGCGGCAGCCACCGCTGGCAGCAGCGGCTGCCCGGCAATCAGCGTACAAATCAGATAACTCAGCAGACGCTGAGAACGGCGAACCGGTTGCTGATGATTGTCCATAATCCTGGCCTCTTAAAAAATCAGTGAGATGCGGTACTGCACGGTGAGGTGATCGGGCGCCAGCCAGTCCGGATAATCCAGCGGCGTGCCAACGGTAAACTGCGTGGAGAAATAGCGCTGACTGGTGGTCAGGCCAACGGCGCTGCCCCACAGGGTGCCCGCCGCCCAAGGGTCGAGGCGGTCGCTGTGCAGCCAGCCACCGTCCAGCGCCGCCAGCGCGCTGACCTGCCCCAGACCCGGCAGGGTAAACAGGGCGTAGTTCAGCTCATTACGCCAGTAGCCCCCGTTATCCCCGGAGAGATACTGCTCTTTAAAGCCGCGTACCGAGCTTTCACCTCCCAGCGTCAGGCGCTCGCTGCCGTACAGACGGTCCGGTGACCACTGGCCGTAAAAGCTGCTTAACCACCACAGGCTTTGGGTGACAGGGAGCTGATAGCTGCCGTTCAGGCTCCATTTACGAAATTCTGCCTTCGGCAGATCGCCGTTTTTCCCCTCATCGCTTTCCGCCGAAAACCACGGCATTCCCCGCGTGAACATCGGGTTCAGGGTGGCGATACCTCCGCCCAGCTTCTGCGTATGATTAATACCGATTTGCAGGCTGGAGAGTTTGCGGCTGCTGCTCTGCAACAGCGCATCGTTCAGCCAGTTACGACTGATGCGATGAGTAATGCCGAAAGACAGGCCGGTTTTGATATCGCTGTTGCGGTACAGCCCCTGATAAAGACCGAGCCGGTGGGTTTTGGTGTCACCGCGTGACAGCCAGTCAAAGCCGTTGTTGTTGATGGTGCTGAGGTAGTTGCTCCAGCTGTAGCTGTAGTCCAGCAGGCCGTAGCCATAAGGCACGCTGACCCCGGCCTGGAAATTTTGCGCATCGCGTGCGCTGGAAAATGCCGAGCTGCGGCCACCGCTGATAAACCAGCGGTCAGCCAGGCCCAGCGGATTGTTTGCCGTCAGCGCCCCGCTGAGTTGCCCGGTGCCGGTACTTTTCTGCCCGCTGTTATCCAAGCCCGCGGAGAGACTGAGCGGAAACTCCGGGGTGGCGGTCAGATTCACCACCGAGTACCCCGGCTGGTCAGCAGGCAGGATTTCAATCTGAACCGGCGTGGTACGCAGGCGATTGATCTGTTCCATTCCCTGTTCGATATCGCGCAGATTAAGGATTTTTCCTTCGAGCCCAGGGAAAGCCATATTCAGTTCACGCGCCGGGGAACCGTCAAGACGAATATGCTGTAATTTGCCTTCCAGCACCGCCAGCGTTAATTCCCCCCCGGAGAGATCCTGTTCGGGAATAAACGCGCGGCTGGTGATATAGCCACGGCTGATATACCAGTCGGAGATGCTGTGGGTGAGCTGGCTGATACTGGCCATGTCCAGACATGAACCCTGCCAGGGTGCCAGCAACTGCTGCTGGTGACGGGGGGAAATCAACGTCACGCCGGTCAGACGCAGCGTATTAACCCTGAAGCAGGGGCCGGCAGAGGGCAGCACCGGGCGCGGAGGCTGCGCGGACGGTAACGCCGTGCTGCGCTCCAGCTCATCACGCTGCTGCTGGTTTTGATCGAGGATTTGCTGCTGTTGCTGGCGTACGGCGTCACGATCGGCCGGGCTGAGCATGGCCGCTGAAAGAGTAAAACACGCACCCGTCAGCAGTAATGCCGTCAGTGTCCTTACCGGGGTTAACATCATCATGATATAAGTTAAATAAATGTGAGTAGGGGGAAAATTCAATGCGCACAGATTACCTGCTGTGAAATAAGAATAAACTTAATTCATTCAGTTTGAATACTCCCTCCAGTAATTTACGTTAAGTCAACAACACAGGCTGATTTAATTAAAATAGAAAAGATGAAAAATAATAAAGGCCGTTTACTCCTGATGTATTTAAGTAAAATTTACCCGTTCAAATATTGACCAGATATCGCTAAGCGACAGAAATTCTTGTCAATCGGCCTCATGCACGGTACACAAAATTTCTTCTTTACCGCCTTGCATCCTGACGCACAGCGACAACAATTACTCTTTACCAATAAAACCAGGGAGATGACCATGACACTTTATGCCACGCTGGAAGAAGCCATTGATACGGCACGTGAAGAGTACCTTGCTGCCAATCCGGAGGTCGACGAAGATGACGCCGCGGTGAATCAGTTCAATCTGCAAAAGTTTGTGATGCAGGATGGGGACATTATGTGGCAGGCGGAGTTTCTCACCGAGGATGGAGATGAAGGCGAGCTTGTGTCGCTGTACAGCGGTGAAGCCGCGCAGGCCATTTTTGACGGTGATTTCGACGAGGTCGAGTTACGAAGCGAATGGTTGCCTGAAAATACCCTGCATGAATGGGATGAAGGGGAATTCCAGCTTGAGCCACCTGCCGACAGTGAAGAAGCTGAAGCGGCAGCAGAAGAGTGGGAAGACAATAATACGGATGCCGATAACCGTGCCTGAGGTACGGTAAAAGGGATTACTCGTACGGACCGTGGTGCGCATCCACCGGTAACAACAAGGTATCCACCACCAGCGACAGCGGCAGGTCGATAATGGTGATCACGCGCCACGCCGTATCACGCACATCCCACTGTACGCCGGGATAATACTGATTGCCGTGCCCCTGTCCGGGCACGGTTCTGCTGATAATACTGCCACACCCGCTCAGTACCAGCACACTGACTGCCAACATCACACCGCGTAAAAACATGCTCACCACATTATTCCCGAATAAAAAACGCACTATCTTACCGTCTGTACATCACAGCGCCATAGCACTCAATGCAAAAAAAACGTAAAAAAGCCGGGACACAAGGCCCCGGCTTTTATCTTCCCGCCTGACGGGCTGACCGGAAAAGAAGGTCAGCCTCTACAAGATCGGGTATGCCATCACGTAGAGGTCGGGCATGCCCGACCCGCATACTATTTAGCGTTATTCAGCGCCAGTGGATTCAGTTTCAACGTATGGTAATGATCTAACCAGTCGTGATACTTATCGGCGTGCTGCCACAGGCGGTAATGCATGCGTGACAACGTGACCGGGTCGCTTAACAACGCCAGGCGCTGATCGCGGTCCAGCTTCGCTGGCGATTCACTGAGTGCCTGCTCAATACGACGGTCACGGGCGAAGTCGAGGATATCGCTCTTCAGGTGACGCGATGTCGCCATGGCGCTGGCCAGTGCGTTAAACGAGGGGTGGAACATGGCGTGCATAAAGCCATTATCCAGCTCACGTTCGCGGTTCAGCTCAACGTAACGATCCGTATCCACCAGTTCCTGCGGCGGGCTGAACTCTTCCGGTATCAGGAACAGTTTACCGCGCTTCGATGCCTGACCGAGCGTACGACGGCTGGACCATACCGAAACAAACGGAGACAGGATCAGCGAGAAGACAATCGGCGACAGCCACCAGAGGAAGTTAAGATCCAGCCAGCCCATACCGCCCGCCCAGACCAGGCCAAGCAGCATCTGCGAACCGTGGCGCTTAAAGGCTTCACTCCATGGCGTAGCATCATCGTCACGCTGCGGTGAGTTCCACACCACTTCCCAACCGAGGAAGGCACTGACCACAAACACCGTATGGAACAGCATGCGCACCGGTGCCAGCAGCACGGAGAACAGCATTTCCAGGAACAGGGAAGCCAGTACGCGCAGCGCACCACCGTAAGGTTTCGCGCCCTTGAACCACACCAGCACAATACTCAGCAGCTTCGGCAGGAACAACAGCACCAGCGTGGTGGAGAACAGCGCTATCGCCAGTTCCGGACGCCACTGCGGCCACACCGGGAACAGCTGGCGCGGTTGCAGGAAGTACTGCGGCTCCATCAGCGTATGCACCACCTGAAGAGCAGTGGAGAGCGCCAGGAACATAAACCACAGCGGTGCTGACAGATAAGACATCACGCCCGTCAGGAACACCGCACGGTGGACCGGGTGCATCCCTTTCACCAGGAACAGACGGAAGTTCATCAGGTTACCGTGGCACCAGCGACGGTCACGCTTCAGTTCATCCAGCAGGTTTGGCGGCAGTTCTTCATAAGAACCCGGCAGATCGTAAGCGATCCACACCCCCCAGCCTGCACGGCGCATCAGGGCCGCTTCCACAAAGTCATGGGACAGGATGGAACCGGCAAACGAGCCCTCGCCCGGCAATGGCGCCAGCGCACAGTGTTCGATAAACGGCTGCACGCGAATAATCGCGTTATGGCCCCAGTAGTGCGACTCACCCAACTGCCAGAAGTGCAGACCGGCGGTAAACAGCGGACCGTAAACGCGTGTCGCAAACTGCTGACAGCGCGCATACAGCGTATCCATACCCGACGCTTTTGGTGATGACTGGATGATGCCCGCTTTTGGGTTCGCTTCCATCATGCGCACCAGACCGTTCAGACAGTCACCGCTCATCACACTGTCGGCATCCAGTACGACCATGTAGCTGTACTGGCTGCCCCAACGGCGGCAGAAGTCATCGATGTTGCCGGATTTGCGTTTCACGCGGCGACGACGGCGGCGATAGAAAATACGCCCTTCCCCACCGACATCACGCACCAGCTCCATCCAGGCCTTCTGTTCAGCCATGGCGATATCCGGATTGTAACTGTCGCTGAGGATATACACATCGTAGTTCGCCTGCTCACCGGTACGCACCACAGATTCCCATGTGGCACGCAGACCGGCAAATACACGCCCGACATCTTCATTACAGATGGGCATGATCAGCGCGGTGCGGTGTTCCGGGTTAATCGGTTCGTCGCCGTTGGTCAGATACGAAATACTGTATTTGTCCTTGCCGATCATCAGTTGCAGGAAGCCCATCAGTGCCGTCCAGAACCCCGCAGATACCCAGAGGAACAGGATGGCAAACAGGAACAGGATCCCGGTCTGCAACACATAAGGCAGGATCTGCAACACCGACTGCTGCCAGTTCTGGTTGATCATCTCCATAGGATCGATCAACGCCCAGCCCTGGTAAGGCAGAATGGTTTTCATATACCAGGTGGCCACCACCGTCTGGAAGACGGAGAGGAACAGCAGAATATAACGACGAATAGAGCCAACATGGCGCCATTTGTCTTCATTTTTCTGCTCTTCGCGGCTGTCGTAACGCGGTGTGCTTTTACGCCCACGCAGGGAATCCCATGCACGCGCCACCGGGTTGGTCCGCCACTCTTCCGGATACATAGAAGAACGGGTGTGTTTCGGCATCGCTTTCAGCGTGGTGCGATCCAGCGCGTCTTTGTCAAACTGACGACCGCCATCAACAGAGTCAGGCCAGCTCATCTCGACACGCGCTTTTACCGATTCCTGCGGAGCATCATCGGGGCGCGTTTCGACCGGGCCGTCTTCGGCCAGCTGATAGTGCAACTGGCTGAAGGTATCGGACGGCTGTTCTGGCAACGCATCACGCAGCGCCCCTTTCCGCTCCGGGGAAAGGGGCAGCGCATCGATATATTCGTTGGGTATTACGGTAGACTTATTCATTGGCAGGCAACTGATTGCTCCAGGTTTCCGTCAGCGTTTTGTCACCGTTAACCAGTGCAGCACGCATCTCGGTCGGCTGTTTATTGTCTTTAACACGAACACGCAGCACCAGACGCCAGCCTTTGGTGACCGGGTTATAGCGCACGCTGTTTTCTACCAGCTCACCATTATTACCGATGCTCACCTGCGGCGTGACCGGGGTGTTTTCCGGCAGCTTGCTCATGTCCGGGCCAACAAAGTCGACGATAAACGCCACTGTGCCGTCTGGCTGACGCACCAGATTAGACTGTTTCACATCACCCAGAGAACGCAGCGTGCTTTTCACATAGGCGGTATCCGGCGTATGCAGCTGGCTTTCGTCACGTGTAAAGTGCAGGCGATAGGCAAACTTCATCTCTTTGCCTGGCTCTGGCAGACTTTCCGGGGTCCAGAATGCCACGATGTTGTCGTTAGTTTCATCGCTGGTTGGGATTTCGACCAGCTCAACGCGGCCTTTACCCCAGTCACCCTTAGGCTCGATCCAGCCGCTTGGGCGCAGATCGTAGCGGTCATCCAGATCCTGATACTTATCGAAATCACGGCCACGTTGCAGCAGACCGAAACCACGTGGGTTTTCCACGGTGAAGGTGCTGACGGCCAGGTGTTTTGGATTATTCAGCGGACGCCAGATCCATTCACCGTTGCCGGCATGGATCGACAGGCCGTTGGAATCATGCAGCGCCGGGCGGTAGTTCGCCACAGGAGACGGCTGGTTCGCACCGAACAGATACATGCTGGTTAACGGAGCCACGCCCAGTTTGCCCACTTTGTCACGCAGGTAGACTTTTGACTGCACATCAACGGTGCTGTCTTTACCTGGGGTGATCAGAAAACGATAGGCGCCAGTCGCACGCGGCGAATCCAGCAGCGCATAGATCACCAGATGTTTATCCTGCGGCTTCGGACGCTCAATCCAGAACTGTTTGAAGCGCGGGAACTCTTCACCGGACGGCAATGCCGTATCGATGGCCAGACCACGGGCAGACAGACCATATACCTGGCCCTGACCAATCACGCGGAAGTAGCTGGCACCCAGGAAGCTGGAAATCTCGTCTTTCTTATCTTTACTGTTCAGCGGGTACAGCACTTTAAAACCGGCAAAACCGAGGTTTTTCACGGTATCCGGATCGTGCTTCACATTGCCGAAATTGAAATATTCCGGAGAGTATTTGATCTCGCGAACGCTGTTAGCCGTCACTTCATTGAGGCGTACCGGCGTATCGAAGTACATACCCTGATGGTAAAACTCAAGTTTGAAAGGGGTCTTCAACTTGTTCCAATAGGCTTTTTCATGATTGAACTGGATCTGCTGATAGTCGGCATACTTCATATCCCGCAGCTGTGACGGTAGGTTACTTTTTGGCGCTTCAAAGCCTTTACCGGCTAACTCTTTCGCCTGTTTTGCCACATCGTCAATGTTGAAAGCCCAACTGGTGTTGGCATACATTGAAAGCAAAACTGCCGCGCCAACCCAGCGCAATTTCATCAGTTTTGGTTTATTGTTCATTTTAGTTCGCACATCCCCCCCTTTCGGGTGCTTAAATCAATGGATCCATCTTAAAGGATAATTCAGCATTCCGACAGCCTGAGCCCGTATTTGTTCCACTATTCCGAGTGGCTAATAGCCCGATTCTCAAGCGTTTAGCGGAAACAGATTCGGCTGATAGTATACGCGGGTTTGCTCTATTAAAGTAAGCGGTAAGCTTTAGACTGGTTCAGGGTGAACCGGGTGATTAACTTGTTGAATACTGGACACATATGACTAAAAAAACACCACAACGAGAATACTTTTTGGATTCGATTCGCGCCTGGCTGATGTTATTAGGGGTGCCTTTTCATGTCTCATTGATTTATTCCACACAAAGCTGGTCGGTCAACAGTGTCGCGCCCTCCGAATGGCTGACGCTGTTGAATGACTTCATCCATGCGTTTCGCATGCAGGTATTCTTTGTTATTTCAGGCTATTTTTCCTATATGCTGTTCCTGCGCTACACCCCGTCAGACTGGCTGAAGGTGCGTGTGGAGCGGGTTGGCATCCCGATGCTGACCGCCATTCCCCTGATTACGCTGCCGCAATTTTTTATGCTGAAAGAGTGGACCAGTAAGATCGGTGACTGGAGCAGCAAGACACTGTATGAGAAATATAATGCGTTGGTGTGGGATCTGATTTCCCATCTGTGGTTCCTGCTGGTCCTGATCGTACTGACCGTGGCGGGCTTTTGGCTGTTCCGTTTTCTGCGCGATGGCACCCGTGAGAAAACAGACTATTCCGAACTCACCTGGACCCGTTTAACCTGTTTTATTCTGCTTTGCAGCCTGGCCTGGGGTGCATTTCGTCGTCTGATGTTTATTTTTGCACCACAGATCCTGAGCGATGCGCTGTTTAATATGGCGGTGATGCAGACACTGATGTTCCTGCCCTTCTTTATACTGGGTGCCATGGCATGGAAATACCCGGCGATTAAGGCCCTGTTTGTTCGTCCGGTTCCCTGGACCTTTGTGGGATCGGCGCTGGCTTTTGCCGCCTATGTGGCCAATCAAACCTGGAGTAAAGGGGAAGGCTGGCTGTATGAGATCGATGCGGTGGTCTCGATGCTCATGGGCCTGTGGATGGTCAACGTGGTGTTTACCTTCGGTCATCGCCTGCTGAACTCCCACTCTCCACGCGTGACGTATCTGGTGAACGCCTCGCTGTTTATCTACCTGGTCCACCATCCGTTAACCATTCTCTATGGCATTCTGTTTGTGAAGCAGATCGACAGCAACACCCTCGGGTTCTTCGCCGGTCTGGTGTTTGTGTTTGGCATCGCCTTCCTGCTGTATGAGATCCATCTGCGCATTCCGCTGCTGCGCTTTCTGTTCTCCGGGAAACCACAGCGCCAGTAATAGCAGGGGGCGACCGTAAAAAAGGTCGCCCCTACAGCAACCATTCGATTGGCAGGCGCCATACCAGACGCACCAGCAGACGCTGTATCAGCCGGGTACGCGGCTCATGCTTATGCACCACTTCATTGGCCCCTTCCCCCGGATACTCCACCCAGTTAACCCGCCCCCATTTATCCAGACGTAGCGTCCAGGCGCGGTCGCGCATACTGCTGATAAATCGCTCGTGAATGCGCGTTGCCAGCGCATCATTCTCAATCACCAGCCCCATTTCGGTATTCAGCACGGCAGAGCGCGGGTCAAAGTTAAACGAACCGATAAACACCGTCTGATTATCCACGCTGAAGGTTTTTGCATGCAAGCTGGAACCCGAGTTCCCGGTCAGACCGCGATCGTGGCTGGGCTCACGCGTTCCACTGTGCGGCTTAAGCTCGTATAGACGAATACCGTGACGCAGCAGCTTTTTACGCCATTTGGCATAGCCCGCGTGCACAATCGACACGTCATTGGCCGCCAGCGAATTGGTGAGAATTGAAATTTTCACCCCTTTGCGCACCAGGGCCAGCAGTTGCGCTACGCCAGTGCGCGTTGGCACAAAATAGGCAGAAATGATGTCGAGCTGCTGCTGCGGTTTACCAATCACCTCCAGCAGGCGTTGCGACAACAGCGTACTGGTTCTGGCCCGTCCCAGCCCTTTGCGCGGATCGTCGCTCAACAGACGCGTTTTCGCCCAGGTAAAAGGCAGCTTTCGATTGTCTAACTGGGTCACGAACGTTGACTCATCCACCTGACGTAAATAGCGCGCCACCTGCGGGCTGTCGCGCCAGGCCTCCGGCAGTGACACCGCCGACGTCTCGCCCTCTTCCTCTTCTACCACGCGGCGCAGCGGTGCCACGGGCCGGCTCTGCCAGTAACGGTCAAAGTCCTGCGCCACTTCATCCACCACCGGGCCCACGGCCAGCACGTCCAGATCGGAAAACAGTGGTTCATCACCCACGCCAAAATATTCATCACCGATATTACGGCCACCCACAATGGTGGCCTGATTATCGACGGTGAAACTTTTGTTGTGCATCCGTCGGTTCAGGCGGGCAAAGTCCGTCAGGTAACCCAGCGCCCTCAGCGTGCGGAAGGTAAACGGGTTAAACAGGCGCACTTCAATAAGCGGGTGGCGGTTCAGTTCGCTCAGGGTCCGGTCCAGTCCCTGAGTGTTATTGTCGTCCAGCAGCAGACGTACTTTCACGCCGCGCTGGGCTGCCGCCAGCAGTGCGCTGAACAACAGCCTGCCCGACAGGTCGTTCTGCCAGATGTAATACTGAATATCCAGCGTACTTTCCGCCAGGGTGATCAGCTGATAGCGCGCGGCAAAGGCATCCAGCCCTTCGGCCAGCGGATAGACCCCACTGTACAGGGGATGCTGTGCGACCAGTGGCGTAATCGCCTGCGCCAGGCGTGTCGCGTCAGCCGGGCTGGCTGCCTGCAGTGGGTGAAGCGTGTCGGTCATCAGCAATCCTTGTGCGGTAATACGGTTATTCATCCGGTTAACTCCGGCCTGGCCCACAGTCTGTTCAGGCCTGCAAACATATAGTCTAGACTTAGCCCATCGCCTGCGTTTTATTCCCTCAGGAGAACATTATGCATGATGGACATTACCCGCCCGGTCTGTTTTCCAGCTTCTACCAGGGGAGCTTCGCCTGCTCCACTGCCTGCCGGACACCGGGCAAGCGCGCCGACCTGATGATCAGCAGCGGACATGACACGCTGCTGGAGAAAGATTATGCGCTGTTAGCCAGCCATCAGATCCTGACGGCACGCGATGGTGCCCGTTGGTATTTAATTGAATCGCAACCCGGAGAATATCACTGGGACAGTTTTTTGCCGCAGCTAAAAGCATCGGAAAAGTACGGTATTGAAATGATCTGGGAGCTGGCCCACTTTGGCTGGCCGGACGGGCTGGATATCTGGCAGCCTGAATTCGTTGATCGTTTCAGCGCCTTTGCCCGCGCCCTCGCCCGCCTGATGCGTGAAGAAGGTCATACCCGCCCGTTTATTACCCCCATGAATCAGATTTCATTCTGGTCATGGGCCGGTGCGGAAATCGCCTGGTTTAATCCTTTTGTTACCGGGCGCGGTCGCGAACTGAAACGGCAACTGACCCGCGCCAGCATTGCGGCGATGCATGCCATGCGTGAAGAACTGCCTGGGGTGCGCTTTGTACTCACCGATCCACTGGTCAACGTCGCAGCCTCCGGGTATTCCACCGCCGCCCGATTACAGGCTCAGCAACAGCATCAGGCGCAATATGAAGTCTGGGACTGGCTGGCAGGACGAAGTGAACCGGAACTGGGGGGGGCGGAAGATCTGCTGGATATTATGGGGCTGACCTGGTACCCGGACAATCAGTGGTTCCATAACGGCGACCCGCTGGAACCGCACCACCCGGACTACCGGCCGTGTAAATGTGTTGTTTCAGGAAGTGTGGCAACGCTATCAACGCCCCCTGCTGATCGCCGAAACCGGTGCAGATGCGGGCCAGTCTCAGACGTGGCTTAACCTCGTCAGTCAGGAAGGCGATCTGGCACTGAAAGCGGGCGTACAACTGGAGGGCATTTCGCTCTATCCCGTTGTTGATTACCCGGCATGGGATGATGACCGTCGCTTACCTGCCGGATTATTTGGTCTACCCGATGCGAATGGCAATCGCACCATCAACGAATCAATGGCACTGATGCTTCGCAGTCAGCAGATAAAACATCAGCAGGAGCCGATCAGGACATCCACAACGTAATGCCGAGGACAAAGATAATCAGCGTGAAAGAGGTGACAGCCAGGACCACAATGGCAAACTGCGCATCATCTAACGGTACACGAGGTTCTTTTTCAGACTCAGGTTTGGAACTGTTTTTCATGTTCAGCCACAGCGTACCGGCAAAACGATCCTGTTGGGTGCCGGTAAAAAATGAAAGACGTCCCTTTCACCAAAAAAATAAGCAACACTAACGAAAGTACACTATTCCACCCAGGTTTATAGCGTCAAAAAGTGTCAATCATTCTCAAATAATCGCGCAGGATAATAGCACAACTCCCAGTTTGATTAACGTAATAAATTGATTCATCACTGCTAAAAAAGGAATAAGATAGACTCTTTTCTTCTGAAATCAGGCAGGTGCAGTAATTCACCCACTGAACAGTCAGACAAAATGATTATCAATCTTAACTAATATTTCCAGACAAAAATAACAATAAGGGCGTTGCCGCAGCAACGCCTTAGCCGGGTCAGGACCAGCGACGGAAAATCAGGGAGGTATTGATGCCACCGAAGGCAAAGTTGTTGGACTGAATGTAGTCCGTCTGTATCGCACGGGGTTGCTGCATGATGTAGTCCAGCGCGGCACAATCCTCAGCGGGTTGAGTGAGGTTCAGCGTAGGGGCGAACCAGCCTTCACGCATCATCTCAATGCTCATCCAGGCTTCCAGCGCGCCACAGGCGCCCAGCGTGTGACCAAAATAACTTTTCAGCGATGAAACAGGCGTACGGTCGCCAAAGACTGCCGCCGTGGCATGACTTTCCGCCACATCACCACGGTCAGTCGCGGTGCCGTGGGCGCTGATATAACCCATATCCTCGGCTGTCAGCCCTGCCGAGCGCAGTGCCCGCTCAATGCAGATTTGCATGGTTTCACGCTGTGGCTGGGTAATATGCGCGGCATCACAGTTGGTATAAAAGCCGACAATCTCCGCATAAATCGTCGCACCGCGCGCTTGCGCGTGTTCCAGATCTTCCAGCACCAGTGTCCCGGCTCCTTCGCCAATCACCAGCCCGTCACGTTGCGTATCAAACGGTGAAGGCGTGCTTTCTGGGCGGTCGTTACGCTGGCTGGTAGCAAACAGCGTGTCAAACACCGCCGCTTCTGAAGGGCACAACTCCTCTGCTCCGCCGGCGACCATCACCGTCTGATAGCCGTGGCGAATCGCTTCCCAGGCATAACCGATGGCCTGGCTGCCGGAGGTACAGGCGCTGGAGGTCGGGATCACCCGGCCCCGCAGGCCAAAGAACAGTCCGGCATTCACCGCTGTGGTGTGCGGCATCATCTGCACATAGGTGGTGCCGGTAATGTTGTTAGTGTGCTTTTCCGTCAGCATGGTGGCAAATTCGCTGACCGGGCCGGTACTGCCGGTTGAGGAGCCATAAGCAATGCCGGTATCACCGTTGGTCAACACCGGGTGCCCCAGCAGACCGGCCTGCTCCAGCGCCAGTTCGGTAGCACGCGTCGCCATCAGTGAGACGCGCCCCATGGAACGGATGCGTTTACGAGTGTAATGCTCCGGCAGCGTAAAATCATCTACGGGTGCCGCTAACAGGGTATTCAGGCCATCATAAATCTGCCACTCCGGCATCTTACGGACCGCATTGGTGCCCGCGAGCAAACGCGCTGATACCGACTGCCAGTTGTCACCAAAGGCGGTCACGCCCCCCATTCCTGTTACCACAACACGGCGCATCAGAGCATCCCCCCGTTAATCGAAATGACCTGGCGGGTGACATATCCCGCGATATCAGACATCAGGTAGCTGGCCAGCCCGGCCACTTCCTCTGCGGCCCCCATGCGTTTCATCGGGATCATCTTCAGCGCCTCATCCACCGCCACCGGTTCCATCTGGATCATGCCCGTATCAATCAGGCCCGGTGCGATGCAGTTAACGGTGATTTTACGTTTCGCCAGCTCAATCGCCAGCGCCTTAGTGGCACCGATAATGCCCGCTTTGGCCGCACTGTAATTCACCTGTCCGCGATTGCCCATCATGCCGGAAACCGACGAGAGGGTAATAATGCGCCCGCCTTTGCGCAGTCCGATCATCGGCATCACACAAGGCTGGATCACGTTATAAAAACTGTCGAGGTTAGTGTGGATCACCTGGTCCCAGTCGTCATCGCTCAGCGCAGGAAATGCACCGTCGCGAGTAATACCGGCATTGCTGACCACGCCATAATAAGCGCCATGCTGCTCGATATCCGCGTCAAGACGGGTGCGGCACATCTCGCGGTCGGCAATATCAAAGCCCAGCACGCGCCCCATGCCTCCGGCCGTTTCTATCTGGTGCAGCGTATCCCGTGCGCCCTGCTCATCGCTGTGAAAATGAACGACCACGGTAAATCCATCGGAGGCCAGGCGCAGCGCAATCGCGCGGCCGATACCTTTACTGGCGCCGGTGACTAAGACAGAACGCGTCATTCCTGAATATCCTGTTGCATAAGTTGTTGAAGTTCCTGGTCATCTGGCTGATAGGTATTCAGTCGGCCATGGGCCCAGGTGTCGCCATCAATGGTGATGACGCCGTCGAAACTGCCTATTTTTTCATCGCGCATCAGCAGACTGACGCGAATATCCAGCACGCTGTCGGCGGGGAAGCTCGCCTGCTCGCTGCGGTAGCCGCGCCCCCCCAGTAACATGCCGGGACGCGGGGGATGTTGCTGTTGCTGGCGGCCATGCCAGCCTGACCAGACGCCTATCGTCTGGGCAATAATTTCAATGCCGAACCAAGCAGGCAATGCCCCCTGCGGGTTGAGAAAGGGGGCCAGCACACTGTCAGCACTGACCCGTACCCGGCAATGGGCCTCTTCGTCACTGACCATCAGCACCTGCTCCACCAGCACCATCGGCGAGGCATGCGGCAGGTAATACGCGGCGGGTTGATACTCTGACATCACGGCGTTCCTAAAATCAGGCAGGCATTATTGCCGCCAAAAGCAAAAGAGTTACTCATGATCACCGGGCGTTTCAGCGGCTCGGGCGCCGTCAGCAGACCGCAATCTGGCAGGCCGCTGTCCGGGGTGCTGGCGCTGAAATCTTGCGGCGGCAGCGGCAGGTGGCGTGTGAGGATCAGCCAGCACAGCGCCGCCTCAACAATGCCTGCGGCACCGAGCGTATGTCCGGTTAAGTGCTTGGTGGAGCTACAGGGTACCTGGTCGCCAAACAGCGCACTGACCACGCCCGCTTCAATCTGATCATTTAACCGCGTTGCCGTACCGTGCAGGTTGATATACCCCACCTGCTCCGGGGCCAGACCCGCCTGTTGCAGCGCCATAGTAATCGCGCGTTTGGCCCCTTCCCCTTCAGGATGGGGTGCCGACATATGCCAGGCGTCCGAGGACTCACCATAACCCAGAATCGCTACGGGCTGCGGCTCGCGGGTCAGCAGCATCAGCGCCGCCCCTTCGCCAATCGTGATGCCATCACGCTGCTGGCTGAACGGCACGCAGCGTTGCGCCGATAACGACTCAAGGCTGTCAAAACCGTTGAGCGGCATACGACTGAGCGTATCGGCCCCGCCGACAATCGCCACATCCGCCAGTCCGGCGTCAATCAATCGCTGCCCGCTGATCAGCGCCCGCGCGCTGGAGGAGCAGGCCGTCGACAGCGTGTAGGCCGGGCCGCTCAGTTGCAGATAGTCCGCCAGAAAACGCGAGGGATCGCCAAGCTCCTGCTGGAAATAGTGATAATTTTCGCTGTCACCGCTGATAAAACGATCGCCTTCATCCAGGCCAGATGTGCTGGTGCCGAGCACCACCGCCACGCGGTCTGCACCAAAGTGCGCGATCGCCGCCTGCACTTCCGTTTCAATCTGTGCCAGCGCCGCCAGTAGCAGCTGGTTATTCCGGCTGTTATGCGCCGCCAGCCGGGCCGGAACCGCGGGTAATTCCGCATCCACCCGCCCGGTCCAGCAGGGTTTATCGCCGATCAGCCATCCGCTGTCGGCACGCATCCCCGGTGCCACGCCGCGCACCAGGTTATCGGCGATGTCATCGGATGTTGCACCCAGCGCATTGAGCATACCCACCGCAGAAATAAACATCATCACCCGTCCAGATTCTGAATCAAGATATGGTAGCCAAAAGCAAACTGCTGAACACTGATCGGCATCCGCTGTGTCCCGCGTTGCAGGTAGCGGATCTCCGTGATCAGTTTGCCCCCGTCATCGCGCAGCTGCCGGCGGTCGCCCTGGTCTGCCAGCGTCCAGCCCGCCGGCAGGCGCGGCAACCACACGGAAACAGGCCAGTGGCTGAGCATAATATCAGCCAGCACCTGGCTGGCGGGCGGCATCTCCGGCAGGACCAGCGCCTGTTCGGTGTGAATGCCGCTGGCATCATACGTCACCCGAAACAGGCGGATGCCGAGTGATGATAACCCGGCCAGCGTCAGTTGCTGACCATCGGCACTCAGTAACACCAGCAGCGACTGCTGTTTACCCTTAAAACTCCCGGTCAGCAGCTGTTGCTGACTGAAAGCCGGATCAATGGCCGGCGGCGGTAACGTCACGCGTACGCCCGGTTTAAGCCAGGCCTGCGGCCGGGTGTCATCCGGTTTTCCGGCACAGCCCGTGAGCAGCAACGCGGCGCAGAACAGCGCCAGAAGGCTTTTCATTTTTTTCTCCGTTTCGCCGGCAGTGCCAGCGGGGACAGTAAGAACGCGGTAAAGATGCCGCTGCACAGCACAATGCCGAAACTGCTGATCGCCTGGGTACTGCTGAACACCAGCATCCCCAGCGTCAGCAACGTGGTCGCCATCGCCAGCAACACCGCCAGCAGAGAGGTTATCGGCGTCCCACGCGGATTGCTGAAGAACAGGGTGTAATTAATCCCAATGCCCAGCACCAGTACCAGCGCCAGCAGCGAAAACAGGTTAAGCGAATGGCCGGACAACGCCAGCGCCGCCAGTCCACCGCCCAGTGACAATACGGAAGGGATCACCGTCAACAGCCCCTGACGCCAGCCAAGGCGCAGCACATTGCTCAGCGCAATCGCCACCAGCGCGGCTGCCAGCAGCCAGCCCAGCAGGGTGCGGTAAAAGGCAAACAGCGTATCGAAGGTCTGTTTACGGTCAATCCAGCTGACGCCCGGCAGGCTGTCAGCCAGTTGCGCCAGTGCGGCACGATCGCTCACGCCGCTCAACGGCACCAGTACGCCGCTGCGCCCGTCAGGCAGCGTCAGCCACAGCAGACGCCAGCCTTCGCTGTTCTGACTGTTGAGCCAGGCTTCCGGCGTCAGCGGCTGCGCGCTGAGATCGGGGGCATTCACCGTCACGCCGGCCTCGTGCAAACGGGCGAGCACCGTCGGAGCCGCCTGCTGCAGCCGCTGTAAATCCTGCTGCTGCTGCGCCAGGGAGGAGAGTGGCAACAGGCGGTAACTGTTGAGCCAATGCTGACGGCGCGCATCGGCCAGTTTCGGGGCCAGCGCCTCCAGACGTTGCAAGGTCTGCTGCGGGTTATCGCCGGAAACCGCCATCCAGGTCTGATCGGCACTCTGACCGGTGAGCGCAGTGACCTGCCGCTCCACGGCCAGCAAATGCGCGGGCAGCGCCTGGAGCTGGGAAATATCATCATCAACGCGCAGCTGGCTGATCCCGCCCAGTGACAGCAGTGCCACCAGCAGTGGCAGACCGATACGCAGGCGGTTGTTGCGCCGCCACGCCGCCAGCCAGCGCCCCATCAGCGCCATCAGCGGCACCGGACGCACCGGCAAGCCTTTCACCAGCAGCGGATACCAGCAGATCACCGTCAGGCAGGATGCCGTCAGGCCAACGGCAGCGAACACCGCCAGTTGGCGAATCCCCGGGAAGGGTGCCACCACCATAATCAGCCAGGCAATGGCGGTAGTGCCCAGCGCCAGCAGCAACGCACGCATCACCTTATGCAGGCTCTCCTGCGGGGTCATATCTGCCCCGTGGACCATGCGCTCCGTGAGGTAATAGAGGGTGTAATCGGCCGAAATCCCGACAATGCTCAGGCTCATCACCAGCGTCATCAGGTGCAGCTCACCGAAGCAGAGGAGCGTGATCACCATCCCTGCCAGTGCGCCAATCCCTACGGAGAGCGCGCAAAGCAGCAGCGGTCGCGGTGAACGAAACACCGAGAAAACCAGCAGCAGCACACCAACAATGGTGGCCACCCCAAGGGTGGAGACATCATGCCGCGCCTGCTGGCTGGCATAATCACTGAACCAGACGGTACCGCGTGACAGCAGCTGTGCATCCGGGTACTGCTGTCGCAGCTGCTGCTCGATATCCTGAAGCTGGCCAACAATGGCGTGGCTTTGCTGCATATCGAACGAGCTGCTGGCCAGTTCGCCATGAATAAAGTACCAGCGCTGCTCCTGCTTATCGCGGGTGGTCAGCCAGCCGTTGCTCAGCCCGAGCTGGCTGGCATTTTGTTGCATCATTAGCTGTGCGCCACGCACCAGCATCAACGGATCGTGATTCAGTTCCTGCCCGCTCACCCCGGCAAACGCGGAATAGAGCTGTGCCAGCACCCAGTCGGCCTGGGCGGCTCCGCCGTTTTCCAGCCGTGCGCGCGTGGCGGCATCAATCATGCTGTTTCGGTGCTGAAAAGCAAATTGCCCCCAGGCCTGCTGTTGCTGTGCGTCCAGCGGCCCTTTCACCTGCTTCAGTCCGTCAAGCTGTTGCAGCTTCGTCAGCAACGTCTGTGCCACGGCGGGGTTATCCTGCTTCCCGGCGCTGACCAGCCATACCATCTGGCGGTCAAGACGCTGCATAAAGCCCTGTTGCAGGTCGGCCGGCATCGCGCCCATCGACTGAGCAGGCAGCAGCGCCAGCACGCTGCTGTTAATACGCGCCTGCGGCAGCAATGCCGCCAGCCCGGCCAACAGCAGCAGACAGACGATCAGCCAGGCAGCGGCAATCTGACGCGGTCGGTTAGAAAACAAAACGCTGCTGCTCTTCATCGGTCAGGTGAGCCGGCGTCAGGCGCTGATTGCTGAGGGTAATATCCGTACGATCGCCCTGTCGGTCATTCAACTGAATGCTGTCGAGATACGCAGCACCCTGTAAGGTGATGTTGTTAAAAAGTTTATCCAGCGGCGAAGTGGTTGGCGTCAGCACCAGGCGCCAGTGGTCCTGCCCGAGATCGTGGAAATCCAGCGCAAAGTTCTGCTCCAGGACGCTACGGTCTGCCTGAAACAGGGCGCGCAGCAGATGGTTGAACTGGAACATCTGCGGATTGCTGTCGGCAGTGACAATTTCCGGCGGCTGGCCGTTCATCACCTGGACCATACGTTTTTCATCCAGCACCAGCGTCAGCGGGAAAGGCTTCGCCTGCTGCCACCACAGCCCTTTATCCTGGGCTATCAGCAGTTGGCCACTGGATTTCAGGGGTTGCGCCATGCCTTTGATGGTGCGCAGCTGGTTGAAGTCCGCCCGTACCACCGGCTGGCTGGCAAAGCGCTGTTGCAGTGCGTCCAGCGTGACGGCCTGCACGCTGAGGCTGGTGAGCATCAGCAAGGTGAAAAGCATGTTGATCATAGCGTGACTCCCAGACGATCAAACAGGATCTGCGGCGAGACAAAGCTGATGCCCGTCTCCCCTTCGGCCACCGCAACCTGAATGGTGTAACCGGTGGTGGTACGCTGGCCGCTCTCTGCATCAAAAATCTGATAAGCGATGCGCAGGCGATTCTCCACTTCTTCAATGGTGGCACGCACGCGGATACGCTGCTCAAACGTCAGGGTGCCGCGATATTTTACCCGTGTATCCACCACGGGCCAGACGTAGCCCGAGGCCTTCATCTCGCGGTAGCCATAATTAAACTTGCCCAGCAGCGCTTCGCGGGCAATCTCGAAATAACGGAAATAGTTGCCGTGCCAGACCACGCCCATCGCATCCACATCGTGGAACGGAACAGTCAGCTCAACCTCAACAGAGAAACGCGCATCGTTTAACACCGGGAATCCTTCTCTTCATGTTCGGTCGGGGGAGCTTCCGGCAGTTGCCAGAAGTCGAAAAAATTAAACCAGTCGAGTGGCGACAGCAGCGCATGGTATTCCAGCCGCTGTGCATAACGATCGACGGCCTGCTGTAAGGCGTACTGGCGCGTCGCGCGCGGCAGTTCCAGCGGATCGGCGAACGGCTCGCAGTGCAGACGCAGCGTGCTGCCCTGACGCAGGGCAAACATCAGCATCACCGGGCAACGTAGCGCCGCCGCCAGCACAAAAGGCCCCTGCGGGAAGGGGGCCGGTTTGCCAAGAAATTTGCTCCATATCACACGACGACTGCCGCCGCGCTGGCGATTGACCGCCGTGCGGTCACCGACAATCGCCACCCATTCTCCAGCATCGAGCTTCTGCCGCAGCATGATGGCGGTTTCCGGGCCGATATGACTGACCGGGATCACATTAATACTGGCCTCCGGAGCAATCTCGTCCAGGACCTGTTTGAAGCGCTGCGCATGGTCGGTAAACACCAGCGCGTTGATCACCAGCCCACTCACCTGCTGTGCCAGTGCACGGCAGGCCTCAATATCGCCCAGATGCGAGGCGAGGATCAGTCGCCCCCCCGGCGTGCCGTGGTTGATAATAAACCCCGGCACCGGGGGCGAAATCAATGTCTTTACCCCAGCGCAGATCGCCGCGCCAGCTGGCAATTTTGTCCAGCATGGCATCACCAAAACGCAGGAAGTGGCGGAAGCTGCTCAGCGGTTTGGGCAATGTCATCTGCTGCGATTGTGCATAATCACGGATGGCATTCAGCCACTGCACGGAGGCGCGGCGCTGTTCGCCGCCGGTCAGCCAGTACACGGCGGTCACTGGCCAGAGCAACAGCGTAAAAGCCCGGCGGCCAAAGCACCGATACACGGTGAGCATAAAGCGTATGCCCCACAGCCCGCTGCGTTCCGGGATGGCTGACCAGTGTTGTGAACTTTTTCTGCGCCAGAGTAATGAAGGAATACGCGGCAGCATGCCGAAGAACAGCCGGGTGTGCATCCAGGAGATACGCAGGTTATCGCGCAGCGCATCAAAGTGTGACAGCCCGTCCTGCGGGTAGGTTACGCGGGTGGCAACGAAGTGCGAAGGCGTGCCCGCCCAGTAGAGGCGCACCATAATTTCCGTATCAAAATCCATGCGCTGACCGATGGCACGGCGCTGTGCCAGTGCCAGCGTCGGGGCCAGCGGATAGACGCGGAATCCGCACATGCTGTCTTTCAGGGAAAACGACAGGGTTTCCACCCAGACCCAGAAGTGGGTGATATAGCGGCCATACAACCGCGCCCTTGGCACCGAATCGTCATACTGCGGCTGGCCTGAGATCAGCGCTTCCGGCGCGGCACGCGCTGCCTCCAGCAGGCGCGGGCAGTCTTCGATCTGATGTTGCCCGTCAGCGTCCACCTGCACCGCATGCGTAAAGCCCTGACGGGCCATCTCCGTCAGCCCGGCCAGTACCGCCACGCCCTTGCCCTGATTGGTCGTAAGACGGTGGAGCTGCACGCCCGGCCCCACCAGCGCATCGAGCTGACGGGCGGTGGCAGCATCGCTGCCATCATCGACAATCAGTACCGGTAACGTAAACGGGGCCAGACGGGCCAATACCGAGGCCATCATCATGCCGTGGTTATAGCAGGGGATCACCACGCAGGGGCGGAACGTCTCGTTTAACACAGACGAATTTTCCCGCTACTGGCCGGGTGGAAGCCCATATCGGTCACACGCTGATACTGGAAACTCAGCCCTTTTTCAGGCTGCCAGCTCAGCGTCAGTTTCAGCGTAGCGCCCGGCAGGATCGGCTGCTGAAACTTAATGTTATCCACAGAGGCAAACTGCAGCCCTGGGGCCAGCAACGTGGTGCCATAGTGGATCACCCAGTCCAGCTGCGCCACGCCGGGCAACAGGGGCTGCTCAGGGAAATGGCCCTGGAACCAGAACAGATCGGCATCGACGCGCAACAGCAGTTCCGCTTCGCTGTCCTGCTGTTGTACCGCAAGCTCAACGGGCAACATGAAATAACTCCTGTATCTCCGGCCAGGCACGTTTGCTCTGACTGTTATGCGGGATGATCTCAACCACCCGCCAGAACCGGGGCATCGCCACCGGCTCTAACCAGCGTTGCAGTTCATGACGCCACTGGCGTTTGAGTACGTTGAGATCGCTCTGTGGCTGATGAAGCACCAGTACCACGCCAATGGCGCAGCGATCGCCGCGCACCACCTGGAGCGCCACTGCATCGGCCACCTCCGGCAGCGCCAGCAGCCGCCGCTCAATCTCACTGAGCGACACGCGTTTATCTTCGATTTTCACAATACGATCATGGCGGCCGCAGAGCTGAAAACCCTGCTCACTGAACACCAGCTTATCATCCAGCATCAGCCCCTGCGGCTGTGGGATCAGCGCCGAACGCACCCACCAGTTTTTCTGCTCATCCTGGCGGAATGTCACCCCGCTGAACGGCTGCCACGCGGTGTCATCACGCGTGCGGCTTCGGCTGGCGATGGCGCTGGTTTCGGTACTGCCGTAGATCTCTTCGACCGGATACCCGGTCCACTCCGCTACTGACTGCGCATCCCGCCAGCGCAGCGCACCTCCGGCAGAGACCGTCAGGCAGCAATCAGGGGCCGCCAGGGAGAAATCAATATGGCGCAGAAAGGCCGGGCTACTGATAAAGGCATAGCGCCCGGCGGGTTGCGCCACCAGCTGTTCACTGTAGCAGACCTGGTGGCTGTCAAATGGCAGCCCCAGCGCCATCGGCATGACCAGGCGGAAACTCAGCCCGTAGAGATGCTGATGAGTGACCGACGCAATCAGAGTGCAGCCTTGCAGACGTTCGCCCCACAGCGTATACAACCAGCGCGCCTCTTCATCCAGGCTGGCAATGGGTTTACTGACCTGCCGTGGCGTGCCCGTAGAACCGGAGGTAAACAGGATGATGGCGGCGTCAGGGGCCATCGGCGGCAACGCGGTGTCAGTCGCCCTGCCCGCCTCTTCGACCTGCCAGACCGGGCAGTCGAGGGGAAATGCCCGATCGCTCAGCACGCCGTCGAATTCCGCACTCTGCTCCGCCAGCAGTGAGGGCCGGCAGTGGCCGGGGATCAGCGGTGTTTTTCCCGCATGCAGCGCGGCCAGTAACGCCACGCTAAACAGGTAGCAGTCTTCAAAGCACAGCGCCCAGCGTTGCCCCGGATGCGCCAGCAGACGCGTGCCCAGCGCGATGACCTGTTGCTGCCACTGCTGTCGGGTCCATTCACGCGTGCCGCTGCGTGCCACGATGCCCGGCGTGGCGGTGGTCAGCCAGTCGCCCATTGGCAAGACAGGGTGACTCACCGCGCTGTCCTTACGCGCTGGCGTACACACCATTCGCCCGCCATCAACAGCCCGATTAACAGATAGCTGATTAGTCCGTTCCACCACGTCCACCAGAAAAGAGAAGTTTGCAGGCAGGTGACCAGCGCCACCCCGCCATTTATCAGAAAGAACAGGCACCAGACCTGCGTGACGCGACGGGTGTATGCCACCGCGCGCGGCGGTAAATCGTTTTCACGCAGGCGGGCCAGGCGTTCCACCAGCGGCATGGCGCTGAATAAGGAGCTGGCGAAGAGCAATAACAGAATGGCGTTCACCGCCACCGGGTACCACAGCAACAAATGATGGTCGCGCAGCAGCATGCTGGCCGCACACAGCCCGGCCCCGGCCACTGCCAGCCATTTGCCTGTCCTCGCAAATGCCCCTATCTGTCGACGCAGCCCCAGCCAGCGCAGCACAAACAGCAGTGCCATTAACGGCAGCAGCCAGTGGTATTGAGGGTGAGTAAGGCTGAAGCCGACCAGAAATGGCCACAGCACCAGCAACAGCCCGGTGAGCATACGTAGCATCAGTTCGCTTTCCCGGCCGCCGTTAACGATCAGCCTTCACTCAGCAATTGTTCTACCGCATCCACCACATCCTGCACGGTGCGTACTGATTTGAAGATCTCAGGTTTGATTTTACGGCCAATGCGCTTTTGCAGATGCACCACCATATCGACGGCATCAATGCTGTCCAGTTCGAGGTCTTCATACAGACGTGATTCCGGTTTGATATCGTCCGCATCCAGCTCAAACAGTTTGACCAGCAGGCCAGTAATTTCCTGATAAATTTCGTTCTTATCCATTACGGTCTTCTCCTGGATACAATCAGGCCGTCAGCGCAGAACGCTGGGCATGGATAAACGCCGCCAGAGTGGCAACGGAGTAAAAATGCTGACGCATCTCGTCGCTTTCAGCAGAGAGCACCACGCCGTAACGGCTTTTCACCGCCAGGCCCAGTTCCAGGGCGTCGATAGAGTCAAGACCCAGGCCGTCGCCAAACAGCGCCGCGTCGGTCTCAATATCCATCACACTCACCTCTTCCAGATTAAGCGTGTCGATGATCATCTGTTTAATTTCGAGCGTTAACTCATCCATACTGTTTCCGAATAATTATTGATGTTCTGGTGTTAATGCATTTTGCAAATAGTGAGTGAGGTGACGCGCGGCACGTGACTCCAGCTCCCCCTCTCCGGCCCAAAATGCGCTGCCGTCAATGCGCTGCTGCACGCGCACGGTGAACAGCGGTTTTTCTTCCGGTACCTGATACCAGCGGCTCTGTTTGTCGAGCATACGCTGAGTACAGACAATATGAACCAGACGCAGATCGCAACGGCATCGCACCGCAATATTCGCCGCGCCGCGCTGGAGTTTAAGGGGTTCGCCATAACGGGTACGTGTCCCTTCCGGGAACAGGATAATCGCATCGCCCTGATCCAGACGGCGCTGGCTATCCGGCAGCAGCGTTTCCCCCTGGCTGTTCACCAGATAATCCGCAGCACGCACCACCCCGGAAAGGAAAAAGTTTTTCTGTAATCCGGCTTTCACCAGGCAATCCGCTTCCGGCATCACCGACGCCAGAAACACGTAATCCACCAGCGAAGGATGATTCGCCACGATCAGACAACGACGATCCTGCTGCAACAGTTCGGCCCCTTCAATGCGGTAGTCAAACACCCCTAGGGTACGGCAGCAGCGCAGGAAAAGACGAAAACAGCGCGAGATACTGCGTCGCGCCAGGCGGCGGCGCTGCTGAGGATTGCGCAACAGCAGCAGCAGGTTAAACCACACCAGCGACAGCATCAGCCCACCCAGACCAAACAGCGTAAAACACAGGCCGGTCATCAGAATGCGCCAGTAGCGACTGAGGTAACGATAAGGTCGGGCTCGCAGAGTGAGATCAGTCATAGCGACACGCCCACCGCCAGTGCAGACGATCGCCCGGCACGCTGAAGTGCGCCTGACGTGCCAGCCAGCCGTGCAGGAACAGCAGACTTTGCGGCAGCGCGGACGACGCACCCGGCGTAGCCTGCGGCTGGCTCACACACTGACAGGCGTCACCCGGTGCCAGCAGCAATGCCACCGCATACGCAGAAAACAGCGTCAGCTCAGGAATATGCGGGTGATAGATATCAGGAATGGTGCCGTCAAAATCCACCAGCAGCACATGGTGGTAGCCCGCGGCATGTAACGCGGCCACTTCCACCATCCCCTGCTGGAAAGAGTCTACTCCGGCTGACAATGACGTTGAGACCAGCGGGGCTTCGGCGGCAATGGTCAGGCTGCCCACCGCCGCATTGTGCACCGACATCGCAAAGTCTGTCGGCGACAGATTCTGCTGTTTTGCCAGTGCCGTGAGAATGCGTAGATTACGCTCCAGTTCACCGTGACGGCTGGTAAATACCAGCGCATCCACGGGCTGACGACGCATGACAGACAGCCCACAATCCACCGCCGAGCGGCTGCCGCTGTTCAGACGCCGCGCAGTCATCATCGGCAGCTGGCTGCATTTGGCCAGTTGCTGCGTGCTGTCGATGACGGGCGGCTGCATTGCCCAGTTTTGCCAGTGCTCAGGCTCATTCAACCCGGGCGCGCTAGCCTGCCAGTCGAGGAGTGTAAAGGCTAAATTCATGCTGATTCTTCTTGCAGCGCGGGAACGTTCTCCGCCCTGTATTCGAGTAATTTGATCATGCCCACAGAGGGATCGTCACTGCGGTTCATCGGTCCATTCAGCGGCACCCGTGCCGCATGGCTAAACCACAGCATAGCGTTTAGCAACGGGTGCTGGCATTCGGAATTAACCGCATTTGCGATATAAAACGCTGTTAACGACTCACCCCATTTAATGGGTTGTCGGCCAGGCTGGCAGGATCTTTAATGCCTGAGCGAACCGACGCCTGACGATTAGGGTGTTTTTGAGGATGCCAGACGTAACTGGATGTCCTTATCGAGGTTATTGACCCAACGATTGTAATTACGGTGAATTTCACCCGGTGCGGCCATCAAGTTATTGCTACCGACATAATTGATAGAATAATGGTTCGCGCCGTAGGTAATGCGAATATCGGCGCTATGGTTACGCTGAATGATCCGCCCGGTAATCACGCCCGGCTGCTGTGGCTGCATCACCCATTGACGTGCGCGCCCGGCGTCCAGAATGGCCGTTTGCAACTGATTGTCGCTGTAATCAGCATTCAGCGTTTGATTGATATTTTTTACCGGTTCAGTGCGCGCGCACCCTGCCAGCGCAAAGGCGCATAACAGTGTGGCGAAAAGACGTGACTTTTTCATAGCATCCCTAAAAATAATCTATAATTTCCAGCTAGTTATTTGCACAAATAGCACCCATTACGGAGATTTTTTTCCGCATGACTCAGACTATTAATTGTAAAGATTCGCATAATAGCATTCGTTGCTAAGCAATGAGAAGTACTAAAGAATCCGATTGATTCCCAATTTTTTCTCGTTATTGATTGGCATCAAGGGTGCCACTGACGCTACGCTGTCGTGGGGATTGTCTGAAGGGGGCAAGGTTATGAAGCCATCAGGCTGGATAGAAATGGCGCGCGATGACGCGACGTCGATTGAAACCCTGCGCGCTCATTTTACCGGCCACGCTTACGATCCACACTGGCATGACAGCTACCTGGTCGGTGTGACCGAACAGGGTGTGCAACAGTTTCATTCGCGTCGCCAGCAGCATCAGAGCCGTCCCGGTACGGTATTTTTACTGGAACCGGGTGAACTGCATGATGGCGATGCGATCGACGAAAGGGGTTTTACCTATCGTATGCTGTATATCGACCCGCTCACGCTGCGCCAGCAATTAAGCAGCCTGTTTAGTGAGATTCCCGACCGTTTTGAACTGAACTTTGCCCGTACCCTGAGCAGCGATCGTCAACTGGCGTGGGCAACACTTCATGCCTTTCAGGCTCTGCATGACAATGAGTTGAAAATCATCAAAGAGAGCGCGTTACAGCGCCTGTTTTCTGCCCTGACACGCCACCTTCACTGGCGGCGCCCCCTTCAACTGGCTGCGCATGAGAACACCCTGGCGCTGCGGGCGCGCGATTTTATGCTGGACCACCGTTATGACAATATCGGCCTGAGCGATATGGCAGCGGCGCTGGAGGTTGATCGTTTTCGTCTGTCACGCGAGTTTCACGCTCACTTTGGCCTGCCTCCTCATGCCTGGCTGATTCAGTTGCGCCTGAGCGAAGCGCGCCGCCTGCTGTCGGCCGGTCAGCCCCCAGCCCTGGTTGCGGCACAGCTGGGATTTGCCGATCAAAGCCATCTCGGGCGCTGGTTTAAACGCGCCTATCAGCTGACTCCCGCTTTTTATCAACAGCACTGCACAAATCTTCCAGACTGAGCCGCCGCACTGATTTACGCTGCGTTTTTTCTCCGTCAGAAGGCAAAAATGATGAATGATGTTCGTTGTGTGGTGGTACTGAATAGTGCGTTAACCGTGGGCAAGGCGGCCAACGCCGCCGCGGTACTGAGCCTGACGCTGGGGCAGCGTCATCCGCATCTGGTCGGTGATGCGTTAGCGGATGCCAGTGGCCAGTGCTATCCGGGCCTGATCCCGGTGGGCATCCCGGTGCTGTCAGCCGATAATACCCAGTTGAGTGTGCTGCTTGAGTGCTGCGAAGAGCAGCAGTTTGATGCGATTATCTTTCCGCAGGAGGGCCAGATGACGGTGGATTACGCCGAATTTTCAGCTGCCGTCAGTCAGATTGCCACCGCCGATCTACAACACCTCGGGCTGGCTATCGCCGGGGAGAAGAAGGCACTGCGGAAACTGACGGCGAAACTGAAACTCTTTGGCTGATCGCAGGCCGACAGCAGCAAGCCTGCCTATCTGTTATGACGCCTGCCAGCCGCCGCCCAGTGCGCGGTAGAGATCGATCTGCGCCAGCAACAGGTTATTTTTGGCCTGCACCACACTGAGCTGGATGCTGAACAGCGTACGCTGAGCATCCAGCTCATCCAGATAGGAAGCGTAGCCATTCTGATAGCGGTTGCGCGCGATACGCAGCGCCTCCTGCACCACTTTCTCCTGTGCCTGTAACTCGGAGAGTTGCTCCTGATAGCGGGTAATGGCATCCAGATCGTTATTCACTTCACCAAACGCACTGCGCACGACTTTTTCGTAGTTGTACAGTGCCTGGTTGCGCGTGGCCATGGAGACATCAACCTGCGCGGTCAGCGCTTCACGGTTCAGCAATGGTGCCAGCACGCTGCCCCCAATACTCCACAGGCGGAACGGATTCTCCACCAGTTCATGGAGCACCGAGCTTTGCATTGTTCCGGTGGCGGTGAGATTCAGTGAAGGCAGCAGACTGGCGCGTGAAGACTGAAGTGATGCATCCGCCGCCAGGAGCTGGCGTTCGGCCTGCACGATATCCGGCCTGCGCTGCAACAGCTGAGACGGCATCACGGCAGGCAGCGTCTGCGGTGCCACGTGGTCAAAGTGGTTCTGGCGGGCAATCTGACGCGGGTTCATTCCGACCAGAATACTCAGGGCATTTTCCTGCTCAGCAATCTGATGTTGTAACAGCGGGATTTGCGCTTTCGCCGTCTGATATTCCGACTGCGACTGCACCCACTCCAGCCGCGAGGTGTAACCCGTTTCAAACTGGCGCTGTGCCAGCTTTAACGAGTTGGCACGGCTGGCCAGCGTGGCTTCCGTAACCCGCAGCTGTTCGTCGAGCGACACCAGGGTCATATACCCTGACGCCACCGAACTGGCGATGGTCAGTTCGGCCGCGCTCGCCGCCGCCTGCTGGGCTGCCAGCGAGGCTTTGGCTGCATCAATGCTGCTGCTGCGTTCACCCCATAAATCCACGTTGTAGTTGGCCTGTAACAGGCCCTGAAAGACGGTCGATTGCGCAGGCTGGCCTGTTGCCGCGGAGATAGCCCGCGCACGGCTTGCCGCCACGCCGGCATCCAGCGTTGGGAAGTTATCCCCCTGCGCTCCGCGCAGCTGAGCACGATACTGATCGACGCGTGAACGAGCGGTTAATATATCCGGGTTGTTGCGCAGCGCCTGCTCCACCAGCTGATTCAATGAGGCATCGTTAAACGCCCGCCACCAGCTCGCTTCCACCGCCGCACCCGGTCCAACCTGATTGCGCCACTGCATCGGTATTGGCAGCGCCGACGGTGCCTGCTGCACTTCCGTAGCACAGCCTGCCAGCGTGGCCGTCAGCAGCATCATCACCAGAGTTTTCGGCGCAGGCATCATTTTTTATCTCCATCCTGCACGGCCGCAGTATCGATATTGACCTCGACCGACATACCCGGACGCAGATGGGCCGTGTTATCGCTGGTGATCTTAATTCGCACCGGAATGCGCTGGGCAATTTTCACAAAGTTGCCGGTGGCGTTATCCGGTGAGATCGCACTGAACTCCGATCCCGCTGCCGGGGAGATATACTCCACCTCACCGTTAAACTGTTCACCGTCCAGCGCATCAACGTGGAACGTCACAGGCAGACCCGGACGGATGTGCGCCATCTGAGTTTCTTTCATATTAGCGACCACCCACATCTGCTGCGGCACCAGTGAGGTCAGCCGGGTTCCCGCTGTGACATAAGCGCCCTGCCGCACAGCGATTTGCCCTAACTGCCCATCACGCGGGGCAATAATTTTGGTGTTGTCGAGGTCGATCTGCGCCAGTTCCAGCGCCGCCTGCGCGCTGGCGACATCCGCCTCCAGCGAGGCACGATTAACAATCACGGTTTGCAGATCCTGACGTGAGACTTCCAGCGTGGCCTGCGCCTGCTGCACATCCGCCAGTGTCTGGCTGTTGCTGGCACGCGATGCATCGCGTTCACGCAGAGAGAGGGAACCATCAGAGACCAGATTTTCCACACGCTTCAGATCCAGCCCACCTTTTACCGCCTGGGCTTTGGCGTTTTGCAGTGCGGCATCATTGCGTTTGATCACCGCTTCCGCACTGCGACGCTGCTGAATATTATTGGCCAGCGCCGCTTTTTTCATATCCAGCTGCGCCATCGCCTGGTGCACGCGCTGGCGATAGATGCGGTCATCAATGGTCATCAGCAGGTCGCCCTGGTGGACCGGCTGAAAGTCCAGCACCTTAACCTCAGTGATATAGCCACTGACCTGAGGGCTGATAAACGTCACCTGGCCGCGCACGTAGGCGTTTTCCGTTGACTGTGTCTGGCTGGTAAAGGGCGGTAGCTGCCAGGCGTAAAGGATCACCAGTACGCCGACCAGGGCAATTCCCGATCCAAGGGCAATCGATAAAATACGCAGCTTATTATTTCTCAGACGCTCAGTGAGTTGCTGCTGTTCCTGTTGACTCATGTTTTCCCCGTGTTCCCTTCTTCGTTCCACAGAACGCTTACCGGGCAATGGTCTTGTTAAGATTTTGCATGGCGCGCTGTTCCGCTTCGGCTTCGCGTTTGGCCTGCTGCCAGTTGAGGTAACGCAGACGCGAAAGACGCCACAGCACCCAGAGTAAAGTGATCCCTGCCATGATGGCAGTCAGCATATACACATCGTTATAGGCCAGTACATTCGCCTGCAAGGTAGCAACGGTTTGCAGCTGTGCCGTGCCCTGAGCACTTTGCAGGGTGCTGTCACCCACAAGGCTGGCAAACAGATTGTTGTACTGAGCTAAACGTTCTGTCACGTTCGGGTCCAGCAGCGACAGCTGGTCACCGAGCAGGCTGGAGTGATATTTTTCGCGCCAGGTCTGGAAGGTCCCGAGCAGCGCCGAGCCCATAAGGCCGCCGAGATTTTGACTCATACCAAACAGAACCACAAAACTGACCAGATTCTTCGGCTGAGTCACCACGCTGCCCACGCCCAGCAGCATCGCTGGTGCGATAAAGAAGGAGGTACTGAAGCCCAGCAGGAACTGGCTGAAATACATATTGCTGGCGCGGGTCAACGGGCTGGACTGGGCATCCATCAGCGAGGCCACCATCACGATAATCAGCGACAGCACAATTGGCCAGCTCAGATGTTTGGGGTTAATGGTCAGCGCGCTGCAGATAATCCCCGCCGCCACGCCGGCAAGGATGGCCAGCGCCAGCCCCTGCATCTGATCGTTCAGCATACCAAGCTGTTGCAGATAACCAATCGCACCGGTGTTCTGTTCGGCCAGCATGATACGCAGCAGGATCATCACAATACCGAGACGGAAAATCGCCCCGCTGCCGAGCCAGCGGGTATTAATCAGCGGATTGCTGCGGTTGTGTTCCACCAGCACGGCGGCCGTGACCAGCACCAGCCCAAGGGCGAGGCAAACGCCCAGCCACGGCGTGCTGGTCCACCATTCAATACGCCCGAGCGACAGTACGCCGCAGAACAGCGCCATACCGGGTGCCAGCAGGAAGAAGGTCAGAAAGTCTTTCTTCTCGAAAACTTTGGTGCGCTCCCCCGGTGGCAGTTTGAGGATCAGCACCGCGCCGAGCGCCATTAACGCCAGCCCCAGCTCAAACAGGTACAACCCGCGCCACTCATCCAGTTGCAGCAGTTCCGTTGAGAACAGACGTGCGAGAGGAATGGCGAGCTGTGAGGCCCCCAGACCAATCGCCAGCGCTTTCAGGCGATGTTTCGCGGGCCACGCCTGCACCTGGTAGTAGATACCCAGTGAACTGAGTGCGGCACCGACCATGCCGTGCGCCGCACGGACGATAATCGCGGAACTGAGGTCGTTGACCAGCAGATGGAAGAACGCCACCAATACATACAGCACCAGAAACGCTTCGGTGAATACCCGCAGCCCGAACTGCTGGCGAAACTTCACCAGCAGCAGGTTAATCGAGATATTTCCCATCACATAAACGGCGGGCAGCCAGGCAATTTCGTTAGTGTAGGCACCAAACACGCCCTGCAAATTGGTCAGGTTGGCGGTCACCAGCGCGTTACTGAGCGCCCCGGTGATGCAAATCAACAGGCCAACGATGCCAAAGGCAATGCGTTTATGGGTGGGGTGCAGCGGCGTAGAGGGCGATCCGGGCAGCATGGGCTTTTCGCCAGGCGCCCACTCACGCGGAGCATAGGGATTGGATTTAATGCGGGACACCTTACTTCACCTCTGTCGCCGCCAGCAGTTGCTGCAGTACACGCTGGGTAACAGCCAGATCCCCCGCATTCACGCCAGACAGCAGCTCATTGCGCAGCGCATCAGCCTCTGTTTTCAAACGCTGATACAACACCTCGCCTTTCGGGGTGACATGCAGCAATCGTTTACGACGATCTTCAGGTGGCTGTACCCGCTCGACCAGTTGCTGCTTCACCAGACGGTCAATCAGCGGTACGACGCTGGCATCTTCCAGACCCAACGACTGCGCCAGTTCTTTCTGACTCATCGGTTCGTCCTGAAGGGCGATCGTCGCCACGGCCATCCAGCTACTCATGCTGAGACCATTATCTTTCATCCGCCGATCTATCGCCTGACGCCAGGCGTGGGCAGTAAGATGCAGCAAACGGGAGAAATTCAGTTCCTGGGTATTCAATAGGTAAGATGCCTGATAATTAGAGCTCTAACTAAACGATATGGCAATTATAGCCACGATGAGATAAAGAAAGGAAGACAACCTCGAAAGAGTGTAGATAATTCTTTTCCGCCTCGCCAGGCGGCTACCGCTTAAGGAACAGCATGATGCCCATTGTTACCCTGCGCCAGCAGCCTGAACGCCGCCATGAAATTGCTCGTCTGTTGCATAGCGAATGGTCTGAACTTGCGAACTGGTCTTCGTTAGCCGTCATCAGCCAACGTCTTGATGAGCGCAACCAGCATGACAGCGGCAGTTTTACCCTGATCGCCTGTGACACTGACGGCACGCTGACCGGCACGGCCAGCGTGATCGAATATGAGCTGGATGACAGGCCAGAACGTCGTTACTGGCTGGGCGAAGTGTTCACACCCACAGAGTGGCGCGGTAAAGGAATCGGTTCCCGCCTGGTAAACGCCTGTATTGACCGCGCCCGCGCACAACAGATAGACGCGTTATGGCTGTATACGCCGGACCAACAGGCTCTTTATCGTCGACTCGGTTGGCAGGATGTGGAACAGCGTTGGATTTCAGAAGAGTGGGTGACGGTGATGGTGCTATGCCTGACACAGCACCCGTAACTCCCCCGCTCCCGTTTTAGCCTATCGAAACCTCCCACCTCCTGCTTTCTCCTTCCGCCTGGCGGCCAGTTCCGCCGGGAAAAAAGAGCAAATGAAAGGTAAAATCTTTCATTTTTACTTTTTATTTGAAAGATAATTCATTCGTTTTGTGATCAATGTAGTTTTTTATAAACCTCTTAGGGGCTAGATTAGCTTCCACAGAAAATAACAATATCCACTGTTATCCACGTAAAGAGGTTTCATCATGATTGAAAGCATTACGCACGGAGCCGAATGGTTTATCGGGCTCTTCCAGAAAGGAGGGGACGTTTTTGTCGGCATGGTGACAGGGATCCTCCCCCTGCTGATCAGCCTGCTGGTGATAATGAATGCGCTGATTGTCTTTGTGGGCCAGAAAAGAATCGAAAAACTGGCTCAGCGCTGCGCAGGTAACCCGGTCTCACGCTATCTGCTGCTGCCGGTGATTGGCACCTTTGTTTTCTGTAACCCGATGACACTGAGCCTCGGCCGGTTCATGCCTGAGAAGTACAAGCCGAGCTATTACGCCTCTGCATCGTACAGCTGCCACTCAATGAACGGCCTTTTTCCCCATATCAACCCAGGCGAGCTCTTCGTTTACCTCGGTATTGCTAACGGCCTGACCACCCTGAACTTGCCGCTTGGCCCGCTGGCGGTGAGCTATCTGCTGGTCGGGATGGTGATGAACTTCTTCCGCGGCTGGGTGACCGATCTCACCACCTCCATTTTCGAAAGAAAAATGCACATCCAACTTGACCGTCACGTTCGTTTATAAGAGCGGAGAGAATCATGGCTAAGATTATTGAAATACATAAAGGCGAAAGTGGCTGGGGTGGTCCCTTATTTTTAGTGCCAGCACCGGGCAAAAAAATCGTTTATGTCACCGCTGGCACCCGTCCAGCCATCGTTGACCGCCTGCACGAACTGACTGGCTGGGAAACAGTCGATGCCTTTAAAGAGGGCGAACCACCGGCTGAAGAGATCGGCGTGGCTGTCATTGACTGTGGTGGCACCCTGCGCTGTGGTCTGTATCCAAAACGACGTATCCCCACCGTCAATATTCATGCCACCGGTAAATCGGGTCCTCTGGCGCAGTTTATTACCGAAGATATCTATGTGTCCGGTGTACGCTCTGGTGACATCCGCACATCCGAGGAAAACAGCGACGCGCCACAGGTTTCCCTTCCACAGGAAAAACCGATGCGAACTCAACACACCGACTATGACACCAGCAAGAAAATCACTGAGCAAAGCGATGGCCTGCTGGCGAAAGTCGGCATGGGGATGGGGTCTGTCGTCGCCGTCTTTTTCCAGGCGGGACGTGAAACCATTGATACGGTTCTCAAAACCATCCTGCCCTTTATGGCCTTCGTATCAGCGCTGATCGGCATCATTATAGCGTCCGGCCTCGGCGATTTTATCGCCCATGGCCTGACGCCACTGGCGAACAGCCCGGTCGGACTCGTAACGCTGGCGCTGATCTGCTCCTTCCCTCTTCTGTCGCCATTTCTCGGCCCTGGCGCAGTGATCGCACAAGTGATCGGCGTGCTGGTGGGCGTACAGATTGGCCAGGGCACTATCCCACCGCATCTGGCTCTGCCCGCGCTATTTGCCATCAATTCGCAGGCCGCCTGTGACTTTATCCCGGTAGGGCTTTCACTGGCGGAAGCGCGCCAGGAAACCGTGCGTGTGGGCGTTCCTTCCGTTCTGGTCGGGCGTTTCCTGACCGGCGCACCGGCTGTTCTACTCGCGTGGGCCGTGTCCGGCCTGATCTATCAGTAACTGACGGAGTGATGATGAAAACTGTCTATGAATCCACCTTTATTGCCGTTGGCGACTGTGCCATCGAAGCGCTTGAAGACCACTTCCTGATCACCTTCGGTGAAGGCGCCCCCAGTGATGTTGCGGAGTACTGTTTTATCCACCGACCTGAACAGCGTGGCGACGATCCGATTGTCGCGGGTGGCGTGCTCAGCATCGGTGAACAGAGCTGGTCGGTGACAGCGGTCGGCGATGTCGCCGGTATCAATCTGCGTGAACTGGGCCATATCACGGTGAAATTTGATGGTGCCACCACAGCCGAATTCCCTGGCACAGTGCATGTTGCAGGCCAGGCGCCAGCCGGCATTAAGCCGGGTCAGAAGTTTCGCGTTTTAAGTCATTAACAGGAGAAATCAATGGATCAGGTTGCTGTAGTTATCGGTGGTGGTCAGACACTGGGTGCTTACCTGTGTCAGGGTCTTGCTGAAAACGGTTATAAAGTTGCCGTTGCTGACCTCAATATCAGTAATGCGCAAGCCATCGCGGATGAAATTAATCGCGCGCAGGGAAAAAATGTGGCGACAGGTTTTCAGGTCGATGCCACCGGAGAAGAAAGTGTGGCAGAGCTTGCTCGCGCCGTGGATGAGACATTTGGCCGCGCCGATGTACTGGTTTACAGCGCCGGGGTGGCGCGGGCGGCCCCGATCACCCAGTTTATGCTCAACGATTTTGATTTGTCTTTACAGGTCAATCTTGTGGGCTATTTCTTGTGTGCCAGAGAGTTCGCCAGAATGATGATCCGCGACGGTGCAGGCGGCAGGATTATCCAGATAAACTCTAAATCGGGGAAAGTGGGCAGTAAGCATAATGCAGGCTATAGCGCCGCTAAGTTCGGCGGCGTGGGCCTGACACAATCGCTGGCCCTTGACCTGGCGGAGTACGGCATTACCGTTCATTCGCTGATGCTGGGCAATCTGCTTAAGTCACCGATGTTCCAGTCTCTACTGCCACAATACGCCGAAAAACTGGGGATTGAACCGGACGCCGTGGAGCAATATTACATCGATAAAGTCCCGCTAAAACGGGGCTGCGACTATCAGGACGTGCTCAACGTTCTGCTGTTTTATACCAGTGATAAAGCCGCCTATTGTACCGGGCAATCCATCAATATCACCGGCGGCCAGGTGATGTTTTAAGACCCGCCCGGCCGCACAACGCTGCCGGTTTTTTAATGGAGAACACGATGAACTCAGTGAATATGTTTATCTGCGTGGCAGGCTTCGCCTGGCTGGGGCAAATTGCTCTGGGCTGGTTACAGATGTCACGTTTTAATCATGCCCTGACGCAGCTCCCAACAGAGGGTCGCATCGGGATAGGCCGTTCTTCAGGTCGCTTTAAACCGCGGGCGGTACTGGTTATCAGCGTCGACAGCCGCCACATGATTACGGGCAACTTTGTCATGCGCGGGCTGACCGTCTTCTCGCAGCCCATCCCAGATGATGCACTGAACGGACTGAATATTCAGAACCTGGTGCCAGCTCACATTTATCCCCACAATAAGGCCATGCGCACGGCGTTGGAATTGGCCATAACAAACAAACGGTGATATCTTTCATTTTGAAAGATTTCCCTTCCTTGTTTGCTTTGTTTGTGCGAATACGAAAGGAGTCTATTGGCCTACGACAGGGAAACCAGGATGAAACCAATACAGCGGCAAGCACTGATACTTGAATACCTCCAGGGCAAAGGCCGTACTACGGTTGAAGAACTGACTATCTACTTTGACACCACAGGCACCACCATCCGCAAAGACCTTTCTCTGCTCCAGCAGCAAGGGGCAGTGATCCGCACTTACGGCGGCGTTATGCTGAACCGGGACGATGGCGACCAGCCTATCGACAGGAAAACCTTTATTAACTCGGATAAGAAAAAACAGATTGCCTCACGTGCAGCCCAATGGGTTTCTGAAGGTGATTCGCTTATTTTTGACGCTGGCAGCACCGTACAGCAGATGGTCCCCCACCTTGCTAAATTTAATAATATCACTGTGATGACGAACAGCCTGACCCTTGTTAACGAGCTGGTCGAGCTCAATAACGATCAGGTGATTCTGATGCCAGGTGGTACCTATCGCGGCACGTCCGCCTCATTTCACGGCAGTCTGGCGGAAGCCGCATTCAGCCATTTCAGCTTCGACAAGCTGTTTATTGGCGCGGACGGCGTTGACCTTAATGCCGGAGTCACGACTTTTAATGAAGTGTTCGGCGTCAGCCAGGCCATGTGCCGTGCGGCACAAAAAATTATCCTGCTGGTCGACTCGTCCAAATTTGGCCGCAAAAGTCCAAATGTGGTGTGCAGCCTCGACTCGGTAGATGTACTGATCACAGACAGCGGGATTGCTGATGATGTGGCGGCACAACTGCGTGATCGCGGCATTGATGTGATTATCGCGGGAGACAAATAATCTGATGCGTGAAATATTAATCGAAGCAGCCCGAGAGACGCTGCAAACGGAGATCGATCAGATCGTTAGTCTGCCTGACAGGCTGGATAATGCTTTCGCGGATGCCTGCACAATGATGCTGGCCTGTCGGGGAAAAGTGATCGTCAGTGGCATGGGTAAATCAGGCCATATTGGAAAAAAAATCGCGGCTACGCTGGCCAGCACCGGGACCCCGGCATTTTATGTGCATCCCGCCGAAGCCCTGCATGGTGATCTTGGCATGATTGCCGCAGGCGATGTGGTAGTGCTGATCTCTTACTCGGGTCACGCTGCCGAGTTTCGCCGCATGATGCCACTGTTACGTGCCCTGCCGGTGGGGATCATTGCCTTTACTGGCAATGCCGATTCACCGCTGGCGCAAGAGGCTGACCACGTGATTAACGTACAGGTGACGCGTGAAGCCTGCCCGCTTGGCCTGGCCCCTACCTCTTCTGCTGTCTGTACCCTGATGATGGGGGATTCGATGGCCATCGCCCTGATGAGAGCACGTAATTTTGATGAGAATGACTATGCGCGCACCCATCCAGCCGGCAGTCTCGGTGCGCGTCTGCTCTGTCGGGTCGGCGATATTATGCGGAATGGCGGGAAAATCGCCCAGGTACAGGAAGATGCATCGATAAGTGATGCTCTGTTTGAACTGACGCGCACAGGGCTGGGTCTGGTGGCGGTAACGGACCGGGATCATAAGCTGCGCGGTGTATTCAGCGATGGTGATTTACGTCGCTGGCTGCTGAAAGGCGGCCAGATTTCCGCGGCTGTAGTCGATGCTATGACCCCCATGGGCTTCAGCCTGTCCCCTTCGCAGCTGGCCTCTGAAGCGCTGGCGGCGTTCCATGAACGGAAAATTTCTGCCGCACCGGTGCTGTCGGAGGATAACCGTGTGGTCGGTGCCCTGGCGATGCATGATATCCATGATGCGGGGCTCTAAGCCCAACAAGGGCATCTGTAAATGATGTTTCATGAAAAAGATTTAGACGTAAAAAAACCGCCTTTCGAGGCGGTTACGACATTGCTTACTGCTTGTTTTTATTCGTTTTAATCGGTACTGATAATATGGTGCCCGGGGTGGGACTTGAACCCACACAGCCATAAGCCGAGGGATTTTAAATCCCTTGTGTCTACCGATTTCACCACCCGGGCATGGGTGTTAATTGGAGGCGCGTCCCGGAGTCGAACCGAGGTAGACGGATTTGCAATCCGTAGCATGGCCACTCTGCCAACGCGCCTTTAAATCTTTTTGTCATCAGAGAGTCATCTCTGGCGACTAATTTGGAGCGGGAAACGAGACTCGAACTCGCGACCCCGACCTTGGCAAGGTCGTGCTCTACCAACTGAGCTATTCCCGCATTGCCATCAGCTTTATTCTGTTTTAAATGAAATCTTCAGAACTTGCTGATTTGCTTTATCTTCTGGCTGCCTGAGCTGCCTTTCGATGCGTTGCATTCTACTGTTCTGACGCAATGAGTCAACCAAATTATCCTCACAATGCATCCGTTTGCTGCTTTTTAAGTCGCTTCGATCACCGTTCGAACAAATCGCCACGTGCAGCGCTCAAATACTGGAACATTGACCAGAAGGTTAGCACAGCGGCAATATACAACGCGGCAACGCCAACCCCCTCAACAAGGCTGTTCGGACGCCATAAAAGCGCAAACAGTGACAACATCTGGGCCGTGGTTTTGACTTTACCAATCCACGAAACGGCCACACTGCTGCGTTTACCGATTTCCGCCATCCACTCACGCAGAGCTGAAATGATGATTTCACGGGCAATCATGGTGGCAGCCGGTAAGGTGATCCACCATGAGTGGAAATACTCGGCCACCAGCACCAACGCGATCGCCACCATCACTTTATCGGCCACCGGGTCAAGGAACGCCCCGAACTGAGTCGTTTGTTTCCAGCGGCGCGCCAGATAACCATCGAACCAGTCCGTCACCGCAGCGAAGATGAAAATCAGCGCGCATGCCAGTGGAGCCCATTGAAATGGCAGGTAAAATGCCAGTACAAAGAAGGGGATTAATACAACGCGAAACAGGGTAAGTAAGGTCGGAATATTAAATGGCATAATTACGCTAACTGTTTGGACAGAGTAGAATTTGTCCCTATGTTCCTACATTGCTACGGGTGTTGCAATGCTTAGTGTTTCAGCGCATAGAAGATTTTTTCAGCCAGCGCATGTGAAATTCCAGGGATACTGGCGATTTCTTCCATCGAGGCATTTATCAACGGTTGCAGGCCTCCCATGTACTTCAGCAGCATCTGGCGCCGTTTAGGACCGATCCCTTCGATGGTTTCCAGCGCACTTGTGTTCTTCACTTTAGCCCGTTTATTGCGATGGCCTGTTATTGCATGATTGTGAGAGTCATCACGAATATGCTGGATAACATGTAACGCCGGAGAGTCTGGCGGCAAAGCGAAACCCTCCCCTTCCGGTTCAAGGAATAGCGTTTCCAGCCCGGCTTTACGATCGGTGCCTTTTGCCACCCCCAGCAACAAAGGATGATGTTTATCCCAGGTCACATCCAGTTCAGCGAAAACGTCTTTTGCCTGTGAAAGCTGGCCTTTACCGCCATCGATCAGGATCACGTCAGGGATTTTGCTCTCTTCAATGGCTTTGCCATAACGGCGACGCAGCACCTGGTTCATAGCCGCATAGTCATCACCGGGAGTGATGCCAGTGATGTTATAGCGACGATATTCACTGCGCAGTGGCCCGTTGGCGTCAAACACCACACAGGAGGCAACCGTCTGCTCACCCATTGTGTGGCTGATATCAAAACATTCCATACGACGAATAGCCGGCAACTTGAGGGTGTCGGCAAGAGCCGCCAGCCGTTGGTGTATGGTGGAATGCTGTGCCAGACGCGTCACCAGCGCGGTAGCGGCATTGGTGCGGGCCAGCTTCAGGTAACGTGCGCGGTCGCCCCGGGGTTTGCTCTGGATGGCAATACGCCTTCCCGCAAGCTCTGTCAGCGAGTCCGCCAGCAGCTCTTTTTCCGGCAACTGGAAATCCAGCAGAATATCAGCGGGTAACGTGCGAGCCTGACTGCCCTGCAAATAGAATTGACCCACAAATGTCTGCACAACTTCAGCCAGTTCTGTGCCACTGGGCACTTTCGGGAAATAACTGCGGCTGCCCAGCACCTTACCCTGACGGATAAACAATACGTGCAGGCAGGCCATTCCAGAGTCGAACGCAACGCCGATGACATCCAGATCGTCCCCCTGATTGGAGACAAACTGTTTTTCCGTGACGCGGCGCACCGCCTGTATCTGATCGCGCAGACGGGCGGCTTCTTCAAAGCGCATTTCCTGGCTGGCATGCTCCATGCGGGCAACCAGTTGGTTCAGGACCTGATCGTCTTTACCCGAAAGGAACAAGCGCACATAGTCGATCTGGCGCGCATACTCCTCTTCCGTCACCAGCCCCTTAACGCAAGGCCCAAGGCAACGACCAATCTGGTATTGCAGACACGGACGTGAGCGGTTGCGATACACGCTATTTTCACACTGGCGTACCGGGAAAATTTTTTGCAACAGCGATAACGTCTCGCGTACCGCATAGCCATTAGGGAAAGGACCGAAGTACTCCCCTTTCGCATGTTTGGCACCGCGATGGCTGGCGAGGCGCGGATGGGCATCCGCGCTAAGAAAGATGTAGGGATAGGATTTATCGTCACGCAGCAGCACGTTGTAGCGCGGCTGATAAAGTTTGATGTAGTTATGTTCCAGCAGCAGCGCTTCGGTTTCCGTATGGGTCACCGTCACATCTATCTGGCAAATCAGCGCCACCAGCGCTTCCGTCTTACGACTGGCGAGGTTCCCGCGAAAATAGCTGGAGAGCCGTTTTTTGAGATCTTTCGCTTTACCAACGTAAATAACCGTACCCGCAGCATCATACATCCGGTAAACACCGGGCTGGCTGGTGACAGTTTTCAGGAAATACTTTGCATCAAACTGATCATTCACTACTGATTAACGGCTCCGCGCTGTACAGGCCATGACGAATGGCCAAATGCGTTAACTCTACGTCACCACTGACGTTCAGTTTGCTGAACATGCGGTAACGATAACTGTTAACAGTTTTAGGGCTGAGATTGAGCTGTTCGGAAATTTCCGTCACTTTCTGGCCCTTAGTGATCATCAGCATAATCTGCAACTCGCGTTCAGACAAACTGTTGAACGGCGATTCCGCCTTTTGCGGTTCGATCTGACTGAGTGCCATCTGTTGCGCAATATCGGAGGCAATATAGCGCTGCCCCGAGTTGACTGAGCGAATCGCGCTGATCACTTCCTGCGGCGCTGCCCCTTTGCTGAGATAACCAGAAGCCCCCGCCTGCATCACTTTCGCTGGCAACGGGTTCTCTGTGTGAATCGTTAACATGATGATTTTGCAGTCTGGCGTGTAACGGATAATCTTGCGCGTCGCTTCAAGTCCGCCAATACCCGGCATATTCATGTCCATCAGCACCACATCAGCACTGTTAGCACGACACCATTTTACCGCATCCTCACCGCAGTTCGCTTCCCCAACAACCTGGATACCTTTGATGTCTTCCAGTATGCGACGAATACCTGCGCGAACCAACTCGTGGTCATCAACAAGAAAAACGCTTATCAAACGATGCTCCTTAAGTGGCTAAGGCAGGTGGCGAAAATCGCAATGGCAGGTCGATGATGTTACTACTTTTTCACGACTGTTAGAACAGAAATAATGTCGGCCTGTATACTGACGCTAATTTATCAGCAGATGCTAAATAGCGTGCAAATTCGTCATTAATGCAAAGATGTAACATGTAAACGTTAATCTTTTTAGTCGTTAAGAATACTATCGATAAGCACGATAATAAAATAAATTATAAATTACAATAAGTTGTATAAAAAATGCTATTTTTCATTTTAACACAGTCAATATTTTTCTAAATTTTAGCACTTTCTACAACTTGACATCACACTGACGCACAACCGATTGTTTTATCGTTAACCTTAACCGACTGAGTGATTTCTTCAAGCCATTATATGTTATACTTTCAAACACTTTACGTGCCTGGTAAACTAACCGGAAGCACTGTTTTTTCAAAGACTATCGGGAGAAATCATGAGCGAGACTGACTTTTCAACCAGCGAAGAAGTGCAGGCATTGGCTAATGAAGTGACGTGCATGAAAGCACTTGTCACTCTGATGCTGAAAGGTATGGGTCAGGCAGATGCCGGTAAAGTCATCATCAATATGGAGCGCTACATCGCCGCGCTGGAAGACCAGCAGCAGGCAGAAGTGTTCAGCAACACGATAAAACAGATCAAATACGCTTATCGTCAGTAATTCACCTGCCTTCCCGCCGCGTTAAACGCCCGTTGCTTTTTTATTGGTTTTGTCACACCGTAGTGTTTTAACTGACAGAACAAAGCAATGGGCTTACTTTTCAAAGCAATACTGGGTGCTGCGGTCGTGGTGTTAATCGGCCTGTTGTCGAAAACCCGTCATTATTATATCGCCGGTCTGATTCCGCTGTTTCCCACGTTCGCACTGATAGCCCACTATATTGTGGCCAGTGAGCGCGGCATCGAGGCGCTGCGAACCACCATCATCTTCGGCATGTGGGCGATTCTGCCCTATTTTATCTATCTGCTGGCACTCTGGTATTTTATTACGATGATGCGGCTGCCACTGGCACTGCTGGCAGCCGTATTGTGCTGGGGCGTAGCAGCGTGGGTGCTGATTACGCTGTGGTCAAAATGGCATGGGCAATAAATTTAGCGCCCGCGTGGCCCCCAGCTAACGGATACCCCAAGTGTAGGCAGCACTTCTTCAGGTCGGAAGCGACGCGCGCCATGAAACTTTTCAGCCAGATTCGGCTGAGCAATCGGGATTTTGACCGCAAACAGGTTGTCTTCTGACTGAATGATCCCTGGCGTGAGCGGATCATAGTTCACCTGATGCCGTTCAAACATCTGCTCCAGCATCGGCGTTGCCGCACTGTAGAGATGCTGAATACCCGATTGTCCCGCCAACTGCACCGCATGCCATAAAATGTTCAGCGGCAACTCCGCATCAATTTCAAGCCGGGCAGAGAAACGTGACATTTCCCAGACATTATCACTTTCGTTATGACTATTTTCAGCACCTTCGGCTGAACGGTTGCTGTCCGGATCCTGCCATGCCATTAAACGCGCACAACCACAGATACCAAACTGCGCAGTCCAGGCGATCAACCAGATCACATCAGAACGATCGAAGCGATCGTACTCCTGGCCCGGGGTACTGAGACGAGATGGAATCGACCAACCTTCACCTCTGGCGAAGACGCTGTAACGATAACTTCCTAATTCTGCCAGTAAAGATGACGGCATGTCCTTCAGCTTGGTCTGGATAATCTTCATTCATGATCCCCTGTCGCATTCCCTCGTGAGCGCCGCTCCTGACGGTTCGGGCAGGGTTGTTACCCTGGGCGCAGGGTAGACAACCGGGTGGCAATTCGAAACTACCAAATTTGGTAGTTGCATCCTCTTTCAGATTAAACCGATTGCTGCAGCATAAGAGGCAATTTGCGTTTTGTTTGGTGCATTAAATCGTTTTTGCATGTTTTTTTGGTGAAAATTAACGGTATTCTCTGAGATAGAGAGGATCAGTGATATTTCTGCCGATGTTTTCCCCTCTGCGGTCCATTTGAGAATTTCGAGTTCTCTTTCACTTAATTCCAGTTTCGTTGCCAGCATCGAAATATCATCCATTTCGATCAGTGCAGCCATTGACAGCTCCGAAATATACTGGAGTTTAAGTTCAAGTTCTGTCGTTAATGCTATCATTTTAGAAGGATTGGCAGACGACAACGATAATATACCTACGGATCTGTTTTTCGCCATCACGGAACAAGAAATACCGTGATAAATACCATGTTCTCTGGCTGCTTGCAGGACGTCCTGCTCCTCGGGGAGCAGATCGCCTCCCCACAACCACATCGCTCCCGGTGAACAGCACTTCTTCAACACCGGATCGCGCTGTGCTAAGTCTTGATGCAAATAATGCTCAATCCACTTCTGCGGATAATTACTGTAAAAAAAAGTTTTTGGCCGGGTAAATGGAACGGGATGGCGAATAAACAGAGCATAAAAATCGAATTCCAGCTCCCCCGCCTGCTGCTCAATTATCCTGGTAATATGAGCCATGTTGCTGCCCGTACGAAAAGCCAATTGCATCCTGTTTCGCCAACTGAAATAGTTCTCAGATGTCATTAATGCCTCAGTCCGACAGGGAAAACCCCCGCCCTGATTATAATTGTCATTGTGAATATGGCAGTAAAAAAATGAATGAAATCGAGTAAAAAAATTAATTGTTCAGAGTGATTTTTCTGACCAAAAAACAGTTTACAACGTTCAGGCATTGATCTGTTTAGGGATAAAAAATCACCAGGAAATAAGCCCCAACAATGGACATCAGACCGATAATAACCTGTGTAACATTGAGTTCTCAGTGCTACCAACAAGATACATCGATTTAACGCACCACCTACCACACCGGGTTAGAATAGGATTTTTCCTATAAACATTCAATAATTTTGCCCCATTTGTCATGGCGTTTACGCACAATAGTTTTACAGTATTTCAGGGATTTTATTCAGTAATCACAATGCGGGCAGTTCAGAATAAGGGAAAAACATACTGATATTACTATCAATTATTTCAATCTCATTACCATTTGGCTTTCATGCGATAGGTTAAAAACCATGTAGAAACAACAGACAATCCCACTGTTATGACATGGAGTTAACGCCGATAGGTACACTTTGTGTCGTCATCTCTCATCTTGAGTTTTGCTGCGCATTGCTATGCAAGAATAGGTCTTTGAGACCCCCCTCATCCTGGTACAAGCGGCATGTGTGCAACCCAACAAATGCATCAGTTTATTCTTCATTAATTGCATAGCGCTTTATCAATATTGCTCACCACTCTCTGCCTCATTTACTGTCCCCGTTATCAGGCATCTCAACGCGCTTTCAGCGGCACAAACCAAAACCGCGCATACCGAAATGAAAATGATTGGCATGTGCCGCGTTATATTCCGGTCCTAAGGCAGTACCAAACAGATCACAACCGCGGGAAAAGACGAGGTGTAACCATCGGCTGCGTTCATCACTGCCTGTCCAGTGGTTCAGTACCGTGATGCGTTCGCCGTTTTGTAAACGAAAACCGCTGAGGTCCAAGGCGTCAGCCGTGGCGTGTTCACTTAAGCGGCCTTCTGCGCGGTGATAAATATTACGACAGGCGTAGCTACCGAGGTGATCAATGCGTCTCAGTGGTGATCCCAGCACGCTGGTAGCCATAGGTTTGAGCGTTTGAGTCACCAGCATGGTGCTGCTGACCGCCAGCGTGCAGCTACTGAGGAATGTGCTGCTGACAGTCACATCGCCAAAGCCCGTTATCCTGACCGGGTCGACCAGCGGGCAACGTCCCTGCTGTGTGCCAGGTCGGGTGTAGCTCAGGTACCCCTGCGTCCGGGCCTGTTGCAGCACCGCAAAACAGGCCTCCGGATTGGCAGCCAGCCTTTTCAGTTTATAACGTGTTACCAGCGTCGGTTCATCGGTGACCGACAGAGGCGCAAAGGGATTCCAGGCAGGGGGTAAAACGCGCAACAATAGCGAACACAGCCATCCTCCGGCGAGGAGAACAGCAACCAACGTGATGAATCGCTTCACCTCCCCTCCTTTTATCCTTGCCCACAGAAGTGATGCCGGGTTTTTAAGCATATGACGCGACGTTATCGTAGTTTAGCTGCAATTTTGCTTTATCGACCGGGATTTTACGTTAAGCTCTTGATCGCACTAACCTCAACAACATCAGACATACGAAAAGCCATCAGAGCTTTCATATCTTCATCACAGGACAGGAAACCCGTTAATGGTTGATCAATCAAAAGAGGCTGCTGCCTCTGAAAAAGGGCCGGACCAGCTCCAGCGCAATCTGCACAATCGTCATATTCAGCTGATCGCCATCGGCGGTGCTATCGGCACCGGTCTGTTTATGGGATCAGGAAAAACGATCAGCCTTGCCGGGCCGTCGATCATCTTCGTCTATATGATCATCGGTTTTATGCTGTTCTTCGTCATGCGCGCGATGGGCGAGCTGCTGCTCTCTAATCTTGAGTACAAATCCTTCAGCGATTTCGCCGCCGACCTGCTGGGTCCGTGGGCAGGCTATTTCACCGGTTGGACCTACTGGTTCTGTTGGGTGGTCACCGGGATTGCCGATGTCGTGGCCATCAGTTCCTATTTCCAGCTCTGGTTCCCGGACTTCTCGATCTGGATGAGCGCCCTGTTGTGCATCGTCGTTTTCCTGTCGCTTAATATAGCGACGGTGAAACTGTTCGGCGAGATGGAGTTCTGGTTCGCGATTATTAAAATCGTTGCGATTGTTGCGCTGATTGCCACCGGCATTGTGCTGGTCGCGATGCATTATCCGTCACCGGGTGGTGGTACCGCTTCCCTGAGCAACATCTGGGATCACGGCGGGATGTTCCCGAAAGGACTGAGTGGCTTCTTCGCCGGCTTCCAGATTGCCGTGTTTGCTTTTGTGGGTATCGAACTGGTCGGTACGGCAGCGGCAGAGACGCATGATCCAAAAACCGTCCTGCCACGCGCCATTAACGCCATCCCGTTACGCATCATTATGTTCTACGTTTTGTCGCTGATGGTGATTATGGCGGTAACGCCGTGGGATCAGGTGGTGGCGGATCGAAGCCCGTTTGTTGAAATGTTTATGCTGATTGGTTTACCGGCAGCGGCGAGCATCGTGAATTTTGTGGTGCTGACCTCAGCGGCCTCATCGGCGAACAGCGGCATCTTCTCGACCAGCCGTATGCTTTACGGTCTGGCTCAGCAGGGTGTGGCACATCGCCGCTTTGGATTGCTGTCACGCCGTTCGGTGCCAACCACCGGTCTGTTCTTCTCCTGCCTGTGTCTGCTGGGCGGCGTCGCGCTGATTTATCTGATCCCCAATGTGATGACGGTGTTTACGCTGGTCACAACGGTGTCTGCCATTCTGTTTATGTTTGTCTGGACAATTATCCTTTGCTCTTATCTGGCCTACCGCAAGAAGCATCCGGAACGCCACGCGACATCCAGCTATAAAATGCCATGGGGCAAATTTATGTGCTGGGTGTGTATGGCCTTCTTTGCCTTTGTGCTGGTGCTGTTAACGCTGCAAGAAGATACCCGTCAGGCGCTGATGGTCACGCCACTGTGGTTTATCATTCTGGCGGTGGGATGGTTCCTGCGTCAGCGTAAAGCGGCCTGATAAACAGCAGGCCAGATAAGCCTTGCCTGCTGCATCAGAATCGTGACCACAGTTTATGCAGCGCCTGTCCCAGTGGCGGGCGCTGAACCGGCAAGCGTTCCGGCTTAAATGGCCCGTCTTTTAATGGCTCAGGGCCGAGATCAAAGGTAAAGTTGTAATTGGGTTCTTCACCCATCCGCAGGTCAGTGATCGTAATATGATCCCCCACCCGCTTCATCGCATAAAAACCACGACTGAACCAGACCACGCGCTGTACATACCAGTTACTGCTGTACTGTTGATACAGTGCACTGCCGTTGTCATGGGGGGTAAGCGCCAGCGGCTTATCCGGGCTCAATAACGACCAAAATCCTTCCTGATAGTCATCGGCCGCCACCACCACCACGCGCCACTGTAATGTGTTAAATGCCGTGGGCGTCACCAGCAGTCGATCGGCTTTGACCTGCTGCTGAACCAGCTGTTGCTTCACCCCATGTGTGACCCACGCCTGCGCCACCATGCTCCAGATGAGATACAGGCAGCTCAGACTTAATCCCAGTGTATTCCAGCGCCGCGCGTGACGATGTCGCCATACCAGTGCCGCTATCAGCCCGGCCAGCAAGGGCAGAGTATAAAGCGGATCAATGATAAACATGCTGCCGATGGCAAAAGGCCGATCGGTGAAAGGCAGCGCTAACTGCGTGCCGTACACGGTGGTCAGGTCAAGAAGAGGATGAGTAATCAGCGCCAGCCACACTGCCGCCCACCAGCGCCCGAATGCCTGAGGCTGGCGACAAAGACGGCTGCACAACCCGGCAAGCAGCGGCGACGCCAGCGTCAGCCAGAACAAGGCATGGCTCTCAGTACGGTGCAGGGTCATATTGCGGATGGCATCGCCGTGGTCAATAAAGACATCCAGATCGGGCAACGTACCGCAGACCGCCCCCACGGCAGCCGCCTGCCATACCGGGGCTCTACGCCCTATGACGGCAACAGCGACCGATGCGCCCAGTACAAGTTGTGAAACGGAATCCATCATCGCTCCCTGTTTATTACGGCTCTTAGCGTACGCGGATACCTTCAATCACCATACGCTGCACATTTTCGACCGTCTGATTGAAGAAATGCTCATCATTCAGCGTTTGTCCGGTTATCGCCTCAACCTGGGTGGCGAAGTCCGCATAGTGCTGAGTTGTGGCCCACAACATAAAGATCAGATGATGAGGCTGAACAGCGGACAGTTTTCCCTGCAAAACCCAGCTTTCTATGATGGCCGCCTTATCTTCAACCAGATGACGCAAATCCCCCGCCAGTTCGGCTTTGAGTAACGGTGCGCCCTGCAGCATCTCCAGGCAGAACAGACGTGAAGCCTGAGGGTGATCGCGTGAAACCTCCAGCTTAAGGCGAATATAATCGCGTATCGCCTCCAGAGGATGCTGATCGTGGCGCAGCGCGCGCAGCGGTGCCAGCCAGACATCCAGCAGGTCCTTCAGCACAGCAATATACAGTTCTTCTTTAGAGGGAAAGTAGTAAAGCAGATTGGTTTTCGATACATCTGCACGTTCGGCTACCTTATCGAGGCTGGTGCCATGAATGCCGAACTGTGAGAAAAACTCCAGCGCCGCAGAGAGAATAGCGGAACGCTTTGCAGCCACCGCACGAGAACGACGCGTCGGGGCTTTAGCCGGTAACTTATCAGTAGAATTCACCGTGACTCCATGATCCATGTGGGTTGCGGGGATAATAGCAAAACAGCTGACGCATACCTAATTAGCGCTCTCCCTTAGGCATGCACTTTAATTGACCATCCTCGCCTGCTTTTTGTGCAACCTTTTTTACCAAATGGTCTGAAATGGACCACTCATTCCACCTTAATTTTACAAAAGAAAAACAACTCACTGTTTTAAATAACAATTTTCAAACTGGCACAGCCTTTGCAATTTGATTCACAGCGCCGCTTCAAAGGAAACTGCAGGATGCATCGCAGCGCCGGGATTCACTCTTTCACGCAAGCAGAGGATGTCACATGAAAATTGGTGTTTTTATCCCGATCGGTAACAACGGCTGGTTAATTTCTCAAAATGCGCCGCAATACATGCCGACCTTTGAACTGAATAAAGCGATTGTGCAGAAAGCAGAGCATTATCACTTCGATTTTGCGCTCTCTATGATCAAACTGCGCGGCTTCGGTGGCAAAACCGAATTCTGGGACCATAACCTCGAGTCCTTTACCCTGATGGCTGGCCTGGCCGCCGTCACCTCGCGCATTGAAATCTATGCCACCGCCGCCACCCTGACCTTGCCTCCGGCTATTGTGGCCCGCATGGCGTCGACCATCGACTCCATCTCTCATGGCCGCTTTGGCGTCAACCTGGTGACCGGGTGGCAGAAACCCGAATACGATCAGATGGGTCTGTGGCCGGGTGATGAATACTTCTCACGCCGTTACGACTATCTGACTGAATATGTCAGCGTCCTGCGCGATCTGTGGGGCAAGGGTAAGTGCGACCTGAAAGGCGAGTTCTTTACCATGAACGACTGCCGCCTCAGCCCGCAACCGCAAAAACCGATGAAGGTCATCTGCGCCGGACAGAGCGATGCAGGCATGGAATTTTCAGCCAAACACGCCGACTACAACTTCTGTTTTGGTAAAGGTGTGAATACGCCGACCGCTTTCGCCCCGACGGCGGCACGAATGAAAAGCGCAGCCGATGCACAAGGCCGCGATGTCGGCTCCTATGTGCTGTTTATGATCATCGCTGATGAAACCGATGAGGCCGCACGCGCCAAATGGGAACATTACAAAGCCGGTGCCGATGAAGAGGCGCTGTCGTGGCTGACCACCCAAAGCCAGCAGGACAAACGATCCGGCAGCGATACCAACGTACGCCAGATGGCCGACCCGACTTCCGCTGTGAATATCAATATGGGTACCCTCGTCGGCTCCTATGCCAACGTGGCGAGGATGCTCGACGATGTTGCCACGGTGGAAGGCACCCACGGCGTGCTGCTGACCTTCGATGACTTCCTGCAAGGTATTGAGAACTTTGGCGAGCGTATCCAGCCGCTGATGCAGTGCCGTATCGACGTAATTGATGCTGCACAGGAGGTGGCATAATGAATAACAAACCGGCCGTTGTTTGCACCACCGCCTCCACGCAAAACGCTATCACCTTGCCCGCGCGCCCGGAAGCGATTGTCTTCCCGCCGGAGCAAACGGCGCTGATCGTCGTGGATATGCAGAATGCTTATGCCACCCCTGGCGGCTATCTCGACCTCGCCGGGTTTGACGTGTCGACCACCCGTCCGGTCATCGATCAGATCAATGTGGCGGTCAAGGCTGCCCGTCAGGCCGGGATCCAGGTGATTTGGTTCCAGAACGGCTGGGACGATCAGTACGTCGAAGCCGGCGGACCCGGTTCACCGAACTGGCATAAATCGAATGCGCTGAAAACCATGCGCCAGAACCCGGAACTGCAGGGCACGTTGCTGGCAAAGGGCGGCTGGGATTATGAGCTGGTCGATCAGCTGACGCCGCAACCGGGCGATATCGTGCTGCCTAAACCGCGCTACAGCGGCTTCTTTAATACTGCACTCGACAGCATGCTGCGCAGTCGGGGCATCCGTCATTTAGTGTTTACCGGCATTGCCACCAACGTGTGCGTGGAGTCCACCCTGCGTGACGGTTTCTTCCTTGAATACTTCGGCATCGTCCTTGAAGACGCCACCTATCAGGCCGGCCCGCTGTTTGCCCAGCAGGCCGCCCTGTTCAATATTGAAACCTTCTTTGGTTGGGTGTCTGACGTCGGCAGTTTCTGCTCGGCATTACAAACGGAACCGGCCACTGCAGCCCAGACAGCCTGACACCTGCTTTTTAAACGGAGAAACAAACGATGCCAAAAACGATTATTACCCCACCAGGCACCAGCGTGCCGATCGCCCCTTTTGTTCCGGGAACGCTGGCCGATGGCGTGGTGTATGTGTCCGGCACACTGCCGTTCGATAAAGACAATAATGTGGTTCACATAGGTGATGCCGCCGCGCAAACCCGCCACGTGCTGGAAACGATTAAGAGTGTGATTGAAACCGCTGGCGGCACGATGGATGACGTGACGTTTAACTCCATTTTTATTACCGACTGGAGCAACTACGCTGCCGTTAACGCGGTGTACGCTGACTATTTTCCCGGTGAAAAGCCCGCCCGCTTCTGTATTCAGTGCGGGCTGGTGAAACCCGATGCGCTGATCGAAATCGCCAGCGTGGCGCATATCGGTAAATAAGGAGTAACTCATGCATATTGAGCTGTCAGGCCGCGACGATCCCGGGGCCAGAACCGTGGTGTTATCCGCCGGGCTGGGCGGACTGGGGAGTTTCTGGTTGCCGCAAATGAATGCGCTGCGCGCGGCATTTCGCGTGGTGGTTTACGACCAGCGCGGCACCGGAAAAAGTCCGGATACGCTGCCTGAAGGCTACAGTATGTCGCAGATGGCCGGTGAGCTGGCGACGCTGCTGGAACAGCACAATATTATGCAGTTCGATATGGTTGGCCATGCGCTCGGTGGCATGGTTGCCCTGCAGCTGGCACTCGACTACCCCGAACGCGTGTCGCGGCTGGTGCTGGTTAACGGCTGGCTACAACTGGATGCACACACCCGTCGCTGTTTCCGCGTACGCCAGGACCTGCTGCTTAATGTCGGGGTCGAGGCTTATGTTCGTGCCCAGCCACTGTTTCTTTATCCCGCTGACTGGCTGTCGGAACATCAGGCACGTATTGAAGCTGAAGATACGCTGCATACGGCACATTTTCAGGGTATGGATAACTTGCTCAAGCGCCTGCATGCGCTGATGGCCTGCGACTACAGTTCTCATGCCGCGCAGATTACCCAGCCCGTGCTGCTGCTCTGTTCACGCGATGACCTGCTGGTGCCCTGGACCTGTTCCGAACAACTGCTGGCAGCACTGCCGCACGCCACCCTGCAACGCATGAACTGGGGCGGCCACGCCATGAGTGTCACCGACGCTTCCACCTTTAATCACCTGCTGATGGGCTGGCTGCAAGATGACAGCCTGGCCGCGAATACCGCTGATATGGAGCCACTATGGCAGAAACCCTGAATACCCTGGCACCCACCCCGCCTGTCATCGGCGTGGAAAAGCAACAGTTCCGTGATGCGATGGCGCGCCTGGGTGCCGCCGTCAATATTATCACCACCGATGGCCCTGCCGGACGTGCCGGATTTACTGCCTCGGCAGTATGTAGCGTCACCGACACGCCACCGACGCTGCTGGTGTGCCTGAATCGTTCCGCATCGGTGTATGACACCTTTAGAGAAAACAGACAGCTTTGCGTGAATACGCTGGCGTCCGGTCATGAAGCGTTATCTAACCTGTTTGGCGGTAAAACGCCGATGACCGAGCGATTTATCGCCGCTGACTGGTCAACACTGGTCACCGGATCGCCGATCCTCAGTGGCGCACTGGTGTCGTTTGACTGTCTGGTGACGCAGGTGATGAGCGTCGGCACCCACGATATTTTAGTGTGCGAAGCACAGGCACTGGTTTTCAGCGACAGCAGCCATGGCCTGATGTATTTCGATCGTGGCTACCACCCGTTACCACAACGTAGTTTCTGATCCCGGGCTTTACTCGCCGGTCAATGCAGTGCTCACACTCTGGAGATAACGATGACAGGTTCCTGGTTCCCTCAATGGTCGAAAACGACGGCGTCGACAACCGGTATTGTCGCGCCTGATGAAACACTGCCCCTCGGGCAAACGGTAGTGATGGGCCTGCAGCACGCGGTTGCCATGTTTGGTGCCACCGTGCTGATGCCTTTGCTGATGGGACTGGACCCGAACCTGTCGATCCTGATGTCGGGCGTGGGCACGTTGCTGTTCTTCCTGATTACCGGAGGCCGCGTACCCAGTTATCTGGGCTCCAGCGCGGCGTTTGTGGGCGTGGTGATCGCCGTGACGGGCTTTAGCGGTCAGGGGTTGAACCCGAACCTCAGCGTGGCGTTAGGAGGTATCATCGCCTGCGGTCTGGTCTACACCCTGATCGGTTTTGTGGTGATGAAAGCAGGCACCCGCTGGATAGAAAAATTGATGCCGCCCGTGGTGACGGGTGCCGTTGTCATGGCGATTGGTCTGAACCTGGCACCGATTGCCGTGCGCGGCGTTTCAGCCTCGATGTTCGATAGCTGGATGGCAGTCATGACTGTGTTGTGTATCGGCGTAGTCGCGGTATTCACCCGCGGCATGGTGCAGCGCCTGCTGATCCTCGTTGGGCTGATTGTCGCGTGGGCAATTTATGCGCTGCTGACCAACGGCTTTGGATTAGGGAAACCCGTCGACTTCAGCCTGCTGGCGAATGCCCCCTGGTTCGGCATGCCGCTGATCACCAGCCCGACGTTCAGTACCCAGGCCATGGTGATGATTGCGCCGGTGGCGGTCATTCTTGTGGCCGAGAACCTCGGACATATCAAGGCCGTAGCCGGTATGACCGGACGTAATCTTGACCCTTATATGGGCCGGGCATTTGTCGGTGACGGGGTGGCAACGATGTTATCCGGCAGCGTTGGCGGCAGCGGTGTCACCACTTACGCGGAAAATATCGGCGTGATGGCGGTGACGAAAGTTTACTCCACGCTGGTCTTTGTCGCGGCGGCCCTGATTGCCATGGTACTGGGCTTCTCACCCAAATTTGGCGCTCTGATTCATACCATCCCAGGACCCGTTATCGGCGGCGCATCGATTGTGGTGTTTGGTTTGATTGCGGTAGCCGGTGCACGTATTTGGGTACAGAACAATGTCGATCTCAGCCAGAACGGTAATCTGATTATGGTTGCCGTGACATTGGTACTGGGTGCGGGAGATTTCGCACTAAAAATCGGCAGCTTTACGCTCGGTGGGATCGGTACGGCAACGTTTGGGGCGATTTTACTGAACGCCCTCCTCAGCCATAAACGCGCCGCCGCACTCAGCGGCAGTAGTGTAGTGCGTCAGGATCATTAATCCCTCTGTACGAATGTGCGGGTCGGGCATGCCCGACCCCTACGAAACAATTCGGTCCACATGCCCCATCCACAGCTGAACACTTCATTCATCTCGTCGAGATGAGGCATACCATCCGTTTTACGCAGGCTTTTCAGGAGCCGCTTTTCTCCGTTTCAGCTTCAGCTCGCTGATCAGTACGCCCAGTACGATCAGCGCCCCGCCAAGCAGGGCGATACCCGGCAATCGCTCCCCGGCAATACGCCCGACAATCCCGGCCCAAACCGGCTCACCCGCATAGATAACCGTGGCTCGCGTGGGCGACACGCTGCGCTGTGCCCAGTTCATGGTCACCTGGATCAGTGCGCTGGCGATGCCCAGCCCAATGGCGCTGTAGAGCAGATAAGGACTGAACGGCGGCACCGACTCGCCATTCGGGACCATCATTACGAAGCCAAAAAGAGAAGCCGCCGCCAGTTGGATCACGGTGACGCGCTGCACATTGACTTTTCCTGCACTGGCGCTGATCAGGATGATCTCCGCCGCGATGGCCAGTGTACTCAACAACGTTGCAATCTCTCCGGCGTTGAACGCCATCTCACCGCTTTCCGGCCCCGCCAGCAACAGCAGACCGCCAAAAGCCAGCACGATACCCACCCACGACATCAGCCCGGGCATTCTGCCAAGAAAAATCCACTGTAACAGCGGCACCAGCGGCACATAGAGCGCCGTGATAAACGCCGATTTGCTGCTGGTAATGGTCTGCATGCCGTAGGTTTGCAAACCATATCCCAGGCCAATAGCGAGGCCAATCAGCCCCCCCGCCTTCACCTCATACCAGGTGACACCCCGCAGAACCCGCCATGAGATCAGCCCGAGCAACACGGCCGCCGTAGCAAAGCGCACGCCGATAAAAAAGAAGGGTCCGCTGACCGTCATGGCATGATGCACGGCGAGGAAGGTGCCCCCCCAGACCATCGTGATCAGGATCAGTACCCCTTCCTGGGGGTTCACTGCAAATTTGTAACGTGATAAAAAACCGGACATTGGCGCACTCTGCTGGAAATTTGGCGTCAGTGTGCTGCGTTCGCTGCGGGGGGTCAAGCGTTGAACATGGGGGGAATGTTTATGCCGCCGGAGAGCCCGGCGGCGGGCGGCATGGCTGCTTAGTTACCGTCATCGGTCTTACTTTTGCTCCCGCGACTGTTGCGGCCACCTTTTTCTCCTGCCAGAGAGGCGCGCTGAGGATCATTCTTAAAATTCCCCCCGCTGACCTTGCCGCCTTTACGTCCGGCTTCTGATGCTCTTTGACGGTCTTCAGCGAAATTGCCAGATCCACCACGATGTTCTGCCATTTCTTACCTCCGAATAGTTAAGACATCATACTGCATTGTGCCCGTGTTCAGCTGGCGTTGCCCGGCAACAATGGCGGCAAACGCTGGCCTGCCGCGTTGTTAAGCATAGTGTATTCAACTAATGATGCATGCCTGGCTCGCCATTTTCTGTGCCAGACCGCCCCGAATACACTGATTTACCCCCTTAATTTTTATTAATGCATTGTGGCAAAAAATGTGAGGGCGCCGTTTTTTTAAGCAAACATTGATGACACCACGGGCAGGCAACGCGCACTCTTCTATACTGACGAATCAGGCATTGAACGGACAACATCAACCACAGGAGAGCGTTATGGCAACACAACAATCGAAAGCGCATCACGTTGGCGAATGGGCAAGTCTGCGCGGAACGTCACCCGAAATCGCCGAAGCTATCTTTGAGGTCGCGAATTACGATGAGCGTCTGGCTGAAGCTATCTGGCAGCAACAGGGTAGCGATGAGGTCCTGCTGCGCGCCTTTGATAAGACCGGTGCAGATGTGCTCACCTGGGATAATAAGGTGGTTGAGCGCAGGAACGTCTGATACCCCATCGGCGGGTATCTGCGCCCGCCGTTTCAACGCTTACATTTTGCAACTGAGACTCCTCTGAGAACCCACCAACCTGCCGTCATGTCGTCTACGCTTAATGCTGGGTTGACATACTGACAGCCAGAACCCGGCTGATTACTGACACTATCCAAAGGAGGCGTAATGCCGTACCAGACGATTAATCCCGCAAGTAATAAGCTGATCAAGTCCTGGCCTGACCATAGCGACAGCCAGATTGAACAGGCACTGGCCACCGCCGACGCGCTGTATCACTCTGACTGGTCCAAAGGCGATCTCCAGCCCCGAGTGCAGGTGCTGAAAAAACTGGCTGATTTGATTGATAGCCGTGTTGACGAACTGGCCGAAGCGGCCAGTATTGAGATGGGAAAACTGATTGAGCAAAGTCGCGGTGAAGTGCAACTCTGTGCACAGATTGCCCGCTACTATGCCGAGAATGCCGGGCGTTTTCTTGCGCCAACGCCCTACCCCAGTGAACTCGGCGAGGCCTGGGTAGAGAACCATCCGATTGGCGTTCTGGTGGCCGTTGAGCCCTGGAACTTCCCGTTTTATCAGCTGATGCGTGTGCTGGCGCCTAACCTCGCTGCCGGAAACCCGGTGCTGGCAAAACATGCGCAAAATGTTCCGCACTGTGCCGTGTTATTCGAGGCTCTGGTGACCGAAGCCGGTGCGCCAGCGGGGGCATGGACCAATATCTTCGCCAGTAACGACCAGGTGGCAACGCTGATCGCTGATGACCGTGTGCAGGGTGCCGCTCTCACCGGTTCCGAGCGTGCAGGCAGCGCAGTAGCACAGCAGGCGGGGAAATATCTGAAAAAGACCACGCTCGAACTGGGCGGCAACGATGTGTTTGTGGTACTGGACGACAGCGACCTGGAGAAAGCCGTGAAGGCCGGTGTCGGTGCCCGCCTGAGCAACTGTGGCCAGGTGTGTACCGCCGCCAAACGCTTCCTGGTGCATGAGAAGGTCGCAGATCGCTTCCTGGAGAAAATGACCGAGGCATTTAAGGCGGTGAAAATTGGCGATCCCCTTGATGCCAGCACCACTCTCGGCCCACTCTCCTCCGCTGAGGCACGCGATCGTCTGCATAAGCAGGTTCAGCAGGCGAAAGAGAAAGGCGCTAACGTGCTGCTCGGTGGTGCGCCCGTACCGGGTGACGGCTGTTTCTATCAGCCCACCATCCTGACCGGCATCACCCGCGACAATCCGGCGTACTTTGAAGAGTTCTTCGGACCGGTGGCTCAGATCTATGTGGTGAAAAATGACGATGACGTGGTGAAACTGGCCAATGATTCGCACTACGGGCTGGGCGGCGCCGTGTTTACCCAAGATATTGCCCGAGGCAAAGCACTGGCTTCACGGATTGAAACCGGAATGGTCTACATCAACTCTTCCAGCAATACCGCGGCAGAACTGCCCTTCGGGGGCGTGAAACGGTCAGGATATGGCCGTGAACTTTCCGACCTCGGCATTAAAGAGTTTGTGAACCAGAAACTGGTGGTAATCAGTAAGGATTAAGGATGTATCGGGAGTCGTCTTTTTTAGCCGCTCCCGCTAACCAAAATATCGCCATTAAAAAAGGGGCGACCTGTTAACCAGGTCGCCCCTTTTCATCTCTGAACTCGGGGAGACGTCAATGCCTCCCCCCAGATCAGTTAGCTGCAGGTTTCGCGTCTGGCGTGCTTTCTGCTTTTGCTTTGTCCGCTTTCGCTTTATCCGCTGCGGCTTTATCGGCAGCCGCTTTATCTGTGGTGGCTTTGTCTGCTGCCGCTTTATCTTTTGCGGCCTGTTCAGCGGCAGCCTTATCTGCAGCGGCTTTCTCTTTCGCTGCTTTATCGGCAGCGGCTTTATAAGCAGCCGCTTTCTCCGCTGAGGCTTTGGCCTGAGCCGCTTTATCCGCGGCGGCCTGGTCTGCTGCCGCTTTGTCGGCCAGCGTCTTATTGACGACGGCTTTCTCGTCAGCCGGTTTGGCCGCCGGAGTGGCTGACGCAGCAGCCGGTGCCTGTTCAGCCACCTGTAACGGCGTTCCCTGTAACGACTTGTTCAAAACCTGGGTGAACTGGTCCCATGAACAGAAACCGTTAGCATCGGTCGGGCAACCGGCCATTTGCAGAGTGACACGCTTAGGCGGGTTATCCAGCGACAGCGCTTCCGCATCACGCAGCTGGCTGGATGTCTGGTAGACATATTCCACCTTCACCAGCTCACGGTCATTTTTCTTATCATGCCAGCGCTGGAACTGCACCATACCGCCAATCGGCGTTTGCTCATTTTGCCCTGGCAGATCATAAGGTTTGAAATCCAGGGCCGTCAGCAGTGAGGCGATATTCGAATCATGACCGACCATTAAGGTCACTTTCGGTGCAGTGGCTTTATCCTGGTCGACCAGCAAGCTGCGGATGTAGTCCACCAGCGGGGCTGCCACTTCACGTGCGACAACCGGAGAGGTGAATAACGTGTCCTGGTAACCATTTTTGATCGCCGCCAGTTCTTTCCACTGCTCAGGCGTTTTGATCTGCCCCCAGGCGACCTGCTCCATCGGGAAACCTTCGTAATATTGCAGGGTGAAGGCATCAACCAGGGAATTCCCTACCTTCAGTGGACCAGACACATTGGGTTCTTTACCGTTATCGGCACTGAATTTGTTCTGGTTATCGCTGGAAAGATCGCACTGCTTTTTACCGTCACAGGCAGGCGAATTTTTATAGTCGATAATTTTTTCCAGACGCTGGAAAGCGGGTTTCAACGCCAGCTTCTCGCCTTCACCGTTAATCGCGGTCAGCGCCTGTTTGTTAAAGTCTTCACTGCCGTTGGTGATCACCGGATTAAACACCGGGTCCATCGATCCCATCTCATCCTGATGAGAAACGGCAACATCACAGCCAGGGAAAGCCCCCGCCACAAAGAACTGGGCGGTAGCAACAGTGCGTTGCAGGCTGTTTGCATAGGCATAGATGTCGTCCGGTGCCGGACACTCACCGTCTTTTACCAACCCCTGTTGTGCCAGCCATTCGCGGGTATAGCGGCCCATATACACTTCCAGCACACCGCCTTTGGTGGTCAGCTGTCCACCCGGCACATCCCACTTAGGCCAAGCTTTTTTTGTCGCCTGCGCCAGTACGCTGCCGTTATCCGCTAAAGGAGCACGCAGGTTGTGGCGGCTCATCATCAGCACTTGCTCCAGCTGATAATCACTATCAGCAGCCCAGGCAGGAACCCCGGAAAGCGCGGAGCAAACGGCTAACGCACAAAGACTATACTTGTTGATCATGTGTGTATTCCATTGATTCAAAGGGGTGAACTGGCTGGCATAACATGCAGCGCAGAAAGAAAACAGCGCATCAGCACTGACTCACCACAACCGCTCTCCAGAGTACAAGCCAGATGCTCATAGAAAGATGAATAGTGAGAATATAGCAGACTCTGCACCCGGCGGTTTAGTGGCTTCAGGAGTTTGAAAAGAAACAAGATGTTTTTAGGAATGATCTAATCGCCCAGCCCGAGAAGAAAATAGCAGGAAGCCGGGAAAAACAGAAGGATGTTTGTCCCGGTTACGCCCTGTTTCTTATGGCTCAGAGGTATTCCACTGTAAACAGTACCTGCGCCTGAAAGCTGCCGCTGCTCACTACCGCTGCACGTCCTTTCAGGGCTGAGGAAAAATGGAGCTGATTATCGCCATTGTTAATGCGCTGCCATGCAACAGGCTGGTTATTGAGTACCTGCTGCCCGAAGCGGTCACGAACGGCAATACCCACGGTGGTGTTATCCGGCCCGACCGAAAATAAGCCGTCAGAAAACGCCGTACCCTGGAAAGTCACGCGTACCCGATTTTTCAGCGAGGTACTGCAGCGCAGCAGATCCAGCGAAAAGTCTACCGCTGCGGACTCATGGCCATTCTGCAGCGCCGAAGCGCTGACATCACCAAAGTTGACCTGGATATTTTCGGCCCCCGGAGAGATAGAGCACGGGGCATCCACCACCACACCAGAAATATTAATTTTTCCATAACCGTTATCTGCCCCTTCACAGCTAAAAGCAGCCGCCAGGCACAACCATGCTAACCCGTATCGTGTCACGATCGTTCCCCTTCTGATAATGAGGAATAAAATAACCAGTGATAAAGTTCCAGATTTTTTTGCATCCCCAGTTTCAACATCACCGAACGTTTGTAAGTACTGATGGTTTTAGGATGTAAAGCCATGCTGGCTGCAATCTGGCGTGGTGTTAAGCTGCTGCGCAAATGTGCAATGAGCATTTTCTCGCGTGGCGTAAGGACATCTTCTTTGACCGCGCGCGGATCGATAAGGGTAATCAGCCGATTTTTATCGGGTATCAGTTGCTTAAACACCTTGCCCAGTTGTTCCAGTGACTGCCTGGGGTGAAGATGCCGTGTGGGGTAACGTTGCAGGCCTGGCGGTAATCCCCTGCAGCTTTCTTCAAACGAATGATGAACCACGACTAGCTGGCTGTCTGCTGTCATCATCCGCCCGAACGGCAGCGAGGCACAGAGTGAAACGGCATCCAGTCCCGTCAGTAACAGGTCCACTTTTTTGACCGGCCTGGTCGATAGCCTCCTGACAGTATGCGGATACTGGGACTGTAGAAAGCGCAGAACCCCCTCGACAAAGAAACGGTCATGATCGAACATTACCAGCGTTAAACAGCGTGGATCGGACATCTTTTCTCCTTGATCCGAATAGCAACTGGCTTTATTGCAGACTCATTACCAATACCGCCGTGGCGTTGAATGGCCCGGTAGCCACCGCCGCATTGGAGGATCTGAGCAGCACGAAGCTGAAATCATCGCCGCCCACACCATGGGTAATCCGGCTACTGATGCTGTCGAACGGACGGACCAGTTTGCCCTGATGGTAAATCTGTACCGCCAGGTCAGGATTGGTGGTTTTAATCGCGTTGCCCGAGAAGCTGCTGACATCCGCTGATAGCGTCATTTTTATCGGCCAGCTACTGGTATCTTTACACTGATAGGGAATGTGCACTTCACGGCGGAACGGCGACAGGGTCGCGCTCTGGCTTAACTGATTACGCGCGATATAGCCAAAACTCACATCAATATCCTGCCCGTTATTGATCGCACAGGTACCGGAGGTGTAGTAAGCATCATTGGCAGCAATCACCCGCCAGTTAGCGGTAAACACGCCGCCGGCGGGCGCGCTCCATTTGTACATCTGCATACTGGCCACGACGGTACCGGCCTTGATATACACGCCGCGCCCTGGATTATCTTTCAACTGATAGAACGCTTTAACCTGCAGATCATGCCAGTTACCATCGCGCAGCTCATAAATCGTCAGCGCTGAGGTTATCGGGTTGAGATAGCGCTTACCGTTAATCTCCAGACCGCTGTTGAAAGAGGCATCCAGCGAGGTTTGATAGGTCCCGGCATTGATGCGCATATAGTCGACGTAGCGGGCAGGAATGGTGTTTTGACAGGTAAAGTATTGGGACAAATCGAACACCACTACGTCACCGATCATAATTTCCGGCGACAGGTTAACAGTGACATCAATATTGCGCTGTCCGACAGCATCAAACGCTTTACCATCGCGTTTATCGATGCAGGAAAAGGCCAGCGCCTGTAGCGGCAGCAGCATTACGATCAGCCAGAGCATCAAACGTTTCATGCTTGTGTGATGACCTTACAGGTCATCCCCTGGCAGCGGAATATCAGGCTGGAACGGCCACCAAAATCATTGACGTATTGGAGTACCGGCGCGTCCCCCAACGCGGCGGGGCTGACATTCAGCTCCACGTCAGCACGCGGGGCAACCATCACCGGGGTGAAGTCCTTAAGAGGCTCCTCTCCCTTACCGCAGCTGGCCTCGATAATCGTGATGAAGTAACCCGTTGGATTGTGCAAACGGTAGCGCCCTCCTTTTCGGACCAGCTGCACCTGCTGTTGAATCGGCGAGGCATATTGCGCGGACGAAATCTGGAGCGCCTTCGGGCGATAGAATAATTTTATTTTTGTCTGCAACGCGATTTGTAGCGTATTTGGCTGATCGGAACGCGGTGGAATTTCACGCAGGTTAAAATAAAATAACGTTTCTTTATCCTGGGAAAGTAAATTCACCGAAGAAAGCGACTGTATCTTTATCTGGCTTTTATCACCGGCCTCTATGCGCTGTACTGGCGGCAGTACCGTTAACGGTGAATTCACTTTTTCACCTTGTTCATTCTCAATCCAGCCCTGAGCGAGATAAGGAAGCCGGGGATTTTCATTGGCAATGGTCAGGCTGACCGACGGATTTCCTGCATCCAGAATAATACGGGTACGATCAAGAGAAAGAGCTGCCTGCGACCAGGATGAAAAAAAGACTATACCGGCGGCAAGGGTATTCAGCACCCCCTTGCTTGTTGACTGTTTCATTACATTTATTCCTTGGTTTGATTCTGGGGCTGGCCCAACATCGCGTGATTGCCGATACACGGCAGTAGAAGATTATCCAGCCTGTCTTTATTCAATGGCGGCAGCGTAATCTGGCACTGTTGTCTGCCATCCCAGGAGACGCTCAAATGTTCTCCTGACTGCATGCCACTCAGATAAACGCTGCCGCCATCCGCCACCAGCCCCACCGCCTGCTGACGGGCATTCATCACCTGTGCTCCGAACGGAGGGGATGTTCCCTCTTCCAGACGGATAACGGCCATCGCTTTCAATCCCGCCAGTACCGGAAAATGACGATAACCAATCGCCCCTTCGGTGAGCGTGGCGTGCACAATGGATGAGGTGACTTCGGCGTTTTCCGGCAGTTTATTAATATCAATGCCCACCTGATTTCGGTAATAGCTGCTGATATCGGAAATCACTAATTTCCCGCGGCTATTGCTGTAAACAATTCCGCCGTTGGCCCGCACTGGAATATTGGCAACACCGTCGGTATCGAGTAATAAACGCGTTCCTCCAGGAGAGTTCTGACGGTGCGCCGCTCCCCCTTTTGCTGTCGCGGTTATTCCACCTTTCAACGAGGCACCAAAGGCCTGATAATTATCTTGCTGCACATTGACGCTTCCGGTCAGCTGTGCGCTACTGCCATCATGCAGATAATATCCAGACAGGGTATGACTGCTATTGGTGGTTCCGGCACTGAGACTGTAACTGTCGTTATTATTTATCTGGTTGTAATAATTAACCTGCTGGCTGTTATTATTGCGCCCACTCGACCCGCTGTAGCTGACAGTGCCCCGATTACCAATAGGTAATGATAAAGAGAGATAAAGCCCTTTATCACTCAGTTGGTTATAACGGTTCTGCCAGGCAGAGAATGAAAGGCTGGCATTTTTCCACTGCAGAATGTCGAAGTAACGCGACAATGCCAGGCTATAGCGTTCGCTTTCCGGCCTGTCCCAATAGGTTTGACGGTTGTAACTAAGCTGCGCGCTGGTTCCCAGTGCCCGCAGATCCTGAGCCAGCGTGACGGTGTACATTTCACGGCTGTTGCTTTGCCCGCTACCGTGGCGTTCGGCATCGAGAAATGCATCCATCGTCATAAACTCGCGTTCAGAAAAGCGATAGCCGGCAAAGGTGACCTGACTGCCATAATCGTCAAAGCGTTTGGAATAGCTCAGTCGGTATGAATTCCCCTGACGGGTATCTCCCCACGGAAGTCGGGCCACCGAATGAGTCACGTCAAAAGACATGGCACCGAACACCAGCAGATCGCGGCCAATCCCGCTGGCAAGCGCCTGATAGTGCTCGCTGCCGATCGCTCCGCCATACAGCGACCAGCCGTTATTGACTCCCCAGGAGAATTCGCCGCTGGCAAACTGTGGCCCACTCATACTGTGCTGCCCGTTTATCGGCTGCCCCAGCGCCATTTTGTAACGTAGCTGTCCGGGACGCGTCAGATAGGGGATCGTCGCGGTATTAAGGGTGAAAGTCTGAACCGACCCATCCTCTTCTTCGATGCGAACCTGTAATTCCCCCAGTACTGAATCATCAATATCCTGGATGCGGAACGGCCCTGCGGCCACCTGAGTCTGATAAAGGACACGTCCCTGATGCATCACGACGACTCTGGCATGCGTACGCGCCACACCGGTAACTTCCGGTGCGTAGCCACGCAGGTTGGGAGGTAACATATTGTCGTCGGTGATCAGACTGACACCGGCAAAGCGGAAGCTGTCGAAAATATCAGAGACCAGATAGTCCTCACCGACCACCAGCCTGGCTCCGCTTTCCGGCAGCGCGCGTGAGGCAGAGTAACGCGTCCAGTCGAAGGTGTTGCGCGTAGTGCCATTGAGTGTGTCGCGACGCCCCTGCCAGTCTGCACGCAACCGCCAGGGACCGAGGTTGGCACCGGCGACACCTGTTCCGGCGGTGGTTCGCTGCTCACCGGCATGAGGGGTAAAACGGACCTGACTGTTCAAATTATAATCAAACAGCACGCCAGGGATCCCCTCATCCCAACGAGAGGGAGGATCCCAGTTGGCGGACTGATAGTTGAGGAATGCCTGTGGCACACTAATCGCCAGCGTTGTGGTGGAAAGATCGCCCCTCGCCTGCATTCCTTTCAGGCTGCGAATATCGAGGCACTTCCCCTCATGCCACCACTTCAACGCACTGACAGAATCGGATCGCAGCCCCAGTTCGCTGACGAGTTGCGCATCAAGGCACGGCAGGCTCATCTCAGGATGGTCTTCCGGTAAATAAAAATTGATGGCACGTTCTGCCAGCGGTTCGTTATTCAGACGGATATTCATGAGGTAACGACCCGGCATGATGTAGCCCTTATGGGTAAAATTCGATACATCAATATTCTGACGGTCTTCCACATCAAACAGATCGGTATTGAACTGAATGTCATCCGCATGGACACGATGACCCCACACCTCCAGTCCCAGAAAAATGGAAATAGCCAATATCCCTGTAAATTTTATTTTTAATGTTATTTTTTCAATAATTCAGCTGGCGGATAATCCTTTTTCGTCTTATAAAAAAATAAATCGCGCCCGGGATCCCGGACGCCATGTTCATCCGGCAAAAAGGATATCAGGGATAAGCCAGGGTGAAATTTGTAACCGCGGTGAATGCACCCGTGCCTACAGCAACAGGTTCATCGGTTGTACCATCACCTTTCAGTGCTGCGGTGAATTGCAGAGTGTTCGCACCACCATTAATATTCTGGGCGGTGGTGGCGGTACCCAGCTCGATTTTCTTGCCGCTACCATCGCGCAAAAGAATACTGGCACCGCTTGCTTCTCCGGTAATACCCAGTCGGCCATCCACACCGGATTTACCGGTAAAGGTCGCAGTTACCGTTTTTTTCGTGCTGTTATCGCAGTTCTGTAAATCAATGGTAAAAGGGATCGCAGTCTGCTCTCCGCCGTTAGCCAACAATGTATTTGACACCTGTCCCAGAGGGATTTTCTGATCGTCAACATTGGGCGCAATAGAGCAAGGTGCATTGACGATTGAACCGTAAAAAGTAATTTTACCACTGCCTTCATCAGCGGCATTAACTGCACCTGATGCTACAAGAGTGAAAAGTGAAATAGCAGCGATTTTTTTAATTTCCATTTAGATATCCTTGAGTTTTATCTGTCTTGCAGAATGATCCATCCTCACAAAAGCTCCGGCTTTAGTTTACTTAAATGACAGCCAGACTCATCTCGGGTATTCCGTTGTGAAGTGCCGCAATACTAATCCGATCTCTCATCAAGTCACTGTCCATTTTTGTTGTTAATTTAAAAACCTTAAAAAACATACAGTTAAATATATTATTAACATTGTGATAGCATTTTTATGTGAACCGCTATATTCAACAAAAACTAAACACATGTAAAACAAGGTGTTTATTATCCTGCTATCGAATCCATAGGGAAAAACACAAAGCAAAATATCTTAGTTGGTTGACACAACCACCTATGGCAAATAAGATAATTCTTACCAACTTTAAAATAAGAAAATAAGATATTTACGTATGCCTTTTGTTAGTAGGAAGAAGTTAGCGCTGGAAATTAAGCTAAAAAGTATGTCCAGGGAATTCAGGGAGAGGAGTAAGATTGATGATGCTATTCAATGCCACTATGATCTTTTACTTAAACAGTACTTAACTAATCCGCTCTATTTCAAGACTCTGTTCAAGGCAAACAGATTTATTGTTGGCTCTGCCATATTAGGTATCTACTACACTCGCTCCGGCAGTACGTTTAAAGACATTAAAAGATTTTGTATTGGAAATGATCTGTTCAGCAGTAATTCGCTGGATTCTTTTTTGCTTTTTTTACGCGTGGGGGGAAGACTGGAGGTTTATCGCGATGCAAAAGATAAACGTAAGCTCAACTATAAACCGACAGCGAAAGCACTGGCAGAAACCCGGCGCATGATTAACACGATGCTGCTTCCTTGTGCCATGTTATCAGATGATTTTGATCTTAATTTTTATCAGAAACATCCAAATTTTGTGCCGGAATTCTTCCGCACTTACTCAGAGATCACCCTGAATCGGTTATTTCTGCATGATTTGGTGCCAGGCAGCGGCGAGTTTTTGAGCCGCGATGGCGGTCATATGATTATGTTTAATATCTATCTGGAGAGCATCAAACAGAAATCACCGATCATTCATTACAATATTCTCAAGGCGGCTTTTTTCTGTGGCGTCTCAAGGTCACATATTCGGCGCTGCCTGCAGGCAGCAGAGCAGGTCAATCTGCTGAAGATACAGGACGAGTCACAACAGCTGGCACTTTCTCAGGAATTCATTGATATGGTAAAAGATTATTTTTGTATTTATCTGGCGACTGTTGCACACGGGCTTTCAGGGATGCGATAAAACAAAAAACCCCGCGCTGTTGCCAGCACGGGGTCAGAATGGATGGTGGAAGCGTAGAGATTCGAACTCTAGAACGGTTTCCCGTCGCCGGTTTTCAAGACCGGTGCCTTCAGCCACTCGGCCACGCTTCCACACGGTTATCAGCTTTGCTTAAGAAGAGTCTCGCTAACTGATGGAGCGCAGTATAGGGAATGTTTTTCACTTTGCCAACATTATTTTTCGCTACTTTGTTGATTTTGTGAGCATTTGTGATTGCTTGCTGTAAATTTCAGCAAAGGATGGCAAAACGGAGATAAAAGACGCAGTAGCACATCACCCGTTTTTTTATTTTGCGCATAGCAAAACGGGCCAGCTTACGCTGGCCCGTTGGATTTGATGGTGGAAGCGTAGAGATTCGAACTCTAGAACGGTTTCCCGTCGCCGGTTTTCAAGACCGGTGCCTTCAGCCACTCGGCCACGCTTCCACAATGGGGCGCACTATAAACATCCCTGTTCTGCTTGTAAAGTGAGTTTTGTATCAACCGCGTAAAAAAAAGCCTCAAACGGTTTGATTGCCGCTAATATCACCATCTTGTTTAAAGAATCAGCGGATTAGCGCGTAAAGAAGGGTAAAACGCCTTCCCCCACCGGCTTCTGCTCCTTATTCTGCATGATAGTTTGAGTCTTACTTTCGTGACCCTAAGAGGTGGTTTATGGATCGCATTGTTTCTTCCACGCGCGACAGCTCGTTACTGAGCACACACACAGTCCTGCGTAATACCTATTTTCTGCTCGGCCTGACCTTAGCGTTCTCGGCGGTGACTGCCACGCTGAGTACTGTTTACGCGCTGCCGGCACCCGGTTTAATCCTGATGCTGGTCGGCTTCTATGGCTTGATGTTCCTGACCCATCGCCTGGCTAACAGCCCGGCAGGTATTTTGGCAGCCTTTGCCTTTACCGGTTTCCTGGGTTATTGCCTGGGCCCAATCCTGAACAGCTTCCTGTCTGCGGGAATGGGTGATGTGATCGGGCTGGCATTAGGGGGCACAGCATTAGTCTTCTTCTGCTGTTCAGCCTATGTGCTGACCACCCGTAAGGACATGTCTTTCCTCTCCGGGATGCTGATGGCAGGGTTTGTTGTACTGTTGATTGCCGTCGTGGCCAATATCTTCCTTAACATCCCTGCCCTGCATATGGCGATCAGCGTGCTGTTTGTGCTGTTCTCTACCGGGGCCATTCTGTGGGAAACCAGCAACATCATTCACGGTGGCGAAACCAACTATATCCGCGCTACCGTCAGTCTGTACGTTTCTATCTACAACATCTTTGTCAGCCTGCTGAGTCTGCTGGGTATGTCACGCAGCAACTAAGTCATACGAACAATGTTAATAAAGCCCCGCACTGCGGGGCTTTATTTTTGCTGAGGCAAAAGTTTGGTAAACTGACCGCCGATTTTTAGTGTGAGGCAATGACAGTGCAGTTTGACGGGAAAGAGATTGAACGTGATGCGCAGGGATATTTGAAATCTACTGCCGCGTGGAGCGAAGGGCTGGCCCCGCTGTTAGCCGCAGAGGAAGGGATTGAATTAAGTGACGCCCACTGGGAAGTGGTGCACTTTGTGCGTGCCTTCTATCTGGAATTCAATACTTCACCCGCGGTGAGAATGCTGGTGAAAGCGATGGCACAAAAGTACGGTGAAGAGAAAGGTAACAGCCGCTATCTGTTCCGGCTGTTCCCAAAAGGCCCTGCAAAGCAGGCAACAAAAATTGCCGGACTACCAAAACCTGCCAAGTGCCTGTAAACATTAAATCGTGCTAAATCCGTGCGGAAGGTGTGCGGGATGGTGTGGCTCCGCCAGCACTTTCTCCACGCGGGCGCTGCGTGGCCCACCTGCTTTTAGCCACGCCAGCAGCGCCTCAACCTGCTGCGCCTCACCGCAGGCCAGCACTTCAACACTACCGTCATCCAGATTTTTGGCATACCCCTTCACCCCGAGCCCTTTTGCTTCCCGCTGAGTGCTGTAACGAAACCCAACGCCCTGAACACTACCGTGGACCCATACGCGGATGCAGATGATTGCCATTTTTTCTCCTCTGACCAACACCGATTGCTTTTTCGCGGTCGGCACCGGACAATATCGACTGATTCTCTGAGTGTAAGCATAGCAAAATATGACTGTTCGTTTGATTCTTGCCAAAGGACGTGAAAAGTCCTTACTTCGTCGCCATCCGTGGGTTTTCTCCGGGGCGGTTGCCCGTATGGAAGGCAAAGCCCAGTCGGGTGAAACTATTGATGTCTGTGACAGCCAGGGGAAATGGCTGGCACGTGCCGCCTGGTCACCAGAGTCGCAGATCCGTGCCCGCGTGTGGAGCTGGCAGCAGGATGAGTCGATTGACATCGATTTCTTCGTACGCCGTTTACAGGCCGCGCAGCAGCTGCGTGACTGGCTGGCGCAGCGCGATAATCTTGACAGTTACCGACTGATTGCCGGTGAGTCTGATGGCTTACCCGGTATCACCATCGACCGCTTCGGCAACTTCCTGGTGCTGCAACTGCTCTCTGCCGGTGCTGAGTATCAGCGTGCCCCGCTGATTACCGCTCTGCAGACCTGCTACCCGGATTGTGCCATCTATGACCGCTCTGATGTCAGCGTGCGCAAAAAAGAGGGTCTTGAACTGACCCAGGGCGTAGTGCTGGGTGATACTCCGCCGGAGTTGCTGCCGATTACAGAACACGGTATGAAACTGCTGGTCGACATTCAGACTGGACATAAAACCGGTTACTACCTTGATCAGCGCGACAGCCGCCTGGCAACCCGCCGCTACGCGGAAGGCCGTCGTGTGCTTAACTGCTTCTCCTATACTGGTGGGTTTGCGGTATCGGCGCTGATGGGTAATTGCTCTGAAGTGATCAGTGTGGATACCTCACAGGCTGCACTGGATGTGGCCCGCCAGAACGTGGAGCTGAACGGACTGGATGTGAGTAAAGCGAAGTTCCTGCGTGACGATGTCTTTAAATTGCTGCGCCGGTATCGCGAGGAAGGCGAGAAGTTCGATCTGATCATCATGGATCCGCCGAAATTTGTTGAGAACAAAAATCAACTGATGGGTGCCTGTCGTGGTTACAAAGACATCAATATGCTGGCAATGCAGTTGCTGAACCCGGGCGGGATGCTGATGACCTTCTCCTGCTCAGGCCTGATGGCGACTGACCTGTTCCAGAAAATCATTGCCGATGCAGCCCTTGATGCACAGCGTGATGTTCAATTTATTGAGCAGTTCCGTCAGGCTGCCGATCACCCGGTGATCGCCAGCTATCCGGAAGGAATGTATCTGAAAGGGTTTGCCTGCCGCGTGTTGTAACTTGAAAATGCTGTCCTTGCCTCCATATATAGAGATAAGGGCAACTTTTCTCAGGAGGTTACGATGATTGCCAGCAAATATGGTATCGGACAACAGGTACGCCACCAGCTACTCGGTTTTCTCGGGGTTATTGTTGATGTCGACCCGGAATACTCTTTAACCGAGCCTGCCATTGACGAGGTTGATGGCGCCGAAACGCTTCGCTCCTCACCCTGGTATCACGTGGTGATGGAAGATGATGACGGTCAGCGAGTGCAAACCTACCTCGCAGAAGCGCAAATCGCATGGGAATTACCTGGTGAGCATCCTGAGCAGCCATCTCTTGATGAACTGGCTGCCTCAATCCGCCAGCAGCTCCAGGCTCCCAGCCTCAGACATTAAAAAAACCCCGTTAATACGGGGTTTCTTCGCTATTTTTCCAGCCCCAGGCGGGGGATTTCAATTTTCGGGCAGCGGTCCATGATGACCTTCAATCCGGCTTCTCCAGCCAGAACGGCGGCCTGTTCATTAATCACGCCAATCTGGAACCACAGCGATTTTGCACCAATAGCAATCGCCTCCTGCGCCACACCCCACGCTGCCTCGGCATTGCGAAAGACATCGACCATATCAATGCTGTGAGGAATATCACTCAGTTCAGCGTAAACAGTTTGCCCCAGCAAAGTACCGCCTGCCAGCTTCGGGCTAACCGGGATGACCTGATACCCTTGTGACAACAGGTAAGCCATCACACCGTAACTTGGCCGCCCGGGTTTATCACTGGCGCCGACCAGTGCAATCGTTTTTGTCGATGTCAGAACATCAGCGATGGTTTTATCACTCATTGTTGCCTCCATTTGCCTTACTGGCTCTATTACCGCTAAGTGTGGCTTATTCACCACATTAAAAAATGCAACTCATGCGATTCTCGATTTATAGCACGATTAAGTATTTTTAAATGTTAATATGATGCCATACTGAAAGACTTTGACACATTCTTACCCCCTATATCCTTTACCCTGCTGGAGAGACAATGAAGCTGTGTATGGTTATCGCCGGACTGATAGCGATGCTGGTTGCCGCAACCGCGCAGGCAACAACGCTGAAGCTTTCAGCCGATATTGACCTGCTGGTACTGGATGGACACAAGATTTCGGGGTCATTGCTCAAAGGCGCGGAAGGTCTGGAACTGGAGCGTGGGGAACACCAATTGCTCTTTCGTGTAGAAAGAATGGTCACCCGCAACGCACAGACGCCGGTCAACTGGGTTTCAGCTCCTCAGATTGTCAAATTTACTGCCAGCACTCAGTCAGTGGTGATTCAGTTACCCGCACTGCAAACGTTGCATGACGGAAAGCACTTCGACAAAAACCCGCAGTTTACGCTAGTCAATGAACACGGTGTAGAGATTAACAGCCAGCGGGATGCGCTTCGTTTGCAGACGCAGGACGATCTCGAACAGGCAATGGTACAGTATAACCTCGATAACAAAGTGGCTTCGGTGCCACGCTTTGCCCAGCCAATGCGCCGTACCTCTCAGTCGGCTTCTGTTCTTCCCGACCCCTCAATAAGCCAGCATCCGGCCGAGCGCATGCTGCGTCTCTGGTACTTGCAGGTCGATTCCGCCACCCGTCAGCGCTTTGTTATGTTGATGAAGGCCCTGCATACCAGTTGATATCGGCAGATACCCGGCGCTACACTCAGTCCTCTGTTTACTTATTCCTCTTGCTCTACCCAACCAGGATACTGAATGGATCAGACAACCCGCACTCTACAGCCACAGAAACATATCGCGCTGGTGGCCCACGACCACTGTAAGAACGCTTTAATGCAGTGGGTGGATATCCACAAAGAGCAGTTGCAGCACCATACGCTTTACGCCACCGGAACAACCGGCAATCTGGTACAACGCGCCACCGGATTACCGGTGACGGCGATGCTGAGTGGCCCGATGGGCGGCGATCAGCAGGTCGGTGCGCTGATTTCGGAGGGGAAAATTGATGTGCTGATTTTCTTTTGGGACCCACTGAATGCGGTACCGCATGATCCCGATGTGAAAGCGCTGCTGCGCCTGGCCACCGTGTGGAATATTCCCGTTGCAACGAACCGAGCCACCGCAGATTTTATTATTCAGTCACCGTTGTTCGCCCGGCAGGTTGAAATCCAGATCCCGGATTATGAACGTTATCTGCAACAGCGCCTGAAGTAGCTCAGCCGCTGGCTGTCAGGGTTTACGTAGTATTGGTACGCCCTGACGGCTGAACTCGGCAACAAACACCGATGGATGATTACGATCATACAGCAGCCACACCTGCTGCTTCGCTCGTGTAATGGCAACATACGCAAGCCTGCGCTCCTCGGCGTCCGGAAAGTCTTCCGGGGCAGGTAACAGCGCATCTTCCATCACTGATTCTCTGGCTGCCGCCGGGAAGCCCTCATCACCTTCTGCCAGCCCCAGCAGAATGACATAATCTGCCTGCTGTCCTTTACTGGCATGAATAGTCATAAAATCAATATTGAGCTTAGGCCAGCGCGTTGCGGCTTTATCCAGTATTTCCGGGCGCAGATGGTGATAACGTGCCAGCACCAGAATTCTCTCGTCAACGGCAGCATAGCCACTCAGTTTATTCATCAGCGCTTCCAGTTGCTCTTCAGGCAACAGAGAGATGGCTTTTTTATGGCCTTTACTCAGGCTGTTGAGCGGTTTTTTTAACTGATGAGGGTTGCTCTGAACAAAGGTATTCGCGATTTCACCAATACGCTGATTAAAACGGTAGGTGGTATCCAGCACACAACGGTCGCCCTCACCAAAATGGTGATGGAAGGCCGTTGTTAAGCTCATTTCAGCGCCGCTGAAGCGATAGATAGCCTGCCAGTCATCCCCCACCGCAAACAGTGTGGTCTGTTTATTCTGACGGCGCAGTGCTGCCAGCAAAGCCGCACGCTGCGGAGAGATGTCCTGAAACTCATCGACGAGAATATGTTTCCAGGGGCTGATAAAGCGCCCTTTATCAAGAATATTCACCGCTTGATGAATCAGCCCGGCGAAATCAACTGCCCCCTCTTCTTTCAGCGCACTCTTCCACGCTTTCATCATCGGTGCCATTAATTTGACCCGTTTGCTGAACAGATCGCGGACTTCATCAGGTGCACTCTCGATCATCGCAGCCTGTACTCCGCCGTGCATACGCATCAGTCCAAGCCAACGCTCAAGCCGGCTGGCAAGGCGCCGCGCCAGGCGATCGTCCTGCCAGAAACTGCCTTCTTCCAGTTCCCACTCCAGCTCCTCTGTCAGCCACTGCCGCCAGCCGTTCGCATGCGCTTTTTTCTCATTACACTGCTGTCGCCAGATCTCAATCAGTAGCGCCTGACGCGCACCATGATCGGTTTCCAGTTTGCTGATCGTGGGGGCTTTATTACTGCCCTGCTGAATAATGTGTAAGGCCAGAGAATGGAAGGTTCGCGCCTGAATGTCTTCGGTGTGCAAACGTTCCTGGATACGTTCGTTCATTTCTTTGGCCGCCTGGCGACCAAACGCCAGCAATAGAATCTGCGAGGCACTGGCCTGCCGACGCATCATCAACCAACCTGCCCGCGCCACCAGCACGGATGTTTTACCACTGCCTGCCCCCGCCAGAACCAGCACCGCGTCCTCACCGTTAACAACGGAGCGTGCCTGGGAGAGATTAAGCGGTGACGTTTCCACCTGGTTAAAGAAATCCGCATGCTGTTCCAGCATACGGTTGGTCCATTCATTGTTGCGCTGAACTCGGCGTGCATCGCTGTTATGGAGCCACTGCTGGCAGTAAAGGTAGGGTGCGCGACAATTATCAAATTCCCCCAATCGTTCTGCGGGCAACGGCACGGCGTCAAACGCTTTACGGATCGCCAGTTGCCAGGCACTGATATCGCTGCGGCGCAGCCATTTGTCCTGTTGTTCCGCCTCATAAATTTGCTGCTGCTGTGCTAACAGGACGCTGGCTGACACATCGCTCATTTCCTTACTCCACTGCTGCCATTCCTGGTTGAGATAGTGGAAAAAGCGCTGTGTTTCACTCCATTCGGTGCCGTGAAGGCGCACAACTTTTTCGTCAGGCAGCGTAAACTCCAGCTCACCCCAAACCAGCCCACGCTTGCACTTGATTGCCAGTAGCTGATTGAACGGGATCAAATACTCATGCTTTTCACCGCTAACTTCTACACCTGCGGTCAGAAGACGCACCCGGTTATAAGGATGCTGTGCCAGATGTTTACCCAACGCTGTTGCTTTCAGTTCCATTCCGGTGACCCTGGCTGCGGTTATTTTCATCATCAGATAGTTTAACTGGCTGACGTGTACCTCTCCAGCGCTAAAACACGTTACAATCAAGGTATTGTCGGTTAATCACCGTTATCTTCTGAAGGGAAACTCGTTTATGCGCACCGTATTAAATGTTCTGAATTTTGTGCTGGGTGGATTCCTGACCACATTCTCCTGGCTGGTGGCCACGGTGGTGAGCATTATTTTTATCTTTACCCTGCCACTCACCCGTTCCTGCTGGGAGATAACCAAACTGTCTTTCCTCCCTTATGGTAATGAAGCAGTGCATGTTGATGAGCTGAATCCATCAGGTAAAAATGCGCTTCTGAATTCTGGCGGCACCCTGCTCAATATTTTCTGGCTGGTATTTTTTGGCTGGTGGTTGTGCGTGATGCATATCATGGCAGGCATCGCACAGTGTGTGACGATTATTGGCATTCCCGTTGGCATCGCTAATTTTAAAATCGCTGCGATTGCACTGTGGCCAGTAGGCCGCCGCGTGGTTTCCGTTGAGGTTGCTCAGGCCGCTCGTGAAGCCAATGCGCGTGCGCGTTTCCGCTAAGTTACGACAATGAATAAGATCATGATCGGCAATGTGCGCCGCTACGCGTTCAACAGCACCTGGCTGTACACTATCCGCATCACGCTGGCACTGGCAGGAACCACTGCCGTGCCCTGGTGGTTGCATCAGATTACCTGGACGATCCCGCTAACGCTGGGAGTGGTGGCCGCTGCACTGGCGGATCTTGACGATCGTCTTGCCGGGCGATTACGTAACCTGCTGATCACGCTGGTCTGTTTTTGTATTGCTTCCGTTTCTGTCGAATTGCTCTTCCCGCATCCGTGGCTATTTGTTGCCGGGTTAGCCCTGTCCAGCTGGGGCTTCATTTTGCTCGGCGCACTGGGGCCTCGTTACGCAACAATCGCCTTTGGCGCGCTACTGATCGCCATTTATACCATGCTGGGCATTCATTTATTTCCGCAATGGTATCTGCAACCGGCGCTGCTACTGCTGGGTGCCGTGTGGTACAACCTTCTGACCTTATCCGGACATCTGCTGTTCCCTATACGGCCGTTGCAGGAAAATATATCTCGCTGCTTTGCCCAACTGGCGCGCTATCTGGAAGCCAAAGCCAACCTGTTTGATCCCGATATTGAAGGGGATGATCACCAAACGCTGGTCGACGTGGCAATGGAGAACAGTCAACTGGTCCAACTGCTTAATCAGGCCAAAGCATCGATTCAGTCACGACTGCGCGGCGACCGTGGTCAGCGTGGCACCCGCCGGACGCTTCATTACTATTTCGTTGCTCAGGATATCCACGAACGAGCCAGCTCTTCCCATGTGCAGTATCACGCACTGCGTAAAGCCTGGGGTTCGAGCGATATTCTGTTCCGCTTTCAGCGTCTTTTATCTTTACAAGCACAAGCCTGCCGGCGACTCTCGCGCTCAATCTTACTGCGTGAGCCTTATCAGCATGATGCGCGCTTCGAACGAGTCTTTATAAACCTGCACGCTGCGCTGCATCGCCTTGAAACCGCAGAACCTGAGAGCACGGAGGTCAAAGCCATGGCCTACCTGCTGAACAACCTTAAAGCGATTGATGCCCAGCTGGCGACTATTGAATCAGAGCAAGTGCTGACAGAGGGCGATGCCCCGCATGACCAGACGCTATCCAGCGAGGGGTTGACTGGCTGGAGCGATATTCGTCTTCGCCTGAGCCGCCATCTCAGCCCGGAGTCTCCGCTGTTTCGTCATGCAGTCCGCATGTCGCTGCTGCTGTGCGTTGGCTATGGCATTATTCAGGCTACCGGGGTGCAACACGGTTACTGGATATTGCTGACCAGTTTGTTTGTCTGCCAACCCAATTACAGTGCAACGCGTCGTCGCCTGGCATTACGCATTATCGGTACAATGGCCGGGATTGTACTGGGTCTGCCGCTACTGTGGCTGGTTCCTTCCGTTGAAGGGCAATTGATGCTGATTGTGGTTACGGGTGTGCTGTTCTTCGCATTCCGCAACGTTCAGTATGCGCATGCCACCATGTTCATTACTTTGCTGGTGCTACTGTGCTTCAACCTGTTGGGGGAAGGATTTGAAGTGGCGATACCGCGTATTGTTGATACGCTGGTTGGCTGTGGTATTGCCTGGCTGGCGGTGACATTTATCTGGCCTGACTGGCGTTTTCGCCGGCTTCCTGCCGTTGCTGAACGCACCCTGAATGCGAACTGCCGCTATCTCGATGCTATTCTGGTGCAATATCACCAGGGTAAAGATAACCGGCTGGATTATCGCATTGCCCGCCGTGATGCCCATAACGGTGATGCAGAGCTGGCATCCGTTGTTTCTAATCTTTCGGTAGAAAATAAATCTGATCTGGCATTGCGAGAAGCGGCTTTCCGATTGCTGTGTCTTAACCATTCATTTCTAAGCTACATTTCTGCTTTAGGCGCGCATCGTGAGAAGCTGGAAAACGATGCCATGCTGCAACTTATGGATGATGCTGTCTGTTATGTCGACGATGTACTGCAAATTGACATCGTCGATGAGGCGAAAGCACAGCGCATGATGGACAGCCTGGCGTCACGCATACAGCACAGCGAAGCCAATGCCGAAACGAAAGAACCACTGGTCTTGCAGCAGGTTGGCTTGCTGGTGGCTCTTTTGCCTGAAATTACGCGCCTTAAAAAACAAATTGCCTTACGTGGCTAGTCTTCTTCACGCCGTTTTTTACGCTCTTGCTGAGAATTGTAGTTAAACCATAGGCGCAACTCTTCTTTCATCTCTTGCGGAAGCGCAGCATAGTGACGACCGACAATGGCACCTTGCAAGGCGAAGAGTACGGTTAATCCCAGATTTTTGTTGTTAGTACGCAGCAGCAGCCAACTTCGTTTTGCACCCTGTTGAACCAGCATCTCGATAGTTGAAATACCCACTTGACGCAGTAACATTTCCATTCTGATGCCCATATTGGGCAGGTCCTTAAGACGGCGGTTATTCTGACGCTCTCTCTGCTGTTGCTTCGCTCCCTGGAGACAAAGCTGGGAAATGGCTACCAGCTGTTCACCATCAGACCACAAGGCGCCATCAACACGATAGTAATTGAGTTCTACTGGCACACCACGCTTACTAAGGCTCAGCGGTGTCATATTACGCTCAACAATATAAGATTGAACCTCTTCACAGGCGCGAATATAAAGCTCACCTTGAGCCACGACGGCAAACACCGTTTTTTCCACCGCCAGGCAATAACCACCGAACTGTGTACGGGACTGCACTTCTCCAAGCTGAGCCAGTCGTTGTTTCGCTTCTGCAATTTTACGTTTCGAACGATCCATATTATCATCCTAAATTAATTAAGAAATAACTCATAAGGTCTCGATAAAACATACTAGAAAATAGGCAATACTCATTACAGGTTCAATGACTAATTTGTATTTCACGTGTTTACATTGTAATTTTGCGAGGTGTTACGAAAAAATTCGCTCATAAAAATAGACTCAAGGTCGCTATCCTCTACTTTAGAGGGAAAATAGCATTAAGGATTACGATATCTGCACCAGGTTAAAACCTCAATAAAAAACACGTCATTAAAAATCATTGATAAATAGTTTTTCATCCAGTTTAATAAAAGAAACGCAATAAAACTGGCGAGCAAAACGCACATCCTGGCCATAACCTGGCAAGCGAGAAAATGCGGTAAAATCCCAGCCCTTCACAACCGTTCATCACAAAAAACGCCATATTCGGCCCCTATCAGTTCCCTCTGCAGCTCAACCTGGCGGGTTGCCATGGAAAATAAATATGCTGACATTCCGTTCCAACGAGGTACAAAGCCGATGTATTCCAACATTTTTTTCATGCGAATTTTTTGGTAAAGATATTAAGTTTACATCGCTGTCCCTCCAAATGACCAGAAAGCACCAAACATCTACTCTGTTATTACGGGTTAATTTTAATAAATTAGCCCGACACCATCAGGCAAAAGTAAGTATCTCTCCTTCCTTAGCGGGAAAATAGAATATAAAAATATGTCACCACAGCGATATTATCTTTTATTCCTTTCTGGTGTAATTGTTAATGGCGATACAAAGTGCGGATCATTATGATTGATAACTGATTGTCATGAACATCAAATGTTTAAAGTTTATACTGAAAAAAGAGAATGCTTAAAATGCCAGCGAGAGCGGGGAAGAAACCCGTCGGATCTGACAAAAGCCTTAATACCTTCAACCTCTATGTACTCTGACTCTCCGTAAAAGCAGCAAAGCAGCGTCTGTTTCCTCTGAGAGGATATGTGCCAGGAAGTAAGATTAAAGGTTGATCTTTGTTCACCACACCTATACTGTATATCCATACAGTAACTTAGTGAGCGAAGACATTATGCGTACTCATTTCCTGAAATCTCAGTCTGTTAGTCGTAACATGCACGCTTCCGCATCTGCATCCTCTACCTCGACTTGTACTAATGGCCTGATCAGCGAACTGATTTACAGTGAGAATCAACCTGACATGACTCAATTGCTGCTGCTGCCTTTATTGCAGCAGTTGGGGATGCAGTCTCGCTGGCAGTTATGGCTGACCCCGCAACAGAAGCTCAGCCGCGACTGGTTACAGCGCTCCGGGTTACCTCTGGATAAAGTCATGCAGTCTCCCTACTCCGGGACGATCACCACGGTAGAAGCCATGATTAAAGCGTTGCAGACCGGGAATTACAGCGTGGTTTTAGGCTGGCTGGATGAAGAGATATCAGAAGTGGATCGTCAACGCTTGCAGGAAGCGGCAAGTTCAGGGCAGGCATTAGGGTTAATTATGCGCTCAGAAAACAGCATTTACTCCTCAGCCAGACCGCTCAATGGATTAAGAATTCACTCATCTTTGTATCATTAAGTAAAAATAAGATTTTTCTCAGACTTTATCTCTGCCAGACCCTTCTTATCACGCCAATAATGTTATGACGCGGTGGGACAATGGTTTAGCTGGGTTCTCAGACCTGTTTTTGAGCAAAGAATTCACCCTCAAATGTTAAAAAATGTGTACGAAACGCTGTTTTTTTGCTGACCATCGTCACATCATACTTGTAAGTTTGCTGGTACGTTGTAGACTTTAGCTCGCCAGGGTGCTCAATAACCTCCATTTTTTGGAAGAGTCACAATCGAGTTTCTCAACCCGGCGAAGGATTAAATCAAAGAGCTAATTTAAAGCTCATTGCCTATTTGGATGATAACGAGGCGCAAAAATGAAAAAGACAGCTATCGCAATTGCAGTGGCACTGGCTGGCTTCGCTACCGTAGCGCAGGCCGCCCCTAAAGATGACACCTGGTACACCGGTGCTAAACTGGGCTGGTCTCAGTACCACGACAAAGGTTACTACGGTAACGGTTACCAAGATAACGACGGCCCATCTCATGAAAGCCAGCTCGGTGCTGGTGCATTCGTTGGCTATCAGGCGAACCCATACCTGGGCTTCGAACTGGGTTATGACTGGTTAGGCCGTATGCCTAACAAAGGCGACCAGGTTAACGGCGCATTCAAAGCACAGGGCGTTCAGCTGGCAGCTAAATTAAGCTACCCAGTTGCTGACGATCTGGACGTGTACACCCGTCTGGGCGGTATGGTATGGCGTGCAGACTCCACCCAGCAGGTTGTTGGCGGCGATCGCATCAGCGACCACGACACCGGCGTCTCCCCACTGGCAGCAGTTGGTGTTGAATACGCAGTGACCAAAAACTGGGCAACCCGTCTGGATTACCAGTGGGTTAACAACATCGGTGACGCAGGTACCGTTGGTGCGCGTCCTGATAACTCAATGCTGAGTGTTGGCGTTTCCTACCGTTTCGGTCAGGATGATGCAGTAGCACCAGTTGTTGCTCCGGCTCCAGCTCCAGCACCAGTTGTTGAAACCAAGCGTTTCACTCTGAAATCTGACGTTCTGTTCACCTTTAACAAGGCGACTCTGAAGCCAGAAGGTCAGCAGGCTCTGGATCAGCTGTACACCCAGCTGAGCAATCTGGATCCGAAAGACGGCTCTGTTGTCGTACTGGGCTACACTGACCGTATCGGTTCAGAGCAGTACAACCAGAAACTGTCTGAAAAACGCGCTCAGTCTGTTGTAGACTACCTCGTGTCTAAAGGCATCCCTGCTAACAAGATCTCTGCACGTGGCGAGGGTAAATCTAACCCTGTTACCGGCAGCACCTGTGACAGCGTGAAAGGCCGTAATGCCCTGATCGACTGCCTGGCGCCAGACCGTCGTGTAGAAATCGAAGTTAAAGGCATCAAAGACGTTGTAACTCAGCCACAGGCTTAAGTTATCTCGTTAAAAAAACCCCGCTCAGGCGGGGTTTTTTATTGGCTGAATAGATTGAACAGAGGAAGGGATAAGCCACATTGTCGATTTTATTCAGGCTTGCCCAAAATCGCTTTCAGGTCCTGCTTCAGCGATGACATCTGGCTTGCATACTGCTCTTTGCGTTCTGCATCTTCAATTAACTGCACTATCGTCTCAGACAACGTACTATTTCGACGCTGCGCAAGACCAGCCAAACGTTGCCAAACCAGATATTCCAGATCGATAGATTTCTTACGCGTGTGCTGATGTTCGGCATTGAAATGACGCTTGCGACGTGCGCGGATAGTCTGCTTCATGCGATTTTCAAGCAGCGGGTTAATATGCTGGCTGATCCATTTCAATACCTCTACTGGTCGATTTTCCATAATCAGTAGCTCATCGACAGCGGCCTGCGCTGCACTTGACTCGATATAACGCGTGATCAATTCACCTTCACGGTGCTTTTTGACCAGGTATTTCCATTTCCATCCGCTTTCAAGATTTTCCAGTTGCTGGTATTTCATCGGAATCTCATGCTGACCACATTACGAATTAAGAATAACAGCTTTTTTTCATCAGGCTGCAAAGAAAACAGGGACATCAGCGTCAATGTTAACGCAAGCGGCGCAGATGTGCATGTGCACTGTGCTTAACAGGCTGAAATATTGTATAATGCCGCTTTTAATCATCTAAGAAAAATACGATAACTTTGACCAACAACCGATTAGAGTGGCGCGCCCTACAGCCCGATACAGAACGCTTCCAGCACCTCCTCTCGCAGGCCTATGCTGCCGATACAGAGTGCTTTGCATCCGTGCAGGCACGCCTGTTTAATGGCTTGAGCCTGCTTATGCAAACCCCGGCCAAAGTACCGCTAATGCTGGTCAAAAGCCCTGAGAGCGCTGAATATCTCGCTTTATTGCAGGATATTCTTTCATCCCTTACTGTCGATGATGATGATGATGTTGCGCCCTTATTTGGTGGCCAATATGACATCACCGAACACGCGGTAAGCTGGCGCCCGGCGGAAAACGCTGTGGATAATTTCGCCAGCGAAGGGGGTGTTCATCAGGCTGAATGGATTGAAACCGAACAACTTTTTGGCTGCGTACGCATCCATCAGTCGACGATAACGCTGTCACCAGGTCTGGTACATCGTGCCAATGGCGGAGTATTGATCCTGTCAATGCGTGCCCTGATGGCGCAACCACTGCTGTGGCTGCGGCTAAAGCAGATCATGGTTAATCAGCGGTTTGACTGGTATTCCCAGGATGAAACCCGTCCTCTGCCATTAGCGATCCCCTCGATGCCAATGCAATTCCGCCTGGTTCTGGTGGGTGAACGCGATGTGCTGGCAGATTTCCAGGATATGGAACCTGAACTGGCTGGGCTATCGCTGTACAGCGAGTTCGAAGACAATATTCAACTGGTGGACGAAGAGGAATTCAACCACTGGTTACAATGGGTACAAAGTGTTGCCCATAGTCTTGGCTATCCCTCCCCTGCACCTGATTTCTGGCCGGTGTTGATCCGTGAGGCTGCACGCTATACTGGCGATCAGGATACCCTTCCACTCGATCCTCAGTGGCTGTGTCGACAGTTACAGGAAGCCGCACTCTACAGCGAAGACAATCAGCTCACTGCCGAAAATCTTCAGGATGCCCTCAGCACGCGCGAATGGCGTGAAGGTTTTCTGCCTGAGCGAATTCGTGACGAGATCCTGCTTGATCAGATTCTGATTGAAACTGACGGTGAGATGATCGGTCAGATCAACGCCTTGTCAGTCATGGAATTCCCCGGCCATCCTCGCGCATTTGGTGAACCTTCACGAATTAGCTGCGTCGTTCATGTTGGCGATGGTGAGTTCACCGACGTAGAGCGCAAAGCCGAGCTTGGCGGTAATATTCATGCCAAAGGTATGATGATCATGCAGGCATGGTTGATTGCAGAGTTGGAGCTTGAGCAACAGCTGCCGTTTTCGGCCTCAATCGTTTTTGAGCAATCCTACTCTGAAGTCGATGGTGACAGTGCCTCACTGGCAGAGCTATGTGCGCTGATCAGTGCCCTCGCCTCACAGCCGCTTAATCAACAGCTGGCTGTGACAGGTTCCGTCGATCAGTTCGGTCGCGTGCAGCCTGTTGGCGGGCTGAATGAAAAAATTGAAGGCTTCTTCCACATCTGTAATCAACGCGCGTTAAGCGGAACCCAAGGGGTCATTATTCCTGCGGCCAACGTGCGTCACCTCTCGCTTCAACAGGAGGTGGTGGATGCCGTTCGTGAAGGTAAATTCCATCTGTGGGCAGTCTCCAGCGTTGATGAAGCTCTGCCGCTGTTAACTGGCGTGGAGTGGGACAAAGAGACAGGGCCGTGCCTCTTACGTTCGATTCAGGACCGTATCGCTCAGATTCTTCACCCTGAACCTCGCCATCGTCCGTGGCCGTTGCGTTGGTTAAACTGGTTTACGCCCGGCTGATCGGACTTGTCCGGCGTACACGTGTAAGCTAAACTCCCTGCTTCATTAAAATAAGGCTTATTGAAAACATGGTAGATAAACGCGAATCCTATACAAAAGAAGACCTGATTGCCTCTGGTCGCGGTGAACTGTTTGGCGCGGAAGGCCCGCCATTGCCAGCTGGCAATATGTTGATGATGGACCGCGTGGTTAAAATGACCGAAGACGGCGGTAACTACGGTAAAGGCTTCGTTGAAGCTGAGCTGGATATCAATCCTGATCTGTGGTTCTTCGGCTGCCATTTTATCGGTGACCCGGTCATGCCTGGCTGCCTCGGCCTTGATGCTATGTGGCAGCTGGTTGGTTTTTACCTCGGCTGGTTAGGCGCTGAAGGTAAAGGTCGTGCGCTGGGTGTGGGTGAAGTGAAATTTACCGGCCAGGTTCTGCCAACTGCGAAGAAAGTGTCTTACCGTATTCATTTCAAACGCGTGATCAACCGTAAACTGGTTATGGGCGTGGCAGATGGTGAAGTACTGGTCGATGGTAACGTGATTTACACCGCTACTGACCTGAAAGTGGGCCTGTTCAAAGACACCACCGCGTTCTAAGTCTCTCACTGCTTTCTGATATCCAAGATAACTCGAGTTGTATCAAGGCGGCAAAAGAAGGAATCCCGATGAGCTGACTGAAGTCAGTGATTCGGGTGACTAAAAGCAGCCACGCAGAGACAGCTTGAAGTATGAAGGATAAAAATGAAAACCTCCGCATAAGCGGAGGTTCTTCCCTTTCTCTGACAGGTGTTACGCGGTAACCGACCTGTCCTCCATGGCTTGTCGCCAACCTCCCAACCAGTGAGATCGAGCATCCAGCATTTGATACGGACACATCTCTTTTGAGCGTCCTGTAATGCCTGCGTGATAACCCCGTGATTGTGCCCGATCCAGGCGATCTCGTTTCTGTCTCTTCATGCCGCGTTTCCCTCATTTAGTCTGGTGGAATCTGGTGGAAAGATACAGTGGTTACGTTTCGCGCAACCACCCATAAGTTCTACCGCGACTTTCAGTAAAGATCAACGCGCAAATTTCACGCCAATGTCATGAATGTGTATCGGAGCCATGGTGGTTTCTCGCCACTGCTCGCTTAAAAAACACTGCTATCTGACTGAATGGCAATAAAAAAGCCTTTGATGCCACAGAAATCAGGTTCCGCAACAATCAAAGGCTTAGTACGTTAGTTAATTTTTTCTTATTGTTCGCGAATTATCGCATTAGCGACCTGCCCCGCAATCTCCTGCCATCCTTTAGCCAGCGTTCTTACTAACCCATCGTAACCATCTTCGCTTTGCGGTAGTACCAGCGTAAACGGCTGCTTTTGCAGTTTGCCATTGTGTTCAAGTATCCATTCACCACTGATCACCGCCTGTCCATCATAGCGACCATGGAAACCCGTTACGGTGACATTGAGCGTATCGTGTTGCTGTCCCAGTGGAGAAGACGAGACCAGCGCTCCCGGCAACGCCGTGCTGAGATTGGTCACCAGCGTTTGCTGCAACTGTTGATCCAGCGGGCTGGCCCACTGGTTATTCGCCGCAATCACGAATTGGACATCATTGCTCTGGTAGACCACACCATTCCCGGCAAGGTAATCCGGCACCGATACGCGTTCTATCCATACTGGCGTCGTCACGTTCCGACTTGCCACAACAGCCGTGCTGCCCGCCGTTGGTAATTGGTAGTAAGCCGTTTTGGGGGTGCTGCAAGCACTCAGTGCCAGCACAAAGGCTACGGGGATCCATTTCATCATTATTTCGCCCTCTTCGGCTGTGGGTCCTGACCGGGTTTGGCTTCGAATACCAACGCATTACTCTTGGTGTTGAGCGTTTTTAATACAGGCTGCAATTCACGCAGGACCTGATCGAGACGCTGCATATCTCCCACCATCTTATTGTAAGCCGGTGAGCCTGGCTGGAAGCCCTTCATGCTGCGATTTAGTTCACGCAGCGTGCTTTGCATATCCGCTGGTAGCTCTTTCATCGACTGGCTGGAAGTGATCTGATTAAGACTGTCGAGCGTTTTCTGCATTTCACGCAACGTACGCTGGCTCTCTTTCAACGTGCCGGTCGCTTCGTTCAGCAACGGATTCAGCGGCAGACTGTTAATCTTATCCAGAGATTCCATCAGCTTCTGCTGAATTTGCGCCAGGCCACCGCTGACCGTTGGGATCAGCTCATAGTCAGCAAACGTCGTCGGACCGCTAACAGGTTTCGCGTTGTTGTAGAAATCGAGATCGACATACAATGCGCCCGTCAACAGATTGGCAGACTTCAGTGAAGCTCGTAGACCACTTTTGATACCGTCTTTAAGATGCTGCTCAATATTGAAATCATTACCTAAGCGATTCTCGAAGCGGTCAGGTTCAATACGGATCAGAACTGGAATGCGGTAATCATTGTTAAGACGCTGGGCAAGGCCCGGCATGGTAAATGGCACCTCTGCGACCGTCCCCAGACGGATACCGCGGAACTCAACTGGCGCGCCTTTTTGCAGACCGCGAATAGAGTCGTTAAAGAACAGCAGGAAGTCTTTGTGTTCGGTATAGAGTGAATCCTGAATGCTGCGCTGGTCGTTGAACAACCGGTATTCAGCTTTGTTTTCAACCCGATCGCCGCGCTCCCAGCCTTCTGGTACATCAAAGCTGACGCCACCGCTGAACAGAGTCGTCAGCGATCCCATCTCTACACGCATTCCTGAAGCCGACATATCCACCGCTATTCCGCTGTCTTTCCAGAAGCGAACGTTGCTGGTCACCAGGCGGTCATAAGGCGCGGAGATAAACAACTGATAGGTCATCATGCGTTTATCGGCGTCAAAGGCGCTGGTTTCAACAGAACCCACGCGATAACCACGGAACAGCACCGGGTCACCCGCATTGAGTTGGCCTGCTTTTTCACTGTCGAGGGTAATGCGGATACCTTTAGCATCCAGCGGCGCCAGTGGGGGGGAATCCAGCAGCTGATATTGCGCCGCTTTCTCACCTTTGGCACCCGGCTGAAGTTCAATGTAGGCACCCGACAGCAGCGTTCCCAGCCCGGTAATGCCTTCACGACCAATAGCGGGTTTCACCACCCAAAAAGCGCTGTCTTCACGCAGCAGTTTTTCCATGCCGGAATTCAGCCGTGCTTTGATTTCCACATGGTGCAGATCATCGGTTAGCACGGCACTTTCGACCACCCCGACGTTAACGCTGCGGCTTTTAATCAGGGTTTTCCCCCCTTCAATACCTTCAGCGTTAGTCGTCATCAACGTGACTACCGGGCCCTGATGGCTGAAGTGATAAAACAAAATCCATGCGCCTATCAAGACGGTGACGATGGGGATGATCCACACCGGCGACCAGCGCTTTATCTTATCTACCGTGGCTACGCCGTGGTTATTGTCCGTCACTTGCAGGCTCCTCAGTCTTCTTTTCTTGTATCCGGTCCCAGGTGAGACGGGGATCAAACGTCATGGCGGCAAACATCGTCAGGATCACCACCAGGGCAAACAGCACCGCACCACTGGCTGGATAAATATTCATCAACTGCCCCATTCGCACCAGTGCTGATAACACAGCAATCACGAATACGTCAATCATTGACCAGCGCCCGACGAACTCAACAACCTCATATATTTTATGCATTTTATCACTGTCGTCCCGGTTGCTGTCGCGCTCGTTGGCGTGCCAGCACAACCAGCCGATGGCCATCATTTTCAGCGTTGGGACCATGATACTGGCGATAAAAATCACCAGCGCCACCGGGTAGGATCCATCACTCCACAGCAGGATCACGCCCGCCATAATGGTTGAGGTGATTTTATTACCCAGCGCCTCGGTAATCATGATCGGCATCAGATTGGCCGGGATATAGAGCAAGATTGATGTCATCAATAAAGCGAGTGTCCATTGCAGACTGTGCTTTCGTCTGACATGCCCATGAACCCCACAGCGCGGACACTCCAGCGTATCGCTGGCGAGTACCGCAGTACAACAACTGCAGGAACGCAGCCCCTGACGCAAGCCACTCACGGCGGGTAATGGCGTGAAGGGAAGCACAGGTAATGGGGCGACCCGCAGCCATAATGTACGGCGGTCAATACACTGAAACGCTCTAAGCTGTAACAGGCAGAACAGGCACCAGGGGATAAAACTGGTGCCAATGCCGATATCACCATAAGCCATAAGCTTTACAAAGCTCACCAACACACCGGCGAGAAAGATCTCCGCCATGCCCCAGGTTTTCAGCTGAAACAACACGCGTGCCAGAGTGCGTTTCAGCCCCTGTGGCAACGTAATATCATTCACTAAGAGCAGAATCACCAGCATACAGAAGGCCGGAACCCCCTGAACAAACAGCAAAAACAGCGTCGCAAGACTACTGTAGTCATCGGAAATCATCACCTGAGGTATTTTGGTCAGGGTGATTTCACTGCTGAGTCCGGCAACATGCATATTGATGAAAGGGAATAAGTTTGCCAGCAGCAGCATAAAGAGTGCTGCCAGCGCATAGGCTGTTGGCCGCGTTCGCGGCTCAACCCAGTTAGACTGAAGTGTGGTATGACAACGTGGGCAGCTTGCCTTGCTGCCCGGCCGGATATCTGGCAACTGTGTCATCAGGTCACACTGTGGGCAAAGCATCCATTGATGCGCGTGGTGCGACGAACACATACCTGACCCTCGGTAATTTCAGAACAGCTGTATCAGGCGCCGTTGCTTAACGACTCCAGGTATTCCCAACGTTCGAAAGCGACTTCCAGCTCCTGTTCAGCCTGGGCGAGTGAATCCAGTACAGGCTGGGTCACATCATGGGGCTGATTGAAGAAGTTAGCATCGGCAACCTGCGTCTGATACGTTTCAAGACGGGCTTCCAGCTCTTCCATTTTCTTCGGCAGTTGTTCGAGTTCACGCTGCAAATTGTAGCTTAACTTAGCCGCAGGTTTTTTTGCGGCGTCGGTTTTTGCGTTTTCCTGACGCGGCTGCGCACTGGTTGATTTTGCGCTGGCGCGGTTTTGTTTATAGGCACTACGCTGAAGCTGCGCATCGTGGTAGCCGCCAACAAACGCACCGATTTCACCATTGCCTTCAAAGATCCAGCATTCGGTCACGGTGTTATCAACAAACTGACGATCGTGGCTCACCAGCAGAACGGTGCCCTGATAACCATCAACCAACTCTTCCAGCAGCTCCAGCGTTTCCACATCGAGGTCGTTGGTCGGTTCATCGAGGATCAGCAGGTTGCTTGGCTTAAGGAACAGACGTGCCAGCAACAGGCGGTTACGCTCACCACCCGATAATGCACGCACCGGCGTCATCGCGCGTTTAGGGTGGAACAGGAACTCCTGCAGGTAGCCCAGCACGTGGCGCGGCTTACCATTTACCATCACTTCCTGTTTACCCTCTGCCAGGTTGTCCATGACCGTGCGGTCCGGGTCCAGGTCAGCGCGGTGCTGGTCAAAGTAGGCGACTTCAAGCTTGGTGCCAATATGCACGCGGCCGCTGTCAGCTTTGAGCTCATCGAGCATCAACTTCAGCATGGTCGTTTTGCCACAGCCGTTAGAGCCGATCAGGGCAATTTTGTCACCGCGTTGTACCTGGCGGGAGAAATCACGCACCAGTTGTTTACCACCCACCGCATAGCTGACGTTTTCCAGCTCGAAGACAATCTTGCCAGAGCGTGAAGCCTCTTCCACCTGCATATTGGCTTTGCCCATCACTTCACGGCGATCGGAGCGTTCGCGGCGCAACGCTTTAAGCGCACGAACACGCCCTTCGTTACGTGTGCGGCGCGCTTTGATGCCCTGACGGATCCACACTTCTTCCTGCGCCAGTTTGCGATCGAATTCGGCGTTCTGCATTTCTTCAACACGCAGCGCTTCTTCCTTGCTGGTCAGATACAGATCGTAATCGCCTGGCCAGGAAACCAGCTTGCCACGGTCCAGATCAACAATGCGCGTTGCCATGTTGCGAATAAACGAACGGTCATGCGAAATGAAGATGATGCTGCCCTGGAATGTTTTCAGGAACGTTTCCAGCCAGTCGATAGTTTCAATATCGAGGTGGTTAGTGGGCTCATCCAGCATCAGCACTTTCGGATTGCTGACCAGCGCGCGCCCAAGCGCAGCTTTACGCAACCATCCACCGGATAATGAGGACAGCTCAGCATCCCCATCCAGGCCGATTTGTTGCAGCACATCGTGAATACGGCTTTCCAGCTGCCACAGATTTTGGTGGTCAAGAATGCCCTGTAAGCGCGCCATCTCATTCAGGTTTCTGTCGCTCGGATCATCCATCACTTTATGCGAGATCGCGTGATAGGCTTTCAGGTGTTCTGCCTGTTCTTCCACACCTTCCGCGACAAAATCATACACCGAGCCCTGCACATTACGTGGCGGATCCTGCTGGAGGCGTGCCACCACCAGGTCCTGCTCATAAATAATGCGCCCATCATCCAGCGGTTGTTCGCGGTTGATGATCTTCATCAGGGTGGATTTACCCGCCCCGTTACGGCCAACCAGACAAACACGCTCGTTTTCTTCGATGTGCAGTTCAGTGTTATCCAACAGCGGCGCATCGCTGAATGAGAGGTAAGCGCCATGAATACTGATTAGTGACATAAAAACTTATTCCTTACCGGCGTGAGTGATCAGCCAGCAGTTGTGAATTTGACGATTACGGGCAAAATCCTGCGACTGTGTTTTCGCAGTGATTTCAGTAGCAGCCAGGCCAAGAGCTTCCAGGCCGGCAGAATCCATTTTGAAGCCGCGTTTATTGTTGGAGAACATTACGGTGCCCCCTTTACGCAACAGACGCTTCAGATCTTTCATCAGATCAAGATGATCGCGCTGCACGTCGAAACTCTCTTCCATACGTTTGGAGTTAGAGAACGTCGGCGGGTCGATAAAGATCAGATCAAACTGTTCATCCGCATCACGCAGCCAGCTCAGGCAGTCTGCCTGCATCAGACGGTGCTGACGCCCGGACAAACCGTTGAGACGCATATTGCGCTCGGCCCATTCGAGATAGGTTCGCGACATATCGATCGTGGTCGTGCTGCGCGCGCCTCCCAGACCGGCGTGAACGCTGGCGCTGCCGGTGTAGGCAAACAGGTTCAGGAAGTCTTTCCCTTTACTCATCTGCCCCAGCATTTTGCGGGCAACACGGTGGTCGAGGAACAGGCCAGTGTCGAGATAGTCCGTCAGATTAACCCATAATTTGGCGTTAAACTCACCAACTTCAAAGAAATCGCCCTTCTCGCCCAGTTTCTGATACTGATTTTTCCCTTTCTGTTTTTCACGGGTTTTCAGCACCAGTCGGTTAGCTGGCAGTTCGAGCACGCTGAGGGTTGCGGCAATCACATCAAATAGACGCTGACGCGCTTTGGCTGGCTCGATGGTTTTCGGCGCCGCATATTCCTGCACCACAACCCAGTCGCCGTAGCGGTCGACCGCCACATTGTAATCGGGCAGATCGGCATCGTAGACGCGGTAGCATTCAATCCCTTCCTGACGCGCCCATTTATCCAGTTTCTTGGTATTTTTGCGCAACCGGTTGGCGTAGTCTTCTGCCAACTGGCCCGCAGCGGCACCGGTCGGATTTTCCGCCAGCTGGTAGTTTTTCTGCACGCAATCCAGCGGGCCGTTCTTCGCTTTAAACTGGCGATCGGCACGCAATTGCAGGCAGCTCAGCAGCTCAGGTGAGGCACTGAACAGAGACAGGTTCCAGCCACCAAAATGCGTTTTCATAATACGGCCCAGCTGACCGTGCAGCGCAATCAACGCAGGTTCACTGTCCAGGCGCTCGCCGTACGGTGGGTTACTCAGCACCGTACCGGTCACACCCTGCGCCAGCGGGTTGGTCAACTTCAGCACATCCTGGGTCGTGAACTCAATGAGGTCAGTCAGCCCGGCGTTACGGGCGTTGGCGCGGGCACGTTCGATCACCCGGGAGTCATTGTCATAGCCGTAGAAGCGCGACGTGGTTTCCTCCAACCCTTTACGGGCGCGTTCGTGTGCTTCGCGCGTCACATCGCTCCACAGGGACTGATTAAACTGGCTCCAGCCCGTAAACCCCCAGTGTTTACGTTGCAGCCCAGGCGCACGATCGCTGGCGATCATCGCGGCTTCAATCAGCAAGGTCCCGGAACCACACATCGGATCCACCAGCGGCGATCCCACCTGCCAACCGGATCGCTGCACGATGGCCGCTGCCAGGTTCTCCTTCAACGGAGCCTGACCGGTCTGTTGGCGATAGCCGCGCTGATGCAGGCCGTCCCCGCTCAGATCCAGGGCAATGCTGGCCGTATCTTTATTCAACCAGACGTTAACGCGAATATCCGCCTGTTCGCGATCAACATTCGGGCGCGGCAGGTTTTTACGGGTAAAGCTATCAACGATAGCGTCTTTCACTTTCAACGCGCCGTACTGGCTATTACGGATCACCTCATTCAATCCGCTGAAATGCACCACGAAGGTTTGGTCGCTGCCAAACATGGCTGGCCAGTCAATCGCCTGCACCCCGAGATAGAGATCGAGGTCGCTGTAAACGCCGCATTCGGTTAGCGGCAGCAGGATACGTGAAGCCAGTCGGCTCCACATCAGACTCTGATACATCAGACGATCATCGCCCTGGAAATGTACGCCGCCCTGGACCACCTGGCAGCCTTCGGCCCCCAGCGCTTCCAGTTCACTTTTTAACAGCTCTTCGAGCCCACGCGCCGTACTGGCAAACAGAGAATTCATAGCGTCACTTATCGTCATCAGAAATTGCTGCGCATTATAGCTAATCATGACGTCATGTCATAAAGTTAGCGTTTATTACTGCAAAAACCCTGTAAATAGCAGGGGTCCGCGGTGGGCGCAATGGAGAATCGCCATGATCAGTCTGTCTCGTTTATTTGTTCATCCGGTTAAATCAATGCGAGGGATGCAGGTTTCCCATGCACAGGCGCTGAGCAGCGGTCTGGCCTTCGACCGTATCTTTATGCTGACCGAACCCGATGGCACCTTTATTACCGCGCGGCAATATCCTGAAATGGTGCTGTTTACCCCGGCGCTGATCGTCGACGGGCTGCACCTGAGTGCGCCGGATGGCAGCAGTGCGACCGTGCGCTTTGAGGATTTCCTCACGGCCCCTGCCCCAACCGAAGTCTGGGGTAGCCAGTTCACCGCGTTAATCGCCCCCGACACGATTAATCAATGGCTGAGTGATTTTTTCCCGCGCCAGGTTCAGTTACGCTGGGTCGGCCCGGAGATGACCCGCCGGGTAAAACGCTTTGACGAGGTTCCGTTAGGATTTGCTGACGGTTACCCGTTTCTGCTGGTCAATGAGGCCTCTCTGCACGATCTGCAACAACGATGTCCGGCCGGGGTGCGAATGGAACAGTTTCGCCCCAACCTGGTGGTCAGCGGTGCTGCCGCATGGGCGGAAGATAGCTGGTCGTCATTACGTATCGGGGAAATTATCTTCGATGTGCCGAAACCCTGTAGCCGCTGCGTGTTAACCACCGTCAGCACGCAATATGGCCGTAAACATTCGGGCGGCGAACCGCTGAATACCTTGCAAGGGTTTCGCAGTGCGCTGGATGGAAGCGGTGATATTGATTTTGGCCTGAACCTGGTGGCACGCAGCAGCGGTGTCGTTCGCGTGGGCGATAAAATTGAAGTGTTAACCAGCCATACGCCACGCGCTTACGGTGCAGGACGCGTAACAGAAACGCTGGAGGTTGCCACCGTTGCGACCCGCGATGTGGCCATTCACTGGCAGGGCCAGCATTTTACTGGTAACAATCAACAGGTATTGCTGGAACAGCTGGAGCTTCAGGGCATTAAAGTGCCTTATTCCTGCCGCTCAGGCATCTGCGGAAGTTGCAAAGTCACACTGGTCAGTGGGGAAGTGAAAGCGATGAAAAAAGGGGCGATACGTCAGGACGGCAGCGTATTAAGCTGTAGCTGTATTCCGGCGGGCGATGTGGTGCTGCGCTAATAGCAAGCGCGGTGACTTACACCGCGCGTGCGAAGCGAATACCATCTGCACTGGCGTGAGGAAGCAGGCGATCATGCATAATTTTAATCGCATCACCCAATACCATTCCACGACCAGCAACGGTTAACTGCGCCTGCGCCAGCAGGCACAGTGCGGCGCTGTCACCAGACTCTACCACCAGCAGACTTGCCGATTCACCGCTGTCAGAGACCTTGACGTTAACCAGTTCACCGTCAGCCGGACGCCAGCTTCCCTGGATATAGCTGTCAAAATGCCAGCTTTTAGGCATCAATGGTTTCAGGAAACGCGTGGCCACCAGCGCATTCAGCACCAGCTCTGCTCGCTGATCGGCATTCAATTGCGTATCACGGCAACGTTCGTCAAAGGTGAAAAACAGTGCAGCATCATCAACACAGAAACCGGAAACATCAAAAGCATCAGGCGTTAACATTTTGCGCGGGAAGCGGGAACGAAATAACATACCGTCCGCCAGGTCGAGCATCATACGGTCATGTTCTTCGTCGAAAAACCAACGCCAGTTATCGTCTGGTTTTATCCTCATGATGGTTCCTGTATTAATACTTAGTTACAAGTAGCCGGAAAGCATATTCCTTTTCCGGAAACCAGAGGCTTCGTTAACGCACTCAGCTCGCTCTGTAAAATGTTAATATTGCCTAAACAGAACAAAATATAAACGAGACAGCGCCGAAAATAAAGCCCCTGGCATATTTAACGCTAAATTAACCTAGAGATAAGTCACAATTTCTTTTATCAAAGGCGGACCTTTGTAAATAAATCCAGAATATATTTGCACCAGCGAAGCACCCGCGGTGATTTTTTCGCGCGCCGAAACCAGTGAATCAATCCCACCGACGCCAATAATTGGGATGCGTCCCTGTAATTCCAGCGCCAGACGGCGAACGATTTCGGTGCTGCGCAGCTGTACCGGACGGCCGCTTAATCCACCCGCTTCTTCCGCGTGCTTTAATCCTTTTACCAGCTCACGATCGAGGGTGGTATTGGTCGCAATCACGCCATCAATATTGTGGCGCACTAAACTGTCGGCCACCTGGATCAATTCTTCTTCAGAAAGATCCGGTGCGATCTTAACCGCCACTGGAACATATTTATGATGGATCTGTTGAAGATCGTTTTGACGGATTTTAATCGCCGCCAGTAAATCATCCAGCGCTTCGCCGTATTGTAAAGATCGTAAACCCGGAGTGTTCGGTGAAGAGATATTGATGGCGATGTAGCCGGCATACGGATAAATCTTATCCATGCAGGTTAAATAATCGTCTTTCCCCTGCTCTACCGGCGTGTCTTTATTCTTGCCAATATTAATGCCGAGGATGCCGTCGAAGTGGGCTTTTTTAACATTCTCTACCAGGTTATCAACGCCCAGATTATTGAAGCCCATGCGGTTGATGATCCCTTCCGCTGCAACAATACGGAACATACGCGGCTTATCATTGCCCGACTGAGGGCGCGGCGTCACGGTACCAATTTCAATGGAACCAAATCCCATCGCACCAAATGCATCAATGCATTCACCGTTTTTATCCAGACCTGCGGCCAGGCCCAGTGGGTTCTTAAAAGTCAGTCCCATGCAGGTCACAGGCTTAAAAGGGAGCGACTGACGGATCAGCCCCATCAGCGGGGTGCCGGAGATACGCTTCAACTGCTGCAAAGTCAGGTCATGCGCGCGCTCAGGATCGAGCTGAAACAGCGCCTTACGAACGAAAGGGTAATACATGGTCACTCCTGAGGTCCCGATGGAAAATCGGGGTCGTATTATCCGGGTTTCAGGGGATAAAGGGAAATGACCTGGCGCAAAAGCGGGCCTGAATCGACGGTTTTTTTACTTCATCAAGACCGTTATGCCGCGCTATATGTGCAAACTGGCAAAAATATGCCGGATAAATCATTTAAGCGTCCAAACGCGCTCTGTCAGGATGAGCCATCGGTTCTTGAATTTCGTTTATCAATAACTTTTGGTTATAAGGAGAGGTTATGCGCGTTATTACTCTGGCGGGAAGCCCCCGTTTTCCTTCACGCTCCACCGCACTACTGACCATTTGCCAGCATGCGCTGGAAAAACGCGGCGTCGAGGTTATCCCGTGGAATCTGCATAACTTCAATCCCGAAGATTTATTGTATGCCCGCTTCGACTCCCCCGCCCTGCTGGCCTTAAAGGAAGACCTCGAATCGGCTGACGGGTTGATCGTCGCAACCCCTGTCTATAAGGCATCGTTTGCCGGGGCATTGAAAACGCTGCTTGACCTGCTGCCAGAACGTGCGCTGGAACATAAAGTGGTGTTACCGCTGGCAACAGGGGGCACCGTAGCCCATCTGCTGGCCGTCGATTACGCACTGAAACCCGTTCTGAATGCACTGAAAGCGCAGGAAGTGCTGCACGGCGTTTTCGCTGACGACACGCAGATCAGCCATTACGACCGGACGCCTGAACTCTCTCCGATTCTGGCTGAGCGCCTGGCAGAGTCGATCGATACCTTCTGGCATGCACTTGCCCGCCGCCATCAACCTCTGGCTGCTGCCGTCTGAAAAGGTGACCGTCTATGACATTGTTTGCTCGCGTATTTAGCACCCTGCTGATAACCGGGCTGCTGGCCAGCCAGGCGATTGCTGCTGACGCCATCCCGGCCCCCGACCAGGTCCGTATTGGTTACCAAAAAGGCTCGGTCAGTATGGTGCTGGCGAAATCCCACCAGCTGCTGGAGAAGCGCTTCCCGCATACCACCATTAAATGGGTAGAGTTCCCTGCCGGGCCACAGATGCTGGAAGCATTAAACGTCAACAGCATTGACCTTGGCAGCACCGGCGACATCCCGCCGATTTTCGCTCAGGCCGCTGGCGCGGATCTGTTGTATGTCGGTTCCGAACCGCCAAAACCACGATCTGAAGTAATTCTGGTGCGTGAAGACAGTCCATTGAAAACCGTGGCAGACCTGAAGGGCCATAAAGTGGCTTTTCAGAAGGGCTCAAGCTCCCACAATCTGCTGTTACGTGCTTTAAAAGAGGCCGGACTGGGTTTCAATGATATTCAGCCTGCGTTTCTGACGCCTGCGGATGCCCGCGCCGCTTTCCAGCAGGGAGATGTTGACGCCTGGGCAATCTGGGATCCCTATTACTCTGCGGCCATCCAGCAGGGCGGCGTGCGCGTGCTGAAAAACGGCGATACGTTAAACCTGACCGGCTCGTTCTACCTCGCAACTCGCCCGTTCACCGAGAAAAATGGCGTGTTCCTGCAACAGGTTCTGGATACCTTTAGCCAGGCCGATGCCCTGACGCGCAGCCATCGCGAACAGAGCGTGGACCTGCTCTCAACGGCGATGGGTCTGCCAAAACCGGTCATCTCGACCTATTTCGATCATCGCCCGCCAACGGCCATTACCCTGGTCAGTGAGAAGACAGCACAGGCGCAGCAGCAAACTGCCGATTTGTTTTACACCAGCAAGCTGATGCCGGTGAAAGTCGATATTTCCAGCCGCATCTGGCATGGCCCATCACCCCATTGATTGAGGAATAACACAATGAGTCTTTCCGTATTCTGGTTTCTTCCCACTCACGGTGATGGTAAATATTTAGGCACCAACGACGGTGCACGCCCGGTGGATCATGCTTACCTGCAACAAATCGCGCAGGCTGCCGATCGCCTGGGATTTGGCGGCGTGCTAATCCCGACCGGCCGCTCCTGTGAAGATGCCTGGCTGGTTGCCGCTTCGCTGATCCCGGTCACCCAGCGTCTGCGCTTCCTGGTGGCACTGCGCCCCGGCGTGATCTCGCCCACGCAGGCTGCTCGTCAGGCGGCCACGCTTGACCGCCTCTCTAACGGCCGCGCACTGTTTAATCTGGTCACCGGGGGCGATGCGGAAGAGCTGGCGGGAGATGGCGTGTTCCTCGATCACCGTGAGCGCTATGCAGAGTCTGCCGAGTTTACCCGCGTCTGGCGCCGCGTGCTGGAAGGCGAAACGGTTGATTACGAAGGGAAGCATGTTCATGTACGTGGCGCGCGTCTGATGTTCAAGCCGGTTCAGCAACCCCGTCCCCCACTGTGGTTTGGCGGATCGTCTGATGTCGCGCAGGATCTGGCCGCCGAACAGGTTGATGTCTATCTGACCTGGGGCGAACCGCCTGAGCAGGTCAAAGAAAAAATTGCTCAGGTGCAGGCGAAAGCCGCGGCATTAGGGCGTAAAGTGCGTTTTGGTATTCGTCTGCATGTGATTGTGCGTGAAACCAATGAAGAGGCATGGCTGGCCGCTGACCGTCTGATCTCGCATCTTGATGATGCGACCATTGCCAAAGCGCAGGCCGCACTGGCGAAAACAGATTCTGTTGGCCAGCAGCGAATGGCTGCCCTGCACGGTGGCAAACGTGACCAGCTTGAGATCAGCCCGAATCTGTGGGCAGGTGTGGGCCTGGTCCGCGGCGGTGCCGGCACCGCATTGGTGGGTGATGGCCCGACGGTGGCGGCTCGTATGCAGGAATATGCCGATCTCGGCATTGAGACCTTTATTCTTTCCGGCTATCCGCACCTGGAAGAAGCGTATCGCGTGGGCGAATTGCTGTTCCCGCATCTGGATCTTAATGTCCCTTCGATCCCGCAACCGCAGATCGTTCAGGCGCACGGGGAACATGTTGCGCATGATTTTGCCCCACAAAAAGTATCGCAAAGTTAGAGGTGGAGAATGAGTAAGACCCTTAATCGTATCGGCAATGGCCTGCTGCCGTGGGCGCTACCAATTCTGCTGGTGGCGGTATGGCAGTTAGCCTCACAAATGGGCTGGCTTTCAACGCGCATTTTGCCGTCACCGGAAGCCATTGTGGTGACCTTCTGGAAGCTGTCTGCCAGCGGTGAACTGTGGCAACACCTGGCGATCAGCAGCTGGCGTGCGGCGATTGGTTTCAGCATCGGTGGGTCGATTGGTCTGATACTGGGGTTGATCACCGGTATGTCACGTCTGGGTGAGCGCCTGCTCGATACCTCCGTGCAGATGCTGCGCAACGTGCCTCATCTGGCGCTGATCCCGCTGGTGATCCTGTGGTTCGGCATTGATGAATCCGCCAAAATCTTTCTGGTCGCGCTGGGTACGCTGTTCCCGATTTACCTGAATACCTATCATGGTATCCGTAATATCGATCGGGGGCTGGTGGAGATGGCACGCAGTTATGGTCTGTCTGGCTGGAGTCTGTTTATCCAGGTGGTGTTGCCGGGTGCCCTGCCCTCCATCATGGTCGGTGTGCGTTTTGCACTGGGCCTGATGTGGCTGACGCTGATCGTCGCCGAAACCATTTCAGCCAACTCCGGCATTGGCTACCTCGCGATGAATGCCCGTGAGTTTTTGCAAACCGATGTGGTGGTGGTGGCGATTATTCTTTATGCCCTGCTGGGTAAACTGGCTGACGTCAGCGCTCAGCTGCTGGAGCGTGTCTGGCTGCGCTGGCATCCGGCGTATCAACTAAAAGAGTAAAACGCATGAGCTAATTAAACACGTCTCCGGCGCGTCTTAATGCCGGTACGCCACTGGTGATCAATGGTGTCAGCAAGCAATACAACCAGCGCACGGTACTGAATAACATCGACCTGCATATTCCCTCGGGTCAGTTTGTCGCCGTCGTGGGCCGTAGTGGCTGCGGTAAAAGCACCCTGTTACGACTGCTGGCCGGGCTGGAGAAAGCCAGCAGTGGCGAGCTGCTGGCCGGCAGCGCATCGCTGAATGAAGCACGGGAAGATATTCGTCTGATGTTCCAGGATGCGCGCCTGCTGCCGTGGAAAAGCGTGATCGATAACGTTGGCCTTGGCCTGAAAGGCAAAGCCTGGAAAGAGCAGGCGCTGGCGGCACTGGATGCCGTTGGTCTGGCAGACCGTGCTAAAGAGTGGCCTGCTGCATTGTCTGGCGGACAAAAACAACGCGTGGCATTGGCGCGAGCCCTGATCCACCGCCCTGGCTTGCTGCTGCTGGATGAACCACTCGGTGCGCTGGATGCCTTAACCCGTATCGAGATGCAGGATCTGATTGAATCGCTTTGGCAACAGCATCACTTTACCGTGTTGCTGGTGACCCATGACGTCAGCGAAGCGGTGGCGATGGCTGACCGGGTTCTGCTGATTGAAGAAGGGAATATCGGGCTGGATCTGCTGGTTGACCTGCCGCGCCCACGCCGTAAAGGATCGGTGAAGCTGGCGGAACTGGAAGCCGAGGTGCTCGACCGCGTGATGAAACGTTCACCCGTCCAACACAACCGCCATTATGCACATGGCTAAAAAATAAAAATGGGCGAAGATAGCGCCCATTTTTTTGTTTATCACTGACCGCTTTTATCAGGCGTTCAGCGCCTTGGTGATCTTCTCGAACAGATCGCCGGACAGCTTATCCAGCCCTTTCAACTGCTCCAGAGCCTGGCGCATCAGCGCCTGACGGCCTGCATCATAACGCTTCAGACGAATCAACGGCTCAATCATGCGCGCCGCAACCTGTGGGTTACGGGTATTCAGATCGCTAAGAATTTCGACCAGGAACTGATAACCGCTACCATCCGCCGCATGGAACGCCGATGGGTTTGCCGAGACAAAGGCGCCAATCAGTGAGCGAATACGGTTCGGATTGCTCAGCGTAAAGGAACGGTGATGCAGTAGTGCGCGCACCTGCGTCAGCACATCGTCAGCCGGGCTGGTCGCCTGCAGGGCAAACCACTTATCCATCACCAGACCATCCTGATGCCAGCGCTCATCGAAATCAGCGAACAGCGCCGTACGGCAAGGAAGCTGCGCGGCCATGGCAGCCGACAGGGCCGCCACGGTATCCGTCATGTTGTTAGCATGGTGATACTGTGCGCTGACCAGCTTATCGGCCTGCGCCACATCCGCAAAGGCCAGATAGCTCAGGCAGACATTCTTCAATGTGCGCTTACCGATATCCGCGTGCTCAATGCGATATTCCGGGGTCTGGCTGGCGTAATACACCGCCAGCAGCTCATCTTCCAGCTCGGTTGCCAGCGTACGCACCAGCGCCTCACGCACAACGGCGTTTGCCTGCGGGTCAATGATGTCGAACAGTTCGGCAATCTCATTTTCACTCGGCAGAGACAAGATCAACGCCATCAGCGCCGGATCGCTGGACTCCGATAACAAAACGGCACGGAATGCATCCGCCACGTGCAAGGGTAGCGACAGCGGTTGCCCCTGCTGCTGGCGGACCACGTTAATTTTGATGTAGTTCGCCATCAGGCTCTGCGCCGCATCCCAGCGGGCAAAGTCATTGCGCGCATGACGCATCAGGAAAGTGAGCTGCGCATCGCTCCAGTTGTAGTCCAGTTTCACCGGCGCAGAGAATTCGCGCAGCAGGGAAGGCACAGGCTGGAAGTAAACCTTATCAAAGACGAAAGTCTGGAAAGACTCAGTGACGTTGAGTACATGATGCACCGGATGGCCATTATGCTGTAACGGAATGACCTGCCCCTCCCCATCGTACAGCTCAATATCCAGCGGAATATGCAGCGGAAGCTTCTCTTTCTGATCGGCGGTTGGCGGCGTCATCTGAGTCACATGTAACGTGTACTGTTCCAGCTCAGGATTGTAGTCATCACGGATGGACAACACGGGCGTACCCGACTGGCTGTACCAACGGCGGAACTGTGACAGGTCAACATTGGAAGCATCCTCCATCGCCTGAACAAAGTCATCACAGGTCGCTGCACTGCCATCATGGCGCTCGAAGTAGAGCTGCATGCCTTTCTGGAAGTTTTCTTCACCAAGCAAGGTGTGCAACATGCGAATCACTTCAGAACCCTTCTCATACACCGTCAGGGTGTAGAAGTTGTTCATCTCGATCACCTGCTCAGGACGGATCGGGTGCGCCATCGGGCTGGCATCTTCAGCAAACTGTGAACCGCGCATCACACGCACGTTATCAATGCGGTTGACCGCACGCGAACCGAGGTCAGAACTGAACTCCTGATCGCGGAACACCGTCAGTCCCTCTTTCAGACTGAGCTGGAACCAGTCGCGGCAGGTGACGCGGTTACCGGTCCAGTTGTGGAAGTATTCATGACCGATAACCGCCTCAATCCCGAGATAGTCTTTATCGGTGGCGGTTTCCGCTTTGGCCAGCACGTATTTGGAGTTAAAGACATTCAGCCCTTTATTCTCCATCGCCCCCATATTGAAGAAGTCGACGGCGACAATCATAAAGATATCGAGATCGTACTCCAGGCCGAAACGCTCTTCATCCCACTTCATACTGTTTTTCAGCGAGGTCATCGCCCAGTCCGCACGGTCAAGGTTGCCCCGATCAACGAAGATTTCCAACGCGACATCACGGCCAGAACGGGTGGTGAAGCTGTCACGCAGCACGTCGAAATCACCGGCCACCACGGCAAACAGATAGCAAGGTTTCGGGAACGGATCCTGCCACTTAACCCAGTGGCGGCCATCCTCCATATGCCCGGCATCAACGCGATTACCGTTAGAAAGCAGGAAAGGATAGTGCGTCTGTTCTGCAATAATGGTGGTGGTAAAACGCGCCAGCACGTCGGGACGGTCGAGATACCAGGTAATATGACGGAAACCTTCCGCTTCACACTGGGTACATAGCGCTTCGCCTGATTTGTACAGACCTTCAAGCGCGGTGTTTTTATCCGGATGAATGTCATTGACGATTTTTAACGTGAAGGACTCAGGCAGCTGTTGTAACACCAGTGCCCCTTCTTCCTGCCGATAATGCGGCCAGGGCTGATCGTCGACATGCAACGAGATCAGCGTCAGGTCTTCGCCATCCAGGCGCAGTTCGGCGCCACTGGCCCCCAACCGTTTAATCTGGCTGATGGCGGTAACCTGCGTGGTACTGGCATCGAGATTAAACGTCAAATCAATATCGGTAATGGTGTAGTCAGGCGCACGATAATCATGGCGATTTTTGGCTTGTGGCAGTTGCGTCATAAGTCCTTCTCACGTCGATAATTAGTTAACCTTTTCAAGTCTATTCCTGTTATCACCAGGTTGCCACGTTGAATCACTGCCAATTGCGGCCTTTGCCATAAAAGAAGACATTTCATTAACAATCGCACGTATTTACCTCGACCTCTCCGTCTGAATTGTGCTGTGATTGGGTTCACTAAATATCTATTCGAGTTATACTCCTGCGACTTTTTCTTCATTTGAACCAGGGATAACGCTCTTCGCCAGAGGATGCTGAAACGCACCATGACACGACACGCTTCCCCGATTTTGACGACGCTGCTCGATACCGATGCCTACAAACTTCATATGCAGCAGGCGGTATTCCATCGGTATTACGATGTGACTGTTGCCGCCGAGTTTCGCTGCCGGGGTGACGACATGCTGGGTATTTATGTTGATGAAATAAAACAACAAATCGAAACCATGTCCGCATTAACGCTGACCGAAGATGAATTCACTTATCTCTCTGGCCTGCCGTTTTTCACCCCGGATTATCTCAACTGGCTGCGCAGTTACCGCTATGACCCCGCTCAGGTTCGCGTACGTAACCACCAGGGCAAACTGGATATCCGCATCAGCGGGCCGTGGCGTGAAGTGATTATGTGGGAAGTCCCGCTGCTGGCGCTGATCAGCGAAGTGGTGCATCGCCATCGCTCACCGCAGGTTACGCCAGAAATGGCCGTCAGCCAGTTGAAGAATAAGCTGGCGCAGTTTAAAGCGCTGACCGCCGATCTCGATATGTCACGCTTTCGGCTGATGGATTTCGGTACACGTCGCCGTTTCTCACACGATGTTCAGTTGGCGATCGTCAGTACACTGAAACAGGATTTCCCGTGGCTGGTTGGCTCCAGTAATTACGAGATGGCACGTCAGCTGGATATCATGCCGGTTGGCACCCAGGCTCACGAATGGTTCCAGGCCCATCAGCAAATTAGCCCGGTGCTGGCCAACTGCCAGCGCGCTGCACTGCAATCCTGGCTTGAAGAGTACCCGAACCAGTTAGGTATTGCCCTGACAGACTGTATTACTATGGATGCCTTCCTGCGTGATTTCGGCCTTGAGTTTGCCAGCGCTTATCAAGGACTGCGCCACGACTCTGGCGATCCGCTGGAATGGGGTGAAAAAGCCATCGCACATTATCAACAGCTGGGTATCGACCCGCTAAGTAAAACGCTGGTATTTTCCGACAACCTCGATCTGGAAAAAGCGGTGGAGCTTTACCGCCATTTCGGTCAGCGTATTAATGTTATTTTCGGCATTGGTACCCGCCTGACCTGCGATATTCCGCAGGTTAAACCGCTTAATATCGTGATTAAGCTGGTGGAGTGTAACGGCAAACCCGTTGCTAAACTGTCGGACAGTCCGGGTAAAACCATTTGCCAGGATAAAGCCTTTGTTCGCGCCCTGCGCAAAGCCTTCGACCTGCCGCTGGTCAAAAAAGCCAGCTAGCATCACTGGCCGACCGAAACAGAAGGTCGGCCACTCCGCTTTATGCCTGTCTTAATTTATAGGAATACCTCAGGGGTCGGCACACGTGTCGGCCCCAGATTCCCTCTTCTTCTAAAGAAATCTGCCTTTATTGCCGGAATTTCGCTTGTTTATCATCGCCCGGCAAGTAACATAGCAAGACCCTAAATTCGGGGTAATTCATTCAGATTAATAGTGAGAGACTTATATGAGCGTTGTGCCTGTAGCGGATGTACTGCACGGCCGGGTCGCGGTTGACAGCGAAGTCACCGTACGTGGTTGGGTGCGTACACGAAGAGATTCAAAAGCCGGTATTTCCTTTATCGCCGTTTATGACGGTTCCTGCTTTAATCCCGTTCAGGCTGTCGTTAATAATTCTCTGAATAATTATCAGGAAGAAGTATTGCGCCTGACTACCGGCTGTTCGGTGGTTATTACCGGTAAAGTGGTTGAATCTCCGGGGGAAGGTCAGAGTTTTGAAATTCAGGCCACCCACGTGGAAGTCATCGGCTGGGTTGATGACCCGGATACTTACCCAATGGCCGCTAAGCGCCACAGCATTGAATACCTGCGTGAAGTGGCCCACTTGCGCCCGCGTACCAACCTGATTGGCGCCGTCGCCCGTGTGCGCCATACGCTGGCACAGGCACTGCACCGTTTCTTCGATGAGCAGGGCTTCTTCTGGGTGTCTACGCCGCTGATCACCGCGTCCGATACCGAAGGCGCTGGCGAAATGTTCCGCGTATCCACGCTGGATCTGGAAAACCTGCCGCGCACGCCGGAAGGTAAAGTTAATTACGACGAAGATTTCTTCGGCAAAGAAGCGTTTCTGACCGTATCAGGCCAGCTTAATGGCGAGACCTATGCCAGCGCGATTTCCAAAATCTACACCTTTGGCCCAACCTTCCGTGCGGAAAACTCCCACACCAGCCGTCACCTGGCGGAATTCTGGATGCTGGAGCCGGAAATGGCCTTCGCCAACCTGGAAGATAACGCCGCCCTGGCAGAAGCCATGCTGAAGTACGCGTTTAAAGCGGTACTTGAAGAGCGCGCTGATGATATGGCCTTCTTCGCCGAGCGCGTAGACAAAGATGCCATTTCGCGCCTCGAGCGTTTTGTGACTACCGATTTCGCACAGGTAGATTACACCGAAGCCGTTGAGATCCTGCTGGCGTCAGGCCAGACGTTTGAAAACGCCGTCTCCTGGGGTATTGACCTTTCCTCTGAGCACGAACGCTATCTGGCAGAGAAACACTTCAAAGCACCGGTGGTGGTAAAGAACTACCCGAAAGATATCAAAGCTTTCTATATGCGTTTGAACGATGATGGCAAAACCGTTGCCGCGATGGATGTTCTGGCACCAGGAATTGGTGAGATCATTGGTGGTTCTCAGCGTGAAGAGCGTCTGGATGTGCTGGATGCGCGCCTGGCCGAAATGGGCCTGAATAAAGAAGATTACTGGTGGTACCGCGACCTGCGTCGTTACGGTACGGTCCCACATTCAGGTTTCGGACTAGGTTTCGAACGATTAATCGCCTATGTCACCGGTGTACAAAATGTAAGGGATGTTATCGCCTTCCCACGTACCCCACGCAACGCGACGTTCTGATTTCTGCATTAAATATAAGAAATTCATATATATACTAAGGTCAGCCTCGCTGGCCTTTTTTTATTTTTGTAAATTTAGAGTTGGTTCACAAAGTTCCGTGAATTTTACATTTTGTAATACATATTTTCTCTTTGTTACCAGAATAAGAGATTAGTAGCATTTTCGGGCTAGATTAACCAGGCTGCGAATGGAAAGATGCGTGCAGACACAGGAAGACACCAAACTCTCATCTTGGTTCTGTAAAGAATTATTGACGGCAGTGGCAGGTGTCCAAATAACTCCAATGAGGGTAATAACAAAATGATGAAGCGCAACATTCTTGCAGTAGTGATCCCAGCACTGTTGGCTGCTGGTGCCGCTAACGCAGCAGAAATCTATAACAAAGATGGCAACAAACTGGACCTGTACGGTAAAGTTGATGCGCGTCACTCTTTCTCTGATAACACTAGCGAAGACGGTGATAAATCTTACGTTCGTTTTGGTTTCAAAGGTGAAACCCAGATTAACGACCAGCTGACCGGTTACGGCCAGTGGGAATACAACATCCAGGCCAACGTTGCTGAAAACCAGGGGACTTCAGGTTCTAAAACCCGTGTTGGCTTCGCTGGTCTGAAATTTGCTGAGTTCGGCTCATTCGACTACGGCCGTAACTACGGTGTTGGTTACGACCCACTGGCATGGACCGACGTGCTGCCTGTATTTGGTGGTGATTCTGGTTACAACGATAACTTCATGGTTGGTCGTTCTAACGGTCTGGCTACCTACCGTAACAGCAACTTCTTCGGTCTGGTTGATGGCCTTGACTTCGCTCTGCAATACCAGGGTAAGAATGAGTCAGGCAGCCGCGACCCACGTGATTCAAACGGCGATGGTTGGGGTTCTTCTGTAACCTACACATCTCCAGTTGGCGTAGCAGTAACAGCCGCTTACTCCAAATCTGATCGCACTGAGACTCAGCAGACTGGTATTGGCGACGGAAAATCTGCAGAAGCCTGGTCTACTGCTGTTAAGTATGACGCGAACAACGTTTACCTGGCCGCAATGTACGGTGAAACCCGTAATTCAACCGCTATCATTTCTTCTGACGATAACTACCTGGGTGCAGTTAACAAAGAGCAGAAATTCGAAGCTGTTGCTCAGTACCAGTTCGACTTCGGCCTGCGTCCATCCCTGGCCTACGTACAGTCTAAAGGCAAGGACATCGAAACTATCGGTGACCAGGATCTGTACAAGTACATCTCTGTTGGTAGCTACTACTACTTTAACAAAAACATGTCCACCTATGTTGATTACAAAATCAACCTGCTGGATGAGAACGATTACACCCGTGCAACCGGTACCTCTACCGACAACACCGTTGGTGTTGGCCTGGTGTACCAGTTCTAATTGCCATTTAATCTCGACTTCGGTCGCGATTAAAAGTGCATCAAAAAGGGGCTTCGGCCCCTTTTTTGTTTTTATCCCTTCCCCACTCGCTTTCTGCTGTTTTTTTTGATGCAAACGCTTGGTAATTTGCCACTTGTGGCGGTACCCTGAGTCCTCACTTCGCTTTAGACTAAGCTAACGGACTTCGACTATGTTTGAACGTATTGCAGCTGCACCCGCCGACCCTATTCTTGGTTTAGCCGATCTGTTCCGCGCTGATGACCGCACAAATAAGATCAACCTCGGTATTGGCGTGTATAAAGATGAAACCGGCAAAACGCCGGTACTGACCAGCGTGAAAAAAGCTGAACAGTATCTGCTGGAAAACGAAACCACCAAAAACTATCTCAGCATTGATGGTATCGCCGATTTTGGCCGCTGCACCCAGGAGCTGTTGTTCGGAGCAGACAGTGCCCTTATCAGCAACCATCGTGCACGTACCGCACAGACGCCTGGCGGCACTGGCGCACTGCGCGTTGCAGCCGATTTCATCGCCACTCAGACCAGCGCTAAACGTATCTGGGTGAGCAACCCAAGCTGGCCAAACCACAAAAATGTCTTTGCTGCTGCCGGCCTGGAAGTGTGTGAATACAACTACTACGATGCTGCACAGCATGTGCTGGACTTTGACGGCTTGCTAAACAGCCTGAGCGCGGCGCAGGCGGGTGATATCGTGCTGTTCCATGGGTGCTGCCACAACCCCACCGGCATTGACCCAACGGCCGCTCAGTGGGCCCAGCTGGCTGAACTGTCACTGGCGAAAGGCTGGTTACCGCTATTCGACTTTGCCTATCAGGGCTTTGCCCGTGGTCTGGAAGAAGATGCCGAAGGTCTGCGTACGTTTGCTGCCAGCCATCAGGAACTGATTGTATGCAGCTCATACTCTAAGAACTTCGGCCTGTATAATGAGCGCGTCGGCGCTTTCACCCTGGTCGCTGCTGATGCAGCCATCGTGGATACCGCCTTCAGCCAGGTGAAAGCCACCATTCGTGCCAACTATTCTAACCCACCCGCACACGGTGCAGCCGTCGTCGCCACCATTCTCGGCAACAGCGCCCTGCGTGCATTGTGGGAGCAGGAGCTGACAAGCATGCGCGAGCGTATTCAGCGTATGCGTCAGCTGTTTGTGAATACCCTGCAAGAGAAAGGCGCGAAAGGCGATTTCAGCTTTATCATCGATCAGAATGGGATGTTTTCATTCAGCGGCCTGACGAAAGATCAGGTTGTGCGCCTGCGAGATGAGTTTGGCGTCTACGCGGTAAATTCGGGCCGTGTGAACGTGGCGGGGATGACACCTGACAATATGTCTCCACTGTGTGAAGCCATCGTCGCTGTGTTGTAATTTAACCGGTGGGTCTTTCGTTGCCCCACTGCTGAACATTATCGAGATCAAAAAAGCCTGCTTAAGCAGGCTTTTTTATGGCACCAATGCCGATATGCGATTATTGCAGGAACGGATTACTGATTCGTTCACGCCCCAGCGTCGACATCGGTCCGTGGCCTGGAATGAAGGTGACGTCATCCCCCAGTGGCAACAGTTTGTTATGAATAGAGGCTATCAGGTCGCTGTGGCTGCCCTGAGGGAAATCAGAGCGGCCTACACCCCCGCTGAAAATCACATCGCCAGAAACCAGCAGGCGGCCTGCTCGGTCAAAGAACACAATGTGTCCCGGCGTATGCCCCGGGCAAAGCAGCACTTCCAGAGAGGTCTGCCCTACCTGCACAGTCTCACCCTCTTCCAGCCACCGATCGGGGGCCAGAGGAGGACATTCGGCAAAACCAAACATCTGACTTTGTGTCGGCAGGCTATCGAGCCAGAATTTATCGGCTTTATGTGGCCCTACAATCGGTACAGAATAATGCGCGGCCAGTTCAGCAGCGGCACCGACATGATCAAGGTGACCGTGCGTCAACAGTATTTGCGTAAGCTCGATACCCAAGGCTGCCACTTCACGTTTAATTGTCTCTGCGTCGCCACCCGGATCCACCAGCGCAGCTTCATTTGAACCCGTACACCAGATCACCGAACAATTCTGCGAGAACGCAGTGACCGGGATAATATGATAGTCCATAACTCTCCGTTACCGGTCACCACAGGGTGCCGGAATTTCGTTTTACCAGTGCCGAACCGGCCCGGTATCAATATGCACAAAGTTACTACTTGGGTAGTATCCTACACCACCCGCCCGCAGCGAAAGTGCGGCTTTGCGTATATTGCTTAACGAAATTCCTTCAATGTGGAAATCCATCGCCTGCCCCAGCGTGTGGTAGCTATGTTTCGCTACACCGCGGGTATGCGACCGTAATGAGTTATTGGTGCCGAGGGAACGGTAGCCGGAGATCAGCTGTACCGGTTTACGACTGTCGAGCAGCGATTGCAGACGGAAGAGTTGGTCAAAAAGATGGGGATCGATGCTTTTACTTTTATTGGCCCGGTAGTCACGGAAGAAATGATTCAGTCGTGCCAGTTCATCCTTGTCATAGCTTTTACCGTTAAAAAATTCCGTTTTAAGGTTTTCACCGGTATTGAGATTATTAAGCGTCAATACACGCGGGCGGGAAGTTGAAAGCGAGGCAAAAGCCTGCCCGGGGAGCAATGCCACACCGAGCGCCGCGCCGCCTAACGTCAGCCACTTACGGCGATGAGAGTCGAATTTATCCATGAATCAGTATTACCCAGCTAAAGAATTCGGAACAGTGCATTAATTACACCGTTTCGAACCTTACCGGGGGAGAATACCTACGTCAACCCAACAAAAGTAAAACCGGCGCAAAGAGTGACAGAGCACCCTTAGCACCGGCTTTTTAGCATAAGCATTCCCTGCCCGGGAACTGCTGATTAATCAATCATTAGAGCAATAACTGACCAGCCTGCGTTAGCACCTGAGCGCCAGAACGTGCCGTATTGTCATAATTGTAAATATCTGTACGAAATTGCGGCTGGCCATCATCTGCCACCCAGGCGGTCAGATAATAGAGGTTAACCGGGATACGATGACGGATGGACACATAGCGCGTATCTCCCTCTTTCAAGGTGCTGGAAATCCGCGTGTCGTTCCAGCCCACATCCTGCAGCAACAAATTAGCCAGATCGGATGCCCGGTTCACACGTACGCAGCCAGAGCTGAGAGCACGAATATCTTTCTGGAACAGACCGTGATTCGGCGTGTCATGCAAATAGATTGCATCCGAGCTCGGCATGTTGAATTTATAGCGCCCCAGTGAATTCGTCGGACCGGGGGCCTGACGAATGCGATACGGGAATGAGGCAGCAGATACCATGCTCCAGTCAATCATCGAGGGATCAACCACCTGCGCATCACTGCTCCAGCCCGACAGTAATGTATAGTTGTGCTTATACAGGTACATCGGGTCCTGTTTGACCTTCGGCACAATATCCTTGCGCACCAGCGTGGTGGGTACATTCCACGGTGGGTTGAGGACAACGTTATTCAGCGCGCTGCGCATCAAGGGTGTTTTACGGTCAGGGCGGCCGACTATCACTCGGGAAGAGAGGATTTCATTACCGTTGACATAGTAGGCCAGTGAGTAATTAGGAATGTTCACCATAATGCCGTTGTGCATATCATCCGGCAGCAGTCTCAGACGTTGGATATTCAATGCCAGCAGCGATGCACGACGTTGCGGGGAAACATTTAACCATTCGCGGGTACGGGTGCCTATTGCCCCATCAGCCTCCAACCCTTGCCAGGTCTGGAAGCGTTTCAGTGCGGCGACCAGGTCCGGAGTATAAACATTATCAGCATTGATAGGTGCGACAGTTCCCTGCACATTACCGACATTCTGCGGAACGGCAGACTGGGGATTATTTTCTGACGGCATTGCAGACGGGCTGACGACGACATTGTTATCAACGTTCGCCTGCACAGTGGCATCGGGCTGGGCATTATCATCATCATGGACCAGCGGCGCATCAACAGGGCCCACTACTTCTTCCGTGGGTTTTGGTGGCTCGCTGTCTGCCGACATCATGCCGGTGCGTTTAAGAATATCGCGCAGCACAGGCACATCATTGCTGATCTGGCCGGGACGCAGGGTCTGCTTATCAACCAGCTGTGGCCAGGGACGGTTTTCTGCCAGCAGCGTTTTTAATGCCTGATGCATACGCACATACTGCGGATGCTGCGGGGCCAGTGAGAGAACAAAACCATTGAGGCGGTTCTGCACTACCGCGTTTTGCCACAAATTAATCACCGCGACAGACGGGGCTTCCATCTTATAAGGCACATTGCTGTACAGCCAGGTTTCCCCTTTGCTGGGAACGCCAGAAGTAAACTGCAGATAACCTAACATGGCATCAGACAACACCACATCACGTGCCAGGCCAGTAATATTCGGGTCAGTCAGCTGTTTTACCCAATGGGAAAACTGCGGTTGAACGCCGGAAATCGCGACCTCAGCCAGCTGTTGCTGGAACTGTTTTACCGCCTGCTCATCCTGCCACATCGGCTGCATGCCACGACTGGCATACAACGGTGCAAGGTTTTTCAGATAGAACGGTGCCATCCCCTGAGGGAATAAGGCGCTGAGATGCGACGCACTCTGCGAGACGCTGGTACTTTGCACAATCGGAGCAGAGACAGGTGGAATACCCGCCACAGAAGAAGACACCGGCACCAGCCAGCACAAAAGACTACAACCCAGCGCGACAGCCTGGGTGGAAAACGATTTCTGCAGCAACATCCCTTGCTCCCTGTTAAGACTGGCGGATGGGTAACCCGCAGCAATTAGTCGTTGTTATAAGTATAGAAACAGAAAACGGCATTTGCCTCTTAGGTTGCAAATGCCGTTATGCAGAGTAATCTGGACACAGAGATTTTACCACTGCGCACCATTATTTTTTACAGGATTTCGTGAATCAGGCTCCTGCCTCAACATCTTTTGCCGTTATCGTCGGTTCCGCAGCAAAGCCACGCAGGCCAACAACATGAACATGTTCAGTATTATTGAAGACCTTACGAACCAGTTTGTAAGTGGTGCCTTTTTCAGGGCTGATGTTTTCCGGTGCCGCGATAATCAGCTGCATTTCCAGTCGGTCACAGAGTTCGAATAAGGTGGCAATGGATTTTGCATCCAGACGCGCGGCCTCATCAAGGAACAGCAGACGGCAAGGGGAGATATCTTTCCCGCGCAGACGACGTGACTCTTCCTCCCAGCTTTGCACCACCATCACCAGAATAGACATCCCGGTACCAATCGCTTCCCCTGTCGATAACGCCCCACTTTCTGCACGCAACCAGCCGTCAGAGCCACGGTTAACTTCCACTTCCATCTCAAGATAGTTGCGGTAATCCAGCAATTCCTCGCCAATGGTCTGCGGTGTACGCTGGCCCATATCGATTTGTGGGTTCAGGCGCTGGTAGAGTTTTGCCAGTGCTTCGGAGAAGGTCAGGCGATTGCTCTTAAACAGATCCTGATGCTGTTCATGCTGCTCAGACAGCACATCAAGCAGCGTTGAGTGAGCTTCCCGCACGTTAACGTTGAGACGCACGCTCTTCACCTGCCCGAAACTCACGGCCTGCAAGCCCTGGTTCAACTGGCGAATACGATTCTGTTCGCGCTGAATCGTTTTGCGAATAATGTTCGACACGCTGCGCGAGCTGATGGCCAGCATCTGCTCACGGGCAGTCAGCTCTTCCGTCAGGCGATTCAGCTCAATTTCCATCTGCTCAATGGCTTCGACCGGATCATCGGTGCGAATGATATCCTGACGGATACGCTCACGCAGATGCTGATAAACCGCAATGAAGAACTGAATTTTACGCTCAGGCCGCTTCGGATCCTCCGACAGACGCAGCACGTCGCGCAGATGTTCGTTATCCGCCACCGCCAGACGCAGCGCACCTAACGCCTTATCCGACATGGAGCGCAGCTCGTCACCGCCGAGATACGCCAGCTCACGACGGTGCAGACGGCGCTCAACGCCATTGTCTTTGACCAGACGCAGCACTGCAACCCAGCCCGCCTTCGCACTCACAACCTGCTCACGGCCTATCTGGTACTCGCGCTCCAGGCGGCGTAGTTTTTTCTGCAACGCATCGATTTCGGCTTCACAGAAGGTCAGCTGTTTTTCCAACTGATTACGACGCAGGCGGTTGTTGCTCAGGGCACTGTAGAGTTCGTCACGACGCAGTCGTGCCCGCTCTTCAGCGGAGGCATCCGCCTGCACGCCGATATCCAGCATCTCTTGCTGAAGCTCCTTTAGCATGTCGCGTTTTGCGTCATAGGAACTTTTCAGCGAGGCCAGAACCTGTGAATATTGCGTTAGCTGGGTTTGATGCTGTCGTAGCTGCTCACGGGCGCGGGTACGTTCACCTTCCGCCTGCTCAAGGCGCTGGCGCAGCTTCTCATTGAGGTCGCTGGTGCCGTTGAGCATACCTGCGGAGTCGATGTAGCCAAAGTGCGCACGACGCTGCACCACTTCCGTCAGGGCAAAGGCTTGCTGACGCGCATCGCGCTGCTGCTGCTGCGCCTGCTGGTAGTCCAGTTTCAACTGGTCATGCTGCTCCGGATCGCTCTGCAGGACAGAAAGAATGGGTTCCAGCTTCGTCAACTGTGCGCCGTGCTGCTGCACAAAGCGTGCGGCTTCCTGCGCTTCATCCAGCTTTTCCTGAATCTCTTCATGACGATCCTGTAACGTATCGTCCAGCAGCAGGCTGACGCGAGGCAACAGACGGTTAAGCTGGGCAACGCCCTCTTTCGCCTGCTCGAACTGCTGGCGTTGTTGCTGGTTTTCGCTTTCATGATTCGTCAGCGCGCGCTCCACCTCATTACGGCGGGTATTGAGCAGACGCATTTCTGCTTCAGGGTCGGGCTCAAACGCCACGCCAAGGTGGCTGCCGATAAAGCGGCTAAAGGACTGATGCAGACGCTGGGTTTTCTGAACATCAAATGACAGCGTAGCGTAACGTTCGGCCAGCGCTTCGCGCTCGGCATGCAGCACTTCTAACTGGTTTTCACGAGCAGCACGGCCAAACAACGGCACTTTCGGGAAACGAGAATAGCGCCACTGGCGATCCCCCGCTTTCACCACGACCGCTTTTTCCAGCTCTTCGACATTAAATACGCTGTCATCAAACGACTGCGGATCCCCTTCGATCAGGTAGAGATCTTCCGGGCAATCGTCCAGACCGTCGAGCTGATCGCGGATCAGCGACAGGTCAGGCACCACAATCGCATGACGAGCCGGGCCGTACAATGCCGAGAAGTACGGCGCATCATCGATGGTGACATCATCATAAATTTCTGACAGCAGCACGCCACCAAAACGTTCGGCGAGGTTGTTCAGGCGTGCGTCTTCTGCCCCACCCGGCTGGCTGAGACGCTCAATCTGCTTCTCAATGTCGCGCTTACGGGCTGAGATTTCATCACGTTCTACCGTGGTTTCACGCTCGCGCTCCAGCAGTTGCTGCATAAACTCGGTGACCTGCTGGCTGTTTTCCAGCGCCTGGCCCGTTTGTTCACTCAACTGCGAGAGAATTTCCTGCGCAGCCAGCCACTGTGGTGCCTGTTTAGTCAGGCGCGCAATGCGTTCACGGAGCTGCTCCAGCTCCTGGCGCAGTGTCATACGGCGCTCACCCGCGTCCGCCACGCTTTCGCTTAACAGCTCAATCTGTGCTTCCAGTTCAGCCTGTAAGGACTCCAGCTCACTGGCATCATGCTGGCCGTGTCGCTTGCAGAAGTCACTCAGCAAACGTTCGGCATCCTGCTGTTCACGTACACGTTGTGCCAGTTCACTCAGGCGGCTGCGCAGCGGTTGTAGTTGTTCGGCATGATAACGCTGGTTGCTGGCATCCCGTAACAAATCACGCCCCACCTGCCAGGCTTCGCTACGGCTAACCGGGCCGGCAATTTTACTCACCAGTTCAAACGCCTGCTCAAACTGGCTGTGTGCGGCCTGCGCCACGCTCATTTTTTGTTCCAGCATCAGCAGCTTGTCGGTCGCTTCCTGCTCTTTTGCCTGGAAGGTTTCCTGCCATTCATCTGCGTTATCCACGCTAAGATCGCTTATCTGGCAGATTTCCTGAGCACGCTGGAGTGCCTGCAAGGCCTGCTGATACTGGATGGCCCGCGTCTGCTGCACATCCAGTGCCTGCTGGTAGTCAGCCAGCTGATTTTTCAGCTCATCCACTTCCAGCTCAGCGTTTTCGCTACGTGCTTCATTTTCTTCATGCACTTCACGCGCTTCAGCGACGACCTCATTCTGCTCTTCCAGGCGGAAAGTCAGCTCTTCGAGATCGGCATCATAACGGTCAATTTTTTCCTGCTGACGCAGTGCCGTCTGAACAAGATTGAGATGGTCGCTGGCGCCCTGATAATCCGTTTCCAGATCGCTTTCAGCAGCATTGTGCTCACTCAGTTCCCGCGCCATCTCAATATGACGATATTGTTCGGCGGATAACTGTTTACGACTGGTGAAAAGGTCATTACGCACCTGCATCGCGCCATCAAGGTGGATACGGCGCTCGTTGGCATGACGCATATAGTCGGCCGCCACGTAGCTGGTCGCTTCTGAGATCAGATGCTTAAACAGGTCGCGGTCAGACTGGGTGACACGAATCGCTTCCAGCGTCATGCGGTTTTCACGCAGCGCGGCTTCCATGTCCTGGAACGCTTTACGCACTCCGCTGTTTTCAGGCAGCAGGTAATCGCGCAGTGAACGCGTAATTGCGCTGGAGATCCCCCCGTACAGCGAGGCTTCAATCAGGCGGTAATACTTGCTACGGTCAGCGGCAGAGCGTAAACGACGCGCTACAATACCGAGGTCAAACATCACTGAATGGTAATCCGTAATGGAGTTGTACTGTTTAAACTGCACACTCTCCATCGCTTCAAACCGCTCTTTCAGTTCACTGATTGGCACCACGCGCGCCTGACGGGCATTCACCGTCTCAGTCAGAATCTCAGTCGGGTTAATGGACGTCGGCAGGCCATGAATACTAAAAGGTTTGATATCCACTTTGCGGTCACGGCCGGCAACCTGTTGCAGTCGCACCCCGACAAGCACGCGCTGATGCAACGAGTTGACCACATCGAGCACCGCGTAACAAACGCCTGGACGCAGTTTGCCGTGCAGGCCTTTATCACGGGAGCCCGAGGTCGCCCCGGCTTCCGTGGTGTTACGGAAATGCAGCAGTGTCAGGTCGGGGATGAGCGCAGTAACAAATGCCGCCATCGTGGTCGACTTACCTGCACCGTTCCCACCTGACAGCGTTGTCACCAGCTCGTCGAGGTCAAAAGTCCGGGCAAAAAAACCGTTCCAGTTAATCAGCGTCAGCGAGCGAAACTTTCCACGTTCAATCATTTATTCTTCCTCCGCGCTGTCCGGCACACTGTTTTCAGCATCACTTTCACCGTCTTCGCTTTCATCATTCAGCGCCAGACCACCGTCAAGCTGCATCGCCTCACCGTCGCGGATCATCCGCAGCTGCGCTTCACGCGCATCGTCACCGCTGCGCACATCGGCGCCAAAGCGGAAGACGGATTCGGTGATACGGAATTTACTGCTGTCATTGCCCATAAACCACACCATTCCCAGGCGACGCAGGCGGTTTAGCGACGCGCGCATCTTTTCCTGAAGTTTCTGGCGGTCAAGGTCTGAGCCGGTAGAACGCTGGTTAACCAGCTTCAGCAATTTGCTTTCATCGGCCAGCGACATCAACTCGTCGTGCAACTCTTGCTGGGTGAAGATCCCTTCATTGGCCAGACGTTCCGGGCTGAGGTAGAGATAACACAAGATTTTACCCACCATCATATCCAGCTCGGACAATACTGAACGCGGGATCAGCGTGGTGGAACGTGGCCGCAGGTAGAAAAAACCTTCCGGCGCACGGATCAGTTCAACGTTGTAACGGGCATAGAACTCTTCCAGAAACTCCTGGTAGTCCATCAGAAAGGCGTGTTGATCTAACTCTTCAATGCCAATATGGCGCCCTGCGCGTAGCTGGCTGTCCAGTGCCGGGAAAATCGGGTTGGCCAGTGCCTGCGCCAGTTTAACTGGCATCACTTGTTCAATATTTGTCGATGACATGTGCCTGCACCTTGGCTCCGTAATCATTAATCGCCTGCCATTTTGCAGCCAGGCCAGAGAAATCTGCTTCGGCCACGCCTAAGCGTACAGCCTGATCGACGACAATACGCGCCACGTCAAAGTGACGTACGCGCGGATATTGTGTCAGGTAATCGCGAATCACCGCTCCGAGATCCAGCGGTTTTTGCTGTGTTCTGTAGATGGCCAGAGCTTCTTCAATCATCGCCGCCAGCTGTTCACGGATAGCATTGAACTCTTCGTATTCCAATTCAGAAGGCAGTTCGCCTGTCACTTCCTCACTGCGCAGCGTCAATTCTTCATCACGCATATCGTACAGGCGGTCAGCATTGGCATAGGTCAGCGCCCAGGGCTGATCGAAGTAATTCTGCACCGATTGACGTAAACGCTGAGCAAAGACGCGATTTTTATCCATATCAATCGCGGTACGGATAAATTTGTGCACGTGGCGGTCATAGCCGATCCACAGGTCAATCGCCTGCTGACCCCAGCTGATAATGCGGTCGAGTTTGTTTTGCAGGTCATACACCAGCTTGTCGACGAAGCCGAGATCGGGGCTATTCATCGTGGCATCCTGGATGCGCAACAGATTGGCCTGTAGCTTATCGCCCGCAGCCTCCAGGGTATCCTGAAGTTCACGTAGCGTACCGGACGTTTCGTTCAGCAACAGTTCACAGCTGGATATCGCCGCACGCCAGTCTTTATTGAGTAACTGGGCAATATCATCTTTAACGCCCTGCTGTTGCTCATCCATGATGCGCTGGGTGATATCAATACTGTCGAAGATCTCTGCTACCGAATATTTCAACGGAGCGAACACGTTGCGGTGCCAGTGAAATTCGTCGCCATCTTCATCAGCAGCATCGGCGGCACGTTTCAGCTCACCCGCTACGATCGACAACTGCAAAGAGAGACGCAGCGTGGAGAATTCACGCTGGCGAATATAATAGTCGGTAATACCGATGCCCAACGGCGTCAGACGATAGATCGCATTACCTTCCGCATGTTCGCTGGTAAAGCGATTGAGCAAGCGCTGGCGCACCATATCGTTGATGGCATTGTTGGCACGTACCACGACAGTTTCGCTGGTCTGTTCGAAGCCTTCACTGACATGGCGGAAGGCATCAATCAGTTCGCCTTCACTCATTTCGCCATCCATGCGCTCCCCATTAAGGGTGGCAATCGCCAGCAAAAAAGCCAGACGTTCGGTTGGCAATGAGACGGAAAAATCATTTTTTCGCGCCCAGGCTACCAGCTCCGGTACAGTCTGGGAAAATTCACTCATAGTTCGTCTGCCTTATGGGTTTCCGCGCTGTAACGTGGATATAACGCCCTAAACTTAAAAACGGCTCCTGGCGGCAGTATTGCTTTTCCAGGGCCAGAACCTCATCAAACCGATCGATCTGTTTGGTTTTATCACGCATGTAGTCGTGAAAAACCCGAATGCCGGTTTTGTTCTCAATCGTAAAGCCACACTCTTGCAGCCAGCCATACACCTGTCCGGGATCCCTTGGATAGTCCGGAGACAAGGTTTTCTTTTTACGTTTGGCCAGCCCCGTTTGTAAATAACCAAAGTTGCCCAGCACCATCGTCTGCATCAGCAAGCCATTCAGGTTATAGAACATGAGCGACAGGACGCCACCAGGCTTCAGTGCATCATACAACGCCGCCAGCACCTGCTGGGGTTCCGCGACCCATTCCAGCACCGCGTGAAACAATACCAGATCAACCGGTTTATCCAAATGTTGACCGACCTGCTGAGCGCTAATTTGTTCGAATTGCATGTTACCGCTCACACCTTTTTCATCGGCGAGGCGGCGGGCACGGGAGAGCATCTCTTCGGAGACATCACAAAGCAGCACCTGATGACCCCGAGCCGCAATGCCACAGCCGGTTTGCCCTTCTCCGCCACCCGCATCCAGCACCGAAAGCGGACCGTCAGGGAACGACGTTAATAACGCATCAAGATCCTCCCAGAGAATGGCCTGGCGAATACGGCCTTTGGTGGTACCGTAAATATTCTGAGAAAATTTTTCTGCGATATCATCAAAGTTGCGATCCTGCATACAACGACTCCGGCATTCAGGGCTTTATTCTACGGGGTTACCCGGCTATTTCGAGCGGCGTTCAGACGTTACACTGTGCTCATTCACGTCATTCAGCGAAGTGAAGAGAATGCGTCAGTGCGTCTGTGGCTTGAAAGATGCGGGGTATTTTGGCATACACTGACAAATAATGAACCTTTCAGTCATCGCTTCGTGATTGTGTGATGTTTTTTCGGACAAAAGGAACCCTTTTTGATGTTTTTTGCACTGAAAAAAATTGTTGGCGGCCTGCTGCTTCCACTGCCAATGCTGCTGTTGGTGATGGCACTAGGGATTATCTTACTCTGGTTCAGCCGTTGGCAGAAAAGCGGCAAAACACTCATCTCCGTTGCCTGGGCTATTCTGTTGCTGATCAGCCTGCAACCCATTGCAGACAGGCTGCTGGCCCCCATCGAGAATCGCTATCCCACCTGGCACAATCAGCACCCGGTGGAGTACGTTGTGGTCCTCGGCGGTGGCTACACCTGGAATCCACAATGGGCGCCCAGCTCAAATATGCTCAACAATAGCTTGCCACGTCTCACAGAGGGCATTCGTATTTTGCAGGCGAACCCTGGGGCAAAACTGATCGTGACGGGCGGACATGCACAGGGCAACCCGATGAGTTCAGCAGCCGTGGCCTCACTCGTGGCGCAATCACTGGGCGTACCGCAAAGTGCAATTATTACGCTGGATAAACCCAGTGATACCGAACAGGAAGCCCTGGAAGTGTCCCATATTGTCGGGCAGCGCCCGTTTGCGCTGGTGACATCCGCCAACCATCTGCCACGGGCCATGATCTTCTTCCAGCGTCAGGGCCTGGCCCCCTGGCCAGCACCCGCAAACCAGTTGGCGGTCACGTCACCGCTGAATTTCTGGGAGCGGGTATTACCCTCATCATTCTGGCTGGGCCACAGCGAACGTGCGATCTACGAAAGCCTGGGCCGCTTGTGGCAATGGCTGAAACCCGCCGCCAAACCGTCAGTCGAGCCAGGGAAGGAGTGACTGGCTGGCTGCCGTAAAACGCGCACGGTCAAACTGCGCGGTGTGAATGAACCGCGCAATTTCCTCCCAAAGAATGTAGAACCAGCGGCGTGCGACAAACCCTTCCGCTACGGGGGCTCGCCGCAAATACTCACTGACGATGCCATCGCCTGCGCCGGATGCGCATAGCGGATACAATTCGAATTCTCGTGGTGCCCAAAGTATCGTACCGGGATTAATCATCGCCAGTAACTGATCGCCCCAGGCCTCTTTCATTATGCTGCTGAGCACCAGGTTGCCGTGAACCAGAACACAGGGATCGTCAAAATCTTTAAACAGTGCGCGCAGACTCTGACGGCTGCGATACAGCACACGTCGGTCATCCATACTGAGTAATGCCGGCCGCAGGTAGTTGAGCGTCGCCCACAACACCTCCACGCGCTGCGCATACCAGGCGGGCCAACGATTCTGCTGGGTGCTGTCTACCGTTCCCACCAGCCCATGACTGTCGATACGATGCCAGCCGAGCATCCCTTCAACAATCTGTTCCTGCAGCTGCTGCCAGCGCTCGGGGGTACGCGTGGGCGCCTCAATAGAAACGCCACCAATACGCTCTATCAGTAAGACTTCATGCAGGGGTGGCTGCTGGCTGATCACCAAACCATACACGGCAGGCACACGCACCTTCCCTTCACGCATCAGCATTGAGAGCTTATGCGCTTCCTGGGCTGCAATGCCCTTCATGTTGAAGTATTTCGCCACTAACGGCAGTGAATGACCACTGTCATCGTAAAGAGTATAGAGACTGGCGTAGGGTTGCTGGCTGATACACTCAACCCGGCTGACGGGCTCTCCCAGCACCAGTGCCAGTTCAGATCGCAGTTGTTCCATCTGCCCTCCTTATCAGGCAAGAGGTCTTATGATGGTGGGAATTGATGAGATTTGCTCCGAACTGGATCAAATTCGTCGTATAAATTGCGGGACCCGCGCAGTGGTCCCGACGCGGATTTACTGCATGGCTGCGCGAACGCGTAGCAAATCCTCTGGCGTATCAACGCCCACGCTGGGAATGGCTTTTGCCACATCAACATGGATTTTCTCGCCGTACCAAAGCACGCGTAACTGCTCCAGCAACTCGATATGCTCAAGCGGACTGGCTTCCCAACGGACATAACGACGAACAAACCCGGCGCGATAACCGTAAATGCCAATATGACGCAAGAAGTGGTCACCGATAGTGTCACGGGAAGCCGCAAAGCGCTCACGATCCCACGGGATAGTGGCTCGTGAAAAATACAGCGCATAACCGTTGGTATCACGTACCACCTTTACGGCATTCGGATTAAAGGCTTCTTCCGCTGATTCAATCGGCACCGCCAGCGTTGCCATACCCGCACAGCTGCTGGCCAGATTGTCCGCCACCTGGCGAATAATAACCGGTGGGATCATCGGTTCATCACCCTGAACATTAACAATCACCGTGTCATCCGGGAACTGGTAGTGATCAATCACTTCGGCCAGGCGCTCAGTACCGGACTGATGGTCAGGACGGGTCATACAGACCTCACCACCCGCAGCTTCAACCGCACGTGCCACATCCTGATTATCCGTGGCGACAATCACCCGTTCGGCACCGGATTCCAGTGCACGCTCCATCACGTGAACCACCATTGGTTTGCCGTGAATATCGACCAGGGGTTTACCGGGCAAACGGGTGGAAGCAAAGCGGGCAGGAATAATGGCAACAAAACTCATGGATGGCTCTCTTCAAGCGTCAATGCGCGTGCTTCAACTTCCAGCAACACAGGAATACCGTCACGTACCGGATATGCCAGGCCATCTGGTTTACAGATGAGTTCCTGCTGCTCTTTGTTGTAGTACAACTTGCCATGACAGACCGGACAAGCAACGATTTCGAGTAGACGATGATCCATAAATCCTCCGCGATACATCCAATTTTGCAATGGGCTAAGAATACCATAGCTGTACTGGTGCAGTTACCCGCTCACCACGAAAAACATGCCCGAGATTATATTTCCCAGCGAGCTGGCCAGCGGGAACGCATGGCATCAGGAAGTTTATTGACCTCGATCATCTCCGCCCCCTGCCAGCGGGCAAATTTCGTCAGAGCACGCTGCACATCATCTACGAACTGCTGGCTGACGCGTATGTGCGGTTCCAGCCATAATTGTTTGACCTCCAGCACGTTTGTCTTGCGCAGCATACGCGCATCCAGTCGTGCTTTTAACGCACCCCGATGCAAAACAGGCAGGACAAAGTACCCATACTGCCGTTTTTCCTCCGGGGTATAACATTCCAGACGATAGTCAAAATCAAACAGTTCAAGTGCGCGTTTACGATCCCACACCAGTGGGTCAAATGGCGACAGAATAGCGGTATGGGTAGCGGCTTGCGGATGAGCCAGTTGTGTAAACAGACTGTGATGGACATACATCATGCCGAGATCTTCAACCTGGACCTCACGCACTGTTTCCTGTTCCCGCCAGCGATCGATAGCCTGGAGGACCGGCGCCCGTTTCAGACGGTAATAATCTGCCAGCCAGGCCGGACGAAAGATACCCAGACTGCCCGCACTGTTATCCAGCATACGCTGTACAGCTTCCGCTTCGGTGAGTGCATGCTGCGCATCATCCCAATCGGGCATCACACGCTGACGCAGGTCATAAACGCGCTGGAACTGACGACGTTCGCTGACCATCAGCTCACCGGAGGTAAACAGATTTTCCAGGTGGCGCTTATGAGGTTTCCACGCCCACCAGCCAGGCTTCTGCCCCGCCGGAGCCGTAAAGTCAGCCGAACGAACCGCGCCATTTTCACGAATATGCGCCAGCAAACTGGCGATATCCTGCTGATGCTCATCCATCCATGCCTGGCTGTACTTCCAGCCTAATGCTGAGGGATTCAGCATGCGGTGACGCAGCAGGGGATAATCCTCAATGGGAATAAAGCAGGCTTCATGCGCCCAGTATTCAAACAGGTTTCGCTGTGCCAGCGCCTGCTCAAGCCAGACATGAGGATACTCCCCGAGACGGCTGAATAGCACAAGATAAGGGCTACGCGCCACCACGTGGATGGTGTCGATTTGCAGTAGTGACATTCGGCGTACCGCCGACAGTAAATCGTCAAATCGGGCTTTATGTGAAGGTGGGCGCAGCAAGCCCTGAGCCGCCAGCTGAAGCTGGCGCGCCTGAACAAGAGAAAGAGTTACCGCCGTCATGATGCCATCCGTAAAGTTCAGATGGCTTTAGTGTAGCGCGATGTGGAGAGTTGTGGCCGAAATTAGCGTGGAATTAATGCACTGATTTTGTTCAGTAATAGGGTGGCCTGCTCATCGGGAAGCATGGCATCAACCGGTAAATACCACCAGCTGTCAGTAGCAAAAGCGCGCACTTTGACCGCATCTTTCTCTGTCATCAGCAGTGTCTGCCCGTCGGTTATCAGGGCATTCAGGGTATCGGCAGTGTAATTCTGATGGTCAGCGAAAGAGACCTCTTTTTGGATCACAACACACTGCTGACGCAGCGTGTTGTAAAAACGTGGCGGATGGCCAATACCGGCCATTGCCACCACATTTTGCAGTTGTGCGACCGGACGACGTTCCCCTGAAAGCAGGTTCACCGCCTGGCCCGGCACTAGTTGCATCGAAAGTTCATCCGGGTGCGCATGGCCACCGTTGGCGATGACGGCGGTCACACTTTTCAGGCGAGAAGCGCGTTCCCGCATGGGACCTGCGGGCAACCACCAGCCATTACCAAAGCGACGTTCACCATCAACGACGACGATTTCAACATCACGCGCCAGAGCATAGTGCTGTAATCCATCATCAGTGATAATGACATCCACCCCGCCACCGCACACCAACGCCTCTACGGCCAGACGGCGCTGGGGAGCGACCGCGACCGCCGCCCCGGTACGCTGATAGATCAGAACCGGTTCATCACCAGCTTCACGGGTAGTGGTCTCTTCGCCCAGCACCAGCGGATAGCTTTCTGCTTTGCCGCCATAACCACGAGACACCACACCAACGCGAAAACCACGCTGTTGCAGCGCCTGTACCAGCCAGATGACCACTGGCGTTTTACCATTCCCGCCCGCAGTAAGATTACCGACGACCACCACCGGAACGGGTGCACGCCACACTTTACGCCAGCCCCAGCAATAGCTAAGACGGAGCAGATTACTGATCAGCCCGTATAACAGGCTGAAAGGCAACAACAACAGATAAAGCGCAGAGCGGCCGCTCCAGATGCGTTCAATCATTGGCCAAATTGCATCTTATGCAGTTGCGCGTACACACCACGCTCTGCCAGCAACATCTCGTGACTGCCACGCTCAACGATTTGACCATCTTCAACCACCACAATCTCATCCGCTTTTTCAATCGTGGAAAGACGGTGTGCAATCACCAGCGAAGTCCGGTTCTTTTGCAGTTCGTCCAGGGCTGACTGAATAGCACGCTCAGACTCGGTATCCAGAGCAGAGGTGGCTTCATCCAGGATCAGAATCGGGCTGTCACGCAGCAGGGCACGGGCAATAGCAATACGCTGACGCTGGCCACCTGAGAGCAGCACACCATTCTCACCAATCATCGTATCCAGACCATTCTCCATCTTACTGATAAAGTCCATGGCATGGGCCATCGTTGCCGCTTTCTCAATATCTTCGCGACTGTACTGTTCCTCACGCGCATAGGCAATATTGTTGGCGATGGTGTCATTGAACAAATGCACATTTTGCGATACCAGCGCCACCTGATTACGCAGTGAGGCAAGGGTATATTCACGCAGGTCATGCCCATCCATCAGGACAGCCCCTTGCTGCACATCATAGAACCGGGTCAACAGACTCGCCAGCGTTGATTTACCAGAACCCGAGCGCCCGACCAGAGCCACCGTCTTACCCTCAGGGATCGCCAGATTGATATTTCGCAGGGCAGGTATTTCACGACCAGGATAGGTGAATGTTACATCACGGAACTCAATGTCGCCTTTTACACGCTCAACTGTGCGCTTGCCGGTATCCACTTCCTGCTCGCTGTCGAGAATGGAGAACAACGTCTGACAGGCAGCCATACCGCGCTGGAACTGAGCATTGACGTTAGTCAGTGATTTCAGCGGACGCATCAGGGCAATCATTGACGAGAACACCACGGTGATCGTACCTGCTGTCAGGGTTTCCATCACACTCGGGAAGCTCGCGGCATACAGCACAAAGGCCAGTGCCAGCGAGGCGATCAGTTGAATAATCGGGTCAGAAATCGAGGATGCTGAAACCAGTTTCATCCCCTGCTGACGCATGCGATTACTCACACGGTTGAAGCGCTCGCTTTCGATTTCCTGACCACCAAAGATCAGCACTTCTTTATGCCCTTTCAACATCTGTTCCGCGCTGGTCGTCACCTGGCCCATGGTGTTCTGCATATTTTTACTGATATTGCGGAAACGCTTAGAGACCGAACGAATAGCAAATGAAACGATTGGTGCCAGAACGATCAGGATCAGCGACAGCTGCCAGCTGTAGTAAAACATCAAGATAAACAGACCGATAATAGAAGCACCCTCACGCACCACAGTCACCAGGGCACCGGAAGAGGATGAGGCAACCTGTTCAGAATCATAGGTGATGCGCGATAGCAGTGTACCGGTAGACTGCTGGTCGAAGAAGGCGACCGGCATGCCCATCATATGGCTGAACAGGCGGCGGCGCATGCCCATGACCACATTGCCAGACACCCAGGAAATACAGTAGCTGGAAACGTAGCTGGTAACGCCGCGAACGAGCATCAGGCCCATTACGGCAAGCGGCATCCATAGCAGTACGGCGTTGTTCGCTTTACCAAAACCATCATCGAGTAAAGGCTTCAGCAGTGACAGCATGAGTGTATCGCCAGCCGCATTAAGAATCAGTGCGACTGCAGCCACAATCAATCCCGCCTTATATGGCACAATCATTGGCCAGAGTCGACGGAAGGTCTGCCAGGTGGAGAGATCTTTATCCAGATGCATTATTTAACCAGCTTTGAATGAAATAGCCGCTCATTCTACCTGGAATCCCTGACGACGCCAAACCACTGATGATACCAACGGCTCATTATTTGTTCTCTTAACCCCATAAGTTGCCAGTTATCAACAAAAAAATGGGCACTAATCTGCCCCGAAAGGGCTGTATCATGCCATTGGACGTGATTTTTATCGTAACGTTGAATAATCTTTGCAGCAGGTAGCCGCCATGCACTGTAACGCGCGACTGATGCGACAGCCGCTGTCGCGGTAACCGCGCGTAAGAAAGGTGGGGAAGAGGACGTTCTGCTACCGTGATGTGGAACCTGCAACAAATCGGCCGACAGGCTGGCACGCTGTTCTGCGACCAGTTTTAGCTCCGCCGGGGCCTCAATGTCTCCTGTCAGCAGCACTCGCCATTTTCCGTCAGTGATGGCGACGACACAGGATTGGTTGTTCCCCTCCCCTTTTTCCTCCTCTGGTGGCCAGAGAACGCTGAACTGTAGATCCTGCCAGCGCCAGCGGGTACCTTTCCGACAGGGTAAGTCCCCCTTGCGCGCCAGAGCACTGCGTACACGCGCCGCCGGGAACGCAGCCTGCACCGTTTCCAGTCCGCCAATATGGTCAAGGTGGCCGTGGCTAAGAATAATATCGGTGACGTTTAATCCCTGCCAGGTAAGCCAGGGCAGGATCTGGCTACGGGCCGCATCCCCTCCAGGCCAGCGGTTACCAGTATCGTATAGCGTTGCCTCTCCGTTACGAGAGACAACGACGGCTAACCCATGGCCAACATCTAACATATCAACACGCCAATACGGATGGGGCCCCACTTCGCGCCAGCTACACAGCAAAAGAGCCGCACTAAACAGGCTAACAGATGAGGTACGCCACCAGCCGAAACGCAGGCTCAAAAGTATCAGCCAGCCTAACAGGCTTGCAGCACCCAACGTTTGGTCTAAAGGAAACCAGCCGCGAGGTAAATGTTGAAGAGGAATAAAAACCATAGCCAGAGAGTGGTCAACCCATTGCCACAGTAGCGGGCTGACCCACGGCAACGGATTGCACACAATCGCCACAAGAATCAACGGCACTGTCAGCATCGTGATTAACGGCACTGCCCACAAATTTGCTACCAACGCGCTCAGGCTAAACCCATGAAACAGCATCGCTTGTAGTGGCATTAATAACAGTAGCATTCCAATTTGAAGATGCAGCAAACGCAAGAGCAGCCAGCGTTTACCACGGTTAAAACGGCGAGGTAGAGGAAAAAAGTGAAACCACAGTAACAGACCCGCTACCGCCAGCGCTGACAGCCAAAGACTGTCAGAAAGTACGCTTAATGGGTCAAAAAACAGGATCAAAGCGATGCACAGGCACCATACCTGCCAACTATGGCAGTGGATAAAACGCAAACGAAGCGTACTCCAGACCAGCAAAGACAGCATTGCCCGCAGCGCGGGGGGATTGCCACCGGATAACCAACAATAGGCTAATGCAATCATCAGGCTGCAATACATAGGCAATCGGTAGCCAATACACCAGGCAGGCAACAGGAACTGAACACCACGCGATAATAACCAGCCGAAACTCGCGGCAAGGGCAATATGCATACCTGAAATCGCCATCAGATGTGCCGTGCCAGTTTCACGCAATAGCAGATTTGTTTCCCTGTCGACTTCCGCTCTTTCGCCAAAGGCCAGTGCAGAAATCAATGCCTGCCACGTCAGATGCCCATAGTTCTTTTGCGTTGCATTAATCACCCTGGCACGCCAGCTGCATTGTGAATCAATGACCTCTGTCGACACCACTCTGCCAGTGAGTGGCGTATGATTAGCCAGCGCAAAACGCTGTCGGTCAAACCCTCCTTCATTAAGCTGAGCATGCACTGGACGCAGAACAAGTTCCATGTTCCAGTGCTGTCCGGCGCAAAAGGCAATCTCCTGCGGCGAAACTTTCAAGGTTGCATAAATCGGAGGGAACAGAATCCTGTCTTTGTAGCGCAGCAGCCGTACTTTAACCATCTTCCCATCGGGTAGTACGTTGTCCACGACAATTTCTGCTTTCAACTGCCCGTGCGACAGCTCTTCTATTTGATCCAATATGACTCGCCCTGCACAGACTGCCCAGAGGAACAGGACTAATATCAGCGCCACTGCTTTTGCATAACGCCATCCGGACAACGCCAGTAGCAGAGCCAGGAACAACATGGGCAAGTCGTAGGTAGCAGCAGGAAGCTTAGGCAGGAAACTCAGCGGTAGCGTTGCGGCAATGACACTCCATGCCAGCCGGTTCACGGTTAAAAGCATGACACCTCCCTGTATCAATGATGGCCAGTGTGCAGCAATCACTCCTGGGAGTCATATGACCTGGAAGGGATTTTGAAAACGCCTCACAAACAATCTTCGCTATTTGCAAATAGCACCAAAATTTTGTGCATCAACCTATGGTTTTATTTTGGGCAAAAAAAAACGACACTAGAGTGTCGTTTTATCGATTCATCGCAATACCCTGAGGTATTAACCGCCGTAAATATTAGCGCGATCACGCAACTCTTTACCAGGCTTGAAGTGTGGAACGTATTTACCTTCCAACTCCACTTTGTCACCCGTTTTCGGGTTACGGCCAGTACGAGGTGCACGATAGTGTAAAGAGAAGCTGCCAAATCCCCGGATTTCAATGCGTTCGCCATCTGACAACGTTGTTGCCATATGCTCAAGCATCTCTTTTACCGCATCCTCAACGACTTTCGCCGGAATATGAGAGTGCTGGCCGGCAAGTCTTTCAATCAGTTCTGACTTGGTCATATAACCTCCGGTTTATCCTTGTTAGGAAAAGTTCTGACAGTAACGACGGCACAGGGCAGCTTACGCTGCCCTGAAAGCGATTACTCGCCTTTAGCTGCTTTGAAAGCTTCAGCCATTGCGCTAGAGAAGTTGCTTTCTTCCTGTTTGGTGTTAACAGTATTGATTGCTTCTTTCTCGTCAGCCTGGTCTTTTGCACGAACAGACAGGCTAACAACGCGGTTCTTACGGTCTACACCGGTGAACTTAGCTTCAACATCGTCGCCAACGTTCAGAACCAGAGTTGCGTCTTCTACGCGATCCAGCGATGCTTCAGAAGCACGCAGGTAACCTTCAACGCCGTCTGCTAATTCAACTGTAGCACCTTTAGCGTCAACTGCAGTCACTTTACCGTTAACAATTGCACCTTTCTTATTCAGAGAGATGTAGTTGTTGAACGGATCTTCTGCCAGCTGCTTAACGCCCAGGGAGATACGCTCGCGCTCTGCGTCAACCTGCAGAACAACAGCAGCGATTTCGTCGCCTTTCTTGTATTCACGAACTGCTTCTTCTCCGGTAGCGTTCCAGGAGATGTCAGACAGGTGAACCAGGCCGTCGATGCCGCCGTCCAGGCCGATGAAGATACCAAAGTCAGTGATTGACTTGATTTTACCTTCAACACGGTCGCCCTTGTTGTGGGTTTCTGCAAACTGCTGCCATGGGTTAGATTTGCACTGCTTCAGACCCAGGGAGATACGACGACGTTCTTCGTCGATGTCCAGAACCATAACTTCAACAACATCACCAACGTTAACAACTTTAGATGGGTGAATGTTTTTGTTGGTCCAGTCCATTTCAGAAACGTGTACCAGGCCTTCAACGCCTTCTTCGATTTCAACGAAGCAGCCGTAGTCGGTCAGGTTAGTTACACGACCAGTCAGCTTGGTGCCTTCTGGGTAACGTTTCGCGATAGCAACCCATGGATCTTCGCCCAGCTGCTTCAGACCCAGAGAAACACGGGTACGCTCGCGGTCGAATTTCAGAACTTTAACGGTAATTTCATCGCCAACATTCACGATTTCGCTTGGATGCTTAACGCGTTTCCATGCCATATCAGTGATGTGCAGCAGGCCGTCAACGCCGCCCAGATCAACGAATGCACCGTAGTCAGTAAGGTTCTTAACGATACCTTTAACTTCCATGCCTTCCTGCAGGTTTTCCAGCAGCTGATCGCGCTCTGCGCTGTTTTCGGATTCGATAACCGCACGACGTGAAACGACAACGTTGTTACGTTTCTGATCCAGCTTGATGACTTTGAACTCAAGCTCTTTGCCTTCCAGGTGCAGTGTATCGCGCACTGGACGAACGTCTACCAGTGAACCTGGCAGGAACGCACGAATGCCATTCAGCTCAACTGTGAAGCCACCTTTAACTTTGCCGTTGATAACACCGGTAACAGTTTCAGCATCTTCGTAAGCTTTTTCCAGTGTAATCCATGCTTCGTGACGTTTAGCTTTCTCACGAGACAGCAGAGTTTCACCGAAGCCGTCTTCCACTGCATCCAGCGCAACGTCAACTTCGTCGCCTACCTGGATTTCCAGTTCGCCGGCTGCGTTCTTGAACTGCTCTGCAGGGATCGCAGATTCAGATTTCAGACCCGCATCAACCAGGACTACGTCTTTGTCGATAGAGACAACAACGCCACGAACGATGGAACCCGGACGGGTTTCGATTGTTTTTAGGGATTCTTCAAATAGTTCAGCAAAAGATTCAGTCATATTGATAATCTTCAGGATTCTTCAATTTAACGTCCACCTGACATCCTGCCGGGTGGGGTTGTTTCACATGCTCCATGACATCCATATCACAGAGTTAGATAAATCATTCTGCAAGCCGAAGCTCATGCAGAGGTCATTAAGCGTAGTTGATATTTACGCCAGCGCGAGCTTCTCACGCGCATACTTTAATGCAATGTCGATAACCTGCTCGATCGACATCGTTGTCGAATCAAGCACTAACGCATCATCAGCCGGCACCAGTGGTGCAATGGCTCGATTACGATCTCGCTCATCACGCTCTTTTATCTCAGATAAAAGGCGCTCAAAGTTAACACTAAAGCCCTTTTCCTGCAACTGTAGCATACGACGGTTAGCACGTTCTTCAGAGCTGGCATCAAGGAAAATTTTCACTGGTGCATCAGGGAAAACCACCGTGCCCATATCGCGACCATCGGCAATCAATCCCGGAAAATCCCGGAAACCACGCTGACGACGCAGCAATGCTTCACGCACACGAGGGAATGCGGCCACTTTGGAGGCGGTGTTACTGACATCCTGAGTTCGGATTTCACCGGTAACATCTTCACCTTCCAGAATCACTTCCATTTCGCCGTTGTTAGAAACAAAACGCACATCAAGATGGGCGGCGATAGGAACCAAAGCTTCTTCAGACGCCATATCCACCTGATGATGCAGCGCAGCCAGGGCCAGAACGCGATAAATTGCACCAGAGTCCAACAGGTGCCACTGCAACGCCTCGGCCATCGCTTTACACAATGTACCTTTCCCTGCACCACTTGGGCCATCAATGGTGATCACTGGGGCTATTGCCATCATGTCGTTCTCCTGTCGGTGGAATGCCTTGGCAACGGGTGCCCAGACAAATATCGACGCGCATTATACCCCTCATGCATGAAGCTGCAACTGCGTTGGTTGCGCACCGTATTCTGTCATAGGCGGCACGCATTCCTGACGAAGATGCCCGTTACGCCAGTTGACTGATACGGGCGAGCTGTTCGAAGTAGTCGGGAAACGTTTTCGCCGTGCATTTTGGATCAAGAATGGTCACTGGCGTTGAGGAAAGAGCAACCAGGGAGAAACACATCGCCATACGATGATCGTTATAGGTTCCAATTTCAGCAAATTTAACCTGCGCGGGTGGTGTAATGCGAATGAAGTCATGGCCTTCTTCAACTTCAGCACCCACTTTACGCAGTTCAATGGCCATCGCCGCCAGACGGTCGGTCTCTTTCACACGCCAGTTATAGATATTGCGCATAACCGTTGTACCTTTCGCAAACAGGGCAGCTGTTGCAATGGTCATCGCAGCATCAGGGATATGATTCATATCCAGATCGATAGCATTAAGATCCCCACGCGTACAGGCAATAAAATCATCGCCCCACTCCACGCTGGCGCCCATTTTTTCCAGTACGTCGGCAAAACGAATATCGCCCTGCATACTGTTACGGCCAATACCGGTAACTTTCACCGTTCCACCTTTGATTGCTGCCGCGGCAAGGAAATAAGACGCAGAGGATGCATCACCTTCAACCAGGTAGTCGCCGGGTGCCTGATACTGCTGCTGGCCACGAATGTGGAACGCGCGGTAATCTTCATTCTCAACATTAACGCCAAAAGTCGCCATCAGGTTGAGCGTGATATCGATATAGGGTTTTGATACCAAATCGCCTTTAATCACAATGCGAGTATCGTTTTCGGCTAACGGTGCGGCCATCAGCAACGCCGTCAGAAACTGACTGGAAACGCTACCATCGACGGCGACTTCGCCACCGCGGAACCCGCCTTTCAGGCGCAGCGGCGGGTAATCTTCCTGCTCAAGGTATTCGACATCGGCCCCCCCTTGACGTAAAGCATCAACCAGGTGGCCAATCGGACGTTCTTTCATGCGAGGCTCACCGGTCAGAACGATGTCGTTGCTGCCCAGGCACAGTGCCGCCGCCAGAGGGCGCATTGCCGTTCCGGCATTGCCAAGAAACAGTTCCAGCGCGCCTTCTGCCTGAAGTGCACCGCCCTGACCTTCGACTTCACACACCGTGCGATCGGCAGACAGTGTGAAATGAACACCCAACGCCTGTAGTGCATTCAGCATATGGCGAACATCGTCGCTATCAAGCAGATTCGTCAGGCGGGTGGTGCCTTTTGCCAGTGCGGCCAGCAGCAGCGCGCGGTTAGACACACTCTTAGAGCCGGGAAGGTTAACGGTGCCATCGACCAGGGCGATAGGTTGTAACGTCAGGGAATCCTGCATGTGAAACGTATTCTCCAAAATAATTACAATGAAACCCCGCTGGGCTGCGGGGTTTCAGATTCAAAACTTACTGCCAATGCAGGCGTACCTTAGCCGTGGCGACGTTCGAAGTCGACCATAAAATCGGTGAGCGTTTTCACGCCCTGCAACGGCATCGCATTGTAGATCGAAGCACGCATGCCGCCGACCACACGGTGGCCTTTCAGAGCATGCAGACCTGCTGCAAATGACTCTTCAAGGAACAGTTTGTCCAGTGTGGCATCAGCCAGTTGGAAGGGTACGTTCATACGTGAACGGTTAGCGGCTACCACATCGTTGCGATAGAAACTGCTGTTATCGATGGTGCCATACAGCAGATCGGCTTTTGCCTGGTTACGTTTATCCAGTTCCGCCACGCCACCCTGCTCTTTCAGCCACTTAAAGACCAACCCAGACAGATACCATGCAAAGGTCGGTGGCGTGTTGAACATAGATTCGTTATCCGCAAGGACCTTATAATCCAGGATGGAAGGCAGCTCTTTACGCGCCTGTCCCAACAGATCTTCACGCACAACAACCAGTGTTAACCCGGCAGGACCAATATTTTTCTGTGCGCCGGCATACAACACGCCGTAACGACTCACATCGATCGGGGACGACAGAATCGTGGAAGAAAGATCGGCCACTACCACTTTATCCCCAAAATCCGGGGCTTCCGGGATAGCGATACCGTCAATCGTTTCGTTCGGGCAGTAATGAACGTAGGCAGCATCATCAGACAGCGCCCACTCGCTCATTGGTTTGATTCCGCGCAGGCCATCAATCGTCGTTTTGGCATCGATCACATTTGGCGTGCAATATTTCTGCGCCTCTTTTACTGCGCTGGCTGCCCAATAACCGCCATCAACATAGTCCGCCGTGGCATGCTGCCCCAACAGATTCATCGGGATGGCAGCAAACTGAGCGCGTGCACCGCCGTGGCAGAATAAAACTTTATAGTTGGAGGGGATTTTCAGCAGATCACGAAAATCTTTTTCAGCCTCTTCCGCGACCTGAATAAATTCCTTACTACGGTGGCTGATCTCCATTACGGAGGTTCCTAAACCCTGCCAGTTGCAGAGTTCCTGTTCAGCGCGACGAAGCACTTCTACCGGCAACATAGCCGGGCCTGAGCTAAAATTGAAAACCTGACTCATTTCCCCTCACCACTTTCAGATCAATCGGTTTTGATTCCTCTATCGGTTTTATCATTGCCACCCCGTTGCTGCAATGATTTATCAGGTCGACCGACCAGTTCACCGGCCTGCGCTGCAACAGCTTGTAGGGGAAATGCAACAGCAGACGATATTTTGTGAGGTGTTTTCCTGTTTGAAAAACAGACCCGTTATCTTTTCATCGAAAAATGACATTCTTGCCTTCATGAAATTACTGATGCCGGATAGCGATTCCGCCGGAAACCCCGTATCATTGCGCGCTTTCCGCACAATCAATAACGAGTGGGCAAAATGACTCAAACTTATATCCCAGGCAAAGACGCCGCGTTGGAAGTTTCCATCGCACGCTTTCAGCAAAAACTGCAGGATCTTGGCTTCAACATCGAAGAAGCATCCTGGCTGAACCCGGTCCCGAATGTCTGGTCAGTTCATATCCGCGATCGCGACTGCCCGCTGTGTTTTACCAATGGTAAAGGCGCGAGCAAAAAAGCGGCTCTGGCCTCTGCGCTGGGCGAATACTTTGAACGCCTGTCCACCAACTATTTCTTCGCTGACTTCTGGTTAGGCGAGAAGATCGCTAACGGCGACTTCGTTCACTACCCTAACGAGAAGTGGTTCCCATTGCCGGAAGATGACCAATTGCCAGAAGGCATTCTGGATCCACGCCTGCGTAAATTCTACGATCCGGAAAACGAAGTGAGCGCCAGCGAACTGGTTGACTTGCAGTCAGGCAATGCCGCACGTGGTATCTGTGGCCTGCCGTTTACCCGCCAGTCGGATCAGCAAACCGTTTACATCCCGATGAACATTATCGGCAACCTGTATGTATCAAACGGTATGTCTGCCGGTAATACCGCCAACGAAGCCCGCGTTCAGGGGCTGTCAGAGGTGTTCGAGCGTTATATTAAAAACCGTATTATCGCGGAATCAATCAGCCTGCCAGCTATTCCACAAGACGTGTTAAATCGTTATCCGGGTGTTGTCGAAGCCATCGCCTCACTGGAAGCAGAAGGTTTCCCAATCTTCTCCTACGACGCCTCACTGGGCGGTAAATACCCTGTCATCTGTGTGGTGCTTTTTAACCCAGCTAATGGCACGTGCTTCGCCTCCTTTGGTGCTCACCCTGACTTTGGCGTAGCGCTGGAGCGCACCGTCACCGAACTGCTTCAGGGGCGTGGCCTCAAAGATTTGGATGTGTTCACACCGCCGACCTTCGACGATGAAGAAGTCGCGGAGCACGCCAACCTGGAAACACACTTTATCGATTCCAGCGGTCTGATCTCGTGGGATATGTTTAAGGATGATGCCGATTATCCGTTCGTTGACTGGAGCTTCAAAGGCAGCACTGAAGAAGAGTTCTCGACACTGATGGACATCTTCAAGTCAGAAGATCAGGAAGTTTATATCGCGGACTATGAGCATCTGGATGTGTACGCTTGCCGTATCATCGTGCCGGGCATGTCTGATATCTACCCGGCAGAAGACCTGCTGCTGGCGAACAACAGCATGGGTGCTTATCTGCGCGATACGCTACTCAGCCTGCCGGAAAGCCGCTGGGAAAAAGCAGACTATCTGTCTCTGCTGGAGCAGTTGGATGAAGACGGGCATGACGACTTCACCCGTGTACGCGAACTGCTGGGCCTCGCAACAGGTAAAGATAACGGCTGGTACACACTGCGTATTGGTGAACTTAAGGCGATGTTAGCACTGGCAGCAGGCGATCTGGAACAGGCATTGATTTGGACTGAATGGACCATGGAGTTCAATCAGTCGATCTTCAGCGCCGAACGCGCCAACTACTATCGCTGCCTGCAAACACTGCTGTTATTGAGCCAGGAAGAAGGCCGCGACCCTCTGCAGTATCATACGGCATTCGTCCGTATGTATGGGCAGGAAGCCGTAGACACAGCTTCAGCAGCTATCAGTGGTGAAGCGCCATTTTATGGTTTGCAGGCGGTTGATAACGATCTGAAAGCGTTCCCGGCACACCAATCTCTGCTGGCGGCTTATGAAAAACTTCAGGCGGCCAAACGTCTTTACTGGAAATAATTGACTATAAAAATAGCACCCGGTTAAAGGGGGTTATAAACAGACAATATTATTTCACCGCAGCCGATCTCTATCTGCAGGTTAATAAAAGGTAACAGCGCAGGCTGTTACCTTTTTAATTGTTACAACCTGGCTATATTTACTCTCGTTTATTCACCCACTCTTTCGCGAAACACATCTGAGACTCAAATATTTTTTTAATAATTAAAAAAGTTTTATTTAAATAAAAACAACAACTTAAACAATAAACCCATGATAAAAATAGGGTCTTACCCGCGAATTAGCCGGGCCTATATGATCCACATCAAATTCTTTCCTATACTCCTTTGTTAGACTTTCCTCGCTGATTACTTTTGGGAGGACGTTAGTGTGAAAGCTGGCAACCCCTTTGATTTATTATTACCGTCAGAAATGGCGAAAGTTGCTGAAGATGCAGGTGTCTATAAAGCAACGAAACACCCCTTCACCACATTTTTTCTGGCAATTACCGCTGGAGTCTTCATTTCCATCGCCTTTGCTTTCTATATTACTGCGACAACGGGTACGGCTGCTGTCCCATGGGGGCTGGCAAAACTGGTTGGTGGTATCTGCTTTTCACTGGGTCTGATGTTGGTTGTGGTTTGCGGTGCTGACCTGTTTACTTCCACTGTTCTCACCGTGGTTGCTAAAGCCAGCGGTCGTATCAGTTGGGCGCAGCTCGCACGCAACTGGATTATCGTCTACGTCGGTAACTTTATCGGTGCCATCTTATTTGTCGCTCTGATTTGGTTTGCCGGGCAATACATGGCGGCCAACGGTGCCTGGGGACTGAATGTCCTGCAAACCGCTGACCACAAAATGCACCATACCTTCACTGAAGCAGTCTGCCTTGGCATTTTGGCGAATCTGATGGTGTGCATGGCAGTATGGATGAGTTACTCCGGTCGTAGCCTGATGGACAAAATGTTTGCCATGGTGCTGCCAGTTGCGATGTTTGTTGCCAGTGGATTTGAGCACAGCATCGCCAACATGTTTCTGGTCCCGATGGCGATCATCATTAAAGACTTTGCGACTCCCGAATTCTGGCAAGCTACCGGAGCAAGTGCAGAGCAGTTTTCGCACCTCACCGTTGGCCATTTTATTACCGATAACCTGATCCCGGTGACGCTGGGCAATATCATCGGGGGTGGTTTGCTGGTTGGTTTAACTTATTGGGTAATTTATCTGCGTGATGGCGATCATCACTGATTCACCCACTAACAGAATCTTGCAACTGTCGGTGTGATGTCACCCGGCGGGAACGTACAACGAACTTCACGTTATAAGGTAGGTATCAAATGACCGAGCTTAATCAAAAAATGGCGACAGCCTGGGAAAGCTTTGCACAGGGCGAATGGCAGACCAGCGTTAACGTCCGTGACTTCATCCAGAAAAACTACACACCGTATGAAGGCGATGAAGCGTTCCTGGCCGGTGCCACTGAGGCAACGACTGCTCTGTGGGATAAAGTGATGGAAGGCATCAAACAAGAAAACCGCACTCATGCACCGGTTGACTTTGATACTGACCTGCCATCAACCATCACCTCTCACGATGCGGGCTATATCAATAAAAGTCTGGAAAAAATCGTTGGTCTGCAGACAGAAGCCCCTCTGAAACGTGCGCTGATCCCTTTCGGTGGCATTAAGATGGTTGAAGGTTCGTGCAAAGTGTATGGTCGCGAACTTGACCCTACAGTGAAAAAAATCTTCACCGAATACCGTAAAACCCATAACCAGGGTGTATTCGATGTCTACACTCCCGATATTATGCGTTGCCGTAAATCAGGTGTGCTGACGGGTCTGCCTGACGCATACGGTCGTGGCCGTATCATTGGTGACTACCGCCGCGTAGCACTGTACGGTATCGATGCATTGATGAAAGACAAATTCGCTCAGTTCACCTCACTGCAGAGCGATATGGAAAACGGTGTTAACCTGGAAGCGACAATTCGCCTGCGCGAAGAAATTGCCGACCAGCATCACGCACTCCAGCAGATTAAAGAGATGGCAGCAAAATATGGCTGTGATATCTCTGGTCCGGCAACCAATGCAAAAGAAGCTGTACAGTGGACCTACTTCGGTTACCTGGCTGCGGTGAAATCTCAGAACGGTGCGGCGATGTCCTTTGGTCGCGTATCGACCTTCCTGGATATCTACTTTGAACGCGACCTGAAAGCAGGCGTGATCACCGAGCTGGAAGCACAGGAGCTGATCGACCACCTGGTGATGAAGCTGCGTATGGTACGCTTCCTGCGCACTCCTGAGTACGATGAGCTGTTCTCAGGTGACCCAATCTGGGCGACAGAATCACTGGCAGGTATGGGCGTTGACGGCCGTACCATGGTGACTAAAAACACCTTCCGTTTCCTGAACACCCTTTACACCATGGGTCCTTCACCGGAACCCAACATGACCATTCTGTGGTCTGAAAAACTGCCACTGAACTTCAAAAAATACGCGGCAAAAGTGTCCATTGATACCTCTTCTCTGCAGTATGAGAATGATGATTTGATGCGCCCTGACTTTGACAATGATGACTACGCCATTGCCTGCTGTGTAAGCCCGATGATCGTCGGCAAACAAATGCAGTTCTTCGGTGCGCGTGCCAACCTGGCGAAAACCATGCTGTATGCCATTAACGGCGGCGTGGATGAAAAAATGAAAATGCAGGTTGGCCCAAAAGAAGCGCCAATGATGGATGAAGTGCTGGACTACGATAAAGTGATGAACCGTATGGATCACTTTATGGACTGGCTGGCAAAACAGTACGTCACTGCGCTGAACGTTATCCACTACATGCATGATAAATACAGCTATGAAGCGTCACTGATGGCACTGCATGACCGTGATGTTTACCGTACTATGGCTTGCGGTATCGCAGGTCTGTCCGTTGCAGCTGACTCCCTGTCTGCTATCAAATACGCCAAAGTATCCACCATTCGTGATGAAGATGGCCTGGCCGTAGACTTCAAAATCGAAGGTGAATATCCGCAGTTCGGTAACAACGATTCACGTGTGGATGACATTGCCTGCGACCTGGTTGAACGTTTCATGAAGAAAATTCAGAAACTGCAAACCTATCGTAATGCAGTGCCAACTCAATCCGTACTGACCATTACCTCTAACGTGGTGTATGGTAAGAAAACGGGTAATACCCCAGACGGACGTCGTGCTGGCGCACCATTCGGGCCAGGTGCAAACCCAATGCATGGTCGCGATCAGAAAGGTGCGGTTGCCTCTCTGACCTCCGTTGCTAAACTGCCGTTTGCTTACGCAAAAGATGGTATCTCTTATACCTTCTCCATCGTGCCAAACGCACTGGGCAAAAACGACGACGTACGCAAAACCAACCTTGCCGGTCTGATGGATGGTTACTTCCATCACGAAGCCAGCATCGAAGGTGGTCAGCACCTGAACGTCAATGTGATGAACCGTGAAATGCTGCTGGAAGCAATGGAGAATCCGGAAAAATATCCGCAGCTCACCATTCGCGTATCAGGTTATGCAGTACGCTTCAACTCACTGACCAAAGAGCAGCAGCAGGACGTGATTACACGTACCTTTACACAGTCTATGTAAGTAGCCCGCGCTTATACAGGCTCCCTCAGGGAGCCTGTTCACCACCAGCCGGTTTTTTCAGTCGCCTGATACGGACGCCTGCCAAAACAGACTTAACACAGCTAAAGACTGTGTCACCGTGGAGAATTCATCGCAATGTCAGTACTCGGTCGCATCCACTCTTTTGAATCCTGCGGGACCGTTGACGGCCCCGGCATCCGTTTTATTACCTTCTTCCAGGGCTGCCTGATGCGCTGCCTGTATTGCCATAACCGTGATACCTGGGATACGCACGGTGGCAAAGAAATCACCGTAGAAGAACTGATGAAAGACGTGGTGTCATATCGCCACTTTATGAATGCCTCTGGCGGTGGTGTTACCGCATCCGGTGGAGAAGCTATCCTGCAAGCCGAATTCGTACGTGACTGGTTCCGTGCCTGTAAAGCTGAAGGGATCAACACCTGCCTGGATACTAACGGTTTTGTTCGCCGCTATGACCCGGTGATTGACGAACTGCTGGACGTTACCGATCTGGTGATGCTCGACCTTAAGCAGATCAATGATGACGTCCATCAGATTCTGGTCGGCGTATCCAACCACCGTACACTCGATTTTGCCCGTTATCTGTCCAGGCGTAACATTCGCACCTGGATCCGCTATGTTGTTGTGCCAGGCTATTCTGATGATGATGAATCGGCTCATCGTCTGGGTGAGTTCACACGCGATATGGGCAATGTTGAGAAAATCGAACTGCTGCCCTATCACGAACTGGGCAAACATAAGTGGGTGGCAATGGGAGAAGAATACAAGCTGGATGGTGTTCATCCACCGAAAGCCGACACGATGGAACGGGTTAAAAGTATTCTCGAAAGTTACGGTCACCACGTGATGTATTAGCGGTTCGGACTCATCTTCAGTGGTTAAAAAAGGCTGACCAGAAGGTTAGCCTTTTTAATGCGTGTTTTATGCGTGCGCCACAGGATTAGCATGATGATCGGCCTTACGCAGCAACATCGCCAGATATACCATGGCGACCCCGGCAATCATTACAAACAGCAAGCGGTCTGAATAGCTTTGCATCAGCATTGAGGTCATCGTCGGCCCCACCAGGCTGCCGACGGTATAACTCAGCAGCAGCGCCTGATTCATCGCAACCAGTTCGTGGTGGGCAACGGTTTCACACGCCCAGGACATCGCCACCGGATAAAGAGTAAAACCTGCGCAGCCGAGTATAAATAAGGCGGGTGCCATCGCAGCATTACTCAGCATCGCCAGAGCCCCGAGGATCACCACAAACACCTGTACCCGCAACACCAACAGACGTCCGTAACGATCGGCAAGACGGCCTACCGGCCACTGGCCAATGATACCCGCACTCACCAGCAACGCCATCCAGTAACCCACCGTTGAGTCACTCATCCCCTGATGCGAAAGATAAAGCGGCATCAGACCATATAACGAGCCCAGAACAATGCCTGAAATAATACAGCCATTGATACCAAGACGCGCATTACGCCGGCGCAACATCGGCCAGAGTCTCCCTGCGGGTGTTTCTTGTTCCCCTTCCTGGCTGGCTGTGACACGGCAAAACACCAGTGGCAGAACCGCCGCCAGAATGACACTGCTGACCCAGGGGAGCACGTGCATCAATTCAGTCGAGACTTTGCTGACCAGTAATTGCCCGATAACCGTGCCAATATAATAAATGATCATATAGGCAGCCAGCAGTCGCCCTCGGTTACGCAGCGTCCCGTTACATAACAGCGCACTTTCCACCACAACCCAGATCAGTGCACAGCCAATACCAGCCACAAAGCGCCACAGCGTCCAGGACCAGAAGCCGGTACCCAGCGCCAGTGCCAGCGTTGCCAGTGCAAAGACCAGAGAGGCGAGATAATAGCTACGGTTAAAGCCATAGCGTTTGATAACCCAACCCGCAATCAGCGTTCCCAGCAGGTTCCCGCAGTAATATGACGAACTGACCATCCCCACCTGCCAGGTCGGCAGTGCATCATGCGTGAGCCAGAGCGGCACCAGCGTATTAAGCACAGCAATAGAGACTGTTAGCAGCAGCAGGCCGCACAGCAGCACCAGAACAGGACGTGACCAGGTGGACATAATAATTGGGGGACCGAAAACGAGGGAGATTTTGCGCGCATCATGCCACTGAGCAGACGATTGGAAAAGCACAATAAAAAAGCAATAGCACGATTTGTAGCTACGCGATTTAAAATTTTTATCTTCAATGGCTTAGAGCCGTTTAGCAGAGGACTGCCGACGGAATTATCTTATTGAATTCGCATAGAATAAGTCAGAATAACATCACAATTATCCATCATTATTTTTGCTCAATCTCTGACAATAAAAAACCCGCCAGTGGCGGGTTTTCAAAACACTGTTCAGGGCGACTATCTTGCTTGTCGCCCCAAAGCTGTGGGGGATCAGCCAATAAACTCCAGGCCTTTCATATACGGACGCAGAACATCCGGCACGGCGATACGGCCATCGGCTTGCTGGTAGTTTTCCAGTACCGCAACCAGAGTACGACCCACTGCAAGGCCGGAGCCATTTAGGGTGTGCACCAGGCGTGTTGCTTTCTCACCACGTGGGCGGCAGCGTGCTTTCATACGACGCGCCTGGAAATCGCCCATATTGGAGCAGGACGAGATCTCACGATAGGTATCCTGCGCTGGCAGCCACACTTCCAGATCGTAGGTTTTGTGCGAACCAAAGCCCATGTCGCCAGTGCAAAGCAGCACTTTACGGTATGGCAGGTTCAGCAGTTGCAACACTTTCTCTGCATGACCCACCAGTTCTTCCAGCGCATCCATTGAGTCTTCAGGCCGTGTGATATGCACCATTTCAACTTTATCGAACTGATGCATACGGATCAGACCACGAGTGTCACGACCATATGCACCAGCTTCGGAGCGGAAACATGGCGTATGTGCAGTCATTTTGATCGGCAGTGACTCTTCTTCCAGGATCTCATCGCGTACCAGGTTGGTCAGCGGGACTTCGGAGGTCGGGATCAGAGCATAGTTGCTGCTGGAGGCTTCTTCTTCCAACGGACGTGTATGGAACAGGTCTTCGCCAAATTTAGGCAACTGGCCCGTGCCGTACAGGCTGGCATGATTCACCAGGTAAGGTACGTAGGTTTCCAGATAGCCATGCTGCTCAGTATGCAGATCGAGCATGAACTGGCTCAGAGCACGATGCATCAGTGCAATCTGGCCTTTCATCACGATAAAACGGGAACCGGTCAGTTTAACTGCGGCGGCAAAATCGAGGCCTGCGGCCATTTCGCCCAGCTCAACGTGGTCTCGCACCGCGAAGTCAAACTTGCGCGGCTCACCCCAGCGACTGATTTCCTGGTTTTCACTGTCATCTTTGCCCAGTGGAACCACATCCGCAGGGATATTGGGAATGGCCATTGAAAAGTCATTGATGCTGGTTAACAGTGCATCCAGCTCTGCTTTTGCAGCGTCCAGGCGTTCGCCCAGTACGTTCACTTCCTGACGCAATGGCTCGATATCTTCCCCACGTGCTTTGGCCTGCCCGATGGATTTGGATCGCGAGTTACGCTCTGCCTGCAGATTTTCAGTTTCGACCTGCAGTACTTTACGACGCTCTTCATGTGCGCGCAGCGTATCAACGTCCAGCTTATAGCCACGGCGTGCCAGTTTTTCAGCGACTGCGTCTGGCTCAGTACGCAGTAGATTGGGATCGAGCATGCTTGTCCTGTGATGATTGATTGAGTTAAAAAAGAAGGGGCGCACCGACATATCGAATGCGTTGAATTCATTGCTAACCTTACCGCAACGTCACTGTCAGCGGTAGCGTTTTGTCGGGCTATTTTGATCCTGTTCAATCAACCAGGCGAGCTTTTCGCCAATCTTCCCTTCAAGCCCACGCGTGGTCGGATGGTAATAGCGGGTTTGTGCCATTTGCGCCGGGAAATAGTCCTCACCTGCTGCATACGCGTTAGGTTCATCGTGGGCATAACGGTATTCCGCTCCCAGCCCCATTTCTTTCATCAGTTTGGTTGGCGCATTACGCAAATGTTCAGGAACATCATAATCCGGGCTTTCACGCGCATCACGCATGGCCGCTTTGAAAGCGTTATATACCGCGTTGCTTTTTGGCGCGCAGGCCAGGTAAACAATCGCCTGAGCGATCGCCCGTTCACCTTCAGCCGGGCCGACACGAGTAAAACAATCCCAGGCAGAGATCGCCACCTGCATCCCACGCGGATCTGCGTTGCCAACATCTTCTGAGGCGATCGCCAGCAAACGCCGCGCGACATACAGCGGATCACCACCTGCGGTAATGATCCTTGCATACCAGTAAAGTGCCGCATCCGGGGCCGACCCTCGCACTGATTTGTGCAGCGCCGAGATAAGATCGTAGAAACGGTCACCTTTATTATCAAAGCGTGCGCTACGCTCGCCAGATACTTCGTTGAGCAATTGTGGCGTTAGTTCACGCTTGCCTTTGCTATTCACCTCAGCCATATCGGCCATCATTTCCAGCGTATTTAGCGCGCGGCGCGCATCGCCGTTGACCAGCTCAGCAATCATATTGCGGGTATTTTCCGGCAGGATGATGTTGTCATTACCATAGCCACGCTCACCGTCTTGCATCGCCTGGTCCAGCACGGCAGCAATGTCTTCCGTGGTCAGGGATTTCAACAGATACACGCGGGCACGCGATAACAGCGCTGAATTCAGTTCAAATGAGGGATTTTCCGTTGTAGCACCGATAAAGGTAATGGTGCCATCTTCAATATGTGGCAGAAAAGCATCTTGCTGGCTTTTATTAAAACGGTGAACTTCATCAACAAACAGGATGGTACGCCGACCTGCATTGCGGTTTTGCCGCGCACGCTCAATCGCCTCACGGATCTCTTTCACCCCGGAGGTGACAGCGGAAATGCGCTCAACGTCAGCCTGTCCATAGTGACCGATAATTTCGGCCAGCGTGGTTTTCCCCGTCCCCGGAGGTCCCCATAGAATCATCGAGTGAAGATGACCCGCCTCAATAGCACGCGGCAGCGGTTTACCCGCTGCCAGCAGATGCTGTTGGCCAATATACTCGGCCAGGGTGCGTGGCCGCATACGCGCGGCCAGAGGCTGAAACTCATTACGGGAAAAGTCGAGGGACAGGTTACTCACGCAAACCTCACTGACGCTGGTCGTCCACAGTCACACCTTTAGGCGGCGTGAATTTGAACTTATCGGCACTGATGCTGCCATTTTGCTGGCTTTTCAGCGTATAGCAGCTGCGCTGCCCATCCTGCTCTACCGCGCTGAACTGATTGATAGTGCCGTTAGTTGCCACGTTGATGGTGAACTGCTTCAGGTTGCCATCGGCATTTTTCGGCGTCAGAGAGAAGTCATTCCCTTTTTGCGCAACGTTGTATTGTTTCCAGTCACTTGCCTGGTTACGAGCAATCAGCATAAAGGGTGTGTTGCTGGTGGCATCTTTCACCCAGCTGGCGCTAACCTGCTCAACAAACGGATTGTAGAACCACAACGTTTTCCCATCGGAAATCAGGGTGCTTTCATCCGGCGCAGTCATATGCCAGTTGAACAGGTTAGGACGCTGAACCCACATCTCGCCTTCGCCATCCTGCACCGATGCGCCACTGCTGTCGGTCACTTTCTGACTGAACGTGGCATGGAAACTTTTCACCTTATCCAGGCGTTGCTGCAAATCGCTGGATGCATCAGCCCAGGCAGTAACCGAGGAAAAAGCAGCCAGCAGACAGCAGGAAATCATTAATTTTTTCATTACGGCATCCTTATTGAAACTCTTGTATCCCGTTCGGGTTAAGCGTGACGTGGATAACTTTAGCCAGGCGCTGATAACAACAACAGGAGAAAAAACTGAATTCTCCGGGCCGTACCATGCAGATATTGGGACTGCTGTCAGGAATTCAACGGGCCAGACAGTGCCTGACCCGTTGAGAGTTATCGAAAGAAGAAGACTTAACGCTCATGCGGCGGTGGTGCCAGCACCTCACGGTTACCGTTGTGCCCCGGGGACGAGACAATCCCCTGCGCTTCCATCTGTTCAATGATGCGCGCGGCACGGTTATAACCAATACGGAATTGCCGCTGTACACCGGAAATGGAGGCGCGACGCTTGTCGACGACGAACTCTACGGCCTGGTCGAACAACTGGTCCAGCTCTTCGTCACCATCCACGCCACCCGCACCCGATTCAGCATCTTCACCGCCGCTGAGGATACCTTCTTTATACTGAGGTCGTTCGCGTGCCTTCCAGTCTTTCACTACGGCATGCACTTCCTGGTCACGAACAAAGGCGCCGTGGACACGGACCGGAATAGAAGAGTTCGGTGCCAGATACAGCATATCACCCATGCCAAGCAAAGATTCTGCACCCGATTGATCCAGAATGGTACGTGAGTCAATTTTACTTGATACGGTAAAGGCAATACGTGTCGGGATATTGGCCTTAATCAGACCGGTGATCACATCCACTGAAGGTCGCTGTGTGGCCAGTACCAGATGAATCCCCGCCGCACGTGCTTTCTGTGCCAGACGCGCGATCAGCTCTTCCACTTTTTTGCCAACGGTCATGATCAGGTCTGCAAACTCATCCACCATCACCACGATATAAGGCTCTTTTTCCAGTACCGGTGGGGTCATATCCATGCTGTCGGTTGGCTTCCAGAACGGGTCAGGTATAGGACGCCCCATCGCCTCAGCCATATCCACCTTCTCGTTATAACCCGCGATGTTACGCACACCCAGTGCCGACATCAGCTTGTAACGCCGCTCCATCTCAACCACACACCAGCGCAACGCATTGGCCGCATCTTTCATGTCTGTAACAACATCGGTTAACAGATGTGGAATACCTTCATACACCGACAATTCGAGCATTTTCGGGTCGATCATAATAAAGCGCACTTCTTTAGGCGTGGCTTTATACAGGATACTGAGGATCATGGCGTTAACGCCTACTGACTTACCGGAACCGGTGGTACCGGCAACCAGCAAGTGAGGCATTTTGCCCAAATCGGCCACCACCGGATCGCCGGAAATATCTTTGCCCAGCACAATTGACAGCGGTGAGGGATTATCACGGAATGCCGGGCAATCCAGCACTTCCCGCAGATAAACCGTCTGGCGATTTAGATTAGGCAACTCCAGCCCCACATATGGGCGGCCAGGGATAACTTCCACGACACGCACGGCTACGGCCGACAATGAGCGCGCCAGATCCCGCGAGAGGTTAGAAATGCGCGCAGCTTTTACGCCCGGTGCCAGATCCAGCTCAAAGCGGGTGATAACCGGACCCGGTGAGTACCCTACCACCTCAGCCTTAACGCGATAGTCAGCCAGCCGCGCCTCAATCAAACGAGCGGTCTGTTCGAGCGCAAACTGGTCTACCGGTTCCGTTTCGGCTGGCGGCGACGATAACAAATCGAGCGTTGGCAGCGGCGTGGTCGGTTTGTACGTTGGCTGTTCATGACGCATCAGGAACGGATGGATTAAGCTGTCCATATCCGGTTCTTGCGGCTTCACAGGCTGGGCCGTCACAGGAGGTGCGACAGGTGCAGCGGCCGGTTGCCACGCAGGAGGAGCCTGCATAATGGTGGCCGGTGCCTGCGGTTGCGCCTCTTCTGGCTGTTGCCACTGTGACTGAACGGGGGCAACGGGCTCTGCTTCCGGTGTTGCCGACAGTGTAAACAGCGGCTCAGTCGGGCCATCATTGACCAAATCGTCCATGGGTGAGAAATCGAAAGCACCGGAGGTATCAAGCGTAAAGGTTGGGCTTTGGACTGGCGTTTCGGCAGCATAACGTTGCTGCTGCTGCTCAGCGAACTGGCGCGCCAGCGCCGCTTGTTCCAGCGCTTCTTCATCGTCAGCAGCAAACTCTTCACCGTAACGCTGCTGTTCCCGTGCCAGGAACGCTTCACGAAGCTGTGCCTGTTCCGCAGCATCCTGCTCGTCAGGCGGGATACTCTGCCAGGCATCAACTTCAGCAACCTCTGGCTGCTGTAACTCCTGCTCTTTGGCTTTTTCTTCCGCCATTCGCTGCGAAGGCAGCTTAATACCATACGAAGCCAACTCGCGGCGGGTCGGCAATTTAACCGGGTTCGGACGCGGCAGCTCAGGGCCAATACCCTGCTTGACCTGCGGATTCAGATCGTCACCGCTGGTTGCCGTAAAACCGGGCATAAATGGCGTATTACTACTGGCAGATTGCGCAACCGCACCAATCGCAGCACCGGTGGCCACCGCCGCTACGGAGGCTGGATGAGAGGCATGTGGCGTGGAGAAATCAAACGGCGAAGCCGCTGATGTATCCTGCCAGTTACCCATCTGCGGACCGTCTTCTTCATCAACCGGTAACGAAGGCGCTGGCGTCCGGGCATCTGCTGGCACTTCAAACCGATAGAGCGAAGGTTGTGGTGGCGCTACTGGCGTGGAAATCTGTACCTCAGCCTGAGCTGCGTATTACTCCACGGGAGCAATCACCGGCGCAACGGGGGCAATGGTAGCTTGTTGCGCAGCAACCGAAACAACATCGCTGGATGCAGGTTTTGCCAACAGCGGATCGTCCTGCTCATCATCCTCTTCTGCGTAAACAGGCTGCGGTTTCGTCAGCAGTACGTCGTCGTGATCGTCAGCACGCATCGGCGTGCTACGCACAGCAACTGGCGCATCCACTTCATCTTCATCTTCATCGTCTTCATGCCATTTCTCATCAGCACGTGAGCGATTACTGGCAAAAGTCAGGATCCCCATCACCACGCCACCAATCTTTTCGGCAATCGTCAGCCATGACCAGCCGGTATAGAGCGTCAGCCCCGCTGCCCAGATGCACAGCAGCGTCAACGTGCCGCCCGGCCCGCTAAAATAGGGAGCCATCGCATTGCTTAATAAGCTGCCGATCACGCCACCAGACGCAAAGTACCAGATATCATCGGCATTCAACGCGGCCAGACCACAGGATGTCACCACCAGCGCCAGCACGCCAATCATGCGCAAACCAATGGCAAAATAGTCGATGTAATCCTGGAAGTAGCGTCGGCTGAAAGTGATCCAGCACAGGCCTAAAATCACGGGAGGAAGCGCATAGGCCATGACGCCAAAGATGAAGAATAGCGTATCTGCAAGCCACGCCCCAACGCCACCACCGATGTTGTGGATAGGTTCGTGCCAGGCGGTTTGTGACCAACTGGGATCGGAAGGATTGAAGCTCACCAGCGCCACCATCAGATAAATGGCGAAAAGAGCAACAACAATTAATAGCGCTTCCAGCAGGCGACGCCCGCTGCTCAACGGTTCTAACGAAACGTCTTTATCTTCTGTGTATTCCTGGCTCAAGAGTACTCTCCAGGTGCCTGTAAACTATGGAGGTAACAGCGCCGGGCAAGCCCGGCGCTGAACCTGTATGAATTCACAGGAGTGTACCGAAAACTAACAGGTTTTGCACCTACCCTGTGTTACCGGGTTTTAATCACTAACCGGTTACTTTGTTTCACTTCTTCCATGACCACATAAGTACGGGTATCGTTTACACCCGGCAGACGCAGCAAGGTTTCACCCAGCAATTTACGGTACGCAGACATATCTGGCACGCGGGTTTTCAGCAGATAGTCAAAATCACCGGAAACGAGGTGACACTCTTGAGTTTCCTCAAGTTTTTGTACTGCGGCGTTAAACTGCTCAAACACATCAGGCGCACCACGATTCAGAGTAATCTCAACGAATACCAGCAGTGATGCATCCAGGTAGTGCGGGTTTAACTGGGCAGTGTAGCCGAGAATAAAGCCCTGTCGCTCCAGACGGCGAACGCGCTCAAGGCACGGCGTGGGTGATAAGCCTACGCGCTTGGAAAGCTCGACGTTAGAAATACGCCCATCTTTCTGCAGTTCATTCAGGATGTTGCGGTCAATTCTGTCAAGGTCTTTACCCGGCCGTTTTTTATTGTCTACAATTATTATTGTCTCTCTTAAATTTCTTCCCTTTACCTGCCATACCCTGAACGACTCAATGTAACAGGGTTGATCTAAGTGAAGACATAGAGCCTGTCGCGGTATTAAACGCCCTATCTGCATGACGCATGTTGTCTGTCCACACCATGCGTCATTCCAAATAACAGGCTGAGTATATCGGGCGATAAACGCAAAATCCGGGATGAAACCCTGACTGACGTGACCAAATACACTCTGCTTCCCATAATGTTTTCGCAAATGCGCAGCCGATTGTCAAAGCAAAACAAACAAAATCAGTACAACATGCCAAGGTGAATGCTGTCTGTCTGTTTTTCAATGACAATTTTGTCGCAAAAACGCCAAAAAGTGGTCCAAATGGCATGATACTCATCAGCACAATTCGTTGTGCAGCCAACGATTGGTTAAACCTTTTTCATAAATTGTTAACAAAATCGCAGAATACTTTTTTTGCCTCGCTAAATTCCCTACAATCCGGGTATAGGTTTGCCAGTTAATTAATGAGGGTTTCATGGGAACGGCTAAACACAGTAAATTACTGATTCTGGGCTCGGGCCCGGCAGGTTATACCGCTGCCGTGTATGCAGCCCGCGCTAACCTGAACCCGGTGTTGATCACCGGTCTGGAAAAAGGGGGTCAGCTGACCACCACCACAGACGTGGAAAACTGGCCAGGCGATCCGAACGAGCTGACCGGGCCACTGCTGATGGAACGTATGCACGAGCATGCGGTGAAATTTAACACCGAGATCATTTTCGATCATATCCACAGCGTGGATCTGCAAAACCGTCCATTCCGGCTGACCGGCGATGAAGGTGAGTACACGGCTGATGCACTGATTATCGCTACCGGCGCATCCGCTCGTTACCTGGGGCTGCCTTCAGAGGAAGCGTTCAAAGGTCGCGGTGTTTCAGCCTGCGCCACCTGTGACGGTTTCTTCTACCGTAATCAAAAAGTTGCCGTGATTGGCGGTGGTAACACCGCAGTGGAAGAAGCCCTTTATCTGGCGAATATCGCCGCCGAAGTGCATCTGATCCACCGTCGCGATAGCTTCCGTGCGGAAAAAATCCTGATTGACCGTCTGAATGAAAAGGTCAAAAACGGCAATATCGTGCTGCATACTGACCACACGCTGGATGAAGTGCTGGGCGATCAGATGGGCGTCAGCTCATTGCGTCTGCGCTCCACCAAAGACGATCAGACTAAAACACTGGAAGTCGCAGGCTTGTTCGTTGCTATCGGTCACAGCCCGAACACCGCTATCTTTAATGGTCAGTTAGCACTGGAAAATGGTTACATCAAAGTCCAGTCCGGACTTCAGGGTAATGCCACGCAGACCAGCATTCCGGGCGTATTCGCCGCAGGTGATGTGATGGACCATATTTACCGCCAGGCGATTACCTCTGCCGGAACGGGCTGTATGGCCGCCCTGGACGCAGAGCGTTATCTTGACGGTTTAGTTAAAAATAATCAGTAAGTTGTTAAAACTCTGAGCTAATCTTGCCTAAGGCGACGAGCAATTGTCGCCTTTTTATCCTCCGCATTGTAACATTGCCGCGCTTGACACCTATCTTCCTGGGGCCTTTGCCTCACTACTGTTTACGTCAGGGCAATACGGCAACAGATGAATAAAACACGACAACAACAACTCACCCGCTGGCTGAAAAGTCAGAGTGTGCACGGCCATCGCTGGCTGCGCCTCTCATACCTGCTAGGCACATTGAGCGCCCTGCTGATCTTAGCCCAGGCCTGGTTTCTGGCATCGCTGCTTCAGGCCCTGCTGATTGACCATCAGCCGCGTGACAGCCAGCTGCTGCATTTTATTCTGCTACTGGCCTGCTTTGCGGGTCGTGCCTTTATGGCATGGCTGCGCGAAAAAATAGGTTTCAAAACCGGCCAGGCTATCCGCCAGACCCTGCGCCGTCAGGTATTGAACCGTCTGTCTGAGCTGGGACCCGCCTGGATTCAGGGTAAACCCGCCGGGAGCTGGGCCACATTGCTGCTGGAACAGATTGAGGAGATGCAGGATTACTATGCGCGCTATTTGCCTCAGATGCTGCTGGCGGGGATCATCCCGTTGCTGGTATTGATCCTGCTGTTCCCGGTGAACTGGGCAGCCTCGCTGATCCTGCTGGCGACTGCACCATTGATCCCCTTATTTATGGCGATGGTGGGAATGGGTGCGGCCGATGCAAACCGCCGTAACTTTCAGGCGCTGGCACGTCTGAGCGGTCAGTTTCTTGACCGTCTACGCGGGCTGGAAACGTTACGTCTGTTTCACCGCGCACAGGCTGAAACCGCCACCATCGCAGAAGCGTCCGAGCAGTTCCGTCTGCGCACCATGGAAGTGCTGCGCATGGCGTTTCTGTCCTCGGCGGTACTGGAGTTCTTCGCTTCAATCTCCATTGCCCTGATCGCGGTCTATTTTGGTTTCTCTTATCTTGGCGTCTTCAATTTTGGTCACTACAGCACCCCGGTTACCCTGTTTGCCGGGTTCCTCGTGCTGATACTCGCCCCTGAATTTTATCAGCCACTGCGTGACCTTGGGACTTACTACCATGCCAAGGCACAGGCGATTGGCGCCGCCGATGCGCTGCAAACCTTCCTGGAAGAGAGTGAGTCTGCCTCCGTTGAACGCGGATCGCTGACTCCGGACCTGAGTAATGGATTGAATCTGGTGGCCCAGGGCCTGGTCATCACCACGGCAGAAGGCACACCGCTTGCGGGTCCACTGAGTTTTACTTTACGACCGGGACAACGCGTGGCGCTGGTCGGGCAAAGCGGTGCGGGCAAAACTTCGCTGATGAATGTGCTGCTCGGCTACCTGCCCTATCGCGGTTCGCTGCTGATTAATGGCACAGAGCTGCGAGATATCGCTCTGCCGCACTGGCAGCTGCAGCTGGCCTGGGTGGGCCAAAACCCGCACCTTCCCGCCGGTACACTGCGGCAGAACATTTTGCTGAGCGGGAATAGCGATGAAGCCCGTCTGCACCAGGTGCTGGCACTGGCGGGGGTTAATGAATTCCTCTCACAGTTACCCGCAGGTCTTGACAGTGAAACCGGTGATCAGGCTACGGGGCTTTCTGTCGGCCAGGCGCAGCGTGTTGCCGTTGCACGTGCGTTGATGAAGCCCTGTCAGCTGCTGCTGCTGGATGAACCTGATGCCAGCCTCGATGCGCACAGTGAACAGCATGTTAACCACGCGCTGTTACAGGCTTCTCATGCACAGAGTACGCTGCTGATCACCCACCAGCTCGATCGCCTGGATCAGTGGGATGAAATCTGGCTAATGCGCAAAGGCGAAATTGTTCAGACAGGAAGCTGGGAGGCTCTGGCCCATCAGCCAGGCCCGTTTGCAGACCTGATGGCCCAGCGAGGAGGATCGCTCGAATGAAAACCCTGCTGCCGTTTTTAACACTTTATCGTCGCCATATTCTGCGGTTACTGGCGGGCATTGTGCTGGCGGTGCTGACGTTGCTGGCCAGCATCGGCCTGCTGACGCTGTCTGGCTGGTTCCTCGCCGCGACGTCTCTGGCGGGCGTCGCCGGGATCTACAGCTTTAACTATATGCTTCCTGCCGCCGGGGTTCGCGGCACGGCAATCAGCCGTACGGTGGCACGCTACCTGGAGCGCCTGGTCAGCCACGACACTACCTTCCGTGTGCTTCAGCATCTGCGGGTATTCACCTTCAGCAAGCTGCTGCCGCTCTCTCCTGCCGGTATCGCCCGTTTCCGTGAAGGCGATTTGCTCAATCGTCTGGTGGCGGATGTGGATACGCTGGATCATCTCTATCTGCGTGTCATTTCACCGTTGGTGGGGGCGCTGGCCGTCATTGTCGTGGTGACGGTCGGCCTGAGCTGGCTGGATACCAGTCTGGCACTGACCCTTGGCACACTGATGCTGCTGACGCTGATTGTTATCCCACCTGTGTTTTACCGTGCCGGGCTGCCGGTAGGCGCTGATTTAACTCGCCTGCGTGGCGAATATCGCAGCGGCCTGACCCGCTGGCTTCAGGGGCAAGCCGAATTAAGTCTGTATGGGGCTGCCAGCCAGTTCCGCAGCACAATGAATGCCACCGAACAGGCCTGGCTGGCAGCGCAACAGCGTCAGGCGAGCCTGACCGGGATGTCTCAGGGACTGGTGATGTTGATGGGTGGCATCGCCGTCACGCTGCTGTTGTGGTTAAGTGCTGCTGGCATCGGCGGCGATCCTTATCCCGGTGCTTACATTGCGCTGTTTGTCTTCTGTGCACTGGCCGCCTTTGAAGCGCTGGCACCGGTCGGTACCGCATTCCAGCATCTCGGCCACGTTATCGCCTCAGCAAAACGCGTTTCGCAGATTATCGAACAGCGCCCGGCCGTTAACTTCACAGCGGAAAGTGGAACATCGCAGGGTGCTGGTGCGGCGCTGAGCCTGAGTGATGTCAGCTTCCGTTACGGCGAAGGCCCGTACGCCATTGCCGGGCTGACGCTTGAGATTGGCGCTGGCGAACATATCGCCCTGCTCGGTCGGACTGGCTGCGGCAAGTCCACGCTGTTGCAACTACTCACCCGCGCCTGGGACCCGCAACAAGGGACTATCCTGTTAAATGATCAACCGCTGACTGACTGGAGTGAAGCCGATTTACGTGCCCGCACCAGCGTGGTCACCCAGCGTGTGCATCTGTTCAGCGCCAGCCTGCGTGACAATCTGCTGCTGGCCGCACCGGCATGCCACGATGAGCAGCTGTGTGATGCCCTTCATCAGGTCGGGCTGGAGACATTGCTGGAGAATGATCAGGGACTCAATGCCTGGCTGGGTGAAGGCGGTCGTCAGCTTTCCGGTGGGGAGCTGCGCCGACTGGGTCTGGCGCGCGCGTTGCTGCACGGCGGCGATTTAATGTTACTGGATGAACCGACGGAAGGCCTGGATGCAGAAACCGAACAGCAGATCCTGGCTTTGCTGCGCCAGGTCGCCCGCGGGAAAACCCTGATTATGGTGACGCACCGTCTGCGGGGTCTGGCACATTTCGATAGAATTTGTGTTATGGATAGCGGCCAGATCATTGAACAAGGCAATCACCAGGAATTAGTCTCAAAACAGGGCCGATACTGGACATTTCTGCAGCGCTTTGCGCTATAGTCATTACCTCTCGTGCTGATGAGTATTGCCCGATGCGCCTGATCCAGCTCTCACGTGAATCGCTTAATTTCCCGCCGCCAGAAATGGCGTTGCGGGAACCCAATGGCCTGCTGGCAATGGGGGGAGACCTCAGTCCGCAGCGTTTGCTTAACGCCTATCATCGGGGCATTTTTCCGTGGTTTTCCCCTGGCGATCCCATCCTCTGGTGGTCACCCGATCCGCGGGCAGTGCTGCTGCCTGAACATTTCCATCTCAGCCGCAGTATGAAACGCTTTCATCAAAAATCCGCTTATCAGGTCACACTGAATCAACAATTTCAGCAGGTGATAGAAGGCTGCGCCAGCGATCGTAATGAAGGAACCTGGATCACCCATGAGGTGAAACGCGCGTGGCAAAAGTTGCATGAGCTGGGCCACGCACAGTCGATAGAAGTATGGCGTGGTGAAGACCTGGTCGGCGGTATGTACGGGCTGGAACTGGGGCAAATCTTTTGCGGTGAATCGATGTTCAGCCGCAGCGAGAATGCCTCAAAAACGGCATTGCTGGTCTTCAGTGAGTACTTTCAGCAACAGGGTGGCAAGTTAATCGATTGCCAGGTGCTTAATCCTCATACCCTCTCTCTGGGCGCACAGGAAATTCCCCGCGCGACCTACCTGCAATATGTCCATTCTCTGGCGCATCAGCCTCTTTCTGCTGATTGCTGGCAGCCACGCCGGCTTTTTTAATGCAATCCTTCTATGTTTTGCACGCAACAGGGCAAGAACAGTGATATAATATGCGCGTTTGGTATGTCGTCCGCCTTTCACCGGTACAAGATGGTGATGCGGAATACCAGGCTGGGAATCTCAACGCACCTTTTCAGAACTGTTTTAATCGTGCGACCAAAGCATATTTTAAACAGATTCTTAGCCCGCTGTTCCCCCACGCTGACGTCACTGACTCCAGATTAATTCGTAATCCGTCTGCGCCAGGTGCGCGTCAGAGGGATTGATGTGGATGAATTCATCCGCAATTCTTTACTTAATACGTGAAATTCGGCATTATCTCGCCGGTTCAAAACTAAGGTAGTCCACCTAGAGGATTCGATGGCCAAAGAAGACAATATTGAAATGCAGGGTACCGTACTCGATACGTTACCTAACACCATGTTCCGCGTTGAATTGGAAAACGGTCACGTGGTTACCGCTCATATCTCCGGTAAAATGCGCAAAAACTACATCCGCATCCTGACGGGCGACAAAGTCACTGTAGAGCTGACCCCGTACGACCTGAGCAAAGGCCGCATTGTCTTCCGTAGTCGCTAAGTGACCCATTCTGAGGTGCTGCCGCGTTAATCGCGCCAGCAGTACCGATAAGCCAAACCGGACTGCTTTCAGTCCGGTTTTTTTATGCCTGAAATATATTGATTCAAGCCCCCTAAAGTGCCGTTGCCCTTTGCCGATATATCAGATAATTCCTAAAAATGGACGGGATAATCCCGCCAGAATAACTCTGATGGTGGCAAACACAATGAATAAAGGCTTACTTTCTTTTCCTCTTAAACCCCTGGTGATTGCCCTTGCGGCAGCGCAAAGCTTCTCTGGCCTGGCGCTGGCCGATCCCTTGTCGGTGATTGATAATACCTATCCAGGCAATACACCATTTCTTATCCAGACGGGCACCCTGACGATCAATTCCGATGCCAGCATCAATAGTTTTTCCGATGCGCTAACCAACGAGCAGCACACCCTGCTGATAGACAATAACGGGACTCTTTCCTCGGAAATCGGCTCTGCCGTCTATAACCTGTCAACTATCGACCTTTTGCGCAATGGCCAGACCGGTGTTATGAAACAAAATAACTATGGCCCGGGCAATTCAAATGGGGTGATCTATAACGACAACGGCGCCACCATTACCACACTGGAAAACAGCGGAACCATTACCAGCAGCAACACTAATGGGCCCATTTTCCCGCAAAACCGGGCCGCCATTGTTAACAATGGCACCATTACCACGCTAAACAATAAGGAAGGCGCCACGATTTCAGGCAACGGCGGCGCTATTGTCAACAACGGCACCCTGACTGTACTGAATAACGCCGGCACCATCAGAGCAACCAACGATTATTTTCTGTACCAAAATTCCAATGATGCCATTATTAATACCGCCGTCCTGGGGGTTATCAATAACAGTGGTACGATTGCCGGTAATATCACCAACACCACCAGTAATGAGCTGGTGATCAATGGGGGTATAAATCGTCGCGGTTCGCTGATCGGTAGTAACCAGATGATTTATGCGTTCTCATTACCAACATCCTCACTGATATCCTCACCGGTCGGAGCGATAAACAGCACCGATGCTGATGTCCGCTTCCAGAAGGGGCAGCTGCTGCTAAACGACAACGTGTACCTGGGCGGCACTCATACCCTGACCAACAATGCTGACGTTCTGATTAATGAGAGTCTGAAGGTCGACGGCAACTACCATCAGACCGCTAGCGCGATCCTGCGTATTGGGGTTTCCGATGCCTCCCAGGCACTGGGAAGCGCACTGGATAGCGGCTATGGAAGATTGAACGTTAGAGGAAATGCAGTGATTGATGCAGGGTCTTCAATCAAATTACTCAATACAGGCAGCTATGGTTTTGCCGATGGTCAGCGCTATGTGGTGATCAAAGCCAGTACTGCCGATTATAATGCCAGCAAACTGCACTACAGTGCTGACACGTTTAATGGCACAGTGACAGGTACAGCGATTAGCGACGAAGTCAGTAATACCGACAACCTGGTCGTCTATCTGTCCGGCGGTAATAACAGCGGTGGCGGTAATAACAACGGTGGTGGCAATACCCCAACCACGGGCAGACCGCTTCCGACGACTGGCAATGCCATCTCTTCACTGAATGGTCTGTCGAGCTACAGCGGCATCTCCTCCCCTGCGCTGCTGAATCTCTTCAACGCCTCAAAAACCATCACCACGGAAGCAGAAGCCAACCGCATCGGCGAGCAGCTTTCGCCAGGCCAGAACAGCATGGCGTCCGCCGCCACCTCGGCCGCATCCATGGATGCCCTGGGCGTGGTTGGCACGCATCTGGACGGTCTGCGCATCACCCCGGGCGCCAGCGCACGCGGTATCGCCACCGGTGATGACAGCCTCGACTGGGCCGCCTGGGGTAAACCTTTCTACGGCAGCGCGCGTCAGGGCATGGTCGATAACGTCAGTGGTTACCGCGCCCATTACGGCGGCCTGGTGCTGGGTGCTGACCGTCAGATTCTGGATAGCTGGCGTGCCGGTGCGGCGTTAAGCTACAGCCGCACCTCAGTTAAAGGCCAGGATAACGTGAAAGGCAGCAGCAGCGACGTTGACGCATGGGGCGGCATTCTTTATGCCACCTACAGCGGCGAGCCGTGGTTTGTTAACCTCAGCACCAGCCTGACCCGTCAGTCTTACGACAGCCAGCGTCAGGTGGCCTTCGACGGCTTCAACGACAACGCCAGCGCGCACTTTACCGGGCAGCAGGTGGCACTGAAGTCGGAGGTTGGTTACCCGCTGGCATTAGGGGCTAACACTACGCTGACCCCGCTGGCCAGCCTGAGCTACAGCTACCTGCATCAGGGCAGCTATCAGGAAAACAGCGACAACGGCAGTGCACTTGATGTCGACAGTGCGCACAGCCAGTCGGTCGAAAGCAGCCTCGGCGGTAAACTGGCGCACAGCTGGTCAACGTCTGTCGGCGACCTGTCTCCGTTTGTCCAGGTAATGTGGAGCCATCAGTACGATCGCAGCCCGATGACCACTAATTCCGGTTTCAGCGCGGACAGTCTGGGGGAAACCCGCTTTACCTCGCAGGGTGCCCGCCAGGCTTCAGACAGTGCAGATACCAGCGTCGGTGTTTCACTGGCTCATGCCGATGACCTGACCCTGGAAGCGCGTTACGACCTGCAAACTGCACCGCAGTTCATGGGTCAGACCGTCAGTCTGCAAGTGCGTAAGCTGTTCTAAGTCACGGGTGAAATTAACATCCCTCTGCGTTGGGTTACTTTGGTGCAGCCTGCTGACCGGCTGCGCCACCGATAACCGTGCTGCCACCGCCGACGCCATTGCGCGTGCGGCGGGTTTACAGCAGGGTGAAATCAACGCCGTGCCATTTGTACTCCGCTGGTGGGGTCGCATCAGCGATCCCGACCAGCCTGTGCATCTCTATATTGAAGGTGATGGTTTTGCCTGGGTCACCCCCAGCCAGCCCTCACGCGATCCCACGCCGTTTAACCCTACTGCGCTCAAACTTACCGCTGCCGACCCTGCCGTAAATGTGGCGTATCTGGCACGTCCCTGTCAGTACATCCCCATGACGCGCAATCCCGCCTGTGACCAAAGCTGGTGGACCGACCGTCGCTTCGGCCCGGAGGTGATTAACGCAATGAATGATGCCATCACGCAGATTGCCCGCCAGGCACCCGGTCAGCCTCTGGTGCTGGTCGGCTACTCGGGTGGTGGCGCGGTGGCTGCGTTAGTCGCGGCGCGGCGCCATGATGTGCAGTCGCTGCGCACGGTGGCGGGAAATCTCGATATGGATGAGGTGAACCGTCTGCACCACGCCAGCCCGATGCCGCAGTCACTGAATGCTAAAGACGTTGCCCCCACGCTGGCAGGGCTACCGCAGATCCACTTCTCTGGCAGTGAGGATCGGGTGGTGCCGCACAGCGTGGCACAAGGCTATGCGGATGCCAGCCACTCTTCCTGCGTACAAATCGTTGAGGTTCCTGGGCTGACACACGGGGGTCATTGGGAAACGCACTGGGCCGCCCTACTGGCGCAACAGCCCGCCTGTAAATAGACAAAAAAAAGCCTGATGAATCATCATCAGGCTTTTTTATTCGCGCAGGTCCGGCAAATTAATGCACGGTCCCCTCCGCTTTACGCTTCTGTGCACTCAGGAAGTGATAGGTCAGTTGGTTTTTATCTTTATCCAGCGCCACCGACACCGATCCTCCATCAACCAGTGAACCAAACAGCAGCTCATTAGCTAACGGTTTTTTCAGGCTTTCCTGAACGGTACGGGCCATTGGGCGTGCGCCCATTGCCTTGTCGTAGCCTTTCTCTGCCAGCCAGTCACGGGCGTCATCACTGACTTCCAGCGAGACACCTTTCGCATCCAACTGGGCCTGGAGTTCGACGATAAACTTGTCGACAACCTGATGGATCACGACCTGGTCGAGATGTTTGAACCAGATAATATTATCCAGACGGTTACGGAACTCTGGTGTGAAGATCTTTTTGATCTCTTCCATCGCATCGGTACTGTTGTCCTGCTGGATCAGGCCGATAGATTTACGTTCCGTTTCACGTACCCCGGCGTTCGTGGTCATCACGACCACAACATTACGGAAGTCCGCTTTACGGCCGTTATTATCCGTCAGCATGCCGTTATCCATCACCTGCAACAGCAGGTTGAAGACATCCGGGTGTGCTTTCTCAATCTCATCCAGCAACACCACCGCATGTGGATGTTTGATCACCGCATCGGTTAACAGGCCGCCCTGATCGAAACCAACATAGCCCGGAGGCGCACCAATCAGACGACTGACGGTGTGCCGTTCCATATACTCAGACATGTCAAAACGCAGCAGCTCAATACCCAACGCTTTCGCCAGCTGAACCGTTACCTCGGTTTTCCCGACACCGGTCGGGCCGGCAAACAGGAAGGAACCAACAGGTTTACGATCCTGGCCCAAACCTGCACGGCTCATTTTGATCGCTTCGGTCAGCACTTCAATGGCATTATCCTGGCCAAATACCAGCATCTTCAGGCGATCGCCGAGCGTTTTCAGTGAGTCACGGTCGGAAGCCGACACGCTCTTCTCAGGAATACGGGCAATACGCGCCACCACCGTTTCGATATCCGACACGTTGACAGTTTTTTTGCGTTTGCTGACCGGCATCAGACGCGCACGGGCACCGGCTTCATCAATAACGTCAATCGCCTTATCGGGCAGATGACGGTCGTTGATGTATTTCACCGCCAGCTCCACCGCTGCACGCACCGCTTTTGCAGTATAGCGAACGTCATGGTGCGCTTCGTACTTCGGCTTCAGACCATTGATGATCTGCACCGTTTCCTCAACCGTTGGCTCAGTAATATCGATTTTCTGGAAGCGGCGTGCCAGCGCACGATCTTTTTCGAAAATATTACTGAATTCCTGGTAAGTGGTAGAACCCATCACGCGAATTTTCCCACCCGACAGCAGCGGTTTAATCAGATTTGCGGCATCCACCTGGCCGCCTGATGCCGCGCCAGCACCAATAATCGTATGAATTTCATCGATAAACAGAATGCTGCTGGTGTCCTGCTCAAGCTGTTTCAGTAACGCTTTAAAGCGTTTCTCAAAGTCACCACGGTATTTAGTGCCCGCCAGCAGAGAACCAATATCCAGTGAATAGATGGTGCAATCTTTCATCACTTCCGGCACATCACCCTGCACAATACGCCAGGCAAGACCTTCCGCAATTGCCGTTTTACCGACCCCAGATTCGCCCACCAGCAGTGGATTATTTTTACGACGGCGGCAGAGAACCTGAACGGCGCGTTCCAGCTCTTTATCACGGCCGATCAGCGGGTCAATACCGCCAACACGAGCAAGCTGGTTAAGGTTGGTGGTGAAGTTTTCCATACGTTCCTCCCCGCCTGCTTGCTCTTCATTAACCGGATTCTCAGCACCCGATGCCGGGCCTGGTTCATCTTTGCGTGTGCCGTGTGAGATGTAGTTCACCACATCAAGACGACTGACTTCATGTTTGCGCAGCAGATAAGCAGCCTGCGACTCCTGCTCGCTAAAGATCGCGACCAGTACGTTAGCGCCCGCAACTTCGCTGCGGCCGGATGACTGCACGTGGAAAACAGCACGTTGCAGTACGCGTTGGAAACTTAGCGTCGGCTGTGTGTCGCGCTCTTCTTCGCTCACCGGCAAGACCGGGGTGGTTTGTTCAATGAAAGCTTCGAGCTCCTGCCGTAACGCGACAATATCCACCGTACAGGCTTCCAGTGCCTCTCTGGCCGACGGGTTACTGAGCAATGCCAGTAACAAATGCTCGACGGTCATAAACTCATGTCGGTGCTCGCGCGCTCTGGCGAAAGCCATATTTAAACTGAGTTCCAGTTCTTGATTGAGCATAGGCACCTCCCCCACAAATAGATCGCCTTATTCAGGCTTTTTCCAGCGTACAAAGCAACGGATGCTCATTTTCCCTGGCATACTTGTTCACATTAGCGACTTTAGTCTCTGCGACTTCAGCAGTAAACACACCGCATATCGCCTTTCCCTGGTAGTGAACCGCGAGCATCAGTTGCGTTGCACGTTCAACATCATAAGAAAAGAACTTTTGCAGAACGTCAATAACAAATTCCATAGGCGTATAATCGTCATTATTCAGAATAACTTTATACATCGAGGGTGGCTTGAGCTCCTCACGGACTTTATCGTCTGCAAGCTTTTCAAAATTAAGCCAATCGTTAGTCTTTCCCATACCTACCCAGTGTGATCAACATTGCTTACTTACGCCAGACTAACATCATTCATGTTAGGAATAACATGAGCACAATGTTGTACAGCGCGGTTGAAATTGTGTACAGAAATCATCAATCGCGACCTTCATCACAAAATTCGCAATAGCGTTAACTGCTTCAAATTTTGATGATTTCATCCCCATCATAACCGCCCGATTGCTTGACCCTTGATGCTAATTCTCTACAGTACAAACACAGGCTGAATGAAGATTAACCAGCCGTCAGGTTTTTAAACCTGGACACCTCACTCAATTTGAATGTCTTGCGAGGGATGTAGAAGCATGGAGACGGGTACTGTTAAGTGGTTTAATAACGCCAAAGGCTTCGGTTTCATCTGTCCGGTGGGCGGCGGCGAGGATATTTTCGCTCACTACTCAACGATTAAGATGGACGGTTACAGAACGCTGAAAGCCGGGCAACAAGTCCAGTTTGATTTGCATCAGGGCCCAAAAGGCAATCATGCCAGCCTCATCGTCCCTGTTGAAGAGGCCATCGCTATCAGCGCATGACCCCTTACTCATTCTGTACAACCCTGCGACAAAATGCCAGCCAGTGATGCTGGCATTTTTATTGGGCGCTCTGCTCACTCTCCTAATATGGGTGGACAGATGCGCTTTTCAACCCAGGCAGAACGCCATGAACGGAAATAACGGCATTAATCCGCTTTCCCTCGCGCCAGCCACTGCACGCTGGCAAACATGTTACGCAGCAACGGGGGAACCGAGTCCGTTCCGCGTTCAGCAGCATCCATTGCCACTGAAATGGCCAGCTCCGGCTTGGAAGCGTGCTGGAGGGCCTTGCCAATAATTCGCCGCATATTCATCGGTACATTGGGAGGCAGCCTGGCGATACGATGATAGACCGCAGCAAAACCCGCTTTGTACAGGAAATGCTCCATATCCAGTGCGGGTAATTGCGTCAGGTGCTGGTGTTCGTCTGCCCGCGCCTCATCCAGCATACTGCGAGCCGTAGCAGCATATTTCTTTCCGGCATCATCGCCATCGGTGAGAACATGCCATTCAATGCCCATACGCTGAGCGAATTTCAGCAACGGCTTTAACCCGGACTGGGCGAACTCAATCACCTTCACGCCTTCTGCCGCAAAATGATAACCGCACTGGCGCGCCAGCTCGTTCATCACCCACACCTCCGTTTCACCTTCCACCAGCAACCAGCAGCGGGCAAACAGCGAAGACGGGCGGTTAAAACGAATGTGAAAAGCGATGCGTCGGCTGTCCTCTGCACTCATGCCAGCGGGGCCAATACGCCACGCGGCTACGCGCTGTGGCTCGCGTACCAGGCGACACACCTGCTCCACCGGCACTTGCGACAGCAGTTCACCCGAGTTCGTGGTGACGATTTTTTGCAGGGGCAGCAGTGAGAGTAACTCCCAGGCCACGGCCAGCATGGTCGGGTGCAGACGGGTTTCCGGGTCTTCCACCAGCAATAACGGCCGGGCCTGTGCATCCAACTGTCGCGCACCGCGCGCCTGAACCAGCAGGGCAAACATCCGCAACAAGATCAGTCGACGGCTGCGGTCGCCCCCGGCAATCAGTTGATTCATCTCCCGCAGATGACGCCAGCCGCTAACGGATTCACGCTGCTGGTGAGGGACGCGGCTGGCTGGAGGTGATGCCTGGGGCGACTGAAAAGAAAAATAATGTTCCACCAGCTGTTGCAGGGTATTCAGCCCTTCGCGCAGTGCGGTATCCGTCAGATTTTGCGGGCAGATCGCCCCATCACGCATCAGATCTTCCATCATACTTGTCAGTTCAGTCAGCGGCGCAGCCGATGCTGCTTCGTGTGGCTGGCGTCGGCTGAAACGTGCATCGCGCAGGCGCAGCACGGGATGCAGGCGGATCAGTGCTGTTATCGCCTCCGTCGCCTGGTCGCCGCTAATGATGCTTTGTCCCCGGGCATCTCGAAACTGTCGCCGGGTCACCACCTGTTCTTCGTCCAGCAGCCGCCCCTCGATACAGAGTTCAAGACGGCGCAATCCGCCTTCACCACGCCACCACAGGGAGGAAAGCGGCTGATACTGTTCCGCTTCCGCCTCACCCGCCTCGCGTTCGCAAAACGTCAGCACGACCTGCACATCGCGTGCCCGGCGATGCTGTTCACCCGGCAGATAATGAAAATCATGCCGCCTGAACTGGTAAAGATCCTGCTGAGGAGCCAGCAACAGCGTCAGCGCATCCAGCAGGCTGGATTTCCCCCAGGCATTTTCGCCAATCAGAACGTTGTTTCCTTCCAGCGGCAACGACAAGCGGTTGATGCCACGAAAGCCGACGATGGCCATTTTTTCCAGAATCATCTTTGCCCCTTTTTGCTTTTGTATTGAGAATGGTCGGCCTCCGTCGGTGGGTCAAGCCACGGAGAAAAAACGCTGTTTGCCGTTGCAGAATTGCGCCAGATCAAACCAGGGCAGGTTAATCTTTACGGCTGCTTGTATCCCGGGCCGTAATCTCATACATAAAGATACATATTAAATACATCTTATAAAAGGTGAGACCATGTTCTGTATTCAATGTGAGCAAACAATGCGTACTCCGGTCGGCGACGGCTGTGCTTACGCGCAAGGCATGTGCGGTAAAACTGCGGAAACGTCCGATCTGCAAGATCTGCTGGTGGCGGTGCTTCAGGGCTTGTCGGCCTGGGCACTTCAGGCACGCAGTCTGGGAATTATTGATCACGAGGTGGATAATTTCGCCCCGCGCGCGTTTTTCTCCACGCTGACTAACGTCAATTTTGATTCCGCGCGAATTGTCGATTACGCGTTTGAAGCGATCGCCCTGCGCGATCGTCTGCAACAGCGTTGCGTGCAGAGGGGGGGTAGCCTGTTTCTCGACCACCCGCTCGCCGCGCTCAACCTGGCAAGCCATGAAATCGCCGGGTTGCAGCAGCAAGCCGCACAGTTTGCCTTGAACGAGGGGGACACGGACGCGGACACCCTCGGGTTGCGTCTGCTTTGTCTCTATGGGCTAAAAGGGGCGGCAGCCTACATGGAACATGCTCACGTCCATAACCGCTTCGATAACGCGATCTATGCTGAGTATCATCAGATCATGGCCTGGCTGGGGACAAACCCTTCTGCCACCCACGATCTGGTAGCCTGCGCCATGCAGATCGGCAAAATGAACTTCACCATTATGGGCATGCTGGATGAAGCGCAAACGACGGTGTATGGCGACCCACAGCCCGTCACCGTCAATGTTCGCCCGGTGGCCGGCAAGGCGATCCTGATTTCTGGTCACGACCTGAAAGATCTCCAGTTCCTGCTGGAGCAGACCGCCGGCAGAGGCATTAACGTTTTCACCCACGGCGAGATGTTACCTGCCCACGGTTACCCGGAACTCAAAAAATACCCGCATCTGGTGGGTAACTACGGCAGCGGCTGGCAGAACCAGCAAACGGAGTTTGCCCGCTTCCCTGGCCCGATAGTGATGACCTCCAACTGCATTATTGATCCGCTGGTAGGCGATTATCAGCAGCGTATCTGGACACGCAGCATCGTCGGCTGGCCTGGCGTCAATCACCTGGAAGGTGACGATTTCTCTGCCGTCATCGACCAGGCAGAAAGTATGCCGGGCTTCCCCTGGAGTGAAATTCCTCATGAGATCACTGTCGGCTTCGGGCGTAAAGTGCTGCTGGATGCCTGTGACAGTATCATCGACCTGGTAAGCCGCCAGAAACTGCGCCATGTGTTCCTTGTGGGTGGCTGTGATGGCAGCCGTGACCAGCGTAGCTATTACACGGATATGGCGCTGGCGATCCCACAGGACTGCCTGGTACTGACGCTGGCCTGCGGGAAATACCGCTTCAATAAACTGGCGTTTGGCCACATCGAAGGGTTACCACGCCTGCTGGACGTGGGCCAGTGTAACGACAGCTACGCGGCCATTATGCTGGCGGTCAGACTGGCAGAAAAACTCAACTGCGGCGTCAACGACCTGCCGCTGTCATTGCTGCTTTCGTGGTTTGAACAAAAAGCTATTGTCGTGCTACTCACGCTGTTATCTCTGGGGGTAAAAAACATTCGTACCGGCCCAACCTCCCCGGCATTTCTCACCGATAACCTGCTGGCATTGTTGCAAAAAGAGTTCGGTATGATCCCGGTTAGCAGCGTGGAAAACGATCTGGCCACCATCCTGGGCAACGTGGAGTAACCCCCATGAATTCAACGATACTGTGCCCCTGGCGCATGCAGGTTCACCATGTGCAGCAGGAAACCCCCGATGTCTGGACGCTTGCGCTGATTAACCATGACTTCTATCGCTGGCAGGCAGGCCAGTTCGCGCTGGTGAAAATCGGTAACAGCGATGAAATGCGTGCATATACGCTGTCATCCACCCCTGGGCAAAGCCCGTTTATCACGCTCACCGTGCGGCAGATCGAACAGGGTAAAGGCTCGGGCTGGCTGACGCGCGATGTTCGCCCGGGAAACGACATTTGGCTGTCCGACCCTCAGGGAGATTTCAGCTGTCAGCGCCATCCCGCCAGCCATTATCTCTTTCTGGCGGCGGGCTGCGGCATCACACCGATGATGTCGATGTGCCGCTGGCTGCATGCGCAGCGCCCGGCCTGCAATGTGCAGCTACTGTATAGCGTTCGCTCACCGCAGGATGTCATTTTTGCCCATGAACTCAGCGCCATGCAGCCGTGGTTAACGTTGACGATTATCGCTGAAAATAGCGGCACGGCAGCCATGCTGTCCGGCCGCCTTGATCGTACGCATCTCGCCGCACTGGTGCCTGATATGGTCAGGCGCACCGTGATGATCTGCGGACCCGAGGCCTATATGGAGAGCCTGCAGCATGATGCGCAGGCACTGGGGGCAAAAACGATTTTCACAGAACAGTTTACCCCGGTGGCCAATGTTGCCAAAGAAGGCAAGCTGTTCACCCTGCGCAGCCCGATGCGCTTGCAGGGTGACACCTTTCCGTCAGGCTGGTCACTGCTGGCGGCGATGGAACACTATCAACTCCCCGTTGCCGCTGCCTGCCGCTCGGGCGTGTGCGGCTGCTGTAAAACCCGTGTGACGGAAGGCCACTACCAAACCCGCAGCCAGCAGACACTCAGTGACACAGAGATTAGCCAGGGTTACGTACTGGCGTGCAGCTGCTATCCCGAAAGCGATATCGTCCTCGTCTGATCTCACGTTTGACTCCCGTGTGAAACCGCTTGTTTCACACGGTATCCCCCGTCCGGCGCATCCTAAACTAAGCTTGTAACCGTGAATTTTATCTTCCCGTCAAAGGACATCCCCATCACTGAGGAGAACGCATGAAGCAAACTGTTGCAGCCCTGGTCGCAAAAACACTGGAAAGTGCGGGCGTAAAACGTATCTGGGGCGTCACGGGCGACTCACTCAACGGCTTGAGTGACAGTCTTAATCGCATGGGGACCATTCGCTGGATGCCCACCCGTCACGAAGAAGTGGCGGCGTTTGCCGCTGGCGCTGAAGCTCACCTTACTGGAGAACTGGCGGTCTGTGCCGGATCCTGTGGGCCCGGTAACCTGCACCTCATCAATGGTCTGTTCGACTGTCACCGCAACCACGTGCCGGTATTAGCGATTGCCGCACATATTCCGTCAGCGGAAATCGGCAGCAACTACTTTCAGGAAACCCATCCACAAGAGTTGTTTCGTGAATGCAGCCACTACTGCGAACTGGTCTCTAACCCTGAGCAGCTCCCTCAGGTGCTGGGCATCGCGATGCGTAAAGCGATCCTCAATAAAGGTGTATCCGTGGTGGTACTGCCGGGAGATATCGCGCTTCAGCTGGCGCCTGAGGCCGCCAGTGCTGACTGGTATCCTCCACAGTTACCGCAGGTCCAGCCCGTCGCCGCTGAGCTGGAGAAACTGGCTGCGGCGCTCAATCAGGGCGGCAATATCACCCTGCTGTGCGGCAGCGGTTGCGCAGGTGCGCACAGCGAAGTGGTGGCACTGGCTGAAACCCTGAAAGCCCCGGTGGTGCACGCCCTGCGCGGCAAAGAACATATCGAATACGACAACCCGTACGACGTGGGCATGACCGGATTGATCGGCTTCTCCTCCGGCTATCACGCAATGATGAATGCTGACACGCTGCTGATCCTCGGCAGCCAGTTCCCCTACCGGGCTTTTTACCCGGCCGATGCGAAAATCATTCAGATCGATATCAATCCCGGCAGTCTGGGCAGCCACTGTGCGCTGGATATGGCGCTGGTCGGTGATGTCAAGGCCACGCTCACGGCCTTACTGCCACAGCTCAGTGTGAAAACCGAACGCGGCTTCCTCGATCAGGCGCTGGAGCACTACGCCAAAGCGCGTAAAGAGCTGGATGCGCTGGCCACCGCTAACGACAAACAACCGATCCATCCGCAGTATCTGGCGCAGCAGATCAGTCGCTACGCCAGCGAAGATGCGATCTTCACCTGTGATGTCGGCACTCCAACCGTCTGGGCAGCCCGCTATCTGAAAATGAACGGCAAGCGCCGCCTGCTTGGATCATTCAGTCACGGTTCAATGGCCAATGCGATGCCGCAGGCCATTGGTGCCCAGGCCATAGATCCTGGCCGTCAAACCATCGCGCTGTGCGGTGACGGAGGATTCAGCATGTTGATGGGCGATTTTCTCTCACTGGCACAGCTAAAATTGCCGGTCAAAATCGTGGTGTTTAACAACAGCGTATTGGGGTTTGTGGCGATGGAGATGAAGTCCGGCGGCTATCTCACCGACGGCACCGACCTGGAAAACCCCAACTTCGCGGCGATTGCTAACGCCTGCGGAGTGAAAGGCATTCGGGTTGAACAGGCATCGCAACTGGACGACGCCATACAACAGGCGCTGGCCCACGACGGCCCGGCACTGATCGACGCGGTCACCGCCAAAGAGGAGCTGGCGATGCCGCCGCAGATCAAACTCGAACAGGCGAAAGGTTTCAGCCTGTATATGCTGCGCGCAATTATTAATGGTCGCGGTGACGAAGTGGTTGATCTGGCAAAAACCAACTGGCTGCGGTAAAAAAGAGTGAAGGCCTATTCACGGACGCTGCGGCGTCCGTTTTACTGTTGACAGGAGAGTTGAGCGTGATTGACCTGCGTAGTGATACCGTGACCCGCCCCAGCCAGGCGATGCTGAATGCCATGATGTCGGCTGAAACTGGCGATGATGTTTATGGTGATGACCCCACCGTCAATCAACTGGAATCAGAGGCCGCTCGCCTGAGTGGCAAGGCCGCCGCCCTGTTCCTGCCCACAGGCACCCAGGCGAACCTGGTCGCCCTGCTTTGCCACTGTCAGCGTGGTGAGGAGTATATTGTTGGTCAGCTGGCCCATAACTACAAATACGAAGCCGGCGGCGCGGCGGTGCTGGGCAGCATACAGCCCCAGCCGATCCTCGCAGCCGCTGACGGATCGTTACCGCTGGATGTGGTGGCGCAGTTTATCAAACCCGATGATGTCCATTTCGCCGTCACTCGCCTGTTAAGCCTGGAAAATACCCATAACGGCAAGGTGCTGCCGATTGCCTATCTGCAACAGGCGTGGGATTTTACCCGCGAACGTCAGCTGGCGCTGCATATCGATGGTGCACGTATTTTCAACGCGGCAGTAGCGCTGGACGTGCCGCTGGAGGCGCTTACACGCTATTGCGATACGCTGACGATCTGCCTGTCTAAAGGGCTGGGCACGCCGGTGGGATCGCTGTTGTGCGGCAGTGAGGAAGTTATTCAGCGTGCTCGTCGCTGGCGGAAGATGACAGGCGGTGGCATGCGCCAGGCAGGGATTCTGGCCGCCGCCGGGCTGTATGCACTGGAGCATAACGTCGCCCGCTTAAAAGATGACCACGACAATGCGGCCTGGCTGGCAGGGGCACTACGTGACATTGGCGTGGATGTCACCCGTCACGACACCAACATGGTGTTCCTGCGGCTGCCAGAAGCGCAGGTTGCCACGCTGGGGCCGTGGATGCGCGAACGCGGTATTCTCCTCAGCCCCGGCCCCGTGACCCGCCTGGTAACCCACCTGGATGCAGACCGTGATGCACTGCAACAGCTGGTCAGCCAGTGGCAGGCATTTTTAGCCGCGCAGTAACTTAGTCAGAACCGTATTTTTCCAGCAACGCAGCGGCGATGGCTTCAGTTTCAGCATCTGCCACGCCGCTGTAATCTGACGGGCGAAAGTGCATTTGAAAAGCGGCGATCAGCGCCTGCTGCTGATACGGTTTCATCTGCGGCGTCACCTCATAACCATACCGGGCTAACAGATCCAGCAGGCGGGTTTTATCCACGCGCTGTGTCGGTGGGCGGCCCGCCAGCCAGAATGTCACCCTTTCTGCATCAGGCCATGCACCAATGCCCTGCCCGGCAAACCACTGCCAGGGAAACAGCGGGCCAGGGTCCTGTTTACGCAGCGGAGCAATATCACTGTGCGCCACCACATCCTGCGGCTGAATACCGTAGCGCTGCACAATGTCTCGCACCAGCGGCAACAGTGCATCCATCTGCGACTGTGGGAACGGCTGCCAGACCACAACGCCGCCCTCACGGTGCCAGCCCTGATTCTCCAGCTCAATGCCGATGGAGGTATCATTCAGCCGGGTTGCGCCACGCCAGAAACTCTCCCCGGCATGCCACGCCAGCATCGACTCCGGCACCAGCCGCCATACCAGCGGCTGACCATCATATTTTGGTGGCGTTGCCGGTAGAAGATAGTGAGCGCTTACCCGACGATCGGTCAGCGTATTCAGTGAACGCGGGAAATCCCCGGCCGTATAGTGGATCACCAGCACTTTGACGCGCGGGCGCGCACCGTAAGCTTCCTGCCGGGTATCCACCGTGTATCCCTGATGCGGTTGCAGCCCTTTCGGGGTAATAGAGGTATACAGAAAGACCGCCAGCAGCAGCAACAGCGGGCGAACGATGGACAACGGACGCATCAGTGGTGCAGTTTCACTGCGGTGCCACTGACGCTGACCATCAGCATACTGCTGTCTTTGCCCACGGTTTCATAATCAATATCGATTCCGACGACGGCATCGGCCCCCAGCGCTTTTGCCTGTGCTTCCAGCTCGGTAAATGCTATCTGGCGTGCCTTACGCAGTTCTTTCTCATACGCCCCGGAACGGCCGCCGACGATGTCGCGGATACCGGCAAAAAAGTCCTTAAAAATGTTGGCACCAAGAATCGCCTCACCGGTGACGACGCCGCAATATTCAGTAATGGGCTGGCCTTCCAGCGTTGGCGTTGTGGAAAATTTCATGTCGCTCTCCTTGTTCAGTGTTCACTTCGCTCTTGCAACTATACTCAGCGGCTATAATCAATGATAAAGCACACTCGCTGATAACAATAAGGAAATCAGAATGAAATACCTACCCTTTGCTGCCGTGGTACCCCTTGCGCTGTTACTCAGTGCCTGTACTGGCGTAGAGCCTGCCTATAAGGACATTGGTACCCGGGTGGGGCCCTGTGCTGATGGCGGCCCGGACAGCGTTGCGCAGCAGTTCTACGATCTGCGGACACAACAACCTTCACCGGGATTGCCTGATGCTCAACTGCTGGCAAAGTACCGCCCGCTACTCAGTGATGCGCTCTATCAGTCTCTGATTAATGCACAGACGAAACCGAATAAAACCGCACTGCTGACGGGAGACATCTTCTCCAGTCAGGGCCAGGGTGCTACGGACGCCAGCGTGGCGGATGCTTCGACTATCCCGAATACCGATGCCCGCAACATCCCGTTGCGCGTCACGCTGAAACGGGGTGATACAAGCTGGCAGGATGAAGTGCTGATGGTCCGTGAGGGCACCTGCTGGTCCGTCAGTGATGTGCGCTATCTGGGCCCTAATCCGCATCTTTCCGGCGGTTCACTCGTCCAACTGCTGCAAAAATAAGTCACGAATACGTGCCGCTGGCTGGCGGCACGTAATTTAATGCCGTCTTTATCCCCATAGCATAATTCATACGATCGCCTCCTGCCCCCTGATTTATAATCGTATTATTACTATTTCCAATCTAATTCATTGAACGTAAAATTCGCCAAGCAGAGGGTTTATTCAGGAAGTCACACTGGCGCAAAACAAACCAGGCAGACAGGCACCAATAAAACACATTATAATTAATCAGTTAAAACAGCACAAAAAAGGATGTAAAATGAGTGATGCAGAAAGAATCTCAAAACAAATAATAGCGTTAATAAGAACTGACAGCAAACCATTTTATATAAAGCACACAACCTTTGCTGGTGATATTGTTAAGGACTTCTCAAGAGATATTGGATATTCTTTTTATGAATACTTTGACACCGAAAATAGATGGATAAATAGATTGGATTCAGATAGATTATTTAGACGAATTAAATTCGGTGTTTCTAATGATGAGATAAGAAAAATAATAGTATTAGTTGTCGACGAATTTACAAGAAACTCGAAAAAACACGTCACAGACGTTGTCGCTGAACAAGCAGGAAAGGCTTCTGGGCGAATATTTATAAACAGCATTCTGCTTCAGGATATGGCATCTTACTTTGCCAGTAAATTAATTCCCAAGATTATATTCAACGCAACATTCACACTGAGTGTTACAATAGCTGGAGCCAGAGCAAGATCTTTATATATTTCGAGAAAACTAAAAAACAAGTCACCTTCATTGTTTTATATGATGAGAAAAAAAGATGACCTCGACCTGTTTTATTTTCTTGTCGATGATTACCTGGAACCCTTTATTGATGCACTATCAATAAAGGAAAATAATGAAGAGGAATTTCATGAGATAATAAAAGATGTTTTAAGTGGAATTAACTAAATGTCACTTAAATTAATTGGAAATTAGCATATCTATTATCTTAACCCTATCAATTAGTGCCATCAAAGATCGATAAAAAAAACAACAGCACCAAAAAGATTCATCAACGGCGTTAGAAAACCCTAACACCAATACTTTGAGGAAATATATTATTACATTAACAATGATGTCTTTATTGAAAAATAAAGACACCCTAATGTAATCAGCAATATTAAGAGGTGACCAATCAGGTCTCCTGAGTTAAAAGAATAGATACCACCATCCTCGATAATTCTTTTTATTGAAAAAATAGCGCTAACAAAAACAAAGCAAAAAAAAGTAAAAAAAAGAAAAGAGATAAAAATCATGAACATTTTAAAGTGCTTTTTTGAATCCATTCTATATAATTCCTGTAAGTTACTCTCACCTTAACGATTTCGACATGTAAATAGCATATTACATGTAACCCACCTGATCCCGGAAGTGACGAACCGTCATGGTTTATCAGAAAAAAATCGCATTTCGAAAAAATTATAATTGAAAAAAAATAAACTATTATTTTGCTTGAGTTCTGATTCCATGAAGGCCATAAAAATACGACATCTGCAATCACATGGGTATTGTAACCGTAACTTTTAATTAGTTCAATGAGCGTAACTTATTATCATGATTAAATTTCTAGCCACAACCAGTAATCCCTGATTATCGCATGCATTCACGTTAATAATTCTGTAGCGTATTTAATAATCAGAGGCATACCCTTCATACTTTAAGCTACAGATGCGTTTGCTACACCCATTCGCCCCAGCCACATAGTTATCTATGCTCATGAAGGTTCACGAGCTCGCCACCGTTCTGTAGCACAGCCATTGATCCGATCCCGCGCACATAATTGCATAACAGCCCCGATACATTTCAGTGAAAACCGTAACATCGCGCTATCTTGTGCTACTATTTACTCACCCTGCCCGCATAAATAAATTTTAACGCACAATGATTGCATAACTATGCTGTCGACGTTAAGATTCGCGGCATCAATTGCTATTCACTTTTTGCGCATGAGTATTCAACTAAACGGTATTAACTGCTACTACGGTGCCCACCAGGCGCTTTTTGACATTCAGCTGGCTTGCCCTCAGGGCGAGACGCTGGTATTGCTGGGGCCAAGCGGTGCCGGGAAGAGCTCTCTCCTGCGTGTGTTAAACCTGCTGGAGATGCCGCGTTCCGGTACGCTGGAAATCGCTGGCAATCGCTTTGACTTCACAAACCCCCCTGGCGACGTGGCAATACGCGAACTGCGTCAAAACGTCGGTATGGTGTTCCAACAGTATAATCTCTGGCCTCACCTGACTGTCGTTCAGAACCTGATCGAAGCCCCCTGCCGCGTGCTGGGCTTAAGCAAAGCGCAGGCTCATGAACGTGCCGCGAAACTGCTCGATCGCCTGCGTCTGACGACCTTTGCCGATCGTTATCCTCTGCACCTGTCCGGTGGCCAGCAGCAGCGCGTAGCCATTGCCCGTGCGCTGATGATGGAACCGGCTGTGCTGCTGTTCGATGAACCCACCGCCGCACTGGACCCGGAAATCACCGCCCAGATCGTCAGTATCATTCGTGAACTGGCGCAGACCAATATCACTCAGGTGATCGTCACCCATGAAGTGGAAGTGGCGCGTAAAACGGCCAGCCGCGTGGTGTATATGGAAAATGGCTATATTGTCGAACAGGGTGATGCCAGCCGCTTTACACAGCCGCAAACCGAGGCGTTTGCCCATTATCTTTCGCATTAATTGCAGGACATAACGATGAAAAAAATTGTCATTGCCGCACTGTTAGCCGGTTTCAGCCTGAGCGCCAGCGCCACTCAGACCCTTCGTTTTGCTACTGAGGCGTCTTACCCTCCTTTCGAATTCGTGGATTCTGATAATAAGATCCAGGGGTTTGATGTCGATCTGGCTAACGCACTGTGCCGCGAAATCGGTGCCGAATGTACCTTCACCAACCAAGCGTTCGACAGCCTGATCCCCAGCCTGAAATTCCGTCGTTTCGATGCGGTGATGGCCGGTATGGATATCACGCCTGAGCGTGAAAAACAGGTGCTGTTCACCAAAGCCTATTACGACAACTCTGCGCTGTTTATTATCCAGAAAGATAAAGTCAGCAACGTAGATGCGCTGAAAGGCAAACGCGTAGGTGTGCAGAACGGCACCACTCACCAGAAATACCTGAGCGAAAAGCTGCCTGCTATTAACGTTGTGCCTTACGACAGCTATCAGAACGCGATACTCGACCTGAAAAATGGCCGTATCGACGCGGTATTTGGTGACACAGCGGTGGTCAACGAATGGCTGAAACAGAACCCAAATCTGACGCCATTGGGCGAGAAAGTGACGGATAAAGCCTACTTCGGCACCGGCCTCGGCATTGCTGTGCGTCAGGGTAATACCGAGCTTCAGAGCAAATTCGACGCGGCGCTGGACAAGGTGAAAGCCAACGGCACCTATAAGACTATCTACAGCAAGTGGTTTCAGCAGTAATTAATGAGCGAACTTTATACTCTCGCCAGCGCCGCCGGGATGACCGTCGGCCTGGCCGTTTGTGCACTGATTGCCGGTTTAATACTGGCGATGATTTTCGCCGTCTGGGAATCAGCGCGCTGGCGTCCCCTCGCCTGGCTGGGAACCGGACTGGTCACGCTGTTTCGCGGCCTGCCGGAAATCCTTGTGGTGCTGTTTATCTACTTCGGTGCCTCACAGCTGCTGCTGACACTGTCGGACGGCTTCACCGTTAACCTGGGGTTCGTTCAAATCCCGGCTCAGGTCGCCATTGAGAATTTTGACGTCAGCCCGTTTCTTTGCGGGGTGATTGCGCTGGCTATCCTCTACTCCTCTTATGCATCACAAACCCTGCGCGGTGCGCTGAAAGCCGTACCGTCAGGCCAGTGGGAGTCAGGACAAGCGCTGGGAATGAAGAAGACCGCCATCTTCTTCCGCCTGATTATGCCGCAGATGTGGCGCCATGCACTGCCCGGCCTCGGCAACCAGTGGCTGGTGCTGTTGAAAGATACCGCGCTGGTCTCCCTGATTAGCGTTAATGATATTATGTTGCAGACCAAAAGCATCGCCACGCGCACCCAGGAACCTTTTACCTGGTACGTTATTGCGGCAGGAATTTACCTGCTGATCACCCTGTTCAGCCAATTCGTCCTGAAACGCATTGAACTGCGCACCACACGCTTTGAGCGGGGAGACTGCTGATGTTGAGTTATTTCCCTGAACTGCTGAAAGGTTTGAATACCAGCCTGATGCTTACCGTAGCGTCACTGCTGCTGGCGTTGATTCTGGCCCTGGTGTTTACCGTTATCCTGGCGTTGAAAGTCCCGGTTTTTAACCTGATGACTCGCGCCTATATCACACTGTTTACCGGCACCCCACTGCTGGTGCAGATCTTTCTGATCTACTACGGACCCGGACAGTTCCCGGCGATCCAGAATATTCACTGGTTATGGAGCCTGCTTTCACAACCCTGGTTGTGTGCGCTGCTGGCCCTGTCACTGAACAGCGCGGCCTATACCGCACTGCTGTTCCACGGCGCGGTGCGCGCTATTCCTGCCGGGCAATGGCAGTCCTGTGCGGCGCTGGGCATGAATCGTCGCGATCAGTTACGGATTTTGCTGCCATATGCGTTTAAACGCGCGTTATCCTCGTACTCCAATGAGGTGGTGCTGGTGTTTAAAAGCACCTCACTGGCCTACACCATCACGCTGATGGAAGTGATGGGTCACGGGCAAATGCTTTACGGGCGCACCTACGATGTCAGCGTGTTTGCCGCCGCCGGGGTGATTTATCTGTGCGTAAACGGCTTACTGACCCTGATGATGCGCATGATTGAGCGCCGGGCACTGGCGTTCGAACAGCGGAATTGATGCCCGATACGCACACGCGCCTCAGGCATCCATGAAAAAAAAGCCCTGGTAGCCCTTTAATCAACGGATAACGAACACCTTCTGTCGTCAATACTGGTCAGGACAATGAGACCTCAAGGAATTAATAGATGAAAAAACTCGTTCTGGCAGCATTGCTCGCCAGCGTTGCCTTAGGAACCCAGGCTGCAGACAAGATTCGTTTTGCCTCCTCCGCAACCTACCCTCCCTTTGAATCCCTGAACAGCGATAACCAGATTGTCGGCTTCGATATCGATCTGGCGAAAGCACTGTGCAAACAGATGCAGGCGGAGTGCAGCTTCACCAACAACCCCTTTGACAGTCTGGTTCCGGCGCTGAAATTCCGCCGCTACGACGCCGTGATTTCCGGTATGGATATCACCGAAGAGCGCCAGAAACAGGTCAGCTTTACTCAGCCTTACTACGCCAACTCAGCGATTATTATTGCGCAGAAAGGCAAGTTCACCAGCCTGGATCAGCTGAAGGGTAAACGTGTGGGCATTGAGAACGGCACCACTCACCAGAAGTATCTGCATGATAAGCAGCCGGACATCACGGCGGTGGCCTATGACAGCTACCAGAACGCGATCCTCGACCTGAAAAATAATCGCCTGGATGGCATTTTGGGTGACACGGCAGTGGTCGGCGCCTGGCTTAAGACCAACCCGAATCTCAGCGCCGTCGGCGAGCATATTACGGACAGCAGTTATTTCGGTACGGGTCTGGGTATTGCGGTACGTAAAGATAATGATGCCCTGCTGAAGAAGCTGGACACGGCGCTGGCAGCACTGAAAGCTGACGGAACGATTGAGAAACTCAATAAGCAGTGGTTCCCCGAGTAATCTTCGGCATCAGGGCGCGGCGTGCCACGCCCCTACCCGCATAGTGCCATCATCCGTTGGCATCAGGGCGCGGCATGCCACGCCCCTACCCGCATAGTGCCATTATCCGTTGGCATCAGGGCGCGGCATGCCACGCCCCTACCCGCATAGTGCCATTATCCGTTGGCATCAGGGCGCGGCATGCCACGCTCCACATAGTGCTGTTATCGTAGGGGTCGGGCATGCCCGACCCGCTTTACACCCGCTGCAACAGCGTCAACACTTCGTAATGTGCGGTGTGCGGAAACATATCAAAGATCTGAATTTTGATGATGCGATAGGCTTTCAGGCGCCCGATATCGGTGGCCATCGTTTCGGCATTACAGCTGGAATAGAGTATCCATGGCGGTGCCATTGTCTCCAGATACGCGCAAAGCTCGGCACCAATTCCGCGGCGCGGTGGATTGACCAGCACCAGCTCCGGCACGCTGCCCTCTCCGGTGGCAAAAGCGGTGGAGTCCAGTGCTGCAAAGCTCACCTGCTTCAGTCCCATCTGTGCCGCAGACCGCTGCGCACAGGCAATCGCTTCCTGACTGATCTCGATACCTGTCAGCTGCATCTCGGGCGTTGCACAGTGCAGACCAAACCCGCCCACACCGCAGAACAGATCCCACATAGCACTTACCTGTAATTCTCTCACCCAGACGCGCGCCGTGGCATACAGTTCGGCCGCCACCCGGGGATTTGTCTGAAAAAAGCTTTTCGGCAGTACTGACAGCGGCACGTCGTTGAGTTGTTCGGCAAGGACCTGATTATCCGTTAACGGGATCTCTTCCTCCCCCTCCATAATCGCCATCGCCACAGGTTGAATATTGGCAGAAATCACCGCCAGCTGGGGCAGTGCACGCTGAAGCTCGGGCAATGCGGCGCGCAGCTGCGCCAGCTTGGTGGTTGAACGCAGAACAAAACGCAACATCAGTTGCCCGTTATGCTGGCTTTCGGTCAACAGAATATATTTCAGTTCACCTCGCCTGCGTGCCACGTTATAGGGCGTCAGCCCGGCACGGGCAATAAACGGGCGCAGTTCAGCAAACACGCTGGCAAAACTGTCAGGATAGAGCGGACAGTCGCTCAGATCGACTGGCGTACCATCACGATGCAGCATACCCAGCAGCGGGCGTTCGACGCTGCCGCTGCCCACCATTTTGGCTTTATTACGGAATTTTTGTAGCGGAGAGCGCGCGGGCGGCAACCACTGGCCAACCGGAAAAGACTCCAACAGTTGCTGTAAATGTGACTGTTTTTGAGAAAGTTGCCGGGAGTAAGGTGTCTCCAGCCACTGGCAGGAACGGCAACGGCCGGCGTCATAAAGCGCGCAATGCATGATGGAAGCCTGATCTGGGAAGCGAAATGCAGTCGGACAGTATAGCAGTGGAGGATTAACGATAAAACCGTCGGCTACTTTGCGGTACAAACAGCAACAACAACACCAGAATATCGGGAAGCTTTTGTAGCAAGAGAGCGGGAACGACCTGACTATCATTATCGCTATGAATGCTGAAAATCTCCGGATAGACCCAGCCCATAGATGCCAAAAACATATAGCTCAGCACCACCACCTGAGCGATCAGGAAACCCCAGCGCCCCCAGCTGTGCCCGCGCATCAGGGCAATGGCACAGCGCAGCTCGATAAAGAAGATCAGCTGGCTGGCAATAAAGATCAGCGTTGAATCCCAGGCCTGTGCACTGCGATGCACAAAGTTCATCAGCTCCATCAACCCCAGCTCGTTAGCGAGCAGCAATACGCCGAGGCAGCGGGTAGCAATAATGGCGATACCCGCAATCCTTACGGGCACCGGAATGCTTGCCGCGCCGCTGAACAGCGTTTTGCTCTCTCTTATCACTTCAGACATTTCTTCCCTCCTGCTGCTGCCACGCCCTGTGATGGTGCAACTGATCCATCATGGTGTTTTACGGTTGCACTCACAAGAATATTCCCACTGAGAAAAGATAAAAAGCGTCTTTTATTTCATCGTTGCAAATAAATAATCGGTTTTTCACCCTGAGCGGATAGCGAAATTAACCCGCCCTGCCTCACTTCATTTCAGAAGATTAATGATATGAATGCAATCTGGCACGATATCTGCAATCCGAACCCGGTGGTTCGAAAGTTATCGGCAGCAGCCACATTATTTTTAGCCCAGGTCGGTCAATAATTCCACTATATGGAACGAAAAATCCGCTATGGGCTATTTGCATAACCTTTGATGAATACCGGGGAGTAGGAACCAGATGTCTGAAGATAAAATAACCCTGTCGGGTGAAAAGTGGTCAGTCGGCAAAGGGGCCTGGCTGGCATTAATATTAGCCATACTGTTTTTTTCCGGCCTGCTGTTTAACGTTGACGGCATGGCATGGCTGGGTGCATTTGATTTCACCACGCTAGGCGGCAGTTTCGGCACCATGAAAGATCCGGCCCATAATACCTTTGTCGGTGCGGGTGGGCTCAGTGCCAAAGCCGGTTTCCTGTTTGCATTGTCGCTGGTGCCAACCGTGATGCTGGCGCTCGGGCTGCTGGAGATCTTCACCCATTACGGTGCCATTCGCGCGGCCCACAAATTGCTGACGCCACTGTTACGTCCCCTGTTAGGTATTCCAGGACGCACAGGGCTGGCCTTAATTACCGATTTACAAAGCACCGATGCAGGTGCGGCATTAACGAAAGAGCTGTACGACAACAAACAGGTGACAAAAAAAGATGTGGTGATCATGGCGGCCTGGCAATATTCCGGCGCCGGGCTGATTAATAACTACTTCTCTATCGGGTCGGCGTTATTTGCTTCGCTGGCCACACCGGTACTGGTCCCGCTGGTGCTGATGTTCGTACTGAAATTTGTTGGCGGCGCTTTTGTCCGTCTGATGCTGAATACCGTTTACAAGCGAGATTTCCAACATGCAGAATAACCCTCAGGTTAGCGTTTCTAATAATCCCTTCGATATCTTTGTGGTTGGCGCACGTAAAGGCTTCCATATTGCCATTCATAATTTAATGCCGAACGTAGTGATGGCTTATGTGATTGCCGAAGTGCTGAACCTGCTCGGGGTGATGAAACTGATTGGCACGGTTTTCGCGCCTGTCATGGGATTATTCGGCCTGCCCGGTGAAGCGGTTACCGTCCTGCTGACCGCCTGGCTCTCCTCTTCTGCCGGGACCGGCGTTGCTATCAGCCTGCTGGCAAAAGGCGTGCTGACCGGGGGAGATATCACTATTTTGGCCCCGGCGATCTTTTTAATGGGTTCTCAGTTACAGTATATGGGCCGCCTGCTCGGCGTTTCCGACGTGCCGAAAAAATACTGGCCGCTGTTAATGCTGACCAGCATTATGAACGCGGTCATCGCGATGCTGGTGATGCGAATCATTGCGTAACCAGAAGCTGAATGGAGTGTATAACGTGTCAAAAGTGTTAGAACATTACCACTACCTGCACGAAATCCCGGAGTTGGGTTTCCAGGAGTTTAAGACCTCGGCCTACATCAGTCAGCAGCTTAAAGCAGCCGGTTATGAGGTTCAGGATCATTTTAATGCCACCACCGGCATTGTCGCGGTACTGGACAGCGGAGTTCCCGGTCCGACTCTGGCACTGCGTGCCGATATGGATGCGCTGGGGCACATTATTGATGGCATTCCCTGCGCCCGCCACACCTGCGGCCACGACGGTCACTCTTCAGTGGTGCTTACCGCCGCTCAGGAACTGATTGCCGAGCAGGCGATTAAAAAAGGTCGCCTGAAACTGATTTTCCAGCCTGCTGAAGAGCTGGGAACCGGCGCGCTGGCAATGATCGACGGCGGTGCCATTGATGATGTCGATATGATCCTCGGTTTCCACGTCCGTCCGGCGGAAGAGTGCGCGGTTGGCACAGCGATCCCTGCCGTGTATTACTCAGCGTGCGTGACCGTTGAAGCCATTATTCGTGGCCAGACCGCGCACGGCGCTCGCCCACATCTGGGCATCAATGCACTGGATGCGGGTGTCAGCGCGGTGCAGGCCGTGAATGCCATTCATATGGCACCGAACAGCGTGTGGAGCGTTAAAGCCACGCGTTTCCTCTGCGATGCAGGCGTGACTAACTCGATCCCGGATGAAGCACGCGTGGTGTTCGATCTGCGGGCCGCAAAGAACGAGGATATGATCGAACTGCAACATCGTGTGCAGCGTGCGATTGAGCACAGCGTTGCCGCCTTTGGCGCGCAGGCTGAAGTGGTGGTGCTGAAAGCGATGCCCGCTGGCGAAATTGATGATGAAATGACTGCGCTGATCTCCAGCGCAATTGTCGAGGTATTGGGTCAGGACGCTTTACTTGAACCGCGCTCCACGCCGGGCAGTGAAGATTTCTTCCACTATCCGGTGCAGCGTCCTTCAGTAAAGGCCGGTTTCTGGGGCCTGGGCACCGGGTTAGTTCCCGGATTGCACCACCCGGATATGCATTTTGATCTGAATTCACTGCCGGTGGGGATTAAGATTTTCAAAGCCTGTGTGAAGAAGGTGCTTGGGTGATTGATCGCCCAGGAACCTCGTAGAGATAACGGGACGACCTTTTTCCGGTCGTCCCGTTTTCATTGCGGCATAACGGCGCGGTCTGACCGAAACAGAAGGTCAGCCCCGACAGATCTTGCTTAAACGCAGATTAATGCCCGGCGCGCGCCCTCTGAATGTCTTTCAGGCGCTGCTTCTCTTTACTCGCCATCAGACGCCAGGCAATAAAGCCAACAATCCCCACGACGAGCAGAATCAGGGTTGCCAGCGCGTTAATCTCCGGGTTAATCCCACGGCGCACGGTAGCAAATATCTGCATCGGTAACGTGTTAGCGCCTGGCCCGGTGACGAAGTTGGAGATCACCAGATCGTCAAGCGACAGGGTGAATGCCAGCAGCCAGCCGGTGACAATCGCAGGTGCAATCATCGGAACCGTGATCACAAAAAACACCTTCAGTGGCGTCGCACCCAGATCCATCGCCGCCTCTTCAATCGAGCGGTCCAGCTCACGCAGACGCGAGTTAATCACTACCGCTACATAGGCGGTACAGAAGGTAACGTGGGCCAGCCAGATCGTCAGCATCCCGCGCTCGGCAGGCCAGCCGAACGCATTTGCCATGGCCACAAACAGCAGCAGCAGCGACAGCCCGGTGATTACATCCGGCATCACCAGCGGTGCCGTCAGGATAAAGGCGAAGCCGGTGGAGCCTTTAAAGCGGCCGAAGCGCACAATCACCATTGCAGCGATAGTCCCGAGGATCACCGCGGCCGTCGCCGACAGCCCGGCAAGAGACAGGCTGAGCGTTACTGCACGGATCATGGCATCGTCGTTAAACAGTACCTGATACCAACGCAGCGAGAAGCCTTCCCATGCCGCCAGCTGCGATGAGTTAAACGAATAAATCACCAGCAGCAGCATCGGTGCGTACAGGAAGAAGAAACAGACGGCAAGGATAGCCGTGCGCCACTTTGAGCGAATAACCGGTAGCTGACTCACGCTTTATCCCCCTCTTTATTCTGATGTTTATGGAACCAGATAATCGGCAGGATCAGGATCAACAGAATAATCACCGCCAGCGCCGATGCAACCGGCCAGTCTCGGTTGTTAAAGAACTCCATCCACACCACGCGCCCGATCATAATACTGTCCGGGCCGCCCAGCAGTTCCGGGATCACGTACTCCCCTACCGCCGGAATAAACACCAGCATCGACCCGGCGATAATGCCGCCTTTGGTCAGCGGCACAATCACACTGAAGAAAGTTCTTATCGGCCGTGCGCCGAGATCGAGCGAGGCTTCCACCAGCGAGTAATCAATACGTGTTAGCGCGGTGTAAATCGGCAGCACCATAAACGGCAGATAGCAGTAAACAATACCGATATACACCGCCAGATCGGTGTAAAGAATGGTGATCGGATGATCGATCACCCCCGTCCACATCAGAAAGCGATTCAGAATACCGTTATTATTGAGGATGCCCATCCACGCATAAACGCGCACCAGAAACGAGGTCCAAGACGGCAGGATCACCAGCAACAGCAGGATATTGCGCGTAGAAGGTGCAGCATGTGCCACCGCCCATGCCAGCGGATAGCCAATCGCTAAACAGATCAGCGTGGCAATCCCCGCCACCTGCAATGAATGCAGGTAGGCATCAATATACAGCGGGTCCTCAGTCAGCATCAGGTAGTTGCCGAAGTTCAGCGCCATGTTCAACTGGCCGTCAGCCCAGCTTAACAGCTCGGTATACGGCGGGCTTGAACGGGCGATATCGGAAAAACTGATCTTCAGAACAATCAGAAACGGCAGCAGAAACAGCAGCGACAACCAGAGGTAAGGCAGTCCAATCACCAGCTTACGACCGTGTGCCATCGACAGACGCGTCAACAGCCCTTTAATGCCGGTTTGCTGGCCGCTTGGCGGCTCGGGAGGGCGTTCAGAAAATTGGCTCATGATTATACCGTTAAGACCACACAGCTATCGGCATCCCAGCAAAGACGCACTTCGTCACCCCAGGTTGGGGTATCCTTACGGAAGCGATAGGCATTCTGCAACTGGGCACTGATCATCTGCCCGCTATGCAGACGTACGTGATAAATCGACAGATCGCCCAGGTAGGCAATATGCACCACTTCACCCACGGCAAAGTTGCAGCCATCGGCCGGGATCTCATCGCATAGCATCACTTTTTCCGGGCGCAGCGCCACGGACACCGGAACACCATCAACCACCGACACGTCAGAGGCCACTTTCAGCGGATGGATCAGGCCGGGGCTCTCAATAATCAGCCCATCCTCCAGACGTTCACGCAGCAGTCCTTCGAACAGGTTAACTGAACCGATAAATTCAGCACTGAAACGCGTGGTCGGGTGCTCGTAAATTTCTTCCGGTTCACCGATCTGCACAAACTTGCCACGATTCATAATCGCGATGCGGCCCGCCATGGTCATGGCTTCTTCCTGGTCGTGGGTCACCATGACGCAGGTCGCCCCAACGCGCTCAAGGATATCCACCACTTCATGCTGCATGCGGTCACGCAATTTTTTATCCAGCGCGCCCATCGGTTCATCCAGCAGCAGCAGTTTAGGGCGTTTTGCCAGGCTACGGGCCAGTGCGACACGCTGACGCTGACCGCCAGAGAGCTGATGAGGCTTACGTTTGGCAAACTCCTGCATATGCACCAGCGTGAGCATTTCAGCCACACGCTCGGCAATTTCGGCTTTCGGCAGACGGTCCTGTTTCAGTCCAAAGGCGATATTCTGCTCCACCGTCATATGGGGGAACAGGGCGTAGGACTGGAACATCATATTAATGGGACGCTGATACGGTGGCACATGGGAGAGATCCAGGCCATCCAGCACGATTTGCCCCTGCGTTGGCGCTTCAAAACCGGCCAGCATACGCAGCAGCGTTGATTTACCGCAGCCTGAGGCACCTAACAGAGCGAAAATCTCGCCTTTATAGATGGTGAGGTTCACATCATCCACCGCATGCTGACCATCGAACGATTTGGTCAGATTGCGGATCTCCAGCAGTGGCGTCAGCGCCTTACCTGCTTTGCTTTGAGGACGGGGGATCGCGTCATTCACTACCATTATACTCCGGCGCTAAAAGGCGGGGCCGCTGTGCGGGTTGACGTCTGCCCTACCCTAAAAAAAACAAAACAGAGGCCGGTAACCGCGCCTCTGCTGCTTAACGAGTGTGAAACGGTTATGGCTTACTTACCACTTTTAACTTTAGTCCATGCACGCGTACGCACACGGTCAAGTTTCGGATCCTGCACCTTCAGGGTGAACAGTTTCGCCATGGTTTCAGGGGTTGGATAGATTCCCGGGTTGTCGCGAATAGCCGCATCAACAAACGGCAGGGAAGCCTTTACACCACTGGCGTAAAAAACCGTGTTGGAAATCTGCGCCATCACTTTCGGCTCCATCAGGTAGTTAATAAACTGATAGGCTTCATCGACGTTTTTCGCATCTTTCGGGATCGCCAGCATATCGAAGAACGCCAGCGCGCCCTGCTTAGGAATGCTGTAGGCGATATTCACACCGTTCTTCGCTTCTACAGCGCGGTTTTTCGCCTGGAGAATATCACCCGCCCAACCAATCGCCACGCAGGTATTGCCGTTTGCCAGATCGTTGATGTACTGGGATGAGTGGAAATAGCGAATGCTCGGACGCAGTTTCAACAGCAGATCGGTCGCCGCCGTATAATCTTTTGCATCGCTGCTGTTCGGATCTTTGCCCATGTAGTTCAGCACAGTCGCGAAGATCTCCTCAGGTGCATCGAGGAAGGAAACGCCACAGCTCTTCAGCTTTTCGAGGTTTTCCGGCTTGAGGACCAGATCCCAGCTGTCGACCGGGGCATCTTTACCCAGAGCGGCTTTCACTTTTTCAACGTTATAGCCAATCCCGGTGGTCGCCCACAGATAAGGGATCGCATATTTGTTGCCCGGATCGTGCTGCTCGAGCTTTTTCATCAAATCCGGATCGAGGTTTTTGTAGTTTGGCAGTTTGCTTCTGTCCAGCGGCTGGAACACACCCGACTGAAGCTGACGCGCAAGGAAGCTGGAGGACGGCACAACGACGTCATAACCGGTGCTACCGGCCATCAGTTTGCCTTCCAGTACTTCATTGGAGTCGAATACGTCGTACACCACTTTAATACCGGTTTGCTTTTCAAAATCCGCCACCGTACCCGGCGCAATATAATCAGACCAGTTATAAACGTGCAGCGTCTTGTCTGCGGCCAGTGAGCCAGCAGAGATCGCCATCAGCGTACCTGCTACCACACCTGACAACCATTTTTTACGTTGGTTGAACATTTTCCATCCTCATGAACAGAGATAAACATTTTGCCGGGCAGGTGAACCGGTGAACACCTGCTTTCTTGATAGATAAAATTTGAAGAATTAAGGCTAAAGAATGAATCATTATTCACCGGGCCGTTAATACTAAAAACCTATATATCTGGGGACGTTGCACGCGTAATGCAGCCACGCAAGAATAGCCCCAGTATCATGATCAGACCAGCCCCTAGCGTAAAAAACGCCTTTTATCGATTTTTTATGCATGTTTCCTCTATGTGATACGCCATTCATGGCATAAACAGCGACAGATATCTGGCAATATAGGGCAAAATGCAGAATAAAAAGTGGTTATGGTTTTACAGGAAGTGGCGCTAAAAACAGCTGTTGATGCAGGTTTTTGGGCAGAAACACGGAATGAGATCAAAACGGGCGGAAACCATGTCCGCCCGCAGGAAACCAGGAAATGAAACCTTCGGCTTAATGCAGCACAGAATTGCCGCCGCTTACAGGCGTCCGATCGTCATCTTCACCGATCATCAGCAGATTATTGGCAAAAGCCTCCATGACGATCATCGAAATTTGTTCTTCGCTCTGCTTCATAAAATGGACAAACTGGCCGTAGGTCAGCCCGGCGGTCACACTCAGCGACTGGCAGACAATCAGTTTGGGCAGATTATCATCCTGAATATCGAGGAACGCTTTCACCGTCAGCGAACTGGCATTGATCTGTGACAATTCGCCCAGCAGCGGGATCAGGGCCGTTGGTTTGACTTCGGCCAGTGCCGAAAACAGGATGACGTTGTCCACCAAATCGAGTTTGGCATCAAACACCCCATCAAAATTCTGCATATGCGGCAGATGTAGTGCCTGGCATGAATCACACTCAAACCAGGTGATGCTTTGCTGATCCAGCCAACGTCGCAATACGTCGAGATCCGGAACGACGAGTGAATCCATATTCTTTGTCTCTTGCCGAAATAAAATTGCGCCATAGCTTACTAAAAAACGCCGCCAAAAACCATGATTACGACAGAAATATGACGCCAGCAGCTGGTTTTAAGCATTAACTCAGGGAGACACTTCCTGGCCACGCCGCCTGAAGCAACAACAGAGCCCCCCTGCTGCCGCAGCATTCGGACAAACAGATATTATGGCCGCGTGGCGTGCGCCGCAATCGTCAGGTCAATTGCCACCCGGTCATCAACAATTCCGACAAGGCGATCAACCCGAAATGCGCTGCGGGAGATGGCGGTTGACGCATGCAGTGCCAGCGTTTGTGCCTCTGGCGATAACACACCGTGATTATCCAGCGTCGCCTCCATGACGATCGGACGACGAACATCTTTGACGGATAAAAGACCGAAAATTCTGAACTGGCCCTGCCCCAGTGCCACCACGCGGCTACTGGTAAAGCGTATCCAGGGATAATCAACCGCATCAAAAAACAGGGCACTTTTCATCTGACTGGTGAGGAGGATGTTTGACGCAACCAGCGTGGCGACCGGTATTTTCACCTCAATATGATCGTCCCAGTCTGCCATGGGATCCAGTGTCACCGTTCCCGTCCCCCCCTCTAAATGCGCCTGAGAAAACGCATGGCCAAACGCGCGCCAGGAGAGCCCGATGGCAGTTTTGTCCGTCGATATGACATAGGTTTCAGGCGCAGCAAACAGAACCGGGCTGAACAGCAGTAAAACACTCAGAAAGCAGCAAGAACGCATCATGGGTAAACCTCTCTTTAGACGTCATAGCGTAAACACCTGACCGCATGATTTTATTCACGGTACTCTCTGCATTACCCTTTTACAGCGTCACCCCTCTGTTGAATAAGATCTCTTCTTGAGGTTAACCCCCGGTTTTCAAACAAAAACCCGGCTGGGCCTGCTCTTCAATCCAGCCAATCATCATCGCCGCAATATCCAGGCCGGTGGTTTTCTCAATACCTTCTAATCCGGGAGATGCGTTAACTTCCATCACCAGCGGTCCCCGGCTGGCACGCAGAATATCGACGCCGGCCACATCAAGCCCCAGCGTGGTGGCCGCTTTAATCGCTATCTCTCGCTCGCTGTCGCTGATCGTCACACGCCGGGCAGTGCCGCCGCGATGCAGGTTAGAACGAAAATCACCTTCTTTTGCCTCACGCTCGATCGCACCCACCACTTTCCCTCCGATCACCAGGCAACGCACGTCACGCCCGCGCGCCTCCTTGATAAACTCCTGTACCAGAATATGAGCATTCAGACCGCGAAAAGCATCAATCACACTTTCCGCAGCCTGGCGGGTTTCTGCCAGCACCACTCCAATCCCCTGGGTACCTTCCACCAGCTTGACCACCAGCGGCGCACCGCCCACCATCTCGATCAAATCGCGGGTGTCATCCGGTGAATGGGCAAATCCGGTGATCGGCATGGCAATCCCCGCTCGCGCCAGGAGTTGCAGCGAGCGCAGCTTGTCACGCGCCCTGGCTATCGCCAGCGATTCATTCAGCGGGTAGCTGCCACACATTTCAAACTGGCGCAGTACCGCCGTGCCGTAAAACGTGGTGGCCGAACCAATGCGTGGAATAACCGCGTCATAATGTGACAGCTGGCGCCCCCGGTAATGGATAGCCGATGCGCCAGGGTTGATATTCATATAGCAGGAGAGCGGGTCGATGACGTCAATGCTGTGACCACGCGCTCGCGCGGCCTCCAGCAGACGTTGACACGAATAAAGCGAACCATCACGGGAAAGAATAGCAATTTTCACCAATAGCCTCCGGGGCCAAAAGGATTAGCGCGTAGCCCAGCCCTGCTGATGCAGGTAATCAAGAATAAACGGACGGCTCTCTTTGATCAGCGTCTTCTGAATGTGCTCGCTCCAGCTTTCCGAGCGACGGTTGCTGTCGCGTGACTGGTAATAGGCCACCAGTTCGCGGTCATATTGCGCCAGTAACGCAGGATCGATCGGCTGATAGCGGTTTTCATGCATCAACAGCCCCGCAGGCATGCGCGGTTTATGGTCCGGGTCCTGCTCCGGGCTGCCCAGGCAAAGGCCAAACAGCGGCAGCACAAACTTCGGCAGGCCCAGCCGCTCCGTCACATCAGCAATATGGTTACGGATGCCACCAATAAAGCAGCCGCCGAAACCGAGCGATTCGGCAGCGACCAGAGCATTCTGCGCCATCAACGCCGTATCGATACAACCCAATAGCAGCTGTTCTGCCAGCCCTAATTCGGCGTCCGGGCAGATCTGCTGGTTACGATTGAAATCGGCACAAAACACCCAAAATTCGGCGGCCTCGGCAACGTATTTTTGCCCGCCGCTCAAAGCGACCAGCGCATTGCGCGTCTCAGTATCCGTAATACGAATAATCGAGGAGCACTGTAAAAAGCTGGAGGTGGAGGCCGACTGTGCAGCATCCAGAATCGCGGCACGCTGCTCTGCGGTGATAACCTGGTCGCTGTAGGCGCGAATCGAACGGTGTGAACGCAGTAGTTCAATGGTCGGCGTCATGGGAATCTCCTGATTTGGGCTTATCACGCGAACGGCGCGTGTTAAAAAGTTCGGGTGCCATCACCTTCGCTGTCCGCCACATCATCACCGTGGCGGCAGGCAGCATCAGGGCAATACCGGCAAAGATCATCAGCGTTGCTGCAAGCTTACCGGTAAAAGGCGACGGCAAGGGTAGCATTTCATGTAACGTGAGGTAAGACAGGATCAAGAGCAAAATACCGAATACTTCGAGAACTAACACCGCCCGGGGCAGTTGACTAAAGGCACGCATAACGGCTCTCCTGCTGATGACGATATTCCTGCTGAATGGGGGGTATTAAAGCGTAGATTATGCCCTTGTGCATAGGTGCTGCGAATCAGACTAACAGGTAATTCCTTCTTCCTTTCACCGGAGGATGCGGGCATCATAAGCGCCATTGAGCAATGAAATGTGATGTTAATCACATAAAATTCTGACCCTTTGAGGAGAAACCTATGTTTGCAGTGATTTTTGGACGCCCTGGCTGCCCTTACTGTGTTCGCGCGACCGAGCTGGCTGAAAAACTGACTGAAGAACGTGAAGACTTCAATTTCCGCTACATCGATATTCACGCGGAAGGGATCACTAAAGCTGACTTAGAGAAGACGGTGGGTAAACCGGTAGAAACCGTGCCGCAGATCTTCCTCGATTCAACCCATATTGGCGGCTGCACTGATTTCGAAGCCTATGCCAAAGACAATCTGGGCCTGTTCCAGTAATCATCACCGCCTTGCGGGGATGATTACCGTAGGGGTCGATCATCTTTTCCGATCGACCCGTATCACCGCAGCCATGATGACTGTCAGGGCCGATCGTTGAGATCGGCCCTTTGCTTTTGCAGCAATGCTATAAACGCCCTTTTCCATCCTGCTGGTGATGGATATCCATCAGCGTGCGCCACAGCATCACGCCCAATGTGCCAGACCCGCACCAGAATACCGCACTGGCGATAAACACGATCTCCTGCCCCAGGCCCACAGAGTTAAAACCGTCAGACTGCATCAGCACCAGGCAAGGAGGGGATGCCAGTGCGATAGCAATCACCATTGCCGTTAGAGGGGACTCTTTTGAGGTCAACGCTGCCAGCGCGCCCGGCAGCACAAACAACAACAGACCCAACTGTGCATGGCCGATGTATCCTGCGGGCAGCGGATAGCGCACGGCGATATAGATCGCACCATAGAGTGCGCTACAGGCAATCAGGCCTGTCCAACGGATACCTTTTATCCACACGGGAATTTTCTCCAGGTTATTTTAAAACCCAATTCAATTCGACGCATCAATTAGCCATTTCAGTCACTATGGGTAATTGCCGTTTTTTGGTCAGCCTATTCGATAAAAACATAACGGGTAACAAATAAGCGTGCCGGAGACTGGCTGTCAATCGGCATAGGGATTAACATAGTGGTGCAATTTATCTGGCTGTTGGTAAGTGCTGTTAACCCGCGGCGGACAAATGACGAACACAGGGTGAAATCTAGCGTATAAACCCATTTTCTTCAATAGGTTACTGGTAAACAAGAAGTTAAACCGTGAATATAAACATCGCAGATTTGTTAAGTGGAAATTACATTCTGTTATTATTTGTCGTACTGGCTCTGGGGTTATGTTTAGGCAAACTTCGGTTAGGATCTGTTCAACTGGGTAATTCTATTGGTGTTTTAGTTGTTTCATTACTGCTCGGCCAGCAGCATTTTTCGATTAATACTGAAGCACTCAATCTCGGCTTTATGTTATTTATTTTTTGTGTCGGCGTGGAAGCCGGGCCGAATTTTTTCTCTATTTTATTCCGCGATGGAAAAAACTATCTCATGCTGGCGATTGTTATGGTCACCAGTGCGATGATACTTGCCCTTGGACTCGGGAAACTGTTCGGCTGGGATATCGGCCTGACCGCCGGGATGCTGGCCGGCTCAATGACCTCCACGCCAGTGCTGGTGGGCGCGGGTGATACCCTGCGGCAAACCCTCACCGACGAGAAAAGCCTGACGCTGGCACAGGATCATCTTAGCCTTGGCTATGCGCTGACCTACCTGATGGGCCTGGTAAGTTTGATTATTGGTGCACGTTACCTGCCTAAATTACAGCATCAGGACCTGCCGACCAGCGCACAGCAGATTGCCCGCGAACGTGGGCTGGACCCGGACAGCCAGCGCAAAGTCTATCTGCCAGTGATCCGCGCCTATCGCGTTGGCCCGGAACTGGTTGCCTGGAGCGACGGTAAGAATCTGCGTGAGCTGGGTATCTACCGGCAAACCGGCTGCTACATTGAGCGAATTCGCCGTAATGGCATTCTCGCCAACCCTGACGGCGATGCCCTGCTACAACCTGGCGATGAGATCTCGCTGGTGGGTTATCCTGACGCACATTCCCGCCTGGACCCGAGCTTCCGTAACGGCAAAGAAGTATTCGACCGCGACCTGCTGGATATGCGCATCGTCAATGAAGAGATCGTGGTCAAGAACAACAATGCTGTGAATAAACGTCTGAGCCAGTTGAAGCTGACCGACCACGGCTGCTTCCTTAACCGGGTGATCCGCAGCCAGATCGAAATGCCTATCGACGACAATATCATCCTGAATAAAGGCGATGTGTTACACATCAGCGGCGAAGCACGACGCGTGAAATCCGTCGCCGACCGCATCGGCTTTATCTCGATTCACAGTCAGATGACGGACCTGCTGGCGTTTTGTGCCTTCTTCATCGTCGGCCTGATGATCGGTATGATCACCTTCCAGTTCAGCAGCTTTAGTTTCGGCATTGGCAACGCGGCCGGCCTGCTGTTTGCCGGTATTATGCTGGGATTCCTGCGTGCCAATCATCCAACCTTTGGCTACATTCCTCAGGGCGCGCTGACGATGGTGAAAGAGTTCGGACTGATGGTGTTTATGGCGGGGGTAGGTTTAAGCGCCGGTAGTGGCATCACCCACGGTTTAGGTGAAACCGGTCTGTTGATGCTGGGTGCCGGGCTGGTTGTCAGTCTGGTGCCGGTGATTATCTGCTTCCTGTTCGGTGCCTGGGTACTGAAAATGAACCGCGCCCTGCTGTTTGGCGCCATTATGGGTGCCCGCACCTGCGCCCCGGCAATGGAAATAATCAGCGATACTGCACGCAGTAACATCCCGGCACTGGGCTATGCAGGAACCTATGCCATTGCTAACGTTTTACTGACGCTGGCTGGAACATTAATCGTGATAATCTGGCCGATTTTAGGCGGATAAAATAATTAATCGATTTCAGAGAACTTTTGTGACGGCGTGAAGTCTTAATTTATGCCACTGCTTTTCTTTGAAATCCCCTTATTGTGGAGCCCGTTAATCTTATGATTTTCGGGTTTTTTTCTTTTCTGCTCCTGTTCGATTTACCGCGGCCTTCTTAATGTTTCCTTAAGCCCCTCACGGCAAAGTAGCACCATGCTCCCCTGGTCGCCAAAATGTCATGAAATCATCATTAATTCTCAACAAAAGCCAAACGAATCGTGCAATTAAGAGTGATTCTCTTTACCCCTTGCCCGCTCACTTTTACCTTAAGCAATTCGTGCTACTGATTCTCAGCGCCATGGTTTTTATCTGGCTGTCGCGCAGCGAAAGCATCGACATGGCGATCACCCGCCTGTGGTTTGACCCGCTGACACAGCAGTTTCCGTGGAAAGATAATCACTGGCTGGATCTGATTAACCATCGCCTGCTTAAACAGATGGTGATCGGCGGAGGGAGCGTACTGCTACTGGCCGGCGTGGTACGCGGACAACCACGCTGGGTATTGGTGGCATTACTGATGGGCATTGGCCCACTGGTGGTGGGCGTCCTGAAGGCCACCAGTGCCCACTCCTGTCCGTGGGACCTGGTGGAATTTGGCGGTAAGGCGGTTTCTTACCCGTTGTTCGGCGCTGTCCCGTTGAACAGCGGGCCGGGGCGCTGTTTCCCCGGCGGCCATGCATCCAGCGGCTTCAGTGCCCTGGCGCTGTTTTTTCTGTTCTACCCCCAACGCACACGCCTGGCCTGGGCCTGCTGGTGGGCAGCCCTGGCCGTTGGCATGGTGATGGGCTTTGGACAGATTATGCGCGGCGCCCACTTTCTTTCCCACAACCTGTGGGCAGCATGGTGGGTCTGGCTGACGCAATGTGTGACTTTCGGATGCGTAACGTATCTGCTTAACAAGACGAGGAAATCAAGATGATGGAAGAGCTGAACCGGGCACTGTTTCTTTGGGTCAATGCCAACGCGGCGTCACCCGAATGGCTGATCGACCTGGCCACCTTTATTGCCCGCGATGTGATCGCCATTGTTCCCCTGCTGATCGTGGGCCTGTGGCTGTGGGGGCCTCGCAGCCAGCTCACTTCACAACGTGTGCTGGTGGTTAAAACTGGCATAGCACTGCTTTACGCCCTTGCGATTTCCTGGTGCCTGGCACAACTCTTCCCGCACCCACGCCCTTTTGCTATTGGTCTGGGGCATCAGTTCCTGTCACATGCGCCGGATGACTCTTACCCCAGCGATCACGGTACGGTGATCTTTACCTTTGCCATTGCCTTTATCTGCTGGCACCGCCTGTGGTCAGGCGCAGTTTTGATGGTGACCGGCGCAGCCATTGCATGGTCGCGCGTTTATCTGGGGGTACACTGGCCGCTGGATATGCTGGGTGGCATGCTGGTGGGCCTGCTCTCCTGCCTGTTTGCGCAAATATTCTGGCAGTTGTGTGGCGCGATATTGCTACCCCGCCTCTCTTCTCTCTATCGGGCGCTGTTTGCCTTCCCCATCAGTAAAGGATGGGTACGCGATTAATCCAACATGATGGGCCTGATTATTCAGGCCCTTTTACTTTGATGCAGATCATACCTCTCCCTGTTTTAAAAAAAAATGCGCGGCTATTTCATGCAAATCACTTTTTGCTTATTGCGCAACATCCTCAACGTATCTCCCGGATATTATGCCTGTTGCGCAAGGCGCTTAAATTAACCGCAAATCACTCCACACCAAAAAACACAACACATTGATAATTAAAAAATTATGAAATAATGAGATGATATTTTCGCCACTTTAGCTCACTACTTCACCATACTAAAATGATAAAAATCAGTGTAAATACCTGTTTAAACACTCATTACCTGGTCAATAACCCCTTCAAAAACCCACCCCACAGATGTTCACACTAAAAAAGGTGATGGAAATGTGATTTCGATCACCGGTAACCCCAAAGACAGTGCTTTCTTCTATTTTTTCTAGTGGTAGAGTGTGCGCCATAAAATCAGAGTAATTAATTAAAGCCGTAATCAGGGGTTAATTCTGATATCGCGGAAGGAATACGATTTAGTTAATTGTTTTAACATTTCAACCCTGGAGAAATCATGGACACATCCCAAACGGCGGTGTTGAGCCCCGAAGCAACGCAGGATTCCAGCGCGTGGCGTAAAACTGACACTATGTGGATGCTCGGCCTGTATGGTACGGCAATTGGGGCGGGCGTACTGTTTCTGCCTATCAATGCCGGAATCGGTGGCCTGATCCCGTTGATCATCATGGCCGTGCTGGCCTTCCCGATGACCTATTTTGCTCACCGAGGGCTCTGCCGTTTCGTCTTGTCTGGCCGTAATCCGGGCGAAGATATTACTGAAGTGGTTGAAGAACATTTTGGCGTAGGTGCCGGTAAGCTGATCACCCTGCTCTACTTCTTTGCCATCTACCCGATCCTGCTGGTCTACAGCGTGGCGATCACCAATACCGTGGAAAGCTTCATGACTCACCAGTTGCAGATTCAGGCACCGCCACGCGCGCTGCTGTCTCTGATTCTGATTGTTGGTCTGATGACGATTGTACGTTTTGGCAAAGAGATCATCGTCAAAACGATGAGCGTGCTGGTTTATCCGTTTGTTCTGGTACTGATGCTGCTGGCGTTGTACCTGATCCCACACTGGAGCAGCGCCATCTTCGACAACGTCAGCCTGAACGGCAGCGGAAAAGGTCTGATGATGACCCTGTGGCTGGCCATCCCGGTCATGGTGTTCTCATTCAACCACTCACCGATTATCTCTGCCTTTGCCGTTGCCAAACGCGAAGAGTACGGCGACCAGGCAGAACCAAAATGCTCACGCATTCTGGCGCGCAGCCATATCATGATGGTGCTTACCGTGATGTTCTTCGTGTTCAGTTGTGTATTGAGCCTGACACCGGAAAACCTGGCGGAAGCCAAGTCCCAGAACATCTCTATTCTTTCTTATCTGGCGAACCACTTTGATACCCCGCTGATGGCGTGGCTGGCACCGATTATTGCGATGGTGGCCATTACCAAATCCTTCCTGGGCCACTATCTGGGTGCACGTGAAGGCTTTAACGGTACGGTGAATAAGATGCTGCGCAGCCGGGGTAAAACCATTGCCGAGCATAAACTAAACCGCTTTACCGCGCTGTTTATGCTGGTGACGACCTGGATTGTGGCAACTCTGGATCCAAGCATTCTCGGCCTGATTGAGAGCCTGGGTGGCCCTATCATCGCCGTGCTGCTGTTCCTGATGCCGATGTACGCGATTAACAAAGTCCCGGCGATGCGCAAATACAGCGGCAAGCTGAGCAATGTGTTTGTCGTGCTGGTAGGCCTGGTGGCAATTTCCGCCGTGGCGTATGACCTGATCTGATGTTCACAGGGTCAGGCATGCCTGACCCCCTACCGCTTTGCACACCTCGCCCTGCAAAATCCCGAAGTCGTATGTAGGGGCGAGGCACGCCTCGCCCAATGCATTGACGATTTACGCGAACCAGCTACCAAACCAGCTATTCATCTTCATCATCACGAAGTCCCACATGCGGCTAAAGAACCCGCCCTCTTTCACTTCATCCAGCACCACCAGCGGGCGTTGCTCAATCGATTTACCATCCAACTGGAAATCAATCGTCCCGACCACCTGATGCTTAGCCAGCGGCGCCGTCAACTGCGGTTGGGTCAGCGTGAAGCTTGCCTTCAGGTTTTTCATCTGCCCTCTTGGCAGAGTAATTGATGCATCCTTCGCGACGCCGAGACTGACTTCTTTCCGGTCGCCAAACCAGACGCGCTGGGTGGCAAATGCGTTCCCCGCTTTAATCGGCGTCACGGTTTCATAGAAACGGAAGCCCCAGGTCAGCAGCTTTTCACTTTCGCGAAAACGAATCGCATCGGTCGCGGCACCCAGCACCACAGAAATCAGGCGCATATCGCCGTCCGTCGCGGAGGCCACCAGGTTGTTCCCGGCCCCGGACGTATGGCCCGTCTTAATCCCGTCAACGTGCAGGTTGGTACTCCACAGCAGGCGGTTGCGGTTATGCTGGCGGATCTTGTTGAAGGTAAATTCTTTCTCTTTGTGCAGGGCATATTCTTCCGGCACATCGCGGATCAACGCCTGGCCGATCAGCGCCATATCGCGGGCAGTGCTGTACTGACCAGAGGAATCCAGCCCGTGCACCGTTTTGAAATGAGTATTTTGCAGCCCCAGCACCTTCCCGTAGTTATTCATCAGGCCAACAAATGAATCCTGGCTGCCCGCCACATGGTCGGCCAGGGCGATACTGGCATCGTTACCGGACTGGATCACAATGCCTTTATTCAGCTCCGAAACCGGAATACGATCGCCGGGCTTCAGGAACATCAGGGATGACCCCTGCAATACCGGGTTACCGGTAGCCCACGCGTCTTTGCCAACGGTCACCATATCATCGTTGCTGATTTTGCCTGCCTTCAGAGCCTGCCCGGTGACATAGCTGGCCATCATTTTCGTCAGGCTGGCCGGGTCAAGGCGCTGATCGGCATTAGATTCGGTAAGCACTTTACCGCTGTTATAATCCATCAGCACCCAGGCTTTCGCCTCAATCTGTGGGGCGGCAGGTGCCTGCTCTGCCCTGGCGGGGGACAGTGTTAATAGCAACAGCGTGGAGGTGGTAGCCAGTGTAAAAACACGGGATGACAGGGAAATATTCTTCATGTCGTGACCAGGTATCCATTTGAAAGACAATGATTAAAATTAAAGCCAGGAGACTAACCGCCCTACACTAAGGTGTTACATCCTGAAAAAGAACAATTTTACCGTAAAGATTTCTACAGTTTATTCAATATGGCTGATTTTGCCTGCAATAAGGCACAATTTAGCGTCATTTTCACAAAGTGTAAAACGGGCGTAAATCCGAATTATCGGCGAACAGTTAAGCCTGTCACAAAAATCCGCTAATCTGAGAAAAGTCTGCAAGAGGAGTCACGACGATGGATTTAGCGCTGTTTGATCTTGATGAAACACTGATTTGTGAAGACAGTACCGGCCTGTGGCTGCGCTGGCTGGTTTCTCAGGGATTTGCCCCTGCCGCTCTGATCGATGAAGAGCGGGCTCTGATGGAACAATACTATCAAGGCTCGCTGTCGATGGAAGCCTATATGCATACCACACTCTCCCCGCTGGCTGGGATGTCAGCCGCCACGGTATCCGGCTGGATCCGCCGCTTTATTCAGCGAGACATCCTGCCACGCGTCTACCCTGCCGCCCGCGAGCGAATGCGCTGGCATCAGGAACGTGGCGATACCGTCATTGTTATCTCGGCCAGTGGTGAACATCTGGTTACACCGATCGCAGAACAGTTGGGCGCGTGCGGTGCACTGGCGATCGGTGTGGAGATCATTGATGACCGCTACAGCGGCCAGACCTATGGCACCATGACCTATAAAGAGGGCAAAGTCAGCCGTCTGAACGACTGGTTGCAACAGGCGCAAACGCCGACCTATTCCGGCACCTGGGCTTACAGTGATTCCATCAACGACCTGCCGATGCTGGAACATGCGGACCATGCCTGGGTTATCAACCCTGCCGAACCGCTCAGCCTGCTGGCTCAGCAGCGCGGCTGGGAAATCTGTCACTGGCTCCGGTGACATGCCGGGCTGATCGTCTCCGGTCAGCCCGCCTTTGTTGCTTAAGGCTGCAACCCCACCTTCAGCAGTTTACCCTTCGACTCGTCAGTCAGCACATACAGCCAGCCATCCGGCCCGGCCCGTACATCACGAATACGCTCACCACGGTCGGCCAGCAGACGTTCCTGCCCTTCAACACGATTGCCATTAAGGCTCAGGCGGATCAAGTTTTTCTCTTTCAGTGCACCGATAAACAGTGAATCTTTCCACTGTGGGAAGCGTGTGCCGCTGTAAAACGCCATGCCGCTAATCGCCGGAGAGACTTTCCAGTACCAGACCGGTTGCTCGGTTCCCGCCACGCGGCCCCCTTTCGAGCCGGGGACTTTTTCACCGCTGTAATCAACTCCCCATGTTGCCAGCGGCCAGCCGTAATTATTGCCCCGGTGTGGAATATTCACTTCATCGCCGCCACGCGGGCCGTGTTCACTCTCCCAGATTTCACCGCTGGCCGGATTCAGGGCTAGTCCCTGCGGATTACGCATCCCCCAGCTCCAGATTTCAGGTCGCGCTCCTGCTTTCGTCGCCAGCGGATTATCGGCAGGAACAGAGCCATCGGCGTTGAGACGAACGATCTTGCCTTGCAGGGCAGACAAATCCTGCGCTTTTTCTGCCTGGAAGTTGTCGCCAAAGGCGATAAACAGATGGCCACTGCGGTCAAACGCCAGGCGCGTGCCCAGATTGGCTCCGGTTGACAGCCCCTGCTGCCGTAGCACTTCACGGAAGTCGCTCAACTGGCGATGGTCCTCGCTGAGCCGGCCATAGCCAACCGCCGCTCCGGCGCGCCCGTCCTGCCCCGCAACGGTATAACTGAGCCAGACGCGGCGGCTGCTGGAGAAATCAGGTGCCAGTACCACATCCAGCAATCCGCCCTGGCGCTGCGCCCAGACCTCAGGCACACCGCCGATCGGTTCAGACAGCCCCGCTCCAGCCTGCCAGCGGCGTAACTGGCCGGAGCGTTCGGTGATCAACATGCCCTGGTTATCCGGCAGAAAGGCCAGCGACCACGGGTGATCCAACCCATCCTGTAATACCTCAGCATGGACTTTCTCAGCCCGCACCGCTGGGCTGAGTAATAACGCTGACACCATCGTTAACGCCGCCAGGCAACCTCTCATCGTTATGCTCCTTATCGCTATTTGTTAACTAAACGTAGTTAAATTACCAATAATTGCCGAATTATCTGGTTCAGTGCGCTATATTCCCGGGGCTATTTTTTTCAATACTACAAGGGATATGTCTGATGACTTCACGATTACCACAAACAGGTTTCACCCGTTTTTTACTGTTACCGTTGATGATGATGGCCCTGCTGCTGACATTAAGCGGCTGCGGCGACAAAGAACCCGAACAGCGCAAGGCGTTTATTGAATTCCTGCAAACCCGCGTGCTGGCGAAAACACAGGTTGCCGTACCCACCCTGACGGACGAAGAGACCAAAGCATTCGGCCCCTATGCCAGCGACTATGCGTTACTGACGGATTATCATAAGGGTATGGGCAACGTGTTCAGCGCCTCTCTTGGCGAGGTTTTTGCCCAGTTCAGAGGCGTGAATACCGTCAGCAGCCTGATGGCTAAGCGCGATGACCTCCAAAAAATGGCCGAACAAAGTGCCACCTGGAAACCGGTGCTGGTGAAGCTGCGTGCGGATAGCGAAAGCAAACATGCCGCGCTGAAACAGCCGGACGATCTGAAGGCGGTTTATGATCAGGTGTGGGCTAAAGTGATTGTTGCACCGGGTGATGCGGCGTTGCAGGTTGCCACACAGGTACCAGAGGTGCTGACGCTGCTGGTGAGCCAGGTGGATCTGTTGAAACAGCAGGGAGATAAGGTCACCGTATCCGGGAATATCGTACAGTTTACCGACCAGAAAGCCCTGGATCAGTACAATGCCATTCAGCAAAAACTCCAGCCGTTAGTCATGGATCTGATGAAAACCGCCGGCCAGTTACAAAGCATGATCCGTTAAATCCGGGCAGAAAGTTCACCCGTTACCGCATCAAGATAAAAGTGGCCGACCGAGTGTTGCGGTCGGCCAACAACGAGTACTTTACTGCGCAGGGAAAGTCACAACGTCCCGTACCATCTCATCGATACCGCTTTTCAGCTCGCTCAGATTGATCGGTGCATTGCTGTTAGGCACGGTTTTCCCGTAGGCCTTGCGGACTACTTCCACCACCGGTTTGCCGGTTTTCGCATCCAGCAACTGCGTTTCCAGGAACAGCACACTGTTCTGAGTACGATGCCCGGAGGCCGCCATCGTGCTGGCAACGACCGCCGCCACCGGCACCACTTCATAGAACTTCATATCCTGATTTTCGGCATTCACCGCCGTGATCGCCGTTTTCATGATCAGCGTGCCGGGGCCGGACTGATTCACCAGCGTTTTACGCTGCCCAACCGCACTTTTCAGCTGCTGATCGAGATAACTACGCGCCTGGTCCAGCGTGGGTTGGCTGACGCGGGCTGTGGGTTTTGCTGCCGGGTAATAGACCACCGGGGTGTAATAAATGCCGCGATAATCAGACAGTTTAAAATCAGGCGAAACCCAGCGCAACGTCTCATGACCGCTGGGAGACTCCGATGCTTTCAGGCGGGAATAATCCGGCAAAAAACCGGAATATTGTGTGGTATCAGCTACTTTTGACGAACAGCCGGCCAGCACAAGACACAACGTTGCCAGCCCGGCGACCAGAGGGAGACGCAAATTCTGCATTGCCAAATTCCTTGCTCAGTGAAGGTTATTCAAGCATAGAGCGCGCCTGACCTTTCACCAGCGGGATAAGCAAAATAGTTGATCTGACTGCGGTCAGCGTCAGGTTTTTAGCTTCGGATCCAGCGCGTCCCGCAGGCCATCCCCCAGCAGATTAAAGGCGAGCACGGTCAGAAAGATCGCCAGACTGGGGAAAATCGCCACGTGCGGTGCCATCACCATATCAGCCTGAGCCTCATTGAGCATCGCCCCCCACTCCGGGGTCGGCGGCTGCGCGCCCAGCCCAAGAAATGACAGGCTGGCTGCCGAAATGATTGAAGTTCCAATACGCATAGTGAAATAGACCACAATCGACGACAGCGTCCCCGGCAGGATATGCCGTAGGATGATAGTGAGATCCGATGCGCCAATACTGCGTGCCGACTCAATATACGTCAGGTGCTTCAGCACCAGCGTATTGCCGCGGACAAGGCGGGCAAAGGCAGGGATACTGAATATCGCCACCGCCAGAATCACATTCGACATGCCATTGCCCATCACCGCCACCACGGCGATCGCCAGCAGAATGCCGGGAAACGCGAACAGCACATCGCAGATACGCATAATGATGCGGTCCCACCAGCCTTCGTAGTAACCGGCTAACAGCCCCAGCAGCGTGCCTATTGCGGCACCCACCGCCACCGAGAAGAAACCCGCGACCAGCGATAGCCGGCTACCCAGCAGCACGCGACTGAAAATATCACGCCCCAGCGCATCCACACCAAACCAGTGGACCAGCGACGGCCCTTCATTCAGCCGATCATAATCAAAAAAGTTCTCGGCATCGAACGGCGCGAGAAGCGGTGCAAACAGCGCAATCAGGATCAGCAGGAGCACAAAAACAGCAGCAATCATCGCCACATGCTGGCGACGAAAACGCCGCCAGAACTCACGCCACGGGGTACGGACGCGATGGGGGCTGATACCCGGCAGCGCTGAGAGTACGGCGTTACGTCGCCAGTTAATCATCATGCATCCTTACTTGTAGCGAATGGCGGGGTTGATCGCGGCATACAGCATATCGACCACCAGGTTAATCAAGATAAACTCCAGCGAAAACAGCAGCACTTCGGCCTGGATAACCGGGTAGTCGCGCATTTCCACCGAATCCACCAGCAGTCGCCCCAGGCCAGGCCAGTTAAACACCACCTCGACCACGATGGAGCCCCCCAGCAGGAAGCCAAATTGCAGGCCCATCATCGTGACCACCGGGATCATCGCATTGCGCAGGCCGTGTTTGATCACCACCACCGATTCACGCACGCCCTTAGCGCGTGCGGTACGCATATAGTCTTCTTGCATCACCTCAACGAAAGAGGCCCGGGTAAAGCGTGCCATCACCGCCGCCACGGCAGCACCGAGGGTAATGGAGGGTAAAATATAATGTTGCCAGCTATCGGCACCGACGGTCGGCAGCCAGCCAAGCTCCACGGAAAAAACCTGCATCAGCAGGATGCCCAGCGCAAATGCCGGGAAAGAGATCCCCGAAACCGCCAGCGTCATCCCCAGCCTGTCTGGCCAGCGGTTGCGCCACACGGCAGAGACAATGCCAATGGCCATGCCAAAAATCACCGACCACACCATGCTGCTCAGCGTCAGCCACAGTGTCGGCAGAAAGCGTTGAGCGATCTCTTCAGAGACCGGTCGTTTCGACACCATCGAGATGCCAAAATCACCGCGTACGGCATGGGTGATGTACTGCCAGAACTGCTGCGGCAAAGGCAAGTCCAGCCCCAGTTGCTGGCGCACCATCGCCACCACGTCGGCATCGGCTTCGCGCCCGGCAATCAGTCGCGCCGGATCGCCGGGCAGCAGGTGAACAAACAGGAACACCAGCACCGCCACGATCAGCAGCGTGGGGATCAGCCCCAGTAAGCGTTTGAGAAAATAGTTAAGCATCTTGTACCCTGCGCCCCCCTGACGGGAGGGGCGTTAGTCCATTACTTCAGGTCAGCATCGTCAAAGCTGAACGAGGTATCCGGCATCACATAGAACCCGGTCAGGTTTTTGGTGTTCGCCGAAACCAGCTTTTCCACAACCAGCGGTGCCCAAGGCTGATCTTTCCAGATACGGTCCTGCGCATCTTTGTACAGCGCGGCTTTTTTCTCGCCGTCGGTCGTATTCAGCGCATCAGCCAGATCTTTATCCACCTGCGTGTTGCTGTAGAAAGCGGTGTTGAAGATGGTTGGCGGCCAGGACTGCGTGGCGAACAGCGGCGTTAAGGCCCAGTTGGCTTCCCCGGTTGAGGCAGACCAGCCAGTGTAGAACATGCGCACGCCGCTCTCTTTCTGGCCTTTATCTTCCACCTGTGCCGCACGCTGACCGGCATCCATTGCCGTCAGTTCCACTTTGATGCCCACCTGTGCCAGCTGCTGCTGAGTGAACTGCAACACCTTCTGCGCCGTGCTGTGATTGTGCGAAGACCACAGTGTGGTAGTAAAGCCGTTCGGATAGCCCGCTTCCTTCAACAGTTCGCGCGCTTTAGCCGGGTTGTATTGCGGGGCCGGATAGCTTTGTGAGTACTGGATCGACGGCGGTACAATACCGGTCGCCGGGGTGGCATAACCCGCAAAGGCCACTTTTGCCAGCGCCTCACGGTTAATCGCGTAGTTGATCGCTTCACGCACTTTCGGGTTATCAAACGGCTTCTGCGTCACGTTAAAGCTGATGTAACGCTGCATGATCGACGGCGAGGTCACCAGATCCAGCTTGCTGTTTTTCTCCAGCAGTTTCGCCTGCTCAAACGGGATAGGGAAGGCAAAGTTGGCTTCGCCCGTTTGCAGCATCGCGGAACGGGTATTGTTATCCACGACCGGGCGCCAGGTAATGCTGTCCAGCTTCGGATAACCCGCTTTCCAGTAACCCGCAAATTTCTTCACTTTCACAAAGTCAGTCTGATTCCAGGTGACGAACTCGTACGGACCGGTGCCGACCGGGTGGAAGCCGATATCCTTACCGTATTTCTTCAGCGCCTCTGGGGAGATCATCGCGGCTGCCGGGCTGGCCAGGGTGTTGATAAAAGCGGAGAACGGCTGCTTAAGCGTGATTTTGACCGTGTTAGCATCAACCACCTCGGTGCTGGCGATGGTTTTAAACAGGTTATAACGCTTGAGATGATTGTCCGGGTTGCTGGCACGGTCGAGGTTGGCTTTTACCGCTTCAGCATTAAACGGCGTGCCATCCTGGAAGTTAACACCGGTTTTCAGTTTGATGGTATAGCTCAATCCATCCGGGCTGGCCTGGTAACTTTCTGCCAGTACGTTTTCCAGCTTCATCTCTTTATCAAAGCCAAACAGCCCCTGATAAAACGACTTTGCCACGGCCTGCGACAGCGTGTCATTCGCGTCGTACGGGTCCAGGGTGGTGAAGTTAGAGGCGACGGCAATAGTGACATCTTTCGCCGCCCAGGCAGGCAGTGCAACAACGCTGCCGAGCAGGCCAGCAGTTAACAGCAATTTACGCGTGTAGTGATTCATCATGTCATCCCTTGTTGTCGTTCTACTCTGGAGTAAACAGGTTCTAGGTGCGATTTATGGCATGGCGCGCCACGTAATGCCCGGCGCTCACCTCTACCAGCGGTGCCACATCCGGCTCGTCGCCGAGGGCGCGGATCGGGCTGGGTATTTCATCAACGAGCAGTGCGCGTTCACGTCTCCGGTGCGCAGGATCGGCCACCGGCACAGCGGCCATCAGCTTACGGGTGTAAGGATGTTGGGGATGCTCGAACACCGCCTGGCGCGGACCGATTTCCACAATCTGTCCAAGGAACATCACCGCCACACGGTGGCTGATACGCTCCACCACCGCCATATCGTGCGAGATAAACAGAAACGCAATGCCAAATTCACGCTGCAAATCGAGCATCAGATTAATAATCTGTGCCTGGATGGATACATCCAGCGCGGACACTGCCTCATCGGCGATCACCACTTTCGGATTGAGCGCCAGCGCGCGGGCAATACAGATGCGCTGTCGCTGTCCCCCGGAAAATTCATGGGGATAGCGCTGGGCGTGTTCAGGCAGCAGGCCGACGCGCTCCAGCAGAGCGGCCACGCGCTGCTCTGCCTCCCGCCCACGGGCAATGCCGTGCACCAGCAGCGGTTCCATGATCGAAAAACCCACCGTCAGGCGCGGGTCGAGCGACGCGTAAGGGTCCTGGAAAATAAACTGAATATCACGCCGCAGATGCGACAGCGCGCTCCCTGCAAGATTATCGATGCGCTGGCCGTTGAAGGTGATGCTGCCGCCCTGGCTTTCAACCAACCGCAGCAACGAACGCCCGGTGGTAGACTTGCCGCAGCCGGACTCCCCCACCAGCGCCAGCGTTTCGCCGGGACGCAGATCAAAGCTCACCTTCTCCACCGCATGCACACGGCGCTGTACCCGGTTGAGCAGGCCGCCACGAATATCAAAACGCGTCACCAGGTCGCGCACCTGAAGAATCGGCGTATCCTGCGGGTTCACCGTATCCTGCGGATGCTCTTCAATCGGTGCACCTTCACTGATCAACGGGAATTTAGCTGGCCAGTCACGCCCGGTCATCGCCCCCAGTTTCGGTACGGCCGCCAGCAGCGCACGCGTATAGGGCTGCTGCGGGTGACTGAAAATCGCCTCAACGCTGCCGGTTTCCACCACATCACCGCGATACATCACCTGAACGCGGTCAGCCATCTCTGCCACCACGCCCATATCGTGAGTGATAAAGATCACCCCCATCTGCATCTCTTTTTGCAGCACGCGGATCAACTGAAGTATTTGTGCCTGAATGGTCACGTCCAGCGCGGTAGTGGGTTCATCGGCAATCAGCAGCGCCGGACGGCAGGAGAGCGCCATCGCGATCATCACACGCTGACGCATCCCACCAGAAAGCTGATGCGGATAGCGTGCCAGCACGTTCTTTGCTTCAGGGATACGTACGAGGTCAAGCATGCGCTGCGCCTCGGCCAGTGCCCCGGCGTGGCTTTTGCCCTGATGGAGTCGAATGGATTCGGCAATCTGCTCACCCACCGGGAACACCGGGTTAAGTGAAGTCATCGGCTCCTGGAAAATCATCGCCATATCGGCACCGCGCAGGGTGCGCATCTGCGACGGCGACTGTGTGGCCAGATTGACTAACTGATGATTACGGCGACGTAACCACATCGCGCCGCTGTCAATCTGCCCGCCGCCCTGCTCCACCAGCCGCATCAAGGCCAGAGAGGTGACCGATTTACCGGAACCGGACTCGCCAACAATCGCCAGCGTTTCGCCACGGCGAACCTCCAGTGACAGGTTATTGACCGCCTGAATACGCTGGCCTTCATGCTGGAAGCTGACGCTAAGGTCGCTTACCGACAGCACCACATCATCCTGATGGGGTAACTCACTCATCAGGATTCCTCCCGATAAATAGCCACGACGGGCAGTTCACCCACCACGGCATAAGCGCGATACATGCCTTCGCTGTTAAACGGCAGCACCACGTTGCCAGCAGCATCGATGGCAATCAGCCCGCCGCTGCCGCCCAGTGCGGGAATATGTTCATGAATCACTTTGTCGCTAGCCTGTTGTAACGACAGTCCGGCGTACGTCATCAGCGCGGCGATATCATAGGCCGCCAGCGTGCGCATAAACACTTCCCCGGTGCCCGTACAGGAGACGGCAACGCTGTTGCTGGCGTAGCATCCTGCGCCGGGTAAGGGGGAGTCACCGACACGCCCCACCTGTTTGTTGGTCATGCCCCCCGTCGATGTAGCCGCCGCAAGGTGGCCCGCCTGGTCGAGGGCTACCGCACCCACCGTGCCAAACTTACGGTCAGGATCCAGCGGGTCGCCTGACGCATCACCATCGTGATCCAACAGAGTTTGTTGTGTGGCGATGGCGCGCTCAAGCTGTGCGCGGCGCTCTGGCGTGGAAAAAAACGTGTTTTCAACCATTTCGAGGCCATGTGATGCCGCAAACGATTCCGCACCCTGGCCGATAAACAGCACATGAGGGCTGTTTTCCAGCACCGCGCGTGCCGCCAGCACCGGATTACGCACACGGGTAACACCCGCCACCGCCCCGGCTTCTCGCGTGCGGCCATCCATGACGCTGGCATCCAGCTCGTGCGTGCCTTCATGCGTAAAGACTGAGCCGACCCCGGCATTAAACAGTGAACTCTCTTCCAGCTGGCGCACCGCCTCGGTCACCACATCCAGCGCACTCCCCCCCGCCGCCAGCAGCGCCTGCCCGCTGGCAACGATCTGCAACAGCGCCTGGCGATAGAGCAGTTCTTTCTCTGCATCCATGCTGGCACGCGCGATAGCTCCTGCACCACCGTGAATTGCAATCGTCGCTATGGCCATAATTCATTTTACCCTGTGTGCCAAATCAGCATGAAAAACACTGAGTTAGAATATATTTGTCGAAAAAAAGCAGTTTTTGACTATAGGCAGGCAATATAGCGATGTAAAGCAGAAAGTTCGCACCCTGATAATAACCATTAATTCTAAGATAAACTTTATAGACGGTTATGGCTTACGCAGGCGGGCAAACGTGACCCTGCGACCGATTCACGCCATAATGATCGCATTAGATTTTTGCCCGAATCCTGGAGAAATAACTCAATGGAAGCTTTCACTGCGGGGTTGATCTCGCTTGATGATGCACTCAGCACGCTGCTGGCGCGCGTGACCCCTGTTCAGCAACATGACACCTTGGCTTTACCGGATGCCGCGGGTCGTATTACCGCCAGCGCGGTGATCTCCCCCATCGATGTCCCCCCATTCGACAATTCCGCCATGGACGGTTATGCCCTGCGCATGGCCGATCTCACCGCGGGAAGCACGCTGCCCGTGGCGGGAATAGCTTTTGCCGGTAGCCCGTTCAGCGGCAACTGGCCTGCCGGGACCTGCATTCGAATTATGACCGGTGCGCCGCTGCCTGTAGGCTGTGACGCGGTGGTGATGCAGGAACAGACTGAGCAGGAAGGTGAGGCCATTCGCATCACTGCCGACGTCCGTTCCGGGCAAAATATCCGCCGGGTGGGTGAAGATATCCGCCAGGGAACCCGGGTGCTGGGAGCGGGGAGTAAACTGGGTGCGGCCGAATTGCCGCTGCTCGCCTCGCTGGGCATTGCGCAGGTCGCGGTGCTGCGTAAGCTGCGGGTTGCCCTGTTCTCCACCGGTGATGAGTTACAGCCGGTGGGTCAGCCGCTGGCAGCGGGTCAGATTTACGATACTAACCGCTTCGCGGTGCAGCTGATGCTGAACAAACTCGGCTGCGAGGTGATCGATCTCGGGATTATCCGTGATGACCCGGCTGCGCTGCGTGCCGCCTTTATTGAGGCAGATAGTCGTGCGGATGTGGTGATCAGCAGCGGCGGCGTATCGGTGGGTGCAGCGGATTACACCCGGCAGATGCTGGAAGAACTGGGTGAAATCGGCTTCTGGAAGCTGGCAATGAAACCCGGTAAGCCCTTTGCTTTCGGTCGCCTGCCGAACAGCTGGTTCTGCGGCCTGCCCGGCAACCCGGTCTCTGCGGTGGTGACCTTTTACCAGCTGGTGCAGCCCTTACTGGCGAAGCTGACGGGGCAGGAAGGCCCGGCATTGCCGCCACGTCAGCGGGTGCGAAGCGCCAGCTTTCTGAAAAAGTCCCCGGGTCGCCTCGACTTTCAGCGCGGCGTTTTGCAGCGCAATGGGCAAGGTGAGCTGGAGGTAGCCACCACCGGCCATCAGGGCTCACATATCTTCAGCTCCTTCCAACAGGCTAACTGCTTTATTGTTCTGGAACGGGATCGCGGCAACGTTGACGTGGGAGAATGGGTGGAAGTCGAACCGTTCAATTCTCTGCTGGAAGGCTGATATGCTCCCTGAACTGAATGATGAAGAGATGCTGCGCTACAATCGCCAGATCGTGCTGCGCGGCTTCGATTTTGACGGACAGGAGCGGCTGAAGGCTGCCCGGGTGCTGGTTGTCGGGCTGGGCGGGCTGGGCTGCGCCGCCAGTCAGTATCTCGCTTCGGCCGGTGTGGGTCATCTGACGCTGCTCGATTTCGACCACGTGTCGGTGTCGAATCTGCAACGTCAAATCCTGCACGGCGAGGCGCAGGTCGGTATGGCAAAGGTGGACTCTGCACGCCTGCGGCTGGCGGCCATCAATTCCCTGATTTCCCTTGAGGCGATCAACGACCGGCTGGACGATCAACCGCTGGGCGATCACATCGCCGCACATCATCTGGTGGTGGACTGTTGCGATAACCTGGAAACGCGTGAGCAGCTCAACCGGCTGTGCCATGCGCGCAAAATTCCGCTGGTGTCCGGCGCAGCCATTCGCATGGAAGGCCAGATTAGCATCTTCACCTGGGGCCACGATGAACCCTGTTACCGCTGTGTCAGCCGCCTGTTTGGCATCGCGCCCCTGAGCTGTGTCGAAGCGGGCGTAATGGCACCGTTGGTGGGCGTGATCGGTTCATTGCAGGCGATGGAGGCGATCCGCGTCCTGGCCCAATACGGCAGCCCGGTGGCCGGGAAACTGCTGTTGTATGACGCAATGACCTTGCAGTTCCGAAGTATGACGCTGGCTAAAGATCCGGATTGTGAAGTCTGTGGCATCGTCAAGTAGCACTATAGTTAGGGGAGATGCCTGGATGCGTAAAGGATTGATTAGCACATGACTGATGAGCAAAGCGGGATAAGCGCGAGTGAAAAATCGTCATTGCGTCAAATGATGATTATTTTTCTATTGGTGATTGTCACGGCTGTGATTGCGATCAACAGCTGGATCGTGTGGAGCTCATGGAACCGCATGATTTCCACCTCGAAGGATGATGCGCGTAATCTCTCCCAGTCCCTTTCGCGTCAGGCAGAAGATACCTTCTTGCAGGTTGATCTGACATTACAGGATCTGCGTGATCGCGTCTCCCTGATCGGCCTGCGCGACGATCAGACCGAGTACCTGCGTGAGATACTGACCAACCGTAAGGCCAGTCTGCCACAGTTGCATGGTCTGTTTATCTTTGACGCACAGGGCAGCTGGCTGGTGACTTCAGACGGCAATATCCCCAAACGCGCCAATAACAGCGACCGCGAATTTTTTCAATATCACCAGCAGAACAACAGCACGCAGGTGCATATTGGCAAAGTGATCCGCAGCAGAACCACTGGGGAGCTCATTATCCCGGTGTCCATGCGCCTCGTTAATTACGATGGTTCTTTCCGTGGTGTGCTGCTGGCCACCGTCAGGCTGAGCTATTTCAAACAGGCATACAGCTATTACAACCTCGGCGAGCACGATGTACTGGCGCTGATGCTGAAAGACGGCACGATTCTGTACGTCCGTCCTTTCCCCGACGACACCATTAATCGCAATATTTCCGGCAGCCCGCTGTTTACCGGCCTGCTCAATAATGCGTCCAGCGGTACCGCCATTTATGGCTCGGCGCTGGATGGCATCGAACGGGTGTTTGGCTACTCCAGCCTGAAACGGTATCCGTTGGTGGTGGCCGCAGGCTACGACAAGAACCATCTGCTGGAAGTGTGGTTCTCCGATATCAGCATCTTTATTACGCTTTGTACCATTCTGCTGCTGGTGATCGCCCTGCTCGGTTTTCTGGTGCTACGCCATATTTCACTTAACCTGAAAAACCAGCTGGAGTTGACCCAGGTACGCGACAGGCTGACCTCAATGAACCGGACTCTCCAGACGCTGGCGCTGGTAGACAGCCTGACCGGGTTAGCAAACCGGCGACAGTTTGATCTCTATCTGCAACGTAGCGCGGAGCGTTCGGCAAAACTGCACACCCCGCTGGCACTACTGATGATAGATGTCGACAACTTCAAAATGTTCAATGATAGCTACGGGCACCTGGCAGGCGATGACTGCCTGAAACAGGTGGGTGATACGCTGGCGCATTTACCCCGCAGACCCGAGGATCTGGTTGCGCGCTATGGGGGTGAAGAGTTTGCCGTGGTGATGCCAGGGGCGGATCGTGCTGCCGCGCTGCGCTTTGCTCATCAGGCCATCGCGGCGATTGCCGACCTGGCTATCCCTCATCAGCATGCCGAAAAAACGGGGAATGTAGTCACCATCAGCGTGGGGATGCATGTGGTGAACGCCGAACGCAATGTTGATGTCAGTCTGGCACTGATTGCGGAGGCGGATAAAGCGCTTTATGCAGCGAAAAAGGCGGGGAAAAACCGGGTGGCGGAAAATCAATCTGAGGCAGAGACCTGATAAATCGTGCTAACCCTGGCACGGGTCGACCGAAACAAATGGTCGACCCCTACGGGTTTGGCGTGGAGGTGACCGGAAAAATGGTCATCCCGTGCAGGTCTTCCGTAGGGGCTGACCTTCTGTTTCGGTCAGCCCGCAGCCACTGGGCCTTAAACGATACCCTGGCTACGCAGGTAATCTTCGTAGTCACCGGTAAAGTCGTTGATTTTGCCCGGTGTCATTTCAATCACGCGGGTCGCCAGCGAGCTGACGAATTCACGGTCGTGAGACACGAAGATCAACGTACCTTCGTACATTTCCAGCGCCATGTTCAGCGCTTCGATGGATTCCATATCGAGGTGGTTGGTTGGCTCATCCATGATCAGCACGTTAGGCTTCTGCATCATCAGCTTACCAAACAGCATACGGCCCTTTTCACCACCGGACAGCACCTTCGCAGGCTTCTTAATATCGTCCTGGCTGAACAGCAGGCGGCCGAGAATACCGCGTACGGCCTGCTCGTCATCACCGTCCTGCTTCCACTGGCTCATCCAGTCAAACACGGTAAGGTCGTCGGCAAAGTCATGGGCATGGTCCTGCGCGTAGTAACCAATCTGCGCGTTTTCAGACCATTTCACCGTACCGTTGTCTGGCAGCAACTCACCGATCAGGGTTTTCAGCAGCGTGGTTTTACCGATACCGTTTGGCCCCAGAATCGCCAGCTTTTCGCCCACTTCCAGCAGCATGTTGACGTTCTTAAACAGGGGACCATTGTCGAAACCTTTAGTCACCGCTTCCAGTGTTAATGCGTTACGGAACAGCTTCTTGTCCTGCTCGAAACGGATAAACGGGTTCTGACGGCTGGAGGCTTTGACTTCATCCAGCTTGATCTTATCAATCTGCTTGGCGCGTGACGTTGCCTGACGAGATTTCGAGGCGTTGGCGCTGAAGCGGCTGACGAAGGATTGCAGTTCGTTGATCTGCGCTTTCTTCTTGGCGTTATCCGACAGCAGACGATCGCGGGCCTGGGTGGCCGCGGTCATATACTCATCATAGTTACCCGGATAGACGCGCAGTTCGCCGTAATCCAGATCCGCCATGTGCGTACACACCATATTCAGGAAGTGACGGTCATGCGAAATGATGATCATGGTGCTGTTACGTTCGTTCAGCACCTGCTCCAGCCAGCGAATGGTATCGATGTCCAGGTTGTTCGTTGGTTCGTCAAGCAGCAGAATTTCCGGGTTAGAGAACAGCGCCTGTGCCAACAGCACACGCAGTTTCCAGCCGGGAGCGACTTCGCTCATCGGGCCATAATGCTGCTCCAGCGGGATCCCCACGCCCAGCAACAGTTCACCGGCGCGCGCTTCCGCGGTATAGCCGTCCATCTCACCATACTTCTCTTCGAGATCGGCGACTTTGTAGCCGTCTTCTTCGCTCATTTACGGCAGCGCATAGATCGCATCGCGCTTTTCTTTCACCGCCCACAGCTCGCCGTGGCCCATGATCACGGTATCCAGTACGGAATACTGTTCAAAGGCGAACTGGTCCTGGCGTAATTTACCCAGCCGTTCGTTCGGATCAAGAGCAACGTTGCCGCCAGATGGCACCAGGTCGCCGCCCAGAATTTTCATAAAGGTGGATTTGCCGCTGCCGTTGGCGCCAATCAGGCCATAACGGTTGCCGCCGCCAAATTTGACAGAGATGTTTTCGAACAGCGGCTTACTGCCAAACTGCATGGTGACGTTGCTGGAAACTAGCACAGAGATAGCCTTTAATTTTTAATGTGAGTATGTGAGTCAGCGCGCATTATGCCAAAAAAAAGGCGCGGGGCATACAGCGGGAAATCCTGGAGAGGGGGAGCATCAGGGCCGGGAAGAAACCCGGCCCTGGCGGTTAATGACTTTCTGCTTTACGTTTCGACGCGGTTAATGCCTTGCTCTCTTCCTCGTTACTGAGCCAGTCATGCAGATAATGTTCTATCTGCTCAAGACTGCGATTGCGTGTTTCCGGGATGCATTTGATAACAAATACCGCCCCGACAATACCAATCAAGCCAAAGATAAAGAACGCACCTGACAGCCCCACGCTGGCAAGCAGCATCGGGAAGGCAAGAGATATCAGGAAGTTGGCAATCCACATGGCAAAGACCGCACCGCCCATAAAGACACCGCGCAACCTTGTTGGGAAGATCTCTGACAGCAGCAGCCAGGTGACGGGCGATAACGCCCCCTGCTGAAAGCTGAGGAACATCAGCATTCCCAAGAGAACCATGTAGCTGCGTAACATATCCACCTGACCGTTGATGGTCTCAGGCATGAAATAGCTGACGGCACCGATAAAGAACAGGCAGGCGGTACAGCCAAACTGGCCTATTTTGACCATCGTTCGCCGGCCAATTTTACCTAACAGCCAGATGCCGACGAAGGTCATCAGCACCGAGATAGCTCCGTTAGCGATGGTGGCAAACAACGCTGCATCCGTACTCATTCCCACCGCTTTTAGCATCGTCGGTGCATAGTACATGATGGTATTTACACCGGAGGTTTGCTGGATCACCGCCACCCCGATACCGATCAGGAATAGCTTAAACAGCCAGGGCTTTTTCAGCTCACGCACGCTGGCTCGCGTCTGGGCTTTGTCCTCATCTTCCAGCGTTTCAGTAATCTCCTCCAGCTCCCAGTCAACGTCCTCTTTGGCACGGGTGCGTTCCAGCACTTTACGCGCTTCTGCCAGGCGTCCTTTCATCGCATACCAGCGTGGTGTGTCCGGCATAAACATCATGCCAAACCACAGCAGCACTGCAGGAATGGTGGCCACGGCCAGCATCCAGCGCCAGGTTTCATGGCCACCCCACGCGGCGTTAAATCCGGCATTCGAGATATAAGCCAGCATCTGGCCGGAGACAATCATCAGCTCCTGAATCGTCACCAGTTGCCCACGCTTATTCGCTGGTGCGATCTCTGCAATGTAGATCGGCACCGTGGCAGATGCACCACCAACGGCCACCCCTAGCACCAGTCGGAAGAAGATCATCCATTCCACGTTCGGTGCCAGGGCGGTCCCCATTGCGCCGACAGCGAAAATAATCGCCAAAATGATAATGATTTTTTTACGCCCGGCAGAAGCCGCGAAATGCCCGGAAAACAGTGCGCCGAAGGCTGCGCCAAACAGCAGTGAACTGGTGACCAGTCCGGTAGTGAAGGGAGTAAGGTGTAATTCGTCGCCCATAAACAGCAGCGCGCCGGAGATAACGCCGGTGTCATAACCGAAGAGTAATCCGCCGAGAGTGGCAACCAACGCAATGACCTTAACAAAGGGTTCTGTTTTGGTGTTGCTGTTGGGCCCTGATGCCCGGTTAGGTGTTAAATATTGTTCTTTTGCCATGGTGACTACAGTGACCTCTCATCGACCTGGTTAGTAGGATGCAGAGGGGTAAATCATTATTTTGCTCAACCGCTCACCGCCTCTGAACCTTAATTTAGACTATTTCTTTCATTTTAATTAACAATGAAAATTAAATTTTGAGCGTTGCATCGCATTATTTCATTTTAATTGCGACGCTAATCACATAAAAATGCCAATGATGTTGTATTAATGTGATCTAATTGGCGCAAAAACATTTTGAGAACATTTCATCTCAAATGAAATAATCATTATTTATTTCATTTTTAAATGAAAAAATGATAAAAACTTATCAATCTAAAAAAGAATCACGCCGTGAAAAAATTGCAACAAAAACGATTAATAACAATAAATTAGTATAATTTTAACTGACCTTCACGCGATCAAATAAAACTATCAATCTGCAGAATTAACCTCTCAATAAGGGGCAGCAATGATGAAATGAAAGAGGCCCTCCACCGTCATGGCTTACACAGATTCAGAGAGTGAAACAGGGCAAACTCTCATTTCTTGCTTTTTTTGATGAAAAAATGCGATGAGATTTAAACAAAAAAACGCGGCAATCTGACGAGAGCCACGTTTTTTGATAAGAAGATAAAAACGATTAAGGCGTTTCTGCGGGCCCAAATACCGAATAATCCGGCATGTTCACGTTTTGATATGCTTCCCAGCCGCCGCCCAGTGCTTTATACAGCGCGACCAGGTCAAGCGTGCTCTGCACCCGTGCCTGCTCCGCCTGCTGCTGCGCCTGTGCCAGCTGGCGCTGCGCATCCAGCGCCTCAATAAAGGTCGAGAGCCCCTGACGATAGCTGTCGCTGGCCAGTGTAAACGCGCTCTGTAACGCGGCCACGGTGTCATCCAGCCCTTCCACCTGCTGCTGGTCGCTGCGATAGCTGACCAGCGCATTTTCCACATCCTGCAACGCCGTCAGTACCGTCTGACGATAACCCAGCGCCGCGCTCGCCTGCTGCGCACGGGCCAGCTTCACACTGGATACCAGCCGACCGCCCTGGAAGATCGGGATGGTGACGGACGGTCCGTAGCTGTAGAAATGGCTGCTCCAGTTATCCAGATAGCTGGCATCGCTGTTACGCATGCCAAACTGCCCGGTCAGTGACAGGCTGGGGAACAACTGCGCCACGGAAACACCAATATTGGCGGTCGCCGCGTGCAGGCTGGCTTCCGCTTCACGCACATCCGGGCGACGACGCGCCAGCTCAGACGGTACGCCGACCGGCACCGCTTTCGGCAGCGCCGGCAGCGGTTTAGCGGTCATCAACTCCGCGTCCAGTGCGCCGGGGACTCTGCCCGTCAGCACGGCAAGACCGTTCATCGCCTGGTGGATCTGCGCCTGATACTGTGGCAGCTGGGCGCGCAGTGAATTCACCTGCGCACGGGAGTTCTCCACATTGGTCTGCGGTGCCAGCCCATTACGCTGCTGGCTCTGCGTCAGCTCCAGTGTCTGCTCCGCCACCTCAATCTGTGTTTGCAGGGTACGGGTAATGGCTTGCGCGCCCCGCAGCTGCAGGTAAGCCCGCGCCACTTCCGCTTCTAACGACACCAGCGCATCATTACGGTTTTCTACCGACTGCTGCTGCTGCGCATCGGCCATTTCAACCTGACGACGCACTTTGCCCCACAGATCCAGCTCCCATGAAGCGTCAAAACTGCCCTGATACAGCCCGACCGGCTTAGACAGGCTGTCGAGCGCCGGTTGTAAATCGGTTTCGCTTCCCGCCTGGTCAATCTGGTCGTAGACCCCTTCGGACTCCAGCTCGCCTTTAATGCCCAACTGTTGGCGGGTAAAACGGGCATTACCGTTCACGGAAGGTGCCCAGGCACCGCGCGCCTGATTCAGCTGCTGACGTGCGCCAGCGATACGCAGTACCGCCTGCTGCAGGGATAAATTGCCTTTAATGGCACGGGCGATCAGGCTGTCCAGCTGCGGGTCGTTAAATGATTTCCACCAGTTCGGGTTAGTCGCTGCCACCAGCGGCGCGGAGATACCGTCCCGCTGCATACTGTTAAAACGCTCCGGTGTGGCGGGCTTCGGCGCCTGGTAATCCGGGCCAACGGCACAGCCACTGAGCATCAGTGCAACGGCTATCAGCGCACCACTGCGCGAACGCATAAAAGAAGAAGGAACGTTCATGTCAGTGTGCTCCTGCACTGCCCTGGCTCTTGATCGGCGCCAGTAACAGACAAAATGGAATAAGGATCAGGGCAACAATACTGAGGCCCATAAAAACATCGATATAAGCGAGGAAACGTGCCTGCACGATCATCTGTTTATACAGCTGCCCGGTGGCGATGCTGACCGGGTCACCTGCCATATGCACATAGTCCCTGACGCCCTGTGCCCAACGCTCAACCGTCAGGTTAAACGGCTCATTGAGTGGGGTCATGTTATGCACCAGCTGCGCGCTGCGCGCCTGGGAGCGTTCGGTGATCATCGCCGTCGATAGCGAAATACCAATCGATCCGGCCACGTTACGGAACATGGTAAACAGCGCCGAGGCATCAGCATTCAGCCGCTGCGGAATGGTGACAAACGCAATGGTGGTCAGCGGTACAAACAGGAAGCCGAGGCCAATGGTCTGGAAACTACGCATGATCACCAGCGTGGTGAAGTCGATATCCGGCGTCAGCGTTGATGAGTAGATAAACGACACCCCAAGCAGCGCAAAGCCAAAGGCAATCAGCAGACGCGTCTGTACGATGGGCATCAGCTTCAGCACCAGCGGAATCGACAGCACAATCAGCACCGCCCCTGGCGATAACACCAGCCCCGAGAGCGTGGCGGTATACCCAAGGTCCTGCTGTGCCAGTTGAGGGATCACCACCGAACTGCCATACAGGATGGCAGCCATACCTGCCATCAGCAGGCAGGCCACCGCAAAATTACGGTCTTTCAGCACGTGCAGATCGACGACCGGCTTTTTGGCATACAGCAACCAGTAAATCGCTCCGACAATCCCGGTCAGCGCCAACAGCGCGAAGGTTACGATAAAGCCCGACTGGAACCAGTCTTCATCTTCTCCCCGGTCCATCATCACTTGTAAACAGCCCAGACCCAGCGTAATCAGGCTGATGCCGATGTAATCGACCCGCAGCTTGCCCTTCGCCCATTTACGCTCCCACGGCGGATCCTCCAGCAACTGATAAATCGCCAGCACGCTGAGGATCCCCACCGGGATATTGATAAAGAATACCCAGCGCCAGCTGTAGTTGTCGGTGATCCAGCCGCCCAGCGTCGGACCCAGTACCGGTGCCACAATAATCGCGATGGAGGAGAGACCAAACGCCTTACCGCGATCCTCAGGCTTAAAATAATCCAGCAGCACCGACTGTTGTACGGGCTGCAACCCGCCGCCGAAGAATCCCTGTAATATGCGGAAAAGAATGATCTGCCACAGTTCAGTCGCAATGCCGCACAGGAAGGAGCAGACGGTAAACATCACAATACAGATGAGGAAAAACTGCTTACGGCCCAGCAGGCGACTCAGGAAGGCTGAAATCGGCAGCACGATGCCGTTGGCCACCAGATAGGAGGTCAGCACCCAGGTGGATTCGTCATAACTGGCCGAGAGCGATCCGGCCACATGCGGCAGGGCAACGTTAACGATGGTGGTGTCGAGGATCTCCATAAACACCGCCAGCGTGACGGTCATCGCGACCAGCCAGGGGTTACTGGCGGGCTTCCAGCTCTGGCCGGGATTCATTCCAGCGTGACCTTAGGTTCAACCGACAGGCCAATCGGTAGCGGACGGTTTGGATCCAGCCCTTTATCAATCACGATTTTCACCGGCACGCGCTGCACGATCTTCACGTAGTTGCCGGTGGCATTTTCTGACGGGAAAGCAGAGAAGCGGGAACCACTGCCCATCTGCACGCTGTCGACATGCCCCTCCAGCTTGAGGTCCGGCCAGGCATCGACACCAATCTCCACTCTGTCGCCCGGTTTCATCCGTGCCAGCTGCGACTCTTTAAAGTTAGCCACAATCCATACGTCCGGTGACACCAGCGAGAACAGCGACGAGCCTGCCTGCACCAGCGTCCCCACCTGTACATTACGTTTGGTGACAAAACCGTCGTAAGGGGCACGGACTTCGGTATACGCGAGATTCAGATTCGCGGTATTGAGCTGTGCCTGTGCCTGTTCAACCTGGCTCTGCCGCGCTTCAACATTGGTTTCCTGCTGACGGATCTGCAAAGCCACCTGAGAAGCGACTTCAACCTGCGCCTGGGCGTTTGCCAGTTCAGCTCTGGCACTGCGTAACTGGGCGTTTGCCGTATCGATATTACGCTGTGACGTGGCACGCGGGTCGACGCCACGCTGACGTTTATCGTCAGCCTGGGCATTCATATAATTGGCCTGCGCACGGGCGAGCTGTGCCAGCGCCTGGTCTTTCTGTGCCGGATACTGCACCCGTGCCAGTTCCAGCTGAGCCTGCGCCTGATGCAGCTGTGCCTGAGCCAGGCCGAGCTGCGCTTTCGCTTGATCGCGCTGGGCAGTGGTATCACGCGGATCGATCACCACCAGCAGATCGCCCTTCTTCACTCGTTGATTGTCTTTAACCCGCAGCTCGGTGACATAGCCAGACGCTTTCGGCGCAATGGTCACCGCATCTGCTTCCGTGAAAGCATCATCGGTGGTTTCGATATTGCGCGTCGTCAGCCAGAACCACAGCGCCACGATAATCATCACGACAACCACTATCGCCAGAATGACCAGAGGCTTCTTGCCGGGGCGTTGGCGTGGGGTTTCTTCATTTTGCGCAGCATCAGACTGATGCAGGGATTCATCATCAGATGCAGAGGAGGTTTGATTAGCCATAGTATCCGTCAGTAAGTGCGCCCGGGTTCAGTGGGCGCAATGATTCAGTCTGCTATAACCATAGGGCCAAAATTGACAAATGCCAGGGTTTCCTGACAAATACGGAATTGCCTGACGTCAGTTCGCATGAATAAACAAGTAGAGCCCCCAACCACTGACTAACGCCCACACCAGCATCGGCAGGGAATAGAGGTGGAAGTGCCACCAGATAGAGCGATCTTTTGCCATGCGCAGCGCAATCAGATTGGCCAGCGAGCCTGGCAGCAAACCAAATCCACCAATATTCACCGCCCAGGCCAGCAGCACCGACGGCGGCAGGCTGCTCAACAGCAGGATGGTGGCAGGAACATTACTGATCACCTGCGACAGCCCCGCGGCCAGCAAAAACTGCCCTCCAGCCGGAAGCTGCCCGGCCAGATGCAGGGTGGACTGTACCAGCGGCAGCTTCGTCAGCAGGAAGACATCGATAAACATCACAATAAACACCACCAGCAGGCTCCAGTCGATGCTTAACAGGATGCGACGCGCCAGCACAAAGAAGGTAGCAAAGACCAGCACCAGCCCCCAGATGGCGAGATCCATTTCCAGCGCCGTAATAAACAGCAGATAAAGCAGCGCGCTGGCGAACAGCAACCGGCGCTGCCAGGGGGCATCCTCTGACGTCTGATGCTGCTCAATCTTCTTCGCGCGGAAACAGCAGGCGGTCAGTAACAGCAGGCTGAGCACCAGCCATCCGGCCAGTGGTAACATCTGCCAGATAAAACCAGCAAAGCCTGCATCACCGTGACGCCACAGCAGAATATTTTGCGGATTACCGATAGGGGTGAGCAGCGAACCCGCGTTCACCGCCAGGGCTTCAAAGATAATTAAGCGGGCAATCGGCAGCGAGGAATACTTTCGCAGAGAGAGCGTCAGCGGCACCAAAATAAACAGAGCAACGTCGTTGGTCAGGAACGTTGAGAGCAGTGCGGCGGCGGCCACCAGAAACAGCGCTAACTGGCGTTGATGGCGAAAGCCCTGCACCAGACGACGCCCGAGCACATCAAAATAACCGCTGGCCTCAATGCCTTTGGTCAGCATCAGCAAGCCGCACAGCGTGATAATGGTGGGCCAGTCTACAGCACCAGGCAGTTCCGCCAGCCGGAAAGGCACAAAACAGGCCAGCAGCAGCCCCAGAACCACCAACAGATGCAAAAAACGATCGTGCAAAAAAGGTCTGAGCAGAGAAGTCATGCTGGCGCGCCATGTGGTATCCCCTTTATCCCTGACGCTGCATCAGCATACGCCCGATGGACCGTCCCTGGATGGGGCAAGGTTCGTCAGGGCTGCCACAGGCAACGCCAGTGATGGGGGAAGAAGGTGATTAACGACTTTCGCTAAATTTTTTAAAGATGGCCAGCGTTTCATCGCTGACATGATGCTCAATCCCTTCCGCATCGCGGCGTGCGGTATCCGGGCTGATACCCAGTGCCAGCAGGAAGGTTTCAACAATATGGTGACGCTCGCGGCTCTCTTCAGCCAGTTTTTCCCCTTCCGGTGTCAGGAAAACGCCCCGGTAAGGTACCTGTTCAACCAGCCCGCCTGTGGCGAGACGTTTAAGCATTTTGGCCACCGTTGGCTGCGACACGCCCAGGCGAGCAGCCATATCCACCTGGCGGGCTTCACCAAACTCGCGGATCAGGTCAGAAATCAGCTCTACATAGTCATCGATTAATTCACGGCGGTGCGCTTCACGTACCTGACGGAAACCCTCGACATGCTCTTCAATATCTTTCAGTGGCGCGGGCACTGCCACTTTTGCGCGACGACTCATTCAGCTTCCTCTTCTTATCAGCCGCTGCATTATAGCGGGCAGCGGTCTGTTGTGTGCCACATTGTAAACGAACCGCAGGCAAGCACAAAATTTAGCGTATTAGCTATGGCTATAGGGTATAGCCTGTGCTATACCTGATGATAATTCGCGCATATCCTGATTGACCGGAGGGACATCAGATGAAAACACCACTGCTACTCAAACTCTTTTGCCGCTCGCCGTTTACACTCCGGCTGATGCTGCTGGAAATGCTGGTGAATACGAAGCCTGCCCGTCAGGCTTCTTAACCACTCAGCACCACTCAGCGCTTGTTCCGACTATTTTGTCTGTCACTTCACAGAACTTATTGATGATGCTGGTTGCCTTTCGGCAAAACAGCGATTATCGTGCCAGCCTTTCGTAAAGAATGCAGGCCGATCGGGCTCCACCCCACCCCTTCCCCCATGATCTTACGAGTTGTATCAGGCAGTTTGCCACTTCAGCGTCGAACTGAATGGCCGCTATAGCTATAGCTTTCCCTAATAAGAACCCATAATGAATCTGACATTAATTAAAACTGCTACAGCAGGCCGTTATCGTGCCTGGGTTAGCCCGTACGTTGGGCTGTATTTACTTTTATCCGTTCTGATTAATCTGGCATTCGGTTACCCGCTAAGCGGTTTATACAGCCTGGCTTTTACGGCACTGCTGGTGCTGCTGGCGGCGGTTGCCCCGAAAACGCAAAAAACGCTGATTGCCGTCGGTGTACTGATGGCCGGGTTCTATTACCCTTTTGGTCAGGTTTATGGTCCACCCAATTTTAATACCCTGCTGGCACTGCACGCGACCAATGTGGAAGAAGCCAGTGAAATAATGCTGATCTTCCCGCTGCATGATTATTTTATTGGCATGGCCATTCTGGCCGCCGGACTGCTGGCGCTCAGGCGTAAACCACTGGAAAAACAGCGCTGGTGGCACGCGGAAAGTGCCTGCCTCGCTTTCGTACTGGTGGCGTGGGTGACACAGCCAGTGATGAATCAGCTGACGGGCGGGGTGTTTAATCTGAAGGATACCGGTTTCCCACTGGTGCGCTTTGTGAAAGATACGCTGGAAAGTAAGTTTTCTGTCGATAAAGAGATCGACCGGATGAACCAGCTCGCCATGCTGAAAGACGACTGGCATGTGTTAAGCGTTAAACCCCAGCAACAGATTTACGTGGTGGTCATTGGGGAAAGCGCGCGTCGTGATGCGCTGGGTGCCTTTGGCGGGGACTGGGATAATACGCCTTTTGCCAGCCAGCTTAACGGCCAGTTTTTCACCCGCTATACCTCGGCGGCATCCTCCACTCAGAAATCGCTGGGCTTGACGCTTAATCAGGTGGTGGACGGTAACCCTGAATACCAGAACAATATCATTACTCTCGCTAACCGCGCCGGGTTTGATACCTGGTGGATGTCGAACCAGGGCCAGATTGGTCAATATGATACGCCGATTGCCAGCATTGCTCAGCGAGCCAAAAATGTGCATTTCCTTAAAAGCGGCGACTTTGAAGCGGATAAAAACACGCGGGATGAAGACCTGTTGAGTTATACGCCGGGTGCACTGGCACGTCCGGTCGATCGTCCTCGCTTACTGGTGTATCACCTTGTCGGTTCACATCCGAAGGCCTGTGATCGCACGCATGGTCGCTTTGTCGAACGTCTGCATTCGCTGGAAACCTCGTGCTATCTGTACAGCATGACGCAGACCGATGGTTTCCTGCAGCAGCTCTGGGAGCAGTTACACAGCAGCGGTCTGACTTTTTCGATGATCTATTTTTCCGATCACGGCCTGGCATTTAAAGAGAAAGGGACGCGTAACGAGTATCTGACTCACGATGATAAATATCGTCAGAACTTTGAGGTGCCGATGTTTATCAGCTCCAGTAACGACAGTCGTCATCAGATGATCACTACGCCGCGCTCAGCCAATGATTTCCTGATGCTGTTCTCACAGTGGACGGGGATTAAGACGAGGGAAATTACATCACGCTACCGCTTTGTATCCGCAGAGAAAGCGCCACCGATTGAAGTCACTAACTTTGCACTGAAGCGCCTGCCGTTTAATCAACTGCCGCAGGATCATTTTGCTAAGTAGGACATTCACATAAAAAAAATCCGCCCCAAGGGGCGGATTCTTCAACGTCAGTCCGGTAATCCGGACTTGCGGTTAGCAACTTAGAAGCTGTAACCTACGCCAGCAGTCCAGGTGCCAACGTCAACGCTGCGGATACGGCTCTGCTCGTAACCCACGTCCAGAGCGATGTCCTGGATTGGGTTGAACTGCAGGCCAGCACCGTAGGAGAAACCTACGTCGCTTGAATCATATTTTTCACGGTTTGGTTCGTTGTACTGGTATTTGCCGTAGCCGATACCCACAACACCGTAGATGCTTGCCCAGTCATTCAGACGGTAAGCTGGACCACCAGTGATGCCATAGTACTGGCCCTTGATGTAGTCGCCTGCATCGGTACGGTCTTTCTCAGTGTATGTGAAAGAACCAATCCAACCCAGTGCATCGCTGCCGTTTTCGTAGCGGTATTTCAGGTTGAAGCCGTTTGCTTTGTTAGCAACGCCCTGGTAATCACTCTGAGCGTAACCAGCGGAAACGGTGCTCTGTGCCATTGCTGAACCAGCAGATACTGCCAGTACGCAAGCTAATGCTGAAAGACATGCAATTTTTTTCATAACCACCTCAAATGTGAAAGTACTTCTCTCCTGACAACGCTGAAAATATAACAAAAATCAGCGAGAAACTCTGCCCTGATTTTGTTGTCTAACAGAATGTTTGGTGTAACAGAAAGTTAATGATGCATTCTATGTCATTCTTTTTTCTTATATTTATGGCTATTTCCATTCTATTTTTATCGACTGTAAAAAAAGCTTCATTGAGATAAATCCTAATCAAATCTGACAGTTCTTTACTGAACTGGCCCTGTTTTCTGACAAAATTTCTGTTTTTTTCACTTATTTTTTCCCCCTCTCTGGGTTTAGCAGCGCCTTCCAGTACACTGTCACAGCGCGTTTATCTTCGAAACGGATCAATTAAGGCTGGAATACAGGATGTCTTCTTCACACGTAAAAAATGCTGTCTGGTTACCTGTGCTGGTACTGCTGATTGCCATGACGTCTATTCAGGGCGGCGCTGCGCTGGCCAAAACACTGTTTCCTACCGTGGGTGCACCAGGCATTACCGCCCTGCGTCTTGGTCTGGGCACGCTTATTCTCTGCGTGATCTTCAAACCCTGGCGGCTGCGCTTCAACCGTCAGCAAATCCTGCCACTGGTGATCTACGGTCTGGCGCTGGGCGGAATGAACTATTCCTTCTATTTATCGATACGCACTGTACCGCTGGGTATTGCCGTGGCACTGGAGTTTACCGGCCCGCTGGTGCTGGCGCTCGCAGGATCACGACGCCCTCTGGATTTTCTCTGGGTAGGGCTGGCCGTACTGGGGCTGTTCTTCCTGCTGCCGATCGGGCATAGCATTGATAGCATAGACCCGGTTGGTGCGATATATGCGCTCACCGCTGGCGCCCTATGGGCAGTGTATATTCTGGCGGGCAAACGTGCGGGTAGCCAGCACGGCCCGGCCACCGTGGCGGCAGGCTCCCTGATTGGTGCGCTGGTGTTTGTACCGCTGGGCCTGGCGTATGCCAACCCCGGGATCTGGACCTTATCACTGATCCCCATTGGCCTGGCGATTGCGGTGCTCTCCAGCGCTCTACCCTACTCACTGGAAATGATCGCCCTGACACGTCTGCCTGCACGGACTTTTGGAACGTTAATGAGCCTGGAACCGGCGATGGCGGCCATCTCTGGCATGCTTTTCCTGGGTGAAGTGCTCACGCTGGTGCAGTGGCTGGCACTGCTGGCTATTATTACCGCCTCGGCGGGTTCAACCCTGACGATGCGTCCGGCAAAGCAGGACATTGACCCGGTGGGGTAATTAAGATAATAAACGGCCCCCAGCCTGCGGGAAATGTATCTCCCGCAGGTGATGACATCCTCCATGCTTAATTCCACAGCGCGAATTGTGACAAATGGGTTAATTACCCCACCAGAAACATCCAGTTATAATTTTAATAAAAATGAATCACTTAATGCAAAATTAAAACAATTACCCTTTAAAAACAGAAAGATAGAATAATAAAATAAACAAAAATCATTCGCATCATTATTTAACCTCACCCTTCTCTGTCTTTATTCGGTCAACAGGCCAGCACTATTCAATCAATAGGCACTAACTTTCCTGCAAAATTAAAAACCAGTGCTATACTTAATCCCGTATTCAATTAGGACAACCTGACTATCAAGAGGATATTAATGATGAGTACCGCTAAACTGGTTAAAGCAAAATCTTCTGATCTGATTTACACCCGTAACGACGTGGCCGATGACGAGAAAAAAGCCACCATTGAGGTGCTTAATCGTCTGGTTATTGAATTTATCGATCTGTCGCTGATTACCAAGCAGGCGCACTGGAACATGCGCGGAGCAAACTTTATTGGCGTCCACGAGATGCTTGATGGCTTCCGTACCGCGATCACCGACCACCAGGACACCATTGCAGAACGCGTTGTGCAGCTGGGTGGCGTGGCGCTGGGCACCACGCAGATTGTTGCCGACAAAACACCGTTGAAAAGCTATCCGCTGAATATTCACAGCGTGCAGGATCACCTGAAAGCGCTGGCCGATCGTTATGGCATCGTGGCTAATGACGTGCGCAAAGCCATCAGTGAAGTCTCGGATGAAGACTCAGCTGATATCTTTACTGCAGCATCACGCGACCTGGATAAATTCCTGTGGTTTATCGAATCTAACATCGAATAATCCCCCCGCTCAGTCCCAGGCAGATGGTTATCCATCTGCCTTTTTTTTGCCAAAATGTTGCTAAAGTAAGAACTCTGTGACATTAAATTAATCCCCCCCGACACTATCTGTTGTTTTTATCCCGTAATTTGCTAAAACTGCTGATGCACCACCATAGACACAGCGCACTATAATGGGGCACCAAAATTGTGCACCACCCTGAACCCTGTCAATGAGCTTAAGAAAAATCGCATTTAACTTGCTGTTTTTCATTGTTTTTGCAAAAATGGCACGATTCTTTCATAGGGCTGCGGGCATTTAATCGGGAAAGACCTTTCCCGAGAAGCGATAAGGATAAAATGATGAAGTCAATTTTTAAGGTTTCTCTTGCAGCGCTGACGCTGGCGTTTGCGATGTCTTCCACGGCTGCTGACAAAAAACTGGTTGTTGCTACCGATACCGCTTTCGTGCCTTTTGAATTCAAACAGGGTGATAAATATGTCGGTTTCGACATCGACCTGTGGGATGCGATTGCCAAACAACTCAACATGGAATACACCCTGAAGCCAATGGACTTCAGCGGCATCATTCCTGCGCTGCAAACCCGTAACGTTGACCTGGCTCTGGCCGGTATCACCATTACTGAAGAGCGCCAAAAAGCGATCGAGTTCTCTGACGGCTACTACAAAAGCGGCCTGTTAGTGATGGTAAAAGCGGGTAACGATGCCATTAAAGGCATCAATGACCTGAACGGTAAAGTGGTTGCAGTGAAGAGCGGCACCGGATCGGTTGACTACGCTAAACAGCACATCAAATTTAAAGATCTGCGTCAGTTCCCGAACATCGACAATGCCTATATGGAACTGGGCACCAACCGTGCTGACGCGGTGCTGCACGACACACCAAACATTCTTTACTTCATCCACACTGCAGGCAAAGGCCAGTTCAAGGCAGTAGGTGATTCAATTGAAGCCCAGCAGTACGGCATCGCCTTCCCGAAAGGCAGCGACGAACTGCGTGGGAAAGTGAACGGCGCACTGAAAACACTGCGTGAGAACGGCACCTACAATACGTTGTACAAAAAATGGTTCGGCAGCGAACCTAAATAATAAGAAAATATCGGTCATTCCTTAAACGCAGGAGCGTGTTGCTCCTGCGTTTTTTCCACATCAACACACTGTTTTAGATCCGGAGAATAAACATGCAGTTTGACTGGAGCGCCATCTGGCCTGCTATTCCAATCCTGCTTGAAGGTGCCAAAATGACCCTGTGGATTTCGGTCCTCGGTCTCCTTGGCGGCGTGATCATCGGTCTGGCCGCGGGTTTCGCCCGCGCCTACGGTGGCTGGCTTTCACGCAACATCGCGCTGGTTTTCATTGAACTGATCCGTGGCACTCCTATCGTGGTGCAGGTGATGTTTATCTATTTCGCACTGCCAATGGCACTGCCCGATTTCAGGATCGACCCGTTCACTGCAGCGGTGGTGACCATCATGATCAACTCAGGTGCCTACATCGCTGAGATTACGCGTGGTGCGGTGCTGTCGATTAACCGTGGCTTCCGTGAAGCCGGCCTGGCGCTGGGCCTCTCCAGCCGTGAAACGCTGCGCTACGTGATTATGCCGCTGGCACTGCGCCGTATGCTGCCACCGCTGGGTAACCAGTGGATCGTCAGCATCAAAGACACCTCACTGTTTATCGTGATCGGTGTGGCAGAACTGACCCGCCAGGGACAGGAAATTATTGCAGGTAACTTCCGCGCACTGGAAATCTGGAGCGCCGTTGCGGTTATCTATCTGATTATTACGCTGGTGCTGAGTTTCGTTCTGCGTCGCCTTGAGAGAAGGATGAAAATCCTGTGATTGAATTTAAAAATGTTTCCAAGCACTTCGGTGCTACTCAGGTCCTGCATGACATCGACCTGAAAATTAACCAGGGCGAAGTGGTGGTGATTATCGGCCCATCGGGTTCCGGTAAATCCACGCTGCTGCGCTGCATCAACAAACTGGAAGAGATCACCAGCGGCGATCTGATTGTTGATGGCAAAAAGGTCAACGACCCGAAAGTGGACGATCGTCTGATCCGCCAGGAAGCAGGCATGGTGTTCCAGCAGTTCCATCTGTTCCCACAGATGAGCGCGCTGGACAACGTTGCCTTCGGTCCTATCCGCGTACGCGGTGCGAAAAAAGCCGATGCTCAGCGTCTGGCGAAGGAACTGCTGGGCAAAGTCGGCCTGGCTGAACGCGCGAATCACTTCCCTTCCGAGCTGTCCGGTGGCCAGCAGCAGCGCGTGGCGATTGCCCGTGCACTGGCAGTGAAACCGAAAATGATGCTGTTCGATGAACCCACCTCTGCGCTTGACCCGGAGCTGCGTCACGAAGTGTTAAAAGTGATGCAGGACCTGGCTGAAGAAGGCATGACCATGGTCATCGTGACCCACGAAGTGGGCTTTGCGCAGAAAGTGGCATCGCGCCTGATCTTTATCGATAAAGGCCGCATTGCGGAAGACGGCAATCCTGACGAGTTGATCTCCAACCCGCCAAGCGCCCGTCTGCGTGAGTTCTTACAGCACGTGTCGTAATCCCCTCAGGGGCGAACCTGCATTCGCCCCTGCTTTTCGTCTTGTCTCAAAATCTCCTCTTACCCTCCCATACCGCCTTGAAGGTCTATACTTTTCTGCTGATCGCCACTACAGGAGAAGAGGATGTCAGGATTCGCCACGTTGTTGCGACTCTGTTTGCTCATGCTGGTATTTATCGGCGGGGTTCCGTCAATACAGGCCGTCACGCTTCCTGCCGCCGCTGTCGCCGCCTCGCAGTCCCCGCAAATCAGCAGCAGCCAGGCAGAACCGGATCGTGATGATAAGAAAGCGGCCTATGCCGCCCTCGCGAATATTCTCGACAATGACCAGTCTCGTCAGGCGCTAATTGAACAGCTGCGCACCGCTGCCGCTACATCGCCTGCCAACAAAGAACCGGTACTGACACCGCCCACGGAAGACGACGATAAAACCGTCTTACAAGGCGTGACTGACGTCAGCCGCCACTTTGGCGGTGAATTTGCCTCTCGCCTGCAACAGCTGCACCGCAATATCGTCGATGCCCCGCACAAACCCTTTAATCAGCAAACCTTCTTTAACGCGTTCCGGCATTTCGCCATGCTGGCGGCAGGTCTGTTTACTTTTTACTGGCTGATACGCTGGGCAGCCTCACCGCTCTACCGCCGTATGGGTGCCTGGGGACGCCAGAAGAACGCCGACCGCCGTAGCTGGCTGCATCTGCCGGGCATGATTGCTGCCGCCTTTATCATCGACCTGCTGCTGCTGGCACTGGCGTTGTTTGTCGGGCAGATCCTCAGTGACAATATGAACACCGGCAGCCGGACCATCGCCTATCAACAGGGACTGTTCCTCAATGCCTTTGCGCTCATCGAATTTTTCAAAGCCATTCTGCGCCTGATGTTCTGCCCGCGTTATCCGCAGCTGCGTTTTTTCCATCTTAGCGATGACCGCGCACACTACTGGTGCACCCGTCTGAGCTGGCTGAGCGGGCTGATTGGTTACGGCCTGCTGGTGATTGTGCCGATTGTGTCTAACCAGGTAAACGTGCAGGTCGGCGCGCTGGTGAATGTGGCCGTTATGGGGCTGATGACTGTCTGGGCGCTGTATCTGATTTTCCATAACAAGCACAATATCCAGCAGGAGCTGACGCGCCTCGCCGACCGTTCGCTGGCCTTTTTCGGGCTGTTTATCCGTGCCTTTGCGCTGATCTGGCACTGGCTGGCCAGCGCTTATTTTATCGCCCTGTTTCTGTTCTCAATGTTCAACCCTGGCGACAGCCTGAAGTTTATGATGGCAGCGACCGTTCGTTCGCTGGCCATTATCAGCATCGGTGCGCTGGTCTCCGGTATGCTGACGCGCTGGATCAGCAAAACCATTGTGCTGTCACCCGAGCTGCGCCGCGGTTACCCGGAGTTGCAAAATCGGGTCAACGGCTGGGTCTCAGCGATGCTGAAGCTGGCACGGATCATTACCGTATTTGCCGTCACCCTGATGCTGCTAAACGCGTGGAACCTGTTCGACCTCTGGCACTGGCTGACAGCGGGTGCCGGGGAAAAGCTGGTGGATATGATTATTCGTATTGTGGTGATCCTGTTCTTCTCCGCAGTAGGCTGGACGCTGCTCGCCAGCCTGATTGAGAGCCGTCTGGCATCTGACTCCCACGGACGTCCTATGCCCAGCGCACGCACTCGCACGCTGCTGACGCTGTTCCGTAACGCGCTGGCGGTGATTATCAGCACCATCACCATCATGATATTGCTGTCCGAGATTGGGGTGAACATTGCGCCACTGCTGGCCGGCGCCGGGGCGCTGGGACTGGCCGTGTCGTTCGGTTCACAAACGCTGGTGAAGGATATTATTACCGGGGTGTTTATTCAGTTTGAAAACGGCATGAATACCGGAGATCTGGTGACCATCGGGCCGATTACCGGCACGGTAGAGCGGATGTCGATTCGTTCCGTTGGTGTACGCCAGGATACCGGGGCGTATCATATTATTCCCTGGTCTTCGATCACCACCTTTGCCAACTTCGTACGCGGCATCGGTTCCTTTGTCGCCAACTATGATGTCGACCGCCGGGAAGACACGGAACGGGTTAACACCACGCTACAGGCGGCAGTGAAAGCGCTGCTGGAAGACGACAGTATTCGCGCAATGGTGATCGGGGAGCCGGCATTTTCCGGTCTGGTGGGCTTAACCAATCAGTCCTTCACGGTGCGCGTGTCGTTCACCACTCAACCGCTGAAACAGTGGACGGTACGTTTCGCACTGGATGGGATGGTGAAGAAACACTTTGATGCAGCGGGAATTAAAGCACCGCACCAGACGGTGCAGGTGATGCAGACCGGAACCAGTATTGACGGAGCTGCCAGCCTTGAAGCGCTGGAAGCCCCGAAATAAGGTGTTTGACGCCCGCTTAACCGAAACGGGCCGACGCACGCAGCGGCAACGTTAAAGATTAAGGTTGCGGGTTCTCTGGGGCTGTTCCATAAAACTCCACGCAATAAAGCGGCTCTGCTTCTGTCCCTGCGCCATTTCAACGGTACGCATGGCAGCAACATCCGCCTCTTCCAGCGCACGCCACAGCTCCGGCAGATGCTCTTTGCGTGATACCAGCGTGGTGAACCACACGCACTGACGGCCGAAGCTGGCGCTCTCTTCAATCATGCGCTTAATAAACGCCACTTCGCCGCCTTCACACCACAATTCGTCCTGCTGCCCGCCGAAGTTCAACGGAGAGTGGCGATCCAGCCCCAAATTGCGCAGCTTGCGCTGGCTGCCCTGATGAGCATCGGCTGCGGATGCGTGGAACGGTGGGTTACACAGTACGGCCTGATACAGCTCGCTTTTGTGAATCACACCTTTAAAAATCGCGTTAGTGTCTTTCTGACGGCGCAGACGAACGGCACGGTTTAGGCCCGGATTCGCCGCAATAATCGCATTGGCGGATGTCATCGCCTGCTCGTTGACTTCACTGCCGGTAAAGCGCCACTGGTATTCGCTGTGGCCAATCAACGGATAGATCAGGTTTGCACCGCAGCCGACGTCCAGCACGTTAATGTCACGCGGCACCACGCGGCGGTTATCTTCCGCCAGCAGATCAGCAAGATGATGAATATAATCGGCACGTCCCGGCACTGGCGGGCAGAGGAAACCTTCCGGGATATCCCAGTGGGCGATCTGATAAAAATGGCTCAGCAGGGCCTGGTTCAGCGCCTTAACGGCATCGGGATTGCCGAAGTCCACGGACTCACTGCCCCAGTTATTGACCGCGACAAAAGGTGCCAGGGGGGGATGGCTGGCAATCAGCGCGGCAAAATCGTAGCGGCCGCGATGACGATTACGGGGGTGAAGCACATTTTTTTCAACAGGGGTTTTCATCAGTCATTCTCTTATCAGCAGACGCGTAAGATACCTGCTGCGCTATTAATGGTAAACCACTGGCAGATAATTCACGCGTTGTGCCTGCGGCTGGGCAACGCCTGCTGAGAGAAAAAGGGCCTGACGGCCCTGATTTTTGTGCTGACTATTTCGCCATCGCTTTCATCGCTTCGAGATCGGCTAATGACGTAAACTCGCAGCTTAGCAGTGTCTTACCCGGGATCCCCTGCGCTTCACGTGCAGTGATCGCCACGCGTCCCATCTCCGGTGAAGGCTGGTCGGCATCGGCTAATACGCGAATGTAGCTTTTGGTCGCCACGATCATCGGGTTTTTTGGCTCAGGCGTTAACTGATAAGTTTTCGCCAGCTCATCAGCTTTATTGCCTTCGACCAGCACGCCGTAGGTGGTACCTGCCAGCACAAAGGCTTTGGTGCTGTAACCATCTTTGACCACAGCTTCAGTCAGCGGGTAAACCGCCATTGCCCCCACCAGCTGATATTTGGACACTTTTTCTGCTTCATTGTAGAGCGCGCTGGCAGCCTTGGTGGTGTAAGCTGGTTTGCATAATGCGGCATCAAAAAATGCGCTATTATCCGCCGCCGTCGCCGCTGTGGCCGAAAACAGTACCGCGGCAGCAATCAGAAGAGGGGTTGCAGTAAAACGCGAAGCGTTTGAATACATGTAAAGCTCCTTAAAATTAAGTTCCTTAAAAAATATAAGGGCATATCTTCATAGATAGCGCCCTTAATATATTGCATGTTTCAAATGATTTCCCAACTGAATGCATTTGACTTAAGTCATTAATATTTATCTTTATTATTATAGGAGTTCCCTTTGCGTACGCGTCATTCGTATCAACCTAAACAGGGCCACGGCCTGCCGCACGATCCACTCAATGCGATTATTGGTCCGCGCCCGATTGGCTGGATCAGTTCACAGAATGCGGCCGGGCAGCGCAACCTCGCACCCTATAGCTTCTTCAACTGCTTTAATTATCGCCCTCCGGTGATTGGGTTCGCCAGCAGCGGCTGGAAAGACAGCGTGGCGAACATCGTTGAAACCGGAGAATTCGTCTGGAACCTGGCGACACGTTCGCTGGCCGTTCCGATGAATGAAAGCTCAGCCTCTCTGGCCCACGGCGAGGATGAGTTTGCTTATGCGGGGCTGACTGCCCTGCCCGCCAGCCTGGTGAACGTCAGTATGGTGGCCGAAAGCCCGGTCAATTTTGAGTGCCGACTCTCACAGTGCATCCAGTTGCAAACCGCCGATGGCGAGCAAATCCCGACCTGGCTGGTATTGGGCGAAGTGGTGGCGATCCATATTGATCAGGATCTGCTGGTTGAAGGAATCTATCAGACGGCGAAAGCAGAACCGATCCTGCGTGCAGGCGGCCCCTCAGCCTATTACGGCATCAGTGAAGCATTAAAGTTTGATATGGTCAGGCCGGATGCCCGGGGTTGAATACCTGTCGGGCCTGCCCGACAGGTGCAATCGAATAAACGTCAGATAACAGGCCATTCAGTGAGGCAGGTATGACAAACGCCGACATGCCGCCCGCAAGGTTTTTTGCTATGATGCGAGTTCTAAAAAACGTTTGTCATGGAGTGATTATGAAACGCATCGCCATCGATATGGATGAAGTCATCGCTGATTTTCATACAAAGATGTTAGCCACCTGGAACGCCCATTTTTCACAGCAGCTGACGCTGGATGAGCTGAACCTGTTTAATCTGCATCAGGACGATCCAGAGAAACTGGTGGAAATTTTTGAGCTGGTCGGCGACCCCACCTTCTTTGCCGACCTGGGCGTGATCGCCGACAGTCAGCGGGTGATCGCCCGGCTGAGCGAGCATTACGAGATTTTTATTACGACCGCTGCGATGGAAGTGCCGACATCGTTCAACGCCAAGTTTCAGTGGCTAAAACAGCACTTCCCGGCCATCAAACCCAGCAACATCGTGTTCTGCGGCAACAAAAGCATTATCAATGCCGACTATATGATCGATGACAACGTGATTAACTTCGCGAATTTCTGCGGGGAAGGCATTCTCTATTCGGCGCCGCATAACCGCCATGTGACGGGCTACCGACGCGTGGAAAACTGGCAGGACATTGAAACACTGTTGTTATAAGACAGAAACTTTGTTGTAAGGCAGATAAAATCAGGGCGCAATACTAGTGCGCCCGCAAGATCAACGCGATTTGCCGAAGCGCAGCAGCGTCTCGATCAGCTGCTTAAGCAGCGGTTGTAGGCTGCTGGCTTTATCTTCTCTCCAGCCAAAGGGCGGCTGCTCATCCATATAATGACACTGCGCCAGCTCCAGCTGCACCGCATGTTGGTTCTCCTGCGGTTTACCGTAAGCGCGGGTAATATAGCCGCCTTTAAAGCGCCCATTCAGCACCCAGCTAAACTGTGACTGCGCATCGCAGCACGCAGTGAGCTGTTGCGCCAGTTCCGGGTGGCAGCTGGCACCATCGTTGGTTCCCAGATTCACATCAGGTAATTTTCCATCAAATAAACGTGGGATCACTGACGCTATCGAATGGGCGTCAAATAACAGCGCATAACCAAATTGATGCCTGATCCGCGCCAGCTCCTGCTCGATTTTGTCATGATACGGCTGCCAGATATGGTGCAGATACCCTTCACGCTGTACCGGTGTGGGTGTTTTTCCCGGGGCAAACGTTGGAGAGCCGTCAAACAGGGTTTCCGGGTAAAGCCCGGTGGTGGCCGTCGTGTACAGCGCCTGATTATCCGGCGGACGATTGAGGTCGATAACAAAGCGTGAATAGTTGCCCACCAGCACGCTGATGCCCATTGCCCGGGCAAAGTCGTACAGCTGAGGAATATGCCAGTCGGTATCGGGTAGCCCGCGCGCGGCATCACTTAAGCCGGCCTCCACTTCAGGGGTGAGCTGCGTGCCCGCATGGGGAATACTGAGCAGCAGCGGCAGCGTACCGGCGCTGAATTGATAAGCGTTCATCGTTCTTCTCCACGAAAGACGACCCGGCAGGGTAACTGCCCGCCAAGCCAGTAAACCAGTTCAGCCGGACGTACCAGTGGCCAGTGAACGAAATCGGCCAACTTGCCGACCTCCAGTGAACCCAGTCGATCGGCCAGACCCAGTGCTCGCGCACCGTTCAGCGTCACTCCTGCCAGCGCCTCTTCCGGCGTCATACCAAACAGCGTGCAGCCCATATTCAGCATCAGACGCAGTGACAAAGCCGGGGACGTTCCCGGATTGGCGTCGCTGGCCAGCGCCATCGGCACCTGATAACGGCGGAACAACTCAACAGGCGGGCGCTGTGTTTCACGCAACAGATAGAAAGCACCGGGCAGCAGTACGGCAACGGTGCCGTGTTGTGCCATCGCAGCAACGTCAGTTTCAGTGGCATATTCCACATGGTCCGCCGACAGCGCATTAAATTCTGCCGCAAGCGCACTGCCACCCAGCGGTGACAGCTGTTCTGCGTGCAGCTTCACTGGCAATCCGAGTCGCTGTGCCGCGGTAAAGACCCGCCGTACCTGATCGGGGGAAAAGGCCAGGTGCTCGCAGAAGGCATCCACCGCATCGGCCAGACCTTCTGCTGCCACCTGAGGCAACAGCTGATCACAAATGACGTCAACCCAGGCATCGGGCTGCTGCTGATACTCCGGCGGCACCGCATGTGCCGCCAGGCAGGTTGCCTGGATCTGTGCAGGCACCTGCTGCGCCAGTTGACGAATGGCCTGCAGCATCCGCAGCTCGCTGGCAATTTCCAGCCCGTAACCGGATTTAATCTCAACGGTGGTGACACCCTCGGCCAGCAAATGATCGAGGCGCTTGCGGGCACTGGCCACTAACTGCGCCTGGGAAGCGCTGCGGGTTGCGCGCACGGTAGACAAAATGCCCCCGCCCTGGGCCGCAATCTCGCTGTAACTGACCCCGTTCAGACGTTGTTCAAACTCATGGCTGCGATCGCCCCCAAACACCAGATGCGTATGGCAGTCCACCAGGCCGGGCGTGACAATCCCTCCGCCGAGATCGGTGCGCTGACTGGCCGCAATGTGCGTACTGTGTGTATAAGGCCCCAGCCAGACAATCTCTTCCCCGCTGACGGCAATGGCGCCTTGCTCAATGATGCTGTAACGCCCATCCTGCATGGTGACAATATCGGCCCCATACCAAAGATGGTCGCAGCTGAGTTGCTGGTTCATCCGCTCTCCCATGTTATGCACTTTACTGTTGAATCATAAGTATGTATATGTATATACAACCTCATTGCACAGGAAGCAACCATGACACGCTTTTTTGCGCCCCGCGCCCTGCTGGCCGATGGCTGGCAACGCAACGTCCTGATCGATGTCGACGCACAAGGCATGATCACCGCCACCGCTGCCAACAGCACGCCTGAGGGAGCACAGCGTCTTAATGGCGTCGTGCTGCCTGCGATGGCCAACCTGCATTCACACGCTTTCCAGCGGGCGATGGCCGGGCTGGCTGAAGTAGCGGGTGACCCGCAGGACAGCTTCTGGACCTGGCGCGAGCTGATGTACCGCATGGTGCAACGCCTGTCGCCGCAACAGGTCGGCGCCATCGCCACGCATCTGTATGTTGATATGCTCAAAGGCGGCTATACCCAGGTGGCGGAATTCCACTACCTGCACCATCAGCCCGATGGCCAGCCCTATTCTGACGACGCGATGCTGCGCCAGTTGATGCACGCCGCCGATCGCAGCGGCATTGGTCAGACGCTGTTACCCGTGTTGTACAGTTATGCCGGATTTGGCAGCCAGCCCGCACAGCCGGGGCAGAAACGGTTTATTCAGGATACCAACACCTATTTGGCTCAGCAGCAGCGCCTGCACCAGCTGATTGCCGGGCGGCCGTTGTACAACCAGGGGCTGTGCTTCCATTCTCTGCGTGCGGTGAACGAACAGCAGATGCGCGAAGTGCTGGAAAGCAGCCCCGCCGATCTTCCGGTGCATATTCACATCGCGGAGCAGGAAAAAGAGGTGAATGATTCGCTGGCCTGGAGCGGTGAACGCCCGGTGAGCTGGCTGCTGGATCGCTTTGACGTGGATGCACGCTGGTGTCTGATTCACGCCACGCATCTGGACGAACTGGAGGTCCGCCGACTTGCCGCCAGCCAGGCCGTTGCCGGTCTTTGCCCGACCACCGAGGCCAATCTGGGGGACGGGATTTTCCCGGCCACCGACTACGTGGCTCAGGGCGGTCGCTGGGGGATTGGCTCTGACAGCCATGTTTCGCTGGATGTCGTGGAAGAGTTGCGCTGGCTGGAGTATGCCCAGCGGCTACGCGACCGCCGCCGCAACCGTATCGTGACCGCGCAGCAACCGTCAGTGGGTGACGTGCTGTATCAGCAAGCGCTGGCGGGCGGTGCTCAGGCATGCGGCGTGAAGATCGGCAGCCTGCAACCCGGCTACCGCGCTGACTGGCTGGTGCTGGCCGGGGATGCCCTGCTGGACAGCACCCCCGATGCCTCACTGCTGAACCGCTGGCTGTTTGCCGGCCACCGTAGCCAGATTCAGGATGTGTTTGTCGCCGGACAGCAGCGCATCCGTGACGGACAGCATGCACAACAGTCAGCAATCAATGCCGATCTGCGTGAAGCCCTGGAGGCATTACAATGATCCATTTGTATGAGGGCCGCCGCCTGCCCGCCACCCGCTGGCGTAATGGAGGTGGGGAAACGCGGGAAATTGTTAGCTATCCGCCCGGCGCGGCAGATTTTGACTGGCGCATCAGCATTGCCACCATTGCCGCAGACGGCGATTTTTCCCTGTTCCCCGGCATAGACCGCATTATTACGCTGCTAAGCGGCGAAGTGGTGCTCTATCGTGATGATCAGCTCTATCAGTCGCTGAGCCTGCATCAACCGTTCGCCTTCCGCGGTGAGGAAGCCATCAGCGCCCGGCTCTCCGGCAAAATCAGTACAGATTTTAATATCATGGCACGGCGCAGTGCTTTTCTGCCGGAGGCGGGGATTGCCACCACGCGCTTTGCACCTGCAGCGACAGATGCGGGCGTGGTGTATGTGATTTCAGGTCAGTGGCAGCACCAGCAAACGCTACTAAAAGTGGGCCAGGGCGCATGGTGGGAGAACAATGCCGGGGCGTTTATCCCGGTGTCAGAAGATGCGCAGTTGCTCTGGGGCACGCTTCACTTAAAACGTCCGAATAACTGATAGCGTGAACCGGGATAGAGCAGGCGCGCGTAAGTCACAATCTTGCCCTCGCTCCAGGTCTGGCGGCGGATCAACAGGCAGGGTTCCGTAGCCTCGATTGCCAGATGACGGCACTGCTGTGCATCTGGCAATACCGCTTCCACAATATGCTCACCTGCTGTCAGCGGTGCCACGTGCATCAGATAGGTATAAGGCGTCTGATGCTCATAGTCCTGTTGCAGATAATCCGGTGCCATTTGCGGATTCACCAGGCGATCTTCCAGCTGTACGGGTTGCTCGTTTTCGTAATGCACCATCAGCGAGTGGAACAGTGACTGACCGGTGGTTAATCCCAGCACAGCCGCGTGTTCCGGGTCGGCTTTACATTCGCGCAGCGTAAGGATTTTGCTGCTGTGCCGATGACCACGCTGGGCGATCTCTTCTGCGATATTGTGCACTTCCAGCATTGCCGTATAGCCCTTCACTTCGGCCACAAAGGTGCCCACCCCCTGCATACGGATCAGATACCCTTCGCTGGTGAGTTCGCGCAGTGCGCGGTTGATGGTCATACGGCTAACGCCGAGTTCATTGACCAGCTCGCTTTCTGACGGCACGCGCTGGTTGGCTTTCCACACCCCTTCACGGATCTGGCTGATAATCGCCTGCTTAACACGCAGGTAAATCGGAGCAGGCTGATCGCTCATGGCTGCGGAAAGTTGTGAAATGGCAGTCTGCACGACCATAGCGGATTCCTTAATTATCTGATAACGGAAGTTTACGGGCTAAAACCTGATATGTATAGACATCCGGACCGCACCTGAATAAAGCATGATGCCCTGATGCAGTGCAAACCTGAAAGCCTGCCGTGCGCGGGCTGCTGGAAAAAATCCTTAATAAACGCACATCTTCCTCGAAATCGTTTTTGTGACGCAGCTGGCACAACTCTTGCTGGTTGTATAGACAAGACTATACACATGTGTTTCACTCATTAACGTCTTCCTAACAAAACACAGCAACCTTAGTTGTCTATACAGGAGTATACCATGTCACTGACTACGCATCATTGCCTGCTGACGCCGGGCAAGGTGGACCTGGCCACCCTCAAAAGGATCTATCGCGGGGGTGTCACACTGGCGCTGGACGAAACGTCACGCAGCCGTATTCAGCAGGCGAGTGCCACGGTGGCCGCGATCGTCAAAGAAGGCAAAGTGACCTACGGCATCAACACCGGTTTTGGCAAGCTGGCGCAAACCACCATTCCTACGGAACGCCTGGCCGAGCTGCAACGTAACCTTGTTCTGTCACACAGCGTCGGGCTGGGTGATCTGCTGCCAGATGATGTTGTGCGCGTGATTATGGCGACCAAAGTCATCAGTCTGGCACGCGGTCATTCAGGAATACGCATTGAACTTGTCGACGCACTGCTTGCCCTGTTTAACGCAGGCATCATGCCGTGCATCCCTGAAAAAGGCTCCGTTGGCGCCTCCGGCGATTTGGCCCCGCTGGCACATCTGTCGCTGATGCTGCTGGGTGAAGGTGACGTCCGCGTACAGGGCAAACTGATACCTGCCACCGAAGGACTGGCGATCGCCGGGCTGAAGCCCTTTGTGCTGGGACCCAAAGAGGGCCTGGCGCTACTCAACGGTACCCAGGTGTCGACGGCGCTGGCACTGCGCGGCCTGTTCGAGGGGGAGAATGTGTTTGCCGCCGGGTTGGTGGCGGGCGCTCTGTCGCTGGAAGCTATTAAAGGCTCGATCAAACCTTTCGATCACCGCATTCATGAAGCGCGTGGTCAGCAGGGTCAGATTGACGTGGCCGCTGCGGTGTCAGCGCTTCTTGAAGGCAGTGAAATCCTCACTTCGCATGCCAACTGTGGCCGCGTGCAGGACCCCTACTCCATTCGCTGTGTCCCACAGGTGATGGGCGCCTGCCTGGATAATCTCAATCATGCGGCGAAGGTGTTGCAGATTGAAGCTAACGCCGCCTCCGATAACCCGCTGGTGTTTACCGATACCGGCGAAGTGATTTCCGGCGGTAACTTCCACGCCGAGCCGGTGGCCTTTGCCGCCGATATCATCGCACTGGCCGTTGCCGAAATCGGTGCCATCTCTGAGCGTCGCCTGGCACTGCTGCTGGATACCGGCCTTTCGGGTCTGCCGCCGTTCCTGGTGAACGATGGCGGGGTGAACTCCGGCTTTATGATCGCTCAGGTGACCGCCGCTGCGCTGGCCTCTGAAAACAAATCGTTGGCTCACCCGGGCAGCGTCGACAGCCTGCCCACCTCCGCAAACCAGGAAGATCACGTTTCCATGGCGACCTACGCCGCCCGTCGTCTGGGCGCGATGTGCTTTAACACCGCTGCCGTGGTCGGCATCGAAGCGATGGCTGCCGCACAGGGTATTGATTTTATCCGTCCACTGCGCAGCTCCCCTCAGCTGGAAAACGTGCTCGCCGCCATCCGCGAACGCGTGCCTTACCTGGAAAAAGACCGCCTGATGGCACCGGACATCGAGCAGATGCGTTTGTGGGCTGGCGCGGATCGCTGGCCGGATATGATCGCCGCCCTGCAACCCGCACGCGCGCGCTAAGCCCATATTGAGAAGGAATACACCATGACTGAATCTGTAAAAAATGCCGTCGCACGCACTATTCGCGCCCCGCACGGCAGCGAATTACACTGTGCTAACTGGCTGATTGAAGCTGCTTATCGCATGATCCAGAACAACCTTGACCCGGACGTCGCTGAGCGCCCGGAAGACCTGGTGGTTTACGGCGGCATCGGCAAAGCGGCACGTAACTGGGAGTGCTTTGAGCAGATCCTGCGCTCACTGAAGGCGCTGCAACCAGAAGAGACCCTGCTGGTACAGTCCGGCAAGCCGGTGGGCGTGTTTCGCACGCACGCCGATGCGCCGCGTGTACTGATTGCCAACTCTAACCTTGTGCCGCACTGGGCTACCTGGGACCACTTCCATGAGCTGGATAAAGCTGGCCTGATGATGTACGGCCAGATGACCGCAGGATCCTGGATCTACATCGGGGCTCAGGGCATTGTGCAGGGGACATTTGAAACCTTCGTCGAAGCCGGACGTCAGCATTACCAGGGCGATCTTGCTGGTAAATGGATCCTGACCGCCGGATTAGGCGGAATGGGCGGTGCACAGCCGCTGGCGGGCGTGCTGGCCGGAGCCTCCGTGCTGGCGATAGAGTGCCAGGAGTCGCGTATTGATTTCCGTCTGCGCACCCGTTATCTGGATTACAAAGCCTTTAGCGTCGATGAAGCGCTGGAAATTATCGACCGGGCAAACAAAGAAAAACGCGCGATTTCCGTGGGCCTGCTGGGTAACGCGGCCGAGATCCTGCCAGAGCTGGTGAAACGTGCGAAAGCCGGGGGCATGAAGCCGGATATCGTCACCGATCAGACCTCCGCACACGACCCGATTAACGGCTACCTGCCTGCGGGCTGGGATCTGGCGCGTTGGGAATCCACCCGTAAGACCGATGCAAAAGCCGTAGAAAAAGCCGCGCGCGCCTCGATGGCGGTTCATGTTCAGGCGATGCTCGACTTCTGCCATATGGGCATTCCAACGGTGGATTACGGCAATAATATTCGACAGGTTGCCCTGGACGAAGGGGTGAAAAATGCCTTTGATTTCCCGGGCTTTGTTCCGGCCTATATTCGCCCCCTGTTTTGTGAAGGCAAAGGTCCGTTCCGCTGGGTCGCCCTGTCCGGTGACCCGGAAGATATCTACAAGACCGATGCCAAACTGAAAGAGCTGTTCCCGGATCACAGCAACCTACATCGCTGGCTGGACATGGCGCAGGAACGCATCGCCTTCCAGGGGCTGCCTGCCCGTATCTGCTGGCTGGGATTGGGTGAGCGTCATCTTGCTGGGCTGGCTTTCAACGAAATGGTGCGCAACGGCGAGCTGAAAGCACCGGTGGTTATTGGTCGTGACCACCTTGACTGCGGTTCAGTGGCTTCACCTAACCGTGAAACCGAAGCGATGAGGGATGGATCGGATGCCGTGTCCGACTGGCCGCTGCTGAACGCCCTGCTGAACACCGCTGGCGGAGCTACCTGGGTTAGCCTGCATCATGGCGGCGGCGTCGGGATGGGCTTCTCGCAACATGCTGGCGTGGTGATTGTCGCAGACGGCACCCCGGAAGCCGATTTGCGCCTTGGCCGCGTACTGTGGAACGACCCGGCTACCGGCGTGATGCGCCATGCGGATGCGGGGTATGAAACAGCCAAAGCCTGCGCCCGCAAGCACGAGCTGAATCTTCCCATGATCAAATAACCCCGCACGGGCCTGCTCTCAGGCCCGTTTTTCTCTGCCCCCGCCCCTTTCCTTATCCATTTTATGCTAACTTATTTTCTGCCCGCTACTGGATAGCAAAGCCCCTGACAGGAGAACGAATCTATGGTCATTCCCGTATCGCTGATTGATGAAGCCACTGGCTGGCGCAGGGCCTTTCATGCCCGCCCGGAGCTTGGCTATCAGGAGCATCATATGTCGCAAGCAGTGGCGGAACAGCTTACAGCGATGGGGCTTCAGGTGCATCGGGGTCTGGCAGGGACGGGCGTCGTCGGGACGCTGGAAAATGGCCCTGGCCCGACCATTGGTCTGCGCGCTGATATGGACGCACTACCGATGACCGAACTGGGCAATCCGCCGCACCGCTCCACGCAGCCTGGCGTGATGCATGCCTGTGGCCACGATGGCCACACGGCGATTCTGCTGGCAACGGCCAGACACCTCAGCACCACCCGATGTTTTAGCGGCACCGTTCACTTTATCTTTCAGCCGGCTGAAGAAAACCTCGGGGGTGCACGCCGCATGGTTGAAGAAGGCCTGTTTACCCTGTTCCCGATGGATGCCATCTACGGTATGCACAACTGGCCGGGCCTGCCTGCGGGTCATGTGGCGGTCAATGAAGGGGCGATGATGGCCTCGCTGGATTCGTTCGAAATCACGCTGAACGGGCGCAGCTGTCATGCCGCCATGCCGGAAAACGGCGCGGACCCGATTGTCGCGGCTGCACAGCTGATTCTGGCATTGCAAACCATCCCTGCACGTCGCCTGTCACCGCTGGCCTCGGCGGTCGTCAGCATTACGCAGATTAACGGTGGCGAAGCGATCAACGTCATCCCGGAGACGGTGGTGCTGCACGGCACGCTGCGCTGCCTGCAGGCGGATGTCCGCTTACGGGTACGCCAGATGATTGATGAGTTTGTCACCACGTTTACTCGCCCGCTGGGCATTGAGGGCAGCATTGTTTATCAGACGGATTATCCGGTCACGGCGAATAATCCACAGGAAGCGGCGAAGGTGCGCGACTGTGCACTGACGGTACTTCCCGCTGAGCAGGTGCTCTGGAATGTTAACCCGTCGATGGCATCGGAAGATTTTGCCTGCATGCTGGAAGCCTGCCCCGGTGCCTATTTCTGGCTGGGAGCCGACGGTGAAACCCCTTCTGCCCCGCTGCACAATGCCCGCTATGATTTTAACGATACGCTGATCGGCCCCGGCATTGCGCTGTGGACCGCACTGGTCGGTCAGTTATTGCCTCGTTAGAACCGCGTATACAACACCGGGCGAGGCATGCCTCGCCCCTACAGCGGTTAACGATGATGAGGGATTGGTAGGGGTCGGGCATGCCCGACCCGAATGCGGCGCGGGTGTTAATAGCCCGCCGAATCGATCTGCGCTAACGCGCCATCCAGATCAATCGCCCGCCCGGTGGCGAGGTAACAGCAGGCAATTTGCAAACGCAGCGACTGCGGCACGGGTACTTCGCGATCCAGACAGCGACGGATCCATGCGGCTGTGGTGGCCGCATCTTTGGCTGAAGGCAGATGGTCAGCGCTCAGCACCACTTCTTCCTGCCGTGATAACAGCGCACGCGTGTCTTCTCCGGCAATCAACGTGAGCGACGGGCACCGCTGCGGGTTCGCGTACACTTCCCCTTCCGTTCCATTCAGCAACAAACCCCGTCCGCCAACGGCGCTGAAAAACGTTGCCACGCGCGGGATATACTCCGGGTGCGAAACGCTGGCCAGCCTCAACGCCGCATCGGCGGCAAACGGCGTTGCCAGCTTAGCCAGCGTATGCGCACTGTTACGCACCCCCATACGCCAGCGCAACGCCAGCTGCTGCTCCATGGGCTGGCAAAGCGTGCCAATAGTGATAAACACCAGCTCACCGGCATCCAGTTTCGCCTGTGCTTCTTCAAGAGTGGAAACAGCGGGAATATCCAGCGCAGCAAAGACCGCCTCGCTGGTGATGCGGGTTGGATCGTCGCTAACGCCGTGAACCAGCACCGGGAAACCCAGGCGCGACAGCAGCAGCGCCAGCAGCGGGGTCAGGTTCCCCTGACGGCGAGCACCGTTGTAACTGGGGATCACCACCGGCATCGGTCGCTCTGCAGGTGGTATCAGGTGCGGCATCTGCTCCTGCATCGCCTGGTAGAAGCCCAGCATCTCGCCCTCGCCTTCGCCTTTAATGCGCAGAGCTATCAGCAGAGCACCCAGCTCAAGATCCGGCACCTCGCCGTTCAGTATCCGGCGATAAAGCTCGCACGCGGTATCCGCATCAATATCGCGGGCATGATTCTTACCGCGTCCGACCTCTTTGATAATTTTTTTATAGTCCATGCTCATTTTTTGCTCAGTAACAAGGGTTAACGACGACGGCGCTGTGTGGGTTTTTTCTTCACGGCCGGGGCCACGGCTTTTGGCAGTTCGCCTTCCGGCATCGGAGGCTGCGCGATAGGAAACACCGGCAGCGCCCCCAGTAGGCGTGCGCCATAACTTTTGCTGATCAAGCGCCGATCGTAAATCACAATCTCGCCAAAGCAATCATGGCTGCGGATTAACCTCCCAACCTGCTGGATGAGGTTAAACGAGGCGCTGGGCAGGCTTTGCACTTCAAACGGATAACGCTTGAGGCTTTTCAGCCACTCTCCCTCAGTCAAAATAACCGGACTGTCTATCGGGGGGAAAGCGATTTTATGAATATGGACCTGAGAAAGCAGGTCACCTTTCAGATCCAGCCCCTCCGCAAAGGACTGTAATCCCACCAGAATGCTGGTTTCCCCCTGCTCTACGCGTTTACGGTGCAGCGCCACCAGCGCCGGGCGTGGCTTATCGCCCTGCACCAGCATCATCAGGCGCAACTCGGGCAGGTAAGCGAGGAATTGATGCATGGCGCGGCCACTGGCGAACAGCACCAGAATGCCTTTATGAGCCGCCAGCTTAATTTGATGACGAAAGAAGTGCGCCATTTCGGCCAGGTGCATCACTTCGTTTGCCAGCATCGGCTCGTACTTCATCTTCGGGATAATCAGCTGCCCCTGAGCCACATGATTAAACGGCGAATCGAGGGCGACAAAGCGGTCTCCGACTTTCTCACTCAGGCCGGACATCTCCTGCAAACGCTGGAAACTGTTCAGCGAGCGCAGCGTCGCCGACGTCACCACCACATGCGGGATCTTACGCCACAGCAACTTTTCCAGCTGTTCACTGACGCGTATCCCAGCGCAGTGAAACATCAGATGCGCGCTACCGTCGCGGATTTCCCGTGTGACCCATTTCGACACCGGGGCACCGGATGCCTGCTCCATTGCCGCCAGCCGCCACAGCTTGCTGCTGGCTTCAAACCAGCCCAGTGCGCGGTTCATCTGGATCAGCGTACGGTGCAGACGCACCACGTCAAACTGGCCGCTCTTCTCGCTCAGGTCGTTCATCATGCCTTCCGCCAGCCCACGCAGCGCATCGCTGAGTTTAAACAGTCGGGCGCAGATCGTCAGGATCTCTTCGGGCAGCAACCCCATTTCAAAGCGATATTCGCCCTCCTGCCCTTCCGGCGGCAGATACAGACCTAATATCTGAGACAGCATCTGTAGCTGCTCGCGCACCTCTTCGCAGTGGGCTTTGAGCTTGTCCGGGTGGCTAAGGGACGGCGGGCGTTTCGGACGAAACTGCGCCAGGCACTGCTCCACCAGGCGGCAGAATAGATCCAGTTGTAACACGGTCCAGCCTGGGGTGATTTCGCCGCTCATCTCCAGCGCATCACGTGCCACATCCGGTAAATGGTGGCCTTCATCCAGCACCAGCAGCAGGTTTTTTGGCGGTGGCAGCACCGATTCCGTTTCCAGTGCGGCCATCACCAGGGCGTGATTCGCCACCACCACGTCAGCATCTTCGATTTCACGCCGCGCCACATAAAACGGGCATTCGCGGAACCAGTTGCAGTTACTGCCGAGGCAGTTGGCTTTATCGGTGCTCAGGCGTTGCCAGAGGGAGTCTTCAATATTTTCCGCACAGTGATCGCGCAGGCCATCCCACTGATAGCGTTTGAGGGATTTTTCCAGTTCGGTGCAGATGGCCCGCTCATCTTTGCTGGCGGTCATATCGTCGTCGAGGAACAGCAGCAGATCGCCCTGATTTTCTTCATCTGTTGCCAGCGCCGACAGATTGCGCGGACACACGTAACGACCACGACCAAACGCCGCAGTAAACTTCAGATCGGGAATAATTTTCTTTAGCAGGGGCAGATCCTTGCTGAAAATCTGATCCTGTAAGGCCACGTTAGCGGTGCTGACCACCAGCGGTTTTTCCTCGGCGCGGCTGACAGCAATACCGGGGATCAGGTAGGAGAGGGTTTTCCCCACCCCGGTCGGCGCTTCAATTGCCAGATGACGACCGTCGTCCCCCGCCAGCGTTTTCGCGACCTCGGCAATCATCTGCCGCTGCGGCGCACGCGGAATAAAATCGGGAACTTCCTGTTGCAGGGCTTTATACCACCCGGCAATTTGCGTTTTTAACGCGACAGTTAACGCCATGACAATCACTTCCAGCTAAACAAGGCTGTATTTTTACACAGTATTGCGGCGGCGTCAGCCTGCAAACGTTAATCTCCTGCGTCGCCCGTAGTTTCAGCAAGTCACGCAGGGCACGGATCGGGACTTCCCGGCTGCGGCCACGACGAAAAATCAGGGAAAATGCTGTACGATAGTTGAACTGTTCCGGTGACAGACGCCGCAACCGGCCCCCAGCCCCCCATGGCCGGGCGCAGTGCTCCGGCAGGTAACCACTATACTGACCAGAGTTGAGGCTCACTTTCGTTCCACTGATTAACCGGTCGATAGTTAAGTAAATCATGAACTGAATAGTGGATACGAGTGATTTTCCTGCGGAGTGTTCCGTCAGATGATAGCCATAACTTCCCCCTTTTTTTCTGAAGGATAACCATGTCACACCAACATCTGATTTTCCCGGCGCGCGTGCTGCGTGGCGCGGGTGTCATCAACCAGATCGGCACCCTCAGCCGTGAACTGGGCCAGCGTGTGCTGCTGATTGGCGGCTACCAGGCGCTGGCGGCGGTCAAAGACCGGGTGGCGCAACAGCTGACGGCGGCGGGTTGTCTGCTGGTGGGCAACGAATGGTTTGGCGGTGAAACCTCATTACGACAGATTGCCCGCCTGGGCGCACTGACGCAGGAATATCAGGCCGACGTGATTATTGCAGCGGGGGGCGGTAAATCGCTGGATACCTGCAAGGCGGTTGGCGCCGAGCAGAATATCCCGGTGATCACCCTGCCCACCATCGCCGCGACCTGTTCGGCGGTGACGCCGTTAACCATTCGCTATGACGATAACGGCAACTTTTTTGATATCTTCCCGCTGCCGCAGGCTCCGGCGGCGGTGATCATCGACAGCCAACTGCTGACCGAGGCACCGCTGCGCTGGCTGGCCGCAGGGCTGGGCGATACGCTGGCAAAATGGTATGAGTTTCGTGCGGTGAGCGAACGCCACCCGGCCGTGGATGCGAATGCGCTCTCCTCGCTGGCACACAGCCGTCTCTGCTATGACGTGATAGCAAAACACGGCCCGGCAGCCTGTGAAGCCGTGCGCCAGCGGCAGCCTGATCACGCTCTCGATCAGGCGCTGGATGCCATCTTCACCTTTGCCGGGCTGACCTCACTGATGAGCAACGGCGCCCATGCGGCGGCTTCCCATGCCATTTACGAAGGGTTCACTTTCGTCGACAAAACCCGCGAATTCGGCCACGGCCTGTTGGTCGGCTACGGTAATCTCTGCCTGCTGGCGCTGGAGCAGCGCGATGATGCAGAGCTGCTGGCAGAAATGTGCCTGGCGCGAGACTGTGGTGTACCGCTTAGTCTGGCAGAGATTGCCGACCTGAATGCGGACGAACTGGCGGTGATTGTGCGTGAATCGGTGCATGCACCGGATATGGAAAATATGCGCGAGACGGTGACGGAAAGTGCGCTGTATCAGGCGATGGCGCGCGTGGACTCGCTGGCCGCCCGCGTTTAGCCCCGTCTCCCCCGGAAAGTGATCCGGGGGAGCGCGCCCGACCGCTTACCCAATCGGATCGATCGCCTTATACATGATCGTGGTGGCATCCATCACGCCAGCGGTCGATCGGGCATAGCCCGGGATCTGCCCGGCCACCTTCCAGCCCAGCGAGAGATAAAGCGGTTCAGCCGCATCCCCGCTGCGCGTGTCCAGCACCAGCAGACTGCGACCGAGTTCACGTCCCCGGGCTTCTGCCTGCTGCATCAGTTCACGGGCAATCCCGCAGCGGCGTGCATCCGGATGCACCAACAGTTTGATCACTTCAGCACGATGCACGCCGTTCGCGGGCATAGCCAGCACCAGCATTACCGTCCCGACAATTCGCCCGTCGTGCTTCGCCACCAGCAGCTGTTTATCTCCGCAGGCCAGGCTGAGAACCGCATCCTGCCAGAAATGGTGCAGCCTCTGCGCATCACGATCGACAAAGCCAATACTGGCACCCTGCGCCACGCAGCCATCCAGCACCTCACACAATGCAGGCAGCGCCTGCTGCGCCTGACCGGCATCCAGCCATTCATAATCAATATTGTTCATGGGCGGGCCACCACCAGGGCATAGCGTGCACCGCCCGCTTCAGGTGCATGAAAGCGGGTGCGGCCAAACAGATGAAAACGCAGGCAGTCCCCCTGCTCCAGCCGCCAGAAGCGGTCATCCATATGGAACTCCAGCACGCCATCCAGGATCCAGAGATGTTGCTCAAGCCCGGCGATCGGCGGAATGTCATAGTCAATACGCGCACCCGCCGCCAGCCGGGCTTCCACCAGTTCCGCATGAAACGCCTGCGCAGGCGGGGAGAGCGATCGGCGCTCGTAGCCATTTTCCACATCGTGCCAGACGCTTTGCTGCTCAGGCCGCAAAAGTTGTACAGCCTCCTGTTCCACTTCGCTTAACAAACGTGACATCGTTAATCCGTAGGCATTACACAGTCGGTTAAGCAAAGAGGCTGTCGGGCTGGTCTCAGCCCGCTCGATACGGGATAGCGAAGCGCGGCTAATCCCGGTAAGCTCGGCAAGTGTCTCCAGCGACCAGCCCTTTTCCACACGCAGGTCGGCCAGACGTTGTGCCAGCCGCTGTTCCGTTGGGGTTTGTTCCATCTTCGTTTCTCATATTTGGGAATTAATCTCTAATATGAGATATAGCTGTTTATTTTCATCATTTCAACTTGTACAACAAATAATACTTTGTACAACCTGATAATATTGGTTAGGCTGATAAAAGGTCTGACAGCAAGTCAAGAGGTAATACATGGCACTGTACAGCATCGGTGACGTCGCAGAACGCTGCGGCATTAATCCGGTCACGCTGCGCGCCTGGCAACGTCGTTATGGTCTGCTGAAACCACAGCGCACCGAAGGGGGTCATCGTCTGTTTGATGAAGACGATATTGCGCGCATTGAAGAGATTAAACGCTGGATTGAGAGCGGCGTGCCGGTCGGTAAGGTCAAAGCGCTGCTCGAAGGCGAAAACGTTAATATTGATGATGGGTGGCTTGCCCTTCAGGAAGAGATGCTGGCGGTTATTCGCCTCGTGCGTCCGTCAAAGCTACGCGTAAAAATCGCCTCAATGGGTAAAGAAAACCCGGCAGAAATGCTTATCGACCATGTTTTCGTCCCCATCCGCCAGCGCCTTGGTTTAGATCAAAATACCGCCCGGGCTATGTGTAGTTTATTAGATGGTGCTTTAATTGATTACATTAGCTTCTGTTTAACGGGTTCACGCAAGAAAGCAGGCAAAGATGCACTGCTGATTGGCTGGGGCCTGACGGACCGACCCCGCCTGTGGCTGGAAGCCTGGCGGCTCTCGCAGCAGGGCTGGCGCATTGACATCCTGGCCGAACCGCTGGAGTCTCCCCGCCCCGAGCTTTTCCCCGGTCAGCATATTTTTGTTTATACCGGAAAAGCGTTAACCAAACGCCAGCAGGAACAGATGAGCCACTGGCAGGCGCAGGGGTTCTCGATTACCGCATACGGTCACTAAGGAATCAGGTATGACTCAGCAGGCCGCACTACAGCAGTTAGTGACATTTTACCAGACGCTGGACAGCGACAGGCTGACAATGCTGGCGCAGATTTACCATCCGGAGATCTGCCTGAGCGATCCGGTAGGTGAACACCAGGGCATTGCGGTGGTGGAGCAGTACTTTGCCAGCCTGCTGAAAAACATGCGTTACTGCCGCTTTGTGGTGACGCAGGTGCGCGAGTTTGATACCGACGCGCTGCTGCTGTGGCGCATGGAATATGCCCACCCTGCCCTGCAACGGGGAGCTGACCAGACGCTGGAGGGCAGCAGCTACCTGCAGTTTCGCGACAGTAAAGTGGTCTTTCAGCGCGATTACTACGATATGGGCGCCATGCTCTACGAAAAGCTACCGTTGCTGGGCACGATCATCGGCCTGGTCAAAAAGAGGTTGCAACCATGAAACGTGTTCTGATCACTGGCGCCAGCTCCGGCATCGGCCTGCAATTAGCGCAGGATTATGCAACGGAAGGCTGGCATGTCACCGCCTGCGGGCGTAATCCAGAGCGACTGGACGCACTGCGCCAGCAGTTCCCGCTGATGGACATCTGCCTGTTTGATATCACTGACCTGGCTGAAACGCGCGCTGCTCTGGACGGCAAGCGGGCAGACCTGGCGATCCTCTGTGCAGGCACCTGTGAATATCTTGACCATGGCGTTGTCGATGCCGAAAAAGTCCACCGCGTGATGCTGACGAACTTCAGTGGTCCGGTGAACTGCCTCGACAGCCTGCTCCCACAGATGCAGCCTGGCAGCCGCGTGGCGCTGGTCGGCTCTACCGCCAGCATGGTTCCCCTGCCCCGCGCCGAAGCGTACGGTGCCTCGAAAGCCGCGCTGGCCTATTTCGCCCGCAGCCTGGCGCAGGATGTCAAGCGTCAGCAGATTGGTATCACGCTGGTGCTCCCCGGCTTTGTCGACACGCCGCTGACACAGCGCAACGATTTTGCCATGCCGATGATTGTCGACGTGGTTCAGGCTTCGCGCTTTATCCGGCGCGGGCTGGCAAAAGGAAAGGCTGAAATCGCTTTCCCGGCGCTGTTTGCTTTTATTCTGCGGGTGACCTCACGGTTGCCCCAGGCCCTTCAGCGTCTGTTAACGCAAAAAATAGCGAGGTAATGCGTGCGCTTTGCGATTATTGGCAGTGGTATTGCTGGCCTGAGCTGTGCGTGGAAATTAGCCCCACGCGCCGAGGTTCATCTTTATGAAGCCGGCAGTACACTCGGTGGCCATACCGCCACGGTGGACGTGGAGCTGGACGGTCAGCACTGGGCGATTGATACCGGATTCATTGTTTTTAACGATCGCACCTACCCACGTTTTCAGGGATTCCTGGCCGAACTGGGGCTGGAAGGCAGGCCCACGGAAATGAGTTTTTCGGTGCGCAATTCCCGCACCGGGCTGGAGTATAACGGCCACACGCTCAGCAGCCTTTTCGCCCAGCGTAGCAACCTGTTAAAGCCCTCGTTTTATCGCTTCCTCGCAGAGATCGTGCGTTTTAATCGTTGTGGAAAGCAGTGGCTGACGCAGCAGCAGGAACAGGAACAGGGTTCGCTGGATGAGTTTCTGACCGCGCAGGGCTTCAGTGAATTTTTTGCCCGGCACTATATTTTGCCGATGGGGGCCGCCATCTGGTCAGTCTCACTGAGTGAGATGCGCCGTATGCCGCTGACCCAGTTTCTGAACTTCTTCCATCATCACGGCCTGCTGGATTTAACCCAGCGACCACAATGGTACGTGGTGCCCGGCGGTTCACGGGAATATATCCGCCGCATGATGCAGCTTATCGGGCAGCAGATGCAGGTGTATCTCGATACCCCGGTCACCCGGATAACGCGTGACCCCGATGGCGTCACGCTGGAAAGCCCGCGAGGCGTTGAGCGCTATGACCAGGTGATTTTCGCCTGTCACAGCGATCAGGCATTGCAGCTGCTGGGCGATGCGTCGCCGCAGGAAAGTGAGATGCTGGCCGGGGTGCCCTATCGCGCCAATGAAGTGGTGCTGCATACCGATACCCGTTTGCTACCACATAACCGCGCAGCCTGGGCGAGCTGGAACTACCGTCTGGATGATGAAGCAAACGACAGCGAACAGCAGGGTGCCAGCGTGACATACAATATGAATATCCTGCAGGGCATTCAGTCACCGCATACGTTCTGCGTCAGCCTCAACCCGACACAACCGATCGATCCGGCCCGCGTGTTACGCCGCTTTGAATACCATCATCCGCAGTTCGGACCACATGCTCTGCACACACAACAGCAGCGGCTGCTGCTGAACGGGAACAACCGTACCTGGTTCTGCGGCGCCTGGAGCTACAACGGTTTTCATGAAGATGGCATTCGCAGCGCGTTAGATGTAACGACGGCCATGGACCAGGCAGGTTTACTGTGAACAGCGTGCTGTACAGCGGCCATGTGCGCCATCGTCGCTTCACCCCGGTGGATCATCAGTTCAGCTACCGCATTTTTATGCCGCTGATTGATCTTGATGAACTGCCGTTACTGAAAAGCGTCGGCATCGGCCACCACAATCTGCGCGCTGCCAGCTTCAGTGAGGACGATTATCTTGGTGGCGGCAGCGGCATCAAAGAGCGTGCTCAGGCGCGCATTGCCGCCCTGACTGGGGAACATCTTACCGGACGCGTGATGCTGCTGACGCAGCTGCGTTACTTTGGCTGCTCATTCAATCCTGTCAACCTTTACTACCTGTACGATGCCGCCGACAGCCTGCGCTGGATGCTGGCCGAAGTGCGTAATACGCCGTGGAATGAGCGTCATACGTATGCGGTGAAACCTGACGGCAGCGAAACCACGCAGAAAGCGTTTCATGTTTCTCCGTTTAATCCCATGGAGATGGTTTACCACTGGCGGCTGTCCCCGCCGGGTAAATCACTGCTGGTGCATATTGAGAATCACCGTGAGGGGCGCGAGTTTGACGCCACCCTGCATTTACGACGTCAGCCGCTGACCCGGCAGACGCTGCGCCATTTTCTCTGGCGTTTTCCAATGATGACCGTTCGTACCGCGCTGGCGATTTACTGGCAGGCGTGGAAACTTTGGCGCAAAGGTGCGCCGGTGTATGACCACAGCAAGTCGGAGAAATAACCCATGACTGGCACTGATTTCAGCCTGGCACGCCGTGCAAAAACGGGTAAACGCTTCTCCGCATCGCGCCGGGTGATTTTATCCCTGTTGCAGGGCATTAAAGAGGCGGGATTAACCCTGCATGACCCGCATCTCGGCACCTGCTTCTTCGGCGATGCGCAGGCTGCGCTTCAGGCCGAAGTGAAGGTGCATCACTCACGGGCGTATCGCCGTATCCTGCTGGGCGGCAGCATTGCCGCTGCAGAAACCTATATGGATGGCGAATGGGAAACCCCGGACTTAACCGCCGTTATCCTGACGCTGGCACAAAATACCCGTGTCGCCGATAAGCTGGAGGCCCGCCTCAGCTGGCTGACCGCACCGTTTAATCAGCTGCGTCATGCGTTGCGCCGCAACAATGTGCGCCAGGCAAAGCGCAACATCGCCGCCCATTACGACCTCGGCAACGACTTCTACACCACGTTTCTTGATGAGGCGATGCTCTATTCCAGCGCCTGGTTCCAACAGCCGGAGATGACGCTGGAACAGGCGCAGCAGGCCAAGATGAAGCGCCTGTGCGTGAAGCTCGGGCTGACGCCGAATGATCATCTGCTGGAGATTGGCAGCGGCTGGGGTGCCATGGCTGAATTTGCCGCTCGCGAGTACGGCTGCAGGGTGACCACCACCACCATCTCGCGCGAGCAGTATGTCTATTGCTGTCAGCGCATCGCGGCCGCCGGATTGAGCGACCGGGTCACCGTCCTGTGCGAGGATTACCGTGATCTTAGCGGCCAGTACGACAAAATTGTCTCGATAGAGATGATTGAAGCGGTCGGTAAAGCCTATATTCCGTTGTTTATTCAGCGCTGCCAGCAGTTGCTGAAGCCGGGCGGCCGTCTGGCATTGCAGGCGATCACCATCAGTGAAGAACGTTTTGACAGCTACGCGCGCGGCGTCGACTTTATCCAGCGTTATATCTTCCCCGGCGGCTTTTTACCCTCCGTCAGCCTGTTGCAGAACACGCTGCAAGAAATCAGCGATTTCAGCGAGATTGACCAGTTGGAAATCGGCCCGGACTACGCACAGACCCTGCAACTGTGGCGGCGGCGGTTTGACAACGCCTGGCCCCAGCTGTCGAAAGGACGCTTTGATGAACGCTTCCGCCGTATGTGGTTGTTCTATCTCTGCTATTGCGAGGCGGGTTTCCGCGCGCAGACCATTGGCACCGTCCAGCTCACACTGCAACGCGCATGAGCCGCCTGCGCTTCTGGTTACTCACCCTCGGTTTCGATCTCTACTGGGGGCTGGCCGTGGCGCTGCGCGAGCGCATCGGGCTGCTGCTGTGCACCGGGGCGCTGCTGGCCTGGCTGCTGAGTCCGCGCGTGATGAAGCTGCGCCTGCTGCTGGTCGCGCTGGCAGGCATCGCGCTCGACAGTCTGTGGCTGGGCGTCGATCTGTTCAGTTTTAGCGGCAGCCACGCGTTTCCCGTCTGGATGCTGGCACTGTGGCTGACGTTCGCCTGCTGGTGGGGGCTGATCCTCCATCGCTTTGCACCTGACTGGCGCTGGCTGATCGTGGCTGGCGCATTGGGCGGACCCTTTTCCTATTTCATTGGTGAGCGGCTCGGTGGCCTGCAATGGCATCAGTCACCCGCCATAGCGCTGGGCGCGCTGGCGATTGGCTGGGCGATCTGGCTACCGTTAGCCAGCCGACTACTGCGGAGAGAATCATGAAGAAATGGCTGTTATTGCTGCTGTTGTTTTCATCGCTGAGCCAGGCCGCTGACTGGCTACGCTGGAAGAACGTGGGCAAAGCGACGCTGACCTGGGGGCCATTTACACTGTACGATTCCCAGCTCCTGACGCCCGGCGGACGCTGGCAACCCGAGCAGTGGCCGCTGGCACTGGTGATCACCTACCGCCGCGACATCAGCCGCCAGGAACTGCTGGATGCCACGCTGGAACAGTGGCAGGCACAGAATACCGGCAGCAGCGATCAGCGCCAGCAATGGCTGCAACAGCTGGCCACCGTCTGGCCGGACGTCAGCGATGGCACCCGCCTGGCATTTCAGGCGGATGCCCATGGCGGGCAGTTTTACTGGCAGGCAGCCGGTACGCAGGCGGCGATCAACCCGATCGGCCCGCGCTTTGATGCTGCCTTTCGCGACGCTTTCCTCAATATCTGGCTATCGCCATCGTCGACTTACCCCGATATCCGTCGGGAACTGACCGGAGGTTAATCATGTGGAAATCCCTGTTACTGACGTTCAGTCTGCTGCTGGCAGGCTGCGGTGCCACGCTGGAAGACTATCAGCAGGCGCAACCGAAGATTGATATTTTCAGCTGGTTCAACGGTGAGTCCCGCGCCTGGGGCATGGTGCAGGATTACAGCGGCAAGCAGATCCGCCGTTTTGAGGTGGTGATTCGTGGCCAGGTGGTCGGCGAGACCCTGACGTTAAACGAGCAGTTCGTTTATGACGACGGCGAGAAGCAGACGCGGGTCTGGCATATCCGCCGCCTGGCCGACGGCAGCTACACCGGAACGGCCGGGGATATTATCGGCACGGCAACCGGCCATGCCAGCGGTAACGCGTTTAACTGGCGTTACACCATGACGGTCAAAACCGACGACAGCAGTTATAAACTGAACTTTGACGACTGGATTTATCAGCAGGATGCGCAGCATCTGATGAACGTCACCTCGATGAAAAAGTTCGGTATTGAAGTGGCACGCGTCACGCTGTTCTTCTCAAAACAGCCCGATTCGGCACAATAAAACGCCGGCTTTGGCTTAATTCCCACGGGCGAAAGCGCTATACTTCGCCCCTGGTTGAGAAAATGGATGAAGTGATGAACTTACAAAAGATTGGTGTGATATTTATCTTCCTGCTGATGGCGCTCGGCGGGATTGGCGGCGTGATGCTGGCCGGATATACCTTCATCGTGCGTTCCTGATCGTGCGGCCCGGCGGCAGCCTGTTGCCGCCCCGCCAGCACCATTGGTTGTAACTTATAACCACACGGAATTTATCTCGACAGGTCAGCCCGTTATGCTTTGAGTTTATTCATCACAATAAAACTCAACATCATGACTGAAACCACTTCTTCGGCGCACGTCGCGCTGGCAGGGAACACGCCGACAGGCGAAGTCGTCATCCTCCGTCAGGCATCGGATGTCTCTCAGCTGGTGAACACCAGCAATCACGCTGGCAACAATGCACGTATTGTTATCGGTATCGCCCTCGGTGGTGTTTTTCTCGATGCCTACGATCTGGGTGCACTGGCCTTTGGCATGAAAGATGTTACTCGCGAATTCGGCCTCTCCCCGGCAGGCGCAGGTATGATCGCCTCGTCCATTACGCTCGGCGCCATCATCGGCGCGCTGATTGGTGGCTACCTTACCGATAAAATTGGCCGCTACCGCGTCTTTATGGCGGATATGTTCTTCTTTGTTTTTGCAGCCCTCGCCTGTGCCTTTGCCCCCAATGAGTACGTTCTGGCCGGTGCGCGTTTCGTGATGGGCATGGGCATCGGTATTGATTTACCGGTCGCGATGGCTTTTCTTGCCGAGTTTTCCAAACTGCGGGGGCGCGGCAATAAAGCCGCCAGTATTTCCATGTGGTGCCCCACCTGGTACGCCGCGATCTCTATCTCTTATCTGCTGGTGTTGTTCTTCTGGTCAGTGCTGCCGGAAAGCCATAGCGACCTGATGTGGCGCATTATTCTTGGCTTCGGGGCCGTTCCGGCACTGATTATTATCGCCATTCGCAGTCGCTATATGAGCGAGTCTCCGGTCTGGGCCGCCAATCAGGGTGACCTGAAAGGGGCAGCGGCCATCCTGCGCAGCTCCTGGGGCATTAATGCACATGTCGCCGCAGATGCGGATCTCGCGCCAGTCAAAGCGGTACGCCGTGCCAGCTGGAGCAACTACGGCTCGCTGTTCAAAGGGGTTTACCTGAAGCGTACCGTGCTGGCGACCGTTACCTCGATTGTGTCCCCCTTTGCCTATAACGCGGTGGCGTTTGGCCTGCCGGTGATCATCTCCAGCTTCCTGGCGCAATCGATGCTGAACACCATTCTGCTGTCACTGGCGCTGAATCTGTTGTTTGCCTTTGTCGGCGGTACGCTGGCCGTGCGGCTGGTGCCTCGCTTTGGTGCCTGGAAAATGATGACGCTCGGTTATACATTCCAGATAGCGGCGCTGGTCGGTCTGGCACTGGTTGGACGCCCGGAAGACGGGCAACAGGCGGCGATCTCGATTGGCATGCTGGCCCTGTTCCTGCTGGGCCAGGGCTTCGGACCGGGCGCACATACCATGACTTACGCCTCACTCAGCTACCCGACGTCGCTGCGCGGCGTGGGTGTGGGCTTCAATCAGACAATGGTGCGCGCCAGTTCGACGGCTTCGCTGTTCCTGTTCCCGGTGCTGGCCGCCCTGCTGGGCACCAATGTGTTCTGGGTGATTGGGATGGCACCGATTATCGGCCTGATCGCCCTGCTGGCTATCCGCTGGGAACCCTCAGGTTATGATGTGGATTCAGAGGATTTTGCTTTCAGTCATCAGTAGAGGAGAAAGCGGAGGCGTGATCTGACTGCTGCGCGGTAAAACGCGCAAATTCAGAAGGGATGCGGGAAAACGTCAGCAGAAACCACGGAGTGAAGCGTTCCGGGTGAGCGTGCATTTCTCGCTGGATATCGGCCAGGGAACAATAACGCCAGTCGTCGGCCTCTTCCGGATTAATATCAGGCTGCACATCGCTGATGGCAAAATAGACGTGGCCATATTCATGTTCGGTCAGGCCATTACTGAGCGGCAGATAATAACTGAGTTCAAACACCGGTTGCAGCGTCAGGCGGAGCCCCATCTCCTCCCGCAAGCGGCGTTCAGCGGCATCCTGAGTCGACTCCTGCGGATAAGGGTGCCCACAGGTGGTGTTGCTCCACAGACCGCCACAGTGGTATTTACCACTGGCACGACGCTGTAACAGCAGCTGATGGTCGGTGTTGAACACGTAAACGGTGACCGCACGATGCAGCAGACCTTTTTCATGAACTTCCATTTTTTCCATCTTACCGGTAGGACGATCCTGGCTGTCGACCAGAATAACTTCAATTGCAGACATGCCGACTCCTCAGAAATGATACTGACTATTCTGGCATAAGAGGCATCTCATGGTCTGCATAAAATCGTGCTTTATACGAGGCGGGCGTAAACCGAAAGTTTCCCGGCGTTGGCAGGCCGGGATCGCGAGAAATTACTCTTCTACATTCACCACCTGCTGACGGGCGCGGAAAATATGCCCGCCGCCGTACTGCAACAGACGCGCCACCAGATCCAGGCCACCGTTCTCTTCGGCCTGTGCGAATTCGCGCTCGAGCTGAGTGATTGGGGCCGCCCACAGCAGATTGACCTTTTCGCCGTCACGTTTTGGTAGCGGGAACTGGCCGCTGTCACGTCCAAGCGCAGACGAGAGAATAAATCCTTCAAACCCCATCGGGGCCACCGAGGATTCGAGCGTATGTCCTTCCCCCAGCCAACTGAGGCGAGACCATGGCATATGCGCAAATCCGGCTAACGCACTGGCCATTTGCACCGCATTTTCTTCCGTCATCACCTCGGCATCGATGGCCAGCGCCAGCTCTGTCCGGCGATATTCCGGGGCGAGGTCATCAAACAGGAAATCCACCCACGGCATCGGGCGGATGCACATGCCAAGCGTCAGAAAATACCAGCAGCCCTCATGGTAATGCTGGGAGATCGCCATCGGCGGCCAGTTGCCCTGATCAATAGAGTAATATTTCAGTGATTCACCGTACTGCGCTTCATAACATTGCAGCATCTCCTGCTGGAAGGGCTCCCACTGCTGGCCATCCTGCCACTCGCGAAAAAACTGCCGATGCTGTTGTGCGGCAGCGTAGTTTTTATTGGTCGACGCAGAACCCAGCGGTGCGGTCAGTCGGTTCGCTTTGATGCAGCCCGCCGAAAAGCTCACCTGTTGATCCTGGTACAGGCTCCAGCCCGGGATCACGGCCAGTAGCTGTCCCTGGTACCACAGAGCGGCACCGTCATCTGACGGCTCCCAAATGATCTGTAGCCCGGCCGGGTCAAGCATCGGCTCGGCGGCCAGCGTACGGCAATACTCGGCACTGAGCAGCGGCGGTGTGCCCTGCTCCATCGCGGCAACATCATCCTGCAAGGGGGCAGGCAACAGGTTACGCAGCCAGCAGCCGCGCACGGCAAACTGCTGACGAAACGCGTCTGTCGGCCAGATATAAAAATACGCGGTGCGCTCATCCTGTTCGACAATTGCGATGAGCGTCTGTTGCTGATTGGTGACTTCAGCAATCTGATAGGGCTGTGTCATAACGCCTCGACGGTGTGTGGCGGGTTCCATTCCCTTGAGAATAGGCCTGGGCAATAAGAAGAGAATGGCGCGTTACATCACGTCAGGGCAAGGGTAAAAGTCTCAAAAATGCCTTTCGTTACTCCCCCATATGGGTACTTTCGCGCAGCCGGTAGAGGTCACGAGCCTTCTCTTTAATCACATTCAGCTTCGATTCTGACGCCACCAGCACCCAGATTGTTCCCTGCTGCTGCTGATAAAAGCGGTTCATTGCCTGGAAATAACTGTCACGGTAGCTGATCCACGCACGCTGGGCATTTTTCAGCGCGGCCTGCGCCTCAGGTGACTGCCCGGCCAGCAATAGCCTGTACTGTTTATTCAGCTCGCTATCCCAGGCTCTGTGGGTCACCTCATAGCACTGAATATTGTCCAGCGTGCTGACCGCCTGCTGCTGGCAGTTTGCCAGGCGGGTATCCAGATCCTGACGTAATGTTTCTGCTGCACTGGCCGGGCCGCTGAGCAGCAGCACGCTGATAAGGATTTTTTTCATGATGAGATCCCTGAACCGTAAAAAAGGATTAACGTCCAACCCGCGTCATGGCCCGCTGATACGCGCCGCGCGAAATCGCCCAGCGCAACAGCCGCGCAATCACGCCAATACGCAGGCGAATAATGCGCCGCCGCAGCGGAGAAAAATGGAGCCCGAACGCCTGTTGCGCCCACTCCGGCAGCAGTTCAATGCCCGCCAGCAGCATGGCATTCATTGCCGGACGCGCCTGCCATGATGGCGCAGGCGCATTCAGCAGCAGGGATAACACTTCCTGCGTGCGTTCATCACAGCGCAACTGCGGCCGCATCGCCTCAAGATACGCAGCAACGGAGGCCACACTTTTCGGCACGTTTTGCGCACCCAGCGCTTCGGCCACTAACGCCGCCTCAGCATAATAACGATCCTGTTCCGCCAGACTGAGCTGCGGATTTTTATAGCGCAAATGCGCCGCCAGGAAACTGCGGGTTTCCGCCACATGAACCCAGGTGAGCAGCGCCGGATCGCTGGCAGCATAAGGTTGCCCCTGCGCATCCACACCGCTGACGCGCAGATGAATGCGCTTCACCCGGTCAATCAGGGTGTGAGCATCGGTGGTGTTACCAAAAGTGGTGACGGCAATAAACTGGCTGGTGCGGCGTAACCGCCCCATCATGTCGTCGCGGAAGGTGGAGTGATCCCAGACGCCAGCCAGCGCCAGCGGATGTTGCATCTGTAACAACAGCGCGGCGATCCCGCCGCACAGCATGGAAGAAAAATCACCGTGCACGCGCCATATTACGCTGTCCGGGCCGTACAAACCGGGGTCACCCGGTGGTTTTGACAGGTCGAACTCATTTAATGACAGGCCATTTAAGCGGAACACCTGCTGCTGAATTTTATCGCGAAAATTGACCATTACAGCGTCCAGTGAAACCGGGCAAGGCATGCCTCACCCCTACGGAATATGGGGTAGGCATGCCCTGCCCGCCCCGCTCTACAGGTAATCAAACTCCGCATCGACGGTGCGCGCGGAATCCAGCCCGATCATCACGCTGAATTTACCCGGCTCGGCCACCTGCTGCATTCTGGCATTCCAGAATTGCAACGCGCTGACGTCAATCGGGAAGGTGACGGTTTGTGATTCCCCGGCCTTCAGCATGATGCGCTTAAAGCCTTTCAGCTCTTTCACCGGACGGCTAATGCTGGCTACCTGATCGCGCAGATAAAGCTGGACCACGGTTGCACCATCACGCTTACCGCTGTTGGTCACCGTAACGCTGGCGTTGACCGTGCCGTTACGTGGCATGGTCGTCGCAGACATCTTCACAGGCGACAGCGTGAACGAGGTATAGCTCAGACCATAACCAAACGGGAACAGCGGGCCATTCGCTTCATCAAAATAGTGTGAGGTGTATTTATTCGGTTTTTCGAAGTTATACGGACGGCCACTGTTGAGATGGTTGTAATAGATCGGGATCTGGCCCACGGAGCGCGGGAAGGACATCGGCAATTTGCCGGACGGATTGTAGTCGCCAAACAGCACATCGGCGATGGCGTTACCGCCTTCGGTGCCACTGTACCAGCTTTCCAGCATCGCATCGGCCTGCTGCGTTTCATGCACCAGCGTGAGCGCACGGGCATTCATCAGCACCAGCACCAGCGGTTTTCCGGTCGCTTTTACCGCATCAATCAGTTTCAGCTGGCTTTGTGGCAGCGTCAGGTCACTCCGGCTGGAGGCTTCATGCGCCATACCACGCGCTTCACCTATCGCCAGCACCACCACATCCGCTTTCTTGGCGGTGGCAACGGCTTCATCCAGCATCTGCTGCGGTGTACGTGTATCGACGGTCATCGCTTTTTCATACAGGTTGATAAAGTCCTGAATGCCTTTATCGTCAGTGACGTTCGCGCCTTTGGCATACAGCAGCGTAGCTTTATCGGCCGTGGCGTTTTTCATCCCCTGCAACAGCGTGACGGACTGCGCAGCTACACCGGCGGCAGACCAGCTGCCCATGATGTCGATCTGGCTGTCCGCCAGCGGGCCAATTAAAGCCACTGTGCCGGATTTTTTCAGCGGCAGCGTCTCCAGACGGTTTTTCAACAGCACCATGCTTTTGCGCGCCACATCACGGGCTTCGGTGCGATGCAGACGGCTTTCCGCATTGGTGTCTTCCGGGTCACTCCCCACCGGACCAAGATGGCTGTACGGGTCGTTAAACAGCCCCATATCGTATTTCACATTCAGCACATGGCGTGCTGCATCGTCGATCTCTTTCTCGCTCACTTCACCGCGTTTTACCAGGCCCGGCAGGTACTTGCTGTAATACTCATCGCTCATACTCATATCAATGCCGGACTTCAGCGCAATACGCACCGCGTCTTCCGGGTCACGCGCCACGCCGTGTTTGATCAGCTCTTTAATGGCACCGTGATCGCTGATGGTGATGCCTTTAAACTTCCAGTCATCACGCAGCACCTCTTTCAACAGCCAGCTGTCGGCGCTGGCCGGTACGCCGTTCAGCGAGTTAAGCGCCACCATAACGCCGCCGCTGCCCGCATCTAACGCCGCTTTGTACGGCGGCAGATAGTCCTGGAACAGACGCTGCGAACTCATGTCTACGGTGTTGTAATCACGCCCGCCTTCCACTGCACCATAGGCGGCAAAGTGTTTGACGCTGGTCATGACGGAATAGCGATCCGCCGGGCTTTTGCCCTGCATCGCCTGCACCATCGTGCGGCCCATCACCGACGTCAGATAAGTATCTTCACCAAAGCCTTCTGAGCCACGTCCCCAGCGGGGTTCACGGGTCACATCCACCATGGGCGCCCAGGTCATATTCAGCCCGTCATCGGCGGCTTCATACGCCGCAATGCGGCCAACATTCGCTACGGCCTCGGTGTCCCAGCTGGCGGCCAACGCCAGCGGGATCGGGAACTGGGTGCGCTGCCCGTGGATCACATCATAGGCAAAGAACAGCGGGATCTTCAGGCGGCTGAGTTGCATCACCTGATCCTGCATCTGACGAATGTCATGGCGGGTGACGGTATTAAAGATCGCCCCCACCTGCCCCTGCTGGATCATATCGCGTATGGCGGATTTCGGATTTTCCGGCCCCACGCTGATCAACCGAAGCTGGCCGATCTTTTCATCCAGGGTCATTTTTGTCAGCAGGTCGGTAACGAATGCGTCACGCGCCTGCGGAGTCAGTTGATGTGGGCCGATCAAATCGTCGGCAAAAGCTGGCTGGATCGCCAGAGTAACGGCAAGGCTGACAGAACAAATCCATTTCATCAGATGATTTTCTCTCAAGTGACTGTGGCGTATCTATTTATTTTAGTACACGTAACAAGCGGGTGCAGTGTGGCATACCTTGAGAATAGCAGCTAGTTTTCAGGTGATGAATCACAGACGCCACAGGCCGGACTTTATTGCCACGCTGCGAGTGCTACAGTAGGACGGTGATACTGACAAGGATATGACATGCACACTTCCCAACACGCAGAACAAAAACTGATCGCTGAACTGGGCCGTATTGTGGGCCGCAACCATCTGTTAACGGAACCGGAAAAAACAGAACGTTATCGTAAAGGCTTCCGATCGGGCGAAGGCGATGCGCTGGCGGTGGTCTTCCCCGGCAATTTACTGGAGCAGTGGCGTATTTTGCAGGCCTGTGTTGCCGCCGACGTGATTATTCTGATGCAGGCGGCCAATACCGGGCTGACCGAAGGCTCAACGCCGAACGGCAAAGATTATCCGCGCGATATCGTGATAATCAGCACCCTGCGGATGGATAAAATCCAGTTGCTGGATGAGGGGAAGCAGGTGCTGGCGTTTCCCGGCAGCACGCTCTATCAGTTAGAAAAAGCCCTGAAACCGCTGGGACGTGAACCGCACTCGGTGATTGGTTCCTCCTGTATCGGCGCCTCGGTATTGGGCGGTATCTGCAATAACTCGGGTGGATCGCTGGTGAAACGCGGCCCGGCCTATACCGAGATGGCGCTGTATGCGCAGATTGATGCCAGCGGAAAATTGCAGCTGGTGAATCATCTTGGGATCAACCTCGGCGTCACACCGGAGCAGATTTTGGGCAAGCTGGATGACGACAGCTGGCAGCAGAGCGATGTGCTGCACGACCAGCGCCACGCCTCTGACCCGGATTACGCCGAACGGGTACGCGACGTCGATGCTGACACACCATCGCGTTTTAATGCCGATGAACGCCGCCTGTTTGAGGCCTCCGGCTGCGCCGGCAAGCTGGCCCTGTTTGCCGTCCGCCTGGATACCTTTGCCAGCGAAAGCGCCCAGCAGGTGTTTTACATCGGCACCAATGACACGGCGGTGCTCGACCAGCTGCGCCGCCATATGCTGGCCAGCTTCGATAATCTGCCCGTGGCCGGGGAATATATGCACCGCGATATTTTTGATATGGCGGAAACCTACGGCAAAGACACCTTTGTGATGATCGATAAGCTCGGCACCGACAAAATGCCGCTGTTCTTCACGCTCAAGGGGCGTGCAGATGCCCTGCTCGCCCGGATAAAATGGCTGAAGCCCCACTTCAGCGATCGTCTGTTGCAGAAAATCGCCGCGTTGCTGCCGTCACATCTGCCGCCGCGCATGAAGCAGTATCGCGATCGTTTTGAACACCATCTGATGCTGAAAATGTCCGGCGACGGCGTGGCGGAAGCGCGCGCTTATTTAAACGACTTTTTCAGCACCGCCGAGGGCGAGTTCTTCGCGTGCGAAGGAAAAGAAGGGGCGCACGCTTTCCTGCATCGCTTTGCCGCGGCGGGCGCGGCCGTGCGTTATCACGCAGTGCATCATGAGGACGTGGAGGATATCCTGGCACTGGATATTGCCCTGCGCCGTAACGATCGTGACTGGTTTGAGCAACTCCCACCTGAGTTTGACGATGCGCTGACCCACCGTCTTTATTACGGCCACTTCCTCTGTCATGTGTTCCATCAGGATTACATCGTGAAAAAAGGGGTGGATGTGCACGCGCTCAAGGAGAAGATGCTGGACATCCTGCACGCGCGTGGCGCGGAGTACCCGGCAGAGCATAACGTCGGGCATCTGTACAAAGCCAAACCGCAGCTGAAGGCGTTCTATCAGCAGCTCGACCCGACCAACAGCTTTAATCCGGGGATTGGTAAAACCACGCGGGCGAAGCACTGGGGCGAATGCGGGTGCGATAAATCGTAGGGGGACCGGCACGCCTGACCCTGAAACGGGCAACGTGTGCCTGCCCCCTAAACGGGCGAGGCATGCCTCGCCCCTACGTTTTAGGCTCCTGCAATACCATCTGACCGTTTTTACGTTCAATGATCATGGTCTGTGGTGTGGATAACATGACCCCTTCTTTGCGTAAGCGGGTCAGGATATCAAACAGCAAATCGCTTTTCGCCCCACCCACCTGACGCGGGCTGGCAACGTTACCGGTCACGGACAGCACAATCCCCGTGGAGGTCAGATCCTTAAAGGTGACTGACGGCTCCGGGGTCTCCAGAATGCGTTCGTTCTCGTTATACACCTCAAGCAGCAGCTGACGAACCTGCTGCGGGTCAATATCCAGCGGGAAGGTCAGCGTAATGGTCGCCACCCCCTGAGCATTGCCCATTGTGGCATTACGTACGTTCTGCGAAATCAGCTGCGAGTTCGGCACAATCACCGTCGATTTATCACTCAGCTGGATTTCCGTGGCACGCACATTGATACGGCGAATATCGCCTTCAATGCCGCTGATACTCACCAGATCACCAACCTTAACAGGACGTTCCGTCAGCAGGATCAGGCCGGAAATAAAGTTCTTCACAATTTCCTGTAAGCCAAAACCAATACCGACTGACAGGGCACTGACGATCCAGGCCAGCTTATTCCACTGCAGACCCATGATCGACAGGGTCATCAGGATCACCAGCACAAAACCGATATTACTGAACAGGGTAATCAGCGACAGGCGCATCCCCTTGTCCATCGTCGTTTTCGGCAGAAAATCCTGTTCCAGCCAGCGCTTGACCGAACGCAGAACCCAGATGCCCACCACCATGCAGATCAGCGCATTCACCAGATGCGCCGGGACGATATTCAGGGATTCAAGGCCTTTACCGCCCCAGAACTCAATGGCTTTCTGCACCAGCTCAATCGGTGTCGAACTGCCGAAAGTACCGTTCAGCAACGCCATCGCGGCCGCCAGCACCAGGAATGTTTTGCCTATCGCGCCCAGCACTGCTGCAACCTGCCCCAGATGACGCTCATCGATATTCAGCGAAGCCTGAATGCGTTTACCGGAGGCATTGTTGGTAGAAAACAGACTTTCACACCCATCGGCCACCAGCTGGCTGAGAATATAGAAAGAGCCAAAGACAATCCCCATCCAGATCAGCTCATAGCTCAGGAAGCGCGCCAGCGTGATATAGCCAATGACCAGCGCAATCATAATCGCCACGCCAATCAGCGTCAGGGCCATCTGGATCAGCCCGACCAGCGTGGATTTCGCCTCCGGCTGATTACCTTCCTGCATCATACGGCGACGTACACGGTTGGTGCGCATACTGATCGATAGCGCCGTGGCACCAATCAGCAGTGCGGTCAGACCGTTAGCAAAGATAGTGGTGCCAACGCTGGTACTGGCGCTGCTGTTGAAGCTTTCTACTGTCTGGAAGATAAACACCAGCGCAGCGGTGAGCGGCGGGAAGGGTTTTAACGCCGTCGCCACTTCATTGGAGATATTCGGCAAACGCCACGACGGGCGACGGGTGGAGAGGAAAGCCCGCCCAAGACCGGCAATCAGCCCGCAGAGCACACTGAGCCCGACCAGCTTGTCAGCGAAATCCCGGACTTCATCGACAACGTCATCGTGGCGGGTAAAGGCAAGGTCGAGGAAGTTAAAGGCCAGCACTACTGCGGCAAGGGTGGTGATAGCGGTCGCTGCCGCCAGGAAACTGCGGCGCAGACGACCTTCCGGCAAATGGTGAATCCCCACCCAGGCAAGAAACTCTTCCAGATAGCGGCGCCCCAGCGTGGCCACCAGCCCGGCGGCCAGCACCCAGGCCAGCGTGCCAAAGCGCCAGCCGGGTTCCCAGGAAAGCGCAGCCGTGCCAGTCAGCTCATCGACAAAATCGCTGATTTTAGCGCTGTCATCGCTTTGGGTATTAAACAGCGGCGCCCAGAAGCGCGGACCAAAAATACTGCCTGCGTTGAGCGCCAGCTGGGTTTTCAGCGCGTCGCGGCGCAGATTAACGATCTGCGCGGACAGGTTGATCGCCCCGCTTTTGATCGCCTCAGCCTGTTTTATCTGGTCATCCATTTTGCCTTTCTGGTTTTCCAGCTTGTTACGTTTGCTGGTGACCTCCGCCGTTTCTTTCACACCGCTGCTGGCTGCCGGAGCCGGACCCAGTACCGCCAGCTGCGCCTGTAGCTGCGCACGCTGTGGGATAATACTTTGCATCAGCGTATCGGCATCACCGGACAACTCCAGCGCCAGATCGTTGAGCGCATTCAGTTTACTGTCGTTTGTTTCACCGGAAACCTGCTGTTTGATCTTGTCCAGCACCTTCTGCATTTTAGGCAGCTCAACGGAGGCGTTGATTTTATGGGGGAGCATCATTTTGCTGAGTGTTGTCGTTATCCGCCGCCAGCACAAACTGGGGCGACAGCGCCACCAGCGCCAGCAGACAAACACGAAGAAAAGTTAACAAGCCAGACATGTGCAGGTTCCTGAGACTAAAGGGTAGCGCCGGGCGGCGCCTGTCAATTTTCCGGCTAGTTTAAGCTTTTGATCTGGCCGGGACTATAAGATTCGTGATGGAAAAATGAGGTCGCTGTCATAAGAATATTCTATGACCTCGCCTTCCTGGTGTTATGGCAAATTATCCAAAAACGCATGGAGCAAAAAATGTCCCTTTCCTCTTCTGAGCCGCTCGTCCGTGATGCGACACCAGGCGATATCGACGCGATGACCCGTATTTATAGCTGGCATGTGCTGCACGGTTGCGGTTCCTTTGAGGAAACGCCCCCCGATGCAACAGAGATGGCTGCCCGACATCAAAAAGTCTGTTCGTTCGAACTGCCGTGGCTGGTCGCCGAGATCGACGGGCAGGTCGTGGGTTACTGCTATGCCACACAATATCGTCCACGTCCCGCCTACCGTTTTACCGTTGAAGATTCGGTCTATATTGATGCGGAAATGGGGGGCCGTGGCATCGGCAGCGCTCTGCTGGCCGCGCTGATCGTCCGCTGTCAGCAAGGCCCTTTCCGCCAGATGCTGGCGATTATCGGCAACGGCGAGCGCAATGCCGGCTCGCTCAATCTGCATAAAAAGATGGGATTTGAGATTGTCGGTAATTTCCGCGCCGTGGGTTTTAAACATGGCGAATGGCGCGATACGTTACTGATGCAGCGAGCGTTATAACCAGGGCGACCGCAAAAAAAGGTCGCCCCGTGAGCGCAGGTTATTCTACCGCGCTGTCATCGACCGCCCGGTTAGTGACCACCTGCGAGGCTTTCTGCTTCTTGTAACTCAGCGCTGCCGGAGGAACCGGAGAGATTTTGCCGGTTTCCATCCACTTACGCAGACGGTTAGCGTCAGCAAAATGGGTGTATTTTCCGAAGGCATCCAGCACCACCAGTGAAACCGGGCGCTTATTGATCACCGTGCGCATCACCAGGCAGTGTCCTGCCTCATCGGTATACCCTGTTTTCGTCAGCTGTATATTCCAGTCCGGGCGATACACCAGATGGTTGGTGTTACGGAACGGCAGGGTGTAATTCGGGTTACGGAACGTGGCCATATCTTCATGGGTGGTGCTGAGTTCGCCCAATAGCGGATAACGTTTGGTCGCGATCAGCAGTTTGCTCAAATCACGCGCCGTTGAGACGTTCTTAATCGACAGTCCGGTCGGCTCTACGTAATGCGTGTTACTCATGCCCAGTGCGCGTGCTTTGGCGTTCATGGCGCGAATAAAAGCATCATATCCGCCCGGATAGTGGTGCGCCAGGCTGGCCGCCGCGCGGTTTTCTGAGGACATCAATGCCAGCAACATCATATTTTTACGGCTGATTTCGCTGTTAAGACGCACCCGCGAATAGATACCGCGCATTTCTGGCGTACGGCTGATATCAACCTTGAGCATTTCGTCCATCGGCAGATGGGCATCCAGCGTCACCATTACCGTCATCAGCTTGGTGATTGAGGCAATCGGACGGACCAAATCCGGGTGACTGGCGTAGATCACATTCTGGGTGGTCAGGTCGACAATCATCGCACTGCCTGATGCAATTTCAGGCTGGGCCGATGCAGTTTCTACGGCAGGCTGGTGAGTACGGGCAACGGCCTGATTCAGGATGGCCTGACCAGAAAACAGCATAACCACACTTAATAGAGACAAACGGATTTTTGCAGGCATCGTAAACTTAGCGGCTGATAATGAGGGTGTGGAAACCACACACCGCGTCCCGCACTGTTGCGGGGGCTGGCGCAGGCATAATACGCCGGAAGTTAAGGATTATCCTACAGGATATTCGTTTCTGAGCGTTACCAAAATACCGCCGGTTTCCCGGCGGTATCAACGCTCAAAATAGCTGATAGCCGTAACCCCACATCAGCACGGTTATTGCCAGTAACACTTCAAATACCAGGATACCGATGGCCAGTGTGGAGCCGGAGAAACGTAAGCTCTCTTCGCGGTCTATGTTGAGGAGCAGCGGGATGCCGACGTAGAGCAGATAGCCGGTATAAACCAGCGCCAGCGCGCCGACAAGGACACAAAGCCACACCAGCGGATAGAGAGCCACCAGCCCGCTGAGAAACAGCGGTGTTGCCACGTAACCGGCAAACACCCGACAGCTTGAAAGTGAGGGCCGCTGCGGGTAGTCACGCGCCATCCACCAGATCACCTTTCCCATGACGGCCACACCCAGCAGGATCAGCGCATAGAACAGGATGGCCAGTGAGAACGCACTGAATAACGACAGCGGAATAGTCCGTTCAATGCCGATATCCCAACCGATTTGAGTGGTACCAATGAAGGCGCAGATCACCGGGATCAGCGCCATCAGCAGCACATGATGAGTGTAATGATGCGAGAGCGTTTCATTCTCTTGCTTAATGTCGCGCATCTCCCGACCCGGGTGCGCAAGAAGTCCCCAGACATGATTCATATCTTCACTCCTCTGTACAACGGACCGCCAGCAGGCACAGTCTCGGGCGGCATCTCTTCAAGTATAAGCGGCCCTGCCCTGTTTGTTTTTCATCCAACAGATGAACACGTTAAGCGCTTCATTTTCCGTTAAAAATAAACACTGAGACGGCCCTTTTCGCTGCAACTTTTATCAAAAGGGTTAGACTTAACCCTAAAAGCAACATGAGGAACGGGTTTAACAGATGGATGTAAATACGCTAATTTCCCAGTATGGCTACTGGGCACTGTTTATTGGTTGTCTGGCTGAGGGTGAGACATTTACGCTACTGGGCGGTGTCGCCGCACATGAAGGCCTGCTGCATTATGGCTGGGTAGTGCTGGTGGCGATGTGCGGCGGTGTTTTGGGTGATACCGCGCTGTTTTTCATTGGCCGCCGCTACGGTGAGCCGATCCTCCAGCGTTTCAAAAAACATCAGCAGCAGATTGAGCGGGCTAACCGCCTGATCCGCAAACGCCCGGTGCTGTTTGTGATTGGCGTGCGCTTTATGTACGGATTACGCATTGTCGGGCCGATTATTATCGGGGCCAGTCAGCTCTCTCCGCGCAAGTTCCTGCTCTTTAACGCGATTGGCGCCGCACTGTGGGCAGTGATTTTTGTTTCGCTCGGTTACCTCGGCGGCCAGGTGATTGCGCCGTGGCTGCATCAGCTTGATCATCATCTCAAGCACCTGCTCTGGCTGCTGCTGGCGGTGGCGCTGGTGTGGGGCATACGCCTCGCGGTGAAGCACCGCCATAAAAAGCATTGAGTCGTGGTCGACCTTTTTTTCCGGTCGACCCGCACAGCCGGTTCCATTTCGGTCGGCCAGCAACACCTACCCTACCCTTCGTGCAGCCCCCCGGCACGGGATGACCGGAAAAAAAGGTCATCCCCGACGAAAGGTGAATACCTGACCCGTTGCGGCCCCTATTCCCCCCCCGGCAACTGCCGGAAAAAATCCGCATAGGTGGGCGCGCGCACCTGCTCCAGCACCCCGGCTAACTGCACCAGCGGTGCATCCGACCAGTCAACACGCACATCAATGTCGGCATAAGCACGACGATCCCAGACCTTTAGCGCCGCAGAACGAATGCCGCGCTCATCCCCTCCGGCCTGATGCGCAGCATTGAGCGCCGCCAGCATCCGATCGGCCAGCGGCAGACGGTGCGCCGCTGCGAACGCAGTCTGCATCGCTGTCAGTACCTGTTCACTGACCAGCATATTGCCCGCCACGGCCAGCTGCGGGCCCGCCATGCTGCTGAAGCAGCGCCCGCACAGGCTGCCGCTCCAGTGCGCGGTCGCCCCGGCATTATCGATAATCAGCAGCTGCCGCCGCTCACGCGCATCATCTTCCTTCAGCAACAGATGCAGCGTCTGTTCAGCCGTCAGCCCCTCTGCCAGCAATGCCAGCCCGCGACTGCCGTACAGTGGATTGGTCAGCGCCTGTGTGGCAATGGCCCCCGTACGGGCGCGGCCATGGATCACCAGTGCACCCACCGCCGGGCCGCCCGTGGCCGTGGCCGCCGCCAGTGCACCGCTCTGTGGATCGCGTGCCACAATAGAAAAGGTCATTGCACCCTCCTTCTGCCAGGCAGATCAAATTTATATGGATAAATTATTGCACTTAACGCTATTTATACGCATAAATAACAAACAGGACAAACTTTGTTCATCCGCACGTCACACTGTGCGCTGACCACTCTGCTTAACGAGGACCACCATGTTCACATCGCTACGCACCGGGTTGCACTGTCTTACCCTCTGCCTCGGCCTGCTGGCCCTGGCGCCCCATGCCGGGGCGGAATCCCCCCCCGGCGTGCTAATTATAGGCCAGGTGGCAGAGCCACAGTCGCTCGATCCTCAGGTGGCTACAGCTGCTAACGATTCGCGTATTCTGGTCAATATTTACGATGGTCTGGTGCGCAATGCGCCGGGTTCACTCTCGATTGAACCGGCACTCGCCAGCCGTTGGGAAATCAGCCCGGACGGCTTGCGCTATACCTTCCATCTGCGTGAAGGCGTCAAATTCCACGACGGTACGCCGTTCAATGCCGATGCGGTGAAATTTACCTTTGAACGCATGCTTAACAAGCAACATCCGTACTATCACACCGGCCCCTTCCCGCTGAGTTTCTTCTTCTCATCCATCGATACCATCACCACCCCGGATACACAGACGGTGGTGTTGACGCTGAAACAACCCTTCGCCCCCCTGCTCTCCAATCTGGCGACCCCTGCCGGGCTGATTGTCTCTCCGGCAGCGGTGAAGAAATATGACAAAGACGTTGGTCGCCATCCGGTCGGCACCGGGGCCTTTCGTTTTGGCGAGTGGCAGGCCAACCAGCGCGTGGTGCTGACCGCCAATAAAGACTACTGGGACGGCGCGCCAAAGCTGGAAGCCGCCGTGTTCCGTCCGATTACCGATGGCAACACCCGCACCGCGGAGATGCTCTCCGGCGGCATTGATGCGATGGTGGAAGTGCCGCCGGATACGGTAAAAACCTTCGCCGATAACCCGCAGTTCCAGATGCACCAGGCGGTCGGCCCGCACGTCTGGTTCCTGCTGCTGAACACCAAAGAGAAACCCTTTAACGATAAACGCGTTCGCCAGGCGGTGAACTACGCCGTCAACAAACAGGCACTGGTCGATAAGGTCTTGCAGGGCTCGGCCCAGGTCGCCGATGGCCCGATACCCTCGGCGTTTGCCTGGGCGGCGAACAAAGAGGTCAGCCCGTATCCTTACGATCCAGAAAAGGCCCGTGCGCTGCTGAAAGAAGCCGGGGCAGAAGGGGCTACGCTGAATTTCTACGTCACAGAAGGGGGATCAGGGATGCTTGATCCGATCCCGATGGCCACCGCCATTCAGGCCGATCTGAAAGCCGTGGGCCTCAACGTCACTATTCAGACCTGGGAGTGGAACACCTATCTGACCAAAGTGAATGCCGGTCTGACCCCGCAAACCCAGATGGCAGAGATGGCGTGGATGACCAATGACCCGGATACCCTGCCGTTCCTCACCCTGCGGCGCGATGCGTGGCCGGATAAAGGCGGCTTTAATTCCGGTTATTACAGCAATCCCGAGGTCGATAAGCTGCTGGATGAAGCCCGCAGCAGCAGCGACCAGCAGACGCGCGGTGCACTGTATCGCCAGGTCCAGGCCCTCGTTCACGATGATGCCCCCTGGCTGTTCGTCGCCAACTGGAAGCAAAACGCCGTGACCACGCGCCAGGTGCAGAATTTTGCCCTGCAACCTAACTTCAACCTGATCCTGCATCAGGTCAGCAAACCCTGACGGAGGCCGCCTGCCATGTGGAACTATTTACTGCGGCGATTGATTGGCATCATCCCGGTGATTATCGGCCTGTCGCTGATTGTCTTTCTGCTGATGGCGATGATCCCCGGCAACCCGGCACAGGCATTGCTCGGCGCATTCGCCACACCGGAAAATGTGGCGCGCGTCAGCGCCGAACTGGGGCTGGATAAACCGCTCTGGCAGCAGTATTTCATCTGGGTCAACAACCTGCTGCACGGCGATTTTGGTCGCTCCTATGTGCTGAACCGCCCGGTGATCGATGAAGTGCTGGAACGCCTGAGCGCCACCCTGTTACTGGGCGGCTGCGCACTGCTGCTGAGCGTGGTCCTCGGCCTGTTGGCGGGTGTCACCTCGGCGGTGCGCCAGTTTAGCTGGGGCGACAAACTGATCACCCTGCTGGTGTTGATCGGCATTTCCCTGCCCTCGTTCCTGATCGGCCTGCTGATGATCATGCTGTTTGCCGTCAGCCTGCGCTGGTTCCCGGCCTCCGGCATGTTCGCGATTTATGGTGGCGGCGATGCATGGGACCTGCTGCATCATCTGACGCTGCCCGCCATCACGCTGGCGATTGTTGCCACCGGGGTAATTGCCCGCCTGACGCGCACCGCGATGCTGGAAGTACTGCGACAGGATTACATCCGCACAGCGCGCGCGAAAGGCGTCAGCGAGCGCCGGGTGATCTGGCGTCACGCCTTTCGCGTGGCGCTGGTATCGGTGATCCCGGCGATCGGTATTCAGGCTGGCTTTGTGCTGGGCGGCGCGGTGTATATCGAAACCGTGTTCCAGTGGCCGGGCCTGGGCGCGATGCTGGTGAAAGCCGTCTCGACCCGCGACCTGCTCCTGGTACAAGGCGGCGTGCTGGTTGCGGCCATTGCTTATGTACTGATTAATCTGCTGACCGACATCGTTCAGGCCTGCCTCGACCCGAGGGTAAAATCATGACGACATCCACTACCCTGCCCACGCGCCGCTCCAGCTGGTCGCTGTTACTGCACAACCGCCTCGCCGCGCTGGGATTGCTGCTGCTGGCAATCACCTTAACCGCAGCCTTTATCGCCCCGCTGCTGCCGCTGCCGGACCCGGATGCCACCGACCTGCTGCAACGTCTTGCTCCGCCGCTGACGCCGGGCCACCTGCTGGGCACCGATGCACTGGGCCGCGATATGTTATCGCGCCTGCTGTGGGGCACGCGGGTTTCTGTTGCCGTGGGCCTGAGCGCGACTCTGCTGGCCGCCATTTTCGGCACGCTGATCGGCCTGATTGCCGGCTACGCCGCCGGGCGCACAGACAGTATCCTGATGCGCCTGATCGATATGATTATGGCCTTTCCCTATATCCTGCTGGCGCTGGCGATTGTCGCGGTGCTCGGGCCAGGGCTACTGAATGCGCTCTATGCCATCGCGCTGGTCAATATTCCGTTCTTTGCCCGTAATGTACGCGGTCTGACCCTCGGCCTGCGCAGCCGTGATTTTATTCAGGCAGCCAAACTGTCGGGGAAAAATCATACGCAGATCCTGTTAAGCGAAGTCCTGCCTAACGTTCTGCCGCTGATCGTGGTGACGCTCTCCACCACCATCGGCTGGATGATCCTTGAAACGGCCGGGCTCTCCTTCCTCGGTCTGGGCACGCAGCCACCGGATGCCGATCTCGGGTCGATGCTGGGCCAGGGGCGCAACCAGCTGTTTATCGCCCCCCATGTTGCCCTGGTCCCGGGCGTGATGATCTTCCTGCTGGTAATCGGTTTTAACCTGCTGGGAGATGGCGTGCGTGACCTGCTGGATCCGCGTCTGAAGTCCGGCGCCCTGCTACGCTCACAGGCAATGACCACCGTTGATCGTGCAGCGGTCGCCCCGCGTGCTCATCCTGATGCGCTGCTGGAAGTGGTGGATTTACAGGTGGCGTTCAGCCGTGGCAGCCATCGGGTGCCCACGGTAAAAGGCGTTAGCTTCCATGTGCAGGCGGGTGAATGCCTCGGACTGATTGGTGAAAGCGGCTCCGGTAAAAGCGTCAGCGCACTGGCGATTATGGGTCTGGTGGCTTCGCCACCCGGTGTGATCACCGGCGGTAGTGTCTGGCTGGGGAATGAGGAGTTGCTGTCTCTCTCTGCTACGCAGATGCAGCAACGCCGTGGTGTACGCGTGGCTTATATCTTCCAGGACCCGCTGACGTCACTGCATCCCCAGATGCGCATCGGCCAGCAGCTGGTCGAAGCGATTCAGTGCCACCAGCCGCTAAACGCCGCGGCGGCACGCGCCAAAGCCATTACATTACTGGAAGATACCGGCATTCAGCAGGCGGCAGAACGCTTTGATGCCTGGCCTCATCAGCTTTCCGGCGGCCAGCGTCAGCGCGTGGGCATTGCTATCGCCCTCGCCAACGATCCACAGGTCATTATTGCCGATGAACCCACCACCGCGCTGGATGTCACGGTACAGGCGCGTATCCTCGCCCTGTTGAACGAACTGCGCCACAAACGCGGGCTGGCCCTGCTGTTTATTACGCATGACTTTGCCGTGGTCAGTGAGATGTGTGACCGGGTAGCGGTCATGCGCCAGGGTGAAATTGTGGAAAGCGGTCTCACCGCCACGGTATTACAGGCTCCTCAACACGACTATACCCGACGACTGATTGCCAGCGTGCCGCAGCGCGGTCAGGGCCGCGCCTTCCTGCAACAAATCCGCCAGCTACACCAGCAGGAGACCTCTTCATGAAGAACGTGATTGAAGTGAAAAATCTGATAAAAACCTACCCGGGTCAGGGAGGATGGTGGCGACGCAGTAACGCCGTTGAGGCGGTAAAAGGCATCAGTTTTAATCTCGGCCAGGGGGAAACCCTTGCCGTGGTCGGTGAAAGTGGCAGTGGAAAAAGTACCCTCGCCCGTATGCTGGTCGGGCTGGAATCCCCCACGTCTGGCAGCCTGATCCTACAGGGTGAAGAGGCCAGCCTGCTGGCACAGCGTGGCGTGCAGGCTTTTGGCAAAACCATTCAGTATGTGTTTCAGGATCCGGTGGCATCGCTCAATCCGCGTAAAACCATTCGCCAGATCCTGAGCGTGCCGCTCCGGCGGCTGTGTGGATATTCTGCGCGTGACTGTCTGCCGCGTATGCAACAGCTGCTGGCGGCGGTCAATATGCCTGCCGATGCCCTGAACTGTTATCCTCATGAGTTTTCTGGCGGTCAGGCGCAGCGGCTGGCGATTGCCCGTGCGCTGGCGGCAGAGGCACAGATTCTGGTGCTGGATGAACCTGTCTCTGCGCTTGACGTCTCAGTACAGGCACAGGTTCTTCTGTTGCTGGAGGATCTCAAACAGGAGCTGGGTCTGTCTTATCTGTTCATCAGCCATGACCTGGCCGTGGTGGAGTCGATTGCCGACCGCGTTGCAGTGATGAATTCTGGTACTATCGTCGAATGCGCCGCCACACAGACGCTGTTCAGTGCGCCTGAGCACGAATACAGTCGTCAACTGCTGGCAGCCGCGCCAGCCTGGCAGCCCACGCCGCCCAGCGTTCAGCCCACTCTCTGACATACAGGTGACCATGTCTTCAGTATCAACGCCCCCTGAGGCGGTAAAGCGTAAACGCACCGACACCATCATTGATGCCATCAAGCAGAGTATTGTGGATGACAACCTGCTGCCCGGCGATCGCCTGCCGCAGGAAAAAGATCTGATGGTACGATTTTCAGCCGGAAAAAGTACGGTACGTGAGGCACTGAAGGCGCTGGAAGCGCAGGGGCTGATCCGCACGCGTACCGGACCCGGCGGCGGTGCATTTATCGACAGCATGCCGGAAAACCGTGCCATGAGCCTGCTGTCGAATTATCTGTTTACCCGCGAGCTGAGCATCAGCCATATCTATGCGCTGCGTAAAACCCTGGAGCCGCAGGTTGCGGTCAGCGCCATCGGCCAGATTGATGAGGCCGGTTTTCAGCAGTTGCATCAGTTGATTCGCATCTATGACCACCCGCCCGCCAGTGAAGAAGAGCGCTGGGAACAGCGCATGGCCGAGCTGGATTTTCACAGCGTGGTGGCGAGTTATTCGGCCAATCCGCTGCTGGCCTTTTTCTGTCGTTTTCTGCAACGTCTGCTGAAAGATCTGGCGGTGTGCAAAGATATTTATCAACAGCCGCAGCCCGTCGATCGTCGCCAGGGCATCGAATATCAGTATCAGCTGATTGATGCGTTGCGCCGTGAGGATGCCACCGCTGTGGAACGCATCATGCGCGATCATATGCAGCATGCTGAGCAGGCGATGCTGTTGCTGCAGGCGACGCTGGAAGAGCGTTTTTTACGGGATGATAGTTGAGTGAGGGTCAGGCATGCCTGACCCCTACGAAAGATTACGGTTGTAGTAGACGAGTGGCATGCCTGACCCCGGCGAAAAGATAGTGCGGTTATCGTAGGGGCGTGGCATGCCGCGCCCATCTGCCAAAACAACCGCTATAGTTAAACGATGAATAAAATCAAACGAAAGATTGAAGACCACGGCGTCATTGGCGATCTGCGCACCTGCGCACTGATCGCCAATGACGGAACCCTCGACTACTTCTGCTGGCCCAACCTCGACAGCCCCTCGGTATTCAGCGCCCTGCTCGACAGCGATAAGGCGGGCTTATTCAGCCTCAGCCCCGACTGGCCCGATGCGCGTCGTATGCAGCTCTACCTGCCCGATACCACCCTGCTACAAACCCGCTGGCTGGACGATCTGGGTGTCGTGGAAGTGACCGACTATATGCCGGTATGCCAGCGGGAAGACCGCCAGCCGCGCATTATTCGTCGGATTAATGTGGTGCACGGCAGCGCCACCATCAACCTGCGCTGTGCGCCTGTCCATGATTATGCCCGGGCAGAAACCCGCGCCACTCTGCAATCAGGAGGCGTGATATTCCACGCAGAAGGTCAGCCCACGTTGCGCCTGACGGGCGAGGTGGACTTTGCTCTCGAAGGCGCCGTGGCGGTCGCCCGCTTCACCCTACAGGAAGGGGAATCGCGCGAGTTTATTTTCGGGGGCGATGAGGATCCGCAGCGTGAAGAAGAAGGCACCGAAAGCTGCTTTGATGCCACCCTGGCGTTCTGGCGGCAATGGAGCGCGCAGAGTAGCTACCAGGGACGCTGGCGGGAAATGGTTAACCGCTCGGCGCTGACGCTGAAGCTGCTGACCTCCTGGCAGCACGGTTCAATTGCCGCTGCTGCCACGTTTGGCCTGCCGGAAGAGCTGGGTGGTGAACGGAACTGGGACTACCGCGCCGCCTGGATCCGTGATGCCTCCTTCAGCATGTATGCCCTGATGCGCCTCGGCTATGTCGATGAAGCAAAACACTTCACGCACTGGGTCAGCCGCTGCGTTGAGAACAGTCACAACAACGTTGAAAAATTACAGGTGATGTACCGCATCGACAGCGGCACCGAGCTACACGAAAGCGAACTGCTGAACCTGTCCGGCTATGCCGGTTCCACTCCGGTGCGTATTGGTAATGATGCCTGGCGCCAGTCGCAATTGGATATCTACGGTGAGCTGATGGACGCCATTTATCTCGCCAACAAATACGGCGAAGCGATTTCCCAGCGCGGGTGGAGCCACGTCAGCCGGATGATTGACTATGTGGCCGACCACTGGGAGCAGCGTGATGCCGGCATCTGGGAAATGCGCGGGGAACCGCAGCATTTCCTGCATTCACGCCTGATGTGCTGGGTAGCACTTGACCGTGCATTACGTCTGGGGGAGAAGCGATCGCTGTCAATGCCTGCCGAACGCTGGACCGCTGCCCGGGATGCGATCCGCAGCGATATCTGGGAGAATTTCTGGCACAAAGCAGCGGGTCACTTTGTCGCCACCCGTCACGGCGAGTTCGTTGATGCCTCAATGCTATTAATGCCGCTGGTGCGCTTTGTCGGAGCCACCGATCCGGACTGGCTGGCAACGCTGGATGTGATTAAAGAGAAGCTGGTCAGTGATGGGATGGTACGCCGCTACAACGTCAGCGAAACCCCGGCCGATGGCCTGCAGGGTGAAGAAGGGGCCTTTGCCGCCTGCTCTTTCTGGTACGTTGAGTGCCTTGCCCGTGCCGGGCGGCTTGATGAAGCACACTTTGAATTTGAGAAGCTGTTAAATTATGCCAATCCTCTCGGCTTGTATGCGGAGGAGTTTGACAGCCGCGGTCACGCGTTAGGCAATACGCCCCAGGCGCTCACTCATCTGGCCCTGATCAGTGCCGCCTTCTTCCTTGACCGGAAACTGAGTGGGAAAGATCCGCTCTGGCAACCCTGAAATCAGGACGATGCATCGCAGAAACAGAATGATGCATCGCAAAAATGGTCGTATTGCAGACAATTTATCGTAAAGATAGTTCAACAGGGAAAATCCTGGTTTCATCCGGGGCCATAATGCACATATAATGTGCAGCCGGTCACAGTTGGCCAGTATTGGGTCGTTTATCAACAGTCTACATGGCGCTACACCTGAAATTACTATGAAAAAAAACATCCGTGCGTTAGTCACCTTGATTCTGGCCGCTGCGGCTTTCAGCCACTCTGCCTTCGCTGTGGTTTACCCTCTTCCGGCCGCTAATAGCCGCCTGACTGGGGAAAATCTGGAAATTACCATCCCGGAAGACAGCAAACTTCCGCTGGAAGCTTTCGCTGCTCAGTACCAGATGGGTCTGAGCAACGTTATGGAAGCGAACCCAGGCGTGGACGTTTATCTGCCGAAAGCAGGCAGCAAACTGATCATTACTCAGCAGTTGCTCCTGCCTGACGCTCCACGTGAAGGCATCGTGATCAACAGTGCGGAAATGCGTCTGTATTATTACCCGAAAGGCAGTAAAACAGTGGTTGTGCTGCCTATTGGTATCGGCGAACTGGGCCGTGATACGCCGGTAAACTGGACGACCACCGTTCAGCGCAAAAAAGATGGCCCAACCTGGACCCCAACCAAGAAGATGCATGAAGAGTACGCCGCACGCGGTGAATCCATGCCTGCAGTCTTCCCGGCTGGCCCGGATAACCCGATGGGTCTGTATGCGCTGTATATCGGCCGTCTGTATGCCATCCACGGTACCAATGCTAACTTTGGTATCGGCCTGCGCGTGAGTCACGGCTGTGTGCGTCTGCGTGCTGACGATATCAAATGGCTGTTCAAGAATGTGCCAGTGGGTACACGCGTGCAGTTTATCGATCAGCCGATTAAAGCATCGGTTGAGCCGGACGGTTCACGCTACGTGGAAATTCATAACCCACTGTCGCAGACCGAAGAGCAGTTTGCCTCTCGCGAGCCCGTTCCGTTGACACTGACCAGCGCGGTGAACAAAGTGGTTTCAGACGCCAGCGTTAACACCACCGCCATGGAAGATGCGCTGAAAGCCCGTTCTGGCATGCCAACCAAAGTGAACGGCGACGCAAACAGCCAGCCTTCTGCTCCGGTTGTGGTACCTCAGCAGACTGCTGCTCCTCAGGAAGCGCCTGCTGCCCCAGCCGCAGCTCAGGGCACCGAAGCCCCTGCCGCGACTGAAGCACCAGCAGCGACTGAAGCACCAGCAACGACTGAGGCAGCGACCGATGCGCCAGTGCAGGCGGTTCCCGCGCTGACTCAGCCAGGCCCGATCTACAACACGCCGAAGCCTTAATTTCGCGCTGTCGATAAAAAAACCCCCGTGCCATTAAGGTGCGGGGGTTTTTTATTGGGGCGGGATAACCTGTCAGGGCTTATCACGCCGCCGTAACACCAGCCAGGCCGCGACACAGGTGAAAAGTGTCACCAGCATCACCAGCAGGAAAAAACCGTGGGGATTATTGGCCAGCGGCACACCGCCCACATTCATGCCAAAGAACCCGGCCACCAGATTGATCGGCAGAGCCAGCACGGTGATCAGCGTCAGGGTAAACAGGGTCCGGTTGCTTTGCTCCAGTTGCTGCGCAGCAATCTCTTCCTGCAACAGCCGAATGCGCTCGGTCAGTCCATTCAGGTCGTTCAGCACCACGGTAAACTCTTCGGTAAACTGACGCAGATCCTGCACCACATGATGATGCAGCCAGCCCGGCGGGCGATTGATCAGGCGAAACAGTGCCGCCGGTTCCGGTGCCAGCAGGCGCTGAAAACGCAGCAATGTACGGCGCAGGCGCCCCAGTTCACCACGATTACTTTTTATATGCTGCCCAAGCAGGCGCTCTTCTATCTGATCCACATACTGATTCGACTGGCGCACAATCAGCGCCAGCACCTCTTCCTGTTCCGCCAGCAACTGAGCCAGCAGCCCGGTCGACGAACGCAGCTCCAGCTGGTCCAGCTTGCTGACTAACCGTTCCACCAGCCGCAGCGGTTTAAAGCGGGCGCTGACCACCAGCCCATCGCGACACCAGATCCACAGCGTGGCGCTTTCGTCACTGGTTTCCCGTGCGTTGAAAGTGACATCGTTCAGTACCGCCATCAGCGCATCATTCTGTCGTTCTATACGGGTGCTGTGCGACCCCTGCTGGATTTCGTCAAAGAAGTCTTCATCAACGCCAAAGTGGGTTTTCAGCCAGCGGGCGGCGGCGGCATGGTTAAGGTTAACGTGCAGCCAGAGAAAACTGCCCTCAACAGCACCGCTGGCCCAGGCATCGCAGGATTGCTGAACGGTCAGGCTTTCGGGTGCGTGATCCTGAACAAAGCGGTAGCCATAAATCAGGCCGGAAACATCATCACTGAAGTCCGGTTTTTGCCGCAGTAACGGCAGGTGTTGCGTCATTCGTTTTTTTCCGGTTCGGGCGCGTTATGGCGATAGTCTTATCCTGCCGTATGCCGATGACAGTTTTGTTACCGGAGCGACTGTTCGCGCAGAAATCCCTCACGGATGTCATTTTCCTGTCACACAGAGTGCGTATTACCAGAGGATAAATTGATGACCCTGCCTGAATGGCTATTTTCACCACATGACCGGGAGAACGACGTATGGCGATGCAAGGTAATGATTTCTCTGCTGAGAATATTCACCATCGTCTGCTACAGGAATTTTACGACAGCTACGACGAAGAGCTGGAAATGGAGCTGGACGATCTGCGTTTTGGCGATGACAGCAAGATGGAAGAAGGCGAGAAAGCCTGGCGTAAACACTATTTCCGCGAGCTGTTAAGGCTACAGGGCGAACTGGTGAAGATGCAGGACTGGGTGATGCGCACCGGGCACCGTATGGTGATTATCTTTGAAGGCCGGGATGCCGCGGGCAAAGGTGGGGTGATCAAACGTATTACCCAGCGTCTGAACCCCCGTACCTGTCGCGTGGCTGCCCTGCCCGCCCCCAACGACCGTGAACGTACTCAGTGGTACTTCCAGCGCTACATTGCACACCTGCCTGCGGCGGGCGAAATGGTGCTGTTCGACCGCAGCTGGTACAACCGCGCAGGCGTTGAACGGGTCATGGGTTTCTGTAATGAACAGGAAGTGGAAGAGTTTTTCCGCAGCGTGCCGGAGTTCGAGAAGATGCTGACGCGCAGCGGGATCCAGATCGTTAAATACTGGTTCTCTATCACCGATGAAGAGCAGGAACTGCGTTTTCTCAGCCGTATTCACGATCCGCTGAAGCAGTGGAAGCTCAGCCCGATGGACCTGGAAAGCCGCCGCCGCTGGGAAGACTACACCGAAGCCAAAGAGATTATGCTGTCGCGCACCCACATTGACGAAGCGCCGTGGTGGGTGGTCCAGGGAGTGGATAAAAAGAAGGCGCGCCTGAACTGCATCAGCCACCTGCTGCGCCAGGTGCCGTATGAGGACAGCGCCTTAAAACCCATCACCCTGCCCAGTCGTGAGCGCAACGAGGATTATCACCGCAGCCCGGTGCCGGACGATATGATTGTGCCGGAAGTGTACTAAGCCTGCCGGGGCAATGTGCTATTGCCCCGAATTAACACACTGACCATGATAAACAGGGCCAGCAACACCACCCCCGCCGCCGCCAGATAGAGACTGTCCACGCCCCAGTGCCCAATCAGCAGCCCGGCGATCGGCCCGGTAATGCCTAATCCGCAGTCGAGAAACGCGGAATAAAGCCCCAGCGCCGATCCCTGATTTTGTGGCTGAACCCGACGGATCGCTTCCACGCCCAGCGCCGGGAAGATCAGCGAGAAACCGCTGCCGGTAAGAAATGCCCCCAGATCCACCAGCCAGATCGAACTGGCCTGCCAGATTAGCAGCAATCCCACGCATTCAATGCCAAAGGAAACCAGCGAAACACGGATGGCCCCGTAGCGCGCAATGCTGTTGTTAAACAACAGGCGCATCAGAATAAAACCGATGCTGAACAGGGTCAGGGAGAACGCCGCGCCGTCCCAGCCATGGTGGGAGAAATAGAGCGTAATAAAGGTGGCGATAGTCCCAAACCCGACCGTGCCTAATCCCAGGCAAAGACCATAAAGCCAGATTTTTCCAAACACCTGGTTGAAGGGAATACGCTGCCCCACTTGTACCTGAATCGCCGGGCGTTGGGTCGCCAGCCAGTAGCCAAAAGCGGCCATCAGCATGATCAACACGGCAAAACCGGGGATGCCGAACAGCACATTCAGCATCACGCCCAGCGGAGCCCCCATTGCCATTGCCAGATAGGTCGCCACGCCATTCCACGAGATTACCCGAGCACTCTGCACGGTGCCCACCACGTTGATGCCCCAGAGGATCGATCCGGTTGCAGTGAGGCTTTCACCAAAGCCTAACACCACGCGCCCCACAGCCAGCAGCAGCAGGCTGGTCAGCGGTGAGGCATCTATCAGCACCGCTAGCAGCGTAAACAGCCCGCTGGCGCCGCAGAGGATCAGCCCCACCAGCACCACTTTTTTCGGCCCCAGCAGATCAGCATAACGCCCGGCCTGCGGTCGGCTGATCAGCGTGGCAAAGTATTGCAGGCTGATAATCAGCCCGGCAATAAACGAGCTGTAGCCCAGCTGGTTATGCACGTAGCCCGGCAATACCGCCAGCGGCAGGCCGATAGACAGATAGCAGAAGAAGGTGAAGATCACGACAGAGATAATACGTTTGTTCAATTGGGCATTGGTTAACGCCGGGATTGCGGACATAGCGAAGCCAGAAAAAAGATGCGATATGCATCACATTATACGCTTAGCTTGCTAACAGATCCCGATCAGTTTAGAGACAAGTTATGTCCGCGAGGGGAAAGACTGTTGATGCAGAGGAGCAGGAAGAGGCTGGCCTGTTGGCCAGCGATTAACAGAGGGTTAGCCATTCACGGCACCAATCACCCGCGCAATATCCGCGGAGGTTTGCAGCACGCGCACCTGCATAAACAACGACGAGGCTTCTTCATACTCTTTACGCAGATACCCCAGCCACTGTTTGATGCGTGCCACGTGATACAGGCCGGTATCGCCCTGCTTCTCCAGGCGCACATACTTTTTCAGCAACTGAACGACCTGCGACCACGGCATGCGCGGTTCGTTGTATTTGATCACCCGGCTGAGATTGGGCACATTCAGCGCGCCGCGCCCGATCATAACGGCATCACAACCGGTGGCCTGCATACAATCCTGCGCACTCTGCCAGTCCCAGATTTCACCGTTGGCAATCACCGGGATCGACAGCCGCTGGCGGATCTCGCCAATCGCCGCCCAGTTTATCGCCTCAGCGCGGTAGCCGTCCTCTTTGGTACGGCCGTGCACCGCCAGCTCCGTGGCGCCAGCCTGCTGCACCGCATCGGCAATTTCAAACTGCCGCGCACCGGAATCCCAGCCCAGCCGGATTTTCACCGTGACGGGGAGATGAGCAGGCACGGCGGCACGCATCGCCTTCGCCCCCTGATAAATCAGTTCGGGATCTTTTAATAGCGTTGCCCCACCGCCGCTGCCGTTCACCGTTTTTGACGGGCAACCACAGTTGAGATCCACGCCCCAGGAGCCCAGCTCGACGGCACGCGCGGCATTCTCTGCCAGCCATTGCGGGTACTGCCCAAGCAGCTGAATACGCACACGGGTGCCTGACGGCGTGCGGCTGTCATGATCGAGTTCGGGGCTGAGGCGTTGGAAACATTTCACCGGCAGCAATGCATCCACTACCCGCAGAAATTCGGTAATACAGAGATCGTAGTCGTTGACGTCGGTCAGCAGTTCACGCACCAGCGAATCGAGAACGCCTTCCATCGGGGCAAGTAATACGCGCATGGTAAACCTGTGGGATGGGTGAGCAAAGGGGGAAGCGGGCGCTTCCCCCTGATAAATTAGCCGTTGTTCGCAGGGTTGGAACGACGTGGACGGGTTTTATTGACGCGTGGGGCGCCAGCATTACCGCCTTCAGGACGGGCGCCGCGTGGGGCTCCTGCACTGCTGCCATTCGCATTGCCCTGACGACGTTCGCCGCCATTGCCGCCGCCGCCGTTACCGGTACGACTGCCGCTGGCACTGCGATCGCCACCGCTGTTGCTGCGTTGACCCTGGCCCGGGCCGCCACGACCGCGTCCACCGCCGCCACCGGCTCCGCCACGCTGCTGCTGGCGACCGTTGATGATCGGTTCTGCTTTGATGCTTGGGTCTGGCTCGTAGCCGTCAATCGCCATACGCGGGATTTCACGCTTCAGTACGCGTTCGATATCACGCAGCAGCTTCAGCTCATCCACACAGACCAGTGACAACGCTTCACCCACCGCGGCCGCACGACCGGTACGACCAATACGGTGTACATAGTCTTCCGGCACGTTTGGCAGTTCGTAGTTCACTACGTGAGGCAGCTCTTCGATATCGATACCACGGGCAGCGATATCCGTTGCCACCAGCACACGAATTTTGCCGTCTTTAAAGTCGCTCAGTGCACGGGTACGTGCGCCCTGGCTCTTGTTACCGTGAATAGCAGCAGACGTGATGCCGTCTTTATTTAACTGTTCAGCCAGATGGTTAGCACCGTGCTTGGTACGGGTAAACACCAGCACCTGCTGCCAGTTGTCACGACCAATCAGGAACGATAACAGCTCGCGCTTACGTTTCTTATCAACCATATGCACATGCTGCGTCACCTGCTCAGAAGCCGTGTTGCGGCGCGCCACGGACACTTGTTCCGGGTTGTGCAGCAGTTTTTCCGCCAGGGTTTTAATCTCATCAGAGAAAGTGGCAGAGAACAGCAGGTTCTGACGTTTTGCAGGCAGTTTTGCCAGCACGCGGCGGATGTCGTGGATGAAGCCCATATCCAGCATACGGTCCGCTTCGTCCAGGACCAGGATTTCAACCTGAGACAAATCAAGGGCGTTCTGGTGCTCAAGATCCAGCAGGCGACCCGGGGTCGCAACCAGCACATCCACACCACCGCGCAGTTTCATCATCTGCGGGTTGATGCTCACGCCACCGAAGACCACCAGCGAACGCATATCCAGATATTTACTGTATTCCTGCACGTTTTCGCCCACCTGAGCCGCCAGTTCGCGGGTCGGGGTCAAAATCAGTGCGCGCACCGGGCGACGGCCTTTAGGGTGCGGATTGTTGCTGCTTAACAGCTGCAGCAGTGGCAGGGTGAAACCTGCGGTTTTACCGGTACCGGTCTGTGCGCTGGCCATCAGGTCGCGGCCAGCAAGGACTACCGGGATAGCCTGGCGCTGAATAGGCGTCGGCTCGTTATAGCCCTGTTCTGCAACAGCGCGCAAAATATCGGCGTTAAGGCCGAGAGAATCAAATGACATAAAGTTGACTGACTCCGGATCCGCCCTGACCGCATAGCGGTGTAGTTTCCAGGGGGAGAGTTGACGCCAGGATCATTCCTGACGCTTGAATGAGAGCACAAACCACGGTGCGTAAGCCGGGCATTATAACAGATCCCTACGCTGCACAGGGAGTTATTCTTATCGTGTTATCCGAAAATGCGCTACAGCCTGTAACAGTGCACAAACGATCGCTTGCTGTTGCCTACAGCGCATTAACGTCACCCTGCTTATTGTCATGCCGGTAATTTATCAAGCGACTGGCCTGACACTGCGGCCCGTGGGGGTCTTGCGGATACTGGAAGGAGAGGTGAAACGACTTAGAGAGGGCACAAAACAAACGGGCCACCGAAGTGGCCCGTGGGGTTTAGCGTGGGCGCTGACTCGGTTGCACCCGCTCTTTCACCAGCAGGGAGACCAGCGCCGGGCCGGCTAACATGACGACGCCTGCGGCACACAGCAGCAGGTTATTATGGACGACTCGTGACAGCACCAACAGCACCAGCATTGCGGCACCAAAATAGTAAGTGGTGGTCACATCTTCCAGGAAATCGCCAATACGCCGCAGACGCGGCAAACGCTGGGTCAGTAACATCGCGGCAAACACACTGACATACATCGCCAGTAAAATCGTGCTGACCTGTAACAGGGCCTGATGTTTCCACCCCCACACCAACGCAGCAATCAGCAGCAGGTGCAGTGCGATATGTACGCAGTTTTGTCCGGTGACAATCTGAATACGATTAGACCATTTCATGCTCTTCTCCTGGCAACCTCCGTTAAAGGTTACCCAAGCGGGTTACTGACACAGGTCAGTAACATATTTCCTCAGACTAACGTAGTTTTCGGATTATGCTGCAAATTAACGCATATCCCGCCACACTTTTGTGACAAAGACTACACTTTATCCTTCATTAGTTTTGAAGGTAGCGTCATCAGTATGTCACAAAAAGCGCAAGGATTTTCATTTAAAGTCCTGACGATCAATACACATATGGGGTTTAACGCCTTTAACCGTCGCTTTATCTTGCCTGAACTGCGTGATGCTGTTCGCAACACCGGGGCGGATATTGTGCTGTTACAGGAAGTGATGGGCAGCCATGCGTTGCATCAGTTACGCGTAGCTGACTGGCCTGAAACCCCTCATTACGAATTTCTGGCGGATACCATGTGGAAGGACTTTGCCTATGGGCGCAACGCGGTCTATCCGGAGGGGCATCACGGCAACGCCGTGTTATCACGTCTGCCGATCGTCGATTATCAAAACCGGGATATCTCTGTTGCGGGCACGGAAAAACGCGGCATTTTGCATTGCCAGATGCAGGTGCCGGACTCCCCCATTACGCTGCATATTCTCTGCGTACATCTAGGCCTGCGCGAGGCACATCGTAAAGCGCAGTTGCGCATGATGTGTCAGCTGGTCAATGAATTGCCGCCGGAAGCACCGGTGGTGATCGCCGGCGATTTCAATGACTGGCGCCAGCGGGCGAATGCCATTTTGAAGCGTGAGGCCGGGATGGAAGAGGTGTTCAGCCGCAAAAATGGCCGTCCGGCACGCACCTTCCCTGCCCGCTTTCCTCTGCTGCGGCTCGACCGTATCTATGTGCGCAATGCGGGCATTAGCCATCCGCAAACCATCCCGTTACGCCCGTGGTCACATCTCTCCGACCACGCCCCACTCGCCGTGGAGATCCACCTATGAACCTGAACTGGCGTGAGGGCAACCAGATTACGTTGCTGGAGAACGGTGAAGAATTTTTCCCCCGGGTATTTGGGGCGATCCGCCGCGCACAGCACAGCCTGCTGCTGGAGACGTTTATCCTGTTTGAGGATGACGTGGGTAACGCCCTCCATGAGGAACTGCTGGCGGCCGCGCAGCGCGGGGTAAAAATTGAGATGATGGTGGATGGATATGGTTCACCGGACCTCTCTGACGCGTTCGTGCACAGCCTGACATCGCAGGGGGTACGTTTTCTCTATTATGATCCGCGTCCGCTGGTGCTGGGGATGCGCACCAACCTGTTCCGCCGCCTGCACCGTAAAATCGTGGTCGTCGATGGCACCATCGCTTTCGTCGGGGGCATCAATTATTCCGCAGAGCATAACGCCAGCTTTGGCCCGGAGGCCAAGCAGGATTATGCCGTTGAGGTGAAAGGCCCGATTGTTGACGATATTGCACACTATGTGCAGCAGGAGATCGGCAGCGAACAAAAACACTACCGCTGGTGGGGGCACCGTTCTCACCGCCCGGCACACAATGCCACGCCCGGGGATGCTCAGGCATTGCTGGTTTATCGTGATAATCACCAGCACCGCGACGATATCGAGCAGCATTATATCGAGATGCTGAAAAGCGCCAGACAGGATGTGATCATCGCCAATGCCTATTTCTTTCCCGGCTATCGTCTGCTGCGTGAGATGCGTCAGGCGGCGCGGCGCGGGGTGCGCGTGCGCCTTATCGTGCAGGGCAAACCGGATATGCCGATTGTCAAAGTGGGGGCCGAGCTGTTGTACAACTACCTGGTGGAGGGCGGCGTGGAAGTCTATGAGTATTGCCGTCGCCCGCTGCATGCCAAAATTGCGGTGCAGGACAGTCAGTGGGCAACGGTGGGCTCCAGCAACCTTGATCCGTTGAGTCTGTCGCTGAATCTGGAAGCCAATTTGATGATCCACGATCGTGAATTTAATCAGCAGGTGCGTGATAACCTGGAGGGCTTGCTGTCAGCCGACTGTCAGCGGGTGCAGGAAAGTCAGCTACCGTCACGCAGCTGGTGGCAGCTCACTAAAAATGTGGTGGTGTTCCACTTTCTGCGCCACTTCCCGGCAATTGCAGGCTGGCTGCCTGCCCATACGCCGAAACTGGCCCAGGTACCTGTACCGGTTCAGCCGGAGATGGAAACTCAGGATCGCGTTGAACCGGAAAATGGGGGCGCAAAACTCTGATGGCAACCTCCTCGTTACTCTGGAAACGTACGCGAAAAGTCCTCACCTGGCTGTTTTTTATCGCGGTTATTGTGCTGTTGGTCGTCTACGCCCGCCAGGTGAACTGGGCCGATGTCTGGAATGTGGTGGTCAATTATAACCGGCTGGCCATTTTAGGTTCAGTGGCGCTGGTGGTGGTCAGTTACCTGACCTACGGTCTGTATGACCTGATCGGCCGGGCCTACTGCGGGCACAAGCTGGAAAAACGCCAGGTCATGCTGGTGTCGTTTATCTGTTACGCCTTTAATCTGACGCTCAGTACCTGGGTGGGCGGCGTAGCGATGCGCTATCGCCTTTACTCACGACTGGGCCTGGACGGCAGCACCATTACGCGCATCTTCTCACTGAGTATCGCGACTAACTGGCTGGGTTATGTACTGGTGGCCGGCGTGGTGTTCAGCGCTGGCATGGTCAGCGTGCCAGGCGGCTGGTTTATCGGTGCCGGCACCCTGCGTATCACGGGCTTCGCACTGCTGGCTTTTGTGGTGGCGTATCTGGCGCTGTGTGCATTCTCAAAAAAACGGCGCTGGACGATCAAAGGACAGAAGCTGGCGCTGCCGTCACTGCGAATGGCGCTGATTCAGTTTGCGGTATCCAGCGCCAACTGGCTGGTGATGGGCGCCACTATCTGGCTGTTGCTGATGCAGAAAGTGGATTTCCCGCAGGTGCTGGGCGTATTGCTGATCAGCAGTATTGCCGGGGTGATCATTCATATTCCGGCCGGAATTGGCGTGCTGGAGGCGGTGTTCCTGGCATTATTGCGCGGTGAACCGATTTCGCATGGTGCGATTATCGCCGCGCTGCTGGCCTATCGGGTGCTCTATTTTATTGCCCCGCTGCTGCTGGCGCTGGTGCTGTATTTATGGCTGGAAGGCCGGGCGAAATCGTTACGGGCGAAGAATTTGTCAACGTAGTGATAGCGGGTCAGGCATGCCTGACCCCTACGTGATTTCAGACGCGCGCCTGACACCTTCGGGACATGCAGACACAGAGTGTGCGAGGCACGCCTCGCCCACTCTGTTTTTAACGGCGGTTGCCGAAAATCCGCAGCAGCATCAGGAACAGGTTGATAAAGTCGAGATACAGCGTCAGCGCCCCCATAATGGAGAAGCGACGCAGGTTCTCTTTATCATTAACGTCGATCCCTTCACCGATATTTTTCAGCTTCTGGGTGTCATACGCCGTCAGACCAACAAACACCACTACCCCAATGTAGGTTACCGCCCACATCAGTGCCGTGCTCTTCAGCCAGATGTTCACCAGTGATGCCAGTACGATGCCGATCAGCGCCATAAACAGCATGCTGCCCATTCCGCTCAGATCGCGTTTCGTGGTGTAGCCCCACAGACTCATGGCACCAAACATCCCGCCCGTCACCAGGAAAGTGCTGGCAATGGAAGAGTAGGTATACACGAGGAAAATACTCGCCATCGTCAGTCCGGTCAGTGCCGAATAGAGCATAAACAGACCGGTAGCAACGGTGCCGCTAAGTTTATGCACCATCCCCGACAGCACAAACACCAGCCCCAACTGCACGATAATCAGGCCAAAGAAGGTAATACGATTGGCAAACACCAGTTCCATCACCTGCGGCGTATTGGCCGCATACCAGGAGATAAAGGCGGTTAACAGCAGTCCACAGGTCATCCAGCCGTAGACCTGCGCCATATAAACAGACAGGCCGGTGCTGGCACGCTGCACGATTGAATCACTGGAACGTGGATATCGGTCCATGATGCTCCCCTTAAAAGGTGAATGAAATTACGGTTAGATCCGCTATTAGCTTGGCACAAACCCCACCCGCTCCGCCACCCTGCAAACGTGCTCTTTTTGCCAGATTGATTGCCTGTTGAATTTATTACGGGATGAAACAATAAGCGGATAAAGATCGTGCAGCTTCTGCCGATAGATCGCTCACAGGGAAAACTTTAGTTACAAGAAGACACATAGCGATCACATTATTGCCACATCGGGGGAAGTCAGATGCAGAGTCAGTCGGTTCCAAAAAAGAAAATGAGTACCCGTACACTGATGCTGCTGACCGGGGTGCTGACTATCACCCTTGGTTTCAGCGTGACGATTGGACTGCTCAGCTGGCAGTCCAGCCAGCAGCAAAGAAAGCTGGCTGAAGATTATCTCGGTCAGATCGCCCAAAGCCAGGCACTGGCCGTACAGAATGAACTGGATTATGCCCGTACTGTCGCCACGTCGATGGGACAGAGCCTGGTCGCCCTGCGTGCCTCTGGCATCAGCGATCGCGCTGTTGCAGAACAGCAGATGATCTACTCCCTGAAACTCAACCCAAACTACCTGTCGATGTCGGTGGTGTTCGAACCTGATGCCTTTGACGGCCGCGATGCCGAGTTCGCCAGCCAGCCAGGATCGCCACCCGCCGGGCGTTTTGCCCGTTTTGTTGACCGTGACCAGGCAGGAAACTATAAAGCGCACTTTATGGGATCGTTCCTGACACCAGGCCAGGGTGACTACTACCTGGTGCCGCGCAAACTTGAGCGCGACACCCTGACCGAACCCTACAGCTACGCTTATAACGGCATCCCTACCCTGCTGACGTCGGTTTCTGCGGTCATTGTCGATGACGGTAAATTGAAAGCGGTCACCACCTCTGATATCTCCCTCGCCTCGCTGCAAGAGCGTGTCAGTAAAATCAAACCCTGGGAAGGCAGCGGCTATGCCATGCTGATTTCCACCGCCGGTAAAGTGGTTTCCAGTCCTAATAAAGCGGATGCCGGTAAGCAGTACAAAGGCGAAACTGACGGCTTCACCACCAAAATGGTCGAACGCTTTGATCCGGTACTGGGCGAAAAGGTACTGCAAACCTGGCGTCCGGTGACCGTCGGTAACAGTAAAGCTTCATGGTATCTCAGCGTTGTCGCTCCGGTTGATTTGGTGATGGCCGCCGCTAACCGCCAGTTAATGTACGCAGTGGCGATGATGCTGATCAGTATCATTGTGGTGTGCGGCGTGCTGGGCGTGATCTTCAGCCGTAAAGTGGCAACGCCTATTGGTGGCGAACCGCGTCAGGCGGCAGATATCGCCATGGCCGTGTCGGAAGGCGATCTCAGCGCCAATATTCCGGTGAAAGCGAACGATCAGCAAAGTATTTTCTTCGCCATGCAGACCATGCAGCATCAGTTGCGCAATATGGTCGGTGAGATTATCTCAGCCAGCGATTCCGTGCGCCAGGGTGCAGAAGAAATTGCCAGCGGCAACCTTGACCTCGCCTCCCGTACCGAACAGCAGGCGGCAGCGCTGGAAGAGACAGCAGCCAGCATGGAGCAGTTAACGGCAACGGTAAAACATAACGCTGATAATGCCCATCAGGCCACGGCACTGACCGAAAATGCCACGGATATTGCCCAACGCGGTGAGCATCTGGTATCGCAGGTGGTGAAGATCATGCAACAGATCGATGAAAGCTCGCAGAAAATCGGTGCTATCACCAGCATTATCAACAGTATCGCTTTCCAGACCAACATCCTGGCGCTGAACGCAGCGGTTGAAGCTGCACGTGCCGGAGAACAGGGACGCGGTTTTGCCGTTGTGGCGGCAGAGGTGCGCAATCTGGCCCAGCGCAGTGCCAACGCAGTGAAGGATATTTCTGCGCTGATCAGTGAATCGACTCAGCGTGTTGATCAGGGGGTAACGCTGGTGCAAAGCGCCGGAAAAACCATGCAGGAGATGACCCAGGCGGTGAACTCGGTGAAAACCATTATCGGGGAAATTGTGCATGCCTCTGATGAGCAATCACAGGGTATTGGTCAGGTGACGGTCGCCGTGAACCAGATGGATGGCGCAACGCAGCAAAACTCCGCGCTGGTTCAGGAGATGGCCGCGGCTGCGGCTTCGCTGGAAGATCAGGCGAAGACGCTGGCGCAGACGGTGCAGATTTTCAAACTGCAATCAGTGTAAGACAGCTGTAGGGGACGGGCATGCCCGTCCCTGTTAATGACGATCGATACAGCGCTGATATCGGCTGTTCACCCGCTGGGCAAACCACGCGGTGGTGAGATTACGGGTAATCTTCGGACTCTCCAGCTTGATACCCGGAAACACCTCACGCGGCAGTTTTTTCCCGGCATCCTTTTCAGCAAGCGCAAACACAGACTTCCACAGATCGGTTTTCTCGAAATCGATGCTGTCGCCTTTCTCCAGCGCACGGCGAATCGCCCGGTCACTGTAATCCAGCCGCTTACCCAGAGTACGTACCGCCTTCTCGGTCGATCCTGCACTGTCGGAACCGTAGTTGATCAGGTCACCATCCAGCGCCAGCTTAATGCCACTTAACCGCGACACTGCCGCCTGGAATGCCGCATTGCGGCTGGCGTACCAGCCTGCATTAAAGTCGGCAAAGCGATACAGCGGCGACGGATAATTAGCCGGATAGCCGAGCAGGTGCCGGGTGCCAAACCACATGCCTCCCCGGCGGGAAAAGACTTCGCGGCGAACAGAACCGTCCACCTGATACGGATACCCTTTGGCATTGGCTTCCGCAAAGGCAATACTGACCTGCATCGGCCCGCCCGTATGGATGGGGTTCAGGTTGCCAAACAGCTTCTGCCCCATCGGCACCATATCGATAAAATCATCAAATACCGCGCTCAGTTCTTTCTCACTTTTGACGTGATCCAGACGCCAGGCATAACTTTTGCCGGTCGGTGAATTGATCATCAGCGCGGTGCGCACCAGGAAGGAGGGAATATGCAATTGCCCGGCACGGCGATCAATCTCCGCCCAGGCAATTTTTGGCAGGCCCGGCACGGTAGCATCGGCGCTGAAGTTTGATTCCTGACCGGTCACCGCAATGACGGCACAGAGATTGCTGACGTTGGGTACGATATTCTGGCTGTTAAATGCCACGAAAATATCCTGCGCCCACCCCTGACGATCGCTGACGTCAGCAGGTAGCAGACGGGCAATATCGGCTTTTACATCGGTCGGGCGCGGCTGAGATGCTGTGTCCGACGGCTGATGGCTACAACCCGCCAGCACCAGCAGGGCCAGCGGCAAAAGATGATGCAGTTCAATCCGGCGCATGAAAATCCTCAAGGCAGAGTCAACGTGATAAATGCACTATTTCCAGCGCTCTGCGGCCTGATGGTCGCTGTCACGCGCGGCGACCCAGCGGTCACCTTCAGCGGTGGCTTCCTGCTTCCAGAACGGGGCACGGGTCTTTAGCTGATCCATGATAAATTCTGCGGCGGCAAACGCCGCTCCCCGGTGCGCACCGCTAACGCCCACCAGCACGATGTCATCGCCGGGGAACAGCTCACCAATACGATGGATCACCGTCACACGCTGCATCGGCCAGCGCGCTCGCGCCTCATCGACAATCTCTGCCAGGGCTTTTTCGGTCATACCGGGATAGTGTTCCAGCCTGAGGGCGCTGACGTTATCCCCCAGATTGTGGTTGCGCACCTTACCCGTGAACGTCACCACGGCACCGTCAAGATCGGATGCCGCCAGCCACTGGTATTCATCACTCATGCTAAAGGGCGCACTGCCGACGCGAATACGGGTATCCATCTCAACCCCCGGTGACCGGTGGGAAGAAGGCGACTTCATCCCCGGCACGAACAGGATGCTGCATCGACACCAGCGTTTGATTGACCGCTGCCAGCAGCTTGCCGGATTCCAGCGCCAGCGCCCAGCGATCGCTCTGCTGCGCCAGCTGGCTGCGCAGGGCTTCTACATTCTGATATTCCGCGGGCAGTTCAAGGCGATCAATACCGACCAGTTCGCGCACCTGGGCGAAAAACAGCACGTTAATCATGGACCACCGCCTGGAAATCACCGGATTTCCCGCCGCTCTTACTTAACAGGCGACACTGCTCAATGGTGATATCTTTCTGCACGGCTTTACACATATCGTAAATCGTTAACGCAGCGACCGATGCAGCAGTCAGCGCTTCCATCTCAACCCCGGTTTTCCCCGTCAGGCGGCACAGCGATTCAATGCGTACCCGGTGATGTTCAGGTTCGGCGCTTAACGACACTTCGACCTTGCTCAGCAGCAACGGGTGGCAGAGTGGGATCAACTCCCAGGTGCGTTTGGCGGCCTGAATACCGGCGATGCGCGCCGTGGCGAACACATCCCCTTTGTGATGGCTGCCGTCGATAATCATTTGCAGCGTTTCAGGACGCATGACGACATAGGCTTCCGCCCGTGCTTCACGCACGGTTTCCTGTTTGGTGGACACATCCACCATATGCGCCTCTCCGGCGGCATTAATATGCGTTAACTGAGACATTTACGGCTTCTTCACATGCGAAACAAAGTGGCAGGGACGGGTGCGGGCATCAAGCTGATCCTGAATGATGCGCTCCCAGGCGAGCTGGCAGGCGCCGGTGGATCCCGGGATGGCGAAAATCAGGGTGTTATTGGCTAAACCGGCCACCGCACGCGATTGCAGGGTGGACGTACCAATATCTTCATAGGAGATCATGCGGAACAGTTCGCCAAAGCCTTCAATCTCGCGATCGAACAGCGGCAGTAACGCCTCCGGCGTGGCGTTTTTCTCGTTAAACCCCGTGCCGCCGTTAATCAGCACCACCTGCACATTATCGCTGGCGATCCAGCGCGAGACTTCAGCACGAATACCGTAGCGGTTATCCGCCACGATACCGCTCTCCACCGTGTGGTGCCCGGCCTCTGCCAGCGCTTCGCGCAGGTAGTCGCCGGAGCTGTCAGTGTCAGCAGTATGGCGATCGGAGACGGTGAGCACCGCCACGTTAAGGGGGATAAAATCCGTTGATCCTTTGCCCATATATACTCCTTAGATTAACGCCTGTATCGTCGGCTGTTAGCCGCCGATAAACGAGAGATTCTGTGTAATACCGGTATTCCCCTGATGGAGAAAATGCGTCTCTTTCTTCGTCGTCAGGCTGCCGGCAATGCGCGCCTGCAGTTCGGCCTGCTGACTGTCATCGGCCAGCAAATCACGCAGCGGCACACCGCCATCGCCAAACAGGCAAAGATGAAGATTTCCCGTGGCAGAGACGCGCAGACGGTTGCAGCTGGCGCAAAAGTCTTTTTCATACGGCATGATCAGGCCAATTTCACCCTGATAATCCGCATGACTGAACACCTGCGCCGGGCCGTCGCTACGGGCGCGCAGTTGCTGCACCCAGCCCTGTTGCAGTAACTGGTCGCGGATCACCTGGCCGGAAACATGGTGTTTGCGGAACAGTGCACCACCGTCACCGGTTTCCATCAGTTCAATAAAACGCAATTGAATCGGACGGGTGCGTATCCAGTCGAGGAAGGTATCAAGGCTTTGATGATTGACGTCACGCATCAGTACGGTGTTGACTTTTACCTTGCTGAATCCGGCGTCGAAGGCCGCATCAATCCCGCGCATCACGTCATCAAATTTATCCTGCCCGGTGATGGCATGAAACTGGCGCGCATCCAGGCTGTCGATACTAACATTCAGCGCGGTCAGCCCGGCAGCACGCCACTGCGCGACATCGCGCTTCAGGCGATAACCGTTGGTGGTGAGAGCTATCTGGCGAATGGAAGGATTTTCACGCACGGCCGCGATGATCTCGGTAAAATCACGGCGCATGGAAGGTTCACCGCCCGTCAGGCGCACTTTTTCCGTACCTGCTGCGGCGAAGGCACGTGTGACGCGGCGGATTTCATCCAGCGACAGGAAGCTTTTGTTCTGCGCGCCCTGCGGTTTATAACCGTCGGGCAGACAGTAAGTGCAACGGAAATTGCACACGTCGGTGATCGACAGGCGCAGGTAATAAAACCTGCGCGCGAAGTTATCAGTAAATTGTGGCACCTGTGACACCTTTCCAGATAGGGAGATGCAGTCATTTCTTTCTGCACCCTGGCAACTCAACGGTTGCGGCCAGGACACCATATCCTTGAGGACACAGGTATCAGGGCTTAAGTGTGATTCACCGAACATCGGTAAACCGTGATAACGCAAATGTTAGCGCTAATACAGCAGGGTTACCAGTGCAGTGTTTCGCTGTATATTATTATACATAACGTATTTTCACGGCATTTTAGCGGACGTTTAGCGTAAAATAAGGCTCATAACAGTTTCATCACATGACGAATGGATATTATGCGAAATCGCACGTTAGCTGACCTCGACCGCGTGGTGGCATTAGGGGGAGGACACGGTCTGGGCCGTGTGATGTCCGCCCTTTCACCTTTGGGTTCCCGCCTGACCGGCATTGTCACCACCACCGATAACGGGGGTTCTACCGGGCGAATACGCCGCTCTGAAGGCGGTATCGCCTGGGGCGATATGCGTAATTGCCTGAATCAGCTGATCGCCGAACCGAGCGTTGCTTCCGCCATGTTTGAGTACCGTTTTGCCGGTAACGGTGAGCTGGCAGGGCATAACCTCGGCAACCTGATGCTGAAAGCCCTCGATCACCTCAGCGTCAGGCCGTTTGAAGCTATCAATCTGATCCGCAATTTACTGAAGGTGGATGCATTCCTGATCCCGATGTCCGAGCAGCCGGTTGACCTGGTGGCGCTGGATGAGGAAGGCCATCTGATATACGGCGAAACTGAAATTGATCAGATGATACAACCGCCGCAGGAGCTGATGCTCGCCCCCAAAGTCAGCGCCACGCGTGAAGCGGTGGAGGCCATAGGCGAAGCCGATTTGATCCTGATTGGTCCGGGCAGTTTTTACACCAGCCTGATGCCTGTTCTGCTGCTGCCAGAGATTGCTCAGGCCCTGCGCCGCACGCCGGCCACGATGGTGTTTATTGGTAATCTCGGGAAAGAACTCAGCCCGGCAGCCGCGAAGCTGACGGTCACCGATAAGCTGGCCATGATGGAGAAGGCGATAGGCAAACGCGTGATTGATGCGCTGGTGCTGGGGCCAAAGGTCGACAGCAGCCAACTCGACGGGCGACTGATCATTCAGGAGCCGCTGGAAGCCGGGGATATTCCGTATCGCCACGATCGCCTGTTGCTACGTCTGGCGCTGGAGCACGCAGTGCAGGCAATGGTATAAAGACGGGGCGACCGGAAAAATTAATGTCTGATCATTCCGCTTCAGGTCTGAGGCCAGTTTGAGCACACCGGATCGGCAACTGCCGCATCCATGCGGGCCTCGTCACGCGGCGTCCCTGCCCCGTGACGTCCGGCTTACCTCAAACTGGCCCCATCCCCGCAGAACGTCTGCTCGCTGTAGGTATTACAACCCCCACCATGTGACAGTCTCTGCGGATTGATTTGAATCAGGATTTTGGATCTGGGTTTTGACCTGGATTTTGACGTTGAGGCGGCATTCAGCAGCGCTGAGGAAGCACAGTGAACCAGGACGAACCGCCAGGACGGCGGTGAGAGGGAGAGCCGGCACAGGGATGTGCCGTCACGACTGCTCCGTCGGTGAACGATGCTTGCGAAGGTATCCACGCAGTGGACGCAGCGCCTGCCGCAAAGCCCGGGTCCCCAGGGCGGCGGCGACTGGCCGCCCTGGGTCGCTCAGCCCGCGCAGCGGGAAAGCGAAACGCCCTTGACGTTGACCTGAACCATCGTGCAGGCCCGCGTCACTGGCCGACCGGAAAAGAAGGTGGCTGCAAATAATGCAGGTCTTGTTTTGTGGGGATCCCTCAGGGGTCGCCCCTACAGAATCGGGTCAGACCCTACGCTAAGATGCCGCGATAAACAGTTCGCGCACCTTGTGTAGCTGGTCGCGTACCTGGGCGGCCTCTTCGAACTCCAGATTCTGTGCATGCTTTTGCATTTGAGCTTCCAGCTGGTGGATGCGTTTCTGCAATCCACCTGGTGACAGATCAACATATTCCGGATCGTCTTCCACAATGCTGCGCCCTTTCATACTGCGCACCTTCGCTTTGTTCTTCGCCAGCCCCTGGCCCAGCTCCAGAATGTCCGCAATTTTCTTATTCAGGCCCTGCGGTACAATGCCGTTTTCCAGGTTGTGCTGCTCCTGCTTTTCACGACGCCGTTCCGTTTCGCTGATCGCACGTGCCATAGACGGCGTGATTTTATCACCGTAGAGGATCGCCTTACCGTTGAGGTTACGCGCCGCGCGGCCAATGGTCTGGATCAGTGAGCGTTCAGAGCGCAGGAAGCCCTCTTTATCCGCATCGAGGATTGCCACCAGCGACACTTCGGGCATATCCAGCCCTTCACGCAGCAGGTTAATCCCCACCAGCACATCAAACTCACCGAGGCGCAGGTCGCGGATAATCTCCACGCGCTCCACGGTATCGATATCTGAGTGCAGGTACCGCACCCGCTCGCCGTGTTCTTCCAGATACTCGGTGAGATCCTCTGCCATACGTTTGGTCAGCACCGTGACCAGCACGCGCTCGTTTATCACCACGCGTTTACGGATCTCAGACAGCAGATCGTCGACCTGCGTCCCTACCGGGCGCACCTCAATGGTCGGGTCAAGCAAGCCGGTGGGACGCACCACCTGATCCACTACGTCTCCACCCGATTTCTCCAGCTCATAGTTGCCGGGAGTCGCGGACACATAGATGGTTTGCGGCGCCAGCGCTTCAAACTCTTCAAATTTCATCGGGCGGTTATCCAGCGCTGATGGCAGGCGGAAACCGTACTCGACCAGCGTCTCTTTACGCGCCCGGTCGCCGCGATACATCCCGCCGATTTGTGGGATCGTCACGTGGGATTCATCAATGACCAGCAGGCCATCGGCGGGCAAATAGTCAAACAGCGTAGGCGGTGCCTCACCAGGGCCACGCCCGGAAAGATAGCGGGAGTAGTTTTCAATGCCCGAGCAGTAACCCAGCTCGTTCATCATCTCCAGGTCAAACTGGGTTCGCTGGCTGATTCGCTGCTCTTCCAGCAGCTTATTGTTAGCCAGCAGCACCTGTTTACGGTCAACCAGCTCCACTTTGATCTCTTCCATCGCCTGCAGAATGCGCTCACGCGGGGTCACATAGTGGGTTTTGGGGTAGATGGTATAACGCGGCACCACCGAGTCAATCTGCCCGGTTAGCGGATCGAAAATGGATAAGCGTTCGACTTCTTCATCAAACAGCTCAATGCGCAGCGCATAGTCGTCAGACTCTGCCGGGAAGATATCGATGACTTCACCGCGCACGCGGAACGTTCCGCGCTGGAAAGCCTGGTCATTGCGGGTGTATTGCAGCTCGGCCAGCCGACGCAGGATCGCGCGCTGGTCAATAACCATGCCACGTGACAGGTGCAGCATCATCTTCAAATAGAGGTCCGGGTCACCCAGGCCGTAAATTGCTGACACTGAGGCCACCACAATCACATCGCGCCGTTCGAGCAGGGCTTTGGTGGCAGAAAGACGCATCTGCTCAATGTGTTCGTTTACCGAGGCATCTTTTTCGATAAAGGTGTCAGAACTGGGGACATAGGCTTCAGGCTGGTAATAGTCGTAGTAAGAGACAAAGTACTCCACCGCGTTATCGGGGAAGAACTCTTTCATCTCGCCGTAAAGCTGCGCCGCCAGCGTCTTATTGGGTGCCAGTACCATCGTCGGCCGATTGAGATCGGCAATCACGTTGGCAATCGTAAAGGTTTTACCTGATCCGGTTACGCCCAATAACGTTTGATGCGCCAGGCCATCTTCCAGCCCCTCTTCCAGGCGGCGAATCGCTTCCGGCTGATCGCCTGAAGGTTTGAAATCGGAGTTGAGTTTAAACACTTTGCTCATAACAGGCTACCTGATGAAGAGGGACACGAACCGGACTGTAATTCTACTCTGCCGTGACGATTTTGCCAGCAAAAAAGGCTGGATAAAATCCCAGGTATTTTTCATACTGCTTCAAAGAAACGCAAAGCCGCACTTTTGCCGCCCGGTGCGCAAACGTATGCGGAAAGTGTCCGAAAGGCTTATCCCCAGATAGTTTAGCATTTTAACATTTGTCAATAGCCGCCCACCAAAAGCGCTGACGGATCAAGCCAGGATATTTACCTGTATTGATTTTAAATAACAAATTGATTTAAAAGAACTTTATCAATAAGTCGAGTTTCACACCAACCCGAGCCAAAGCCGCGTCCGCTCTCGCATTGCGCAGGTTTTCAGACGTTAATGCACAAGGTTATCCACAGGAATAGTGGATAACTGTTTTCAGCGCCTGACCCGTCTGATATGTATAAATCGTCCCCACGCTCCTGTCTGGGCGCCAAATATTTTTTTTTGCTTTTTTTTCGTCACGGAAAGGGAGCAGCTGTGCAGATAAACGGGCAAGTTATGCACCGTTTTGACCCACGGGTACCCTGCCTTTTTATCGCTTCCGATTTTCGGTTTTGCCATTTTACATGGCAGTTGCACCATGACCGTTTCACCTGCGGCACTGGCCCGGTGCAGCGTGCGGTTGACCACGAGCCATTGTTTAGCGCCGCTCACCAATAGCCGCCGTCAATGTTACCACTTTGTGTATTTTTGGCCTTTTTCCGAACTGGCCTGCTATTTGCAAGCTATATCAGTACCGCCTCACGCTTTCATTACACCAAAGCGAAAAGCGCTAAGCCGCGGGCATTTTTATCAATGCCGGACTGTTTGCCTGACGACAAAGAGCGTAAGCAAAACAGGTGCGATCGATAACTGTCTGAAGGAGAGTGTCAGATGCTCAGTTTACGTTCTATTAATCAATTTTATGGGCAAAACCACATTCTGTGGGACGTTGACCTGGATCTGCAACCGGGCACCTGCACCGGCATTATCGGCCAGCCGGGAATGGGTAAAACCACGCTGGTGAACTGCATTATGGGACACCTGCCCATCAACAGCGGTTCCATGATCTGGCAGGAAGATAACGGCCCGCCGCAGGATCTGTTACTGCAACCGGTAGAGAAACGCGCCTCGCTGGGCATTGGCTATGTGCCGCAGGGGCGCCAGATTTTTTCGCAGATGACCATTGAAGAGAACCTGCAAATTGCCCTGCTGGCAGGGGCGGGGATGGCGCGCCATCGCGCAATCCCGCCGATGGTTTACGATCTGTTTCCGGCGCTTTACTCTCTGCGCCACCAGCGCAGCGGCGAGCTGCCGATTGGCCAGCAACAGCAACTGGCGCTGGCTCGTGCGCTGGTACTCCAACCGAAGCTGCTGATTCTGGATGAGCCGACGGAGGGGATGTCACCCTGGCTGGAAGAGGAGATGGGCAATCTGATCCATCGTCTGAATCACGACTTCGGCATGACGATTCTGTTGCTGGAGCAGCGCCTGTCGTTTATTCGCCGCGTGGCCGATTACTTCCTGCTGCTGCATCGCGGGCGCAATGTCGCCCATGGCAAAGTTGCCCAACTGGACGACAGCATGGTGAATACATGGCTGACGGTGTAATGACGACGGGTCGACCGGAAAAAAGGGTCTCCCCCTACAGGATATCGTAGGGGCGGCCCCTGTTTTCTGGTCCGCCAGTCAGCATCAAGGTAGCGTAATAAAGCGCCCTAAATCCTCTCTCCCCTGCCCGATCAGATGCGGGATCTCACCCAGTAACGGTGCGGGTATACGTTGTTTCAGCGTAGCCAGATATTCCTGATGCCGTTGACCCGGCGGCTGAATACCGTTCGCAATCCATCCTGCCAGCGGTAAACAGGCAGACTGTACCGCCAGTACGGTCAGCAGCGCATGGTTGATACATCCCAGCTTCATCCCCACCACCAGAATCACCGGCAGCTGCATCTGCTGCACCCAATCGGCAAACGTCAGGGTGTCCGACAGCGGCGTAAACCAGCCACCGGCCCCCTCCGTCAGCACCCAATCCGCCTGCTGTGCCACCGCATCAAGCCCGTCAGAAAGCTGCTGTGCAGTAATCGTCCGCTGCTCCACGGCACTGATAATATGCGGTGAGGTCGGTTCAACAAAGGCCAGCGGATTCACCACATCGTAGTGTAGCCTGACCGCGCTGTTACGTTGCAATGCCAGGGCATCTTCATTACGAATCCCCTCCGGGGTCATCTCACTGCCGGAGGCGACCGGCTTATAGCCTGCGCAGCGATAGCCCGCAGCCCGTGCCGCCTGGAGTAATGCACAGCTGGCTACGGTTTTCCCCACTTCAGTATCCGTTCCGGTCACAAACCAGCGTTTACTCACGTTCCATCACTCCTGAAACCAGTTGATAACTGAGCAGGCAACCGCGCGCATCGCGCGGCCAGACCTGCTCAAGCTGTTGCAGCTGTCCACGGCTCAGCGGCCGTTCATCGCGCCCCTGATGCAGATGAGTGGCACCGATGCCTTTTAACGAACGCAGCAGGCTAAGGACATCCGGGAAGGCCAGCGTCAGCGTATAAGGGATCAGCGTCAAAGCACTTCCCGCCGCCGCCTGTTCAATCCTGCTCAGGCTGGCAAACGCGTTAACCGGTGCCGCCCGTCCGAGCACCTGCCAGGCCTGCTGCACTTCAGCAAGTGACCCGGCGGCAAGCGTAGAGAACAGCACCTGACCGCCCGGTTTCGTCACCCGTTGCAGCTCACGCAGCGCTTGTGACAAATCGCCGCACCACTGAACGGCCAGATTGCTCCAGCTGCGGTCAAAGCGGGCATCGGCAAACGGCAGCGCTTCGATATCGCCGGGCAGGTAATGGTCCGCTGCGTGGTTGTTCGCTGCCTGCTGGAGCATTTTTTCCGACAGATCCAGTGCCGTGACCTGATGCCCGGCAGCACGCCAGCGCTGGCTGAACCAGCCGGTGCCACAGCCAGCATCCAGTACCTGGAGTGTGTGACCGGGGCGTGCCAGCGCCATCAGATGTTGACCGCACTGACGCTGAAGATCCGCATGTTGGTTATAGCAGTGTGCCGCGCGCCCGAAGGCTGCCGCTACGGCCTGCTTATCAACGGTTTGCTGCATGGAGAGCCTCCAGAAGCCGATTGATATCCTCAGTGCGATGAGCCGCACTCAGCGTGATACGCAGACGTGACGTCCCCGGTGGCACGGTGGGAGGACGGATAGCGCTGACCCAGCAGCCGCGTTCACGCAGCCGCTGCGATAACGTCAGCGCTGCCTGTTCATCACCGACCATCAGGGGCTGGATGGCACTGTCGGAGGGGGCCAGTGACCAGGACAAACCTGCCGCCTGCTGGCGGAAGTAGTGAATGTTGGCCGACAGCTGCTCGCGCAGACCATCGCCTTGCCGGATGCAGCCGAGGGCCGCCTGCAGTGCGCAGACCTGCGCAGGCGGCATCGCGGTGCTGTAAATCAGGTGACGGGCAAACTGCAGCAGGTACTCGGCAGTCTCCTCATTGCACAGCACCGCTGCGCCGCTGACGCCAAAGGCTTTGCCGAAGGTGACAATAAGCAGCTCCGGTTTCACCCCCTGCTGCCAGCAACTGCCGCGCCCCTGCTCACCGCAGACGCCGACACCATGCGCATCATCCACCAGCAACCAGCCGCCCTGCGCCTGAGAGAGCTGGTGCAGTTCTGCCAGCGGGGCACGGTCGCCGTCCATGCTAAAAATGCCCTCAGTGACCACCAGCGTTTCACCGCTCGCTGGCAACGTCAGCAACTGCGCCAGCGCCGAGGGCTGATTATGGGCGAAGCGCCGCAGCGTGGCCGGGTTAAAGCTGGCGGCTTCAAGCAGTGAGGCATGGCACAGCTTATCGGCGAAGATCCGGTCATTTTTTGCCATCATCGTTGTGACAATCGCCTGGTTCGCCGCAAATCCAGAAATAAACAGCAATCCGCGATCGTATCCCAGCCAGTCGGCCAGCTCACTTTCCAGCGCAGCCTGAGGGGCACGATAACCGGTCACATGCGCCGATCCCCCAGCCCCAACGCCATAGCGTGCAGCGCCCTGCTGCCATGCGCTGATGATGCGCGGGTCGTGGCTTAATCCGAGGTAATCATTCGCAGAGAAGTTCAGATAGTCCTGCCCCGCCACCCGCAGGCTGCGTGCATCTGCTTGCTGGCTGAGGTGGCGCTGGCGGTACTGTCCACTGCTGCGTCGGGCGGTCAGTGCCTGTTCAATACGCTGTGACCAGCTCATTACAGCGCCGCGTTGTAGAACAGGTCGGTATCCGCAGTCATCAACTGGGCTGCCAGCGCCTGTTGCTGCTCGTTATCCCCGCTTTCCGTCTCCGTATGCTGCGGGTTCAGGCCCAGCTTGCGGAACAACACCCGGTCTTTGTCCTCTTCCGGGTTTGGCGTGGTCAGCAGCTTGCAGCCGTAGAAAATCGAATTGGCTCCGGCCATAAAGCACATCGCCTGGGTTTGCTCACTCATCTGTTCACGCCCGGCAGAGAGACGTATATGGGAACGCGGCATCATGATGCGCGCCACCGCAATGGTGCGTACAAAATCGAAGGGATCGACGTCATCGTTATCCGCCAGCGGGGTGCCTTTGACTTTGACCAGCATATTGATTGGCACGCTCTCCGGCGGGGTTGGCAGGTTGGCCAGCTGCACCAGCAGGCCAGCACGATCGCTGACTGTTTCTCCCAGCCCGACGATGCCACCGGAACAGACTTTGATTCCGGCATCGCGCACTTTGCCCAACGTATCCAGTCGCTCCTGATAGCTACGGGTGGTGATGATGCTGCCGTAAAACTCCGGCGAGGTATCCAGGTTATGGTTATAAAAATCCAGCCCGGCATGCGCCAGTCGCTGCGCCTGCTGCTCGCTCAAGGTGCCCAGCGTCATGCAGGTCTCCATCCCCATCGCTTTTACCCCCTGCACCATCTGCTCCAGGTAAGGCATATCGCGCTCGTGCGGATTTTTCCATGCGGCGCCCATGCAGAAGCGTCCGGACCCGGCCGCGTTAGCTTTGCGCGCCGAGCTGAGCACTTCCTCCACTTCCATCAGGCGTTCGGAGGTTAACCCGGTTTTATAACGCGAGCTTTGCGGACAGTATTTACAGTCTTCCGGGCAGGCCCCGGTTTTGATCGACAGCAGCGTGCTGACCTGCACCTGGCGCGGGTCAAAGTGCTGGCGATGGATTTGCTGCGCCTCAAACATCAGTTCGAGAAAAGGTTTATCAAACAGCGCCTGTGCCTGAGAAAGGGTCCAACGAGTTGCCATTGCTTGCTCCAAAAAAGTCTGTCATTTGTCTTCACGGCCTGGTTATACTTGTAAACTAAATTTTTTATTTTTGGTTTACAAGTGATTTTATGACCCCTGACGATCTCGCCTTTGACCGTGAGCATATCTGGCACCCTTACACTTCCATGAGCCAGCCGCTTCCCTGCTACCCGGTGGTCGCTGCCGCTGGCACCTCGCTGGAACTGGCGGATGGCCGCCAGCTGGTGGACGGCATGTCCTCGTGGTGGGCGGCGATCCACGGCTACAACCATCCGCGTCTCAACCAGGCGTTACAGACGCAGATGGCGCAGATGTCCCATGTGATGTTCGGCGGCGTCACGCATCCGGCGGCGGTTGCGCTGTGCCGTCGCCTGGTGGCGATGACGCCACAGAATCTGACGTGCGTATTCCTGGCAGACTCGGGGTCCGTCGCCGTTGAAGTGTCGATGAAAATGGCCTTGCAGTACTGGCAGGCGAAGGGCGAAAAACGCCAGCGTTTCCTCACCCTGCGTAACGGCTATCATGGCGATACCTTTGCGGCGATGTCGGTGTGCGACCCGCAAAACTCCATGCACAGCCTGTATCAGGGCTATCTGCCGGAGCATCTTTTTGCACCCGCGCCGCCGCGTTTCGATCAACCGTGGCAGGCACAGGATGCCGATGCGCTGGAATCGTTGATTGTTGAGCATCATCGCCAGCTGGCGGCGGTGATCCTCGAACCTATCGTGCAGGGTGCAGGCGGCATGCGCTTTTATCATCCGCGCTATCTGCAACGGATGCGTGAGCTGTGTGACCGCTATCAGCTGTTGCTGATCGCCGATGAGATCGCGACCGGATTTGGCCGTACCGGCAAGTTGTTCGCCTGTGAACATGCGGCCATCAGCCCGGACATTCTCTGCGTGGGGAAAGCGCTGACCGGCGGCACCATGACGCTCTCAGCAGCCCTGACGACACGCCAGGTAGCAGACACCATCAGCAACGGCGCCGCCGGTTGCTTTATGCACGGTCCAACATTTATGGGCAATCCGCTGGCCTGCGCCGTGGCATCAGAAAGCCTCGCCATCTTGCAGGAGAACCACTGGCAGGCGCAGGTGGCAAACATTGAGCGGCAGCTACGTGCGGCGCTGTTACCCCTGAGCACACAGCCGGAAGTGGCCGATGTGCGGGTGCTGGGAGCGATTGGCGTGGTGGAGACGCACAGAACCGTCAATATGGCGGCGATGCAGCAATTCTTTGTTGAACAGGGCGTGTGGATCCGGCCTTTTGGTCGGTTGATTTACCTGATGCCGCCTTACGTCATCACACCACAGGCGCTGACACAGCTCATCGACGCCGTCAGTGCCGCCATCGCACATCCTGCCCTGTTTAATTGTTAACAATGGAGGCAGTCTCCAGGCAGCCGTCAGCGTGATGCGCTACGCTTTTACCAGGTTTTGCGCGGCCTGCTGCCGCAAACAGGAGATAACATGCCACAAGATAAACAGACCAACCGTCAGCTGCTGCTGGCTTCCCGCCCGCACGGCGCACCGACCACAGCGAACTTCCGCCTCGAAGCGCAGCACGTTCCCGAACCCGCTGCCGGGCAGGTGCTGTTGCGCACTGTCTGGCTCTCGCTCGATCCCTATATGCGTGGACGCATGAGCGATGCCCCTTCCTATGTGCCACCCGTTGCCCTTAATGAGGTGATGTGTGGCGGAACCGTATCGATTGTTGAGCGCTCTGAGCACGCGGATTTTGCCGCCGGGGACTGGGTGCTCAGCTACAGCGGCTGGCAGGACTTCGCGCTCTCCACTGGAGAAGGGCTGGTGAAACTCAGCGGCCCGGTGCTGAAGCATCCGTCCTGGGCGCTGGGGATGCTCGGAATGCCGGGCTTTACCGCCTATATGGGACTGCTGGATATCGGTAATCCTCAGGCGGGAGAAACCGTGGTGGTCGCTGCCGCGACAGGCGCCGTTGGCTCACTCGTTGGCCAGATTGCCAAACTGAAAGGCTGCCACGTGGTGGGCATTGCAGGCGGTGCGGAGAAATGCCGCTACGCCGAAGACGTGCTGGGCTTTGATCGCTGCCTCGATCATCGTGATGACAACCTGGCCGAACAGCTGAGCCGCCATTGCGCCGATGGCATTGACGTCTATTTCGAAAGCGTAGGCGGTAAAGTGTTTGATGCCGTTTTGCCGCTGATGAACACCAAAGGACGTATTCCGGTCTGTGGTCTGATTGCGGACTATAACAGCACCGGTCAGCACGCCGGACCGGACCGTCTGCCGCTGCTGCAAAGCGCTATCCTGAAAAAACGCCTGCGTGTTGAGGGCTTTATCATTACTCAGGATTATGGCCACCGCTTTGATGAGTTCTTCCGCCAGATGAGCCAGTGGGTGGCTGAAGAGCGCCTGGTGTTCCGTGAAGATATTATCGACGGGCTGGATAATGCGCCGGAGGCGTTTATCGGTATGCTGGAAGGGAAAAACTTCGGCAAGTTGGTGGTGCGTGTGGCAGGAGATAAACCGTCATGAAGCTATTAATGGTATTAACCTCGCACGATAAACTGGGCGATACCGGCCATAAAACCGGTTTCTGGCTGGAAGAGTTTGTTGCGCCTTATTATGTTTTCCGTGATGCCGGGATCACCGTAGAGCTGGCTTCTCCGCTGGGCGGACAACCCCCGCTCGATCCGGTCAGCGACGAGCCGGATGCGCAAACCCGCGACACCGAACGTTTTCGCAGTGACGTGGAGGCACAGCAGGCGCTGGCCCATACGCAACGTCTGGAGACTATCGACGCCAGCGAGTTTGATGCGGTGTTCTATCCTGGCGGGCATGGCCCGCTGTGGGATCTGGCCGAGAATGCCGACAGTATTCAGCTGATCGAAACGCTGTTTGCCAATGGTAAACCAGTGGGTACCGTCTGCCATGCGCCGGGCGTACTGCGTCATACCAAAAAACCCGATGGCACGCCCATTGTTGCCGGGAAAAGGGTGACCGGGTTTACCAACAGCGAAGAAGCCGCCGTTGGCCTGACGAATGTGGTACCTTTTCTGGTCGAGGACGAGCTGAAGAAGCTTGGCGGTCAGTTTGAACACACTGATAACTGGGGTGTTTATGTGCTGACCGATGGCCACCTGGTCACCGGACAAAATCCGGCCTCTTCCGCAGCGGCGGCCGAAGAGCTGCTGAAGCTACTACACCAATAAATGGGAGATGACATGAAATTAAGCAGCCAGAATTTTAACGACGGAGATAAGTTGCCGGAACGCCAGGTGCTGAATGCCATGGGTTACCAGGGTGATAATCTGTCGCCACATCTGGCCTGGGACGATGTTCCCGCTGGGACAAAAAGTTTTGTGGTGACCTGTTACGATCCTGATGCTCCTACCGGTTCTGGCTGGTGGCACTGGGTGGTAGCAAATCTGCCCGCCGAGACGCGCGAACTTCCCGAAGGCGCAGGTTCCGGCAAAGTGGATCTGCCAACGAGCTCAGTGCAGACGCGCACGGATTTCGGCAGCGCGGGCTACGGCGGCGCGGCCCCCCCAAAAGGCGAATCCCACCGCTATATCTTCACCGTGCATGCCATTGACGTTGAAGCGCTGGAAGTGGATGAGAACGCCAGCGGCGCCTTGGTAGGCTTTAACGTGCATTTCCATTCGCTCGGTAGCGCATCCATAACGGCGATGTATTCATAATTTTCCGGGTGAGAGGCGGGGGCGTTTCCCTTCCGGCGCAATGCCCCCGCCTCACTATTACTCTAAAGCCTTGACTATTTGCATGGCGACTTTCACCCGCAAGGTGTTGGGATAGTTTTTATTCGCCAGCATGACAATACCGATCTGTTTTTGCGGGATAAAGGCCACATAGGCTCCAAAGCCCCCCGTAGCACCCGTTTTGTGTACCCATGATGCCTTCACCCGTGGATGAGATTGCGCATCCCGCACCTGCTGGGGCCCCAGAGCCACCGGACTATCAGCGCCTCTGATGGCCAGCGTTGACTGTTCTGGCCAGTCAAGCATCTCCCAGCCAAGCCCCTGATATAACGCATCAGTGCGATAATAACGCGTCTGGGCAAGTACCAACCCCTGCTGCAATGTCTTATCCCCGACCTGTTGAGGATTCATATTGGCCTGCATCCAGCGCAACATATCTTTTATGGACGACTTCACACCGTAGGATTCGGCATCCAGCATGCCAGGCGATACGCGGACGGGTTTCCCATCGCGATAACCCCACGCATAAGCATTTTCGCTGACTTCTGGTACGGTAATAAATGTGTGTGTGAGTTTTAGTGGCGTCAATACACGCTGCTGCATCACCTGTTCAAAGGAGAGTCCCGTTGGCTTTACTGCCAGCATGCCAAAAAGTCCGATACTGCTATTCGCATACTGCCGCGTCTTTACCGGAGCCCACTGAGGTTGCCACTGTTGATAGAAGTTTTTCAGCCCGTCTTCATCCGTAACGGCATCCGGAACCTGGAGGGGCAAGCCACCTGCCGTATACGTTGCAAGTTGCAGTAGCGTAATGTTGCGCCACTGTGGAAGATTAAGTGCCGGCCAGTATTGACTGGCACGATCGTTCAGCGCGATCTCACCTTTTGCCACCGCCACGCCCCCCAGCACACCGGTGAACGTTTTACTCACCGAACCCAGTTCAAAAAGGGTGTCCTGAGTCACCGGGAGATGCTGCTCTTTATCTGCCATACCCCAGGTAAAATAGTATGGTTTGCCTTTTACCAGGACCGCCACTGCCATACCCGGAATGTTTTGCTGATCGATAAGGGGTTTAATCGCCTGGCGGACCGTTGTTTCCACATCAGGAGCCGCTACGGCACCCAATGAGTATGCCGATGCCAGCACAGCCACCATCACAGCCTGAGAACGTAATTTCACTGTTTCTAACCTTCCATATTCTTGAACAGCAGTCAGTTTGACGGGTTTGACAAACAGCAACAAACTGTTAATTTTTACACCTGATAAAAGAAAATCTTACAGGTAAATCCGTGACCCGTCCTTACATCCCCCTCAATGCGCTAAGAGCATTTGAAGCAGCTGCACGCCATCTAAGTTTTACTAACGCAGCCGTTGAACTGAATGTAACGCATGCGGCCGTGAGCCAGCAGGTAAAGTCGCTTGAACAGCAGTTGGGCTGCTCGTTATTTATCCGTGTTGCTCGCGGTCTGATGCTGACCACGGAAGGCGAGAATTTGTTACCGGTCCTAAACGAGTCTTTTGATCGTATTGCCAATACGCTGGACCGTTTCTCTGCGGGTAAAATGCGCGAAAAATTAAAAGTGGGGGCGGTTGGCTCCTTTGCTACCGGTTTGCTGTTGCCGCGCCTGGAGGATTTCAACCACCGGCATCCGCATATTGAGCTGCAACTGTCCACACACAATAATCGCGTTGACCCCGCAGCCGAAGGTCACGATTACACCATCCGCTTCGGCAGCGGTGCCTGGCACGGCACCGAGGCGACGTTAATTTGTGATGCCCCGTTTTCACCGCTCTGTCATCCCACGATAGCCCGTCAGTTGCAGCAACCGGCGGATGTGCATAAATTTACGCTGTTGCGGTCATTTCGTCGTGATGAGTGGAGTCACTGGTTGCACAGTCTTAACGAACCCCCACCTTCTCCCTCACATCCGGTGATGATTTTCGACTCTTCGCTGACGATGATCGAGGCTGCCTTGTTGGGAGCAGGCATTGCGCTGGCGCCGGTTAAGATCTTTCATCACCTGCTACAAACAGAGAAGATTGTTCGCCCTTTTGACGCTGAAATCCACCTTGGAGGCTATTGGTTGACACGCTTACAGTCCCAGCCAGAAAGTGAGGCAATGACGATGTTTTCCGACTGGCTTAACAGGCAGTTTAAAGAGAGTTAATGAGGAGTAAGCGGCCCTGCCAGATGATCACCCGCAGAATCAATGCTCCTGGCCAATATGATTACTCCTGGCGTTTTCTTTTTAAGATGAGTCCATTATACTGAAGGATGTAAACCCCGCCACTAACGGTGAAACTTGCAGGGCTATTTATATTATGGCCAATTGTTATCACTTTGTTTTTATCAATACAGTTGATAGGAGGAGGCATATCATCAAAACATAGACTATCATATCCATCCCCTTCTTTATAACCATCGCCAAAATCCCACAGTATCACATGATATCGCCCATCCTCACTTGGTCTGGGAATATTGTATTTTTCTTTTAATATCGCTTTATTTTTTAACCACCATTTTATTTTTCCTTCATCTGTAAAAGGATAGTCTTTAACTAAAACCTCACTATAGTTACCGTCCTGATGGACAGCGATAATTTTCACTGAACGCAGTGATAACCATAATAAAATCCCACTCAGCATAATTACCACCGACAGGGTAAGCATTCTTTTCTTAGACATCTTCAACATTACGATCCCCTGTAATTTCGATAGTAGCTTCCATATTGGTCATAAACGGTTTAAAAGCAAACTTACTGTAACGTTGAAGGACAAACCAGATACGAAATAAATTGAAATTTCTGTATTTCCAATTTTGGACATCCTGGCTATCCAACCCAAAATGGTCCTGGATTTTATAATGTACAACAGCGCGAAAACGATCACCTTCGATTCTTAGTGATTTAATACTGATCTGGGTGGCCCAGGTATCATGTACGCTAATTCCCATACCGTTGAACCTGTCTTGAATGCGATCAAATTTTGGCAATTTTCCTTTACCTATAGCTTTAGTCAGTTCATCTTTCATATTCAACGGGTAATAACCATTTCTCCAGTCAATTTTTTCTATTAATGTCGTTTGTAATAATAATCGTGAACTGTTTTCATCTGATCTATCAGTCAATATCTGTTCCCTCAGCGCTGAATCCAGCCTCGAACTGCTAAAATCCAGACCCTTTTTATACTGCATATGGGTAATCATCTCGATAATATTATTTTTATACGGTCCGTAAAAAGAGAACGTTTTTGAGCACGCACGGAACTCATCAAACAGGATATTGATGCACTCCTGTTTGCTAATCGACTCCGTGTGCCAAGAGGAGGACGCAGGATAAGTGGGCACATTCTGGTAATTTTTTCGTGCCAGGGTCCAGGGATCAACCCTGTCAGAGACAGTGGAAAGGCCAAAATCTCTTTTCAGCTGCTCCGCACTTAAATCACCGCAGTGCATATCCTTAGCGCCGAAGTCATCCATACGATTCTTGGTGATGAAAATGGTACAGGGAAAAGATAATGCAGACATTGAAAACACTCCTTGTTTTTTAAAATAGTCATCCTGACACTGACTTCCTGTCAGTTCTCACGCGGCATCAGAGAAAGTGTGATTATGTTGTCGACAACGTAATTTATCGATTACACTCAGTACTTCCAAATTAATTTGAGGATAAAAACCAAAAGTGCAGTACAGATCATAGTTATTGATAAATAGTAAAAACACGACTAGCACAGGGGGTATTACCACTTTGCCCTATTAAAACCAGCCATAATAAAGCCTCTGTTGAGGCCATCGCCATCATACCGACCTATTTTTTACTGATGATAATAAACTTTCATTCAATCCGTCTTTCTTTTGACGATCAGACCATTATCCTGAAGAACGTAAACTCCATCATCAAGTGTGAAATCTGTAACGTTGTATTTATCGCGACTGACGGTCATCAGTGCATTTTTATCAACACAGTTTTTGGGCGGTTTCATATCATCAAAGCACAGGCGATCATATCCATCATCCTCTTTATACCCTTCATCGAAATCCCACAATATCACATTATAACTTCCATCCGCTTCAGGCTGAGGAATATCATACTTAGCTTTTAGCATCGATTTGTTTTTTTGCCACCAGTTTATTTTCCCTTTATCCGTGAAAGGATAATCTTCTACTAAAACGATGCTATAATATTTCATCTGATGAACGGAAATAATTTTCATTGGCCGAAATCCAAGCCACAATAAACATCCACTAATAACCATTAGCAAAATTATTTTTTTAGTCCTTTTTAACATCATGCTCACCTGTAATCTCGATAGTTGTTTCCATATTGGTCATAAACGGTTTAAAACCAAACAGACTGTAGCGCTGAAGGACAAACCAGATACGAAACAAGCGAAATTTCCTGAATTTCCAATCCAGGACATCCTGGTTATCCAACCCAAAATGGTCCTGGATTTTATAATGCACAACAGCGCGAAAAAGATCACCGTCTATCCTTAGCGATTTAATATTTATCTGGGTAGCCCAGGTATCATGCACACTAATCCCCATACCATTAAACCGATCCTGAATGCGATCAAATTTTGGAAGCCTGCTTTGTCCAATAGCTGCGGTAAGTTTTCCTTTCGCTTGTAAAGGATAGTAACCATTTCCCCAGTCAATATTTTTCGTTAACGCTTTTTGTAATAACAACCGTGAACTACTTTCTCTTGAATTATCAGTCAGTATCTGCTCTCTCAGCGCCGAGTCTAACCTCGTGCTGCTAAAATTCATGCCTTTTTTATGCTGCATATGGGTAATCATATCGATAATATTATCGCGATACGGGCCGTAAAAAGAGAAGGTCTTTGCACATTCACGGAACTCATCGAACAGGATATTGATACATTCCTCTTTACTGATGGTTCCTGCTCGCCAGTAAGACGTTTGATATGCAGAGACGGGGTGATAGCTTGATCGGGTAAGCGTATAGGGATCAACCTTGTTGGAGACATCGCTGAGCTGAAAATCTCTTTTTAACTGCTCCGCACTTAAATCACCGCAGTGCATATCCTTAGCGCCGAAGTCATCCATACGATTCTTGGTGATGAAAATGGTACAGGGAAGAGATAATGCAGACATTGAAAACCTTCCTTGTATTGAAAAATAGTCATCCTGACGCTGACTTCCTGTCAGTTCTCACGCGGCATCAGAGAAAGTGTGATTATGTTGTCGACAACGTAATTTATCGATTACACTCAGTACTTCCAAATTAATATGAGGATAAAAAACAAAAGTGCAGCACAGATCATAGTTATTGATAAATGGTAAAAATACGATTGGAAAAAATATGCTATTTTTCGTTATGCTTATTTTGACACAACCCTCTTCATTATTATTTGAGTCCGTTACGCTAAGCGGTAATCAATCATCTTTAATAATGCTTCATGTGATATCGCTCTGGCCAATAAAAAAGGCCAGCCATAATACGGCCAGCCCTTGATATTTACTGCCAAAAAATTAACGCGCTTAATCCAGCTGGTGAACGACCACCCACATTGGTCCCTGCCCTACCGCATAGCGTGCCAGCGGTTGTAACAGGCCACGGTCGGCGGTGATTTTATACACTTCGATATGGTGCGACTTCTGCCCTGCTGCCACCAGGTACTGGCCGCTATGGTCGATGTTGAAACCACGCGGCTGCGTTTCCGTAGGCTGATGGCCTTCAACGGTCAGGCTATCGCCCCCGGCACTGATGCTGAACGCGGTAATAATGCTGGCGGTGCGGTCGCAACTGTACAGATGACGGCCATCTGGCGTGATATGAATATCGGCCGCCCAGCGGGTATCGCTGAAGCCTTCCGGCATCATATCCAGGCTCTGTACTTTCTCCACTTCATCTTTACTGATATCCCAGACGTCAACTGTGCTGTCCAGTTCATTCACGCAGTAGGCATAGCGCTGGTTCGGGTGGAACACCATATGGCGCGGACCGGCCCCTTTGGTGGTGTTCAGCTCAGACTGGGCACGTGGGGTCAGTTCGCCGCTGTCAGACAGGCTGAACAAGGCGATACGGTCCTGCTTCAGCGCCGGAACAAACAGTGTCTGATTGGTCAGATCGATATTGGCGGAATGACAGCCTTCCAGACCGTTCACAATCTGCGTTGGCGCACCCGGCAGGCCATCAGCACCAATCGGGCTGACGCTGACGAAAGCATCGTTATAAGAGCCGACGAAAATGAAGCGCCCCTGGCGGTCGGTAGAGATATGCGTCGGGCTGCCTGTGAGCGGTGCATGGCCTGCTTCTTTCAGTTTACCTTCGGCATCAATGCGATAGGCGACCACACGGAAATCCGGGCGCACGCCGACATAAAGAAACTTTTTGTCCGGGCTGACCACCATCGGCTGCACCTGGCCTGGGGCATCAACCACCTGCAACAACGTCAGTGCGCCGTCATCATTCAGCTGCCAGGCGTGGATCTGATGGCTCTCAGGGCTGGCGGTATAAACAACTTGTTTCATGAATGCTCCTTGTTCTGAACGGGAAATCGGTAAGTGGCTTTTCTCTTCATCTTCGGATGATGCTTTCTCTCTGTGCCGCCAGTTTTGTGGCTGGCGTCACAAGGTGTACACTTATTGACTTCTTTTGAGCCACGGGAACTGTTATGAGCTATCGCATCATCGCCCTCGATCTGGACGGCACGCTGTTAACCCCTTCCAAAACCATACTGCCAGAATCACTGGAAGCGCTCAAAAAGGCGCAACAGGCCGGCATAAAAATCCTGATCGTGACGGGTCGCCATCATGTGGCCATCCATCCTTTTTATCAGGCACTGGCGCTGGATACACCTGCAATCTGCTGTAATGGCACTTATTTGTATGATTATCAGGCAAAAACAGTCTTACAAAGTGACCCATTGCCCAAAGAACAGGCGCTGCGTGTGATTGAGATGCTCGACACCGCGGGGATCCATGGCCTGCTATACGTCGATGATGCGATGCTGTACAAAACAGAAACCGGCCATGTGACGCGCACCATTAACTGGGGGCTGTCACTGCCTGAAGCCCAGCGTCCGACATTCTTGCAGGTCAACAGCCTGGCAGATGCGGCAAAAAATGCGCAGTCAATCTGGAAATTTGCCCTGTCTCATGCAGACACCACGGCGCTGCAACAGTTCGCTGAAAAGGTCGAAGCCGAGATGGGTCTGGCCTGTGAATGGTCATGGCATGATCAGGTGGATATCGCCAAAGCGGGTAACAGCAAGGGCAAACGACTGGCGCAATGGGTAGCCGCCAACGGTTACCAGATGAGTGACGTGATCGCTTTTGGCGATAATTATAATGACCTCAGCATGCTGGAAACCGTAGGATTAGGCGTAGCCATGGGCAACGCCGACGAAGCCATTAAAGCGCGGGCAAAACGCGTGATTGGCACCAATCTGGAAACCGGGATTGCCGACACTATCTATCAGGAAGTGCTGTAATCAGGTGGTGATCGACACGCTTTTTATTTGAGCAAACAGCCACATATGCGGTTTTATCATCAGTTCATTGCGAGCCCAGGGCGTGATACGCGCCCACAGCTCGCTTTGCCCCACCAGCAGCTTCACTTCCACCTGGTTATCAATCTCCAGCAGTTCAGCCACCTGCGCCGGGATGACGTTGCGGATGCTACTGTTCACCGGTGGCTTGAGCACCAGCGATACATCGGCGGCCTGAATACGGATACGTAACGGCGTGCCCGCCGGGGAATCCACCCGATTCACCCAGATATGCTGATCGCCCAGCGACAGCGCCGTCATCTGATAATGCGGATGCTGTTCCAGCACCTGCACGCGCAGAATGCTGCTCTGATCACTTCTTGGCAGCCACGGACGCATGGCGCTGCTGGCCCAGACTCTCTCCAGTGCACCAAACGCTTTTACCTTCCCCTGATCGAGCACCATGACGTTATCGGCCAGATGCAGCAGTTCATCCAGGCTGTGGCTGACATAGAGGATCGGCGTGGAAACCTGGCGCGCCAGCGTTTGCAGCCAGGCCAGCAGTTCGCGCTTACGCGGTAAGTCGAGGGACGCCAGGGGTTCATCCATCAGCAACATGTCCGGAGCGGTCAGCAGCGCCCGGCCAATGGCGACGCGCTGTTTCTCCCCCCCGGATAATGACCACGGGAAACGATCGAGCAGAGATTCAAGCCCCAGCAGTTTGACCAGTGCATCGAACTGCGGGCGCATGCTTTTTGCCATGCCGTATTCCAGATTGCCGCGCACCCGATAGTGCGGGAACAGGCGGGCATCCTGAAAGACATAACCAATACGCCGCTGCTCCGGCGGTAACCAGATGCCGGTAGCCGTATCACTCAGCACCCGATCGTTCAGCGTAATGCTGCCCTGCTGCGGTACGGTCAGACCGCCAATGGCATTGATCAGTGAGGTTTTTCCCGCACCGGATACGCCAAAAATGGCCGTAACACCACTGGCGGGCAGGGTGGCCTTTACCGTCAGGGTGTGGTCGCCCTGCTGTTGAGTAAAATCGAGGATCAGCATCAGAGACCTAAACGCTTACGACCCCAGCGGGTCAGCCATTCGGAAAGGAGCAGGGAAACCAGCGCCAGCAGGATGGCAATCACGCACAGGCGTGCTGTCGCCCCTTCGGCCCCCGGCGTTTCAATCAGCGTATACATCGCAGAAGGCAGAGTACGGGTTTCGCCCGGAATATTGGAAACAAAGGTTATAGTGGCACCAAACTCGCCCAGCGATCGGGCAAAGCCCAGCACCGTACCGGCAATAATACCCGGCAGCGTGAGCGGCAGGGTGATGGTGAAAAAGACTCGCCAGCGCCCGGCCCCGAGGGTACGTGCCGCCTGTTCGAGTTTGGTGTCCACGGCCTCCAGCGCCAGACGAATAGCGCGCACCATCAGCGGAAAAGCAATCACCGCTGAGGCCAGCGCGGCGCCGCGCCAGCTAAAGGCAAAACTGAAGCCGAACCAGTCATAAAGATATTCGCCAATAAAGCCGCGACGCCCGAATCCCAGCAGCAGCAAATAGCCCACCACCACCGGTGGCAGCACCAGCGGCAGATGGATAATGCTGTCGAGCAGGGTTTTTCCGGGGAACTGACGGCGCACCAGTAGCCATGCCATCAGGATCCCAAAAGGCAGACTACAGGCAACTGCGACCAGAGAAACTTTAAGACTCAGCGCTACGGCCTGCCATTCAGGATCGCTTAAAAACATCGTTTTAACCTTTATCTTTTAACCTGCAGCGGTGTTGGCTGCACTCCCTCACCCCAGTCACTGACTTTAGTCAGCTCCTGGGGATTCACTCACTTGCCGCCTTGCTGCAGCTTAAAATATTTTGGTTAATTTATCTTTTAACCTGCAATTATAATGGCGCGAACCCGTACTTTTTGAACACAACCGCCGCTTCCGGCCCTTTCAGATAGTCATAAAACGCCTTCACACGGGCATTGTTATGGTCGGTGACGATCGCCAGCGGGTACTCAACCGGTTTATGGCTCTCTTTCGGGAAGATGCCGACCACGGTGACTTTCTTACTGGCTATGGCGTCAGAGCCGTAAACAATTCCGTAAGGGGTTTCATTACGCTCCACCAGCGCCAGCGCCGCACGCACGCTGTTACTGCGCGCCATTAGCGGGGAAAGTTGCTCCCATGCGCCCAGCTTCTGCAACGCTTCTTTGGCATAAATTCCCGCAGGAACATGGTCCGGGTCCCCGACGGCCAGACGCTGACCTTTTAGCAGGCTTTTCCAGTCGGTTGTTTTACTGATATTCACCGGCTGAGGCTGGCTGGCCGTCGGGGCTACCAGTACCAGATCGTTGCCCAACAGGGTCACACGACTGCCATTATCGATCGTTTTCTTCTCGCTGGCATAGTCCATCCATTGCTGATCGGCAGAGATAAACAGATCGGCCGGGGCACCCTGTTCAATCTGGCGAGCCAGCGTTGATGAGGAGGCAAAAGAAGAGACGATTTTCACGTCCTTGCCCTTCTCATACTCGCTGGCAATATCCTGCAACGCATTGGTCAGCGAAGCTGCCGCAAATACGGTAATGTTTTCTGCCGCGATGGCATGGCCACTAACGCTCAGGCTGACGGCGGCGGCGGCCAGCCAGTGATTCCATTTTACAGACATGTTTTCTCTCCAGGGGGTTCGTTATGTACTGAATAATATAACGATGCACTGGGATCTGTAACAGTAATTATCGGCATCTGAGGCGAGAAGTTTAGCGGGGCAGAAACGACAACGCCCGGCAGAGCCGGGCGCCGATCAGAAACGGGAGAGATTTACTGGGTAATCTGGTTTTTTTTCGCTGGCTGGTCTTTGCGGTGACCAATTTTGGAAATAACGTTGAATACTTCGCCCAGACCCCAAATCAGACCGAGGATAATCGCCATGACGATTGGCACCATGATAATGGCAACGGCAAGGCCTTTCAGTAACTCCAGCATGGAAACCTCATCTTACGGGACAAAAGAAGTATTGTAGCGGGCATGGTTGAGAAAGCACTGACCTTTTGTGCCTTCGTGCGCAATTTATTTGCCGCGCACTGATAGAATCAACCCAGACCCTTTATCTTGCCCCCTTCCGGAGTTCCTATGCAGGCCGATATTTCCCTGATTCTGAAACTGCAACAACGGCTGTTTGCCGATCCACGCCGTATTGAACTGCTGCGCCAGGTGAAAGAGAGTGGCTCGATAAGCCAGGGCGCAAAGCTCGCAGGCATCAGCTATAAAAGTGCCTGGGATGCGATTAACGAAATGAATCAGCTGGCCGACCGGGCGCTGGTGGATCGCGCCACCGGAGGAAAAGGCGGCGGCGGTGCCGTGGTCACCGCCTACGGCGAGCGCCTGCTGCAGCTGTATGCCCTGCTTGAGCAGATTCAGCAAAAAGCGTTTGATGTCTTGCAGGATGACGCACTGCCCGGCAGTCTGTTAGGGGCGATTGCGCGCTTTTCACTGCAAACCAGCGCACGCAATCAGCTTTTCGGCACGCTTATCGCCCGCGATGAGCGTCCGGTGCAGCAGCATATAAGAGTGCAACTGGCCGACGGGCAGACCCAAATCCAGGTCGCCCTGACGGAAGTAAGTGCCAATCGTCTGCAACTGACCCACGGCAAAGAGGTGCTGGTGCTGATTAAAGCGCCGTGGATTGAGGTGACTCGCGCTCCCACCCAGGCGGATAATCAGCTGGCCGGAACCGTGAGTCAGATTGAGCAGGGGGAAACCCACAGCGAGGTGTTGATTGCCGTGGGGGGCGGTGAAACCCTGTGCGCGACCGTGGATAATCTGCATATTGTGCAGCAAAAAATCGAACCGGGCGCCACTGTGACCGCCAGTTTTAATGCCGACCGCGTCATCATCGCGACGTTACTGTGAATCGAAAAGGGAAACGAGAATGCCAGTATTGCAGATTCGCCAGGGTATCTTCCGCCTGAACGATACCCGGGTACTTAACCTGAACGACCTGACCCTGACGGCCAGTGAAAGCTGGGCGTTTGTCGGCGCTAACGGTAGCGGTAAGTCCTCACTGGCCCGCGCCCTCTCAGGTGAACTGCCGCCCTCGAAAGGCAGCGTGACCAACCAGTTTCAACGCCCCACCCGTTTATCGCTGGAGCAGTTACAAAAACTGGTAGCCGATGAATGGCAGCGTAATAACACCGATTTACTGAGTGCCGATGAAGATGATACCGGCCTCACTGCCAGTGAAATTATTCAGGAAGCGGTACGTGATAACGTTCGCTGCCAGCAACTGGCTGCTCAGTTTGGTATTGAGCACCTGCTGACACGCCGTTTTAAGTATCTCTCGACCGGGGAAACCCGCAAAACGCTGCTCTGTCAGGCATTGATGGCACAGCCCGATCTGCTGATCCTTGATGAGCCGTTTGACGGTTTAGATGTGGCGTCACGCGCCAACCTTGCCGATGTCCTCGGTGGCCTGCAACAGCAGGGGTTAACGGTGGTGCTGGTGCTTAACCGTTTTGATGATATTCCTGATTTTATCGATCGGGTGGGCGTGCTGGCAGAATGCACCCTGACCCACACCGGTGAACGGCAGGCGATCCTGGCGGAAGCGCTGGTGGCGCAGCTGGCGCACAGTGAACAGCTGACGGGCATGACACTGCCGGAAGCCGATGATGCCAGCGCAATCCCGTTACTGGCGGAGGACGCACCGCTGATTACGTTACGCGATGGCGTAGTGTCCTACAACGATCGTCCCATCCTGCATCATCTTAGCTGGCAGGTGGAACGTGGCCAGCACTGGCAGATCACCGGCCCTAACGGTGCCGGAAAATCGACACTGCTCAGCCTGGTGACAGGCGATCACCCGCAGGGCTACAGCAACGATCTGACGCTGTTTGGCCGCCGCCGTGGCAGCGGGGAAACTATCTGGGATATCAAACAGCATATTGGTTATGTCAGCAGCAGTCTGCATCTCGACTATCGTGTCAGCAGCAGTGTGCGCAATGTGGTGATTTCTGGCTATTTTGACTCCATCGGGATTTATCAGGCGGTGTCCGACCGTCAGCAGGCGCTGGCAAAACAGTGGCTGGCGCTGCTGGGCATGAGCGGAGCCGTGGCGGATTCCCCTTTCCACGATCTCTCCTGGGGCCAGCAACGGCTGGTATTGATCGCCCGGGCGCTGGTGAAACATCCGGCGCTGCTGATCCTGGATGAACCTCTGCAAGGCCTGGACCCGATAAATCGCCTGCTGGTGCGCCGCTTTGTGGATGTGCTGATTGGTGAAGGCCGTACCCAACTGCTGTTTGTCTCGCACCATGCAGAGGATGCTCCGCAGTGCATTACTCATCGTCTGAGCTTTGTCCCGGATGGCGAGGAGTATCGTTACATGCAGGACGCGTTGTCACTCTGACCTTTCGGGTCGATCGGAAAAAACGATCGACCCTTACCGTTCGTGGCAACCTGACGGTAGCGATCCTAGTGTAACCGCTACCATTATTCACCCCGCTCTGCCTGATAACTCTCCAAGCCCGCACTATTTTTATTGATACTTCGGATTTTTCAGCTTGTGTAAACGATTCCATTTATACAAACTCGATCACGCTTTCAGCGCGTAGATTGTGCTATTTTTCTTTGCAGTTCAGAAATGCATAAACCCGGTTATCAGGACACAACATGCAGAAATTTAATCCGGTCGATCACCCTCATCGACGTTATAACCCGCTGTCCGATCAGTGGATTCTGGTTTCCCCTCACCGTGCCAAACGACCCTGGCAGGGTGCACAGGAAACACCGTCGCAGGAAAAACTGCCTGCACACGATCCCGATTGCTTCCTTTGCCCAGGAAATACCCGTGTTACCGGGGATAAAAACCCGGATTACGCCAGCACATACGTTTTCACTAATGACTTCGCTGCGTTGATGACCGACACCCCGGATGCGCCAGAGAGCGACGATATCCTGATGCGTTGCGAGAGCGCACGCGGCACCAGCCGGGTGATCTGCTTCTCTCCGGATCACAGCAAAACGCTGCCCGAACTGACGCTGGCAGGCCTGGTCGATGTCGTCAAAACCTGGCAGGAACAAACGGCGGATCTGGGCCAGCACTATCCCTGGGTACAGGTGTTCGAGAACAAAGGCGCCGCGATGGGCTGCTCTAACCCGCATCCGCATGGCCAGGTGTGGGCCAACAGTTTTCTGCCAAATGAAGCAAAGCGCGAAGACGATCTGCAACGCGCGTATTTTGCGAAACATGCCTCCCCAATGCTGGTTGATTACACGGCTCGCGAGCTGAACGATGGCAGTCGTACCGTGGTGGAAACCGAGCACTGGCTGGCCGTGGTACCGTGGTGGGCAGCCTGGCCGTTTGAAACATTGCTGCTGCCGAAAGCCCACGTGAAGCGCCTGCCCGATCTGAGCGAGGCACAACGTAGCGATCTGGCGCTGGCGCTGAAAAAGCTCACCAGTCGCTATGACAATCTGTTCCAGTGCTCTTTCCCCTATTCCATGGGCTGGCATGGCGCGCCGTTTAATGACGATGCCAATGACCACTGGCAGCTACATGCGCATTTCTATCCACCGCTGCTGCGTTCAGCCTCGGTGCGTAAATTTATGGTCGGCTATGAAATGCTGGCTGAAACCCAACGTGACTTAACGGCCGAGCAGGCAGCAGAACGTCTGCGCGCCGTCAGCGATATTCATTTCCGTGAGGCGGAATAATCATGAGCTTACAGACCGCTACCCAACAGATTTTCAGTACCGTGTTCGGCTACACGCCAACCCACACCCTTCAGGCACCGGGCCGCGTCAACCTGATCGGTGAGCACACCGACTACAACGACGGTTTTGTGCTGCCCTGTGCCATTGACTACCAGACCGTGATCGCCTGTGCGAAACGCAGCGACCGTCAGGTGCGGGTGATTGCCGCCGACTACGACAATCAGCAGGACATTTTCTCGCTGGATGAGGCGATCGTCAGCCACCCGGATCAGATGTGGTCTAACTATGTGCGCGGCGTGGTGAAACACCTGCTGAAGCGCGCACCTGGTTTTGCCGGTGCCGATATGGTGATCAGCGGCAATGTGCCACAGGGTGCCGGATTGAGTTCATCCGCCTCGCTGGAAGTCGCCGTCGGTACCGTGTTCCAGCATCTGTATGAACTGCCTCTGGACGGCGCCGCCATTGCGGTAAACGGACAGGAAGCAGAGAATCAGTTTGTTGGCTGTAACTGCGGCATTATGGATCAGCTGATCTCGGCATTAGGTGAGAAAGATCACGCCATGCTGCTCGATTGCCGTACGCTGGGCACGCGCCCGGTGCCGATGCCATCCGATATTGCGGTGGTCATTATCAACTCCAACTTCCGCCGCAGCCTGGTAGGCAGCGAATACAATACGCGCCGACAGCAGTGCGAAGCAGGCGCGCAATTCTTCGGCGAAACCTCACTGCGTGATGTGGAACTGAGCCAGTTTACCGCGCAGCAGGATCAGCTTGATCCGCTGGTCGCTAAACGTGTTCGTCATGTTCTGACTGAAAACGCACGTACGCTTGAAGCCGCCGATGTCCTGGCGCGCGGCGATCTGGCCCGCATGGGCGTGCTGATGGCCGAGTCGCACGCCTCAATGCGTGATGACTTCGAAATCACCGTGCCGCCTATCGACCAGCTGGTTGAGATTGTTAAAGCCACGCTCGGCGAGCGCGGTGGCGTGCGCATGACCGGCGGTGGTTTCGGCGGCTGTATCGTGGCGCTGATGCCGTTTGATCTGGTGGACGAAGTTAAAGCCGCCGTGGCAGACCAGTACGGAGCGAAATCTGGCATTAAAGAGACCTTCTACGTCTGCAAAGCCTCAGCAGGAGCGGGCGAATGCTAACCCCAAATTCTCATGCGCCCGATGGGCAACCGTGGCACATCACCACCCTGCGCAATCGCAATGGGATGATCGCGACATTTATGGACTGGGGCGCTACCTGGCTCTCTGCGCGCGTCCCAATGGGTGATGGTCACGTACGTGAGGCGCTGCTCGGCTGCGCCACGCCGTCAGACTATCTGGAGCAGAGCGCTTACTTAGGTGCGACCGTAGGCCGCTATGCCAACCGCATTGCCCATGCACAGTTGCAGCATGACGGCCAGCGCATCGCACTCGCTGCCAATCAGGGTGCGCATCAGTTGCACGGAGGCCCGGAGGGCTTCCACAACCGTCGCTGGCAGATTGTCTGTCAAAGCGACAGCGAAGTGGAATATCGCCTGGACTCTCCCGATGGCGATCAGGGATTCCCAGGCACGCTACTGGTATCGCTGCGCTACCATCTGGATGATGACAACACGCTGTCGATTCAATATGACGCTACCGTGGATAAAGCCTGCCCGGTTAACCTGACGAATCATGCCTATTTCAATCTGGATGCGGAACACGGTGATGCACGTCAGCATCGCCTGTACCTGAATGCCGATCATTATCTGCCGGTGGATAGCGAAGGGATCCCCAATGCCCCACTGAAAGCCGTGGCAGGGACCAGTTTTGATTTCCGCCAGGCAAAATCGGTTGCACAGGATTTCCTCAGTGATGCCGATCAGCGCGCGGTAAAAGGCTACGATCACGCCTATTTGTTAAATAACAGCGCGGCACAGCCCGCTGCAACATTGTGGTCTGCCGATGGCAAACTGCAACTTAACGTCTTTACCAGTGCACCGGCATTACAGCTTTATAGCGGGAATTATCTGGAAGGTACTCCGGCGCGCGAACAGGGCGTCTATACTGCTTTCCAGGGTATTGCGCTGGAGAGCGAGTTCCTACCCGACTCGCCTAACCACCCTGAGTGGCCACAGCCCGACTGCTGGCTGCAACCAGGTGAATCGTATCAGTCGATAACGCGTTATCAACTGACTGCGGTTTGATAAAGCGCATGAAAATCGCGCATCGCGAGCGTTACGGACTTACGCGCTGCGCAGAATTCAGCTATGGTAATGCACATTAAAATTGTCGCGTTGTCGTCTCCGGCAGTTTACCGATCACCATTATCATAGAAACGTAAAGTTATTAAGGAGTTAAGCTATGGCTGTAACTAAGCTGGTTCTGGTACGTCACGGCGAAAGCCAGTGGAACAATGAAAACCGTTTCACCGGTTGGTATGACGTTGATCTGTCAGACAAAGGCCGCACCGAAGCGAAAGCTGCCGGTCAGCTGCTGAAGAAAGAAGGCTTCACCTTCGATTTCGCTTACACTTCTGTGCTGAAACGTGCCATCCACACCCTGTGGAACATCCTGGATGAAGTGGATCAGGTATGGCTGCCAGTGGAAAAATCCTGGCGCCTGAACGAGCGTCACTACGGTGCGCTGCAAGGTCTGGATAAAGCTGAAACCGCGAACAAATACGGTGATGAGCAGGTTAAGCAATGGCGTCGTGGTTTTGCCGTGACCCCACCCGAGCTGGATCGCGCTGATGAGCGCTTCCCTGGCCACGACCCACGTTATGCATCACTGACCGCTGAACAGCTGCCAACCACTGAGAGCCTGGCGCTGACCATCGATCGCGTGCTGCCTTACTGGAATGAATCTATTCTGCCACGCATGAAAAGCGGCGAGAAAGTGATCATCGCGGCCCACGGTAACTCCCTGCGTGCGCTGGTGAAATACCTGGACAACATGAGCGAAGAAGAGATCCTGGAACTGAACATCCCAACTGGCGTGCCACTGGTGTATGAGTTCGATGAAAACTTCAAACCTATCAAACATTACTACCTGGGTGATGCTGACGAGATTGCTGCGAAAGCCGCTGCCGTTGCTAACCAGGGTAAAGCGAAGTAATCCTTTCGCAATAGAACGTTCGCAGATATAAAAAAACCCGCCATCTGGCGGGTTTTTTATGCGCGTTAACAGATTAACCGCGACGCGTTTTCACCGCATCCGCCAGCTGACGCAGCACGGTCTCAGTATCTTCCCAGCCAATGCAGGCATCGGTAACACTTTTGCCGTAGACCAGCGGCTCGCCGCTCTCCAGGCTCTGATTACCTTCAACCAGATGGCTTTCGATCATCACACCGATGATCGTGCGATCGCCGCCTGCAATCTGCTGTGCCACATCCGTTGACACCTCCAGCTGCTTTTTAAACTGCTTACTGCTGTTGGCATGGCTGAAGTCGATCATAATCTGAGGATCCAGACCGGCTTTTGCCAGGCCGGATTTCACGGCGCTGACGTGGTGAGCACTGTAATTAGGCTCTTTGCCGCCACGCAAAATAATGTGGCAGTCTTCGTTACCCGCGGTCTCAACAATCGCCGAATGCCCGTATTTGGTCACCGAGAGGAAGCAGTGAGGGGCGCTGGCTGCGCCGATGGCGTCAATGGCGACCTTAATCGTACCGTCGGTGCCATTTTTGAATCCTACCGGGCAGGAAAGGCCGGAAGAGAGTTCACGGTGCACCTGAGACTCGGTGGTACGTGCGCCAATGGCACCCCAGCTCATCAGGTCAGCCACATACTGCGGGGTGATCATATCGAGGAACTCCCCCGCCGCTGGCAGGCCGCTGTCGTTAATCTCCAGCAGCAGCTGACGTGCGATGCGCAGACCATCGTTGATCTGGAAGCTGCCATCCATATGCGGATCGTTGATCAGCCCTTTCCAGCCCACCGTGGTACGCGGTTTTTCAAAGTAGACACGCATCACGACTTCCAGCGAGTCACTCAGCTCTTCACGCAGCGCTAACAGGCGGGTGGCGTACTCTTTGGCCGCTACCGTATCGTGAATCGAGCAGGGACCAATCACCACTAACAGACGGTCATCCTGTTTTTTCAGAATATGATGAATTGCCTGACGGGCCTGGGAAACGGTGCTGGCCGCTTTGTCCGTGGCAGGGAATTTTTCAAATAACGCAACCGGAGGTAAAAGTTCTTTTATCTCTTTGATTCTTAAGTCATCGTTCTGATAATTCATAATATTTCCATGTTATTTCATTGCCGTACTGCACACCAGGCGCATCGCCTCCAATCTATCGCGACTCCCCAGCCCTGTAAATCGTATTACGAGGGTTAACCCGTACTCAGATTTGATTTATCCCTGTCGTGAACTACACTTTTACTCGTTAACTCTTGCATTAAATGCATTTGTACCACTTACGATTTCACCCTGACCCTTTTGCAGGATTTTATTCTGAAGATAATGAAATAACGTAACTCACCGAATCGAGTTATTGAGTCAGGCAACATTCAATAATTAACGGAGCATAATGATGAATAAGTTTGCAATCGTATTTCTGACAGCAGCAATGACCCTGGGCAGCGGTGCAGCAATGGCTGCCGATAGTAACGGTTCAGCGAATGCTGCCGCGGATGCTGGTGCAGTGGCACCAGGCGCCAAAGAAAACTTGCCACCGAATAATGTTGATAACAGCAAAATCAACACTTCAGGTGACAATGCGACGCACAAAGACATGAAGCACCATAAAGGCATGAGTGCGGATGAAGTGAATAAAAATACCCAATGTAAAGATGGCAAATGCCCTGACATCAACAAAAAAGTCGGTAATGAAGCAGATACCAAAACCGATGGTACCAGTCAGTAATCTGTCATAACGTCAGATTCAATAAAGGAGAGCTGATGCTCTCCTTTTTTCTTTCTCGTTTTCTTCGACCATCCCATCAGCTATCCTGAATCCCCTGTTTTATATTGGACTTTTTCATGACCACGTTGCTGCTGATTGACGATCACCCGCTGGTGCAGGTTGCACTGGAAGCCGCTCTGGTTCATGCGCCATTCCCTTTGACTTTATTGTCTGCTGAAAATCAGCAGGATGCACTCGCGTTACTCGACAGTCAGCGTGTCAGCGTGGTGATCCTCGATATTGGTCTGCCTGACAGCGACGGTCTGCAACTGCTTAAACGTATTAAACGGCTTGCCCCCTCACTGCCCGTGGTGATCTATTCTGCGCAGGAAGAGCGTGTCTGGCCGCGTCTGGCAGAAGCGGCCGGGGCATCGGGTTTTGTGGCAAAACGCCAGCCGTTAAGCCAGCTGTTATCGGCCGTCCTCGCCGTGCTGGGGGGACAACGGGCTTTCCCGCCTCAGCAGCAGGATGAAACGCTGCATGAACAGCTCACCGCTAAAGAGTTGCAGATCCTTGCCCTGCTGGCGAGGGGTCAGTCCAACCTGCAAATTGCCGAACAGCTGCATATCAGCAACAAAACGGTCAGCACGCATAAGAAGAATATTATGGATAAAACCGGTGCACAGTCGGTGGTTGAACTGGCACAGCTGTGGCAGTCACGCCAGTGATAACCAGACAACTGTTGTTTATCCTGCTGCTGTGCGTCAGTAGCGTCAGCGCCAGTCTGCGCCCCATCAGCAGTATTGCCCTACCGCAGGAGATGATGCCGCTGGCTTCACCTGCGGCAGAATCGTTAAAAAACCTGCGCGTTGGCGTGCTGGTGGGTGGCGGTTCGCCGTGGAACATGGTGGTGGGTAACGATCTTTACGGCATCAACGCAGACTATCTGGTGGCGTTACAGCAAACCAGCGGCCTGAGTATGAACGTACAGGGCTTTAATCGCCTGCCAGACATGCTGGCAGCGTTACAGCAGGGGAAAGTGGACGTGCTGTTCGGCGTGCCTCAGCACCCTTTGCCACCCGGCATCAGCGCCACGCAGCCCTGGTTTAGCAGCCCACTGCGCATCTATCGTAATCGCAACAATCTGCGTCCGGTAATGTTTAACTCCAGCGAAGCACGCATCAGCGTCAGCCGTGATACGTTGGCGCGGGTTAATCCCGACTTTGTTCAACAGCATCGCTGGCAGATCGTTGACAGCGATGTGCAGGCACTCTCAGGGCTGTTGAATCAGCACAGTGATTATGTGGTCGCGGATGAAACCAGCGCGGGGTTCCTGCTTGGCCAGTTACAACAGGGTGAAGTCTACCAGCTGGCCTCGCCCCTTGATCCGGGTGTGTTGCAGATCAGGGCAATGACCCATAGTCCGGCACTGACGCAGCAGTTGGACAGTGCTATTCGTCAGCTCCCTATGGAGGTGGTCAACGGTATCCAAGCACGCTGGAGCAGCGCACTGCCGCGTTATCAGGACAGTAATACCGCCCGCCTTACTCCGATGGAGCGTAACTGGATCGCCCAACATCCGACGATTATCTACGCCGCCGTCAGTGACGATTATCCGTGGAGCTACCGCAATGCCAGCGGTCAGCCCGCCGGTTACAGCGTGGATCTGCTCAACAGCATTGGCCAGCTCACCGGGTTACGCTTTCAGCCTTACTGGGTCAGCAATGCTCAGCAGGCGGGTACACTGGTTGCCCAGGGTCGCGCCCTGATCCAACTGACGTTACCGCTGACCGGTAATGACGCCATGCTGAATAATACGCAGCCCGTCTGGCGAGCGTTGTGGGGCGTCTATGTTCGTCCATCGGAACAGAGCATCAGTGGCTGGGCCGATCTTAATGGCAAGCGGATCGGTGTAAAGCGTGGCGATATCGCTTCCCGTCTGTTGCCTGCAGGCAGCGAGCCTCAGGTGTTCGATGACACAACCCGCCTGTATGACGCACTGGCCAGCGGTCAGATTGATGCGCTGGTGGACAATGTGCTGTCGGCTCGCTGGCGTGTCCAGAGCCGTTATGTCAATACGCTGCAACTGGCGTTTACCGCCGGTGATACCGCCTGGCCCATTACCCTGGGTATTGCCCCTGACCAGCCGCTACTGCGGGCATTACTGAACAATAGCCTGCAACAGATCCCGGCGGAGAGCTGGCAGCGGCTGCGGGAGAACTGGGGCAGTACACCGGAAAGTGTTGATGACGGTCATCAGGGAACCATGCGGCCAATATCGCTGTTCGTGCTAGTGGCGGCCCTGTTTGCCATTGTCTTCCTGTTGATCCTCCTGCTAAGACGCTATCTTGACCAGCGTCGCGAACGTCAGCAGCGGCGACAGCTGGAGCAGGAGCGCGAAGTGGCTCAACGGGAAAACCGCATGAAAAGCCAGTTCCTGGCCACCGTCAGCCACGAGCTGCGCACCCCAATGCAGGCGGTGCTGGGACTGCTGGAACTGGAGGTGGCACAACAACCTCAGCGCCATAATTTATCGCTGATCTACAGCAGCGCTGCCAGCCTGCTGACGCTGCTCAATGATCTCCAGGATCATGCCAGAGTAGAGAGCAACAGCTTCAGTCTGGTGCCGCGCCCGCTGGAACCGGAAAGCTGGCTGAAGCATCTGGCCGTTTTTTACCCTCCCCTTATTCGCCGTAATGGCCCGCAGCTGAAAGTCAGTGCATTAACGGCCCTGCCCGCCTGGGTACTGATTGATGGTGAGCGCCTGCAACAGATCGCCAATAATCTGATGGGCAATGCCATTAAGTTTACTCTGCAAGGCGAAATCCATCTGACGCTGGCCGCCCAGGAGGATCCGCCCCGGCTCTGCCTGCGGGTGGCTGATACCGGCAGCGGCATTCCTCTGGCTGAACAGCAACGATTGTTTGAACCCTGGTATCAGACACCTTCCGGCCGTCAACTGTCAGTGCAGGGCAGCGGGCTGGGGCTCTCTATCTGCCGTGAAATTGTGAGTCGTATGGGGGGGACCATTGACCTGCAATCGGCACCTGGCGAAGGCACCTCTGTCAGCGTCACGCTGCCGTGGCAGGTGATCAATCCACCACAGCCTGCAGCAACACAGGCGCGTCCTGTTGCGGCCATGACCCACCATCTACGTGCGGCAATTATCGATGACCATCCGACCAACCTGCTGGTGATGCAACAACAGCTGGCACACTGTGGCATTCAGGCTGACACTTTCGGTGATGGACGTGCGCTGCTGGATGCCGCAAAACAGGCGCAATGGGATTTACTGTTTATCGACTTCAGCATGCCTCGCCCGGATGGCCTGACGCTGGCAAAAATCCTGCGCCGCAGCGAACGTCATCAGCCGCATCGCACGCGCATTGTGCTCTGTTCTGCTGACGCCCAGATTCTCAACCATCCGCAGGCACAGCAGGTCGCCGACCACTTGCTGCTAAAGCCCGTGTCTCTCCCGGACATTGCTGCGCTGTTGCAGACCGATGCGCCGGACCTGTTCGCGGATATCGCCCAACGTCTGAACCAGCTTGCCCACCATGATGCGCACTATTTTCAGCGTCTGTGCCAGACACTGAGTGAGACATTAGCGCGCGACATCGAGGCGATGAATCACGCCGTTGCCGCTGAGGCATGGCCTGCACTGGAGAACGCCGCTCACCGGATGAAAGGTAGCTGGTTGCTGCTGGGTTATAGCGAAGGTGAACGGCTTTGCCAGCAGATCATTGAGGCGGTAAAAAACCATCAGTCCCCTAAATCTGCGCTAAATTTATTGATATCATTAAGCGATAAGTTATTAACTCAACTGGAATCTTATGGCTCACAACCACGGTGAAACCGACACCAATCGTTCTCGTCTGCTGGCCGCTTTCGCCGTCACAGCCATTTTTATGGTGGCGGAAGTCGCGGGCGGACTGATCTCAGGCTCGCTGGCTTTGCTGGCCGATGCCGGGCACATGCTGACCGATGCCGCTGCGCTGCTGCTGGCGCTGCTTGCTACCCAGTTTTCCCGGCGCAAACCAACGGCACAGCACTCGTTTGGTCTGTTGCGTTTAACCACGCTCGCCGCCTTTGTGAATGCGATCGCCCTGCTGGTCATTACGGCTCTGATTGTCTGGGAAGCGCTGGTGCGTTTCCGGCAACCGCAGCCGATTGCGGGGGGCATGATGCTGATCATTGCTATTGGCGGGCTGCTGGCGAACCTGCTGTCGCTCTGGCTACTGCGCAGCGGCAGTGAAGAGAAGAATCTGAATGTGCGGGCTGCAGCACTCCATGTCCTGGGCGATCTGCTTGGCTCGGTCGGCGCCATTGTCGCTGCGCTGCTCATCATGCTCACAGGCTGGACGCCTATCGACCCTATTTTGTCAGTTCTGGTGTCTTTACTGGTGCTGCGCAGCGGCTGGGCGCTGATGAAAGAGAGCGGCCGCGAATTGCTGGAAGGTGCGCCACGGGATATTGACGTGGATAAGCTGCAACGCACCCTGGTACGCAGCATTCCTGAAGTCCGTCACGTACATCATGTGCATTTATGGCAGGTGGGGGAGAAACCGGTGATTATGCTGCATGTCCAGGTGATCCCACCGCGGGATCATGATGCTCTGCTGCACTGCATTCAGGATTATCTTCGTCAGCACTATCGCATTGCGCATGCAACGGTACAGATGGAGTATCAGCGCTGCGAAGATGACGACTGTGGCCTGCACGCGACTCAGGAGAATCACAGCACGCATCACCATCACTGAGATGCCAGGAATGAGGGCATCCATGGCTCAGGGTGGACCAAAACAGACGGTCTGCCCTGAGCCAGGCATCAGCGCTGACGGGCGCTTTTCACCCACAGCCACGAACCGTTGAGGGCGATTAATGTCAACAGGGCATATTCCAGCGCCATCGCATAAACCCCCTGGCGGGCGAAAATCATCACGCTGATCACGTTGATAATCACCCACAGCAGCCAGTTTTCGACATATTTACGTGTCATCAACACCATCGCCACAATCGACAGCACCATCATGCAGGAGTCCCAGAAGGGGAACGCATCCGGCTGTAGCTGCGGCATCACCACGTTCAGGCCCAGCCCCTGCATCAACGATACGGCGGTGTGCGTCAGGAAAGCAAACACCGGGTCGATATAGCGCGTCATCAGGGCAATCGCCACGACAATTGCCGCGCCCCAGCCGAGCAGTTTAGGCAGCGGCAGCCAGCGTATTTTCAGCGCCTGCTGATTATCACTGGTTTGCCGGCTCCAGGCGTACCATCCGTAAATATTGGCAACAAAGAAAAACAGTTGCAGCAGCAGGCTGGCATACAGCTGGATCTGGAAGAAGATCACCGCAAACAGGGTGACGTTTATCAGGCCAAACGCATAGTTAGCGATCTTTTCAAGGCTGGCAAGCCAGATACACAGCAGGCCCGCAATGGTACCGATCGCCTCGATCCATGACAGGTCGTACCCGCCCTGACCCAGAGGAATGTGAACCAGAATATTCGAGGTACTAAAAAAATCCATATTGAAATTCCTTCAATTTTATCGATTATGCGTTGCCCTTAATTTTTAATTTAAGGTCTGCGGCAAAGGTTAGCATACGATTCAGCGGGATCAATGCAGCTTCACGCAGCGCATCATCAACAAAAATTTCATGTTCACTCCCCCCCTGCTCCAGACCATCAGCAATCGCTTTCAGGCCGTTCATCGCCATCCACGGGCAGTGAGCGCAACTACGACAGGTGGCACCTTCGCCGGCCGTCGGCGCTTCCAGCAATTCTTTGTCCGGACACGCCTGCTGCATTTTATAAAAAATACCGCGATCGGTGGCGACGATCATCTGCTTATGCGGCATCGTCTGCGCAGCATGGATCAGCTGACTGGTAGAACCAACGGCATCGGCCAGATCGACGATCGCCTGCGGGGATTCAGGATGCACCAGCACCGCCGCCTCCGGGTAGAGCATCTTCATGCGCTGCAGTGCCTGCGTTTTAAACTCGTCATGAACGATACAGGCCGCCTGCCAGCAAATGACATCTGCGCCACTTTTTCGCGTGACATACTGTCCAAGATGGCGATCGGGCGCCCAGATTATTTTCTCTCCCAGACTGTCGAGATGCTCAATCAATTCCACGGCGATACTGGAGGTGACCACCCAGTCAGCACGGGCTTTTACCGCCGCAGAGGTATTGGCATACACCACCACGGTACGGTCAGGGTGGGCATCACAGAACTGGCTGAATTCTTCGATCGGGCAGCCCAGATCGAGTGAACACTCGGCCTGAAGAGTGGGCATGAGAATGGTTTTTTCCGGGCTGAGTATTTTGGCCGTTTCGCCCATAAAACGTACCCCGGCAACCAACAGAGTGGAAGCGGAGTGCTGGCTGCCAAAACGCGCCATTTCCAGAGAATCGGAGACGCAGCCACCGGTCTCTTCCGCCAGAGCCTGAATTTCCGGGTCGGTGTAATAATGAGCGACCATCACCGCATCACGCTCTTTCAGCAGGCGTTTGATTTTTTCACGGTAAAACTGTTTTTAATCAACAGATAAACGTGCCGGTTTGGGCGGAAAGGGATAAATAGCAGCTTCGGGATCGAACATCAGGCTCATAAGGCAACTCTCGTTTCTTCAACTTAACCGAATTAACGTAGAAGGCCCATATGGCGCCAACTCTACGGCTGGTTTGTTTTATATGCTAAACACGATAGCTGAAAAATGAACCGATGTCGCCGGATTTTTAACTTTTGCCTCAGGATGTGATGCCGATCGTCAAAGGGTCTCTTCCGCCCATAACCGCCCTCCTTCCAGACGCAGTAAAAAGGCTTTGGTCACCAGGCCACCGGCAAATCCGGTCAGTTTACCATTAGCCCCGATCACCCGGTGGCATGGGGCAATAATCGAGAGCGGATTTTTGCCATTCGCTGCGCCTACAGCACGCACAGCGGTGGGATTGCCGATCTGTTGGGCTATTTCCCCGTAGCTGCGCGTTTCACCAAAGGGGATAGTCACCAGCGCCGCCCAGACCTGCTTCTGGAACGCTGTGCCGATAAAATCCAGCGGCAAGCTGAACTGCTGGCGATGACCAGCAAAGTATTCGCGCAGTTGCCGTTCTGCTTCCTGCAGGGTTGCGTTCTGGGTGTCTTCCAGCTGAGGCCTGAAGCGCACACGTTTGGGGTCATCATTTTCCCAAAGAATAGCAGCGAGACCCTGTTCGCTTGCCACCAGTTTCAACTCACCAACCGGGGAGTGCATCATTTTGTAGTAGAAAGCCATCTTCCCTCTCCTTCTCTGTCTGGGGTACGCGCTATTATGCCCTGGGGATGGCATATCACTGGCCGCTTTCGGACATCAGTACAGAATAATATTGTGTCCGAAAACGGCGAGTACTGAATGCGCTAAACACCTAATCTGAAGTGAATTCTGTGCGACAGGACATAACGATGATTGACCCAATCTCAGCTTACCGCGCCCTCACCTCACGCGATGCGCGTTTTGACGGCATATTCTACGTGGGTGTGACCTCAACCGGCATTTATTGTCGTCCCGTTTGCCCGGTGAAGGCACCACGTGCGGAGAACTGCCTGTTTTTCGACAGCGCTGAAGCGGCAGAAAAAGCCACCTTTCGGCCCTGCCTCCGCTGCAGACCCGAGCTGGCTCCCGGCCATGCGCCCGTCGATCACAGTCAGCGTATTGCCGAACGGTTGATGCAGCGTATTGATGAAGGGATGATTGAGCAGGTCGATAGCCTGGAAGAGATTGCTGCCAGTTTTCATCTCAGCCTGCGTCAACTTCGCCGCATTGTTCATAAAGAGCTGGGCGTTTCGCCACAGGAGTTACGCCAGACCCGGCGATTGCTGCTGGCTAAACAGTTATTGAGCGAAACCCATTTACCCGTCACGCAAATTGCGTTTGCCAGTGGGTTTTCCAGCCTGCGTCGTTTTAACGCTGCGTTCAGCAGCCAGTATCGTATGCCCCCTACACATTTGCGTAAGAACATGAAGATCAGAGAGGGAGGCATCGACAGCAACGATACATCAACACTGCAACTGAGCTATCGCCCTCCTTATAACTGGGAGGCGATGCTGGCCTTCCTGCGCCGTCGTGCGCTACTGGGCGTAGAGAGTGTGGATAATAGCAGTTATGCCCGTACCGTGTGTCTGGGGACGCATCATGGCTGGATAAGAGTGACGCAGCAGGCAGAGAAAAATATGCTGCAGGTTGAGTTCACACATTCACTGAATGCCGTTTTGCCTGTGCTGTTACGCCGACTAAGAAATCTGTTTGACCTGAATGCCCGCCCTGACCTGATTGCAGAACACCTGGGACAGGACCCGTTGTTGCACGCCTCGGTGCTGGCGCATCCCGGATTACGGGTTCCCGGTGCGTTCGACGGTTTTGAGATGGCCGTGCGTGCGATTCTCGGCCAGCAGATCACCGTGAAAGCCGCTGCTACGTTGGGTGGACGCTTCGCCACCGCGTTGGGGGAAGAGATCACGACGCCTTTTGCAGAACTGACACGTCTTTCTCCCCAGCCAGCCCGGGTGGCGCAATGCAGTATTGATGAGATCGCCCGCCTGGGGATTGTCAGTGCCCGCACCCGCTGTATCCTGGCGCTGGCGGAACAGTGTGCTCTGGAGAAACTACAGCTGGATATCGTCAGCAACCCTGACGATACGATAGCGCAACTGTTAGCCTTGCCTGGCATTGGTGACTGGACGGCGAAATACCTCGCGATGCGCGCATTACGCTGGCCTGACGCGTTTCCGGCGGGAGATATTGTGTTACGCAATAATCTCGGGGGTCTTAGCGTTAAACAGGCGGAGGAGCGTTCACAAGCATGGCGTCCATGGCGCAGCTATGCGGTGATGCATATCTGGCACAGTGGGAAAATGGTATAGAGGAACGGGGCGACCGGACACTACACGAATCGCAGACAGCAAAAAGGCGCCTTTAGGGCGCCTTCTTACATTGGTGGGTCGTGCAGGATGACTCGGCTTCGCCTCGCCCTCCGGGTCGTTGCCTTTGGCAACGCTGTCTCACTGCGTTCGACTCGAACCTGCTGCAGGTTCTCACCCTACACGAATCGCAGACAGCAAAAAGGCGCCTTTAGGGCGCCTTCTTACATTGGTGGGTCGTGCAGGATTCGAACCTGCGACCAATTGATTAAAAGTCAACTGCTCTACCAACTGAGCTAACGACCCGATATGGTGGGTGATGACGGGCTCGAACCGCCGACCCCCTCCGTGTAAAGGAGATGCTCTACCAACTGAGCTAATCACCCATATCAGAACTGCTACGCATGTTTATCTCTTAAGAGATGGTGGGTCGTGCAGGATTCGAACCTGCGACCAATTGATTAAAAGTCAACTGCTCTACCAACTGAGCTAACGACCCGCAATGCGGTAAAACTGGACTACGCTATAACTTGCTACTTTGAAGTGGTGGGTCGTGCTGGATGACTTCGCCCTTCGGGCCGTTGCTGAAGCAACGTTGTCTCGCTTTCGCTCGACTCGAACCTTTACGGTTCTCATCCTCCACGGTTTACACCGCTGACTACTTTGAAGTGGTGGGTCGTGCAGGATTCGAACCTGCGACCAATTGATTAAAAGTCAACTGCTCTACCAACTGAGCTAACGACCCGATATGGTGGGTGATGACGGGCTCGAACCGCCGACCCCCTCCGTGTAAAGGAGATGCTCTACCAACTGAGCTAATCACCCATATCGAAACTTCAAAGCACGGTTTACACCGCTTAAAACTTAATAGTGGTGGGTCGTGCAGGATGACTTCGCCCTACGGGCCGTTGCTGAAGCAACGTTGTCTCGCTTTCGCTCGACTCGAACCTTTACGGTTCTCATCCTTCACGGTTTACACCGTTTAAAACTGAATAGTGGTGGGTCGTGCAGGATTCGAACCTGCGACCAATTGATTAAAAGTCAACTGCTCTACCAACTGAGCTAACGACCCACTTTTGTGCTGCTGGCGTCTCTTAACATATCCCCCGGCAACGGCGGCATATATTACTGATTTGAATTTCCAGCGCAACCACTATTTCAGGATAAGTCGTTCAACTGCTTAGCTTTCACGCGGTAAGACCATATTTCAGGCTAAAATCAGCTAAATCACACCAATCAGAGTGCCGCTGAGCGCTTTTGTGCCTGTTTTGCGGCTTCACTGTTAGGATACAGTTTGACCACCTGCTGATAGACCGCTTTGGCTTTCGCCTTGTCGCCTTTTTCCTGCATGATCACCCCCACCTTCAGCAGTGCATCTGCACTTTTAGGTGATTTTGGGTAATTTTTGACAACAGTTGCAAAATAAAACGCGGCATCGTCTTTTTTGCCTTTGTTGTAATTCAACTGACCGAGCCAATAGTTCGCGTTAGGCTGGAAAGTCGAATCCGGGTATTTCTTCACAAAGGACTGAAAAGCTGCGATAGCCTGATCGTACTGTTTTTTCTCCAGTACCAGCGCCACTGCTGCATTGTAATCAGTATTTGCATCCCCACTTTGGGTCGGGGCAGCAGCGGCAGCAGGAGCTGCTGCCGCTGCATTGCTGCCATCAGAGGACGTATCGGCGGCTGCCGCACCCGCACCTGACGCGGCCGCTGCACCGGCGTTTGCACCACCGCTGCTTAGACTGTCAATCTGCTGGTAAAGTCCTTTCTGACGCTCCACAACCTGATTCAGCTGATAGCTGTTTTCCTGAATTTGACCACGTAGGGAGTCAATATCATTTTGAGTTTCGGAAAGTTGCTGCTGAAGTTGCTGGAGGAGTTGCGCCTGAGCATTAGAAATACGCTCAAGTGTAGTGACACGGTCTTCAACCGAGCCGGAGCCAACGTTACTGATTGTTGCCTGGGCATTAGCGGCCCAGGGGGCCGCTACGCCAACCAGTAACGACAGACTCAACAGGTGAGTTCTGAAGCTACTAATCATGTGATTCTCTTAGTAAACCAGTACTGCACGACGGTTTTTAGCATAAGCTGATTCGTCGTGACCCAGTACTGCAGGTTTTTCTTTACCGTAAGAAACGATAGAGATCTGGTCAGCAGAAACGCCTTTACCCTGCAGGTACATTTTAACAGCTGAAGCACGACGTTCGCCCAGGGCGATGTTGTACTCAGGCGTACCGCGCTCATCCGCATGACCTTCTACGGTCACTTTGTATGATGGGTTGCTACGCAGGAAGTTAGCGTGCGCATCCAGCATCTGAGCGAAGTCAGAAGCGATGTCATACTTATCCAGACCGAAGTATACGATGTTGTTTTTCTGCAGTTCTTGCATCTGCAGACGTGCCTGCTCGTCAGAAGACATGTTACCGCTGTTCATGCCGCTGTTAGAACCGTCACCAAGACCGTTAGTCTGGTCGTTGTTGTTGTTCTTATGAGAGCTACATGCAGCCACTGCGATTACTGGCAGTGCCAGCATTAAGCCTTTCAGCACTTTGTTCAGTTGCATTATTTAATTCCTATTATAGTTTGCCATACATATTTACACATGCATCACAGATACGGCGACCAGGCAGGAAATTTGACCTGTCCATCAGTTGCCGGAAGACGCGCTTTGAAACGCCCATCCGTCGAAACCAACTGCAATACGGAACCCATACCCTGAGTAGAGCTATAGATTACCATTGTGCCGTTAGGTGCGAGACTTGGCGTCTCATCCAGGAACGTGTCCGTTAATTGTTGAACGGCTCCCGTTACCAGATCTTGTCGGGCGATGTGTTGAGCACCGCCATTGGTGCTGACCATCACCATTGATTTGCCATCAGAGCTGACGTCTGAGTCCTGGTTTTGAGAACCTTCCCAGGTAATACGTTGAGCTGTACCGCCGCTTGCGCTGATTTTATAAATTTGTGGACGACCTGCCTGATCGGAGGTGTAAGCCAGACTCTGGCTGTCCGGGAACCAGGTTGGTTCGGTGCTGTTATAACGACCATCAGTGATCTGACGAATCTGACCAGAACCAAGGTCCATCACGTACAGATTCAGGCTACCGGTTTTTGATAACGCAAATGCCAGTTTGCTGCCATCAGGAGAGAAAGCGGGTGCGCCGTTGTGACGTGGGAACGAAGCAACCTGCCTGATCGCGCCATTCGCCAGCGTCTGGATAACCAGTGCAGACTTACCGCTTTCAAAGGTCACGTAAGCCACTTTGCTACCATCTGGAGACCAGGCTGGTGACATCAGTGGTTCTGGTGAACGATGCACAACAAACTGGTTGTAACCATCGTAATCAGATACGCGCAGTTCATACGGGAATTGACCGCCGTTGGTCTGCACTACGTAAGCAATACGGGTACGGAATGCCCCTTTGATGCTGGTCAGTTTTTCAAAGCTTTCATCACTGGCCGTATGCGCGGCATAACGTAACCACTGTTTAGTCACTTTGAACTGATTCTGCGCCAGCACAGCACCAGGGTTAGCCGAGGTATCGACCAACTGGTAGGAAACTGTATAGCTGCCGTCAGCGCCTGGCTGAACCTGGCCTACCACGACGGCATCAATGCCCAGCGCGCTCCATGCAGCGGGCTGCACTTCGGCAGCAGAGGTTGGCTGCTGTGGTAAACGTGAACGATCGATTGGATTGAATTTACCGCTGTTACGCAAGTCGGCAGCAACAATGCCACCAATATCTTCCGGTGCGGCACCTGGACCATCCCATTTAAACGGCACAACGCCGATAGGACGTGCGGAATTCACACCCTGAGTAATTTCAATGCGAACTTCTGCATGCGCGACCGCGACAAACAGCATTAAAAAACTCAGCGCTACACGAAATGCCTGCTTCATTCTTTCTCCCTTATCCGGGCATAGCACCCACGATAATTAGCCTTGTATCAAGAAACCTAAGAGTACGGCATGCAAAACATAGTTCAACATGCCGCTGACGACCGAATTCTTACAGTTTAAACTCGACTGTCGCTTCTTTCACCGCCTGCCAGACATCCTGGGTTGGCGGTTTTGGAATTTTAGCAGTACGAGCAGCACTTAACGCGGCCTGACAGAGCGCAGCATCACCACCGGCCGTCGTTGCTGAAATCAGCAGCCCGTCCGGAGCCAGTTTGATGCGGATATCGCAGGTTTGCCCGGCGAAAGTATCCGCATTATACAATTTACTTTGAATCGCGCCTTTAACCTGTCCGAGATAACTGTCGATAGCAGCACCGGATGCACCTGATTTTTTCTGTGTACCCTGCCCCGCAGCACCACCGCCGCCAGCAGCATTTCCGGATTTCGGCGCATTTTTACCTGAGGTCAGGTCACCCAGCAAGTCACCGACATCACCTGACTCTTTCGCGGCTTCAGCTGCTGCTTTCTTCTTGGCTGCGGCATCGGCTTTGGCTTTCGCTGCGGCATCAGCTTTCGCTTTTGCAGCCGCTTCGGCTTTTTCTTTCGCGGCAGTCGCCGCTTTCTCTTTGGCTTCTTCTGCTGCTTTTTCTTTCGCCTCAGCCGCCGCCTGTGCTTTGGCTTCCTGAGCGGCAGCCTTAGCATCAGCGGCCGCTTTTGCCTCAGCGGTGGCTTTGGCTTTTGCATCCGCTGCCGCTTTCACTTTAGCGGCTTCTGCAGCGGCCTGTTTCGCTTCTGCTTCGGCTTCTTTCTTCGCATCAGCAGCCGCTTTTTTCGCTTCTTCTGCTGCTTTTTTCTGTGCATCAGCAGCAGACTTCGCCTGGGCATCCGCCTGAGCCTTCGCATCGGCTTTGGCTTTTGCCGCCGCGGCTTCAGCCTGTTTCTGCTCCTGCTGCGCCTGCTTCGCCGCATCCGCGGCTTGCTTCTGCTCGGCGGCCGTATCTGCCGCCTGCTGTTTGGCATCTTCCTGTGCCTGCAGACGTTCTTTCTCGATCTGTTTCAGCCTTTGCTGTTCTGCGGCCTGTTTCTGCTGCAACTCTTCCGCCTGCTGTTTAGCCTGCTTCTGACGTTGTTGCTCGGCGCGCTTGCTGTCGCTCTGCTGATTTTGCTGACGATTGTACTGTTCTACGACCGCGCCAGGATCGACCATGACTGCATCAATATCGCTACCGCCACCGCCGCCGCTGGCGTCGATGTTCTCGTCAAACGAGCTCCATACCAGCACGGCCACCAAAATAATGTGGAAGATGACTGATATTGTTATCGCTCGTTTTAACTTTTCGTCTTGCTCGGTTGCCTTCGACACTCTCGGTTCCCAAAAACGGTTCGAATGAATTAAATCGGCTGCGTCATTAATCCGACAGACTTCACGCCTGCCTGATGCAGCAAGTTCAGCGCCTTGATGATTTCCTCGTAAGGAACCTCTTTGGCCCCGCCAATCAGGAACACCGTTTTCGGGTTAGCCGTAATGCGACGCTGCGCTTCGGCCACCACTTGTTCCGCTGGCAACTGCTCCATCCGATCGTGATCGACCACCAGGCTGTACTGCCCGACACCCGCGACTTCAACAATCACAGGAGGATTATCATCGCTGGAGACGGTTTTAGAATCTGTAGCGTCCGGGAGATCAACTTCCACGCTTTGAGTGATGATCGGCGCCGTTGCCATGAAAATCAGCAACAGCACCAGCAGCACGTCCAGCAACGGAACAATATTGATCTCGGACTTGACGTCGCGGCGACCGCGACCACGCCTTCTGGCCATGCTAACCTCCGACTTACTTGCTTACGTCGCTAGAGAACGCCTGACGATGCAGGATAGCCGTGAACTCTTCCATAAAGTTGTCGTAGTTCTGCTCAAGTTTGTTCACACGCTGCGTCAGGCGGTTGTAAGCCATGACCGCAGGAATAGCCGCAAACAGACCAATTGCAGTCGCAATCAGTGCTTCAGCAATACCCGGTGCCACCATCTGTAAGGTGGCCTGTTTCACCGCGCCCAGCGCGATAAAGGCGTGCATAATCCCCCATACCGTACCAAACAGACCAATATAAGGACTGATGGAACCTACGGTACCCAGGAAAGGTATATGGTTTTCCAGCGCTTCCAGTTCACGGTTCATGGAAATACGCATGGCACGCGTCGCCCCCTCCACGACCGCTTCCGGCGCATGGTTGTTAGCACGATGCAGACGGGCAAACTCTTTAAAGCCCGCATAGAAAATCTGCTCAGAACCACCCAGCTCATCGCGACGGGCCTGGCTTTCCTGATAGAGACGAGACAGTTCGATACCGGACCAAAACTTATCTTCGAAGGCGTCTGCATCACGCGTGGCCGCATTCAAAATACGGGTACGCTGAATGATTACAGCCCAGGAGGCGATAGAAAATCCGATCAATATCAACATGATAAGTTTGACCAGAAGGCTCGCCTTCAGGAACAAATCAAGAATGTTCATGTCAGTCACTGCTTGAACTCCGCGACAATAGACTTGGGAAGCGCTATCGGCTTCATTAGATGTGGATTGATGCAGGCGATCAGGACCTCTGCTTCATTGAGCACACGGCCTTCTGCATTAACGATGCGTTGTGCGAATGTCATGGTCGTTCTGGTCATGCCAATGACCTCGCTTTGCACATCGAGCATATCGTCGAGGCGTGCAGCGGCAAGGTAATCAACCGTGATACGGCGCACAACAAAGGCCACCTGCTGTTCCAGCAGAACCTGTTGGTTGAAATGGCGCTGGCGCAGCATTTCAGTTCGTGCCCGTTCATAAAAAGCGACATAGCTGGCGTGGTAAACCACACCACCGGCATCGGTATCTTCGTAATAGACACGCACCGGCCATCGAAACAGCGTTGTACTCACTCTACATCCCGGTAATGCTAACGTTGGTACAGGAAAACGTTGCTACTATACGCAAGAGCTAACCTGTTGGGAATGGGTTGCCAGAGGCTGACGAAAATAATTATCGCGCGGTAACAACTTCACTAATTTCAGCACATTTGTTAGACAAATATTGACATAAACGCAGCTAAAAAAAGCTTCAGCGACATTCATTGTGGCGAGGGACGAAGAGGAAAACAGAGGGACCGATGAATCCGCCCCTCTGCACGATCAGAGGAAAAAAAAAACAACGCCACTCAAGGCAACTAACAAAGCGGGAAGCGGAGAGAAAAATCCACGCCAGCGTAGACGATGCGGGCGGAAGCCCACACCGTGAATCACGCCCGTGCAGACCGCCCACATCAGCAACAGCCCCTGCCAGATAGCCAGCTCACTGCTGTTCGCGGCAAAGCGCGCTGGGTTCCAGAATATGCATCCCGCCAGCACTAACGCAGCCATCAGGGAAAGGGCCCTCAGCAGGCCCTTGTCCATTAGTTGATAGAGACGAGCGATGCCCTCCCCCATCACAGTTCCTCTTTACTCGCGGCTGACGCTTCTGCTTGCTCAAGCGCCAGTGCAGTAATGATACCGAAGGCACAAGCCAGTAGCGTGCCAAGGATCCAGGCAAAATACCACATATGTTGCTCCTTCTTTAGTAGAGAGAATTGCTGTTATTCTCAATCTGTTCTTTCGTCACGCGACCGAACATTTTGTAGTAACACCAGGTTGTGTAAGCCAGGATAATCGGCACAAAGATAGCCGCCACCACGGTCATGACATTGAGTGTCAATACCGTCGACGTAGCATCCCACATGGTCAGGCTCACATTTGGTACGGTACTGGATGGCATAACAAACGGGAACATCGCAATACCGGCCGTCAGAATGACACAGGCCAGCGTCAGTGAAGAGAACAGGAATGCCCAGGCCCCTTTTTCAATTCGCGAGAAGAGAATAGTCAGTAACGGCAGTACCACACCCAGTGCCGGAATAGCCCAGAGAATCGGCGCGTTATTGAAGTTCACCATCCAGGCACCCGCCTGACGGCTGACTTCTTTCACCAGTGGATTAGACACACCGTTATGATCGAGTGCCGAGGTCACCACATAGCCATCAATGCCGTACACCACCCAGACACCTGCCAGCGCGAAGCAAACCATCATCACGGCAGCCGAAATCTGCGCGGTTTTACGGGTACGCAGATGCAGTTCGCCGACGGTACGCATCTGCAAATACGTTGCGCCCTGGGTCAGGATCATTGTCAGGCTGACAATTCCCGCCAGCAGACCAAACGGATTCAGTAGTTGGAAGAAGTTGCCGGTATAGAACAGGCGCAGATCGTTGTCGATGTGGAAAGGCACGCCTTGTAAAAGGTTACCAAAGGCGACACCAATAACCAGCGGCGGGACAAAACTACCGATGAAAATCGCCCAGTCCCACATACCGCGCCAGCGCATATCTTCAATCTTGGAGCGGTAATCAAACCCGACCGGACGGAAGAATAATGAGGCCAGCACCAGGATCATCGCCACATAAAAACCGGAAAACGCGGCGGCATAAACCATCGGCCAGGCAGCAAATAACGCACCACCTGCAGTGATTAGCCAGACCTGGTTGCCGTCCCAGTGTGGGGCAATGCTGTTGATCATAATACGGCGTTCAGTATCAGAACGCCCCAGGATGCGGGTCAGCATCCCTACGCCCATATCAAAACCGTCAGCGACCGCAAAACCGATCAGCAAAATGCCAATCAGCAACCACCAGAGAAAGCGCAATTCTTCATAAGTTAACATTTATGGACTCCTGTCTTAGCGTGCCGGCTGCGAGGCGATGCTGGACTGTTCATAGTGATAGCGTCCGGTCTTCAGACTGCTTGGACCCAGACGGGCAAACTTGAACATCAGGTACATTTCAGCCACCAGGAACAGCGTATACAGACCGCAAATCAACCCCATTGAGAACAGCAGGTCACCCACGGTCAGTGATGAGTTCGCCACGGCAGTAGGCAGCACTTCACCAATGGCCCAGGGTTGACGGCCGTATTCCGCGACAAACCAGCCTGATTCAATCGCAATCCACGGCAGCGGAATGCCGTATAGCGCGCATTTCAGCAGAAGTGGCCATTTACCAATGCGATTACGAATCACGGTCCAGAATGACAGTCCGATAATCAGTAACATCAGCACGCCACAGGCGACCATGATTCGGAAGGAGAAGTAGAGTGGAGCAACGCTGGGAATCGAATCTTTCGTAGCCTGCTGGATTTGAGCTTCGCTGGCATCCGCAACGTTCGGCGTGTAGCGTTTCAACAGCAAACCATAGCCAAGATCCTGTTTGGCCGCATTGAATGCGGTACGCACCGCGGGGTCCTGATTGCCGGTACGTAGCTCCTGCAACAGCTGGTAAGCCTTCATCCCGTTGCGAATGCGCACTTCATGCTGCGCCATCAGCTCTTTCAAGCCGGTGACCTGTTTGTCGACGGAACGGGTCGCGATCAAGCCCAGAGCCCAGGGGATCTGGATAGCATAGTTATTCTTCTGTGCTTCCTGGTCAGGGATACCGAACAGTGTAAAGGCGGCAGGCGCTGGCTGCGTTTCCCACTCGGCTTCAATCGCGGCAAGCTTGGTTTTCTGCACATCACCAATCTCATAGCCGGATTCATCACCCAGGACAATCACCGACAGAATAGCGGCCATACCAAAGCTGGCTGCAATCGCGAATGAACGCTTGGCAAAAGCGATATCACGGCCGCGCAGCAGGTAGTAAGCACTGATACCCAGAATAAACATCGCACCACAGGTATAACCTGCTGCCACGGTGTGCACGAATTTCACCTGTGCTACCGGGTTCAGTACCAGTTCGGAGAAGCTGACCATCTCCATACGCATCGTTTCGAAGTTAAACTCAGAGGCCACTGGATTCTGCATCCAGCCGTTTGCCACCAGAATCCACAGTGCGGAGAGGTTAGAACCGAGAGCCACCAACCAGGTCACGGCCATGTGCTGTACTTTCCCCAGCCTGTCCCAGCCGAAGAAGAACAGCCCGACAAAGGTCGACTCAAGGAAGAATGCCATCAGGCCTTCAATGGCCAGCGGGGCACCGAAGATATCACCCACATAGTGCGAGTAATAAGACCAGTTAGTGCCAAACTGAAACTCCATAGTAAGCCCGGTGGCAACACCCAGAGCAAAGTTAATACCAAATAACTTGCCCCAAAACTTGGTCATATCTTTGTAGATTTGTTTACCCGACAGCACATATACCGTTTCCATAATGGCCAGTAAAAACGCCATACCCAGCGTTAAAGGCACAAACAGAAAATGGTACATAGCAGTCAAAGCAAACTGTAATCGCGACAGTTCGACAATATCAAACATTTTGACTCCTTGCTCCGCAAGTGGGTTCCGACAGAAAAAACCTGAGTAAATTACTCAGAATTACCTGGAGATATCCCAATAAATAATAAAAAACTGAATCCTGTGAAGTGGTCTTTGAGATGCAAAAAACACCGTAATCCGTTGACCAAAAGGGTTAGTAAGCGCTTTTAAGATCCGAAAAGACATCCCGCGCTACATAATACGCCTTTATACACACAGGCTTAAAGTGGTTTTGTGACTTCAGTATTATTTTTAGCAGACTGTATCAAATTTCAAAGGAATAGCAGAAACAGCGCTGAATTGATGCAGCGCAATTTAAACTAAAAACACCAAAATACTCCAGCAATATACTCAATAAATAAGTCTGCTTTTATTGATCTAAATTAAGATCCACGTCTCACAGACTGTGGTAGCGGAAGGCGTTTGTTAAGTGTTTGTATGCATTAATAGAGGGAAGGTTAAAATAGAAGGGTAATAGCCTGGGAATTTAACGTTAAATAAAACACTCAGTATTTCATCACCATTTAACATTAATGCTCATAGTGGAAAAAGTGTGGCAGATGAAGATGAAAAAGGCCACTCTAAGGTGGCCTCTGTTTTTGCATTCTGATGCTGTTACTGTGGCAATACCGCTTTCACGGCCTCGCCGATGTCAGCCAGGCTACGGACGGTTTTCACGCCAGCCGCTTCCAGTGCAGCAAACTTCTCGTCTGCTGTGCCTTTACCGCCGGCAATGATGGCGCCCGCATGGCCCATACGTTTGCCCTTCGGTGCGGTCACACCGGCGATGTAACCGACAACTGGCTTGGTCACGTACTCTTTGATAAACGCCGCGGCTTCTTCTTCAGCGCTACCGCCGATTTCACCAATCATGACGATGGCTTCGGTCTGCGGATCATCCTGGAACAGTTTCAGGATGTCGATGAAGTTAGAGCCTGGGATTGGGTCACCGCCGATACCGACGCAAGTAGACTGGCCGTAACCGATGTCTGTAGTCTGCTTCACGGCTTCATAGGTCAGCGTACCTGAACGGGACACGATGCCAATGCGGCCTGGCTGGTGAATATGGCCAGGCATGATGCCGATCTTGCAGGCGCCTGGGGTGATGACACCCGGGCAGTTTGGACCGATCATACGCACACCGGCTTCATCCAGCTTCACTTTAACGGTCAGCATATCCAGCGTTGGAATGCCTTCAGTAATGGTGATAATAAGCTTAATGCCCGCTTCAATCGCTTCCAGGATGCCGTCTTTGCAGAACGGAGCCGGAACATAGATCACAGATGCTGTCGCACCTGTTGCTTCTACCGCTTCGCGTACAGTGTTAAATACTGGCAGACCCAGATGCTCAGTGCCGCCTTTGCCCGGCGTCACACCGCCAACCAGCTGCGTACCGTAGGCTAACGCCTGCTCGGAGTGGAAAGTCCCCTGACCACCGGTGAAGCCCTGGCAGATAACTTTGGTGTTTTTATCAATCAGAATAGACATTATTTACCCTCCGCTGCGGCAACAACACGGTGCGCCGCATCGCTCAGGCTGGTTGCTGCAATAATATTCAGGCCGCTGTCAGCCAGTTTTTTGGCACCCAACTCGGCATTATTCCCTTCCAGACGCACCACCACCGGCACGTTTACACCCACTTCTTCCACCGCACCGATAATGCCGTCAGCAATCAGGTCGCAGCGAACGATACCGCCGAAGATGTTAACGAAGACCGCTTTGACGGCATCATCTGACAGGATAATTTTAAAGGCTTCGGTCACGCGCTCTTTGGTCGCACCGCCACCAACATCAAGGAAGTTAGCTGGCTGGCCACCGCTCAGTTTTACGATGTCCATCGTACCCATCGCCAGACCCGCACCGTTGACCATACAGCCGATGTTACCTTCCAGCGCCACATAGTTGAGTTCCCACTGCGCCGCATGTGCTTCGCGCGAGTCTTCCTGGCTTGGGTCGCGCATTTCGCGCAGCTCTGGCTGACGGAACAAGGCGTTGCCGTCGGCCGTCAGCTTACCATCCAGGCAAACCAGGTCGCCCTGCTTGGTGATCACCAGCGGGTTGATCTCAACCAGCGCCAGATCACGCTCCAGGAACAGCGTTGCCAAACCCATAAAGATCTTGGTGAACTGACCAACCTGCTTACCAGTCAGACCCAGTTTAAACGCCAGCTCACGGCCCTGATAAGGCTGTGGCCCGGTGAGGGGATCCAGCGCCATTTTGTGAATCAGGTGCGGGGTTTCTTCCGCCACTTTCTCAATTTCCACGCCGCCTTCGGTTGACGCCATAAACACCACGCGACGGGTGCCACGGTCAACGACTGCGCCCAGGTACAGTTCCTGGTCGATATCGGTCGCGGATTCCACCAGAATCTGGTTAACCGGCTGGCCATGTGCGTCAGTCTGGTAGGTCACCAGACGTTTACCCAGCCAGTTTTCAGCGAAAGCACGGATCTCTTCTTTACTGTTAACCACTTTCACACCGCCCGCTTTACCGCGGCCACCGGCATGAACCTGACATTTCACTACCCACGGGCCGGCACCAATCTTAGAGGCGGCTTCTTCTGCTTCACGTGGCGTGGTGCAGGCATAACCGGTTGGTGCCGGTAAACCGTACCGTGCAAACAACTGTTTTGCCTGATATTCGTGTAAGTTCATGATGTTCTATCCATTCAGGTCTGAAAAGATTTAGCCGCCAGAAGCGGCTACACATAGGGTTGGGTACGACAGTACACTGCCGTACCCCAGGGTTTAGACATCCAGCAGCAGACGCGCCGGATCTTCCAGCAGCTCTTTAATCGCCACCAGATAGCCCACTGATTCGCGGCCATCGATCAGACGATGATCGTAAGAGAGTGCCAGATACATCATTGGCTGGATAACGACCTGGCCATTCACCGCCATTGGGCGATCTTTAATGGCATGCATACCCAGGATCGCGCTCTGCGGCGGGTTGATGATCGGGGTAGACATCAGGGAACCGAAAACACCCCCGTTAGTAATGGTGAAGTTACCGCCAGTCAGTTCGTCAACGGTCAACTTGCCGTCGCGCCCTTTCACTGCCAGCTCTTTAATTTTCTTCTCAATGTCAGCCATGCTTAATGCATCAACATCTTTCAGCACCGGAGTCACCAGGCCGCGCGGTGTGGAAACCGCAATGCTGACGTCGAAGTAGTTGTGATACACCACTTCTTCACCATCGATGGACGCATTCACTTCCGGATAGCGTTTCAACGCTTCAACAACGGCTTTGATGTAGAAGGACATAAAGCCCAGACGCACACCGTGACGTTTTTCGAAGGCATCACCATACTGCTTACGCAGTGCCATGATTGGCTGCATGTTGACTTCGTTGAACGTGGTCAGCATTGCCGTGCTGTTTTTCGCTTCCAGCAGACGTTCAGCCACACGCTTGCGCAGGCGCGTCATTGGCACACGCTTCTCGCTGCGGTTGCCCAGAGAAGCAGCCGGTGCGGCGGTAGCAGCAGGTGCCGCTTTCGCTTCAGCAGCTTTCGCCGGGGCATTTGCCAGATGTTTTTCCACATCTTCACGGGAGATACGTCCACCCACACCGCTGCCTTTGATAGCAGCGGGGTCAAGGCTATGCTCGGCAATCAGACGGCGAATGGCCGGGCTGAGTGCATCGTTGCTTTCTTCTTCAAGCGAAGCCGTCTGGCGCTGCGCAGGCGTCGATTCTTTAGATTCCGATTTCGCTGAGGTCTCCTTACCGCCACTGTTGCCTTCTTTCAGACGGCCCAGCGCCTGACGAGAAACGACGGTTGCGCCTTCCTCTTCAAGGATCGCTTCCAGCACCCCATCGGTTGAAGCCGGGACTTCCAGAATCACTTTATCAGTTTCAATTTCTACCAGCACTTCGTCACGTTTGACGCTGTCGCCAGGTTTTTTATGCCAGGTTGCTACAGTGGCATCTGCCACGGATTCAGGCAGGTCAGGAACAACGATATCTACGCTACTCATTCTTTTTCCTTAATTATTCAACGTTCAGCGCGTCATTAACCAGATCTTGCTGCTGCTGCTGGTGAACGGACATATAGCCAACTGCCGGTGATGCAGATGCAGGACGACCGGCATAACGTAATGAAGCCCCAAACGGCACGACTTCGCGGAAGTGATGCTGACTGCAATACCATGCACCCTGGTTCAGTGGCTCTTCCTGACACCAGACAAAATCATGCACGTGAGAATACTGCTGCAACACATCCTGCACCGCTTTGTGTGGGAACGGATAAAGCTGCTCAATACGCACGATAGCGACGTCGGTTTGCTCATTCTTACGACGTTTATCCAGCAGGTCGTAATACACCTTACCGGAACACAGTACGACACGTTTGACGCCTTTAGGGTCGAGATTGTCGATTTCACCAATGGCAGGCAGGAACGCACCGCTGGCCAACTCTTCCAGTGAAGATACCGCCTGCGGATGACGTAACAGTGACTTCGGTGACATCACCACCAGCGGACGGCGCATACCGCGCAGCGCCTGACGACGCAGCATGTGGTAAACCTGCGCTGGCGTAGACGGCACGCAAACCTGCATGTTCTGTTCTGCACAAAGCTGCAGATAGCGCTCCAGGCGCGCTGAGGAGTGCTCAGGGCCCTGACCTTCATAGCCATGTGGCAGAAGCATCACCAGGCCACACATACGGCCCCATTTCTGCTCGCCGGAGCTAATGAACTGATCAATCACGACCTGCGCACCATTGGCGAAGTCACCGAACTGCGCTTCCCAGATGGTGAGGGTACGTGGTTCTGCGGTGGCGTAGCCATATTCAAACGCCAGCACGGCTTCTTCAGACAGCACGGAGTCCCATACTTTGAAGATGCCCTGCCCGTTATGCACATGCTGCAACGGGGTATAGGTTGAGCCATTTGCCTGGTTATGGATCACCGCATGACGGTGGAAGAAGGTGCCGCGCCCCATATCCTCACCGGACAGACGGCAGGGAATGCCTTCATCAACCAGCGTGGCATAGGCGAGGTTTTCTGCTGCACCCCAGTCGAACGGTTTGTTACCGGCCGCCATTTCAGCGCGATCGTTGTAGATCTTCGCCACACGGGACTGCATTTCAACAGATTCCGGTACCGTGCTGATACGTTTTGCCAGTGCCTGCAAACGCTTCAGTTCGATAGATTCCGGGTAGCCTTCATCCCAGTCGTGGTTCAGATACGGCGACCACGTAAAGGAGTGCAGGCTCATTGGGCGCCATTCCGGTACCACGCACTCACCGGCATCCAGTGCATCACGGTACAGGTTGACCATTTCCGTGGCATCTTCCAGGCTGGCGACCTTTTCGACTTCCAGCTTGTCAGCATAGAGTTTACGCGGCGTTGGATGTTTCTTGATCTTCTGGTACATCACAGGCTGCGTGGCGCTTGGCTCATCCGCTTCGTTATGGCCATGACGGCGATAACAGACCAGGTCAATAAACACGTCGCGTTTAAAGGTGTTACGGAAATCCAACGCCAGACGGGTGACAAAGGCAACCGCTTCCGGGTCATCCGCATTGACGTGGAAGATCGGGGCCAGCACCATTTTACCAATATCAGTACAGTACTGAGTTGAACGTGCATCTTTAGGATTCGAGGTGGTGAAACCAATCTGGTTGTTGATCACGATACGTACTGTACCGCCCACTTCGTAACCCCTGGCCTGCGACATGTTCAGGGTTTCCTGCACCACACCCTGCCCGATAACGGCAGCATCACCATGAATAGTGATAGGTAAGACTTTATTGCTGGCAGGTTCATCAAGACGGTCAAGACGGGCGCGTACCGATCCCATGACAACCGGGCTGACGATCTCAAGATGTGACGGGTTAAACGCTAGCGCCAGGTGAACCATGCCGCCTTCAGTTTCCACATCCGATGAGAAGCCCATATGGTACTTCACGTCACCCGTGCCAAGATGCTCTTTATGCTTACCAGAGAATTCGTCGAACAGGTCCTGTGGCTTTTTGCCCAGCACGTTGATCAGCACGTTCAGACGGCCGCGGTGTGCCATACCCAGCACCACTTCGCGCGTACCGCTCTTACCGGCATGACGAATCATCTCATTCAGCATCGGCACCAGCGCGTCACCGCCTTCCAGTGAGAAGCGTTTAGCACCCGGGAATTTTGCTCCCAGATAGCGCTCCAGACCTTCTGCTGCAGTCAGCTGCTTGAGGAAGCCCTTTTTCTCTTCGACAGAGTAAGATGCCTGCCCCACCACCGATTCCAGACGCTGTTGGATCCAGCGTTTTTCTTCGGTGTTGGTCATGTGCATATATTCCGCACCGATCGAACCGCAATAGGTTTGCTGCAGTGCCGCAAACAGATCCGCCAGCTTCAGTGTCTCTTTACCAATGGCAAAGGAACCGACATTGAAACTTTCCTGGAAATCGGCTTCGCTCAGACCATGATAGGCTGGGTCAAGATCCGGTACAGCTTCCTGCTTCCACAGGCCTAACGGGTCGAGGTTTGCTTGCTGATGTCCGCGGAAACGGAAGGCGTTGATCAGTTGCAGTACCTTAACCTGTTTAGCATTGGTTTCAGGATCGCTGACGGAGGCGGTGTAGCGCGAAGCATCTTTCGCCAGACGGCGGAAATACTCGCGGGTGGTGGAGTGAAATTGCTCAGGTCTAACCCCAGTTCCAGGAAGCTGCTGGAAAAGAGACTTCCAGGCCACATCGACAGAGTCAGGATCGGTTAAAAAGTCCTCATAGAGCTGCTCTATGTAGGACTGGTTCGCGCCGGCCAGCCAGGAGGAGTCCAGCCAGGGTTTCATCGCGCTGTTCTGCATTGTGATCCCTTAAGCATATTTGTGCTTTTTTTTTCGCCGTGGTTGGTTAATGGAACCTTTGCAAGTCCCGCGCCGCGTTAACGGCTTACCGTGGTACGGTTCTTCGATACGAGCGACCGGCCCGTAAGGGAACCTTTGCAAAGGGTTTCCGACAACATTACTCTGCCGAAAACACCTTACAAAGATGACCTGGTAAAACGCCGGGAACCCGCAGGCTCCCGGTTCGTCAGTGTTAAGCGCCCCGCTGCAACAGCATCGACTTAATATGGCCGATAGCACGCGTTGGGTTTAGCCCTTTCGGACATACGCTCACACAGTTCATAATACTGTGACAGCGGAATACACTGAAAGCATCGTTCAGATTATCCAGACGTGCATCCGTTTCGGTGTCACGGCTATCAATCAGGAAGCGATATGCCGCCAACAAACCTGCCGGACCGATAAATTTGTCCGGGTTCCACCAGAATGACGGGCATGAGGTGGAGCAACAGGCGCAAAGAATACATTCGTACAGACCATCCAGTTTTTCACGCTGTTCCGGTTCCTGGAGATGCTCCCTTGCTGGCGGTTTTTGCCCATTATTCAACAGGTAAGGCTTAATCTTCTCATACTGAGCATAGAATTGCCCCATGTCCACCACCAAATCGCGAATCACCGGTAAACCGGGCAGCGGGCGGATCACAATTTTCTGTTTACCATTACCCAGCGCAGAAACGGGGGTAATGCAGGCAAGGCCATTTTTACCGTTCATATTGAGACCGTCAGAGCCACACACCCCTTCACGGCAAGAGCGGCGAAAGGCTAACGTCGGGTCTTTCTCTTTCAGACGCATCAGCGCGTCAAGCAACATCATGTCACGGCCGTCTTCTGACTCCAGCGTGTATTACTGCATACGCGGAGCATCATCGACATCCGGATTGTAACGATAGATGGAAAATTCGAGTCTCATGGTGTTATCTCCGCAAACTAGTATGTACGTGCTTTCGGCGGGAAGGCCGCACGCAGTTTCGGCTGCATGTTCACTTCACGGCGCGTCATGCTTTCAGTCAGCGGCAGATACACGCTGTGACATAACCAGTTTGCATCGTCACGTTCAGGATAGTCGAAGCGGCTGTGTGCCCCACGGCTTTCCGTACGATAGTTGGCTGATACCGCTGTGGCGTAGGCCGTCTCCATCAGGTTATCCAGCTCCAGGCACTCAACACGCTGGGTATTGAAGTCACTGGAACGGTCATCCAGACGGGCATTCTTCAGACGCTCACGCAACACTTTCAACTCTTCCAGACCACGCGCCATCGCATCTCCTTCACGGAAGACCGAGAAGTTATTCTGCATACAGGCCTGCAACGCTTTACGCAGATCTGCCGGGTCTTCACCCGTGACGTTGTTATTCCAGCGGTTCAGTCGGGCAAGAGAAGCGTCAATTTCTTCTTCCGTAGCTTCGCGAAGCTCACCCTGCTCGGCAATGGATTCCTGCAGATGCACACCAGCAGCACGGCCAAACACCACCAGGTCCAGCAACGAGTTGCCGCCAAGGCGGTTAGCACCGTGGACGGATACGCAGGCAATTTCACCCACCGCAAACAGACCCGGGACCAGAACATCTTCGCCCTTCTCGTTCACCGTCAGTGCCTGACCGCTCACGCGCGTTGGAATTCCCCCCATCATATAGTGACAGGTTGGGATGACCGGGATCGGTTCTTTCACCGGATCAACGTGGGCAAAGGTCCGCGACAGCTCAAGGATGCCCGGCAAACGCGCTTCCAGCACCTCTTTACCCAGGTGATCCAGCTTCAGTTTAGCGTGTGGTCCCCACGGCCCCTCACAGCCACGGCCTTCACGGATTTCGATCATGATAGAACGTGCTACCACGTCACGACCCGCCAGGTCTTTCGCATTTGGAGCATAACGCTCCATAAAGCGTTCGCCATGTTTATTCAGCAGATATCCGCCTTCACCACGGCAGCCTTCGGTCACCAGCACACCCGCACCCGCAATACCCGTCGGGTGGAACTGCCACATTTCCATATCCTGCACTGGCACACCGGCACGCAATGCCATACCTACGCCGTCACCGGTGTTGATATGCGCATTGGTTGTAGACTGGTAAATACGTCCGGCACCGCCGGTCGCCAGCACGGTGGCACGCGCTTTGAAGTACACCACTTCACCATCTTCAATGTTCAGCGCAGTACAGCCGACAATGGCACCATCGGCGTTTTTCACCAGGTCCAACGCATACCATTCGGAAAAGATAGTGGTGTGGTTTTTCAGGTTTTGTTGATACAGCGTATGCAACAATGCGTGGCCGGTACGGTCAGCGGCTGCAGCCGTTCGTGCCGCCTGCTCACCGCCGAAGTTTTTCGACTGACCACCAAACGGACGCTGATAAATACGACCATCATCCAAACGGGAGAATGGCAGGCCCATATGTTCCAGCTCAAGAATCGCTTCCGGGCCGGTTTTACACATATATTCAATCGCGTCCTGGTCACCGATATAGTCGGAACCTTTGACCGTGTCATACATATGCCATTCCCAGTTGTCTTCATGGGTATTACCCAGCGCAACGGTAATACCGCCTTGTGCAGACACGGTATGGGAACGGGTTGGGAAAACTTTGGACAACAGGGCACAGGTCTGGCCCGATTGGGAAATCTGTAAGGCGGCGCGCATACCTGCACCGCCGGCGCCGATAACGACGGCATCAAATTCTCTGACTGGCAAACTCATCACGCACCCCACACAACAACGGTTCCATAAATTGCATACACCAACAGGGCTACCACAATCACCAGTTGCAGCATCATGCGCAGCGCCAGTGGCTTAATGTAGTCAGTCAGTACCTGCCACATCCCAATCCAGCCATGCACCAGAATGGAGAACAGCGTCAGAAGGGTGAAGACTTTCGTGAAGTTTGAGGCAAAAAAGCCACGCCAGATGTCATAGGTCAGGGTCCCTGACATCACGATAAAGCCGAGGATATATAGCACATAGAGGGTCATAACCATGGCGGCAGCACGTAGCAGCAGCCAGTCATGAATGCCGTTGCGACCCAGTGCAGAAGCATTGCTTACCATACGAGGACTCCAGCCAGGATTGAGAGCACGACAGTGATACCGAATGCAATTTGCGCGGAAAACTTACCCGTTTCTAAGGTTTCACCAAGGAAACCAAAGTCCATCATCATATGGCGAATGCCGCCAGCGATATGGTACGCCAGTGCGGTTAAGATGCCCCACATGATGAATTTGGCAATAAAGCTATCCATGACGGCAGAAGCCTGAAGGAAGCCTTCGGGAGAAGAGAGAGACAGACCCAGTAACCAGAGCAGAATCCCGATCGACACAAAGGTGATCACGCCGGACACGCGGTGGAGAATGGACGCAATTGCGGTTAAGGGAAACCGGATCGTAGTGAGATCCAAGTTGACAGGTCTTTGTTTTTTCACGGTTTTGCCCACACAGCTTTTCTTATTTTGCTTCCTCCGGTCCTGAAGGGGGGTCAGACAGCGTTATCTAAGTTGACCATTCGCGCCAGGCACCAAAACTACAACGTCCAGTGTCAAAAACGACGCGTATGAAACGCTGGGTGGCTCCTACTGCAGGGGAAATCCGGAGACCTGGCGGCAGTATAGGTGGATCACATTCTCATTACAATTCCCCTACAAACTCTTTGGGAACATTTCAGCGGAACAGTGATCACTCTCACGATTTTCATAATTGATACAATTTTAATTATCTGATTTGACAAAAGTTCAACATTCTTGTTACAAACGGACGAATAAAAGTTCTATGATGCACAAAAGTTATGGGGATACACTTTCCCCTAAGCACAAGTTATGTAACATTGGTTGGGATTACCCATAAAGCATCAGGTTTTGACAATAACGTAAGTCATTACCAGATCGGGTCTTTATACAACCATGCTACGCATCAGTAATATGTCATCCCGGCCAGCACGCGCCCGTCACTCTGTACCCTGCACGCAAAAAGATGCCACAGAGATGATGACCTTCTGCGCCAGACACAAGGCTGGGGAATATGACTTTCCTGGTGATAAAGATCCCTAAAATACGGCGCTAAGGAGACTGTAAATGGCTGATAAAAAAGCAACACTAACCCTGGATGGCGAAGATCCTATCGTTCTCGATGTACTGAAAGGTACATTGGGTCAGGAAGAAATCGATGTCCGGAATCTGGGTTCCAAAGGGTACTTCACCTTTGACCCCGGCTTTACTTCTACTGCATCCTGCGAATCTAAAATTACCTACATCGACGGTGATGAAGGCATTCTGCTGCACCGTGGTTTCCCGATTGATCAGTTAGCGTTGCACTCAAACTACCTGGAAGTGTGTTACATCCTGCTGAATGGTGAAGCGCCAACCGAGAAAGAGTTTGAAGAATTCAAAATTACTGTGACGCGCCATACGATGTTGCATGAGCAGATTCACCATCTGTTCCGTGGCTTCCGCCGTGACTCACATCCGATGGCAGTCATGTGTGGTGTTACGGGTGCGCTGGCGGCATTTTATCATGATGCTATGGACGTCAACATTGAGCGCCATCGTGAAATCGCTGCGTTCCGTTTGCTGTCTAAAATGCCAACCATGGCGGCAATGTGTTACAAATATTCTATCGGTCAGCCGTTTGCTTATCCACGCAACGACTTGTCCTATGCCGGCAACTTCCTGCACATGATGTTTTCCACGCCGTGTGAAGACTATGTGGTGAACCCGGTGCTGGAACGCGCCATGGACCGCATTCTGATCCTGCACGCCGACCATGAGCAGAACGCATCGACCTCAACCGTGCGTACCGCCGGTTCGTCTGGCGCCAACCCGTTTGCCTGTATCGCTGCAGGTATCGCTTCCCTTTGGGGACCCGCGCACGGCGGTGCCAACGAAGCGTGTCTGCGCATGCTGGAAGAAATCAGCACCGTTGAGCACATTCCTGAATTCCTGCGCCGCGCAAAAGACAAAAACGATTCGTTCCGTCTGATGGGCTTCGGCCACCGCGTTTACAAGAACTACGATCCGCGTGCCACCGTCATGCGTGAAACGTGCCATGAAGTGTTGAAAGAGCTGGGCATGAAAGATGACCTGCTGGAAGTGGCGATGGAGCTGGAACACATCGCACTGAACGACCCATACTTCATTGAGCGTAAACTCTATCCAAACGTCGACTTCTACTCAGGCATCATTCTGAAAGCGATGGGCATTCCATCTTCCATGTTTACAGTTATCTTTGCGATGGCACGTACCGTGGGCTGGATTGCACACTGGAAAGAAATGCATGACGACGGTGTAAAAATCGCCCGTCCACGTCAGTTGTACACTGGCTACGATCAGCGTGATTTCTCGTCAAACCTCAAGAAATAGTCTTCCTGATCGGGCATGCCCGACTCCTGCAGATATGACCCTAAGGGGCGAGGCATGCCTCGCCCCGATTTATTTCTGGCATCCCGCACACCAGTAAAATGGCCGTGATGACAGCATCGTGCGCTCAATCGTCCCGCCACAGCGCTCACATGCCTGCCCTGCCCGGTGAAATACCTTAAAACGAAACAGTGCGCCATGATGATGGTTCTCATCCGCCTGCCCGCGAGTTTGATAAGAGAGGCGCGGGACTGACAGTAAGGCGGTGACCAGCGCATCAAGCTGAGCTTCGTTTAACGATTCCGCTTTATGGTGTGCGGCCAACTGCGCCTGCCAGAGGATCTCCACGCGCAGATAATTACCCAGCCCGGCCAGGAAAGCCTGATCCAGCAGCAGGCCGCTAAACTGACGGCGGCGAAAACGCGGCGATAACAGCCGCTCACGCACCGTCTTTTCAGTCAGCGACATATCCAGGACATCCGGTCCGATCTTTAACAGGAACGGATGACTGGCCACCCCATCAGCATCCAGCAACGCAATCTCCGATGCGCTGAACAGCAGTAGCGTCTTGTCTACCGCAGCCAGACGAACACGCAGAATGCGTTTTCCTTCAGGCACACTCCCGGTTTTCACCACCCGCCAGACGCCGTACAACTGATTATGGCTGTACAACGTCAGGCCATTAGAGAAATGGGTCAGCAAGGCTTTCCCGCGGGTTTCTATTGAGACAACACGTTCGCCGATCAGCGCCTGCTGATACGTTTGCAATGCCGGATATGCGAACCAGACATCGGTCAAGACCTTGCCTTGTATTGCCTTTTCCAGTTGATCTGCCGCTCGGCGGATTTCCGGTCCCTCAGGCATAGATCCTCACTCTGAATTAATGGGTTGCGCCGCCTTCAAGGCGAATATCTTCCTCAACCGTCAAGGCAATACTGATCGCCATTTCCAGCGCCAGTACCACGGAAGCCAGAGACATGCTCGGTGTTCCCGGGCGCCCAATCGCCTGCTCGGGCGAACAGGGCACATGAATCAGCCCGGCACGTGCTTTACGCCGCCGCAGGCGATGCAACAGGCCATACATCACATGATTACAAACAAAGGTTCCCGCTGTCTGGGAAACCGATGCCGGGATACCGGCCTCACGAATGCCGGAGACAATCGCTTTAATCGGCAAGGTTTAAAAATAAGCCGCCGGCCCCGCGACGATAATGGGTTCATCAATCGGTTGGTTACCCGCATTATCCGCTATGCGCGCATCATCAATATTTATTGCGACCCGCTCAACGCTGATATCCGTGCGCCCCCCTGCCAGCGCCACAGCAATCACCAGTACCGGATCCAGCTCGTCAATCGCCTGCTCCAGTACTTCCAGCGAATGGCCAAAAACACAGGGGAGCTGTCTGGCAACCACTTTTACACCACCGATCATCCGTTCATTCAACTGGCTGGCCGCTTCCCACGAGGGGTTGATACGCGCGCCTTCAAAAGGCTCAAAACCTGTAATCAGTACCGTTTTCATCGTTCCTCACAAAAACATCAGGAAATACAACAGGAAGATATTGGCTATTAACAGTAGCACGCCCGTCGGAATCTGTGCCTTGATCACTGCGTTACGGTCAGGCAACTCCAGCAGTCTGGCGGGCACAATATTGAAGTTTGCTGCCATCGGTGTCATCAGCGTGCCGCAGTAACCACAGAACATCCCAATTGCCGCCATGACGGCCGGATTACCATGATGTTGCAGCACCAGAATGGGAATACCGATGCCCGCCGTCACAATCGGGAAAGCCGCAAAGGCATTGCCCATCACCATGGTCAGCAACGCCATCCCGCCCGCATACAGCACCACCGCAATAAAGCGATTATCCACGGCGAGATAACTTTCTGTCAGATGGGAAATCGCCGTTCCCACGCCCGCGCTGGTGAACAGCAGCCCTAACGTCGCCAGGATCTGCGGCAAGATAAATGCCCAGCCAATCGAGTCCAGCAGGCGCCTGGCCTCCTGTAAGGACTGTGCCGGGGATTCCCGCGTCATCCTCAGTGCCAGCAGCCATGCCAGCAGACAGCCAACCGACATCGAGAACAACGTAACCAGTGTGGCATGATTCCCGGCCCCGAAGACCGTCTGCTGCAGACCAGGAATATTGTTGAACATCAGTACCCCAATCACGGTAACCACCGGGATAATCAGCGCAGGCATAAACAGGCGGTTCCCCAGGCGCTCTGCCCGTTCAATACGCTGTTCCGGGGTACGCTGTGAGTAACTGCCGAGCTTAACGCCCCCCAGACCGGCAATCAGCGCCATCACGACAACCCCCACGCCAATACTGATATGCAGAGCACGCGCCCCCACCAGATCCGTGGCCCATTCCCCCACAAAGAACACCAGGCCATACAACGCCCAAAACAACCCGGTCGTCAGTCGGCGGGGATTGGTTTTATCACGCCACGACATCAGCGCCACCACCAGCAGGATGCTGCCCGCCAGCCAGTACAGATAATTTTGCTGGAACATTAGCGTTCCCCCTTCTGTTGCAGCGCACTGGCATTCAGCTTACTCAATTCGTTCGCCAGCGTTTTATCGAGGCGATGCAACCGTACTGCATGAATTAAAAACGCACAAAGCGCGGTAGGGATCCCCCACAGGGCAATATGCAACGGTTCGGTCTGGATCCCCGCGGACTCCTGCATAAAGTTATGCATAAAGATAATCGCGCCAAAGGCGACAAAAATATCCTCACCAAAGAACAGCCCGACATTATCAGTGGCGGCGGCCATGGCACGAAGCCGGTAGCGCACCGCCGGAGGCAGTTCGCCATAACGGCTCTCAGCGGCACCTTCCACCATCGGTGCCAGCAGTGGACGCACCATTTGGGGATGCCCACCGAGGCTGGTCAGCCCCAGCGCTGCGGTAATTTCACGTGCAAACAGATACACAATCATCAATCTGCCCGCCGTGGCGCTACGAATGCGCGCAATCCATGCCTGGGCACGCTCTTTCAAACCGTTGCGCTCCAACAACCCGATGATTGCCAGAGGAAGTAACAGAATAAACGGCAAATTACGGGTATTAAGGAACCCGGCACCCAGTTTTTCCAGAATATCGGCGATCGGCATCTGTGCCGCCAGACCCGTGATCAGCCCGGCAACCACCACCACAATGACCGGGTTGAACCGTAAAAGAAAACCCACCACAATGGCGGCGATCCCCGCAAGGGGCCAGAGATTAACAGCAGCGTCCATATTGACTCCTGAAACAGAAAAAAACGCCCCAACCGTGGTCAGGGCGTATAATAAGTAATCGGTATTAGCCGCTGGTCACCGCAATCTGCTGCTGGCTGAATGCCTGCCGGAGCTGTCGGGCAAAATCCAGTGCGTGTGCGCCATCACCGTGCAGGCACACCGTGTCGGCCTGAACCTTCACCCATTCGCCACTCAGGCTTTGAACCTGCCCTTGTTGAATCATCGTCAGCGTTTGGGTAATCGCCTGCTCGTTGCTGTCCACCAGCGCACCGGGCTGGTCACGAGGAACCAGTGAGCCATCGGTTTGATAACCGCGGTCGGCAAACACTTCCTGCCGGGTGATTAATCCGTGCCGCACGCCTGCGCGAATCAGCTCGCTGTTGGCCAGGCCAACCAGCATCAGTCCGGGATCAACGGCGTTAACCGCTGCGGCAATCGCATCCGCCAGCTGCGGGTCGCAGGCCGCCTGGTTGTAAAGCATCCCGTGAGGTTTAACATGAACCAGCCTGCCCCCTTCACTTTCTGTCAGTGCTTTCAGCGCGCCAACCTGGTACACCACCTGCGCATAAACGGTTTCTGCAGGAAGTTGCATGGCCGTACGGCCGAAATTTTCACGGTCAGGAAAGCTGGGATGGGCACCAATGGCGACACCGAACTCCCGTGCCCAGCGTACGGACTGCAACATAGTTTGCGCATCACCCGCATGGAACCCACAGGCAATATTGGCTGAAGAGACCAGTTGCAACAGCTCGCGGTCGCACCCCGCCCCTTCCCCGAGATCGGCATTAAGATCGACGTTCATCTGCTAACCCCCAGGCCATTTGATCCAGTGAGCGCTGCTGCTCATTGTTGGCATGCAGAGCATCGGACAGAGTACAGTGCACAAAATGGATCGGTTCTCCCAGACGCAGTTGCGCCAGATGATAAAGATCCGCTTCGATCACGCAGGCAATACGCGGATATCCCCCGGTGGTTTGGGCATCGGCCATCAGCACAATGGGTTGCCCATTAGGTGGCACTTGCACCACGCCAGGCACCAGACCGTGTGAGAGCAGGTCACGGGTAGCATCACGCTGTAATTTCCGCCCCTGTAAGCGATATCCCATACGATTACTCTGTGGGTTAAGCCGCCAGGCAGTGCGCCAGAACGCTTCCTGACTGTCTTCACTGAACTCATGATATTCCGGGCCTGGCATGGCACGCACCCGATTGCCCCACAGCAACTGACGCACCCCCGCCGGCTGGTGGAACTGGCGTGTCGGTTCGCCCAGCGGCAAAATATCACCGTCTTCCAGCTTACGTCCGGCAAAACCACCGAAACCGGCTTTCAAATCGGTACTGTCCGATCCCAGCCGCTCATCAACGCGGTAACCGCCGCTGACAGCCAGATAGCTACGCATCCCACGCAGTGGCAGACTCAACGTTAAACGCTGGCCTTTTTTCACCTCGGTGCGCCAGCCGGTCCAGACGGCTTTACCATCCAGTTCGGCGTGACAGCCTGCCCCCGCCAATGCTATCCAGCCATCGCGCTGAAATTCAGCACAAAACTGACCCAGGGTGATTTCCAGCACCGCACTGTCGCGGGGATTACCCACCAGCATATTGGCGGTTTGCATCGCCGGATGGTCCAGCACGCCGCCCAGACTGATACCGTATTTTCGCCAGCCAACACGGCCGCCATCCTGAATGCTGGTGCTCATACCGGCACGAATAATCTTTAACATACCCCCTCCTTTTGCGGCACAAAGCGCACGCGGTCGCCGGGACGCAGCAACACCGGAGGATGCGTATCCGGGGTAAAAAGTGCCGTTTTAGTGTGGCCAATCAGCTGCCATCCACCCGGTGCTGCCAACGGATAAACCCCGGTCTGGCTGCCGCCGATCCCGACCGAACCGGCGGGAACCTGTACACGTGGCTCGGCGCGCCGTGGCGTATGCAGCCGCTCATCTAACCCACCGAGGTACGGAAATCCGGGTTGAAAACCGATAAAATAGACCACGTAGTCCACCGAGGCATGGCAGGCCACCACGTCAGAGGCACTCATGCCGCTGTGGCGGGCAACATCATTGAGATCCGGGCCTGAATCACCGCCATAGACCACCGGGATTTCCATCAGCCGTGATTCCAGCGTCAGTGATTCACTGGCTTCCCACCATTGCTGTAACCACTCAATCGCATCCAGCGCGGTCTGTTGTGGATCGCTGAGGATCACGGTGATGTTGTTCATGCCCGGTACCACTTCGATCACTTCCCGGCGATTCTGCAATCGCTGCGTCAGGCCCCAGATGCGTTGCTGGCTGGCGAGGGATATTGGCGGGTCCAGCTCCAGTACGACTGCGCGTTCGCTTAACAGATAACAACGTGCTCGTTGCAAAAGGCGCCTCCTGAAAATAAGAAAAGGGAAAAACCACTCACTCCGATGGCAAAACAGAACGGCCAGTAAGAGGGTGAGCCTGGTTAATTGCAGATATGACAAACAGTTATGCGGAATTGTTGTAACGGAGTCAACCTTCAGCGCATTCCATCAGAACGCGCTGAACGATTGGAAAGGCTAGACAGGGTTATGAATGTCGATAAATGTCACGTCCAGGCCGTGCTCGTTTGCCAGCCACTCTCCCAGCGCTTTAATGCCGTCACGTTCGGTCGCATGGTGGCCAGCAGCAAAGAAATGCAGGCCCTGCTCACGTGCGCTGTGGATTGTCTGTTCAGACGCTTCACCGCTGATAAACGCATCAACGCCAAAAGCGGCGGCCTGATCGATATAGCCCTGACCGCCACCGCTGCACCAGGCCACGCGACGGATAAGCGCGGGTGCATTGTCGCCACAGTGCAGTGGCTCGCGGCCCAGTACCGTCGTGATACGTTGGGCAAACTGTTCCCCACTGACCGGCTCAACCAGCTCACCCCAGGGCAGCAGCAAGGCAATTTCACCTTTCACATCAATGCCAAACAGCCTGGCAAGCTGAGCGTTGTTGCCGATTGAAGGGTGTCCGTCCAGCGGCAGATGCCAGCCAAACAGGTTGATGTCGTTCGCCAGCAGCGTTTTCAGGCGCTGACGTTTCATGCCCCTGATAGCTGGCGCTTCGCTTTTCCAGAAATAACCGTGATGCACCAGCACAGCATCGGCCTCCAGACGCACGGCCTCATCGAGCAGCGCCTGACAGGCGGTGACACCGGTAATCACTTTTTTAATCTCGCGGCGTCCCTCAACCTGCAACCCGTTCGGGGCATAGTCTTTGTAATCCGCGCTGTTGAGTAACTGGTTAACCAGCTGTTCGAGTTCAGTATTTAGCATAATCAGTCCGTCTGTTTTCGTGCTGCTTCAAAGGCATCCAGCGTTTGCTGGCGCGCCTGTTTATGTTCCACGATCGGCAGCGGATAATCGAGACTTTGCTGACTTTTCTTTGCCCACTCGTGCGGCTGATGGATATATTTTTCCGGTACCGCGCGCAACTCCGGCAACCAGTGACGGATAAACTCCCCACTTTTATCAAAGCGCTCGCCCTGAGTGGTAGGGTTAAAAATGCGAAAATAGGGTGCCGCGTCGGTCCCTGTAGAGGCAGCCCACTGCCAGCCACCGTTATTCGCGGCCAAATCACCATCCAGCAACTGCGACATGAAATAACGCTCGCCTTCGCGCCAGTCGATCAGCAGGTCTTTCACCAGAAAGCTGGCTGTAATCATACGCAAACGATTATGCATCCAGCCAAGGCTGTTGAGCTGACGCATCGCTGCATCAACAATCGGATAGCCGGTTTTCCCCTGTTGCCACGCCAGCAGCCCCTGTTTATCGTCCCGCCATTTCACGCCTCGGGTCCAGCGTGTAAACGGTTGATGCCGACATAATGACGGCCAGGCCACCAGAAGATGACGATAAAACTCACGCCAGATTAATTCATTCAGCCAGACAAACACCTGCTGATCCTCCAGCCCACGTGGGTGCTGTTTCAGTAACCGGTGCAGACACTGACGCGGAGACAGTACACCGGTCGCCAGATAGACCGACAGGCGGCTGGTGCCATCACGGGCGGGTAAATCACGCTGCTCGGGGTACTCCGTCACAGGTTGCTGGCAAAACTCGCGCAATCGCGCAATCGCTTCCCGCTCTCCTGCCGGGAAAAGGCGAGCGTCCACTGCTTCACGCGGGTAATTGAACGCCGTTAAAGAGTGATCATGGGTATCGATCGCCCCGCCATTCCTGACATCAGGAGCAGGCAGACACTCAGGTAATCCCTCTTTCAATCGCTTCACAAACGCCCGGCTGAACGGCGTAAACACTTTGTACATCTCACGGTTGCCCGTCAGCACGCTGCCGGGCGGCAGCAACAGGCTATCGTCAAATCCCTGCACCATGACATCCTGATCAAACAACGTTCGTTCTACCATTGCATCACGCTGGCGCTCGTTCACTTCATACTGATAGTTATAGAACAGACGGTCGACACGTTGCTCCCGACAAAAGTCCTGTAACAAAGCCACCGAGGCAGTGAAATCGTCACACTCAGCGATATGTAAAGGAATGCCTTTTTTGGCCAGTGAGCGCTGGACGTCAAGCAAGCTCTGCCAGATAAATTCCGCCTGTTTCGGTGCCATATGGTGCTGCGCCCACTGCCCGGGAGTGGCGATAAACAACGCTATCACCCGGGCATTCGCTGAACGGCAGGCTGCATGGAGTGCGGAGTTATCGTTGATACGCAGGTCATTGCGTAGCCAGACCAGATGAGTTGCCATGATGCTCCCTGAGATTAATGCCCGTAGCGCAGACGCAGTGCTTCCGGATAAGGCGCAAAATAACGCTGCCCGGCCAGCCACGGGTGCGGGAATTCCGCCATATAGTGTTTCAGTAAGGTAATGGGTGCCAGTAGCGGCTGGATCCCCTGACGATAGTGGTCAATCAGCCCGGCAAGCTCCTGACGCTGGGCCGATGTCAGCTCACGACGGAAATAGCCCTGTACATGCATCAGTACGTTGGTGTGATTGCTGCGGGAGGCCACCTGCTTCATCAGGTCCATCAGCCGCTGCCGGTACTCTACTGCAAAATCTTCCAGCGATTCCCATTGATCCATTTTCGCGACAAAAGGCCCGATTTCACGGTAGGCGGGCTGAGAGTGTGCCAGTAGCAGCAGCTTGTAACGCGTATGAAATGCCATCAGTTTTGCGCGGGTCAGCCCGCTTTGCCAAAGCTGGTTAAATTCATGCAGGGCATAGACTCGCCCAACGAAATTTTCGCGCAACAGCGGATCGTGCAGGCGGCCATCCTCTTCTACGGGCAGCCAGGGCATCTGCTCCATGAGTTCCCGGGTAAACACTCCGGTTCCGGCTTTGCGGTTATTGTTATTATCTGGCTGGTAAATCCGTACCCGCTCCATGCCACAGCTGGGGGATTTTGCGCAGACAATGTAGCCACACAGATGATGTAGTTGGCTGACTTTCTCCTGCGAGAAAGATGCCATTTTTTCTGTAACAGGGGCATCCTGTCCGTTGCTGAAACAGAGTGACACCTCCCCTTCCCCGGCTTCAGTCAGGCGCAGTGCAGGTCTGGGTGTAGGTAAACCGATAGCCATTTCCGGGCACACGGGCTCGAAGTGTAAAAAGGGCGCCAGATGTTCAGCTGCGAATTCATTGCGTTTGTGGCCGCCATCAAAACGCACCTTCTGACCTAACAAACAGGCACTAATACCCACCGGAATTTTATCGCCCATAATTATACAACCTCAAATATCTTGTACAGATTTGAGTGTAGCGCAAAACACGGCGTAACAGGCAAAAAAAATCCCGCCAGATGGCGGGATTTTATGAGTGCGGGGTCAGTTAATAGAAATCACACCCGGCAGCTTCTGCCTGTGCCAGCCAGACAGGCTGATCGCTGGTTTTCACCCAGACGCGATGCAGGTAACTGTAAAAGCGGGCACGATCGGCGCGAAACAGCATAAATGGCAGCGCAGCGATGCCGATAACCAGCACCGCAGTGCGACGCATGAAAATCCGAGCAGATGAATAGTTATGATAAAGACTCATACGTCCTCCTGAGATGATTAAAAGGGTTGTGTGTAATCTGAACAAAATATACGCCTTCAGATGTAATTTTACTACTGATCCGACCACTTTTGTCGAAATAAAAACCACCAACCGCCTAAAAAATGAAAGAAGGTTACATATTCGTTAAATATTAACCTTGGAATGTGAAAAATATATCCTTTCTTTAACATCAGGGGTGAGCGCAACAATCACAGACGCCCTTCGTTCTTTTTGCTAAATTAGCCCTGTTATCATTTTTCCCGTCGTCACGCCGGTTAGCTACTGAGGTTCTGTGTCCACAATTCTGATTGTTGAAGATGAAAAAGAGATCCGCCGTTTCCTGCGCATGGCGCTGGAAGGGGAAGGTTTTCGCGTGGTTGATGCCGAAACCCTGAGCCGGGGTTTAATCGAAGCCGCCACGCGCAAACCGGAACTGGTGATACTTGACCTCGGTCTACCGGATGGCGATGGGACAGAATTTATTCGTGATATGCGCCAGTGGAGCAATATCCCGGTGATTGTGCTGTCGGCCCGTAGTGATGAGCAGGACAAAATCACCGCGCTGGATGCTGGCGCTGACGACTTCCTGACGAAACCCTTTGGTGTCGGTGAGCTGATGGCAAGAGTGCGTGTCGCCTTGCGTCATCGCCCACAGCAGGGTAACGACAGCGTGGATGTGCCAATTAATATTGGTAGCGTAACGGTGGATATTGCCGCCCGCCGGGTGATGCGCGACGGTGCGGATCTGCATCTGACGCCGATTGAATTTCGCCTGCTGGTCAGCCTGATTAACCACCCGGGTAAGGTGATGACCCAGCGACAGCTGCTGACTCAAGTCTGGGGGCCGAATGCGGTTGAGCACAGCCACTATCTGCGCATTTATATGGGGCATCTGCGTCACAAAATTGAACGCGATCCCGCCAGACCCCAACATCTGCTGACCGAAACGGGTGTGGGCTATCGCTTTATGCCATAAAAAAAGGGCTCACTGTGTGAGCCCTTCTCTTCACTGCCTGATATCTCAGGCGTTTTTCAGTACCGCACTCACAATCTCTACCGCTTCTTTCTCAATCTTCTCGCGGTGTTCAGCCCCCAGGAAGCTTTCGCAATAGATTTTATAAGCATCTTCCGTACCGGATGGACGCGCAGCGAACCAGCCGTTTTTGGTCATCACTTTCAAGCCGCCGATAGAGGCACCGTTACCCGGTGCTGCCGTCAGACGTGCGGTGATGGGATCCCCCGCCAGCGTATCAGCACTGACCATTTCCGGGGACAGTTTTGACAACGCAGCTTTTTGCGCGGAAGTGGCAGATGCCTGAATACGGTTGTAGCTCGGCGCACCAAAGCGCTGTGCCAGTTCGTCATAATGCTGCTGCGGGTTCTTACCCGTTACCGCAGTAATCTCTGCGGCCAGCAGACACATGATGATCCCGTCTTTATCGGTTGACCACGGCGTACCGTCGAAGCGCAGGAACGAAGCACCTGCACTTTCTTCGCCACCAAAACCGAAACTGCCATCGAACAGACCATCAACAAACCATTTGAAGCCAACCGGCACTTCTACCAGCTTGCGGCCCAGATCGTCGACCACGCGGTCAATCATCGCGCTGGACACCAGCGTTTTACCGACCGCGACATCTTTGCCCCACTGTGGACGATGCTGGAACAGATACTGAATCGCTACTGCCAGATAGTGGTTTGGATTCATCAGCCCCGCAGGCGTGACGATACCGTGACGGTCATAATCAGGATCGTTGGCAAAGGCCAGGTCGAACTTGTCACGCAACGCCAGCAAACCCGCCATCGCCGACTCAGACGAGCAGTCCATGCGGATCACACCATCGTGGTCGAGGTGCATAAAGCGGAAAGTCTGATCGACAGCATCATTAACGATGGTCAGGTCAAGATTGTAGAACTCCGCAATACGCTGCCAGTAGGCAATCCCTGAACCGCCCAGCGGATCAACGCCAATCTTCAGACCGGCTTTCTGGATCGCCGGAATATCAACGATCTGAGCCAGACCTTCAATATAAGGCTGGATCAGATCTTTTTCCGTCAAGTGACCGCTGGCCCAGGCCTGATCCAGCGTTATGCGTTTCACTTCTTTCAGGCTGTCTTTGATCAGAGCGTTAGCGCGATCTTCCACCACTTTCGTGACGTTCGTATCGGCCGGACCACCGTTTGGTGGATTGTATTTAATGCCGCCATCTTCAGGTGGATTGTGTGAAGGCGTGATGACGATACCATCAGCCTGAGCACCACCGGTTTTATTGTGTTCAAGGATCGCATTGGAGATCGCAGGGGTTGGCGTATAGCCGTTATCCTGCTGAACGATCACATCAACACCGTTAGCGGTGAGCACTTCCAATACCGAGATGATGGCCGGTTCAGATAACGCGTGCGTATCTTTACCCACAAAACAAGGACCGGTTATACCGTTCTTTTTGCGTTCTTCCGCAATCGCCTGCGCGATGGCCAGAATGTGCGTCTCGTTGAAGCTATGACGGCCTGCGCTACCGCGATGGCCGGAAGTGCCAAATTTCACCGCATGCTCTGCGTTACCCAGTTCAGGCTGCAGGACATAATATTGAGATGTTAATTGTGCAACGTTAATCAAATCGCTCTGCTGGGCGGGTTGCCCGGCACGGGGGTGATTGGCCATTGGCGCTTCTCCCTGACGCTTCAGTTAGAGGGTACCGCAAACTTTCTCTGTCAGCTCCACCGGGAACTGCATCGACAACATAATGTGTTCCACCATGCTGCGCTTACGGTCAGTATTTGTGTTGGTGATCACCCAATACGGTGTGCCCGGAACATGCTGCGGCTTGGTATGGGTGCCATTCTCTACCAACGTTTGCTGGTTGCCCGCGAAGTAAACACGCGTACGACCTTGCAGAGACTCAGTCGCTGCGCCAAACGTTTTGGCATCCAGACTGTATAAAGTCGATAGAATCAGCATAAAGCGATTCACTGCGCGTTTCTGCTCTGCGTACTCGTCCGAAAGCAACAGTTCACGCACCGCACGAACACGATCCTGCGGTCGGGATTCAGATTTAATACCTGCAGCAGCAGGTTCTTTTGCTGCCGCAGCAGCAGAGGTATTCGCCGCCACAGGAGCAGTTTGACCCGCAGTGAACTTCAGCATACGGCGCAAAATATCGGATGCGCTTTCACCAATATGCTGAGTGTGGCTGGCAATATAACGGTATAGCTCTTCGTCGACTTCTATCGTTTTCATCTTTATCCAGTACGGTTGTTGCTAGTATCAGAACCGGTCTTTCGGGGACAACAATCCACGCAACCATCATGACGTTGAGCCGATCCAGTTCTAACATCAGGATTATAAAGTTAAATCCCGCCAGGGTGTAGCGCCAGACCCGTTTCAGGGCAAAAGTCGGAATATGCCGCAAAAAGATCATACCCGCTATTCGCGCCAGCGGCAGAAATTGTGGGATCCATGATACCCTAAGCCTTGGTGCCAACTGTAAGAACTTTCTCTATGAATTTGAATTTTCGCCTGCAATCTGAACAATCTGCCACTGACGGGCTTCCACTGGTATTGATCCACGGTCTGTTTGGTAGCCTGGACAACCTCGGCGTACTGGCCCGGGGATTAAAAGACGATCGTCGTTTGATTCAACTCGATGTCCGCAATCACGGTTTGTCTCCGCGTGCGCAACAGATGGATTATGCGTTAATGGCTCAGGATGTCCTGGACACCCTTGATGCGATGCAGGTCGATCGTTTCAGCGTGATCGGGCACTCGATGGGGGGGAAGATCGCCATGGCTATTACCGCGCTGGCACCCAGTCGTGGTGAGGAGATCGTGGTGATTGTTATCGCTCCTGTGGCCTACACCACGCGTCATCACGACGATATTTTTGCTGCACTGAATTCGGTGACTGAGGCCGGTATCACCACGCGCAGCGAAGCCACAGCCCTGATGCGTCAGATGATCAGCGAAGAAGGTGTGATCCAGTTTCTACTCAAATCGTTCCACGAGGGTGTTTGGCGTTTCAACGTCCCGGCGCTGCTGGCATGTTATGAAAACATCATTGGCTGGCAACCGTTGGCCCCCTGGTCACATCCTGTGCTGTTCATCCGTGGGGAACGTTCTCCCTATCTGGCCGACGCGCATCGCGAAGCACTGTTAACCCAGTTCCCGCAGGCGCGGGCCCATGTCATCACTGGCGCAGGGCATTGGGTACATGCTGAGAAACCCGATGCGGTATTACGTGCAATCCGACGTTTTTTAGCGCTGTGAAAACCATTTTCGCTGGGGTATGATGGCGCGCTAAAATTTTGCCGCTGCTGATTATCAGACGGCATAACGGCCCTATTCATCAGCAATCCAGCCTTTCAGTATTACGATTCCTATGGCAAAAGAGAACACGGACCGCACAACGATCGATCTGTTTGCAGATGAACGACGTCCGGGACGACCCAAGACTAATCCGCTGACGCGTGATGAGCAGTTGCGTATCAACAAACGCAATCAGCTCAAGCGCGATAAAGTGCGCGGCCTGAAGCGTGTCGAACTGAAAATGAACAGCGACGCGGTTGATGTCCTGAATCAGTTAGCTTTCGAGCGCAATATCAGCCGCAGCGAACTGATCGAAGAAATGCTGCTGGAACAGTTGCAACGTCATCCGTCCTGAGGGTTCGGATACCTTAGCACTCAGCGACAAAACCGGCAGCATTACTCATTTATCCGCTCACGACGGTCTGTTATCATTAGCGATATCTGCGAAAAAATCAGCAGTCACCATATCATTAAGATTCAAGAGGTTATTAAACTCATGGCACTCGTCGGCATTTTCTTTGGTAGCGATACAGGTAATACCGAAAACATTGCAAAAATGATCCAGAAGCAACTGGGGAAAGATGTTGCAGAAGTTCGTGATATTGCTAAAAGCAGCAAAGAAGACCTTGAAGCCTTTGATATTCTGCTGCTTGGCATCCCAACCTGGTACTACGGTGAAGCTCAGTGCGACTGGGATGACTTCTTCCCAACGCTGGAAGAAATTGACTTCAACGGTAAACTGGTTGCACTGTTTGGTTGCGGCGATCAGGAAGACTATTCCGAGTATTTCTGCGATGCAATGGGCACCATCCGCGACATCATTGAGCCGAACGGCGCTGTGATTGTGGGTCACTGGCCGAGCGAAGGTTACCATTTCGAAGCCTCGAAAGGCATGGCAGATGATAACCACTTCCTGGGCCTGGCCATTGATGAAGATCGCCAGCCAGAACTCACCAACGAACGCGTTGAAAAGTGGGTAAAACAAATTTTTGATGAACTTCAGCTTAAAGATATCATCGAAGCATAACCATAGCCGCTTGATGTGGGAGCTATCTCACATCAAGTAAGTGGTTTTTCCTATAGAAGTAATAGATACATGTTTGTAACTTTCATCTGCAAAACTGTACAATAACCCCATCGGTTACCCGCTTACTCAGCACCTGCCCCACTCTTTGAGGATGTGAGTCGCCCAAAGAGCGGTGAAGATGATGCAGATTGAAATGTTAACCCAACCTAATTCGGGCGTGCGCTTCCCTGGATGTAACGACACTTATCCTTACATCCCATGCGGTTTAAGGCACCCCTTATGGTTTTCATTTCGGAGTATCAGTTCTATACTGAGACGCACTCATCTTTTAGCGTCGACCGATGTTCAGGGCTTTTCAGCCACTAAGTGACTAGCAAAGTAACAGGACAATATCCGCATGACTGACAATAACACCGCATTAAAGAAGGCCGGCCTGAAAGTCACGCTTCCCCGACTGAAAATTCTGGAAGTGCTTCAGGAACCAGAGGGCCATCATGTCAGTGCGGAAGACTTGTACAAACGCCTGATTGATATGGGCGAAGAAATTGGTCTGGCCACGGTTTACCGCGTGCTGAACCAATTTGATGATGCGGGGATCGTTACCCGTCATAACTTTGAAGGCGGTAAATCCGTTTTCGAACTGACTCAGCAGCACCATCACGATCACCTGATCTGCCTGGACTGCGGTAAAGTTATTGAGTTCAGAGACGAATACATTGAGGAACGTCAGCGTGAAATCGCCACGCGTCACGGTATCAAACTGAGCAACCATAGCCTGTATCTTTATGGCCATTGTTCTCTGGGTGACTGCCGTGAAGACGAGACTCTGCACGACAAATAATCTGCACTGTTCAGTGTAAAAACCGGTGGCTTGCCACCGGTTTTTTTATGCCTGCGTTATAGCGATTCCTCCCGACTATAACGCTGTCCATCGGTCTCCAAAGGCTATCGCGTATAGAGCGGCAACCAGCCACCATATGAAAGCAACGAGACCACGGCATTCAATGCACCAAACAGCAGAACCAGCACAATCGGTGCCATCCCCCCCCTGACTCGCCACGTGGAAATGGCAAAACGCCGACGTGACTGCCAGGCCAGTAGCGCTGGCGTGACAACAGCCCAAAGTGTCGCGGCCAGGCCGGCATAACCGATCGCCAGCAGAAAACCGTTGGGCCAGATCATCGCGGCCGTTAGCGGCAGAATAAACGTCAGCAGCGTGGTTTTTAATCTTCCGGACGCGGAGTTATCCAGTTTAAATAAGTCGGCAAGGTAATCAAAAAAGCCGAGGCTGACACCGAGGAATGAACAGGCAACGGCGAAGTTAGAGAAGATATCCAGCAACAGATTCAGAGAGCGATTGTGCAGTACACCAGATAACGCCCCCACCAGCACGTCAATATTACCGCCTTGCGCAGCAATCGCTTTAAATTCGCTGCGGGGAATATTGCCCATCGTGCCGATGATCCAGATAAAGTAAATCATCAGAGCCAGCAGCGTGCCGTAAATCAGGCAACGGCTCACGCGGCCTGCATTCTTATGGTAGTAAGTCGTCAACCCGGCAATGTTGCCATGGTAGCCGAAGGAGGCCAGACAAAACGGCACCACTATCCAGAGATATCGCAGATAATCGCGATCGGCTCCCTGGCTGTCGAGCAGAATAGCCGGCTGAACATGCCACAGCAGGCCGCCAAAAATCATCAGAAAGGTGAGGATCTTCGCGCCGAGAAAAATCAGCGTCATCCGGCTGACAACCGCTGTTCCCAGCCAGATAAACAGCGCCACCAATAGTGTAAAGAGCAGCCCGGCCATACGCGCCGATATACCGACATTTAACTGGTTGAGGCTGTGCTGAATAATCGCGCCACTGGCAGAAATGTACGCATAGGTGAGGATCCCCAGAACAAAGACCACTGACAGACCGTTGATCAGGTTCCAGCCACGCCCAAGTAAATCGCGCGTGACCGTATCAAAACTCGCCCCGACGGGATAATGCAGGCTGGCTTCCAGGTACAGTAATCCGGACAGCAGCATACAGAACCAGGTCACGATCAGCAGCGCGGAGGACCAGGCAAACCAGGCACCGGACATCACCACTGGTAGCGAGAACATCCCGGCACCAATAATGGTGCCACTGATAATCAACGACCCCCAGAGTGTTGAAGGCAAACGAACAGCAGAAGCAGGTGTAGCCATGAAATCCCTTAGCGAATGCAATAAATAACATGCCATAAACCGGGATAATCCACTGGCTGAACGGCAAGAATGCCGCATAGTCTACACAGAATCACACTCGCGAACTAGTACAGTAATCAACTGACCACCATTGTTTCCTGCAAATAGCGCCAGCGAGGTGGCGTACAACCACAATCAATCACCGCCAGTGAAATACGGTGGGTATGATTATCCCCCTGCTGTTGTAGCTCGTGATACTGGATCGCCACTTCCTGGCCAAACTGAGAGATCACTTTGCAGTGTTCAATCGTGATAGCAACACCCTGCCGTTCGCCGACCAGACGAGTGAACAGCGCAGTCACCTCATCCATCGACAGACTTTTTCCGCTGGGCGCGACCATGACAAAATCGGGTTCAAAATGTCGCAACAGCTCAGGGACAAAGCTCCCGTCGCCGTGAAACACTTTCTCAATAAGCTGATGGAGTACAATGATACTTTCACAGGCTTTTTCGGTTAACGCTGACATACAACATCCTTATGACGGGCGTGGCGATAAATCATCCACAAGGGGAACAGGCCGGTAACTGCGGCAACAACAAAGACCTGATGATAAGACTGAGCAACAGAATAGTGGCGGCTCATCAACGTAAACAGCAGTGTAAAGAATGCTGCGCCGAGGCTGAATGAAAGCTGACGATTAATATTCCATATCACACTGGCCCGCGTCATCTGCTCATCGTGAAAATCAGTCAGAGCACTGGTCTGTGCCGTATTGGCACTGATTCCACCGCCAATCCCCATCAGCAGATAAGCCGCATTCAATAGCATCACCTGTTCGGGACTCTGTACCAGCGCCAGCAGCACGATGCCGCCTGCATGTAAGACCAACCCACAGCTGAACAGGGTCAGTGCGCCCAGACAATGGTAAAGACGACCACATACCAGCATCGCCACCAGTGCCCCGCCACCATACAGCAGCATAAATGCTCCACAGCGTTCGGCAGAAAAATGCAGGCACTGTTGCAGATAAAAAATGTTGAGCAGGTTCACACCGGTGAAGATGCCCGGCACGGCGTAGTAAATGACCACCGCCAGCTTTAGCCGGGAATTACGCAACAGGTTCAAATCAATCACCGCCTGGGGTTGACGATGGTAATGGCGCAAATAGCCGATAGCCAGGCCCAATGCGGCCAGCAGCCATAACGATGCAGAAATAAGAGACCCCGTCTCCGCAAGTTGCGACAACCCAAGCAGAACGGCAGCCAGCGCCAGGCACACCAGCAAAATGCCACGGATATCAGGCCGGACTGCCACCCGCGTTTCACGCCGCACCCACAGCGCGGCCAGCGCAGCGGCCATCAAGCTGAACGGAATATTGCACCAGAAAATCCAGCGCCATGAGAGGCTGTCGACAATCATGCCGCCCAGCAGCGGCGACAGTGCCGGCGCAATCAGCGCCACACTCATAATCAGGGTCGATATGGTTGCTCGTTCCTTGCCCTTAAACAGATTAAATGTCAGTGCCTGCCCCACCGGGATGAGCAACCCTCCCGCCATACCCTGCACAAAACGCCACATTACCAGCGTGATAAACGTATCTGCCAGACCGCAGCCCAGGGCAGCCAGGCTGAACAGCAGCATTGAGGCCACCAACACCCGGCGAGCACCATAGTGCCCGGCAAGCCAGCCGCTGATCGGGATAATCACCGTCAAGCCGAGAATATAGCTGTTGGCCACCCAGCCGAGCGAACCGCTGGAAATACTCAGTTCACCCGCCATCTGCGGCAGCGCAATCGCCGACATAAAAATATTAATACAATCAATAAAGAAGCCGAGCAGGAAAATTACTGCTATGCGGTAGCGATAGCTCATAGTCATACCTCCGGGCGCAGCATAGCGGCGATTGACCACAGAGATCGACTGGCATACAGTGAAAAGATTGTTCAATATAAGTAAACAATCCCATGCATGCTCAACTGGATAAAATTCACACTTTTTTTGCGGTCGTGGAAAGCGGCAGTTTTACCCGTGCCGCCGATAATCTCGGCTTAAGTAAGGCGATGGTCAGCATGCATATTAAGACACTGGAACAGGTACTCGGCGTCGCCCTGCTGACGCGCAATACCCGTAACCTGGCGCTGACAGAGAGCGGAAGCCAGCTCTACCAGGATTTTAAGGGGATCTTCTGCGATATCGACCTTGCCGTCAGTCGCATCACCGATGACAGCCAGCCGCTATCGGGGGAACTGCGTATCACCTCCACCTGGGAGTATGGCCAGCAGTTCCTGATGCCACCCGTAGCCCGTTTTTGCCAGCGTCACCCCGGTCTGACTCTGAGCTATAACGTCGGTGCCTCGCTTGACGACCTGGTGAGCAACAAACTGGATGTGGCAATCCGCCTCGGCACACTGCGCGACTCCTCGCTAAAGAGCCGCAAATTGGGGGAATACCGGATTGTACTGGTGGCTTCGCCGCTGCTGATGGCACGCTATCCGCTGCAACAGCTTAGCGAGGTGGCCACCCTGCCATGGATACACAACAGTAATCTCCCCCATCCCGGCCGCTGGCATTTCCAGTGCGGGCAGGATCGTTGTGACGTGAAAAGCGAAGCACGTTACAGCGCCAATTCTGCGCAGATTATGCGCCAGATGGCACTGGCCGGAATGGGCGTGGCGGTGCTGCCTGAATGGCTGGTGACAGACGATCTGGCCAGCGGAGAATTACAGCTTCTGTTCAATGACTGGCAGCTACCGGTACAGCCCGTCAGCGCTGTCTTTGCCACCCGCACCGCTCTGCCGCGTAAAACGCGGATGTTTATTGATTATCTGTGTGCCGAATTATAAGTAGCAGACGAAAAAAAGGCCGCATCGGCGGCCTTTTATCAGCAAATAGCGGCTTACTCGCCCACTTTTGCCCAGGTATCACGCAGGCCTACGGTGCGGTTAAACACCAGATTGCTGGCACTGGAATACACGCTATCGGCACAGAAATAACCTTCGCGCTCAAACTGATACGGCGCAGAGGCTTCCGCCTGCTGCATACCCGGCTCAACAAAGCCCTGGCGGATCACTAAAGAATCCGGGTTGATGCTGGCGAGGAAGTCTTCTGCCGCTGCCGGGTTCGGCACGCTGAACAGGCGATCATAAAGACGGAACTCCGCTGGCAGCGCATGAACAGCCGATACCCAGTGGATCACGCCCTTCACTTTACGGCCGTCAGCCGGATCTTTGCTCAGGGTATCCACATCGCAGGTACAGAACAGGCAGGTAATGTTGCCTTCGTCATCTTTCGCCACACGCTCAGCTTTGATCACGTAGGCGTTACGCAGGCGGACTTCTTTACCCAGCACCAGACGTTTGTACTGCTTGTTCGCTTCTTCACGGAAATCAGCGCGGTCGATATAGATCTCACGGCTGAACGGCACTTCACGTGTTCCCATTTCTGGCTTGTTCGGATGATTCGGCATGCTAATCATCTCGTCATGATGCGCAGGCAGGTTTTCAATCACCACTTTAACCGGATCCATCACCGCCATCGCGCGCGGTGCATTTTCGTTCAGGTCGTCACGAATACAGGATTCCAGCGCAGCCATCTCAACGATATTATCCTGTTTTGTCACGCCGATACGGCGGCAAAACTCACGGATAGATTCAGCACTGTAACCACGGCGACGCAGACCAGAAACAGTCAGCATGCGCGGATCGTCCCAGCCTTCCACCACATTCTCAGACACCAGCTGGCTCAATTTACGCTTAGACATAATGGCGTATTCGAGATTCAGACGGGAGAACTCATACTGACGCGGGTGAACGGGAATAGTGATGTTATCCAGCACCCAGTCGTACAGACGACGGTTGTCCTGGAACTCCAGCGTACACAGGGAGTGAGTAATGCCTTCCAGCGCATCCGAGATGCAGTGGGTGAAGTCGTACATCGGATAGATGCACCAGGCGTTACCGGTCTGATGATGTTCAGCAAATTTAATACGGTAAATCACCGGATCGCGCAGCACGATAAAGTTGGAAGCCATATCGATCTTGGCGCGTAAGCAGGCAGTGCCTTCGGCAAAGCCACCGGCACGCATTTTGGCAAACAGCGCCAGGTTCTCTTCCACACTGCGATCGCGGTAGGGGCTGTTTTTACCCGCTGACGTCAGGCTGCCACGGTATTCACGGATCTGCTCAGGCGACAGTTCGTCAACATAAGCCAGCCCTTTGGTGATCAGTTCCACAGCATAGTTATGCAGCTGTTCAAAATAATCAGATGAGTAGCGTACTTCACCGCTCCACGTGAAACCCAGCCATTGCACATCGCGCTTGATCGACTCAACAAACTCCAGATCTTCTTTCACCGGGTTGGTGTCATCGAAGCGCAGGTTGCACTGCCCCTGATAATCCTGCGCGATGCCAAAGTTCAGGCAGATCGATTTCGCATGACCAATATGCAGATAGCCATTCGGCTCAGGCGGGAAGCGGGTATGCACTGAGCTGTGCTTGCCGTTCGCCAGATCTTCGTCGATGATCTGACGAATAAAGTTAGTTGGGCGGGCTTCAGCCTCACTCATCTCAATTTCCTCAATAGTGCATGGCTTAAATTAGCTATGAAATAACGGAGTATGATCCACAAAGCAGAGAGGGGAAACAACCGTTTGTTGCGGGAATCACATAAAAAAAGGGCGGGAATCGCTTCCCGCCCTGTCACAGTCGCATCAGTCGACGGTGTTAGCCATTAATTTCAACGATTCGGGTCTCACCCGCTACCACGGTTTCACCGGCCAGCAGCGTTAATCCCGCGAAATCATCAATGTTGCTGATCACCACCGGACTGATCATCGAACGGGCATTCGCATTCAGGAAGACAAGGTCCATTTCCAGTACTGGCTGACCCGCCACTACCGTTGAGCCTTCTTCAGCCAGACGCGTAAACCCTTTCCCTTCCAGGGCGACCGTATCCAGCCCCATGTGCACTACAATTTCGACGCCGTTTTCAGTTTCAAGACAGAACGCATGGTTGGTATTGAAGATTTTCACCAGCGTACCGGAAGCCGGAGCGACAACGGTGCTGCCGGTTGGCAAGATGGCGAGGCCGTCGCCCACGGCTTTGCTGGCGAAGGCTTCATCAGGCACTTGGTCAATGGCAACAACCTTACCGCTAACCGGTGCAACCAGTGTACCGATCACCCTTTTAGCCGCATTCGGTATTGCCTGCGGAGCGGCGACTGGCGCAACAGGTTTCGGGCTCGCCGCTGCGGCAGCAACCGGGCCTTTGGCAATCTGCTTTTTCATCTCTTCGGCGATGGATTCTGCTTTCGCACCCACAATCACCTGAATGGTCTGCTTGTTCAGTTTCACCACCCCGGAAGCCCCCAGGCGTTTACACTGTGCATCATTCACCAGCGATGCATCTTTAACGGACAGACGCAGGCGAGTGATGCAGGCATCAATAACATTAAGGTTATCCGAGCCACCAATCGCACCAATATATTGGCGGGACAGGTCTGCCAGGCCCTCTTCGGTATTGCTGTTCGCTTCATCTTTTACCAGCAGGTCGCCTTCATCTTCGCGGCCTGGCGTTTTCAGATTGAGCATACGGATCACTGCGCTGAACAGAACGAAGTAGACCACAAAGGCCACCAGCCCCATCACCAGCAGCAACCACACATTCTGGCTGGCCGCAGGCAATTTATACATCAATACATAGTCGATGGCGCCCGCAGAGAAAGAGAACCCGGCATGAATACCCAGCGTTGTCGCCACAAACAGACTGATACCCGTCAGCAAGGCGTGGATCAGATACAGCATCGGTGCCAGGAACATAAACAGGAATTCCAGCGGCTCGGTCACCCCCGTCAGGAATGCGGTCACCGCAACAGAAAGCAGCATACCGCCAACCATTGGACGGCGTGCTTTCGGTGCAGCCAGATACATCGCCAGTGCAGCACCCGGCAGACCAAACATCATGATCGGGAAGAACCCGGACATAAACATCCCTGCCGTGCCGTCACCCGCATAGAAGCGGTTGATATCACCATGGACCACAGCACCGGCCGCATTGGTGAACTCACCAATCTGGAACCAGGCAATCGTGTTCAGTACCTGATGCAAACCGGTTGGGATCAGCAGACGGTTAACGAAACCGAAGATACCCGCACCGAAAGCCCCCTCAGAGACAATCCACTCACCGCCGGAATGAATTGCCGCCTGAACCGGAGGCCAGACATAACCAAACACCGCCGCCAGCACCAGACAGAAAAAGCCCGTCGCGATAGGTACGAAGCGTTTACCGCCAAAGAAGCTCAGGAAGTCAGGCAGTTTGATGTCAGCCCAGCGGTTGTAGGTCATACCGGCAATCAGGCCCGTGATAATCCCCGCCAGCACCCCCATATTGACCGTTGGGTTGATGGTCACCATCGCTTTGGTCAGAATAAAATAACCCACAGCACCAGCCAACGCGGCAGCACCGGCGTTGTCTTTAGACCAGGTCGACGCCACACCGATAGCAAAAATCAGTGCGAGGTTGTCAAAAATGGCCCCGCCGCCCTGTGCAATAAACGGCATATTGAGTAAATCAGGCTGGCCGAAGCGCAGCATCAGTGCAGCGACAGGCAGCACGGCTATTGGCAGCTGTAACGACCGCCCTAATCTTTGAAAGAATCCTAAAATATTCACCATTTCCCCCTATGAGACCCGTTAAGGCGGCAAAAACCGTCTGTTTTTTTTCACGGTTTTTTTTGTCAGCCCGACACTACACACCACGAAACGAAGTGTAAAAAAAAATTAATTCGCTTCGCAAATTAAATCGCCATATATGTGATTAAAATCACCTAAAAACGCATTATTCTTAGCATATGGCTGGTCAACAGCACAAACTTATTTTATGATTCGAAAAATCAAAGCGGACAAATCCCTCTGTTGCAAGATGGTAATCGCGTTACGCTTACCAGAACAACAACAGAGCACCGTTTTAACTTAATACCTAACTCTGCTTATATACGAGGTGCAACATGAGACTGATTCCTCTGGCAACACCAGCCCAGGTCGGAAAATGGGCGGCACGCCATATTGTTAATCGCATCAATGCGTTCAATCCTACTGCCGATCGTCCGTTTGTCCTGGGCTTACCCACTGGCGGCACACCGCTGGAAGCCTATAAACATCTTATTGATATGCACAAAGCGGGCCAGGTCAGCTTCAAGCATGTTGTGACCTTCAATATGGATGAATATGTCGGCCTGCCGAAAGAGCACCCGGAAAGTTACCACAGTTTTATGTATCGTAACTTTTTTGATCATGTTGATATTTCAAGTGAAAACATCAACCTTCTTAATGGTAATGCACCGGATATTGACGCAGAATGTCGCCAATATGAGGAAAAAATCCGTTCTTACGGCAAAATTCACCTGTTCATGGGTGGCGTAGGAAATGACGGACACATTGCCTTTAACGAACCCGCTTCCTCTCTGGCGTCTCGTACCCGTATTAAAACGCTGACTCACGATACCCGCATCGCCAACTCACGCTTCTTTGGTGGCGACGTCGACCAGGTGCCAAAATATGCCCTGACGGTGGGTGTGGGTACATTGCTGGATGCAGAAGAAGTGATGATTCTGGTCACGGGTCATCTGAAAGCTCAGGCGCTGCAAGCCGCAGTAGAAGGCAACGTGAATCATATGTGGACCATCAGCTGTTTGCAGCTGCACGCGAAAGCGGTCGTGGTGTGTGATGAACCCTCCACGATGGAGCTGAAGATGAAAACCGTGAAGTATTTCCGCGAGATGGAAGCTGGAAATATTAAAGATCTGTGATCATCCCTGGTCGCTGTCGTCATTTCAGACCGGTGCCAGCCGGAGGGTTAGCGCCCTGCCGGCAGGACAAGAAATATCAGGAAAGTCAGGAGAACTACTATGTACGCATTAACCCAGGGCCGCATCTATACAGGCCATAAAATCCTCGATCGGCATGCAGTCGTGGTTGCCAATGGCCTGATCGACCGTATCTGCCCGCTAGAGGATCTGCCCGCTGGCATTGAAACTCGTCAGGTCGGCGGTGCGATTATTGCCCCTGGCTTTATTGACCTGCAGCTGAATGGCTGCGGCGGCGTGCAGTTTAACGATGATATTTCAGCGATCAGCGTAGAAACCCTGCAAATCATGCAGAAAGCCAATGAGAAGTCAGGCTGCACCAGCTTTCTGCCTACGCTTATCACCAGCACCGATGAGCTGATGAAACGTGCCGTTGAAGTGATGCGTGCCTGGCTGGCGCAGAACAGCAACCAGGCGCTCGGCCTGCATCTGGAAGGCCCCTGGCTCAATCCGTTGAAAAAAGGCACCCACAATCCGGAGCTCATCCGTGCTCCGGATAATGCGCTGGTCGATTTCCTGTGTGCCAACGCCGATGTCATCAGTAAGATTACCCTCGCGCCAGAAAAAGTAGACGCCGCGGTTATTCGTCAACTGCGTGATGCCGGGATTATCATCTCTGCGGGCCATTCCCACGGTACTTATGACGAAGCGCTTGCCGGGATTGATGCCGGGGTCTCCTTTGCCACGCATTTATATAACGCTATGCCGACCACCAGCGGTCGTGAACCTGGATTAATCGGTGCGTTGTTTGATTCACCGGATGTCTGGTGCGGTATCATCGCCGACGGTTTACATGTCCATTACGCTAACATTCGCAATGCTAAACGAATCAAAGGCGACAAACTGATCCTCGTTACCGATGCCACGGCACCAGCGGGTGCTTCTATTGATCGGTTCATTTTTGCTGGTAAAACAATATACTATCGCAACGGGCTGTGTGTTGATGAGAACGGCACTCTGAGCGGATCTGCGCTAACTATGATTGAAGCTGTCGCAAACAGCGTCGAACACGTGGGCATTTCCCTTGACGAGGCGCTGCGTATGGCAACACTTTATCCGGCCCGCGCAATGGGGGTAGACACGCATTTAGGGTCAATTGAAGCCGGGAAAGTGGCTAATCTGACGGTGTTCACCCGCGATTACAAAATCACCCGGACCATCGTTAATGGTAACGAGGTCTTAAGCGAGTAGATATTTAATGACCACTGGCGGCCAGGCTCAAATTGGAAATGTTGATCTTGTTAAACAACTTAATGGTGCAGCCGTCTACCGGCTCATCGATCAGCAGGGCCCTATCTCACGAATCCAGATTGCCGAGCACAGTCAGCTCGCCCCCGCCAGTGTCACCAAGATCACGCGTCAGCTTATTGAGCGTGGTCTGATTAAAGAAGTTGACCAACAGGCTTCTACCGGGGGGCGCCGGGCGATTTCTATCATTACGGAAACCCGCGGATTTAATACCATTGGCGTGCGCCTTGGTCGCAACGATGCCACCGTCACCCTGTTTGATTTAAGCGGAAAATCGCTGGCGGAAGAGCACTACCCACTGCCCGAACGCACGCAGGAAACCCTCGAAAACGCGCTGTTTAAGGCCATTGCTGACTTTAGCGAGCTGCATCAGCGCAAGCTGCGCGAACTGATTGCGATCTCCGTCATTCTGCCAGGCCTGGTCGACCCGAAAAACGGCATTATTCGTTATATGCCACACATCAGCGTCAGCCACTGGCCGCTGGTCGCCAACCTGGAAAAACGATTCAATGTCACCAGTTTTGTCGGCCATGACATCCGTAGCCTGGCCCTGGCAGAGCACTATTTTGGCGCATCGCGCGATTGTGCTGACTCCATTTTGGTGCGTGTTCATCGGGGAACAGGTGCCGGGATTATTGCTAACGGTCAGATTTTCCTCGGCAGCAACGGCAACGTGGGTGAGCTGGGGCACATCCAGGTGGATCCGTTAGGCGAGCGTTGCCACTGCGGCAACTTTGGCTGTCTTGAAACTATCGCCGCCAACAGCGCCATTGAACATCGCGTGCGCCATCTGCTCACGCAGGGTTATCCCAGCAGCCTCACCCTTGATGATTGTCAGATTCAACTTATCTGCCGTGCCGCCAATCGCGGAGATGCGCTATCAACTGAAGTGATTGAACATGTTGGCCGTCACCTCGGCAAAGCGATCGCCATTGCCATTAATCTGTTCAATCCACAAAAAATTGTCATTGCCGGTGAAATTACGGAAGCAGATAAAGTGCTGCTGCCGGCAATTGAAGGCTGCATTAATACTCAGGCACTCAAAGCTTTCCGTAAAAATTTGCCCGTTGTACGCTCGGAGATCGACCACCGATCGGCCATTGGTGCTTTTGCACTGGTAAAACGCGCCATGCTCAACGGAATTCTGCTTCAGCGCCTGCTGGAAGGTTAATTGAATGATGGACTCTGAACGCATGACGATAAAGAACGTAATCTGTGATATCGACGGCGTGCTGATGCACGACAATACTGCCGTCCCCGGTGCGCGTGAGTTTTTACAACGCATCGTCGGCAATAATATGCCGCTGGTGGTGTTAACAAACTACCCTTCCCAAACCGCGATGGACCTGTCTAATCGCTTTGCCTCTGCCGGCATTGAACTGCCGGACAGCGTGTTCTATACCTCTGCCATGGCCACCGCCGACTTCCTGAAGCGTCAGGAAGGGAAGAAAGCCTATGTGGTCGGAGAGGGCGCGCTGATCCATGAGCTATACAAAGCCGGATTTACGATTACCGATATCAATCCTGACTTTGTTATCGTTGGAGAAACCCGTTCGTTTAACTGGGACATGATGCATAAAGCTGCCTTCTTCGTGGCCAATGGCGCACGATTCATCGCGACTAACCCGGACAGCCGTGGGCATGGCTTCTCACCAGCCTGTGGTGCGCTTTGCGCAGGCATCGAAAAAATATCCGGCCGTCAGCCTTTTTACGTCGGTAAACCCAGTCCGTGGATTATGCGTGCAGCACTGAATAAGATTCAGGCGCACTCAGAAGAAACGGTGATTGTGGGTGATAACCTGCGCACCGATATTCTTGCTGGCTTCCAGGCCGGGCTGGAAACCATTCTGGTTCTGTCGGGAGTCTCCAGCCTGAGTGACGTTGACGCGATGCCGTTCCGTCCTACCTGGATCTACCCTTCCGTTGCCGATATCGACATTATCTAGTTCGCTGCCCGGTCCGCCGGGCATCTCCCCCACGGTGTGCACTTCTTGTTCACTTTTCACCATTCATTATCGATTCATCAATAAAACTCTATTTAATTTGCATATCCACTAAGAATTCACCCTGGTCAACAGGCTATTTTTCACCTCATGACTAAATTACTTGCATCACCTCACTGGTTAGCGCATTTTCTTATACATCACGCGATATAGTCGCTTTAAACCAATATCATCACCGCAAGGTAAGTCGTTAGGGAGCTGTTTATGTGTTCTATTTTTGGTGTACTCGATCTGAAAAGCGATCCTGTTGAACTGCGCAAGAAAGCCCTGGAGCTTTCACGTCTGATGCGCCACCGTGGCCCGGACTGGTCCGGTGTTTATGCCGATGACAAAGCGATCCTCGTCCATGAACGTCTGTCGATCGTTGACGTTAACAACGGCGCACAGCCGCTGTACAACGCAGCGCATACCCACGTACTTGCGGTGAACGGTGAAATCTACAACCATCAGGCGCTGCGCGCTGAACTGAGCGATCGCTATGAGTTCCAGACTGAGTCTGACTGCGAAGTGATCCTCGCGCTGTATCAGGAAAAGGGCATCGACTTCCTCGATGACCTGCAAGGCATGTTCGCCTTCATCCTGTATGACAGCGTGAAAAACACCTGGTTAATCGGCCGTGACCATATCGGGATTATCCCGCTGTATATGGGCAACGACGAGCACGGTAACCTGTATGTCGCTTCCGAAATGAAAGCGTTGGTACCAGTGTGCCGTAGCATTAAAGAATTCCCTGCGGGAAGCTATCTGTCCAGCACCGATGGCGAGATCCGCCGCTACTGGCAGCGTGACTGGTTTGACTATGCCGCAGTAGAAGACAACGTCACTGATGCAGCGGCGTTGAAAAATGCACTTGAAGAGTCCGTTAAAAGCCATCTGATGTCAGATGTCCCTTATGGTGTACTGCTGTCCGGTGGCCTGGATTCTTCTATTATCTCTGCCGTGACCAAACGTTTTGCGGCGAAGCGCGTAGAAGATCAGGATAAGAGCGAAGCCTGGTGGCCACAGCTGCACTCCTTTGCCGTTGGCCTGGAAGGATCGCCGGACCTGACGGCGGCGAAAGCTGTGGCAGAACATCTGGGTACCGTGCACCACGAAATTCATTTCACCGTGCAGGAAGGTCTGGATGCGATTCGCGATGTGATTTACCACATCGAAACCTATGATGTGACCACCATCCGCGCGTCTACGCCAATGTACCTGATGTCACGTAAAATCAAGGCAATGGGCATTAAGATGGTGCTGTCCGGTGAAGGTGCTGACGAAGTGTTCGGCGGCTACCTTTACTTCCATAAAGCGCCGAACGCCCGTGAATTCCACGAAGAGAACGTGCGTAAACTGCATGCGCTGCATATGTTTGACTGTGCTCGCGCTAACAAGGCGATGTCAGCCTGGGGCGTGGAAGCGCGTGTACCGTTCCTGGATAAAAAATTCCTGGATGTGGCAATGCGCATCAACCCACAGGACAAAATGTGTGGCAGCAACGGTAAAATGGAGAAACACATCCTGCGTGAGTGTTTTGAATCTTACCTGCCAGCCAGCGTCGCATGGCGCCAGAAAGAGCAGTTCTCTGATGGTGTGGGCTACAGCTGGATTGATACGCTGAAAGAAGTGGCTGCAGAGCAGATCAGCGATCAACAGCTGCAAACCGCCCACTTCCGTTTCGCGTACAACACGCCAACGTCTAAAGAAGCGTATTTGTACCGTGAAATCTTTGAAGAGCTGTTCCCGCTGCCAAGCGCAGCAGAATGCGTCCCTGGCGGCCCATCAGTGGCCTGTTCGTCTGCTAAGGCAATAGAATGGGATGAAGCGTTCAAAAACATGGACGATCCATCAGGTCGCGCCGTAGGTGTGCACCAGTCCGCCTACTAATACGTTCTGGTAAATCACCGCTAACGGGCCCTTGTGGCCCGTTTTTATTTAGCCGTTGCGTCTGTTAGCATCAGAATTCGTTGATTTTATCGTCATCCTGCTCACAAGGCAGTCAAACAACACGATTGTGACAAAAAACGGGAAAAAACTTGTTGACGCTTTTAGGCCAACTCCGCATAATGCGCCCCGCAACGCCGCAGAAGGTTACGCGAAAAAAGAAGGCTACTTAGCTCAGCTGGTTAGAGCACAGCACTCATAATGCTGGGGTCACAGGTTCGATTCCCGTAGTAGCCACCATCTTTTTTGCGCGGGAGTGGCGAAATTGGTAGACGCACCAGATTTAGGTTCTGGCGCCGCAAGGTGTGCGAGTTCAAGTCTCGCCTCCCGCACCATTTCCATAAGCGGTTTGCACGGATGGGGTATCGCCAAGCGGTAAGGCACCGGTTTTTGATACCGGCATTCCCTGGTTCGAATCCAGGTACCCCAGCCATTTTTTTAGAAGTATGTTAGTATTGTAAAGCAGTAAAATTAGGCTACTTAGCTCAGCTGGTTAGAGCACAGCACTCATAATGCTGGGGTCACAGGTTCGATTCCCGTAGTAGCCACCAATTTTATTGGGGTGTCGCCAAGTGGTAAGGCTCTGGTTTCTGATACCAGCATTCCGGGGTTCGAATCCCTGCACCCCAGCCATATAAAGACGGCTGGTAGTACGAGTCGCAAAGAAGAAGACGCCTGGTTCGCCAGTCGCATAAAAAATTGGGGTGTCGCCAAGCGGTAAGGCACTGGTTTCTGATACCAGCATTCCGGGGTTCGAATCCCTGCACCCCAGCCATAAAGTAAAAAAGCCTGCGCAAGCGGGCTTTTTTACGTCTGTAGAAAATCCAAACCAACGATCATGCAGGGGTTGACCTTCTGTTCCGGTCACCCCGCAATCTTACAACCCCAATGCGTACTTCAGCGCCTGCCGTTTTAACACACCAGAATGCTGCGCCACTATCAGCCCCAGATTACGCACCACTTTAAGCGGCGCAGACTGATTACTGAAGGCGAAATAGAACAGGTCCATACCACTTTGCATCAGCAGGTTATCTTTCTGTCGTTTACGCTGGTAACGCTGTAATACCGCCGTCGACGCCCAATCCTCTGCCCGCAGACGCGATTCGCTTAATACACTGATTAATGCATCAACATCACGGTATCCCAGGTTTACGCCCTGTCCGGCCAGCGGATTAATGGTGTGCGCTGCATCCCCCACCAGCGCCAGGCCAGGGAGAACATAACGCGTGGCGTGGCGACGAACCAGCGGGAAGGATCCGGCCGCAAACGGCGTAACCAGGCCGAGACGTGCCGGGAAATGCGCCTGAATCTCTTTTTGCAGCTGTGGCATTGTCATCGCCTGATGTTGGCTAATACGCGCCGGGCTGTCGTACCACACCAGTGACGCCCAACGGTCGAACAGCGGCAGGAAAGCACGCGGCCCCTCTGGTGTAAACTGCTGCCAGGTGGTATCCCCGGCATCCTGTTCACAGCGAACGCTGATTAGCATACAGGACTGAGCATAGTTCCAGCCGTGAATACCAATCCCCGCTAACTGACGTACCTGAGAATTGGCACCATCGGCCCCCACTACCAGCCTGGCGGTGACGGTCTCACCGCTCTCCAACGCCAATTGCCAGCCACCGTTAACTTGCTGTAAATCGCGCAGGCGGGCCGGGCATAACAGCGCCACCTCCTGTTGTTGCAAACGCTGCCACAGCGCACGCTGCAATACGCTGTTTTCAACCATATAACCGAGCTCAGGTAAGCCGAGCGATTCAGCATCGAATCCGACATGCGCGGCCTGCCACTCCCAGGTCTCCAGCTTACGATAAGGTACGCAGCGCATACCGAGCACCGCAGGCCAGACATCCAGCTGCTTCAGCAGTGCAACAGAGGCCGCACCAATGGCCGAAATTCGCACGTCAGGGGGGCTGGCTGCATCAACCGCGGCCGGTGCCGCCTGCTCCAGTACCGCGACCTGAAAACCCTGCTGTGCCAGCCCACTTGCCAGCGCAGCGCCCACCATGCCGCCTCCGACAATGGCCACATCCACTTTATGTTTTTTTTCCGTCATTTTTTTTCCTTCTCCGGCCGTATCACGCGTGCTGTGCAGCTACACCTCACCGGCAGAATTCTGTTATCCTGATCGTTCGTAAGTGTACCGGATTTTTCTGTGACATTCAGAACACCGGCCTCACTGGCAGCGAAGCACTACAATACGCGCCCCGCACTCCTTTCTGCATGACAAATGGCAAGTCGATGACAAAAAAACTACATATTAAAACCTGGGGCTGTCAGATGAATGAGTATGACTCATCCAAAATGGCAGACCTGTTAAACAGCACTCATGGTTATACCCTGACCGATGCGGCAGAAGATGCCGATGTCCTGCTGCTCAACACCTGTTCGATTCGTGAAAAGGCCCAGGAAAAAGTTTTCGCTTTGCTTGGCCGCTGGAGAAAACTGAAGGAATCAAATCCCGATGTAATTATCGGCGTCGGCGGCTGTGTGGCGTCACAGGAAGGCGATCAGCTGCGCCAGCGCGCCAGCTGTGTGGATATTGTTTTTGGCCCGCAGACCCTGCATCGTTTGCCGGAGATGATTAATACGGTGCGTGGCACGAAAAGCCCGGTCGTGGGTGTCAGCTTCCCGGAAATCGAAAAATTTTACCGCATGCCCGAGCCGCGTGCTGATGGGCCGACCGCATTTGTCTCGATCATGGAAGGCTGCAATAAATACTGCACCTTCTGCGTGGTGCCTTATACGCGCGGTGAGGAAGTCAGCCGCCCTTCGGATGATATTCTGTTCGAGATCGCCCAACTGGCCGCACAGGGCGTGCGTGAAGTGAACCTATTGGGTCAGAACGTCAATGCGTATCGCGGTGAGACGTTCGACGGCGGCATCTGCTCATTCGCTGAACTACTGCGCCTGGTTGCCGCCATTGATGGTATTGACCGCATTCGCTTTACCACCAGCCACCCTATCGAATTTACCGACGATATCATTGATGTCTACCGCGACACACCAGAGCTGGTGAGCTTCCTGCACCTGCCGGTACAAAGCGGTGCCGACCGCATCCTGACGTTGATGAAGCGTGCGCACACGGCGCTGGAATACAAAGCGATTATTCGCAAGCTGGTCGCTGCCCGCCCGGATATCCAAATCAGCTCTGACTTTATCATCGGTTTTCCTGGCGAAACGCAGGCAGACTTCGAGCAGACCATGAAATTGGTCGGTGAAATCAATTTCGACACCAGCTACAGCTTTATCTATTCAGCCCGCCCGGGAACGCCCGCTGCCGATCTGCCGGATGATGTCTCCGACGATGAGAAAAAACAGCGCCTCTATATTTTGCAGGATCGCCTTAATCAGCAGGTGATGGCCTGGAGCCGTCGTAAGCTTGGCACTGTGCAACGCATTCTCGTCGAAGGCACCTCACGTAAAAATGTGATGGAGCTGTCCGGCCGTACTGCATGTAATCGCGTGGTGAATTTTGAAGGCTCGCCAGAACACATTGGCAAATTCGTTGATGTAGACATCGTCGATGTCTATGCTAACTCACTACGCGGCATTTTTGTTCGTGGTGAAGATCAAATGGACCTGCGCAGCATCGAAACTCCAGCCTCCGTCATTGCGCGTACGCGTAAAGAGAACGAACTGGGCGTCGGCACCTTCCAACCTTGATCCCTCAATAATGCGGCGAGCCTTCCGGGTTCGCCGTATGATTTCATTGCGTTACACTTGCTTTCTGAAAGACGCGCCCAAATATCCACTCAGACGCTTGCAGCTTTATGTGCTGCCATAAATAATTCGTTTATGGCGCTGAAGCCGGACAGTCATCCATTTCTCAACCTGGCCCTGTGTGACCCAAAGGATTAGTTTGAATATTGAAACACGTGAAGTAACGCTGGAACCTATTGATAACGCGCGGCTGCTGAGCCTGTGCGGCCCATTTGATGACAATATCAAACAGCTGGAACGCCGACTGGGTATTGAGATCAACCGCCGTGAAAACGCCTTTAAGCTGGTGGGACGTGCGCTGAGCGTTCATGCTGGCGTAGACATTCTGCGTCATCTTTATGTGGATACCGCACCAGTACGTGGCCATATCCCGGATATCGACCCGGAACAGATTCATCTGGCTATCAAAGAGAGCGGCGTGCTTGAACAGACCGCCGACAGCGTGCCCGAGTTCGGTAAAGCGATTCATATTAAAACCAACCGCGGCGTGATCAAACCGCGGACGCCAAACCAGGCGCAGTATGTCGCCAACATTCTCGACCATGATGTCACATTTGGTATTGGCCCTGCGGGAACCGGTAAAACGTATCTGGCGGTCGCGGCCGCGGTGGATGCCCTGGAGCGCCAGGAGATCCGTCGCATTATGCTGACCCGTCCTGCGGTTGAGGCCGGTGAAAAACTCGGCTTCCTGCCCGGGGACCTCAGCCAGAAGGTAGACCCCTACCTGCGCCCTCTGTACGACGCACTGTTCGAGATGCTGGGCTTTGAACGCGTTGAGAAGCTGATCGAACGTAACGTAATTGAAGTGGCACCGCTGGCCTATATGCGCGGCCGTACACTGAACGATGCATTTATCATTCTCGATGAAAGTCAGAACACCACCATTGAACAGATGAAGATGTTCCTGACGCGTATTGGATTTAACTCGAAAGCGGTGATCACCGGTGATGTGACGCAGATTGACCTGCCACGTAACCTGAAATCCGGCCTGCGCCATGCTATTGAGGTGCTGTCCGATGTGGATGAACTGAGTTTTAACTTCTTCCACAGTGAAGACGTGGTGCGCCACCCTGTCGTTGCGCGCATTGTCGTTGCCTATGAAGCCTGGGAAGCTGCCGACCAAAAACGGCGAGATACCCAGGCAGAAGAACGGAAACGTGAAGCTCTGGCTGCCCAGCAAGCTTCACAGGAGAACAAATGAGTAATGTTATTCTGGACCTGCAACTCGCCTGTGAAAGCGAGCAGGGTCTGCCGGTTGAAGCCGATTTTCAACGCTGGCTGGAGGCGGTACTGCCGCAGTTCCAGCCAGAAAGCGAAGTCACTATCCGTCTGGTTGATGAAGCGGAAAGCCGTGAGTTAAACCACACCTATCGCGCGAAAGACAAGCCGACTAACGTGCTGTCCTTCCCATTTGAAGCCCCTCCGGGCATCGAACTTCCCCTGCTGGGCGATTTGATTATCTGTCGCCAGGTGGTGGAAGCGGAAGCCGCCGATCAGGAAAAAACACTTGAGGCCCACTGGGCGCACATGGTGATCCACGGTAGCCTGCATCTGTTAGGTTATGATCACATTGAAGATGACGAAGCCGAAGAGATGGAATCGCTGGAGACCGAGATAATGCTTGCTCTTGGCTATCCCGATCCGTACATTTCGGAGAAAGAATAAGTACCTGGCTTGTATCGCCTGAAAATGAAGGCCACTGCGGCTTTAGATGACAGATTTGTACAAGCCATCACGCCTGCCCCAACTGGGGCAGCCGATTTTATTGATAGAGAGACAAACTCAAAAACGCCATGAGCGATGACCATTCACAAAACAATGACAGTCCCAGTACCAAAAAGGGATTTTTTACGCTGATTCTCAACCAATTGTTCCACGGTGAGCCGAAAAACCGCGATGACCTGCTGGAGTTGATCCGTGATTCTGAACAGAATGACCTGATCGACCCGGATACCAGGGACATGCTGGAAGGTGTGATGGATATCGCCGAACAGCGTGTACGCGACATCATGATCCCTCGCTCTCAGATGGTCACGCTCAAGCGTAACCAGACGCTGGAAGAGTGCCTGGCGGTGATTATTGAGTCTGCCCACTCGCGTTTCCCGGTGATCAGCGAAGACAAGGACCATGTTGAAGGCATCCTGATGGCCAAGGACCTGCTGCCATTTATGAGCAGTGAGTCCGAGCCGTTCAGTATGGAAAAGGTACTGCGTCAAGCGGTGGTGGTGCCGGAAAGTAAGCGTGTCGACCGGATGCTGAAAGAGTTCCGTTCACAGCGCTATCATATGGCTATTGTGATTGATGAATTTGGTGGCGTGTCCGGCCTGGTGACTATCGAGGATATCCTTGAGCTGATCGTCGGTGAAATTGAAGATGAGTATGACGATGAAGAAGATCGCGATATTCGTCAGCTCAGTCGCCACACTTACACCATTCGCGCCCTGACGCCGATCGAAGATTTCAACGAAGTCTTCAATACCCACTTCAGCGATGAAGAGGTGGATACCATCGGCGGCCTGGTGATGCAGGGCTTTGGCCATCTGCCGGCACGGGGTGAAAGCATTGAGATCGATGGCTACCAGTTTAAAGTCGCGATGGCAGACAGCCGCCGTATTATTCAGGTCCATGTCAAAATCCCGGAAAATTCGCCGCAACCGACTCTGGAAGAGTAACCGACTTATGGCACTTGCCTTATTCTGCCAGCGCCAGCGGGTTCGCCTGCTTTTAGCGCTTATCACGGGTGCCGTTGGCACCCTTTCTTTCTCCCCCTATGATTTCTGGCCTGCAGCACTCGTTTCTCTGATGGGCTTACAGGCCCTGACGTTAAACCGTACCACGCGTCAGGCAAGCGCCATCGGCTTTGTCTGGGGCATGGGACTGTTTGGTAGCGGCATAAACTGGGTATACGTCAGCATTGCCACCTTCGGCGGAATGCCTGGCCCGGTCAATGTGTTCCTTGTGATCCTGCTGGCAGCCTGGCTGTCGCTCTACACCCTGTTGTTTGCCGCTCTGCTCAACCGCCTGAGCCCGAAAGCCACGCTGCTGCGCCTGGCGCTGGCAGCTCCGGTGCTGTGGCAAATGACGGAGTTCCTGCGCGGCTGGGTACTGACCGGTTTCCCGTGGTTGCAGTTTGGCTACAGCCAGATTAATGGCCCGCTGAAAGGCCTGGCGCCGTTACTGGGTGTGGAAGGCATCACCTTCCTGCTGATGATTATCGCCGGCCTGGCGGTGTATGCCGTACTGAAACGCCGTCTGGCTGTTGGCGTCGCCGCCCTGGCATTACTGCTGCTCCCCTGGCCACTGCGTCAGATCAGTTGGTTCCAGCCTTTACCTGAGCGGGCAGTGGATGTGGCGCTGGTACAGGGCAATATTGAACAATCGATGAAGTGGGATCCGGATCAGCTGGTAAATACGCTGAAGACCTATACCGCGCTCAGCCGTCCGTTTGTAGGAAAAGCGCCGATCATCATCTGGCCAGAGTCGGCAATTCCTGACCTGGAAACTCGCCAGCAGCCGTTCCTGAAAGCCGTGGATGAACAACTACGTGCGGGAGGCAGTAGCCTGGTGACCGGCATTGTTGACTCACGCCTCGAGGGCAATCGCTACCACGACTACAACTCCATCATCGTGCTGGGCGGACCGCAGCCTTACAACTATTTCAACAAGAACCGCTATCAGAAGAACCATCTGGTGCCCTTTGGTGAGTTTGTTCCGTTGGAAACTCTGCTGCGTCCACTGGCACCGTTATTCGATCTGCCGATGTCCTCCTTTAGTCGGGGTGACTACGTGCAACCACAGCTCCAGGTTGCGGGTTACAATCTGACAGCCGCCATCTGCTACGAAATCGTACTGGGCCAGCAGGTGCGTGACAACTTCAGGCCGGATACCAACTTCCTGCTGACGATCTCGAACGATGCCTGGTTCGGTCACTCCATTGGCCCGTGGCAGCATCTGCAAATGGCGCGTATGCGTGCACTGGAACTCGGCCGCCCACTGCTGCGCAGCACCAATAACGGTGTGACAGCAGTGGTGAATGCTGACGGTGAGATTGCACAGATTATTCCGCAGTTCAAAGCGGAAGTGCTGGCAGCCAAAGTCACGCCGACGACCGGGCTGACACCTTATGCCCGAATCGGCAACTGGGGTATCTGGGCTATCTCATTATTATTTGCCCTTGCTGGTGTCCTCTGCGCCTGGCGTTCACGCCGTTCATAACGCCCTCCGGGCGAGGCATGCCTCGCCCGTGCATTTTTACAGCGCCCCCCAACAGCTTATGCTGCATTTCTGTTAAAAAACCGCCGTTGGCACGATGATTGCAAAATATTTCCGTGAAACGTGTGTCAGCCCGATAGCAAGTCGCTACGAAATCGTTCGTGCACCGTCATGGCGCAGATACTGCACCTGTGCGAAGCATTGCCGAAAGAATCGCACTTAATTGGTGCGGGGTGCATCGCAAAAAAAGAAACTTTTCCGCATCAACCTATTAACATTCAGCTATGTTATGGGGGAATGACACCGCTTTCGCTGTGAATAAAACAGATAACTAGCAGGAAATACACACATCACATCACGTCGGCGTGGGTTTATTTAGCGCCACAACTGCAAAGGAGTTGGAACATGAAATTACGGAAACTGGGGCTTTGCCTTGCACTGGCAGGATTCGCCTCTGGTATCGCTCACGCTGAGGACGCAAAACCACAGGCCGCAGCTGATGCACAACAGCAAGCATCGACTCTGGAAAAGATTGCTAAAAACGGCGTGATCGTCGTTGGCCACCGTGAATCCTCCGTCCCGTTCTCCTACTATGACAACCAGCAAAAAGTTGTGGGTTACTCTCAGGATTATTCCAACGCGATTGTTGAAGCTATCAAGAAAAAGCTGAACAAACCGGACCTTCAAGTCAAAATGCTGCCGATTACCTCGCAGAACCGTATTCCGCTGTTGCAGAACGGCACCTACGATTTTGAATGTGGCTCCACGACCAATAACCTTGAGCGTCAGAAACAGGCCAGCTTCTCCGACAGCATCTTCGTCGTGGGTACGCGCCTGCTGGTGAAAAAAGGCGGCGCGATTAAAGACTTCGCCGATTTGAAAGGCAAAAGTGTTGTTGTGACTTCAGGTACCACGTCAGAGATTCTGCTGAACAAGCTGAACGACGAGAAGAAACTCGGCATGCGTATCATCAGTGCAAAAGATCACGGTGACTCTTTCCGTACCCTGGAAAGTGGCCGCGCTGTTGCGTTTATGATGGATGATGCTCTGCTGGCAGGCGAACGTGCTAAGGCGAAAAAACCGGCTAACTGGGAAATTCTTGGCACCCCACAGTCTCACGAAGCTTACGGCTGTATGCTGAGAAAAGGTGATGGCGAGTTTAAAAAACTGATGGACGACACGATTGCCCAGGCACAAACGTCTGGCGAAGCGACTAAGTGGTTCGACAAATGGTTTAAACAACCTATCCCACCAAAAAATATGACGATGGACTTTGACCTGTCTGACGACATGAAGGCATTGTTCAAAGCGCCTAACGACAAGGCAATGAATTAACAAAGAAAAAACACGCACTGATTCGCGTGTCAACAGGGCGGTACGCTGCCCTACGATTGTTGAACACAGGCTCGGACAGACACAGTCAGGCGGACAGGGCTTAAGTCCTGGCGCCTGACGAAGATGCAAACCGGTCGTTCCCCGGTGCGCATATCAAAAGACTCTCCCGAAACAGGGAGAATCTTTGAGCCTCTCATCAATCTTCAGGGTAGCGGTCGCTACCCTTTTTTTCCGGAGTCTTTTATGTCTATTGATTGGAACTGGGGAATATTCCTGCAAGAGGCCCCATTCGGTAATACAACCTATCTTGGTTGGCTGTGGTCCGGTTTTCAGGTCACCATCGCCGTCTCCGTTTGTGCCTGGATTATCGCCCTGTTAGTCGGTTCCCTGTTCGGTATTTTACGAACCGTGCCTAACCGTCTGCTTTCAGGTCTTGGCACCTGCTACGTTGAGTTGTTCCGTAACGTGCCGCTGATCGTGCAATTCTTTATCTGGTATCTGGTGGTGCCGGAGCTGCTGCCGGAAGGTCTCGGCATGTGGTTTAAATCGGAAATCGATCCGAACATCCAGTTCTTCACCTGCTCAGTGCTGTGCCTCGGTCTGTTCACCGCCGCCCGTGTTTGTGAACAGGTTCGTGCCGCCATTCAGTCACTCCCCAGCGGCCAAAAAAATGCCGGCCTGGCCATGGGGCTGACGCTGCCACAAACCTATCGCTACGTGTTGCTGCCTAACGCCTACCGCGTGATTGTGCCGCCGATGACCTCGGAGATGCTCAACCTGGTCAAAAACTCAGCCATTGCTTCCACCATCGGGCTGGTTGATATGGCGGCTCAGGCGGGAAAACTGCTGGACTACTCCGCACACGCCTATGAATCTTTCACGGCAATTACCCTCGCCTACATCGCTATCAACGCGGTGATCATGCTGCTGATGGGACTGGTTGAACGTAAAGTCCGCTTACCGGGGGGCAAATAAACAATGTATGAATTTGACTGGAGTACCATCGTCCCCAATCTGCCTTACCTGTGGGCAGGGATGGTTGTTACGCTGAAAATCACCGTGACGGCGGTTATTTTTGGCATCATCTGGGGCACCTTGCTGGCGGTCATGCGCCTGTCATCCTTCAAACCTATCAGCTGGTTCGCCAAGATCTACGTCAACCTGTTCCGCTCCGTTCCGCTGGTGATGGTGTTGCTGTGGTTCTACCTGGTGGTGCCCAGCTTCCTGCAGCAAGTGCTGGGGCTGTCGCCAAAGACAGATATCCGCCTGATCTCTGCGATGGTGGCCTTCTCGCTATTCGAAGCTGCTTATTACTCAGAAATCATCCGTGCGGGTATTCTGAGCATTGCTCGTGGTCAGGGTAGCGCTGCACTGGCACTGGGTATGACGCAGTGGCAATCGATGCGGTTAATCATCCTGCCTCAGGCGTTTCGCGCCATGGTGCCGCTGCTGCTTACCCAGGGCATTGTTTTATTCCAGGACACCTCGCTGGTCTATGTTCTGAGCCTGGCGGACTTCTTCCGTACTGCCGATACCATCGGTGTGAATAACGGTACTGAGATTGAAATGGTGCTGTTTGCCGGTGCGATTTACTTCGTTATCAGCCTTAGCGCTTCGCTGTTGGTCAGCTATTTAAAGAAAAAAAGGACTGCGTAAATGATTACCCTGAAAAATGTTTCTAAGTGGTATGGTCACTTTCAGGTGCTGACCGACTGCTCAACCGAAGTCAAAAAAGGTGAAGTGGTGGTGGTGTGTGGTCCTTCAGGTTCAGGGAAGTCGACGCTGATCAAAACGGTGAACGGTCTTGAGCCTATCCAAAAAGGGCTGATTGAAGTGAATGGCACCCCCGTCAACGACAAGAAGACCAACCTTGCCCAACTGCGTTCTAAAGTTGGCATGGTGTTTCAGCATTTTGAGCTGTTCCCACATCTGTCGATCGTCGAGAACCTGACACTGGCACAGGTAAAAGTCCTGAAACGTAATAAAGAAGAAGCGCGTCAGAAAGGGCTTAAGCTACTCGAGCGCGTTGGCCTGTCCGCCCATGCCAATAAGTTCCCTGGACAGCTCTCCGGTGGTCAGCAGCAACGTGTAGCAATTGCCCGCGCGCTGTGTATGGATCCTATCGCCATGTTGTTCGACGAACCCACTTCAGCGCTGGACCCGGAAATGATCAATGAAGTGCTGGACGTCATGGTCGAACTGGCGAATGAAGGCATGACAATGATGGTGGTGACGCACGAAATGGGCTTCGCCCGTAAAGTGGCCAACCGGGTGATCTTTATGGATGAAGGAAAGATTGTCGAAGATTCACCGAAGGATGAGTTCTTCAACAATCCACAGTCTGAGCGTGCTAAAGACTTCCTGGCGAAGATTCTGCATTAATCCGTAGGGAGCCAGGTATGCCTGGCTCTGGGTCGGGCATGCCCGACCCCTACATTAATCCGTTGTGCCATTGTCCTGCGTTCATTTATGGCTCAAAGGGCTGACGTACAAACTGGTCATGACTGCACTCCGGGCAACGTTTCAGAACCTCGGGTGTGTAAATCGCCCGCGTATACTGACAGTTCTCACACACCAGATTGCCCAATCCCACCACTTCACCGCTTTGATAGACGCCATGATGGTTAAGGTCCTGGAAGACTTCGCGCCACTCAAGCTGACTCTTATCGGTAATATCAGCCAGCTCTTTCCACAGGCTCTGACGGATAACCCGCATAAACACGCTATCGCTTAATTCTTCCTGGTTCTCCGCATAGCTGCGGGCAAACTCTTCCAGGTCACGACGAACGGCACGGCTGACTTCATCAATTTCGCTACGGGTCAATTCCCCCCTGTTTTGCATGCGCTGTCGGGCACTCTCCACCAGGGTATCGATGTCACGTTCCCCGCGCTCCAGGCGTTGAGTCAGAGAAGACACCAGCTCGCGATAATACTGAGCAACCTTGTTCATAGACACTCCTTATTGATAACGAAAGCGTTTCTCCTCATTCTAGTTGCTGATGGCAAATACCCACATTTTCGCACTAAAATTTGCCGCCGCGCTTCCAGCTTGCAGAGAAATGCCCCCCGGCAGGACGCTTACTGTTGTTGCCTCGGGGCCGAATCAGCTATGCTATGCGGATCTGAACGAATACGAAAAAATTGATACAAAGGATTACTGGCTACTATGCAAGAGCAATATCGCCCGGAAGAGATAGAATCCCATGTTCAGCAGCAATGGGATAACAAGCAAACGTTCAAAGTGACCGAAGAAGAAGGTAAAGAGAAGTACTACTGCCTCTCCATGCTGCCCTATCCTTCTGGCCGCCTGCACATGGGCCACGTACGTAACTATACTATTGGCGATGTGATCTCCCGCTATCAGCGCATGCTGGGTAAAAACGTCTTACAGCCCATCGGTTGGGATGCATTCGGCCTGCCCGCTGAAGGAGCCGCAGTAAAAAACAACACTGCGCCTGCGCCATGGACTTACTCCAATATCGACTACATGAAGAACCAGCTTAAACTGCTGGGCTTCGGCTACGACTGGAACCGTGAACTGGCGACCTGTCAGCCAGAATACTATCGCTGGGAACAGTGGTTCTTTACCAAGCTGTATGAAAAAGGCCTGGTTTACAAAAAGACCTCCGCGGTTAACTGGTGTCCACACGATCTGACCGTTCTGGCTAACGAGCAGGTCATCGATGGCTGCTGCTGGCGTTGTGATACCAAAGTTGAACGTAAAGAGATCCCACAGTGGTTTGTGAAAATCACTGATTATGCCGACGAACTGCTGAATGACCTCGACACGCTGGAAAGCTGGCCTGAGCAGGTTAAAACCATGCAGCGTAACTGGATTGGCCGCTCTGAAGGCGTGGAAATCGAGTTTGATGTCAGTAACAGCCAGGAAAAGCTACGTGTGTACACCACGCGTCCTGACACGTTCATGGGCGTTACGTACCTCGCTGTGGCAGCAGGCCATCCTCTGGCTGCACAAGCAGCAGCAAGCAACCCAGCGCTGGCTGACTTTATAGCTGAGTGCCGTAACACCAAGGTTGCTGAAGCAGAAATGGCAACCATGGAGAAAAAAGGCATGGCCACCGGCCTGTACGCGCAACACCCGCTGACGGGTGAGGACGTGCCGGTATGGGTCGCTAACTTCGTGCTGATGGAATACGGCACAGGCGCCGTGATGGCCGTTCCTGGCCACGACCAGCGCGACTGGGAGTTCGCCACTAAATACGACCTGCATATCAAACCGGTTATCCTGGCCGCAGACGGCAGCGCACCGGACCTGAGCGAAGCGGCAATGACCGAAAAAGGCACGCTGTTTAACTCTGGTGAGTTTGACGGTTTGTCTTATGAAGAAGGCTTCAACGCCATCGCGACGAAACTGGCCGATAAAGGCGTCGGTGAACGTAAAGTGAACTACCGCCTGCGCGACTGGGGTGTGTCTCGTCAGCGTTACTGGGGCGCCCCGATCCCAATGGTCACCCTGGAAGATGGCACCGTTATGCCAACCCCGGAAGACCAGCTGCCGGTGATCCTGCCGGAAGACGTGGTGATGGATGGCATTACCAGCCCGATTAAAGCCGATCCTGAATGGGCAAAGACCACCGTCAACGGCCAGCCTGCGCTGCGTGAAACCGACACCTTTGACACCTTTATGGAATCCTCATGGTATTACGCGCGTTATACCTGCCCGGATTACGATAAAGGCATGCTGGACCCGGCTGCCGCCAACTACTGGCTGCCAGTGGACCAATATGTTGGCGGCATTGAACACGCCATCATGCACCTGCTTTATTTCCGTTTCTTCCATAAACTGCTGCGTGATGCAGGGTTGGTGAACTCGGATGAACCCGCAAAACGCCTGCTGTGTCAGGGAATGGTACTGGCAGACGCCTTCTATTATCTCGGCACCAGCGGAGAACGTAACTGGGTTTCACCGGTTGACGTGACCGTTGAGCGTGATGAGAAGGGCCGTATCACCAAAGCCAGCGATGCCGAAGGCCATGAGCTGGTGTATGCCGGCATGAGCAAAATGTCGAAGTCGAAAAACAACGGCATCGACCCGCAGATCATGGTCGAGCGTTACGGTGCAGATACCGTTCGCCTGTTTATGATGTTTGCTTCACCAGCAGAAATGACGCTGGAATGGCAGGAATCCGGCGTGGAAGGGGCTAACCGCTTCCTGAAACGTGTCTGGAAGCTGGCGTTCGAACACACAGAAAAAGGCGCAACAGTTGCCCTGAACGTTGATGAACTCAACGACGATCAAAAAAGCCTGCGTCGTGACTTGCATAAAACCATCAGTAAAGTGTCTGATGATATCGGCCGTCGTCAGACCTTCAACACCGCGATTGCGGCAATTATGGAGCTGATGAACAAACTGGCACGCGCCCCGCAGGAGAGCGAACAGGATCGTGCGCTGATGCAGGAAGCGCTGCTGGCCGTAGTACGTATGCTTAACCCGTTTACGCCGCACGCCAGCTTCGTGCTGTGGCAGGCGCTGGGTGGTGCTGGTGATATTGACAACGCACCGTGGCCGCAGGCAGACGACGCTGCGATGGTGGAAGATTCACTGCTGGTTGTGGTACAGGTTAACGGCAAGGTGCGCGGTAAAATCACCGTTCCCGCTGACGCTAATCAAGAACAGGTGCAGGCTCGCGCTGCGCAGGAGCATCTGGTGGCCAAATATCTCGATGGCGTCACCATTCGTAAAGTGATTTACGTACCGGGCAAGCTGCTTAACCTGGTCGTTGGCTGATGTCTGGAGGAATCGTGCGACATCCTATAGTCTCTCTGTTACTCAGCCTGGCGGTGTTGATCACCGCCGGTTGTGGTTACCATCTGCGCGGCACCACTTCGGTGCCGCCGGAAATGAAAACCTTGATTCTCGATACCGCTGACCCGTACGGTCCGCTGACGCGCGAGGTGCGTGAGCAGTTAAGACTGAACGATGTCAATATTATTGATAATCCGCAAGAGCGTACCGATGTCCCTTCCCTGCGCCTGATGGGGGAAACTCGGGGTCGCGATACCGCCTCTATTTTCCAGGACGGGAAAACAGCTGAGTATTCAATGATGATGACCATCAATGCTCAGGTACTGGTGCCCAATAAAGGCATCTATCCAATCAGCGCCACGGTATATCGTTCATTCTTCGATAACCCGCTGGCAGCGTTGGCCAAAGACTCTGAACAGCAGATCATTGTCAATGAAATGCGAACTCAGGCCGTGCAGCAGTTGGTGCGCAAGCTTCTCACCGTGCATGCGGCTGAGAACGATGCGTCAATCAATACGCTTGGCAATACCCCTTCAGCAGTCGACCGTTTGCCAACTGACCCGGGCAGTATGTCGGACAGTTCTTACACACGATGATCAGGATTTACCCTGAACAGCTAGGCGCGCAACTCCGGGAGGGGCTGCGCGCCTGTTATTTATTGAGTGGTAATGAACCGCTGCTGCTGCAGGAAGCACAGGATGAGATTCGCGCCGCCGCCCAGCAGCAGGGCTTTACCGAACACTTCAGTGTCACACTGGAAGCGGGCACCGACTGGCAGGATATTTTTGCCATCTGCCAGGCGCTCAGTCTGTTTTCCAGCCGCCAGACGCTGCAACTGACGCTGCCAGAAAATGGCCCCAATGCCGCGACAGGTGAACAACTGCTCACCCTGTCAACGCTGCTGCACAGCGATATTCTGCTGGTGCTGCGAGCCGCTAAACTGACCAAAGCGCAGGAAAACAGCGCCTGGTATAAAGCGCTCAGCGCAAAAGGTGCGGTGGTTCCCTGCCAGACGCCGGAACAGGCGCAACTGCCGCGCTGGGTGTCTGCACGCGCCAAAAAGCATCAACTCACGCTGGATGATGCCGCTAATCAGCTGTTGTGTTACTGCTACGAAGGCAATCTGCTGGCCTTGTCGCAGGCCCTGGAGCGGCTGTCGCTGCTGTGGCCGGACGGAAAGCTGACGCTACCCCGGGTTGAGCAGGCGGTAAACGATGCCGCGCACTTTACCCCTTTCCACTGGGTAGACGCCCTGCTGGCAGGGAAAAGCAAGCGCGCCCTGCACATCCTGCACCAGATGCATTCAGAAGATAGCGAGCCGGTGATCCTGATGCGAACCCTGCAACGCGATCTGTTGCTGCTGGTGACGTTACAGCGACAAATGGCACAGACGCCGCTCCGCACGCTGTTCGATCAGCATCGTGTCTGGCAGAACCGCCGTACGCTGTTCAGCGATGCATTACAGCGCCTGAGTGCCATGCAACTCGCCCAGGCGGTACGGCTGCTAACGCAGATTGAGTTAACACTGAAGCAGGATTACGGCCAGTCCGTTTGGTCTGAGCTGGAAACCCTGGTGCTGATGTTATGCCATCCGTCATTCCCGGCGAGTTTTTGTGATGTCTGATCGCTACGCGCTCCATGCCCTGTTCGGCGGCACATTTGACCCGATTCATTACGGTCACCTGAAACCAGCAGAAGCACTGGCCCAACTCACCGGACTGGAAAAAGTGACGTTACTGCCGAACAACGTCCCCCCACATCGCCCGCAGCCGGAAGCGACATCAGAACAGCGTGTGGCGATGGTAAAACTGGCGATTAGCGATAACCCGCTGTTTGACCTTGATCTGCGGGAAATGCAGCGCGACACGCCGTCTTATACTATCGACACGCTGGCAGCCCTGCGTCGTGAACGCGGTGACCGACAGCCACTCGCCTTTATCATTGGTCAGGATTCCCTGCTCACCTTACACAAATGGCATCGCTGGCAGGATTTACTGTCGCTTTGCCATCTGCTGGTCTGTCAGCGACCCAGCTATCGCAGTGAAATGGAGACACCTGAGCTACAACGCTGGCTTGATCGTCATCTGACAACGCAGCCACAGGTGCTGCAACAATCCCCTGCCGGTAACATTCTTCTGGCTGAAACACCGCTGATTGATATTTCCGCCACGGAAATCCGCGCGCGCCGCCATCGGGGCGAGTCGGATGTCGACCTGCTGCCCCCGGCAGTTAGCGACTACATCGATCGCGAGGGTTTATATCGTAACCTCTAACAGCGTGATATACTGCGCCGCTCAAATTTTCAGGGCGTAAGCCCCGCAAACACACAATGTTACGGTTATCATTTCAGCTCACGTGGCTTATATGAGATAACCCATCAGACTTAAAATCCCAAGGGGGAACCTTTTGCAAGGTCAAGCACTCCAAGACTTCGTCATTGATAAATGTGACGATTTAAAAGCTCAGGACATCATTGCTATCGACGTTCAGGGCAAATCAAGCATCACCAGCTGCATGGTTATCTGCACCGGTACTTCAACACGTCATCTGGTTTCAATCGCAGAACACGTGGTACAGGAAGCCAAGCTGATCGGTCTGGATGCATTTCGAGTGAACAGCCGTGCCCCAAGTGACTGGGTAGTGGTTGATCTCGGTGAAGTCATCGTTCACGTGATGGAAGCTGAGAGCCGCAAGCTCTACGAACTGGAAAAGCTCTGGAGTTAAACCGTGAAGCTTCAACTGGTCGCCGTCGGCACCAAAATGCCTGACTGGGTACAAACTGGTTTTATGGAATATCTGCGGCGTTTTCCCAAAGATATGCCCTTTGAACTGGTTGAAGTGCCCGCCGGAAAGCGCGGTAAAAATGCGGATATCAAACGCATTCTGGAAAAAGAAGGCGAACTGATGCTGGCCGCCTCAGGAAAAGGCAACCGCATCGTCACGCTGGATATACCCGGCCAGCCGTGGGAAACCCCGCAGCTTGCCAGCCAGTTGGAACGCTGGAAGCAGGATGGCCGTGATGTCAGCCTGTTTATTGGCGGACCGGAAGGCTTGTCACCCGCCTGCAAGGCTGCGGCGGAACAAAGCTGGTCACTCTCAGCGCTAACCCTGCCCCATCCGCTGGTACGCGTATTGGTTGCAGAGAGTTTATATCGTGCATGGAGCATTACTGCGAATCATCCTTATCACCGCGAATAGCGAATAAGGCTAACCGGACTGACAAAGCAGCGGATGAAATTACAACGTAACTCCTTTCGTGACTACACCGCAGAGCAGACACTGTTTGTTCGCAGGGCTCTGATTGCATTTTTTGGCATTATCACACTTTCCGGTGTTCTGGTGGCCAATCTGTACCACCTGCAAATCATCCGCTTTGATGACTACAGCACGCGCTCCAATGAAAACCGCATCAAACTGGTTCCTGTCGCCCCGAGTCGCGGTATTATTTACGATCGTAATGGCATCCCGCTGGCGCTTAACCGCACCATTTATCAGCTTGAGCTGATGCCAGAAAAAGTGGAGAACCTGCAGCAGACGTTGCAGGAACTTAAACCGATTATCGATCTCACCGATGACGACATAGAAGCCTTTCAAAAAGAGCGTAAACGCTCGCGTCGCTTTACCTCTATCGCCGTGAAAACCAGCCTGAACGATGTCCAGGTGGCGCGTTTCGCCGTGAACCAATATCGCTTCCCCGGCGCTGAAGTCAAAGGCTACCAGCGTCGCTATTATCCCTACGGATCTGCCCTGACCCATGTACTGGGTTACGTGTCTAAAATTAACGACCGTGACGTCGAGCGCCTCGACAAAGAGGGTAAATGGCCGAACTATGCCGCCACCCATGATATCGGTAAGCTGGGTATTGAACGCTACTACGAAGATGTATTGCACGGTAAAACCGGCTACGAAGAAGTGGAAGTGAACAACCGTGGCCGCGTGATCCGCCAGTTGCATGAGCAATCACCCCAGGCCGGGCGTGATATCTATCTGACTATCGACCTTAAACTTCAGCAATATATTGAAACCTTGCTGGCGGGTAGCCGTGCCGCAGTGGTGGTGACGGATCCACGTAATGGCGAAATCCTGTCGATGGTTTCCATGCCAAGCTATGATCCGAATCTGTTTGTCGACGGTATCTCCAGTAAAGATTACAACGGCTTGCTGCATGACGAAAACCGCCCATTGATTAATCGTGCGACCCAGGGAGCCTACCCTCCTGCCTCGACGGTGAAACCGTATATTGCGGTCTCCGCCCTGACGGCAGGTGTTATTACTCGCAATACCAGCCTTTTCGACCCCGGCTGGTGGCAACTGCCCGGTTCTGAAAAGCGCTTCCGTGACTGGAAACGCTGGGGGCATGGTCGTCTGAATGTCACCAAATCGCTGGAAGAGTCTGCCGATACCTTCTTCTACCAGGTCGCCTATGATATGGGCATTGACCGTCTGGGCGAATGGATGAGCAAATTAGGTTATGGTCATCTTTCGGGCATCGATCTGATCGAAGAAACCCCGGGTAACATGCCCACGCGCGAATGGAAAATGAAGCGCTTTAAGAAACCCTGGTACCAGGGCGACACCATTCCGGTGGGCATCGGCCAGGGTTACTGGACCGCGACACCAGTGCAGATGAACAAAGCGCTGATGATCCTGATTAACGACGGTGTGATTAAAACGCCACACCTGATGATGGACACCATGCAAGGTTCGGTGAAAGTGCCATGGCGTCAGCCACCGGCTCCGCCTATCGCGGATATTCACACCGGATACTGGGAAATTGCGAAAGACGGAATGTATGGCGTTGCGAACCGTCCAAACGGTACGGCGCGTAAAAGCTTTGACGATGCGCCCTATAAAATTGCCGCCAAGTCCGGTACCGCGCAGGTATTTGGCCTGAAAGCGAACGAAACCTACAACGCCCACAAACTGACTGAGCGCCTGCGTGACCATAAACTGATGACCGCGTTTGCGCCTTATGACCACCCTCGCGTGGCCGTCAGTATTATTCTCGAAAACGGCGGCGCAGGCCCGGCAGTCGGTACGATCATGCGCCAGATACTCGACCATATTATTCTTGGCGATAACAATACCAACCTGCCTGACGCTGCACCAACGCCGCCAGGCTATGAAGGCGAATAACCGGTTATGAATGATAGCCATCAGAAACGGACAATCTGGACTCGCATCCACGTTGATCCTCTATTTTGCCTCATCATTACCGCGCTGCTGATCTACAGCGCGCTGGTGATGTGGAGTGCCAGCGGCCAGGATCCCGGCATGATGGAGCGCAAGCTCGGTCAGATCGCTATGGGCGTGATTGTCATGCTGGTGATGGCGCAGATCCCACCGCGCGTCTACGAAGGCTGGGCACCCTATCTGTATATTGTCTGCGTGATCCTGCTGATTGCGGTCGATGCGTTCGGTCATATCAGTAAAGGCGCACAGCGCTGGCTGGATCTCGGCGTGGTACGATTCCAGCCATCGGAAATCGCTAAAATAGCCGTACCGCTGATGGTGGCGCGCTTTATTAACCGTGATGTCTGCCCGCCTACGCTGAAAAATACCGCTATCGCGCTGGTACTGATCTTTATGCCGACCCTGCTGGTGGCCGCACAGCCCGATCTGGGAACGTCGATCCTGATTGCCGCATCCGGGCTTTTTGTCCTTTTCCTGTCTGGCATGAGCTGGAAACTGATCGCTGTTGCGGTGCTGCTGGTCGCTGCGTTTATCCCGATCCTGTGGTTCTTCCTGATGCACGACTATCAGCGCGATCGCGTGATGATGTTGCTGGACCCGGAAACTGACCCGTTGGGCGCGGGTTACCATATTATTCAATCGAAGATAGCCATCGGCTCTGGTGGCCTGCGTGGGAAGGGCTGGCTACATGGAACTCAGTCGCAGCTGGAGTTTTTACCCGAGCGTCATACGGACTTTATTTTCGCTGTCCTTGCGGAAGAATTAGGATTAGTCGGGGTGCTGGTTCTGCTGATACTCTACGTGCTGCTGATTATGCGCGGCCTGATGATGGCCGCCCGCGCGCAGACAACCTTTGGTCGCGTGATGGCTGGCGGTATGATGCTGATCTTCTTTGTTTATGTTTTTGTTAACATTGGCATGGTCAGCGGCATTCTGCCCGTTGTTGGGGTACCGTTACCGCTGGTCAGCTACGGGGGGTCCGCGCTGATCGTCCTGATGGCCGGGTTCGGGATCATTATGTCGATTCACACCCATCGAAAACTGTTGTCGAAGAGCGTTTAAGAGGCATAAACATGCGTAAGGATTGGCTTTGGATTGCCCTGGCTTCAGCACTGCTGGCGGCCTGTACTACTGACAGCGACCAGCAGGCGCCCGTCACCCAACAGCAAGCGACCTATAACGGGCCGGTGGTTGAAATTGGCGGTGCGGAACCTCGCTATGAACCGATTAATCCCGGCACCAGCCAGGATTACTCGGTCAACGGCAAAAATTATAAAATTGTCAAAGACCCATCGAACTTCAGTCAGGTTGGTCTGGCTGCCTGGTATGGCGAAGAAGCCAGCGGCAATCGTACTGCAACGGGCGAAACCTTCGATCCGAACGCCATGACGGCCGCACACCCGACGCTACCTCTGCCCAGCTACGTCCGTGTGACCAACATCGCCAATGGCCGCATGATTGTGGTGCGCGTCAACGATCGTGGCCCTTACACGCCAGGCCGTATTATTGACCTGTCCCGTGCGGCAGGCGACCGCCTGAATATCTCCAATAACAGCAAAGTCCGCGTTGATTACATTGCTGTCGCACCGGATGGCAGCCTGTCAGGCCCGGGGACGGTTGGCACCACCGTGGCGAAACAAAGCTATGCGCTGCCCTCGCGCCCGGAGATTGGTGGCGGAATGACAATGGGCGGTGCTGCTGCGTCCCCACCGATGATGTCATCACCACCATCACAGCCCGCACAATACTCCAGCCCGCAACCACAGGAAATGGAACAGCAACAGTCACGTCCGGTGGATAACAGCTCGCTGAACAGTGATAACACTATGGGCGCTCCCGTGCGCAGCAGTGGTTTCCTTGGCGCAGCACAACCCTTACCGGGCGGCGTACTGGAAAGCAGTGAACCCGTCGCGGCAACACCTTCCGCTTCTTCAGCCCCTGCTGCTGTCGCGGCCCCAACCGCAGCGGGGATTTCACGCCCTGCAACAGGTGCCACCGGCAATTATGTGGTGCAGGTTGGCGCACTGAGCGATGGCCCACGCGCACGCCAGCTCGCCACCAGTTTGGGCAAACAGTTCGGCGTTCCCGGCTCAGTAGACAGCCGTGGCAATGTGTATCGCGTTCAGCTTGGTCGTTTCACTTCGCGCCAGCAGGCCGCCGCATTACAGCAGCGACTGGCGAGTGAAGCACAGCAACAATCGTTTATTACTGTCGCACCTGACGCAATGTAATTCTCTACTGACCCGCCAGATTTGGCGGGTCGTGGCAGGATGATTTTGTTATAGTGAGTCACTTTTTTTAACCTAGCCCATGGATGTTGTCGTCCTTACATGAACACTCTGAAGCCATCCCGACTGCTCAAACGCCTGACTACAGGCACGCTTATTGCCCTCAGCCTCAATGTTGTCGCTTATGCTGACGACCTGAACATCAAGACAATGATCCCCGGCGTACCGGAAATTGATGCTGAAGCCTATATCCTGATCGATTACAACTCCGGGAAAGTCCTGGCTGAGAAGAATGCCGATGCGCGGCGTGACCCGGCGAGTCTGACAAAAATGATGACCAGCTATGTCATCGGCCAGGCGGTCAAAGCCGGTAAAATCCATCAGGATGATATCGTCACCGTCGGGAAAGATGCCTGGGCAACTGGCAACCCCGTTTTCAAAGGCTCGTCTCTGATGTTCCTGAAGCCTGGCGACCGCGTACCGGTCTCTCAGCTGACGCGCGGTATCGTACTGCAATCAGGCAATGATGCCTGTGTGGCCATGGCCGACTATGTTGCCGGCAGTCAGGATGCGTTCGTGGGCCTGATGAACAACTACGTGAAAGCGCTGGGCCTGCAAAACACCCACTTCCAGACGGTCCACGGTCTGGACGCTGAAGGGCAGTACAGCTCGGCGCGCGATATGGCGCTGATTGGCCGCTCACTGATCCGTGATGTGCCGGACGAATACGCCGTTTATCACGAGAAAGAGTTCACCTTTAATAATATTCGCCAGACCAACCGTAACGGTTTGTTGTGGGATACCAGCCTCAACGTTGATGGTATTAAAACCGGCCACACCGATGCGGCAGGTTATAACCTGGTGGCCTCAGCAACCGAAGGCCAGATGCGTTTGATCTCCACCGTGATGGGCGGCCACACCTACAAAGGGCGTGAAACCGAGAGTAAGAAATTGCTGACCTGGGGCTTCCGCTTCTTCGAAACAGTGGCACCACTGAAAGCCGGGAAAGAGTTTGCCTCTGAGCCGGTGTGGTTTGGTAACAGCGATCGTGTGCAGCTGGGCGTGGAAAAAGATGTGTTCCTGACCATCCCTCGTGGCCGCATGAAAGACCTGAAAGCCAGCTATACCCTTAGCAATACCGAGCTGCATGCTCCCTTGCAGAAAAACCAGGTCGTCGGCAGCATCAACTTCCAGTTGGATGGCAAAACTATTGAACAGCACCCGCTGGTGGTGCTGAATGATATGCCAGAAGGCGGCTTCTTTGGCCGCATCATTGACTATATCAAACTGATGTTCCACCACTGGTTCGGTTAACCACAGATCCGGGTTGGGCATGCCCAACCCCTACGCGATCGCCCACTACTTGAAATTATTCTGCAATATCCCCATATTGTGAGTATCTGTGAACTCCCGCTACGGCGGGAGTCCTTGTTGGTGTCACCGGAGTCCATATGAAAACCAATCTTAAAGAACTGCTCGAATTCCCCACCTCTTTTACCTATAAAGTGATGGGTCTGGCACAGCCGGAGCTGGTCGATCAAGTGGTTGAAGTGGTGCAGCGTCATGCACCAGGTGACTACTCTCCGGATGTAAAACCAAGCAGCAAAGGCAATTATCATTCGGTGTCGATTACCATCACCGCAACCCACATCGAACAGGTCGAAACCCTGTATGACGAGTTGGGTAAAATTGAAATTGTCCGCATGGTGCTGTAACCCTGACGTTGGCGGGGCAAGCTAGCTCTTGCCCTGTGCCAACGTTATACTGTTCCCCTCGTTACCCAACCGGATTGTCCGTTTTGCCTCACACTAGCCTGATTATCCGCCAACTCGGCATGCAGCCCTGGGCGCCTGTTTCTCTCGCCATGCATCAGTTCACCGACCAGCGTGACGATAATACGCCGGATGAGATCTGGCTGGTGGAACACCCCCCGGTGTTTACTCAGGGGCAGGCAGGAAAAAGCGAACACCTGTTAATGCCCGGCGATATTCCAGTCATGCAGAGCGATCGTGGCGGCCAGGTGACTTATCATGGCCCCGGCCAGCAGATCATGTATGTGATGGTGAATCTGAAGCGCCGTAAAACGGGCGTACGCCAGTTGGTTACCGCCCTTGAACAAACGGTGATCGATACACTGGCCCATTTTTCCGTCACGGCCAATGCGCGCCCCGATGCCCCTGGTGTCTATGTTAACGGTAAAAAAATCTGCTCATTAGGGCTGCGGATCCGCAACGGCTGCTCTTTTCATGGACTGGCGCTGAATATCGATATGGATTTAACCCCCTTCCTGCGCATTAACCCCTGTGGCTATGCCGGAATGGAGATGACGCAGCTGGCGGCACTCACTGCCTCTGTGACGCCTGACGATATCCAGCCATTGCTGATCAAAAATTTTGCCCTTCAACTGGCAATAACTGACGTTTCCTGGAGCGAAAGTACTGAACTCCCGCTAAGATAGGGAGCAAATGCGCATGTTGCTTTACAATTCTGCAACGCTTTCTCGCACTGGCAGGCTGAATCTGCTGCGAGGAGATGATATAATTTTTGCGCTTTATCAAAAAAAGTTGAAAATCACCAACTCATTGAGTGTTAGCGGCTGTTTTGTATACGAATAGATTGCCGCAATCCAACCTGGAACCTGCAAGAATATGAGTAAACCGATCGTGATGGAACGCGGTGTTAAATACCGCGACGCAGACAAAATGGCACTGATCCCGGTGAAAACCGTGATGACCGAGCGTACGGAGATTTTACGTAAGCCAGACTGGATGCGTATTAAACTTCCTGCCGATTCCAGCCGTATTCAGGGCATCAAAGCCGCGATGCGTAAAAATGGTCTGCACTCCGTTTGCGAAGAGGCTTCCTGCCCTAACCTGTCTGAATGTTTTAACCACGGAACGGCCACCTTTATGATTCTGGGTGCCATTTGTACACGCCGCTGCCCGTTCTGCGATGTGGCCCACGGCCGCCCGGTAACACCTGATGCCAACGAACCCGGCAAACTGGCACAGACCATCGCTGATATGGCACTGCGCTACGTGGTGATCACCTCGGTTGACCGTGATGACCTGCGCGATGGCGGAGCACAGCACTTTGCTGACTGTATCCGTGCTATCCGTGAAAAAAGCCCCACGATTAAAATCGAAACCCTGGTGCCTGATTTCCGTGGTCGTATGGACCGCGCACTGGAAATTCTGATTGATACACCACCGGATGTGTTTAACCACAACCTGGAAAACGTGCCACGCGTTTACCGCCAGGTCCGTCCGGGTGCTAACTATGACTGGTCACTGAAATTGCTGGAACGCTTTAAAGAAGCTCATCCGGACGTGCCGACCAAGTCAGGTCTGATGGTGGGATTAGGCGAAACTAACGCAGAAATCGTTGAAGTGATGCGTGATCTGCGTCGCCACGGCGTGACCATGCTGACTCTCGGGCAGTATCTGTCGCCAAGCCGCCATCATTTACCCGTACAGCGCTATGTCAGCCCTGCTGAGTTCGACGAAATGAAAGAAGCCGCAATGGATATGGGCTTCACCCATGCAGCCTGCGGCCCGTTCGTACGTTCGTCATACCATGCTGACCTCCAGGCGAAAGGCTTAGAAGTAAAGTAATCCTCGTGCCCGGAACAAAAAAACGGATGACAATGTCATCCGTTTTTTTTGAGCAGCGTTACTCTTTGTGTGAGATCTGCCCGGCGCTTTTTTCTTCTGACGCGGCTTTCTGCGCGGAAGAATCATCGTCATTCATGGCCTTCTTAAATCCCTTAATGGCCGAACCTAAATCCCCGCCCAGGGTCCGCAGCTTTTTGGTTCCGAATAACAGGACGATTAACGCGCCAACAATCAGCAGTTTGGCGAGACTAAAACCTTCCATACTTACCTTCTTTGATTTATCTGACCGTCACAACGGTCGGTAACAGGTGTGTATTAACGCGCTGATGGCGTGAAAATACAACTGCAATCTGTAACAGAATATGCGCTGTATTAGCGTAATCCCTGTCAGATAAAGCGGCTCAGAAAAGCCTGCGTACATGGGTGTTGGGGATTCACCAGAACCTCCTCCGACGCCCCCTGCTCAACCACGCCTTCCCCAGCATCAGCGCCAGCGTAATAGCGTTTTTTTCATTATTGACTCCCCCCGCCATCAAGTTCAGGGCGGGCAAAGCGACGATTCGCTAACACCGGCAATGCGCGACGCGCATCGGCAATACGCTGTGGGTCGATCTCGGCAAACACCAGTGCCGGGCCTTCTGCGGCTTTGGCGATCGCCACACCGAGCGGATCAACGACCAGACTGTTGCCAATATTGCGCGGACCGCATTCGCCCACTGCTGCCATATAGCAGGTATTTTCCAGCGCACGAGCGGTGACCAGCACCTCCCAGTGCATCTCCTTCAGTGGCCCGCGCACCCACGCAGCGGGCAGCACCAGCAGGTCGGCACCGTCCAGTACCAGGCGACGAGCCAGCTCCGGGAAACGCACGTCATAGCAGGTCATCAATCCAACCTTAAGCCCGTCAACATCTACCAGCGGGGGTATCCGGTCGCCAGCACTCACATTACGTGACTCCTGCACGGCGAAAGCATCATACAGATGCAGCTTGTCATAGCGGGCGATAATCTCTCCGCCACGGAGAACGACCAGCACATTCAGCACGCGACCATCATCAGCCGGCACATGCAGGGTCAGCACCGTCGTCAGCGTATTACCACGACTGACGGCCAATAGCTGGCACAGGAAGGGACCATCCAGCTTTTGTGCGGATTTTACTGCCAGATCCGGGTCGGCAATATCCCTTGCCAGCACCGCTTCCGGCAGCACTAACAGACGCGCTCCCTGTTGCTGTGCCTGCTGCATAAAACCCACACAGGTCTGTGCATTGTCCTGCCACTCACGGCTGACCGCAAACTGCCCTAAAGCGACTTTCATCATCAGCCCAGCTCTTTAATATGGTAACGAGGGGATTCTTTGTAGCCCTCACGGGCATAAAACGCATTCGCTTTTTCACGCCGTTCATGGCAGTGCACCTCTACCCGGTCACAGCCACGCTCCATTGCCAGCTGCTCTGCATATTGTAACAACTGCTGCCCGGCCCCTTTGCTGCGCTCACCTTCGGCAATGCAGAAATAGCTGATACGGGCAAAATCTCCTGCCAGCGCAAGCTGTGGAATAAAATGCAGTGACAAAAACCCCAGTACCGTATTTCCCTGTTCAGCAATAAGAAGCCGCTCAGTCTCATCGATGATCAGTTGGGCAAGTCTGCGTTCAATAAAAGGCGCGGTATCCGCATATCCCAGTTCTGTTAACAATGCGCTGAGGGCAAAAGCATCTTTCGATTCAGCCAGACGAATATTCATGGTCATTCTCCGCAATATGCCAACGAGCCGGATAAAACAGGTGAAAACTTCTGCCTATGTTTATAGCTGTAGCAAGGCGGTCCCTGCAAGGAGCCAGATCACAGGGTAATGTTACAAAAGCTATTTAGTGTAAGGATCCCCGTCATTATGGCGTGCAATCCCCTATTTTAATGTTTCCTTAATAATCGCACGGCACACTGGTCATCATTCAGCCAACAGAGATGATCGCCATGAACTTTATCCCCCGCCATAAAAATGAGTATCTTGCCGTGCTGCTGGCCTGTACTGCGACCGTTGCCTGGCTGATGCAGTATTTCAACACCTAGAGGCGTACTGTGCCCCCGGATCGCAGGCGAAAAAAAACCCGCCATTGGCGGGTTTTTAAAAATTCTGTCTGATAACTTAAATAGCGGCAACGTTAGCAGCAGATGGGCCTTTGGCACCGTTGGTGATTTCGAACTCTACACGCTGACCTTCAGCCAGAGTTTTGAAACCATTGCTCTGGATGGCAGAGAAGTGTACGAACACGTCTTTGCTACCATCTTCAGGAGTAATGAAACCGAATCCTTTGGACTCATTAAACCACTTAACGCTACCTTTGATCTTAGACATCTATATTACCTTTACATGAAAAATGGACACTAAACTGTGTCGGGGGTTAGTACAGCAATTGCCAAGGCTTTTGTCCAGTAGCCGAGGACGAAAAAGTGATAAATATCGCCTTTTTTTACCCGACATCATTTTTACGACAAACCCCGGAGATTAAAACTGCCAGCGCAGCCAGGCGAAGAAAACATTGCCGTTATTGTAAGTTCCTGGAATGTAAGTCATCTGAAAAGTTGCCCGCCCATAGCCGACGGAGGCCAGCGGCAGCACCAGTGGGATCGGGATATAGTTCCAGTTATCACGCATTGTTACCCCGGCGGTATAACCCAGACCAAGGCGGAAATCAGGGTCATTTAGCGGTCGCCAGGTTTTCTCCCAGCCATAACCGCCAAACGGTTCCCACTTATTATAGGAGTCCTTAAATGCCATCAGATAGATGCCATTCCAGTTACCCTTTTCGTCATAACGTGAAACACCGCCACCCGCGCCCCAGGGACGTTCATTGTACCGGTCGGTTTTCTCTTTGTCGTAAGTCCAGCGGTTATGCCAGGTGATAGCAGGAACATAAAGATCGACAGTTTGTGGTTCATTCCATGTCTGGCTAACGTTATCCCTGAAGGAATGCCAGGTATCAGCAATCCCATCTCCCAGGGTTGCCGCATGCGCACTGCTCAGAGTCAGCCCACTGAGCAGGGTCGACAGTAATAAGACTGGTTTTGTGTTCACGATAAATTCACTGCTCCCTGGATGATCGCTATATGCAACATCCTCAACGTTAGTCAGAAACCCTGACCAAATGCATTACCCGTTCTGGTAATAATTATAAATGAAACACTTAAACACTCCATTAATCACCGAAATACATCCCATCAGTAAAAAGAGCGCTCCCGATTTTTCACATTATAAAACATCGGGGTAGGTAAGAAAAAATATAATTTAGCTGAGAAAATATCACATCAGGAAAGCGCGTAAACTTCAGCCCTCACCTTTCCCAAAAAGAGAAAAAAACCTTCACAGCGCTAATCAATCTATGAAAATTAGATGAGATTTACTTGATGAAAGTCATTGTACCGTGAATGAATTGACTGTTTTTATCCTCAATACTTCGAAAAAATTGATAAACAGAACGTAAAAACGACAAAAATCATACTATTAGCCCCTTAATGCCCATCGCTAATTAATAAATTTTATTTATAGATCTCTCGGAGATTTTTGATAAGATAATTCTCATTAATAGCACTCAGGAAGAGTAGAGGTTGTGAAAATGCTAAGGTGTGGCAAGTGCGGAAGTTCAAAATTTATATTCACGACGCGCAATGATAGTGCCGAATATCACGGAGCTGCTTGTGCCGTCTGCCATAAGCGTCTGAATCGACATGATACCTGTATCCGTTCTGCGGAATCGGTTTCAGTATGGACAACGACGAAGGGCGATAAGCACGCCGAATGCTACTTCACGGATAAGCCCTTGCGTGGGTGATATTGAAGGAATGACGTGGAGTACGGGGCCAGCAAACTGCTGACCGCCGTGTTAAAACGGAATAATACTGACTCTACGTACCGTTAGAAAATAAGCTTGAATACACCGGTAATGGTCAGCAGACCCACAATAAAGATGATCGCAATAATCCAGAGAATAATTTTCATTCCATGCCCTCTTCTCATAAAAAAAGTCACTACAACGTAGTGACTTAAGTATAGAAGAAGATTGACGCTTCGCGTGGTCAACCCGCTCAGGCAGAAACTACAGCACCAGCGACAGCATCCAAACCAGCGCAAAACCGGTCACTCCCATCGCCGTTGTCAGCACCGTCCAGGTTCTCAGACCGTCGGCAACCGACAGACCAAGATAACGCGTCACCACCCAGAATCCGGCATCATTCACATGCGACAGCCCTAAGCCACCGAAACAGGCAGACAGGGTGACCAGCACCAGTTGTGTATCACTCAACCCGGTGACCGCCTGCGTCAGCAGGCCACTGGTCGTCAGAATGGCGACGGTCGCCGATCCCTGCGAGGCACGCAGTGCCAGCGACAGGATAAAAGCAGCGGGAATCAACGGCAGATGGATAGTTTCCAGCGACAGTGCCAACGCTTTACCCACACCGGATTCCACCAGCACCTTACCAAACGCCCCCCCTGCCCCCGCCACCAGAATCACCCCAGCCGAACTCGGAATAGCACGATCCAGCAGTTCGCTGAGCTTTTCTTTGCTCCAGCCACGGCGCAGCCCGAGCAACCAGGCAGAAAGCGCCAGTGCGATCAGTAATGCAATGGCCGGCGTCCCCACCAGCGTCAGGAACTGGCGCAGGCTGTTGCCTTCCGGCAGCACGCTGTGTGCCAGTGTACCCACGACAATCAGGACAATCGGCACCACAATGAGCGATGAAATCATCCAGGCACCCGGTGGCAATTCCTGATTCTGACGCGGGCTACTTTCCGGTTTCGCCAGTTGAAGCTGCTCCAGGACATCCAGGGACAAATGATACTGACGACGGTTCATCACTTTCGCGACAAAATAACCCACCACACCGACCGGAATCGATACAGCGATACCCAGCAACATCAACCAGCCCATATCAGACCCTAACAACCCCGCTGCCGCCGCCGCCCCCGGATGAGTCGGCAATGCGACGTGCACGGTTAACATCACCCCCGCCATCGGCAAACCATATTTTAGCGGAGAGACGCGCGCCACTTTGGTGAAACCGTAAATCAGCGGGATAACAATGATGAACCCGACTTCGAAGAAGACCGGTATCCCGAGGATAAACGCCGCCATGGTCAGTGCGGCGACGGTGCGTTTGACTCCCAGCGTATGGGTAAACCGCTGTGCCAGCGACTCCGCCCCGCCGGACGATTCAATGATTGCACCCAGCATCGCGCCCAGCACGATAATAATGGTAATCGAGCCGAGCAGCCCGCCCATACCGGAAACAATCACCTTCATAATGTTATCGGCAGGTATACCGGTCGAGATCGCCACTAACAGGCTGACGACCAGCAGAGCAACAAACGGATGAACTTTGGCTTTAATCACCAGCAGCAGCAGGATCAGCACGCTGGCAACAGCAATGGTTAATAACAGGGCAGTAGACATCTTTGCAGCCTCGTAGGGTTTTATGTTTTACGCAGTGCTCTACAGCACCGTTTTATTTCATTTTCCCCGGCTTTACCGCCTGATTCAGGCAGCAAAAAGCCAGCGCTGCGCGCCAGAACACGCAGCGTTCATCACAATACGTCCTGTTATTTAAAGGCGTTAAACCAGCCCAGCCCTTCCAGCGTGGTTGTACGTGGGAAATACTCGCAGCCAATCCAGCCGGTATATCCGCTACGATCGAGCAGGTCGAACAGCCACGGATAGTTAATTTCACCCTCGTCCGGTTCATGACGATCCGGTGCGGAAGCAATCTGGATATGCTGATACTGCCCGATATAGTCAGTAATCAGATGGCTCAGGTTGCCATCTACCAACTGCGCATGGAACAGATCGAGCTGGCTGAACACGCCTGGGCGGTCGATACGTTTGATGATATCCAGCACCTGATACTGGCTGGAATAGAGATAATTGGGTTTCGTCTTTGGATTCAACGCTTCCAGCAAAACACGCACGCCATGCGGAGCAAAGCGCTCTGCGGCATAGCGCACGTTATCGATGAAAGTGCGGCAGTAAGCCTCACGGTCAGCCCCTTCCGGCACCACCGACGCCATGATATGAACCTGGCGGCAATTCAGCGCCAGCGCATACTCCAGCGCCCGATCGATATCTTTGCGGGCATCCACTTCACGGCCGGGGATTGCAGAAACACCCCACTCACCCGCCGCTGTATTACCGGGCGCCGTATTGAACAGCACCAGTTCCAGATGATTGCGGGTTAACGCCTGCTTTAACGTATCGGCGTCGTATTCATAGGGAAAAAGAAACTCTACCCCATGAAAACCGGCTTCAGCTGCGGCATCAAAACGCGCCAAAAATGGCAGTTCGTTAAACAGGGTGGACAGATTGGCAGCAAATTTAGGCATGTTCAGCTCCGTAATTCAGCCACTTCGTCATCATTAAGATAACGAATCGGGCGGTCGCCCAGCGTAAAGATCAGTCGGGCAGTCTCTTCGAGTTCTTCGGTATTATCAGCGGCTTCACGCAGGGTTTTCCCCACCACCACCGGACCATGATTCGCCAGCAGAAACGCCTTGTAGTGCGGGGCCAGTTTCGCCAGGTCCTCTCCCAGGCGCTCATCACCCGGGCGATAATAAGGCACCACGGGGACATCGCCCACGCGCATCACCACATACGGCGTGAATGGGCGAATACAGTTTTTCGTGTCCAGCCCTTCCAGGCAGGAGAGCGCAGTAAGATACAGGCAGTGCAGGTGAACAATCGCCCCACATGCCGGATTATTCAGATAAATAGCGCGATGAAAGCTGATCTCTTTCGACGGTTTATCACCGCCAATCCACTCTCCTTCCGGGGTCACTTTCGATAGCCTTTCTGCGACCAGCTCACCCAGGCAGGAGCCGGTGGGCGTCGCCAGCAACGTACCATCTTCCAGTCGCATAGACAGATTCCCGGCTGAGCCCGTGGCATAGCCACGCTGGAAAAACGATGCGCCCAGCCGGACCATCTCTTCACGTGCTTGTTGTTCAGTCATACTACGAACTCCGTTTGTGCGCGGGCAAAAAAGTTTTCATCGCCGAAATTACCGGATTTCAGCGCCAGCGAAACGGGCTGCCCGACGGCGCGCACCCAGGGCACGCCTGGCGAAATCACCGGGCCGATATGAAATGCATCAATGCCTAACGTCTGCGCTACCACGCCGGAGGTTTCCCCTCCTGCCACGATAAAACGCTGCCAGCCACGCTGTTGCAGCTCACGCACCACAGCGGCAAACAACTGCTCAACGGCTTCACTGCTGTGCGCGGCGCCATACTGCTGTTGAATACGTTGCAGGGTTTCAGGGTCAGAAGTCGCGAACAGCAACGGGGCCAGTGCATCTGATTCGTGCTGCACCACCCAGTCGCACAGTTCGCTGGCGTAACGGGCGCGCTCATGCAGCGCACGTTCCACATCAATCGCTGCGGCTGCAGCCTGCTGGCGATAACGCGCCACCTGGCGGTTGGTCATGGTCGAGCAGGAACCGGACAGCACTACTGCGCGCTCGCCCTGTGGCGCTCCCGCAGCCTGAGCACGTGCACTATCGTGCCCGGAACTGGCCCACTGACGCGCCAGGCCGATTGCCAGCCCTGAGCCGCCCGTCACCAGGCGGCGATCGCGCAGCGCTTCTCCCTGGGTCAGCAGATGCTGCTCATTCAGCGCATCCAGCACCACATACTGCACGCCTTGCTGTGCCAGTTCCTCCAGGGCCTGACACACCGCATCAGCTCCCTGATCCAGCGTCTGACTGTTAATCAATCCCGCTTTACCGCTGGCCTGCGCTTCCATCAGCCGTAGCAGATTGCTGTCAGTCATCGGCGTCACCGGATGATGACGCATACCAGAATCGGACAGCAGCTGATCCATAACAAAAAGATGCCCCTGATACACCGTGCGACCATTCACCGGCAGTGACGGAGAGATAATGGTTTGTGACTCACCCAGTGCCGCCAGCAGCGCATCGGTGACCGGGCCAATATTCCCGCGTGATGTACTGTCAAAAGTGGAGCAGTATTTAAAATAAAAACGTTCGCACCCCTGCTGCTGTAACCAGGCCAGCGCCTGTAACGAATCAGACACCGCCTTCTCCGCTGCACAAGATCGCGACTTCAGACTGACAACAATGGCATCAGCCTGTGACGACAGTGGCTCTGCTGGCACACCATTGACCTGCACGGTAGACATGCCGTTCTGTACCAGGAAACTGGCAATATCGGTCGCCCCGGTAAAATCATCCGCAATCACACCCAGACGCATTATTTCGGCTCCTGTTTTACGGGCAGCGTAATGCCGCTGAAAATCTTAATCACTGCGCTGTCATCTTCGCGGCCGAAGCCCGCGTTACTGGCAGAGGTAAACATATTGAATGCCGTGGACGCCAGCGGCAGTGGGAAATGCAGCGCTTTCGCCGTGTCAGCCACCAGGCCAAGATCTTTAACAAAGATATCGACTGCCGATTTCGGTGAATAATCGCCGTCAACCACATGACGCATACGGTTTTCAAACATCCAGGAGTTGCCCGCGGCGTTGGTCACCACGTCATACATGGTATCCAGTGGAATACCGGCGCGGGCGGCCAGTGCCATCGCTTCTGCGCCTGCGGCAATATGCACACCGGCCAGCAACTGGTGAATGATCTTCACCGTCGAACCAAGACCAATCTCGCTGCCGATGCGATAAACTTTTCCCGCTACCGCGTCCAGCACGGGCTGTAACCGCTCAAATGCCTCATCACTACCGGAAGCCATCACGGTCATTTCACCGGTTGCCGCTTTCGCTGCCCCACCGGATACCGGAGCATCGAGCATGATTAACTGGTGGGCGGCCAGCTGTTGTTCAATCGCCTGTGCATCCTGAGAAGAGATCGTCGAAGAGACCATCACCACGGTGCCAGGCTTTAAGCGTGACGCCAGTCCGTGCTCCGCAAACAAAATCTGTTTCACCTGGACGGCATTCACCACCAGCAGCAGCACTGCATCAAGCTGGGCCGCGAAGTCACTGGCCGAGTTCTCCGCCGCCTGCGCACCGCTGTCGCGCAGTGTTTGCAGAGCCTGTGGGTTAAGATCCACGCCCCAGGTTTTCAGGCCCGCTTTGATACAGGACTGCGCAGCTCCCATCCCCATAGAACCGAGGCCGACGACACAAACCGACATTGATGTTGCCTTAGACATACGCACTCCGTGTTAATTTTGGTGATTATTTGTTTTGATATGTGAAGTATAGGCGCTTTTATCGGCACTTTTGGTGACGTGTATCACAACAATTAACCGTAAAAAAGGAAGGAATAACAAGAATTAACACCGCAGCACGATAACCGTGATATAAAAATACTCATTTAAATTCATAAAGATAAAAACAAAACCATCGATATATGGGAAGGAAAACGTCTTCTTTCCGTGATAAATTGATAAAAATTGTGGTGCAGACGCCGGGTACGCTCCTTTACACTCTGTTCACGCCCTCACTCAACAGGAATAATGATGATCCCGGTAGAACGACATCAACAAATATTAACGCTGGTACAGGAGCGGGGAGTCGTGAGCATTGCTGAACTGACTGAACGTCTGGCCGTGTCGCACATGACCATTCGCCGCGATCTGCAAAAGCTGGAAGAGCAGGGAGCCGTGTTACTGGTGTCAGGCGGTGTCCGTTCCACAGAACGCCTCTCCACCGAGCCGACGCATCTGGATAAAACCAGTATGTTCAGCCTGGAAAAACAGACCATTGGTGCCGCCGCCGCCCGCCATATTCCGCGTAACAGCTGCATCTACCTCGATGCCGGTACCACCACGCTGGCGCTGGCACGCGAACTGGGCATCCGTGACGACCTGCTGATCATTACTAACGATTTTGTCATTGCCAATTTCCTGATCGACACCAGCCAGTGCCGGATGATCCACACTGGCGGTACACTGTGCCGCGACAATCGTTCCTGCGTGGGGGATGCGGCTGCTCAGGCGCTGCGCGGCCTGTCGGTAGACATCGCATTTATCTCCGCCTCCTGCTGGGGAATGCGTGGCACCTTCACGCCGGATGAAGAAAAAATCGCCGTCAAGCGCGCCGTCAGTGAAGTCAGCCGCAAGCGTGTACTGCTGGCTGATAGCTCAAAGTACAACAAAATTGCCACCTTTCTCGCCCTGCCACTGACACAGTTTGACAGCATCATCACTGACCCACACCTGCCTGCTGCCGCGCGTCAGGAACTGGCTACGCTCGAACTTGACGTCATCCTTGCGGGTTAACGACTGACAGATAATGCCCTCCAACATTCATAAAAATTTAGCGACCGCGATCACGGTCTTTCACTTCTTTACGTTCAGGACTTAGAGGATCGCGCGCAGCGTAGCTAGACTTATTCAGGTCATTTTATGGACTCACTTGCTACCCTTTCCCCTGAAAATGTTACAAGGAGATCTTATGAGCACAATAAACACCTGCATGGGTCGTTACAGTCTGACCGCGAAGAATACGGGCGATCATATTAAAGGATCGATTGCGATCAACGATGAAGGTGGTGGTCAGCTGACCGCACACGAATTTAATGAGCACTATCTGGATGATGTGATCAATAACGTTATCTTTCCTGTCACAGGGGGTAACCGGGTGATCACCAGCGCCCTGCGCGAACAGATGGTTAAAGCCGGTTTTGAACAACCGCATTAGGCTGGTATTGATGCGACCGTGAAGCACATTGTGCGATTTCGCTATATTTATTAGAGTCTGCTTCACATTTTGACTATCAATCGGTATTTCCGATCGATCACTACAGATCGATCTGTATAATCACTTATATTTACTGTGGGATTGATGCGATGATTTATTGCCGTAATTATTATGGCAAAGTCAGATGAATAGCTTTAGTTGCCCACTTTACGTGGGCTTTTTTATAATGCTGGTGGGGATGACGGGTTCTCTTCTGGCACAGAAGTGGCCGATGCTTCCCTCTCCTTTTTGCTGCGGCTGCGTAAACTCTGTCGTACAAGGAAAACGGGTGCGGCCAGCAGCAGCAGCAGACTGCCTGACATCCCGCAGATCACCAGACTCACCAGCCCTAACCAACCCCCACCCGCCGTCACGCCCGCTGCCACCAGCGATAGCAGGAAAAAGAACATCAGAGTCATCGTCACTGGCCAGAGATTCACGATGTCCATCTCGCTCAGCGCCATTTTCACCGGCTTAGCCGCCAGCAGCGCCTCCTGTTCTTCCACTTCTATTTTCTGTTGCAGTGCCTGTAAATCCACGCAGGGTGCGACAAAATCCTCGGCGGGTTGAGGATGATGTAACTCGTCGAAAATACGTTCTGTGGAGGGAAACGTGTGAGGCCAGACGGCGCTATGCACACCATAGCTGCTCAGCGCTGGCAGCGTAATACGCGGCCACTGAATCGCCTGTAAATAGCGATCATTCAGTACCACCCAGCTCTGTCGGCTGTTACCGCGGGTAACATGGTAAAGCTTGAAACGGTCGGCAGGCGGATAGGAAAGATACGTTACCCGCGCCGTAATAAACGGAATATGCCGTTGTCGGCAATAATTCACCCGGCTCTGTCCCTGTACCGCCAACAACACAGCCAGAGCGGAAATAAAATAGTAAGAGGTACTCTCGGCAGCATGTGGGCCATTCAGATGCTCAAGCAACTTCTCTTCGCTGTTAGCGCTGAGATGATCGGGCCACCAGCGCCAGCTTCGGCCAATCACCCGCTCGGTCGGCACCTGATAGATCCCCATTGGCTCGGTTTCTGAAGGCAGGATAGCAAAGGGGAGAATTTTACTGAAAAAAGTCAGCGCATCGTCCGGGCCATTCCATTCGCCGCTGGCTTCCAGACCATGCAGGTTAGCCGTCAGCTCACCCCAGCCGACTTTCCCCAGCATATCAATCTTATATTTGGTATCTGCCAGCCGTTTACCCAGCAACAGCATCTCACGCGAAATCGCAGACAGATCCAGTAAAGGAATACTGCCAGTGCTGTTGGGTTCTGTGTGTTCACTTTCCATACGGCTGTTTTACCCCAGGCGGCGTGTATCCGAGCAAAAAAATTTGGCTTTAGTTAAAAAAGTCAATACATATCAATGCAATAGTATACTTAGCAACCGATGAAATTAGCAATATACCGAACAGGGATGTCGCGATATTCATCGAAATAAAAGCCTGAAATGCAGAAAAATTAAACGGACAAAGACCAATTATTCGTTTAAAAATAAGCAGTAACCTTCATTATTTTAAGGAAAAAAAATGAGCCAGATTCAGGGTGACATTCACATTAATCACGCCATTTTGCAGCAAATGGTGCAGAGTCTGTGGCAGTACGCAGGCAGCAGCAAGCAGGAAGCACAACGCGTCGCCGAGCATCTGGTGGCAGCGAACCTTGCCGGGCATGATTCTCACGGCGTTGGGATGATCCCAAGTTATATGCTCTCAAAATCCCAGGGACATCTGCAGCAAAACCAGCAGCTCAGGATCGCTAAAGACGCCGGGGCGGTGCTCACCGTCGATGGCGGCCAGGGCTTTGGCCAGGTGATGGCCGCTGAGGCGATGGATCTGGCGATTGCGCGTACCCAGAAACTGGGGATGTGTGCCATCGCATTGCGTAACTCGCACCATATTGGGCGCATTGGTCACTGGGCGGAGCAGTGCGCACGCGCCGGTTTTATCTCCTTTCATTTCGTCAACGTTGTTGGCGATCCGATGGTTGCGCCTTTTAACGGCAGTGACCGCCGCTTCGGTACTAACCCATTTTGCGCCATCTTCCCGCGCCCCGGCCAGCCACCGCTGCTGCTTGATTTCGCCACCAGTGGCATTGCCTACGGTAAAACCCGCGTTGCCTGGAACAAAGGTGTCAACGTCCCGCCTGGCTATTTGATCGATCATCAAGGGCAGCCGGACATTGATCCTGCGGTGATGCATGAAGCGCCATTTGGTTCCCTTCTGGCCTTTGGCCTGCATAAAGGCTATGCGCTGGCGGTGATGTGCGAAATCCTCGGTGGAGCGCTTTCCGGTGGGCAAACGACCCACCCACAGTCACTGAAAAATACCAGTGACGCTATCTTTAACTGCATGACCACCGTGGTACTTGACCCGGCAGCGTTTGACGCACCGGACATGCAGCAGGAAGCGGAAGCCTTTATTGCCTGGACGAAAGCCTCACCGCAGGCGGGTGACAATGCAATCCTGGTCCCGGGTGAGTGGGAGGAAGCACAGCGCGCCGAACGCCGCCTGCACGGTATTCCGATCGATGCCAATAGCTGGCAGCAAATTTGCCAGGCGGCGCGTGATGCCGGAATGCCGGACAGTGAGCTGGCCGGTTATCAGCCTCAGGCATAAGGCACGCCGGAGGCCAGGTGGGCAGTTAACGTGAAAACAGCAGCTTCACGCCCGCCGCCGTGAAAAACAGCGCGAAAATGCCTTCAATACTGCGGCGGCATTTCTGATAACCCCGGCTCATCGCCGGGGTCGAGAACAACAGCGCGTAGCTGCTGAACACCATTATCCCCAGTAACGCACAACCACCGACAATCAACGGCAGTATGGAAGGGGCCGCATCCGGATGGATCCCCAGTGACATTATCGCGGTCCAGACCAGAATCGCCTTTGGATTTCCAAGATGCAGCAGCAATCCACGGCGGTAGAGGGAGGCGGGTGCCCCCCCTGCCGCCAACGGAACAGCGCTGTCTTCCCCGCGACGGGCAGCACTGCGCGCGGCTTTCCACGCCAGAAAAAGCAAATAGAAGCCCCCTACCACTTTGATCACCACAATGGCCTGTGCATAAGCCAGCAACAGCGTGGATAATCCGGTCGCGACCAGCAGCGCCCAGCACAGTGATCCCGTGATCACGCCCGCCGCCAGCATCAATGCCGGGCGGCGACCCTGGCGCATCGCTACCCCCATAATGGCCATATTGCTCGGGCCGGGGCTGGCCGTGCCCAGCAGATAGGCCACATACACGGGCAACAACATCATAAAGGTATCCATTTGACTCCCGAGGCTGACAATGTTTTTTTGGTTATAGCATGCAAGCCCTCCTGCTCGCCACAAGCATCATTCACCCAGTGACCTCTTGACTCTCCGCAACAATCGGCGATAAAAACCCCATCAATTTGTAACCAAATAATTCAAATTACATATTTATGTGTATTACACCCTTAACATTTACAGGGAGGAAAATGACGAGTGGTCCCGCAGAGGGATTGACTAGTAAAGGCGAATAGTGGGAAAAGGGTATTTTAAAATTAATAGAACCAAATAATAACATTAAATACACATACCATTCATAACTCATGAGAAACTATAGGGTTATTATAATAATGATGCGTAAACATCCTTTTTTATAGCCGTATTCGCTATATTAAATGTGCCCCTCCCCAACGTTTTTATACGCAGAAAGACGATAGTCATCTGACGAAATCAGCCGCAGCACAAATGAAAAAAATGCTTTTACGACAGAAAGATACAGCATTGTCACATATAAGCATCATTCTTCTATCCTGCATTAACATTATCTTCCGTTGATTTAACCTGTTGACGAAACAATTACTCGTAATAATCGTTACTGTTATAGGCCAGTTCACTATTACTGTTGCTACTTCTTCACCAGCTTTGGTCTTAGGATCAAATCTCCGATGAGAAGTCCCCGGCTGACACGTTTTCTTTTTTGCTATATGTCGCCTATTTGTTAACCGTGGGTAAAAAAATAAAAGGCAGTTGTTCATGTTAGATCGAGGTAAGCAATGTTTGGATTAGATGCGTTCCATCTGGCGAGGATACAGTTTGGTTTCACCGTAGCCTTCCACATTCTCTTTCCCGCCATCACCATTGGCCTGGCCAGTTTTCTCGCCGTGCTCGAAGGTCTGTGGCTGAAAAGCAAAAATGAGGTCTATCGCGACCTTTATCATTTTTGGTCAAAAATCTTTGCCGTTAACTTCGGTATGGGGGTGGTATCGGGTCTGGTGATGGCCTATCAGTTTGGGACCAACTGGGCAGGATTCTCGCAGTTTGCAGGCAGTATTACTGGCCCGCTCCTGACCTACGAAGTGCTTACCGCGTTCTTCCTTGAAGCTGGCTTCCTCGGCGTGATGCTGTTTGGCTGGAATCGCGTCAGCCGTGGCCTGCACTTTTTCGCTACCTGCATGGTCGCGCTGGGCACCATTATCTCCACCTTCTGGATCCTAGCCTCCAATAGCTGGATGCAGACGCCGCAAGGTTACGCGCTGGAAAACGGCATTGTGATACCCGTGGACTGGTTCAAAATTATCTTTAACCCGTCCTTCCCTTATCGCCTGCTGCATATGTCGGTTGCTGCTTTCCTGGTCACGGCCTTCTTCGTGGGCGCCTCTGCCGCATGGCATCTGCTGCGTAAAAACGATACCCCAGCGGTGCGTAAAATGCTGTCGATGTCTCTGTGGATGGCATTGATCGTCTCGCCGATTCAGGCAATGATTGGCGATGCCCACGGCCTGAATACGCTGGAACATCAGCCTGCAAAAATCGCGGCGATTGAAGGCCACTGGGAGAATCCTCCGGGAGAAGCGACCCCGCTGATCCTGTTCGGCATCCCGGATATGAAAGAAGAGCGTACCAAGTACGCGCTGGAAATCCCTTACCTCGGCAGCCTGATCCTGACCCACAGTCTGGATAAACAGGTGCCGGCACTGAAAAGTTTCCCGAAAGAAGATCGTCCTAACTCCACCGTGGTGTTCTGGTCGTTCCGCGTGATGGTTGCGCTGGGCATGCTGATGATTCTGCTGGGTGTTGTCAGCCTGTGGATGCGTCGCGGTCAGCGCCTGTATACGTCTCGTCCTTTCCTGTGGTTTGTCCTGTTGATGGGGCCTTCCGGTCTGATTGCTCTGGTGGCGGGTTGGATTACCACCGAAATTGGCCGTCAGCCGTGGGTTATTTATGGCCTGCTGCGCACGCGTGATGCCGTATCACTGCACAGCACGCTGCAAATGAGCATCAGCCTGATCGCGTTCCTGCTGGTGTACTGTGCCGTCTTTGGTGTTGGTTACAGCTATCTGGCGAACCTGATTAAGAAAGGCCCGCAGGCCGGTGAAGGTGACCATACGCCAGAAGGTGGCCCAGGCACATCACATACCCCGTCTCGCCCGCTGTCTGCGGTGCAGGAAAAATTACATTCGCCGCAGGAGGAGAAGTAAGGTGGGCATCGATCTCTCAATTATCTGGTTTACTATCATCATCTTCGCCACCCTGATGTATATCATTATGGATGGTTTCGATCTGGGTATCGGCATCCTGTTCCCGTTCAATAAAGATCCCATTGAGCGCGATATGATGGTCAACACCGTGGCCCCAGTATGGGATGGCAACGAAACCTGGCTGATCCTCGGGGGGGCCGCGCTGTTCGGTGCTTTCCCGCTGGCCTATGCAGTGATCACCAGCGCCCTGGCAGCGCCGCTCACCATCATGCTGATCGGTCTTATTTTCCGTGGCGTGGCGTTTGAGTTCCGTTTTAAAGCAACGGAAGAACATCGTCCGTTCTGGGATAAAGCGTTTATTGGCGGTTCTTACGTGGCAACCTTCAGTCAGGGTGTGGTGCTGGGTGCGTTTATCAACGGCTTTGAAGTGACCAACCGCACTTACAGCGGCCCGGCTCTGGCATGGCTGACGCCGTTTACGCTGTTCTGCGGCGTCGGTCTGGTTCTGGCCTATGCCCTGCTGGGGAGCACATGGCTTATCATGAAGACCGAGAATGAACTGCACAGGAAAATGACGGCGCTGACCAAACCGCTGCTGATCGGCCTGCTGATCGTGATGGCCATCGTCAGTATCTGGACGCCGCTGGCACACACCAGCATCATGGAGCGCTGGTTCACCCTGCCTAACCTGTTCTGGTTTTTACCCGTTCCGTTACTGGTTCTGGCGGCGTCCTGGGCACTGTGGCGCGCACTGCAACGCCACGCACACTACACGCCATTTCTGCTGACCCTGGCGCTGGTATTTCTGGGCTTTACCGGACTGGGTATCAGTATCTGGCCGTATATCATTCCCCCTTCCATCACCATCTGGGATGCCGCCTCCCCACCGCAGAGTCAGGGCTTTATGTTAGTTGGTGGTCTGCTGATTATTCCGGTGATTCTGGTCTATACCTTCTGGAGCTACTATGTGTTCCGTGGCAAGATCAAGCCGGACGAAGGCTACCACTGATAACCTGAGCCTCAGGCAGAATATCACTGGCAGCACGGGAGCTTAGCGCTCCCGACAAAGAGGGCAGATCGTTGATCTGCCCTCTTTTTTGTCAGTATCTGGCACCTTCATTCATATTTTCACACATAAGTGCTCCGGCAAAAGCCACCAGATGAACTACGCTTAAAGTCGTTTCAGGAAATCATGCCATCAAAAGGAGGCACAATGAGTCTGTTTGATAAAGCGAACGATAAAGCGCAAGAAGCCGTCGGCAAAGGGCAGGAAGAGTTTGGTAAAGCCGTGGACTCGCCGGAGCATGAATTCAGAGGAAAAGTGCGTCAGCAGGCAGCAAAAGCCTCTTACGCCGTGGATGATGCGCTGGACTGCGTGAAAAGCAAAACCCAGGATTCCCCCCTAGTTTCACTGGCGATTGCCGCCGGTGTAGGCTTCCTGGCCGCCAAGATTTTTGGCCGCCGCTAAGCCCGATCTGACATGATCTCACTCTGAACGCCCCTCGTGGGCGTTTTTTTATGGGAGCTCTCCAGAGCACTTAATAGCGAAACGGGTTAACCACATTGTGATGTACTTCATCGGGCTAAAAAACCGATTAGATAATCATAATAAGAGGTGAACTCATGGAAAGAATAGCCTGTCTTAAACAGTGTCTCGGTATTGCCACGCTGTTCATGGTGGCTAACGCATCTGCCCTACCCCAGCGTTTTTATCTGCATCAGCCGCCACCATCAACAGAAATTATTTCTCCTCAGGCAGATACGCCGGCCATTCCTCAAGAGTATCGCGATAATCAACCGCAACCGCTGATGCGGGGTGACGGATTTAATTACAACCTCTATTACAACTACCGCTTAACGCCTCACTTGATACTGCGGCCTAACCTGCAAACCAGCACCAAACCCGGTGCGGTGAGTGAAAATTCACATCTGTTTGTGGGCGGCCTCGGCGCGGGTATTGATTTCTGACGCCTGGATACCGGCAATGCTTGTTGGCAAGACGATTATTCATAACAAGGAGAGATAAATGAATCATTACGGTGTTTTTCAATGGACGAGTAAACATGCCATGCTGATGATGTGCGGCAGCGCACTGTTATGGGCTTCAGCCCCCGCAGGGGCAGAAATGCGCCCTCTCAGTCTGGATTCGGATTATCTGTTTGGCGACTGGGACGGCTATCGCAGCGAATTAAAAAGGGAAGGTGCCGATTTCCAGATCAACTACACCATGGAGTCGGCCAGTAATCTTGCCGGAGGCTATAACACCTCCACCACTGCCCGTTATACCGATCAGTGGGCCTTCGGCACCACCCTCGATCTGGAAAAACTCCTCAACTGGGATGACACACAGTTCCAGTTCACAGTGACCAGCCGGAACGGCCGCGACCTGACCCAGCATATCAACGATCCGCGGACCGGCGGCTTGTCCTCAGTAGAAGAAGTCTGGGGGCGCGGCCAGACCTGGCGGCTGACCCAGTTCTGGGTTAACAAAGGTTTCTTTGACCATCGGGTTGAAATCAAAGCCGGTCGTGTGACCACGGGTGAAGACTTTGATGCATTCGACAGCAAATTCCAGAACCTGGCCTTTGGCAGCGGTCAGCCAGGCAACTGGCGCGGCGACCGCTGGTTTAACTGGCCGGTGTCACAATGGGGGGGCCGCGTGAAACTGAACCTGCCGGACGAAATGTTCTTCCAGGTGGGCTTCTATAACCAGAACCGTAATAACTACGATCGCGGTAACGGCTTCTACCTCGACGGCAGCCCGAGCCTGGGTAACCTGGTCCCCTTTGAATTTGGCTGGACACCCCTGCTGGGTGCCAACAAGCTGCCGGGGAACTACCGTATCGGTGGCTACTACTCCTCGGTTAACGGGGATAAATATGCCAGCTACCACAATGGCGGCTACGACAGCCAGGCGAAAGCCTATGGTGGTTATGTGCTGCTGCAACAGCAGTTAACCGCTACCGACGGTGATGTCAACCGGGGCCTGGGCTTAACCGTACAGGCGGTGATGAACGATCACAAAACCTCGAAAACCGATCATTACCAGGCTGTATCCCTCACCTGGAAAGGCCCCTTTGCGGCACGTGCACAGGATGAGATAGGTGTCGGGGTCGCGCGTATTCACGTCAACAGTGACTACGGAAAAATGCAACGCGAAACCAATCAATACAACGGCGAGTCCCGTTATAACAGCCCGACGTATCTGCCTGTTCAGCACGGCTCCGAGTGGAACTACGAAGTTTACTATAATGTCCACGCCACTAACTGGCTTAATCTGCGCCCTAATCTGCAATATGTCGCCTCTCCTGGCGCAGTCAGTGGGGTTAAAGACGCGTTTATCGGTGGACTGAGCGCCAATGTGAATTTCTGATGTCAGCGACTCTGCCAGCATAGAAACGTGATGGCCGACCATGTGTTTCGGTCGGCCTGGTCGGCTTCACTGTCTGACCGGAACACATGGCCGGCCACGAAGGGGCCCAACGATTATTTCAACTGCACGCGTGCTGTATAAAAACGGCGGGCCGCCAGATAACCCGCAATGATGGTCGACAGGCTGGCGGTGCCAAGCAACATAAAGGTCACCATAATCTGATACTTAATGGCTTTTACCGGATCAATACCGGCAAAAATAAGGCCGGACATCATGCCCGGTAAACTCACCAGACCGACCGTTTTTGCTGCATCGACCGTGGGGATCATGGCTGCGCGTATGCTGTCGCGCACGATAGACGTCGATGCCCGCTTTGCACTGGCTCCCAGACTCAGCATCTCCTCGATCTTCTGGCGATTATCACTAAACCGCTGATTCAGGTTACTGAAACACAACCCGACCGCCACCATCGCATTACCGGCAATCATTCCCGAGATAGGGATCACCTGCATGGGCATGAATTCAATCGCGCCACTGAGCAGCAAAATGGTCAGCGTCAACGTCGTACCGGAGGTGATGGCAATAAACGAAATCAGAAAACCTCTGTCGATGGCGCGACTGCGCTTTTTGGCATTCAACGCGGCATTCACGCAGATAAACAGCACCATCAACACGGTCAGCCACTGATTGTTAATATCGAAAATATATTTGAGCACATAGCCAGCAATCACCAACTGCACAATGGCACGCGCCACGCTCCAGATGATGTCTTTTTCCAGCCCCAGCCGCTCCTTGCCGCTGACCAGCAGTGCAATCACCACCAGCATTAAGGCCAGCGCCAGTGATTCATTGGTAATATTATGCTGGTTCATACTGGCCCTCCGTTGCTGCAGGCGACAGCCGGAGCCGCCGTCTGCCATCATCTGTTTCTACGCTGTCGTGACTGATCCAGATCGCCGCACTTCCTTGCGCGACCTGCTGGTCGATCAACTTCGTCACCCTCCGTTTATTTGCGTCATCCAGCGCGCTACTGATTTCATCCAGCAGCAGGATATCCGGGGGAAACTGTACATTGCGCAGCAGCGCCACGCGCTGTTTTTCTCCGCCGGAGAGTTGATCAATTGAGGTATCCAGCATCGCGGGTGGCAGCCCCAATCGCTCCAGCTCATCGCCGAGATGCTGGCGTTCTACGGGCTGCTGGCGGATCTCATAGGGCAGAGAGAGATTGTCATACACCGTACGGCCAAACAGTTGGGGGGTCTGAAACACGTAGGATACCCGCTGGCGATACTGTTCGGGTTTCAACTCAATAATCGGCTGACCTTTCAAGCTCACTTCACCGCCGGACGCATCAAGCAGGGAGGCAATAATTTTTAGCAGGGTACTTTTACCCGCCCCGGATGGCCCCGTTAGCCAGAGGAATTCCCCCTTATGAAGCTCAAAGGAAACGGGCGACAACAGCGTTTTACCCTGACGCACAAACGAGACCTCCCTGACCTGCAGGAGGGGAAGTGAAGGGATCATGTTTAACAGACTCTGTGTAATGAATCGCGCGATGATAGCATTATCTTTGGGCCTTTTTCCCCGGCCAGAATATCAGTAACAACCCGGCGAGGATCAGTACCGCGCCCACCAGCTTGCCCCAGAGAAAGACTTCATTCATCCCTGGCAACCACAGTGCCGCTGTCCACACCAGCAGATAACTCAGACTCAACAGCGGGTAAACCCGGCTCAGGGGCAGGCGCTGTAAGGCCAGCAACCAGCACATCATCGATAAAGCGTAGGCCAGTAGCCCGCCGGACAGCACCAGCGTGGGTAAGGAGAGGCTGAGCAGCGCCGCGCTGAACAGCGTGAGCTGATCGATAGCGGGAAGCTGTACCATCGCCCACTTCATCATTAACTGCGCGCCACTGATCAGCAGCACGCTGCAAAAAGCATAGAGCAGGCCCATCAGGTATAGCTCCCCATCACCGCCACTCCAGCCACAATCAGCACAATGCCCAGCCCGTGACGCCATGAAATCGCTTCCTGCCACAACCAGCGCGCGGCTAAGGTCACAAAAATAAAGTTAAGACTCAGCATAGGGTAAGCTACCCCTACCGGCACAGTCTGCAACACACGCAGCCACACCAGCAGCGCCATCCCCAGCAGCAATATACTTGCCGTCAGCCACACCAGAAAATGACGGCGCCCCTCACGCACCGTCGCCTGCTTCTGGCACAACTGCCCGCCACAGCTCAGCAGGCTGGCCAGTACAATCAGCAGCATATTCACGGCTGCTGCCGATAGAGATACAACAGCATCCGCCCTTGCTGATAGAGACGATCAGGTGCCGGGATACGCTCATCCACCTTGTTGTCCTCAGAGGCTAATTTCATCATCAACGACACATTACCTTCACGCCGATGCGCGCTCAGCCACTGTGCAAAATCCGCAGTAGAGATAAGACGATCGGCACCATCGGCATAGCTCAAACCGTAGGCCAGCTCACCCGGTTGTTCTAATAATAAAATGTCGCTGCGCTTCAGTTCCCAGGCCAGTGCCGAGGCCATACCAATATTGTTCGACAGCACAAAGCGGCTCTGCTGCAAATCCCGGCTCACATCGGCAATAAACGGCTGGGGCTGTTTTGAGTTCATCACCTTATCGGGGATCGCGGCACCCACCACCAGAGCCAGCCCCAACGGACACAGCGCCGCCAGCCGCCAGTGCTTCGCGCCCCCCACCAGACTGGCCGCGCCCACCAGTGCCCAAAAGAGAAATGCCATCCCTCCCAGCAATACTTTAATCAGCTCATGGCGGGCATACACCGGTTGCCTGAGCAGGCCCCAGGGTGCCACGACCAACACCATCGCCAGCAGTAGCACGAGCCCCACCACCAGATTGATCACGCCGTTGGCTTTCAGCCCGCGCCGCCCCGCTGCGGAGAGTGCCATCGCATGATGGGCCAGCAGCATCGCCAGCGGCGCAAAACACGGCAGGATATAGGTCGGCAGTTTGCCTTTCGCCACACTGAAAAACAGCAGCGGCATCACCACCCAACCGAGTAAATAGGCTGAATCAGCAGCCCGCTGCCGTTCCCGCCAGGCCCGATGCAGCGCGCCCGGCAGTAGCCCAAGCCACGGCAGTGCCCCGACAATCATTACCGGAATGTAATACCAGAACGGCGCTTTGTGTTGAGCATCATTCTCAGCAAAGCGCTGGATATGCTCCACCCAGAAGAAATAATGCCAAAAGTCCGGTTCCTGTCGGGCAATGCTGATGGCCCAGGGGGCCGAGATCAGCGCCGCACTGAGTAAGGCCAGCGGTCCGCATAACATCAGCTCTTTCACACGGCGCTGCCAGATCATCCACGGCACAATCGCCACCACCGGCACCGCCAGCGCCAGAAAGCCTTTGGTCATAAAGCCCATACCACAGGCAAGCCCCAGCAGTAACCAACCCGCTGTTTTCTGCCGCCGGCTTCCCCCTTGCCCGACCAGCCAGAAGCTGCACATTGCTGCCGTCAGCCATAGCGTGATCATCGGGTCCAGCACCGCATAAGTCCCGATGCAATAGACCAACATGCAGGTGAGGAAGATCACCGCAGACAACAGCGCCGTCGCCCGCTTACGCCACAGACAGAATGCCAGCCAGTAAATCAGCACTGCACTGAGTGACACAGAAAGCACTGAGCCAAAACGCACGGCGAAGTTGTTGCCACCAAAGATCCACTGACTGAGATTATTGATCCAGTACCCTGCTATCGGCTTCTCAAAATAGCGCAGGTCAAGAAAGTGCGGCACCACCCAGTTTCCGCTGACCAGCATTTCACGGCTGATCTCCGCATAGCGAACTTCATCCGGCTGCCACAGCGCCCGGAACTCAAGAGGGAGCAGGTAATAGAGTGCATACAACAGGGGCAGTAACAATGCATAACGGGTGTATTTCATCCACAATCACTCAGCGAGTTGCTGGCATCCCAGCCAACCTTCACGGCCGGGGAAGCTACCCCGAATCACTTTGCCTGTCGGCAGTTGCGAGAGATCCTGCGGCAGCAGCTCGCCCAAGGAACAGAAACGAATCCCCCGCTGTCGCGCCTCCGTCAGCAGTGCATCAAATTTGTCCGCCAGCACGATCCCTTCCGCTTCTGCATGGATGGTGTAAACCGGCACGCCCGACTGGCGACCGATCTCATCAAGGATAAACGCGTTGTAGTGCGCAGGATCGACACGCGTCCCTACCACTTCGTCCCACGTCGGTAACGTCACCGGGATTTGCACGGTTCCCAGCCGCCCATCGGGGAGTAAGGGTAGGAAAGGCTCTGTACCCCGACAGTCGCTGTTATAACGAAAATCAAAAGCCTGTTTGGCGGTGAGGACACGGCCATCGGCACGCCAGCCCGCTGCGGCTGAACAGGTTACGGGTTGCCCGGTCAGTTCGCTGAGTGCCTCAACGCCCCGGCGGACCTCTTCACTCAGCTTCCCGGCAGGCCATACGCCCGCCCAGGTCTGCCAGGCAAAATGATCCCAGGCGTGCATCCCTGTTTCATGCTGCAAGCTCGCCTGACGGATCGTATCGGCCAGCCCCTGGCCGATACGTCGTCCGGGCCAGGCTGTACCCGCCAGTAGAATATCCCAGCCGTATAGTGAAGCCGCGTTTGACCGCAGCATCTTCCACAGAAAGCGCGGTTTTAGCAGTCGCCATAAATGGCGGCCCATATTATCCGGCCCAACGCTGAAGAAAAAACTGGCGCGGGTTTGCTGGCGTTCAAGGATGGAGAGCAGGCGCGGCACACCGTCCCGGGTGCCGCGCCAGGTATCCACATCAATGCGTAAACCCACATTGATCATTCGACGATCTCACCCTGTTCAACGGTTTGCAGGAAGAAGTCGAGCGTGGCATCAATGGTGTAATTCATCGCCACCTCCGGCTGCCAGTTCAGCAGACGTTTCGCATTACGAATCGACGGTTTACGATGCTCCACATCCTGATATCCCTTGCCATAATAGCTGCTGCTTTCCACCTCGCGGAAACCGGCAAATGGCGGGAATTGGTGGCGCAGCGGATGCCGTTCAAAACTGGCCAGCAGCTGTTCGGCCAGCTCTTTAATACTGGCTTCGTTATCCGGGTTACCGATATTGATAATCTGACCATCGCAGTTCTGCTGCTTATTCTCGATAATCAGGAACAGCGCTTCAATGCCGTCACGGATATCAGTAAAGCAGCGCTTCTGCCGCCCGCCGTCAATCAACTTAATCGGCGATCCTTCCACCAGATTCAGGATCAACTGAGTGATGGCACGCGAGCTGCCGATACGTGCCGCGTTAAGGTTATCCAGGCGCGGCCCCATCCAGTTGAAAGGCCGGAACAGCGTAAATCGCAACCCCTCTTTTTCTCCATAAGCCCAGATCACCCGATCCAGTAACTGTTTCGAGACGGAATAGATCCAGCGCTGTTTATTGATCGGCCCGACCACCAGATTCGAGTGATCTTCATCGAAAGTGTCATCCGTACACATGCCATAGACCTCCGAGGTGGAGGGGAAAATAATGCGCTTTTTGTACTTCACGCAGTCGCGGATGATCTTCAGGTTTTCTTCAAAATCCAGTTCAAACACGCGCAGCGGGTTGCGGGTGTATTCGATCGGTGTGGCAATCGCCACCAGGGGTAACACCACATCACATTTCTTAATGTGGTACTCGATCCACTCCGAGTGAATACTGATATCCCCTTCGACAAAATGAAAACGCTCGTGGCCCACGAAGCGCCTGATGGCATCGGAGCCAATATCCAGCCCGAAAATTTCGAAGTGATCATCGGCCAGCAGGCGCTCAGTCAGGTGGTTACCGATAAAACCATTAACGCCGAGGATCAGCACACGGGTTCTGCGTTTTGCCGCTGCCACCGGCTGGTTATGCAGCAAGGCACCGGCTACCAACCCAAGGGTTTGCGCCAGTTGACTGCCCTGCATATAGACGCCGCTGTCGCTTTGACCAGTCACCACTTCCAGCGCGCCATCCGCGCAGGCGACAACAAAAGGCGAAACGGAAAGTACCGTACCGGGCTTTGTCGCCGGCCAGTTGTGACAGATTTTGGATTGCCAGATGATAAACTTCGCGGCCCCCACATAGCTGAACGCCCCCGGCCAGGGATCGGTGACCGCACGCACCAGGTTATGGGTTCGCTGTACTGGCTGCTGCCAGTCGATACGTCCGTCTTCCGGAGTCCGTCGTCCCACATAGGTTGCCTTGCGTTCATCCTGCTCGACGGCAATAAAACTGCCCCGCAGAACGTCCGGCAGGCTGCGCATCAGCAGCTGTTTTGCACTTTCACACACTTTATAATGCAGCGTCAGCGCAGTATCTTCCGCCGCAATCGCCACCTTCTCACAGGCGATAATCGCCCCGGCATCGGCGCGTTTCACCATGCGATGCAGCGTGACACCGGTTTCTTCTTCACCGTTAACCAGCACCCAGTTCAGTGGCGCGCGGCCACGATACTTCGGCAGCAATGAGGCATGCAGATTAAACGCCCCCACTGGCGCACAGGCGAGGATCTCGTCGCTCAGCATCTGACGGTAGTGGAATGAGAAAATCACGTCAGGTTTCATCTCGCGGATGCGGTCAATCCACAGAGGATGGTTAACCTCCTCCGGCGCATAAACCGGCACACCCAACTGCGCGGCAGTACGTGCGACGGACCCGAAGAAGTGATTCTCGGCGGGATTATCCGCGTGGGTGAAAATCGCGCAGATGTCAAAACCCGCTTCAGCCAGCGCCCGGATCCCGGTGCAGCCCATATCATGGTAGGCAAAAACCACGGCTTTCATGATGATTTATCCTGTGTGGAGTTGGCGTCGCGGCTAACAACGCGCTGAATAAAATAACGGGGACGGGCGCGCACATCGTTGTAGATACGCCCGATATACTCGCCAAGTAGCCCCATGCCAATAAACTGTGCGCCGACAAAAATGAACAGCACGGCAAACAGCATAAATACCCCTTCTGCTGCCCACTGCGGGCCAAGAAACAGGCGCAGTCCGATCAGCAGCAGGGAAATCGCAAAACCCGCCAGCGCAATTACGCTGCCAAACACGCTTAACAGCCGCAGTGGCGTGGTTGTCAGGCAGGTGATCAGGTCATACATCAGGTTGATCAGGCGCATCAGGCTATATTTGGAATCGCCAAATTCGCGTTCGGCGTGCAGCACCGGGATCTCCGTGGCCCGCCGGGCAAAGGTGTTCGCCAGAATGGGGATAAAGGTGCTGCGCTCATGGCAGTGCAGCATGGCATCAACAATATGACGTCGGTAAGCTCGCAGCATGCAACCGTAGTCGCCCATCGCTTTACCCGTGGTGCGTTGAATCAGATGATTGATCAGGCGTGAAGCACGCTTACGGAACCAGCTGTCCTGACGGTTTTGCCGCACGGTGCCGACCACGTCATAACCCTGTCGGGCCGTTTCCACCAGGCGCGGGATCTCTTCAGGGGGGTTTTGCAGGTCGGCATCAAGCGTAATAATCAGGTCACCGCTGACATGACTGAAGCCGGCCATGATCGCCGAATGTTGGCCGTAGTTACGGTTCAGCAACACCGCCACAATATGGCTATCCGGTGCCTCAGCCGCGGCAGTGAGCATCTCGGCCGACGCATCGCTGCTGCCGTCATCGACCAGTAAAATTTCATAGTCGATAGCCAGTTGCGCGCAGGCTGCCTCCGTACGGCGGATCAGTTCAGGCAGGCTCTCCTGCTCGTTGTACACCGGGATCACTACGGAGAGTTTGTTGATCGGTTGTTCTGTCATCTCTTATCTCTTTGCCAGCTTACGCAGCGCCACAATCACGCGGCGGCCATCGTCGTCAGTCATCCCCGGGAACAGGGGAATCGAGCAGATGCGCTCTGAGTTCCATTCGGTCTGCGGCAGGGACAGCTGAGGGAAGCGTTCACGATAATATTTCTGCGTATGCGCCGCCCGGAAGTGAAGCCCGCTGCCGATCCCTTGTTCCTTCAGCGCCTGCATGAGTTCATCGCGGCTGATACCGCATAGCTCAGGGTCAACGCGCAGGATAAACAGGTGCCAGGCGTGGTGATGGGGCCAGTCGGGTTGTGTCAAAGGCAGGAACGGGGTATCGGAAAGCTCCTCAAGGTAACGCAACGCAATTTGCTCACGTCGGGCGTTGTTGGCTGTCAGCTTATCCAACTGCACCAGCGCAATCGCCGCATTGATATCGGCAAGGTTATATTTGAAGCCGGGCATGATCACTTCGGCCTGCGGCGCACGGCCGTGGGTCTGGCGATCGAAAGCATCGACACCCAGTCCGTGGAATTTCAGGCTACGCACGCGATCGGCCAGGGCATCATCATCGGTGACCACCAGTCCGCCTTCGGCGCAGCTCATATTTTTAATCGCGTGAAATGAGAAAATTGCCGTACCGCGGCGACCCACATGCTGCCCGCGATAGTGAGTACCTGCTGCGTGGGCCGCATCCTCGATAACCGCAATGCCCCGCTGTTCGGCCAGCGTGCGAATGGCATCGATATCAACCGGTGCTCCGGCATAATGTACCGGGATAATGGCTTTGGTCCGTGGGGTGATGGCCGCCTCAATCAACGCCGGTGTCACCATCAGCGTATCGCGATCCACGTCGATCATCACCGGCGTCGCCCGCAGCAGAACGATCATATTCAGCGTTGAAACCCAGGTCAGCGAGGGGGTGATCACTTCATCACCCGGCCCTATTCCCAGTGCCATTAGCGTGACGTGCATCCCGGCCGTTGCCGAGCTGACGGCAATCGCGTGACGATTCCCGGTAAGCTGGCAGAAAGCCTGTTCAAGCTGCTGATTTTTGGGGCCGGTGGTGATCCATCCTGAACGCAACACCTCGGCGACGGCGGCCAGTTCTTCCGCACCCATTGCCGGACGAGAGAAAGGCAAAAAGTCTGTCATTGATTACATCCATTAAACAATTAACACCACGAATGATGAGTGAGGATAGCAGAGGCTGCGATTCCCCTCTCTCAACCCTGAACGAATCACTGCATATTTTTCATTCTACTGGTCGTTATGCTCCCTCCGTCTCATTTGAACAATAAAACGCCAGTTATTGCCATGCTGCGCCAAAAGCGAGCAAAAAAGCATAGCAAAACCCGGATATATGGAGCTTAAATGAAAATACTTAGGGGAAGATTAAGAGAAGCTCACTGAGGAAAGATTAAATCAGTCTGGTTGATGGATGGTTTAGCTATAAAAGGGGTTGTGTACTTATTCGCTTAGGAAAAACCTAAAATATAAAAAAAATTTCATTATTTTGTTGCAAAACATATTGAGTTACACAGAAATGATAGCGGGCCAGCGGCATAAGGCCGGTGACCCGAAGCGGTATTATTTACGCGCATCCAGCAGTTGGGTGGCATTGTCGGGGGTCACTTCCGTCCAGGGTACGGAGTAGCGTTTTGCTTTGCCCTCATCCCACGCCATCTTATCGGCGTACTGTTTCCAGATGGTGGACTGCGGCTGGTAGCCCTCCCCCTTCACCGCGCGCAACGCGACATCAATCGAGCCCTGCATCTGTGCGTGGGCATCCTGCAAGATGGACACCATCTCACCCGCCTGCACCGCGCGGATAGCGTCAGACACACCGTCTACTCCGGCGATAGCAAAGTCTTTCACATTCAGGTTAGCCCCTTTAATGGCTTCAATGGCACCCAGCGCCATTTCATCATTCTGCGCGATCACGCCGTTAATCTGGCCCCGGTGCTTCTGCAACCAGTTCTCCATCAGCGGCAGCGCTTCGGCACGTGACCAGTTTGCGGTTTTGCGCTCCAGCACTTTCACATTCCCGGCACCACATTCGGCAATGGCTTTATCGTTACCCTGACCGCGCTGGATCTCGCCGCTACCGCCCTTCGGCCCTTCAAGAATCACCACGTTGCCTTTGCAGTTGATTTTTTTCAGCACCGCTTTCGCTTCCAGATAGCCACCCAGTACGTCGTCCGATACCACCTCAGAGGTCATTTTGTCGGTATTCAGTCGTGCATTGGTGACGACCACCGGGATTTTGGCTTCATTAGCCATTGTCACCACGTCAATGTTGGCCTCATAGTCCATCGGGTTGATGATGATGGCATCAACATGGGTCTGAATGGCGGTTTCTGCCTGATTATTCTGTACCAGTGGATCGTAACGGCCGTCATACACGGTCAGCTGCACTTCGCCACTTTTTACCGCCGGATGCTCTTTACCTGCTTTTTCCATCAGCTGCACAAATTCGGCTTTCATACCGTACATCAGTACCGCTATTTTAACCGGTGCGGCCTGGGCAATCACGCTGCTGCCCATTAACAGACCGGACGTCAGCAACGCTATTTTAGTTATCTTATTCATAAAAACTCCTGGTTATGTAGGGTGATATTTTTATGTCATCAGGAAAATAATATTAATCGCGTTGTTGTTTACGCGACGGGTCAAGCAACACTGCCACCACAATTAATGCCCCTTTAATAATCTGCTGGTAATAAGACTGAACGCCCAGCAGATCCAGGCCATTATTCATGACGCCAATAATTAAAATACCGAACAACGTGCCGACCAGCGTACCCACGCCGCCCGCCATACTGGTGCCACCAATCACCACTGCCGCTATCGCATCCAGCTCATAGGCAGCCCCGGCATTGGTCTGCGCCGAGCCGGTGCGTGCCGTCAGGATAAGACCCGCAATGCCCGCCAGCGCAGCACACAGGGTGTAGACCAGCACTTTGATTTTCACCACGCTGATACCTGAAGTGCGTGCACTTTTCTGATTGCCCCCGACGGCATAGACATAGCGGCCAAACAGCGTTTTATTCAGCAGTATCCAGGCCAGTGCAAACAACACGATAAAAATAATCACCGGGAGCGGGATGCCCAGCAGATACCCGTTACCCAGGGCGCGAAAGTCAGGGTTTAGCTGTGATATCGGGTTGCCATCGGTGGTCAGCAGCGCCAGGCCACGCGCCGCCGACAGCATTCCCATGGTGACAATAAACGGTTGCAGCCGGTAGCGAGCCAGAATCGTCCCGTTCAGCAGGCCACAGACAATGCCGATCCCCAGCGCGACAATTAACGGCATGATGACCGCATGTGCCGTATCACCGATGGCCAGCCCGCTGTTGGTGGTGGCAAAGCGCGCCGCGACAATGCCGCTTAGCGCCAGAACCGAGCCGACCGACAGATCCACACCAGCGGTAATAATGACAAAGGTCATTCCGATGGCGAGGATGCCGTTAATTGACACCTGGCGTAATACAATCAGCGTATTTTCATGACTGAGAAAATAATTACTGCTCCACGCACCGTTCGCGACCTGCACTTCACCAATTACGGTGACAATCAGGCACAGCACAAAAAAGGCGATAATAATGCCGTATTTATGCATCCGGCGTTTATTACGCGTAAAGAAAGACAGCCCTGGTGTCAGAGAAGATGTCGAATTCATTACAATTACTCTCTCGTTATAAAAAGATTATTACACCGCCAGCTTCATTAATTCAGCCTGGGTGGCATTTTCAGCCGACAGTTCTCCGGCCAACGCGCCATCTTTAAAGACTAATATACGGTCGCTCATTCCAATAATTTCTGACAGTTCGGAAGACACCATAATAATGCCACGATCCTTGAGCGCGAATTCCGACATAAAACGGTAGATCTCTTTTTTGGCTCCCACATCAATCCCGCGCGTCGGCTCATCCAGTAGCATCACCTGAGGTTCCAGCAACGCCCAGCGCCCCAGCACCACTTTTTGCTGATTACCCCCGCTGAGATTGCCCACCAGCTGGTCGCCATCGGGGGTTTTCACATTAAAACGCGCAATCATCTCACGGGTACGCTGGCGCTCTTTGCTGTCGCTGATAAACCCGGCGCGGCTGATAGCGGGAAACGAGGCGATATTAATATTCTCATTCACCGAACGGCACAGCACCAACCCGGTTTCTTTCCGATCTTCAGTGACATAGGCAATTCCACTGTCGATAGCCTCTCTGGGCGAATGCCGCCCCAGGGTCTTATCTCCCAGTTGAATGGTGCCGCTGTGCGCATGTTCGATACCAAAAATGAGGTCTAGAAACTCGCTGCGCCCGGATCCCACCAGCCCGTAGATCCCGAGGATCTCACCGCGCCTCAGCGTCAGGCTGATATCGCGCACCTTCTTGCCCCAGCACAGGTTATTCACCTGCATCATCACTTCGTCCCCTGGCTGGTTGAACTTGGCAAATTCACTGTCAAATTCGCCGCCAATAATGTGCTCAATCAGCTGTTCACGAGTGATATCGCCCAGCAGCCCTTCATGGATATAACTGCCGTCACGGAAGATGGTATAGCTGTCGGCAATCTGGAAAATTTCTGCCAGACGGTGAGAAACATAAATAATCCCTTTGCCTTTCTCCGCCAGCCGGGTGATGGCCTGGAAGATCTTCTGCACGTCCTCTTCACCGATGGCCGAGGTTGGTTCATCCATAATGATGATATCGGCGTTGGCGTGTGACAGGGCTTTAGCAATCTCGACCAACTGCTGTTCAGCCACGCTGAGGTTGCGCATTTTTTCTGTTGGCGACAGGGTAAAATGCAGGTCAGCCAGCAGCTCCGCCGTTTGTCGGTTCATCCGGCCAAAATCGACAAAACCAAAGCGGCGTGGCTCCCGACCCAGCCAGATATTCTCCGCCACCGTCAGGTCAGCAATAGTGCTCAGTTCCTGCTGCACAATAGCGATCCCTGCGGCAAGCGCTTCTTTCGGGTGGGAGAATTCACAGCGCTTTCCATTGATAAAGATGTCGCCGCTGTCCGGCTGAATAAAGCCCATTAAGATGCTGAGAAAGGTCGACTTCCCGGCACCGTTACCGCCACACAGCGCATGGATCGAACCACGACGCAGACAGAACTCTGCATTTTTCAGCGCCACCACCGGCCCGAAGCTCTTTTTCACCCCGCTGACTTCCAGCAGCATGGCAGCCTGGGATTCATCTGCTAACTGACTCATAACGTCACCTCATATTCTTTCTGCAACCGATGCAGATAGCGCTGATAAAGGTCAGCATAGCGGCGCTGCCGTTCAGCGTCTGGCCGGGCACGGGTGCTCTCATCCAACTGTACAAACTGCTGGCAACGCCGGGCCAGCTGTGCGGCGGCTGGCTGAGGGCTGCCCGACGCCAGACGGTGGCACCAGATAGCCTGGATCGCGGCGCCCAGCGCCGCACTCTCTTTCTCCTGCGGGCAGACCACAGGGCAGTTCATCACATCGGCAACAATCTGCCGCCAGCGCGGGCTGTTGGCTCCGCCGCCGGTGAGACGGATTTCACTGACCTCAATGCCCTGCTGGCGAAACAGATCCAGTCCATAACGCAGACCGTAAGTCGCCCCTTCCACCACCGCCAGGCAAAGGTTGGCCGGGGTGAAATTATTACTGTCGAGGTTGTGCAGACTGGCCCGGGCTCCAGGCAGCTCCGGCACACGTTCGCCGTTAAAGAACGGCAGCATCAGCATGCCGCCTGCCCCGGGTTCCGCCTCTTCCAGCGCACGATTAAATGCCACCACATCCTGTTGCAGCAGATTCTGTACCGCGGTACTGGCCGAGGTCACATTCATGGTGCAGATCAGCGGCAACCAGCCATTACTGCTGGAGCAAAAACCGGCGATCATTGCCGAATCCGCCACCACCGGGCTGTCAGCGCAGGAGAACAACGTCCCTGAGGTGCCGAGACTCATGGTCAGCATGCCCGGCTGGATATTGCCAGTACCGATGGCCGCCATCATATTGTCGCCGCCGCCGCTGGCAACCAGCGTACCGGCACGCAGCCCCAGCGCCTGAATAGCACGTTCGCACACGATGCCAACAGGCTGTTCTGCCGACACCAGTGGCGGCAGCGAACGCCATAAACGCCCGCTGTTATCAATCAGCTCGACGGTGCGGCGATCCCAGCAGCGCTGGCGGATATCAAACAATCCGCTGCCCGAGGCATCGCCATACTCTGCGCGCCGTTCACCGGTCAGCCAAAAATTCAGATAATCATGCGGTAGCAGCATGGTCGCCAGCCGCTGCCACAGTTCCGGATGCTGCTGACGGAACCATAAGATTTTCGAGGCGGTATAGCCGGTGGCCAGGGTGAGCCCCAACTGCGCCAGCGATCCCTCCTCTCCCCCTAACTGCGCCAGCAGCCAGGCATTTTCTTCGGCAGTGCTGGTGTCGCACCACAACTTGACCGTATGTAACACCTCTCCCGCCTCATCCAGCGCCACAAAGCCATGCTGCTGCCCGGAAACCGCCAGCGCAGCGATCTGCGCCGGGTCGATACCCGCCGCTGCCACGGCCTGGTGAAAAGCCTCTTTCAACGCCGTAATCCACCATTCGGCCTGCTGCTCACGCCTGCCGGAAGCGTCGCTGATCAGCGCGTGGGGTGCACTGCCGCTCCCGAGAATAGTGCCGTGCTGGTCATCAACAATCACCACCTTGGTGCCTTGCGTACCACAGTCAATGCCCGCATACAGCGCCATGACTTACTCCATTTCCAGCATGATTTTGATATCGGTCGGGTTGCCTGCGGCTGCGCGTTCAAAGGCGGCCACACTGTCGGCAAATTTATAGGTTTGGGTGATCAGCGGCTGCACCCGCAGCTTGCCGGAACTCAGCAGGCGCAGGGTACGCGGATACATATTGGCGTAGCGGAAAATGGTCTTAAAGGTCACTTCTTTAGCCTGAGCCGCGACAATATCCATCGGCGCGGCATCCACCGGCATACCAACCAGCACGGCAGTTCCCCCCGGTGCAATATGCTGGCTGATGCTGGCGATAGCTGGTTTGGCCCCGCTGCACTCAAACACCACATCAACGCCGTTGTCACTGGTCAGCTGTGCCACTTTTTGCGCCAGAGCATCCCCTTTACTGTTCACCGCATGCAGGCCGGTATAGTTGGCCGCCACCTGCAGTTTTTCGTCGAACAGGTCACAGATAATGACATCCGAGCAACCGCCCGCCAGAGCAGCCAGGGCAGTGACCACGCCAATTGGCCCGGCACCGATCACCAGCGCAATATCGCCGGGTTTGATCGCGGCTTTGGTCGCCGCATGCATGCCAATCGCCAACGGTTCCACCATGGCGCCTTCGGCAAAGCTGACGTTATCCGGCAGTTTGAAGGTAAAGGCCGCTGGGTGGATCACCGTTTCACGGAGGCAGCCGTTAACTGGCGGTGTTGCCCAGAAACGCACGGCCGGGTCAAGGTTGTAGATCCCGGCGCGCGACTGTGCCGACTGCATATCCGGAATACCTGGCTCCATACACACACGATCGCCTGGCTGCACATGCCGAACGGCGCTACCCACTGCCAGCACGACACCGGAGGCTTCGTGGCCCAGCACCATCGGTGCGTTAACCACAAACGGCCCGATACGACCGTGTTGATAATAGTGAACGTCACTGCCGCAGATACCCACAGAGTGAATTTTGATCTGCACATCGGTATCGCCCAGATGTTCGCTGAACTCCCGATCCTCGATGGCAATTTTACCTGCCTGCTCCAGTACCAATGCTTTCATGGATGACTCCCTGTTGATAATAAAATGATACCGTTAACATCAATATGACGCCGATAGTAAAAGAAATGCCGTGATAAATGTGTGAGCACGGTTAAAATTTTAGCACTTTTGTTACTTACCGAAAAAAAACGGGGTAATAATGACGACAGGGAGGCGGAAAAGACCAAAAACATTCACACATAAAATGATATCGATAACAACACACTCATCAGAGGATCATCATGAGCGCACATCAACAGGCCATCAGCCAGACCCTTCACTACCTGCAGGAAGCGTCGATATTGCTCACCGGGGCTGAGCAGCAGCAGATCGAGATCGCCACCTTTGGCCTGCCAGACTACCCCCTCTCCGGCCTGCAACTGCTCACCTATATCAACAGCCCGCGCTACTGCGCCAAGGAGCTGGTACTGTTTCCACACCAGACCTGCCCGGAACATCTGCACCCGCCGTTTAACGGCACACCGGGTAAACAGGAGACGTTCCGCTGCCGCTGGGGGGAGGTCTGGTTATTCGTTGATGATGAGAATCTGACGCCGAATAACGGCACCTGCCAGCCACCGGAAGGGGCGGAACAGTGGTATACCGCACAGCACTTTATTTTGCTGCGGCCCGGCGAGCAGTACACCATTGCCCCCAACACCCGCCACTGGTTCCAGGCCGGCAAGCAGGGTGCAGTGGTGTCGGAATTCTCTTCGGAAAGCCGTGATGATCTTGATGTGTTTACGGACCCACGTGTTAACCGCCTCGGCTGAGCCTGTGGCGGATTGATTCGCATCATGTCTGGGGATCTGTCATGATACGCCAATGGTACAAAATGATTTGATATCCAGGAGTTCACCTTGCCGTCAGGCCGGAAAGTTAAAGCCACGCTCTCAAGCGTGGCAGCAGAAGCAAACGTCAGCAAAATCACCGTTTCCCGCGCCTTTACCCATCCGGAAAAAGTGCATCCGGACACCCTGAAACGGGTGCTGGCCACCGCCACAGAGATGGGCTACGTGGTGAACACCGCAGCGCGTAACCTGCGTGCGCGTGACAGTAAAACCATCGGTATTGTTAATCCGGATATGAACAACCCGTTTTTCGGGGGGCTGACCCGGTTGATGACGCTGGAAGCGGAAAAAGCGGGGTACGATACGCTGATTTTTGACTCGCGGGAGTCACAGGAGCATGAGAACCGTATCATCGATAAGCTGATCGGCTATAACGTTGATGCCATCGTCCTGTCGGTAATCTCGTCAGACTGCAACTACCATCCCGCTTATCTGCACCGGCTGGAAGCGCTCAATATCCCGGTGATTCTGGTCGATAGAGAGCTGGATGCCAGCGCCTGTAGCGGCGTTTATATTGATAATCTTGATTGCGGCCTGCAGGCGGGCCGTTATCTGCTGGAACAGCAGGCGCAGCGTGTGGTGGTGGTTTCCGGGCCACAGGACTCCAACGTGGCACGCGAGCGCGTGACCGGTCTGAGCGCGGCCTTGCAGGGCAAAATCGCCAGCTTCGAGGTCCTGTACGCCGATTTTTTGATGGACGTTGCTGCCAGAGTCACCAGTGAGTATCTTGACCACCGCGCGCCGCCGGACTATTTCGTCGGCTGTAATAACCAGATATCGCAGGGGATCATTAAATCCTGCATCGATCATCAGCTGAGCCCAATGCAGGACGTTTCGCTGTTCAGTATTGATGAGATCTCACATGCACCGATTTACGGCTTCCACTTCCCGTGTATTGCCCATGATTTGCATGAGATGGCCTGGCAGGTGATCAATCTGGCGGTTCGCCGGGCCACCGAAAGTGAAGTCAAACCGGGTAAAGTGATTGTTCGTGGTAAAATGGTCGTACCCTAATCAACTGAAGGAACGACTGATGAACAACTCTATACTGCCGCCTGCTCTGCTGACCCTGCTTGACGGCTCACTGCCTGAAAGCCATCGGCATCAGGCGATTCGTCTCTCCAGCGTGGGTGAAAATGGCTGGCCGTATGCGGCACAGCTGAGCCTGGGGGAAATCATTGCCTGCTCCCCGAATGCGCTGCTGTTTGCCATCTGGCCAGACTCCACCACCACGCGCAATCTGAAGCGGGATGGCAGGATCACGCTGGCGCTGGTACTCAATGATGCGGTGGTGGAGATTCAGGCACTGGCAGAGCCACGCCCGGAAACGCTGACCGATCTTAAACTGGCGGTATTCAGCGCTGAGGTTAAGCAGGTGATCGCCCATCGGGCACCTTATGCCACGGTGACCAGTGGGGTAACGTTCAGTCTGAACGATGAAGCAGCGGCGCTGGCCCGCTGGCGGGAACAGATTACGGCGCTTAAAACGCTGGCATAAAAAAAAGGGCGACTTCACAGTCGCCCTTTTGCTTTGCGGGTCAGGCATGCCTGACCCCTACAGGATTGTCGTCGGTACGAGTCAAACTGGCCGGACACGCCCGGCCCCTACGAAGAGCGATCTTTCTTTGCATCATTCGTAGGGGCGAAGCATGCCTGACCCCTACAGGATTGTCGTCGGTACGAGTCAAACTGGCCGGACATACCCGGCCCCTACGAAGAGCGAGCTTGCTTTGCATCATTCGTAGGGGCGAAGCATGCCTGACCCCTACAGGATTGTCGTCGGTACGAGTCAAACAGACCGGACATACCCGGCCCCTACGAAGAGCGATCTTGCTTTGCATCATTCGTAGGGGCGAGGCATGCCTCGCCCGAGGTTAACCGCCGTTATTTGCTGTCAGGCAGCGCATAAGCTTTCACGTAATCACCCAGCTTGGTGCCGAACGAACCGTGGCCACCCGCAACGATCAGCACATACTGCTTACCGTTCACTTCATAGGTCATTGGTGTTGCCTGGCCGCCTGCTGGCAGACGCGCTTCCCACAGCTGTTTGCCGTTAGAAACGTTGAAAGCACGCAGGTAGTTATCGGCGGTGGCCGCAATGAAGAACACGTTACCGGCAGTGGTCACCGGCGCGCCCAGCATTGGCATACCCATTTTAAACGGCAGCGGAACCGGTGAGCTGTCGCGCACGGTGCCGATACGTTTTTTCCACACGATATCGTTGGTTTTCAGGTCAACCGCAGAAATATAGCCCCATGAAGGCTGTTTGCAGGGGAAGCCCAGCGGAGACAGGAACGGATTCAGCGTCACGCCGTACGGCAGGCCGTACTGTGGCTGAACGCCGGACTCAGTACCGGTACCGCCCTTATCATTCTCATCCGGCTCAATCGGGTTACCCGGACCACGTGGGATCAGACGGGAAACAAACGGCAGCGCCATTGGGTTAGTGACCGCAACCTGACGATCGGTATCCACGGCGATACCGCCCCACTCGAACATACCGAGGTTACCCGGGAACACCAGAGTGCCCTGCTCAGATGGCGGAGTGAACGGACCTTCATAACGTAACTGGTGGAACATCACACGACAAATCAGCTGATCGTAGATAGTGGCACCCCACATATCTTTCCCGGCCAGCTGGGCTTTCGGGCGGAAGCTCAGTTCAGAGTAAGGCTGCGTAGGGGAAACGTGATCGCCCTTGGCTGCGCCACCCGGAACCTTCATTTCCGGTGCCGGAACAACAGGCTTACCGTTGGTACGATTGAGCACAAAGATGTCACCGGTTTTGGTCGGAATGTAGATGACCGGAACCTTGTTACCGTCTTTGTCGTTGATATCAGCCAGCGTTGGCTGTGCCGGAACGTCCATATCCCACAGATCGTGGTGAACCGTCTGATAGAACCAGGCCAGCTTACCGGTGGTGGCATTCAGTGCCAGCATACCCGTGGCGAAGCGCTCCATTTCCGGGGTACGGTGACCGCCCCAGATATCAGGGGTCGAAACACCAATTGGCAGGTAAACCAGGTCCAGTTTGGCATCGTAAGACGCCGGAGCCCATGAGTTCGGAGAGTTCGGCGTGTAGTGCTGCTCGCCTTCCGCAATCACGTTCGGATCTTTCGCGCCGGTATCAAAAGCCCACAGCAGTTTACCTGTGTTGACATCGAAACCACGGATCACACCGGACGGCTCTTTGGTTGAGTAGTTATCGGTGACCGCACCGGCCATCACAATAGTGGTGCTGGTGATGATGGGCGGTGACGTTGGTTCGTAAGAACCCACTTTGTTGTAAGGCAGATTGCTCTGCAGGTTCAGCTTACCGTTGTCGCCGAATTCCGGGCACAGAGCGCCGGTTTCAGCGTCCAGCGCATACAGACTACCGTCATTGACCGGCAGTAACACGCGGCGTGAGCACAGCGCAGGCTGAGTTCCGGCCGGGGTCGCTGCGGCTTCTGGCGTCTGGTAGTAAGACACACCACGACAGGTCACATGCTGGAACGTCGGGTCCGTCTTCATCTTCGGATCAAACTTCCACTTCTGCTTACCTGTCGCTGCATCCAGCGCAAACAGCTGCTGGTGCGCAGTACACAGATACAAAGCATCGCCGATTTTGATTGGCGTGACTTCGTTGGTGATCTCACCCGGATCGTTAGGCGTTTTCAGGTCGCCCGTCTGGAAGGTCCAGGCTTCCTGCAACTTATCAACGTTGCTGTCATTAACCTGCTTCAGCGGGGAGTAACGCGTACCGCCCTGCGTACGGCCATAAGCCGGCCAGTCGCCTGCCGGAATACCGTCGTCAGCCGGGGCTGCCGCGGCCTGATCCTGGCTCAGCGTGCCGTTGATTTCCTGCGGGTCGTTAAACACTGAGTAAGCCAGCACCGCGACCACAAACACCAGCACGGCAGAGAGTGCCACGCGTGGGAATGCACCCGTTGAGCCCAGGCCACGCCAGATGAACGGCAGCACCATCCACAGGCCGAGGAAGAAGGTGACGTCCAGACGCGGTGTCAGCGCCCAGAAGTCGGAACCCACTTCCCACAGTGACCAGATAGTGGTCGCCAGCAGAAAGAGTGCGTAGAACAGCAGCGCTGCGCCACGGCGGCGATACAACATGATCGCTGTGATCAGCAGAACCACACCAGCGATGATGTAGTAGAGCGAGCCACCCAGTTTAGCCAACCAGATACCGCCAATTAACAGATACAGACCACTCAGTGTGGCGAAAATCGCTGTTAACAGGATCAGTATTCTTGATGCTTTACTTTGCATAGTTTGAACCTTACCAAAATTTAAAGTCATCGATTAAGCGAGAGCCCAATCTTTTAGTTTTATACTTCCTATCCATACGGTGTCGTTGACCCGCCACTGCAGGCGCTTCAGCAGGCCATTACTGGATTCATTGCCGTATTGTCTTCGGCGAAATACTCAGAACTGATACGTCATGGTCGCACCGCCGCCCCAGTTACGCCCCGGTGCAGGTTCGTAGTAGCGGTTATTGCCTTCATTCACGATAACGGAGCCGACATACTCACGGTCGAACAGGTTATCGACGCGGCCAAACAGGTCCAGCGACCACTGGCTCCAGTTGAAACGGTAGCCACTGTTGAGGCTGGTCACGGCGTAGGACGGTGCCTGCGCATCGTTCGCATCATTGGCCTGAATGTCACTCATATAACGAATATCGGCACCGGCATGCCAGCCGCTTTCCGGTGCATACGCCAGTGAAGCGTAGCCCATATTGCGCGCAATACCCGGCAGGCGGTTGCCCGCAGGCGTACAGCTTGACCCCGTCGCATTACAGGTTTCATTACGGTACGTGGCATCCAGCAATGTCCACGCCAGCTTCAGGTGCCAGTCCATCGCGAACTGCTGGTCAAAGCCCAGCTCCAGGCCACGACGACGCGTTTCGCCGGCATTTTTGTACACCGCACGACCACCGGAGCTGCTGTCGACCACCAGCTCATTATCGGTATTGGTCTGGAACACGGCGGCGGTCAGCAGGCCATAGCCAATACGGGTTTTACTGCCCAGTTCAACGGTGTCGCTGGTGGCGGGTTTCAGCCCCAGGTTCAGACCGGTCTGCGTACCGGAAGTCGAACGGTAAGAAAGCTCATTAATGGTCGGGGTTTCAAAACCGCGCCCGGCAGAGGCATAAAGATTCCATGCGTCAGTCACCGCATAGTTAACAGAGCCCATCGGCAGCAGCTTGTGATAGCGCGCGCTGCCGCTGTCATCACCGTTAACACTGGTTATATAGTAGTCGGTGGAATCAAAGTTCACCGTGCTGTAGCGCAACCCGGCATCCAGCGTCCATTTTGGCGTCAACTGCCAGCTGGTTTGCAGATAGGGATCGAGGTTCCACATGGTGTTTTTTTCGTTGCGGCGCTGATCGCCCTTTTCACCGAACTGGTTAACCCCATTGACCGTATTGTAGTTCTGGAAGCCCTGACGGCGTTCGGTCATGGTTTCATAGTCGAGGCCGCCAATCAGCGTTACCGGTACAGAACCGAGCTGGCCGTCGTGCTTCCAGCGGGTATCCACCCCCTGATATTTACGCTCCAGCACAATGACGCCGCCTGGATAGGTGGCGAGCTGCTGAGTACCATAAGGGATCGACTGATATTGCGTCGTGTGGCGCTCACCGTGCCAGGTGGTCAGCGTCAGCTGGTCGTTGTCACTCATCTCACGCTGATAACGCAGGCCGACCTGAGTCTGGTCGAGGCTCTTACGGGTATTAAAGTTATCGCCACGCGGCGACTGGCGCGGATTGGCTTTATATTCTTCTGCCGTCAGACCACCGGGATCGTTGGCATCCACTGACACGCTGTTCAACATCAGCGTCAGGGTACTGACATCATCAAGACGCACGCCGAGCTTACCGTTACCGAGGCTTTTCTGCGTACCACTGTGGTCGCGGAAGCCGTGGGTGGTAAAGCGCGAACCGGAAATCGTGTAATTCACGTCCCCCGCCTGGGTGCCATCACCGGTGGCGCCGCTGGCTTTGACACTGTTACGCCATGAGCCGTAGCTGCCGAAGTAAGTGCCCGCTTCCAACGTGGTGGGCTGGCTGCCCGTTTCGCTGTCAATATTCACTACGCCGCCGGATGCATTGCCGTACAGCGCAGAATAAGGCCCGCGCAGCACTTCCACCTTGCCCACCGAGTTAATATCAATGTTCGAGGTCTGCCCCTGCCCATCCGGCATGGTGGCGGGAATACCATCAACATAAAGACGCACGCCGCGCACACCGTACATGGAACGGCTGCCGAAGCCGCGCACGGACAGTTGCAGATCCTGAGCATAGTTCTGGCGATTCTGAATTTGCAGCCCCGGCACGCCGCCAAGGTTTTCGGAAAGGTTCACCTGAGCGCTGGCACGGCGCAGCTCGTCGCCGTCCACCACGCTGACCGCTGCCGGAGTATCCAGTTCGGACAGGCCAGTGCGCTGTTTAATCACCATCAGGGACGATTCCTGTCCCTGGACAGGGGCGGCATCGGTAGACGTTTGTGCATAGCTGACAGCAACAGGCGTCATCAGAAACAGAGGCGTCAGAAAGTAAGCAGAGGTTTTATTATTCACTGGAGTTATTCGATAAGTAAAAATAATGCTAAAAGTCTTACCCGGCCCAGCCCGGTAAGCGCCCGACATTCCCTGACGTACACGGCTTTGTCTTCACCAGGCAACCTCGCCAAAAGTATATAACCCCTGGTCAGGTTTGCTCAGTTCATCGACAAAGAATGCTTCCCTGTTACGCGCTGACGTCTTTTTCTGTGCGGCAGTTACGCGTCCCTGCCAGCACTTATGTGATGCATGTCACAAAACGGTGGCGATTGTAGCACTCATTAATTTGCTTGCGAACTATTGTTAACGTTTTGGCTGAATTGATTCACTTTAACGTTACAAAATAGAGGGTTATTGAATCTGGTGTCATACAGCGATAGTGAACACTAACTATCCAGAGAAGCATGGCTGCACAATGACGTTATTATCGGGCCGGGCTATAATCAGTCGCATCACACCCAATGTGGAACCGCCACTAACAGGATGTACTATGCCGAATTCAGGACACTGGCTGTTGCCCTCTCTCCCTTCACCGCAGCGTGCCATCCGTATACTGTTGCCTTCGCTGGTCTTTCTGCTTGCTGCGTGCTCCTCAGACTATAAGGGTCAGTCGTGTCCCGGGGAGATACAAACCCTGAGCGGGCAACCAAAGGGGGCCACTCAGGCGATGATTATTGACCGCTTCAGCTCATTCTCCGTTGAGCTGCCAGACCTCAGGCTCGACAGCGGGCCACTACAGTCCAACGATCGCCAACTCTATATTCCCTCAGCCACCACGCCGGATGGCTGGCTGGCACAGCGTATTTCCGATCATCGTTTCGCGATTATTAACGCCCCGAAAGACCAGGCGATCACCTTTACCTGTCCTTAACCTGCGAGAACTTCTGCTGATGTCCACCCGTCAATTAATTACTAACCGACACACCTTTTTTGGCCGCGGCAGTCTGCAACAGCTGGTCCCGCTGCTGAACGATCCGCTATTGCCCACGCTGCTGTTCTGTGGCCGTTCGTTTCTAAACGGCAGCGCCTGGCAGCAGCTTCAACCCCAGCTGGAACCCCTGCTGTGTGGTGTGGAAATCGTCAGCCATGAAGCTTCCCCTGATGAGATCGATGTCTGGGTGGCGCGCTGGCGTGACAAGGCAAAACGCGTGGTCGCCATTGGCGGCGGCAGCGTGCTGGATGCTGCCAAAGCGGTTGCCGCACTCAGCCAGCATCCGCTCAACACCCTGCGCTATCTGGAAAAAGTCGGCGATAGCGCCGTGAGTGGTGCCACATTGCCCGTAATTGCGATCCCCACCACGGCCGGAACGGGCAGCGAAGTCACGCAAAATGCCGTGATCACCGACAAAAATAAGCTCAACGTTAAAGCGTCATTACGCCATGCTAACTTTGTACCGCAGATTGCGATCCTCGACCCTGACCTGCTGCGCGGTGCGTCAGATCATGTGCTGGCCTGTTGCGGTATCGATGCCTTTACGCACCTGTTTGAAGCTTATCTCTCCCAGAACGGCAATGCCTTTACCCAACAGACCGCCATCAGTGGGATGCGGGCCTTTATGCGCGGCTGGGCGGCGCTTAATCAGGAGGATGAAGCTGGTAATGAGGCGCGTGAACAGATGATGATGGCGTCATGGCTCGGCGGGCAGAGCCTGAGCATGGCCGGGCTGGGCGTGATCCACGGTATCGCCGGAGAGCTGGGTGCTATCAGGGACTTTCATCATGGGGAAGTGTGCGGTCGTCTGCTGCTGCCGTTCCTGCATTTGCTGAATGAGAGCGAACACCCGCAACAGATCGCCCTCATGCAGCAACTGGGTGCGGCCCTGTTCCCGCTGGGAGAAGGGGCAACGGCAAGACGGCTGGCCAGTTGGCTGACCGATAACGCGATTCACCCGTTCTGGCAATCGCCCCCCGCCCTGAACAAACAAGAGATCGACTGGGTTCTGGCCCGTTCTAACAGCAAAAACAGCCTGGTGACCTACAGCGTGGAACAACAGCGCTGGCTGCTGGAGCAGGCCTACCCTGGCGCAGATTAAGTGCGGATGCCGGGCACACTGTGGAGACGTGCCCGGCATTGCGTTAAGGAAGTTTAAAGATTTCGTTAAACCCGGCGACTTCAGACTTTTACCCTTGTTCAACCGCCCGCCAGACGCCACATTCCTTCTGTCTGAACATTGATTCAATCGCAAGGAATAATAAGATGAAAAAGATCGCCACGATTGCCCTCTCGGTCATGATTTGTGCCAGCAGCAGTCTGAGTGCCTTTGCTCAGGGTCCCGGAAATGGACCAGACCAGCAACCGCCGGTCAAACATCCACAGCAGCCACAGCATCAACCACAGCAGAAAAACCCGCAACAGGGTCATGACGCCCGGCCGCAGCACACGTCGCAGCATCAACAGCGTAGTCACCAGCAGGCAGAGCATCAGCAGAAGCCTGACTTCCGCCGGGGTCACGCCCTGCCGCAGCAGTATCGGGGGAAAGGGTATCAGGTCAGTGACTGGAAAAAACGCGGATTGAAATCGCCGCCATCCGGTCATCGCTGGATGAACGTTGACGGCAATTATGTCTTGATTGCGGTGGCGACCGGCGTAATTGCCTCGGTGATTGCACACCAGTAATAACAGCGGGCGAGGCGTGCCTCGCCCCTACAAATATCGGCTCCCGGTAGGGGACGGGTGCCCGCCCCTACAAATATCGGCTCCCGCTAGGGGACGGGTGCCCGCCCCTACAAATACCGGCTTCCGGTAGGGGACGGGTGCCCGCCCCTACAAATACCGGCTTCCGGTAGGGGTCGGGTATCCCCGATCCTACAAATACCGCCTCCCGGTAGGGTTCGGGCATGCCCGACCCTTTCCATCAACGCTTAGAAAGAACTCCAGTTATCATCCACAGCTGCCGCCGCAGGTTTCGCTAAACGCGCGGCGGGCGCAATGGCCGGTACTTTCTTCTGATGGGTTTCGACCGGAACACGGCGATCGGCCTGCAACCTGAATGCCGATACCAGCTGGCTCAGGGTCGATGCCTGCTCCTGCAACGACTGCGATGCCGCCGACGCTTCTTCAACCAGCGCGGCGTTCTGCTGGGTCACGCTATCCATCTGACCAATCGCCAGGTGAACCTGCTCGATGCCCTGGCTCTGCTCAGAGGTCGCCGCAGCCATTTCACCGACAATATCCGCCACCTGACGAATTGACCCCTGCACATTAGCCATGTTCTCACCGACATCGGCTGCCTGCACTGCGCCACTCTCCACCAGCTGCGCGGAGGTGACAATCAGATCTTTAATCTCACGGGCAGCGGTTGAGGAGCGCTGGGCCAGGTTACGTACTTCGCTCGCCACCACGGCAAAACCACGCCCCTGCTCACCCGCACGTGCCGCTTCTACCGCCGCATTCAGTGCCAGGATGTTGGTCTGGAAGGCAATGCCTTCGATCAACCCGGTGATGTCAGAAATTTTACTGGAGCTGATTTTGATTTTATCCATCGTGCCGACCATCGCAGCAACGGCATTCCCACTGTGGACTGACAGATCGTTTGCGGTACTGGCAAGGGAGCTGGCCTGACGGGCATTTTCGGCGCTCTGTTTGACCGTATCGTTCAGAGTGCTGATGCTGGCAGAGGTTTGCTCCAGAGAGGCAGCCTGTTCTTCGGTACGTGCAGAAAGATCTTCGTTACCCGCAGCAATCTGGGTGGATGCGGAGCTAACAGACTGAGCGGAAGAGGTCACCGAGCCCAGCACGCCGGAAACACGCGCCATCAGGCTGTTAAAGGCGGCAGCGGTTTTACCGATCTCATCGCTACGCGTCGCATCTGCCTGCTGGCTGAGATCCAGCGTCTCGCTGACCGACACCATCAGGTTCTGAAGACCGTTCAGGCTGTTACGCACGCTGAAGATGGTTTTCACCGCCAGCAGGCCCAGCACAATGATCGCCGCAGTGGCAAAAATCAGCATGCCCCAGAAGACCTTGCTGTAAATCTCGGCGTTTTCGCGTCGCAGATCGTTACCGATATCAATGTTGACCTGAATCTGTGCTTTCAGGCCTTCGGACAGTTTACGTACCACGGCACCCACACCGTTTTCGCCCTGCAATAACGGCAGAGATTTCGCATCATCGTGGGCACGTGAAACACTGTAAAACGCCGGTAACGATCCCTGGATCGCGGTAATCGTCCCCAGCGCTTCCTGGGTCATCGTGCGGTCGAGATCGCTGGAGATGTCATTGGCCATGTAGTAGTCGGTCAGCGTTTTCAGTTGGCCGACAATCTGGTCAATTTTAGCTTCGATGGCGGGCTGTTTGCTGTCGTCGTTCTCACTTTGATGCTCATACAGCGCCAGGCTCAATTCACTGGCCGCGCTGATGGCTTTATCCAGGTCTTTAATACTGGGAATGGCGTTAACCTGTACAAATTCAAAACGGGACTGGAAGCCGCTTATCGCTGAAAGGGAATATGCCGACAGCGCGATCAACGACAGCGCCAGTAAGGTAAAAATCAAGAACAGCCGTTTAGTTATGGTCATGCGATATCCCCGGTGTGTTTACAGATAAATTGGACGATCTTTGTCGTCCATCAGCACAGGGTTATCGGTGATTAAGCAGTAGAACTTTATCCATTACCGACGTCTTTTCGTTTTATTTTTACATTTGGGTTACAGCCACGCTGGCTTCCTCCAGCCACCCGGGGCGCATTTCCGGCACTGCCCGCAGCAACTGCGCGGTATAATCATCCAGCAGTGCGGTGAATACCTGCTCCAGACGTCCCTGGCGCACCACGCTGCCATAACGTAACACCATGACTTCATCGGCTACGGCTCTGACCACATGCAGGTCGTGGGTGATAAACAGCAGTGAAACGCCGGTTTCCTGTTGCAGTTTTTTCAACAGCGCCAGTACCTCCCGTCCGACCAGCGGATCGAGCGCCGAGGTGGGTTCGTCACAGACAATCAGCTCCGGCTCTACCGCCAGCGCCCGTGCGATGCAAACACGCTGCTTCTGCCCGCCGGACAGCGAATGGGGGTAGCGCGCGGCCAGCAGTGGCGACAGGCCGACTTTCTCCAGCAGTTCCCCCACCCGGGCCTGGCGCTGCTGTGCCGTCAGCGACGTCAGACAGACCATGGCACGTTCAATTTGCAGACCAATCGTCAGACGGGGATTAAGCGCCGTATCGGGATGCTGATGAATCATCTGGATAGTTTGCATCTGCTGGCGAGAACGGTGGCGTAGCTGTGGGGGCAGCCGCTGACCGTTAAAGGTGATGTCTCCTTCTGACGGTGCCACCAGGCCACATACTGCCCGGCCGAGGGTTGATTTACCTGCACCGGACTCGCCGATCAGCGCCAGCGTACGTCCCCGCCCTACCGTGAGCGATACCGCATGCAGTACCGGGTCGCCATGATAGCCAATGCTGACATCGCGCAGGCTCAGCAGCGGCAATGTCGCGCTACGCGGCTGATGCGGTTCACCGTGGCTGTGCAACAGATCACGGGTGTAGTCCTGAGCGGGCTGCGTCAGCAGCGATAGCGTGTCACCGCTTTCCACTTCACGGCCGTGGCGCAGGACCATAATGCGCTGGCTGAGCTGGGCAACCACCGCCAGATCGTGGCTGATATACAGTGCCGCCACGCCGGTCTGACGAATAACCTGCTGAATCGCCTTGAGCACTTCCAGCTGAGTGGTCACGTCCAGCGCTGTGGTCGGCTCATCAAACACAATCAGTTCCGGCCCGGCGCAGATTGCCATCGCAATCATCGCCCGCTGAAGCTGCCCACCGGACACCTGATGCGGGTAACGGTGGAAAAACACCTCCGGCTGCGGCAGTTGTAGCTGGGCGAAGATCTCAATCGCGCGGCGAATGGCGGCCTGTCGGTTCATCACCCGGTGACGAAGCGTGCTTTCAATCACCTGTTCACCGATTTTCTTCGCCGGGTTGAAAGCGGCGCTGGCCGACTGCGCCACGTAGGCAATTTTCACCCCGCGGACTTTGCGCCACTGGCGTTCCGATAGCGCTGTCAGTTCCTGCCCTGCAAAATGGATGTGCCCACCGCTCAGGGTCATTCCGTGGCGAAAATGCCCCAAAACGGCCTGGCCGATGGTCGATTTCCCGGCACCTGATTCACCAATTAATCCCAGCACTTCTCCTTTGCGCAGGGTAAAGGAGATATCGTCAACCAGGACGGCATCTCCCGCGGTCACCCGCAGTTTATTCACGCTTAACAGCGGTTGTTCACTCATCGCCTACTCCTGCCAGCTACGGCTATGCTGGCTTAACAGCCAGTCAGCAACACTGTTTAATGCCAGTGCCAGCAGGGCAATTGCCGCGCCGGGGATCAGTGCCGCCCAGACGCCAAACAGGATGCCATCTTTATTATCACGCGCCAGGCCACCCCAGTCGGCGGTTGGCGGCTGGATCCCTAAGCCCAGGAAAGAGAGTGCCGACAGGAATAAAAGAATGAAGATAAAGCGCAGGGCAAATTCCGCAATCAGCGTGGTAAAGGCATTTGGCAGGATCTCACGCCACAATACCCAGCCCAGCCGTTCGCCGCGCAAACGGGCGACTTCAATAAATTCCTGTGCCGCGATATCCAGCGCCAGCGAGCGTGATACGCGCAGCACACGGGTTGATTCGAGGATCCCCAGCACCGCCACGATCACCGGAATGGTTTTTGGCAGCATCGCCAGCACAACCAGGGCTAAGATCAGCGTTGGGATCGCCATCAAAATATCGTTAACGCGCGAGATCACCTGATCGACCCAGCCACGATAATAGCCCGCAATAAAACCGAGGAAGGTGCCGATGGCAAAGGCCAGCAGCGTAGCCACCGCGCTGACGCTCAGTGAAGTACGGGTACCCCAGATCAGACGAGAGAGAAGATCGCGCCCGAGGTTATCGGTGCCCAGCCAGTTTTCCGGCGTCACGCCACTCCAGGCGCTGCCCACCACGTCGCCGGGCGCATACGGTGCCAGCCACGGCGCCAGAAGTGCCACCAGTACGAACAACACCAGCCCGGTGGCACCGGGCAACACAGCAAGTTTCAGCCTAAACATCCACATCAGTTCCTTGTAAAACCCTGCCTGCCTCAATCAGTGCCGTCAGGGGTATAGCATGACTATTCGTTAGCGACTGTGGCGCAGGCGCGGGTTGGCCAGCAGGGCGACAACGTCGGCCAGCAGATTCAGCAGGATATAAATACCCGCCAGCAGCAGTGCACAGTCCTGGATAACCGGGATATCACGCTTACTGATACTGTCCACCATGTACTGGCCGAGACCAGGGTAAACGAAAACGTTTTCAACAATGACCACACCGACCATCAGCCAGGCCAGGTTCAGCACAATCACGTTAATGATGGGCCCCCAGGCGTTCGGCAACACATGACGGAACAGAATGGCGGAGGGCGATAACCCCTTCATCAGGGCAGTATCGACATAGGCGGCATTCTGCGCGCTGACCAGTGCGGCACGCGTCATGTTGCTCATATGCCCGAGAATGGCGAAGATCAGCGTCATACACGGCAAAGCAATCGCCAGCAGGCGATCGCCCAGCGGCATATCGTCAGCAATACTGCTGTTACTCGGTAACCAGAACAGGGTGATAGAGAAGATCAGGATCAGCAGATAGCCGGAGAAAAACTCCGGCAGCGAAACGGCGGCGCGAGTAAACAGGTTCAGCAGCCGATCGATCCAGCTTCCCTGGTAGCGCGCGGAGATAAAGCCAATCGTCAGTGCCAGGGGCACCGCGACAATGGCGGTGAAAAAGGCCAGCGACAGGGTATTGGCCAGACGATCAAGCAGCACAGGGGCGATCGCTTCACGGCTGGTAAAGCTGTGACCAAAATCGCCGTGCAGCACGCCGCCCAACCAGGCCAGATAGCGGCCCAGCGCAGGCTGATCCAGCCCCAGCTGTTGATTGAGTGCGGCCACCGCCTGTGGCGTGGCCGTTTGACCGAGGATCGCCGTGGCGGCACTGCCCGGCAGCAACTGAATGCCGGCAAAAATCAGTATCGATACCACCAGCAGCATCACCACACCGGCCAGCAAACGCAGGGCCGTCAGTTTTAACAGGGGAAAGTGGCCCTTCCCCCGACGTTCACTAAAATGACTCATTCGCTGTTATGCAAACCACACTTTTTCAGCGGCACGGTTACCGCTCATGGTAAAACCAGGGATAGCAACAAAGCCCTTCACTTTGGTACTGGATGCATCAAGCGCATCGGCGTACAGAGGGATAATTTCACTGCCCTTCTCCACCAGCATCACCTGAATGTCATGATAGATCTGACGGCGCTTCTGCTCATCTTGCTCACCACGTGCAGCAGTGACTAACTGGTCAAACGCGGGCTCTTTCCACTGCGACTCATTCCACGGGGCATTGCTGGTGAACACCAGCGACAGCAGCGCATCGGCCGTCGGGCGCAGCGACCAGTTGGACGAAACAAAGGGTTTCTTCATCCAGACGTTATCCCAGAAGGCATCGTCCGGTACGCGTTCCACTTTCAGCGGAATACCGGCACGTTCAGCCGAGTTCTGATAAAGCTGGCCAGCATCGACCGCGCCCGGGAAGCCGGCTTCGGCCACCGACAACACCAGCGGACCGCTGAAGCCCGTTTTCTGCCAGTGAAATTTTGCCTTTTCCGGGTCATACGGACGCTGCGGAATGTCTTTGGCAAAGTACGGGCTGGACGGGAAAATCGGATTATCGTTCGCGACGGTACCGTAGCCACCCAGCACGGTTTTAATGATCTGTTCGCGGTCGATGGCATATTTCAGCGCCAGGCGGCCATCCAGGGTGTTAAAGGGAGCGGCAGTCGCCAGGCCCGGGAAAGTGAAAATCTGGCTGTCGCGTGAGCGCAGCAGCTGAATAGTCGGCATGTTTTTCAGGCGATCAACAATGCGTGGGTTCACACGGTTGATGATGTGCGCAGAACCGCTGGCAAGGGCCGCCACTCGTGCCGTGGAGTCATTCATTGCCAGTGTTTCAACGGAGTCAACGTGACCGCGCGCCGGGTTCCAGTGGTTTGGATTACGCTTCACCAGTGTACGCACGCCGGGCTTAAAGCTTTCCAGGATAAATGCGCCCGTACCGATGCCTTTGTCAAAGTTCTCGTTTTCTGCGGTGATGGCAAAATGGACATCGCTCAGCAGCGCAATAAACTCCACATTAGGTTCTTTCAGTTTGATGGTCACCTGGTCAGGTGAGGTAGCCTCCAGCGAGACGACCGGCTCCAGATAGCCTTTGACCGATGAGCTCGATTTCTCATCACGGTGATGATTCAGTGAATAAACCACATCTTTCGCCGTCAGCGTGCGGCCATCGTGGAACTGAACCCCTTTACGGATATTCAGCACCCAGGTTTTGCTGCCATCGTGGGTTTCCCAGCTTTCCGCCAGTGAGGGGGTGATTTTACCCTGCTCATCCACTTCGGCCAGGCAGTTAAACAGCTGTGAACCGACAAAATACATATAGGATTCAAACCAGAATGCCGGATCGATGCGGTCAGTGCTGGAAGCGTTATCCATACCGACAATCAGATGCCCCCCTTTTTTGGGGGTGGCCGGTGCGGTTTCAGCCGCCCACAGCGATTGTAATGGCAGACCGGAACAGGCCGCCGCAACGGAGAGCGCACCGGTAGTTTTGATAAAGTCGCGACGATTCATGATGTTGTTTTTTCCTGGTTTTTTATTATTTTTTTCCGCCAAAGCGGTAAAGAATAGCGTATTTACTTCAGCGCAGAGGCCAGACGCTGAATATGTTCAGGGCCAATTCCGCAGCAGCCCCCCACCAGCGTAGCACCCGCGCCCACCCACTCCTGCGCCCAGTGCAGATAGCCTTCCGGATGAGTGTCTTTACGTAAACCACTCAGACCTTCATTCGCCCCGCCACCGTTGCTGCCGTGTTCAAACGCATTGGCATAAACGCCGATACCCGCCGGAGAGCCAAGGCTTTTCAGGGTCGTCGCCGCCTGCTGTACAGCAGAGATCATCACTTCCGGGTGGCTACAGTTAAACAGGACGTTGGCCGCCCCCAGCTCGACCGCTCGGGTGACAGCGGCGGAGACGCTTTCCCCTGAACGCAATGTACTGTCGGCCTGCGGCTGGTCAGGATCGTCGTGCAGACTGAATGACAGCCATAAAGGCTGGGGCTGACCGGATATCGCTTCGTGAATAGCCTCGGCTTCGGCAATGGAACTGATGGTTTCACCCAGCCAGATATCCACATAAGGTGCCTGGGCGTTGACCAGCACGCGATGGATCTCCAGCGCACGCGGCGCGTTAAACAGATCGGGACGGTAGGATCCCAGGGCCGGAGGTAAGCTGCCAGCAACCTGTACCGGATGCACTGCGGCATCGGCGGCCTGACGGGCCAGTTGCCCTGCCAGCGTGGCCAGGCGCTGAGCATCAGCGGCAAAGCGTTCGTCACCAATATGGAAAGGAACAACCGCATAGCTGTTGGTGGTGATGGTGCCTGCCCCGGCAGCAATATAGCTGTCGTGCACTTCGCGCACGCGCTCAGGGGCTTCATACAGGGCCAGTGCCGACCATTCAGGTTGACGGAATGGTGCACCCACCCGGGCCAGTTCACGCCCCATTCCTCCGTCCAGAATCTTTATATGCTGCGTCATTGGCCTGTTCCCATTCAGAATTTTCTAATCTCTGCATGCTACATAAATTGATGGCTACATGTCCAGACGTCTATAAGCTTAAATTCAGGAGTGTTTAGTACACAGAGGCAAGTACGCAGATAAATGATGAGCAAGGAAGAATTAAAACAGCAGTTTTGCCAGCCCAAGGCCCAGGGCAAGCAACCCAAGCTGCGAGGAGGCAAACCACTTAGTTTGCAGTGCCAGTGACTGATGCAGTTCGGTGCGCAGGCTTTCCATTTTAAGGTCGATCTTTTTATCAAGCCGCATAATATCCTCCCTGGTGGCATAGTTGGACTTAATTACCGCCACATCGATTTTCAGCGTGCCCACATCCTCCTTGAGTTTACTGACATCCCCTTTCAGGATGTGCACATCGTCTTTAAGTCGGCTGACATCGTGCTTTAACAGACCCACATCTTTCTGTAAAACGCCGACATGCCCTTCCAGTTTCCCTACACGGCTATCCATTCTTTTTCTCCCTGATATGAATGTTTTTCATACTAACAGGGCCAATAATAAGTGAAGTCATGGCGCGATAACAAGTCAGAGGAGGGGGATATTTTGCGGCCTGTACCGGGAAAATGGAATGTAACGCCATGAAACGAGAAAAATATAAACACGAAGTAAATGAATTAGTTACGGCTTCAAGTAAGCAATCAGGGTAAGAGGGGGGGAAGGTTAATTGTCGGTGGCGGGTGCCACCGACAGCGGTAGATTAACGATGGCCTAAAACATTGCCGAGAATGATCGAGGTGATCACTCCCGTGGCTGCCGCAATCAACACATAATTACCGTCAACATAGGCCCAGTGTTCGCCGCGTGGCGGTTCATACAGACCACGATTGTGCCAGTCATCAACGCGGTAATCATCCCCGCGAAAGCGCTCGGGAGCAGGATGACCACGACGGAAATCATGGCCATTCCAGGCAAAATGGTCGCGCTCATCAGGGCCACCCCGGCCACGATCGCCGTGGCCCCGGTCATCACGGCCGCGATAGTTATCCCGATCGCCACCCCGACGGTCGTCTGCGCGGTTATCGTGCCCGCGATCCTGATGCCACTGTTGATCCGGGCCGTTGCCCGGACCCTCTGCATGGGACAGGGTAGAGAAAAGGCTGCTTGCTGTGAAAAGGCTAATCATCAAAGTCAGTGTTGTTTTTTTCATCTTGATATCCTCAGTTGCTCACGACCTGCAAACTGCCGCAACATCAATATCGGGGATACCACAACACTTCCCTATCTCACGAACTCCTAAACGGCGCTAATTAGCGTGTTTTTTTCACAGCCTTAACAGATTCCTTACCTTCACGCGGTGAGAACCTCGGGTTCAGGCTTAATTTTCCAGCTGATAGTCGAGGGTAATCTCAGCACTGAGCAGTTTTGACACCGGGCAACCCGCTTTTGCCTGCTGAATAATCGTATCAAAAGCGGCTTTCTCAATACCGGGAAGCTTCACCTTGCTTTGCAGGGCCACTTTGGTGATGGCAAAACCACCCTCCACTTTGTCCAGTGAGACATCAGCGGTGGTATCAATGCTTTCAGGTGTGTGGCCTGCATCGCCCAGCATCAGCGATAGCGCCATGGAGAAACAGGCAGCATGTGCGGCCCCAATCAGCTCTTCGGGGTTGGTCCCCGCTTTACCTTCAAAGCGTGTATTGAAACCGTAAGGCTGTTGGCTTAACGCCCCACTTTCGGTTGAGACGGTGCCTTTCCCTTGCTTGATATTGCCTTCCCAGTGCGCCTGTCCTTTCTTATGAATGGTCATTGTTATCCTCCGGTTATTTAACATCAGCTACCAGTATAGACACTGTGTCAGAGGCTGCGGAAAATTAGCCGACTTGCAGAACATTCCAGGCTGACAGAGAATATGAGTGACACCTATCAGGAGAAGACTATGTTTAAACCCGACGATTTTGTGCAGTCAAAAACCGGTGGACCCAAAATGCAGGTGTTGCGCGTCGACGGCTCAACATTGTATTGCGCCCGGGTGAATGATGCGGAGAAACAAGAGGTGGCGATCGCCGCTGATTCGGTCAATCTTTATCATGAAGAGGGCGATTTCGGCGTCTGCTGAGTTCGTTTATTGATGAAAGGGGCGACCGCAAAAGGGTCGCCCGCTGTGATTATTTTTTCAAACTCTCCCTGACCTCTTTCACTTGATCCACGCTTACCGCCTCCGCCTTATTGCTCCAGCCCTGACGAATAAAGGTCGCCAGTTGCGCCACCTCATCATCGCTCAGGCGGCCGGCAAAGCCTGGCATCACCAGCGTGGAGGGGGCTTTTGCCGTAGAGGGCTGCTGTGCCCCGGCCAGGATGGTGTGGATCAGCCCGGTCGGATCGCCGGCATTCACAATCGTTGCCTGATCCAGTTCCGGGAAGATACGCGGTGCGCCCTTACCCGTGACAAAGTGGCAGGCACCGCAGTTATCCAGATAGAGACGCTCACCTGGGGTGAGATTTTTCGCCGCGGTCAGCTTCGCTTCCGTGGCGCTGACTGCCGTATTTGCCGCCGCGGGTGCTGCCGGATTGCCGCCAATAAACTTCAGATAGGCGCTGATGGCTTTCAGATCCGCTTCGGTCATCCACGACGTGCTGTGCTCGATCACCGAGGTCATCTCACCGCCCACAGCCGCTTTATCGTTACGCCCGGTCGCCAGATACTCAACGGTTTCCTGCTCGCTCCAGCGCGGCAGACCGCGCAGAGAGGGCACGTCCCAGCCGTTCAGGCTCCCGCCGGAGAGGAATGCACTGTCGCTGCTGTCGAGCGCTTTCTCATTCATCGCCAGCCCACGCGGTGTGTGGCAGCTGCCGCAGTGGCCGAGGCTTTCGACCAGATACGCACCGCGATTCACTTCCGCTGTCGCGCCACCAATCGGCTGGAAGGGCTTATCGCTGGCAAAAGCCCAGTTCCAGAAACGCATGCCCCAGCGCTGGCTGAACGGGAAGCTGAGATCGGTTTCTGGCGGCTGTTCATCACTCGCTTTCACTCCCTGCATAAAGTACGTATACAGCGCATGCATATCCGCATCGGTGATTTTTGCGTAAGCCGGATAAGGCATCGCCGGATAGAGACGCGTCCCGTCAGGCAGCACGCCTTTACGTACCGCGTCCGAGAACTGCTGCTCACTGTAATTGCCGATACCGTGCGCTTTATCCGGGGTGATGTTGGTGGAGTAAATCGTCCCGAGGTTCGACTCAATCGCCAGCCCACCGGAGAACGCCGGTTTACCCGGAATAGTGTGGCAGGCACCGCAGTCGCCAAGGCGCGAAATATACTCGCCCTGTTTCACCAGACTGTCATCGGCCTGGGCCAGTGAAGCAAAAGTGCCTGCCAGCAGGACGGCATTCGCAAGCAGTAAACGTTTGAAATTGATCATCGTCATCTCCTTATGCCTGCACCATCGGGCCGGGGTTTTTCAGGTAAATCTCTTTGATCGCCTGCGCCGCCATCAGCGTGATCGCCCCGATGGTATCGGTCGGATTCGCCTGGAAGTTCTGCGGGAAGGCATTGCCGCCCGGCACAAAGACGTTATGCACATCCCAGCTTTGCAGGTACTTGTTCAGCGCCGAGGTTTTCGGGTTATCGCCCATCACCGCGCCACCGACATTATGGGTGGAGACGTATTTGGTCAGGTCAAAGTGGGCATCCATCGGCAGGAAGCTTTCGCTGTAACTGTCCGGGTTAAGCTCTTTAGTAATGTTGCTGACGATGCCTTTCAGGTGTTGCTGTAATTTCAGTTCGTTCTGTTTCCAGTCGAACGTCATACGCAGCAGCGGGTAGCCGTAGTCATCGGTGTAGTTCGGGTCGAGATCGAGGTAGATATCGCGATACGACATGCAGGTCGTGGTAATGCTGATCTTCATCGAATGGCCATACCACTCTTCCATCCCCTCTTTCCAGCCTGCGCCCCAGGCCGGCGTGCCTTTCGGCAGTGCGGTACTGATCGGCGTGCCGGTGGCCTGCGAACTGTGGATCTTGGCTCCGCCGATAAACCCCAGCCCCGGGCCATCAAAGTTGCCCGGTGAGATGTCGTTAAACATCTGTCCGGTCGCCCCCGCCGTGGCGAAAGGATTGAAGTTTTTATCTTTGAAGAACAGCGTGGCACCGCCGTTGCTGAGGAAAGCGTAGTTACGTCCAATCACGCCCTCTTCCGTCAGCGGGTTATAAGGCTGACCGATGCCGGAGAGCAGCATCAGGCGGACATTGCAGAACTGGAAACTGCTCAGCACCACAATCTTTGCAGGCTGGAAGCATTCATTGCCGTCTTTATCGATGTAGATCACCCCTTTCGCGGTTTTCTTATCATCATGCAGCACCACTTTCATCACGTTAGCGTGGACTTCGTAGGAGAAGTTATCCATGCGCTTCAGCGCATCCATCACCGCCGTCTGCGGTGAGGCCTTAGAGTAGTTCAGGCACGGGTATTTACTGCAATAACCGCAGTAATTACACGGCGCAATCTGGTTACCGTACGGGTTAGTCCAGGCACGGGAAACGCAGGCTGACGGGTTGGGGAACGGGTGATACCCCAGCTTCTTCGCCGCCTTAACAAACATTGTGTTGTTCAGCGTGTCATCCAGCGGCGGCAGCGGGAACGGATTAGCACGCGGGCCTTCGAACGGATCGCCCCCTTCGAGGATCTGCCCGCGCAGGTTGCCGGTTAAACCGGACTGGCCGCAGATCATCTCAAACTTCTCGTAATAGGGTTCGATCTCTTCCCAACTGAACGGGAAGTCCATAATGCGCATATCGTCCTGCAACACGCCCGGTCCGTAGGCCTGGTCAGCATAGGTTTTCAGTTTAAGATCGGTCGGTGTCGGACGGATCAATACCGCCGTCCAGTGCAAACCCGAACCGCCTACGCCGTTACCCGGGCAAAAAGCGCCCCATTTGCGCGTTGGCAGCGCGGTCTGGCTCATGTTGTAACGCACCGTCACCGCCGCTTCTGCTGGCGTGGCCATCACTTTGTTACGCACGGCGTAGGCATATTCATCGGCCGGCTTGGGGTAGGCAAACTCTTCGTAACCGCGATCGGCTCCGCGCTCCAGCGCCCGCACTTTCAGCCCGGCCATCGCCAGCTCAATGCTCATCAGCGAGCCAGCCCATCCCAGGCCGACAACAACAACGTCGACTTCTTCTTTATTAATCTGTGCCATGTTTGATCCCAAACTTTGCTAAAAACACGATGGAAAGACTCAGGCGCGTTCGCCCTTGATGCTGACCGGGCCAAGTGGATACGGGATATTGTGCTGCTTCACCCATTCCAGATAACTGGCACGTGCGCCCGGGAAGCCGATAGCAATCCACGCTTTCATCCCTTTATTGCCGCCGTACATCGGATCGGAGAGATAGCCGTGTTTGGCATCGGACAGCAGCCCGCTAAAGAACTGAGAGGCTTTCAGGTCGGCCTCGCCCAGTTCAGCAAAGTGGACATCGTTTTTTTGCAGTTGGGTCAGAACGCTGTCTTTATCCTGCGATGACAGCTGATGGAACGGTTTCTGGTAGGTTTGCTGGCACCACTGATTGGCCAGTTTGATACCGGTTTTATAGACCTGCTGCGGGCGAAAGGGGATCTGGTAACCCATGGTGGCAGGCGCTTTGGTATCAAACGGCCCTTTCATATAGATCTCATCACCGAGATCGCCATGCATCTGCTGATCGATAAAGATCGGCACATTGGTTTCCAGCGCACCCGGCGCTTTGCCTTTGCCTCCGGCAGGGATCAAACAGTCACAGGCGGCAAGAATAAACTGCCACTCATCCTGACTGAAGAAGATCGGCTGATAATCTGCCAGTTCCGGGGCTGCCATCTCGGCAGCCTGTGCGGCGGTCAGGCCTTTAAAGACCATCTCACCTAACGGCAATGCCAACAGCGACCCGAGTAAAAACTTACGGCGGGTAGTTTCTTTTTGAAGGAGCATTTTGACGACTCTCACACACTCAGAAAAAGACACCGATGGAACACGTGTCATTAAGGTTAAAGAACTGTTTTTATCTGTTTACATAGCCGCAATGTTAACGATACAAAAGTGTCAAAATGTAACAATTGAAGTGGTAATATTTAAACTTAAGATGAAGTGTTTCTTCTAACATTTCATAACAATGCCATTATGAAGAGCAGGGATTAAAGCCGGGGATTTATCGGAAATTCAGGGATAGCAAAAGAAAAAAAGGCCGTAAAACAGCGCTTATTTGATTGCGCCAGGAAATAATATCCTCACAAAATAAAGTTATATAATGATTGTTTCATTCTGCGTAACATCGCCCGGCAGATGTTAACCGGAGTCGCGAACCACCATGGTGAACCCTAAATCGACCACCGCCTCTGCGGGCATGACACCTTCTATTTTATTAGCCAGCAGCATAGCTGCATCCTCCCCCATTTTTACCCTGTCGATGGCCACTGTCGTGATCGCGGGCCGGTTGGCCGCGGCGAACGCCAGGTCGCCAAAGCCGATAACGGCAAGCTGATCCGGTACGCTCAGCCCACGCGCTTCAGCCTCCATGATCACGCCCTGCGCTAAGGTGTCAGAACTGCAGATAATCGCATCGAACTTATCCCCCTGAGCAAGTAACTGATGCAACCCCTGGCGCCCGGCATCGAGCGACGTTGGCACCGGGGCATTGACCCCGCGAATACGGCTTCCCGGCAGCCCTTGCATCACATCGGAGAGCCCTTTACGCCGCTGCCGGGCGCGACGATCCCCGGCCCAGACCAGCCCCAGATTCAGGTAGCCCTGTTGCAGACAGTAGTGACCCAGTTGGGTGCCAACTTTTTCATGAGAAAATCCTACCAGCATGTCCAGCGGCGTTGGCGTGAGATCCCAGATTTCCACCACAGGCAGGCCAATATTAAGAATGGTTTTGCGCAGTTCAGGACTGTGATGAATGCCGGTCAGTATCATGCCATCGGGGCGGCGCGAAAGGATGGTGGCAACGATAGACGCTTCGCTGTCCGGAGAGTATCCGGTGACGCACAGCAGCATATGGTAGCCACGCGCGGCAAGACGATCGCTGATCGCCTGTACGGTATCGACAAACATACTGTTGTTAATTTGCGGTATCACTACGGCAATCAGGCGGCTACGTTTGGACGCCAGCCCCCCTGCCAGCATATTGGGGATATAGCCGGTGATCTGAATCGCTTCCATCACCCTGGCAACGGTGGCAGGCCGTACCACCTGCGGTTTGTTAATGGCACGACTGACGGTCATCGGGGATAATCCCGCGACACGGGCGACATCCTCAAGCGTAGGGGTTTTTACCGTGGCAGGGTCAGGGTTTTCCATCTGGTATCCGATAACTAAAATGTTTGCGCTATCATTTTCCCACAAAACAGCACAGTGAAACAGGGCTGAACAACCTGCCTGAGGGCGGGCTGACTATGTTACACTCAGCGCCGCCCGAAAGCCTGGTCTCCGGCTTTCCCCCGATCCCATTGTGAAAGGTGTTATGCCGTGAATAAAAGAGCAATTGCCCCTACCCTGATTTTTGTTGCTGCGATGGCGTTTCTGGTGTGGTTTATCGCCTCCGGCGCGGCAATGCCGGGAAGCTGAGATCAGCTTTCAGGATCTGACGGGCTGACGGCAATGCGTGTGCCTTCAGGAAGATCCCTGATCTGCACGGCAAACTGAGCGCGGGTACGCATAGCATCTTCACTACGTACCGCCTGGAGGTTATCCGGGACAAACTCACCGCCAACGATAAACGGTGTTTTCGGCACCAGGCGATAACCCGCCGGTAATGCCCCGTGCTGATCCTGCCAGTCCAGCGCCAGCGGATAACCCGTTAACACAGAGTACTCTTCCAGAATCAGGGCACTCCAGTGCTCCAGACTTGCCGCCAGCCAGGTGAATTCGCCGGTTTCCGGCTCAAAGCTGAACACCCCGTCCTGCCGCAGACAAAACTGCACGCCAAAGATATCTTCAGCAAAGAACAGCGCATCCAGCGCCATATCCTGAAACGCTGAAATCCACAGATCAGGCTGGTTCCACTGTTGCAGGCCGGGTTCACTTTCCGTTGCCTGCCAGGGAAAGATATGCAGCGCAGACACAAAGCCATAGCAGCCGTTTTTAATCGCCAGCAGTTGACGCAGTTCTTCGAGCAACGCGGGATTAACCGAGGTGCTGATGTGCATGTCCTGCGGGGCGGCAGCCAGGCTGTCACTACAGAGTGAGAGAAGTTTTGCGGTTGAGGTAGTCATCATACGGCCCTGAGATGTCGACATTTAACAGTGATAAGCCGCTAAGGTTAACATCAACAACAGGCCAGGGGAAAACGCTCGACGGGTTTAGTTCTGTGACACAGTGGCAGGCAGACAAACCATCTGGGATTTACAGAAAATACAGTTGGCACCATGGGGATTTTTTGCGGTGATACTGAAAGGCGAAAAGCGGTACTGACATCCGTGACAAGACGGACACTGATATTTAATATTTTGGATAATAGACCTACATATTTTTATTTTAAGAGAAATTTTTATTGGTACGGGCAAGACGTTAACACAGTTTTTACATCCCGTCTGTTTTATCTTCGCGATGCAGTAAATCCTGATAGAGCTCACTCAGCACGCCATCTGGGGCAAACTGCTGTTTTATCCACAATGCGACCTGTCCGCTGGCGGGCTGGCGGATAGCCAGCAGCAGCCGTGAATCCTGACGCGGGTTCATCACCTCACGCGTCACAAGCTTCTCCCCGGCGTCGCGCACAATATAGTCCGGCAGAAAGCCAATGCCCTCCCCCAGAATCTGACACTGACATTTGGTGTTGAAGTCAGGCACCAGAATCGCCTCCTGCCCGTGCAGCAGCCAGCCAACGCGCTGGTTCAGCATCTGTGCCGTGTCGGCCACCATAATATTGGTATAGCGCCGCATCTGACCTTCACTGATGGGCTGAGGCAATGCGGCCAGCGGATGATGGGGCGCGATAGCGAACTGCCAGCGCACACGGCCAATATCCAGACAGTCAATGCCATCCCTGTCCAGCGGCACATCCGGTGCCCCCAACGCCAGCGTTGCCTGGTGATGGATAAACGCATCCCAGACGCCGTTATACACTTCCTGAGTGACCGTCACCTGACAGGTGGGGAACTGCTTTTTCAGCAGCTGTAGCAGCCGTGCAGTGTGAGGCGGGGTATACAACAGATGGTTAATGCAAATACGCACCCTGGCCTCTACGCCCTGGGCGACAGCATCGACGCCGTATTGAATGGCGCCGAAATCGTTAAGGAGTGTCAGCGCCTTACGATAAAAATAGTCGCCGGACTCCGTCAGTTCAATCCGGCGGGGATGGCGCACAAACAGCGGAACACCCAGCCCGGTTTCAATGCGTTTAATGGTGTAGCTGACCGCCGAAGTGGTGACCCCCAGCTCAACAGCCGCCTTGCTGAAGCTGCCACACTGCACCACGGTGACAAACACCTGCAAATTCTCTTCACTAAAAATGGAGTTCATCGCACGTTCCCTGTTGGCCCTCTTTGTTGATTATTATTCAACAGAAACGCCATCTCAGGTGAATTATTTTTACACGGATAGGACCAGGTATTACAGACTGCTATTGTCATTGCCTGGGCCATCACTTGCTTATCCGGGAACCTGTATGTCATCAGCCTATCCTCATTCAGACACCGCCGACGGCATGCTGAAACAACGTTTTCTCAACGCTGCCCGGCAGGGCAATCTGAACATGTTGCAACAGTGCCAGCAGGACGGGGTGGGTCTCAATGTCACCACCGCGCAGCGCACCAGCGCCATCACGCTGGCGGCACAGCATCAGCACTATACCTGCGTCGCGTGGTTGATCGAGGTGGGCGCCGATATTAATCAGCAGGACGATACCTGTTTGAATCCGTTTTTGCTCGCCTGCCTGAATAACGATCTCACTCTGCTGCGCCTGTTGCTGCCTGCGGCACCCGACCTCACCCGGGTGACACGCTTTGGCGGCGTTGGCCTGACGCCCGCCAGCGAAAAAGGCCATGTTGAGATCGTGCGCGAGTTACTGTCCCGCACCACCATCAACGTCAACCACACGAATTTCCTCGGCTGGACACCGCTGCTCGAAGCCATCCTGCTGAATGACGGTGGCGCAAAGCAGCAGGAGATCGTTCAGCTATTACTGGATAACGGTGCCAGCCCGCACCTGACGGATAAGTACGGTAAAACCCCTCTGCAACTGGCGCGTTCACTGGGTTATGACGCCATTGCTATACAGTTAATCCATGCAGGAGCCCGTGATGAATAAGCCCGATCAGCAGCGTCGTACCTTTCTCAGCCACGGCAGTAAAATGCTCGGTGCCTGCGCCATCCTGGGTGCAGGCACCCCGCTTGCGATTGCCGCCGGATCGTCTGTGTTCACCGAACAGGAAACGCCCATGACCACCGTTGGCACCCGCCACTATTACCTTGATAACGTCCTGCTGGAAACCGGCTTTCACTACCAGGAGGGGGAAGTGGTCGCCACCCGCACCGCGTTGCACTGCCTGGAAATCAATAACGGCAAAATCGTTGCTGTACGTGCTAACGCGGTACGCCCGGATGCCAGCCTGACGCGGGTTGATGCCGGAGGAAAACTGCTGCTGCCCGCCATGCGCGATATGCATATCCATCTGGATAAGACCTTCTATGGTGGCCCGTGGCGCGTGCAGTCACGCCCGGCAGGCACCACCATTAAGCAGATGATTGCACTGGAGCATCGCCTGCTGCCAGAGCTGGCGCCCCACACACAGGAGCGGGCGGGTAAACTTATCGACCTGCTGCAATCAAAAGGTTCCAGCGTGGCGCGGAGTCACTGCAATATCGAGCCGGTTTCCGGACTCAAAAATCTGGAAAACCTGATGGCGGTACTGGAACGCCGTCGTTCCGGTTTTACCTGCGAGATCGTCGCCTTCCCCCAGCACGGGTTACTGCTGTCAAAGTCCGAGTCGCTGATGCGTGAAGCGATGCAGGCCGGAGCACATTATGTCGGCGGGCTGGATCCCACCAGCGTTGATGGCGATATGGAAAAATCCCTGGATACGATGTTCCAGATCGCCGTCGACTATGACAAAGGCGTGGATATCCATCTGCATGAAACCAGCCCGGCCGGTATGGCCGCCATCAATTATATGATTGAGCAGGTGGAAAAAACCCCGCAGCTGAAGGGCAAAGTGACGATCAGCCACGCGTTTGCACTGGCGACCCTCACGCCACCTCAGGTGGAAGAAGCTGCACAGCGTCTTGCCGCACAGCGGATCAGCATCGCCTCAACGGTGCCGATTGGCACGCTACATATGCCGCTCAAGCAGCTTCAGGATAACGGGGTTTTTGTGATGACCGGCACCGATAGCGTGATCGACCACTGGTCGCCCTATGGCCTGGGCGACATGCTGGAGAAAGCCAACCTGTACGCCCAGCTCTATGTGCGCCCGGGTGAACTGGCGCTATCGCGCGCGCTGGCAATTGCTACCGGGAACCGCCTGCCGCTAAATGATAAAGGCGAGCGCGTCTGGCCCGTGGAACAGGATGAGGCCAGTTTTGTACTGGTCGATGCCTCCTGCTCGGCGGAAGCCGTGGCACGCATTTCACCACGCACCGCCACCTTCCATCAGGGTAATGTGGTCTGGAGTGCGGCAAGATCGTGAGTTTCGCCAACGGATTGATGTGGTGCAGCGGATTTTTGCTATGCTTTTGCGCACGCTCCCTTCACACGCCCGACATGACATAAGGCATTCTCATGACAACCCCACAGGCTTTGATTATTGGCGCCTCACGCGGCATCGGTTTAGGGCTGGCAACGACTCTGGCCGATCGCGGCTGGCAGGTTACCGCCACCACACGCAAGGACACGCCGGACAGTGCGGCGTCCATCCACTGGCTAACGCTGGATATTAACCTGGCGGATCAGCGTGAAGCGCTGGTGAGTGGGCTGGCTGGCCAGCAGTTTGATGTGATTTTTATTAACGCAGGCGTCTATGGCCCGGAGCACCAAACGCTGTCGCGTACCCGCGACGAGGAGCTGATGGCGCTGTTTATAACCAACACCTTCTCGCCGCTGCGTTGTGCTGAAGCGCTGCTGCCCCAGCTCAAACCCCGCAGCGGCATTCTGGCGCTGATGACCTCGCAGCTCGCCAGTCTGAATGAGAATCCGGACGCCACCTATCCTCTGTATGCAGCCAGCAAAGGCGCGTTAAACATGCTGGCACGCGGCTTGTCGGCGAAGACAGATGCCCAGGGCCAGACGCTGCTTTGCGTTCATCCGGGCTGGGTACAGACCGATATGGGAGGAAAAAACGCCCCACTGACGGTGGCACAAAGCGCGGGTGGCATTGCCGATCAGCTGGTCGCCTGGCGTGGCAAAGGCGGGCACCACTACATTGATTACAGCGGAAAATTACTCGCCTGGTAAAGCCTCATCGGCATCGACCAGCAGTAAAGTGCCGCTGCTGCCGGGCAGTACCCGATGAGGGCTACCCGGCGGTATCACAAAATAGTCCCCGCTTGTCAGCGCCACGATCTGCCCGTCAATCGCCAGATCCATCTGCCCGTCAATCACCACCAGCAGCTCGGCAAAATGCTCATGCACTTCATCCGGTATCCCCTCTCCGCCCATGCGGATCAGTTTCACATTCGCCTGGCCAATCTTGCTGATAATGGCAGAACGCCACACATCCGGCAGCGCTGCGGCCTCGGTTAATAATGATGCTGCCTGAAACATATCATCCTCCTGTAAGGTGACAGACAGAGATACCCGAAATTGCGCACAGCAGGAACGAAGATATTTCACTAAGCTTTTCCACGCGGCAGTTAGTGACAGGCAAATGACAGTAAGATGAAAGCGTGACTAAAGAAATATTCAGCGAAGACTAAAGTAGAATATCCGATGTGTTAACGTAATAAAAATTCGCTGGAAAACATCTCGTGTAAACAGCAACAATCAGAACATAATCTGTTTTTATCATTGATGATGTTTATGTTTATTGGGATTTATCTCGATTGACATTAACATCGGCCATCCAATACTCCTTGCTTACCGATGAGTTATTTTTTATGGCTAACCGTATCGTATCAGGGTTAACAGGCATTATTCTGTTAAGCCTGTCACCTTTAACACAGGCAATCAGCACGGTATTATCACCGAAAGAAGCCGACTGGGTTGCAGCGGAATTCACCTTTAACAACGGTGAGAAACTGAAAGACCTGCGCATTCATTACTACACGTTGGGCGACAGTAATAAACCTGCTGTATTATTACTTCACGGAACTAATCAGCCAATAAAAGCACTATTAGCCCAGGGATTTGGCGGCGAATTATTTGGCCCTGGCCAGGCACTGGATATCAGCAAATATTTTATCATCATGCCGGAAAGTATTGGGTCCGGGAAATCATCCAAACCGTCCGACGGTTTGCGTATGGCGTTTCCGCACTACGATTATAACGATATGGTCACCGCGCAATATCGCTTAATCAAAGAAGGGCTGGGCATTTCCCATTTACGTCTGGTCATGGGGTATTCGATGGGGGGCATGCAAACCTGGCTGTGGGGTGAAAAATACCCTGGCATGATGGATGCCCTGGTGCCCATGGCTTCGCAGCCTGCTGAGCTGTCCGGTCGTAACTGGATGATGCGCCGTATGTTAATTGAGTCCATCAAGGGCGATCCCGCCTGGGCTGAAGGCAATTACCGTCAGCAGCCTCCCGCGCTGAAAACAGCCAACATTATGTTCAGTATTGCCACCACCGGCGGCACACTGGCCTGGCAGCATAAAGCCCCAACACGTGCGCTGGCCGATAAGCTGGTTGACGAACGCCTGGCTGCCCCGCTTACCGCTGACGCCAACGACTTTATTTATCTCTGGGGGTCCTCAGCGAATTATAATGCGCAACCCGCATTAAACCGTATCACCGCCCCCATGCTGATCATTAATTCAGCGGATGATGAACGTAATCCGGTGGAAACCGGCTCACTGAACCGCGAATTAAACAAGATTAAAAAGGCCGAGCTGTGGCTTATTCCGGCCAGTACAGAGACCAGCGGGCATGGCACGATGATGTCGGCAAAATTTTATAACGAGAAACTGAAGTCATTTTTAGCCAGCACCCGGGAACGCGCTAATAATTAACCGCTGTACCTGACCGGAAGTGACCTGTGTCGCTTCCGGTTTTTTATTATGCCTTTATTTCCGACACCACTCTTTTCCTCATTATTAAACCGGCAACAGGGAATACGCTATGTTTCGTAAAATAAAGATCCGTACCGCACTGAGCATGATGATTTTTTCATTAGCCGCATTATTACTTTTTGTCGGCATTCTGGGGCTAATCGCAGTGCAATCAGGCAATAAATCCTTTGCCCGCGTCGATACCGAAGTGCTGCCTGGGCTGGTTGCACTGAATGAGAGTTCCGAGCTGCTGCTGCGTGGACGATTAGATTTACGCCTGTATGAATCACTGATGGTCAATGGCGACACGGAGAAAGCTAAAGTCGCCTTAGAACGAGCCAGAGGTAAAGTCGACAGTGCCGGGGCGAAATGGCAGGACTATCTGAAATACCCGCAATCAGAAGAAGAGCAGGTGATTGCCACTGAAATGGCTACCGCACGCGACACCCTGATGAAGACCTTTATTGACCCGGCGTTTGCCGCGCTGGAAGCGGGTAATCTGGACGACTATCGCCAGCGCGCCGGGAAGTCGACGGCACTCTATGCCGCTTTTGATAAAGCCTCAAAGGCACTGGTCGCCTTTAAGCTCTCAAGCATTGATGTGGCTTATGAGGACTCCAGCGATCGGGTAAGCACTATGCAGTTTATCCTCTACTGCGCTATCGCCTGTGCCCTGCTGCTGGCCGGACTGGCCTGGTCAGTGATGACCAACCTGGTGGTAAAACCGCTCAACAATGCCGTTACCGTGTTTGACCGCATTGCTGAAGGCGATTTACGGGCGCGTATTGATGCCAGCGGCAAAAATGAGATCGCCCATCTGTTTGCCGCCGTGCAGCGTATGCGTGACGGACTGGAAAATATGGTGCTTGTCGTGCGTAACGGTACCGATGCGATTGGCGCGGGCGTTGAGGAGATAGCTTCCGGCAATATCGATCTTTCCAGCCGCACCGAACAGCAGGCCGCCTCGCTGGATGAAACCGCGTCGAGCATGGAACAGATCATGGCGACGGTCAAAAACAACGAGGACAACACGCGCAAAGCAAACGCACTGGCGCAGAAAGCCTCGGCATCGGCTTCACGCGGTGCCAGCGTGGTCTCTGATGTGGTGTCGACCATGAGTGCCATCGAACACAGTTCGGCCAAAATCGGTGATATCGTCGGCGTGATTGACGGTATTGCTTTCCAGACCAACCTGCTGGCACTCAACGCCGCAGTCGAAGCGGCACGTGCGGGCGAAGCCGGTCGCGGCTTTGCGGTCGTCGCCTCTGAAGTGCGGGTGCTGGCCCAGCGTAGCGCAACCGCCGCAAAAGAGATCGGCACAATGATCGATAACTCGCTCAGCCGGATTGAGCAAGGCGTCGGGCTGGTGAAAACGGCAGGCAACACCATGAATGAAGTGATGGTCGACGTGAAAGAAGTGGTCGACATCATGGATGAAGTGATGCTGGCTTCCGGTGAGCAGACGCGCGGCATCTCGCAGATTAATATTGCCATTCATCAGATGGACGGCGTGACGCAGCAGAACGCCTCACTGGTCTCTGAGGTGGCAACGGCAGCCAGCGCCCTGCAACAGCAGGTGGTGAATTTGCAGCAGTCGGTTACCCGCTTCCAGGTAGAGAATGAGAAAACCACGCGGGAAAACGACCTGTTTAACGAACCACAAGATATGGCGTTAGTTAACCTGCGATAAAATCACACGGGCCGGATATTACGGCCCTTTACTCATAAGATTATTCCCAACTACTCTTTTTGCATTCTCCCCTCAATGTTTTTCTTTTCAGTCCGATGATAAACTCAGGGCCGCCGTGCCGGGGCGAACTTATCTCCGCGCCCAAAAGCAATAATTATAACGAATGACTTTATTTTCACGCTTCACTTTCTCTTTTTAAATACCAACACCATGTCCGGGAAACTGACCTATGAAGGAAAATTTGATTGAGCGCATTTCAACGGCGCTTGGATCGGAAAAAACGCTCGAAGGGTTTGTACGCCAGCTGTTAGAGATGCTGGAGTTGGTGACGGATATGGAATCCACCTACCTGACCCATATTGATGCAGACGGCATCAAGCAACACATCGTTTACGCGCGCAACAGCCAAACGATGCAGATCCCTGAAGGGCTGTCTGTTCCCTGGGAAGATACCCTGTGTAAACGCGCTCTGGACGAGGGCCGCCGTTATACCTGCGATGTTCCGGCAGTCTGGGGGGACTCCGAAGCCGCGAAAGCGCTGGGGATCACCACTTATGTCAGTACCCCGGTGTGGCTGGGTGACGGTGCGATTTATGGCACGCTATGCGCAGCAAGCTCAGAGTCTCGGGAACTTTCAGATCGTGCGGAGCAGGTGCTTCAGCTCTTTGCCGAGCTGATTTCCCAGTACATTCGTAAAGAACAGCTGCTGGAAGAACTGCAGGAAGCCAACGCCGCGCTAACGGCAGTGAGCCACACCGATGAGCTCACTGGCCTGCCAAACCGGCGGGCCGTGTTTGCTAAGCTGCCAAAACTGTTTTCACTCGCACGTAGCGATACGCATCATCTGCTGATGGCCTTTATCGACCTCGATGGATTCAAGCAGATTAATGACCGATACGGACATAAAACCGGTGATGAATTTTTGCAGGCCATCGGCCAGCGTCTGAAAGAGCTGGTGCACGATGATGACGTTCTGGGACGCCTGGGGGGTGACGAATTTATTATCGCCACCCTTGCTGTTTCAAACGCCCAGCCTACCGCCGTGACTGCATTCAAGAACCGTCTTTCATCACTGTTGAGCGGCCGCTATCATCTGTCGGGCACGAAGATAGACTATGCCGGTGCCAGCATCGGCATCATTCACGTGGACCCGCAGCTCAGCACCCCGGACAGCGCCGTGCGCGATGCGGACGCCGCCATGTACGAAGATAAAGGGCGCCGCAAACAGCGTCAGGTCTGTGGTCAGTCGCTTTAACCGACCCTCCACATTGCCTGGACTGACCTGTTTCCAGGCAGGGATCCCTAAAGTTTCAGTGAAAGAGACCGATGTAAGTAGCACTCATCCTGAATTGTACGGACCGGTCATGTACCTGATTAAACCTGCAGAGCTGATTCTGCTGTCACTGACACTGGCATACTGCCTGGCAACGTATATATGGTTCTAGCCCTCAAGGGATGAGGCATGAACAGAGCAATACTCATGTTTTGCTAAAGTCTTTTATTGCCCTGCCGATGACATTGAGGTCGGGGGGTTGCTGGAGAGACAGAAATGTCGACGACGGCGCCCGGGTAAACCTGATGGCATAATACTTGAGTATCTGCAAAACTTAGCCGACAGATGAAGTCGGCTTTTTTGTGTCCGAAAAATGGGAAAGTGCAGGGAGTCAGGTTTTATTAACGGTATAGCTTTTCACTTTGCCATTTATCAGTCGGATGGTCAGGGTTCGGCCTTCGGTGGTACTCATGGCTTTTGCCTGGCTCCAGGTCCACATCAGAATGCTTTGCCCCTCCGGGAAGGGCGTCTCTGAGGAAGGCTCGCCAAACAGCGAAATAAGATCCTGTCTGGTCGTTTTGTCATACTTGATTTGTGCCAGCTTGCTGTCATCAAAGTTCTGTCCCACCGAAGCGGTACACCCCACCAGCATCAGACATAACATTATCGTTTTAAACATCATTTCCCGGTATCACTGTCATTTTTAC
>NZ_JBBGZS010000010.1:0-545974 GCF_037479175.1 Erwinia sp. MYb375 | reverse complement strand
CGCCCCGTATTAGCTACCGTTTCCAGTAGTTATCCCCCTCCATCGGGCAGTTTCCCAGGCATTACTCACCCGTCCGCCACTCGTCACCCGGGGAGCAAGCTCCCCTGTGCTACCGTTCGACTTGCATGTGTTAGGCCTGCCGCCAGCGTTCAATCTGAGCCATGATCAAACTCTTCAATTAAAAGTTCGATTTGCTGCAACAAGTGCAGCGATGCTCAAGTGTAAAACGTCATAATGAATTTCATTATGTGTTCACTCTTAAGACTTGATATTTTTTTGTCACCCTAAGGTGACTGATATCAATCCTGCGAGTGCCCACACAGATTGTCTGATAAATTGTTAAAGAGCGGTGCAATCAGTGCCGGAGCTTCCTGTTGCGAGGTGGCGTATATTACGCTTTCCTCCTTCGGAGTCAACCTCTTTTTGAGAGATTTTTTCCGGCGGTTCAGATGCTTCCTGAACCTCCTGAGCCGCTGGCCGTAAGCCGTTGTGCCGTCTCAGTGGTTGCGCATTATAGGCAGTTTCCGACGAGTGACAAGTGTTTATTGCAATAAAATGACTGAGCGCGTTATTTTTCATCAGAAGCGTTAAAAGCATACGCTTTCGGGGCAATAAATCAGCATTTCCTGACAGAAAACTGCGAAAGACCACGGATGAAAGCAAAAATGAGATGCTATTCTTTCTGCTTCACAGGGGATTTTCCTGCCGCACTCACAAAAGAAAGGGATACCAATGATTAAATCCGCGCGCAGTATGGCCGGACTTCCATGGATTGCCGCTATGGCCTTCTTTATGCAGGCACTGGATGCCACCATTCTGAACACGGCCCTTCCGGCCATCGCCCACAGCCTGGGGCGTTCTCCGCTGGCGATGCAGTCTGCCGTTATCAGCTACACCTTAACTGTCGCGATGCTGATCCCGGTCAGTGGCTGGCTGGCCGATCGCTTTGGCACCCGTAAAGTCTTTATCGCCGCCGTATTTCTGTTTTCCCTGGGTTCGCTGGCCTGCGCGCTTTCGGGTTCGTTGTCGATGCTGGTCACATCTCGAGTGGTGCAAGGTGTGGGTGGGGCAATGATGATGCCGGTGGCACGTCTTGCTCTGCTCCGGGCCTATCCGCGCAGCGAGCTGCTACCGGTACTCAATTTTGTCACGATGCCGGGACTGGTTGGCCCGGTGTTAGGCCCTTTACTGGGGGGCGTATTAGTCACCTGGGCCACCTGGCACTGGATTTTCCTCATTAATATCCCTATCGGTATTCTCGGCATTTTCTATGCACGCAAATATATGCCGGACTTTACCACTCCGAAACGCCGTTTTGACCTGCTCGGTTTCCTGCTGTTTGGTTTGGGCCTGGTGGGCATCTCCAGCGGCATCGAATTATTCGGCGAACAGGTTGTATCAAGCGTGATGGCTCTGGGTGTGTTGCTGGCGGGTATCGCATTATTGCTTCTCTATATAGTGCATGCGCGGCGCCACCCTGCCCCGCTGCTGCCATTACCCATGTTTAAGACGCGCACCTTCTCCGTCGGCATCGTGGGCAATATTGCCTCAAGACTGGGTACAGGCTGTATTCCCTTCCTGATGCCATTAATGTTACAGGTCGGCTTTGGCTATACGGCTCTGCTGGCTGGCTGCATGGTCGCGCCCACCGCCCTCGGCTCCATTCTGGCGAAATCGACGGTCACTCAGGTACTGCGCTGGTTTGGTTATCGCAAAACCCTGGTCGGGATCAGTATGATTATCGGTGTACTGATTGCCACCTTTGCTTTGCAGGTTCCAGGCTGGAGTATGCTGGCGCTGCTCATCCCACTCTTTATTCTGGGTATGGCGATGTCCACACAGTTTACCGCGATGAACACCATCACCCTCGCAGACCTGACGGATGCCAATGCCAGCAGCGGTAACAGCATGCTGGCCGTCACACAACAGTTAGCGATTGGGTTTGGTGTCGCAGTGAGTGCAGCGGTGTTACGCTTTTATGAAAACTTTGATGGCACCACGCTCCAGCACTTCCATGCCACCTTCCTGACGATGGGGGGCATTACCGTGCTGTCAGCGCTGGTCTTCCTGCTGCTGAAACCAGGCGACGGTCGCAATCTGATTAGCGACCGTGATAAGAAGAAAACCTAGGCTCTTATTCCTTGCGGAGATCGCCCACGGAGGCACGTTCCATCAGTTCCGGCGTCAGCACCAGTAACTGAGGGCTGGCCGTCGGATCGGCCAGGCGATGAAGCAGGGCATCGATCGCCAGCTCCCCCAGTTCGTCTTTGGGCTGGTGAACGGTGCTGAGGGGTGGCGTCATATAGCGCGCGAGTTCGATATCATCGTAACCCACCACGGCCATATCCTGCGGGATACGCATTTCCGCCAGATAGAGCGCGTGATACACGCCAACAGCCATTGCATCATTACAGGTAAAGACAGCCTGAGGTGGAGGATCGAGGGCCAAAAGCGTATTCATGGCATTGAATCCGCCCTGGAATTCAAAATCGCTACTGACAATGTAGTCAGGCGGTATCGCTAACCCGGCGCTGTCCATTGCCTGCTGATATCCTTCAAGACGCAGACGCGCAGGTGTCTTGTCCTGTGGCCCGGCAATACAGGCAATCCGTGTATAACCACGCGAAATAAGATGTCGTGTCGCCATCTCCCCACCCAGCAGGGAGTTATCCTGAATAATGTCACTGCCGCCTTCAAACGGCGCCCAGTCCATCATGACTGACGGAATCGTGGGATAACGATGAAGTAATTCAGCGGAAGGCAGGTGACTTTCGGTACACATAATCAGCAAACCATCGACACGCTTTTGCAGCAGTGTTTCAAGGCTTCGATTCATACGGTCTTCATCGCCTTCGGTATTGCACAATACCAGGCTATAACCACGCTCATAGCAGCTACGCTCAACACCCCGTACCACCTCGGAATAGAACGGGTTACTGCTGGCCGTCAGCAACATGCCAATAGTACGGGTCTGATTGAGCTTCAGACTACGCGCCAGCGCAGAGGGTGCGTAATTCAGCTGGCTTACCGCCGAGGTCACTTTTTCACGAACCGCTTCACTCACGAAGCGGTTGTTATTGATAACGTGAGACACGGTGGAGGTTGAGACGCCCGCGAGGCGGGCGACATCTTTCATGGTCGCCACATCTACCCCTGCTGTTGCAAGAAACTGTCAATCTCATCACGCCAGGGAACGGAAGGTTGTGCACCGCGGCGTGTCACGGCAATGGCTGCCGCGGCATGGGCAAAGCGTACGGCTTCAGCCATCGGACGCTGCTCAATCAGTGCCGTGATCAGCGCACCATTAAAGGTGTCGCCCGCGGCAATGGTATCCACCGCTTCCACACGGAAACCAGGAATACGCTGACCATTCCCCTGCTCACTTAACCACACGCCCCGGCTGCCGAGAGTAATCAATACAGTACGGATACCTTTTTTATGCAGCACTGCCGCTGCTCGTGCAGCGTCTTCATCGCTGTTGACCGCCACACCCGTGAGGATCTGCGCTTCGGTTTCATTCGGGGTAATCATATCCACCAGCGACAATAGCTCGTCAGAGAGTTCTGTCGCCGGGGCCGGATTCAAAATCACCTGCGTCTGATGCTGATGCGCGATCTTCGCAGCCGCCAGCACGCTTTCCAGCGGTGACTCCAGTTGCATCAACAGTGCTGCGGCATCCGCAATCACCTGCTGGTGCTGCTCAACGCGCTCGGGCGTCAGGGCAGCGTTGGCGCCGGCGTGAATACCGATCGTATTCTCACCTTCACCGTTAACAAATATCAGTGCCACACCCGTCGAGTCGCCGGCAACGGCTTCCACCGGGCTGACATCAATACGGTCATCAACCAGCTGCTGGCGGATACGTTCGCCAATGTCGTCTTCACCCACGCAGGCGATAAAGGCAATGTCTGCGCCACTGCGCCCGGCGGCAACGGCCTGATTTGCACCTTTCCCACCGAATGCGACCTGATACTGCTTCCCGATCACCGTTTCACCCGGACGCGGGAAATGCGCCAGATTCAGAATGTGATCTGCATTAATGCTGCCGAGGACAGCCAGTTTGCCAGTTTTCATCATAAGGGGATTGTCCAGATAAGTGCGCCCCCCCAAGGTGGCGCGTGCCATGCTTTTCTTTGATTTATTGGGTGACCAGCTTCAGGTCAACCGGATTGATAGCCTGTACTTTCTGGCCTTTCAGCACTTTATCAGCCGTCTGTACGCCGATAACGCCGATTTGCTCCGGTAACTGAGCCACGGTCGCAGCCAGTTTGCCGCCTTCAACCGCTTTAATACCATCTGGGGTGCCGTCGAAGCCCACCACTACGACATCAGATTTGCCTGCCGTTTGCAATGCACGCAGGGCACCCAGTGCCATTTCGTCGTTCTGAGCAAACACCGCCTGTACGTCCGGGTGAGCGGTCAGCAGGTTCTGCATCACGTTCAGGCCTTTGGTACGGTCGAAGTCAGCCGGCTGGCTGGCGAGAATATTGAATTTGTGTGCATCGGCAGCCTGCTTGAAGCCTTCACCACGCTCACGCGCAGCAGACGTTCCGGCAATGCCCTGCAGTTCAATGATTTTTGCATTGTCGCCGACTTTTTTGGCGATGAAGTTACCGGCCATTTTGCCGCCGAAACGGTTATCAGACGCCACGTGGCTGACCACGGTACCCTGAGAGGCTACACGGTCCAGGGTGATCACCGGAATGTTCGCCTGGTTTGCCATTTTCACGGCGTTACCCACCGCATCAGAGTCGGTCGGGTTAATCAGCACCAGCTTGGTGCCACGAACGGTCAGATCCTGCACGTTAGCCAGTTCTTTCGCCGGGTTGTTCTGAGAATCCAGCACCACCAGGTTATAACCCAGTTTATCCGCTTCTTTCTGCGCGCCATCTTTCAGCGATACGAAGAACGGGTTATTCAGGGTAGAAACCACCAGCGCAATGGTGTCCTTTGCCAGCGCGTTAGCGCTCAGCGTGGCGCCTAACAGTACAGCCAGTGCAGTCAGTTTATTCATCTTCATTTTCATATCCTGTAAAGGTAAAGAGTGTTATTTACTGCTTTTGTTGTCTACCAGCACCGCCAGCAAAATCACCACAGCTTTGACGATCATTTGGTAGTAAGAAGAAACACCGAGCAAGTTCAGCCCGTTATTCAGGAAGCCTAAGATCAGCGCACCTATCAGCGTGCCCATAATCCGGCCTTTACCGCCTGCGAGGCTGGTTCCACCCAGCACCACAGCTGCAATCGCATCCAGCTCATAGCCGGTACCTGCCGTCGGCTGCGCCGAAGAGAGGCGTGCCACTTCAATGGTGCCCGCCAGCGCAGCCAACATGCCGCACAGCGCATAAACGATAATTTTGACGCGGTTAACACTGATGCCGGACAGACGCGTTGCCGCTTCGTTACCGCCCAGCGCATAAATGTAACGGCCAAGGCGCGTGTGATGCAGCATGTACCAGGCGGCGAGGAACACCACACCCATTAACCAGACCGGTGTCGGGATACCCAGAGGGCGACCGATACCAAACCAGCCAAACAGGTCTGCATTGTCGTTAAAGCCGGTATTCACCGGGCTGCCGTTGGTGTACACCATCGTCACACCACGCAGCAGCAACATCATGACCAGTGTGGCAATAAACGCCTGCACTTTACCTTTCGCGACAATCGAGCCGGTAATCGCACCAATAAAGGCACCCAGTGCCAGCGATGCCGCCACCGCCACCAGAGCATTCACTTCCAGCCCGACAATGGAGGCAGCGACTGCCCCGGTCAGCGCCAGCAGTGAACCCACGGAGAGATCGATACCGGAGGTGAGGATCACCAGCGTCATACCCACCGCCATAATGGCGTTGACCGACGTCTGTTGCAGAATGTTAAACAGGTTAGCCACGGTGAAGAAATTCGGGCTCAGACTGGAAACGATGGCAATCAGCACCACCAGCGCAATCAGGGATTTCTGCTCAAGCAGCCATGCCTTACTGATCAGGCGGCGTGAAGGGATTGTTTGCGTACTCATAGTTATGCCAGCTCCGCGCTGTAATGTTTACCAACTGCCGCCGCCATCAAAATTTCCTGCGAGGCTTGTTCAATCGGGAAGTCACCGCTCAGGCGACCTTCGTGCATCACCAGCACGCGATCACTCATGCCCAGGACTTCCGGCATTTCGGAGGAGACGAGAATGATGCTCAACCCTTCCTGTTTAAACTGATTAATCAGCTGATAAATCTCTTTTTTCGCGCCAACATCGACGCCACGCGTTGGCTCATCCAGGATCAGCACTTTTGGCCGCGTCATCAGCCCGCGGGCAATGGCCACCTTTTGCTGATTACCCCCGGAGAGCAAACCAATCGGCTGATTCATTGATGGCGTTTTAACGTTGAATAGCTTGATAAAGTCACCGACCGCCTGCTGCTCTTCCGCATGTTTCAGGCGGCCCGCGCCATAGCTAAAATAGTTGAGTGCGGTCAGTGACATGTTCTCTTTCACCGACATGCCCAGCACAAGGCCATCACGCTTACGATCTTCAGAAATATAGACGATACCGTTGGCCAGCCCCTCTTCCGGGGAACGCGCGAAGACGGTTTTTCCGTCCAGCGTCACGCTGCCACTGCTGCGTGACAAGGCGCCATACAGCACTTTCATCAGTTCGGTACGCCCCGCGCCCATCAGCCCGGACACACCCAAAATTTCGCCTTTACGCAGCGTAAAGCTGACATCCTCAACGCCGGAACCACTCAGATGCTCCACCTTCAGGCGAACCTCACCCGGTGCTTTATCCAGGCGTGTATACTGCTCTTCCAGCTTGCGGCCGACCATCATTTCAATCAGCGACTCTTCCGTCAGCTGAGCCACTTCACGTTCGGCAATAAACTGCCCGTCACGGAAGATGGTCACATCGTCGCAGATCTCAAAAATTTCTTTCATTCGATGAGAGATATAAACAATGCCGCAGCCCTGCGCTTTCAGCTCGTTGATCACCCGGAACAGCGAAGCGGTCTCGGTATCCGTCAGCGCGTCCGTCGGTTCGTCCATGACGATCACTTTTGACTCGAAGCTCAGGACCTTGGCAATCTCCACCATCTGCTGGTCACCGATAGACAGATCACCCACCAGCTTATGGCTGCTGAAGCGCAGATTAAGTCGCTTCAGTAAGGCATCCGCCTCGGCGTACATCTTTTTCCACTGGATGCGGCCAAAACGGTTAACAAATTCGCGACCAAGAAAGATGTTTTCCGCAATGCTCAGTTGGGGGATCAGGTTCAGTTCCTGATGGATAATACCGATCCCGGCTTCCTGCGACTCTTTCGGCCCGTTAAAGGTGGTTTCCTGACCGAGCCATTCAAACGTGCCCGCATCACGGGCGTAGATCCCGGTAAGCACCTTCATCATGGTCGACTTACCCGCACCGTTTTCGCCCACCAGCGCCATCACGCGGCCAGGATAAACAGAGAGGGCGGCTCCCGACAGCGCTTTGACGCCCGGGAAGGCTTTATCAATGCCTTTTAATTGCAGTAAAGGTTGCATAACAGCCTCTAAAAGGTCACGCCAGCGATCAGGATGACATTCGCATACGGAGAGCACTCTCCGCTGCGAATGACGGCCTGACTACGCTGAGTTTGGTGTTTGAACTGTTCGTGACTGACATAACTGATACTGATTGAATTACCCTGGTGTTGTTGCAGTAAGTCGAGCAGGGCGATTAATTCACTATGAAGCTGCGGATTATGCTGCTTAATTTCTTCCGCAATGATGGCACTCTCGACCTGCATCTCGCTGGTGACCGCCTGGGTTACCTGTAAAAATGTCGGAATTCCATGCGTTAACGCCAGGTCAATACGCTGCGGACCTTGTGGGATCGGCAGGCCGGCATCACCAATCACGATGCTGTCAGTATGACCGAGACGTGAAATCACGGACGAGATATCAGAATTCAGTAAGGTGCCTTTTTTCATTATTCACTCCAGAGCGAAACGTTTCGCTGATTGGCAGTGTAAGAAATGGTCAGGGGAAAACAATCATCAAATGTTGAAAATGTGATCGCCATCGAAACGTTTCGCTGACGCAGAGAAGGGATTTGTTTTAAGGAAAAAAATGGCCCTTTATGTTACCGGTAAAGGGCCGATGGTGAATATATTGAACATCGGGAAGGTATGGCAACTCACAAAATCTGGCTGAGATGCATCTGCCCCATCAGCAGGTGGTTGTCGGCATAATCTACCGGGATTGCCACCACCGCCGGTCCCTGCACATCCATCGCTTTACGCAACGTCGGTTCCAGCATTTCTGCACTTTCCACCGCAAACCCCGCGGCACCAAACGACTCGGCGTAAGCTTTAAAATCGATCGGACCGAATTTTACCCCGGAAACCCGCTGATATTTCTTCTCTTCCTGCATCGCCACCATGTTGTAGCACTCATCCACCCAGATGATATGCAGCAGATTCGCCCCCAGTCGTACCGCTGTTTCCAGCTCCATACTCGATTGCAGGAACCCGCCATCCCCGGAGACCGACACCACTTTGCGCGACGGGTCCACCAGCCAGGCACCGATTGCCCAAGGTAATGCCACGCCCATCGTTTGCTGGCCGTTGGAGATCATGATCTGACGGGCACGGAAGCTGTAAAGATAACGCGCGATCCAGATATGAAAGCTGCCCATATCCACCGTCAGGGTGACGTCACTGTTGATGATGTCCTGCATAGCACGCACGATGCGCAAAGGATGCAGGGCAAACTGATTCAGTTGATGCCCGCGCAGCGCCAGCAGCTCACGCTGTTGCTGGCGGTCACTGAGGATCGCCGCCGCCTGTGGGCTGAGGGTTAACGGCCCGTGAATCCGCGCCGACAGTTTATCCAGCGTGGCAGCAATATCCCCGACCAGTTCAGCATCAGGCTGATAGCAGTTGTCGGTATCGGCGGGCAACACATCGATATGCACCAGGGTGGCTTTGCCACTGTTCCACATCGCGGGTTCATACTCCACGGGGCTGTAGCCGATGGTAATAATCAGGTCGGCCTCACGCAGCAACCGATCGCCCGCCTGATTATTAAAGAGCCCGACACGCCCGGCAAAACGGGAAAAATGTTCCTGACGCACGGCACCTGCCGCCTGGTAGGTACTGGTGACCGGAATATGGCTACGCTCCAGCAGCTGATGCAGCGCATCGCTGTTGGCGGGCTGGCTGGCCATCAGGCCCAGCAATAGCACCGGATTTTTCGCCTGCGCGATTTGTTGTGCCACTGCGTCGATTGCCACATCCGGCGCCGCCCCCAGCAGCAGCTGGCCACTGGTATTCAGCAGATGCCCGCGCGCGGGTTCATTAATAATATCCTGTGGCAGGCTGACAAAAGCGCCGCCGGGGCGCCCCTGCTCCGCACTGCGAAACGCATTCGATAACACTTCGGCAATGGCATCTGAGGAACCGACTTCTACCGCATATTTACTCACAGGGTGGAACATCGCGACGGTATCCATGCTCTGATGCACCTGTTTGGCACTGTCGGCACGTTTGACCGCCCCACCCAGTGCCACTACCGGATCGCCCTCGGTGGTCGCCGTTGCCATACCGGTGATCAGATTAGAACAACCTGGCCCGGAGGTGACCAGCGCAACGCCGGCTTTGCCGGTCAGCCGGCCCACGGCCGCTGCCATAAATGCGGCATTGGCTTCATGACGTACGGCAATCGTCTGGATGGAAGTGTCCAGCAGCGAATCAAAAACTTTATCGATTTTGGCACCGGGGATGCCGAAGACCTGCTTCACTCCCTGTGCTTCCAGTTGAGCCACGACCAGATCGGCACCGTGTGCCCACTGTTGAACCTCAGTGACGTTTTTCATCTTTTGTTCTCTCTCTTTTTCAGCTTTCAACAGAACGAATGGCGGAATCCAGATTTTCCGGGCTGAGATCCGCCCGCAGGAAGTCGCTGTCGCCAGGCAGGTCAATCACCAGCTTGCTGATCTCACCAAAGGTCAGCGTGCCGTGATCAAGCTGATAATCCAGAAGATGACCGCCACCCTGGCGATCGTCAGTAATGAAATGTTCGTGATAGCCCGCGACGTTGATGCCCTGCATATACTGCGGCGTGCGAAAACCGATCAACACGCCATTGCGCTGCTCAAAATGGAAGGTGGGCTGCTTGCCGAGCACCTCTGGCATCGATTTATACGGGCGGTGCTGACAGGGAACCGTGCGGGTTTCTGCGCGGCTGAACAAGCCGTCGAGACGCAATGCGCAGAACTGATTATCGGAACTGACCTGCTGGTCGATGACCTGGTGTACCCCGGCCCGATCAACCGGGCCGGTAAAGCGATGCTGATACTGAGGGTGGAAGAAGGTCATCACTGCGAACGGCGATTTCTGATCGGGACTGGCAGCACGGGCACTGCCATCTGAACGCAACTGGTACACTTCGCGGTTAAAAGCGATCAGCTCGCCATCCAGCTGATTAAACGTCCCGAGGCCAAAGTCGCCTTTCTTCAGCAGGTCTGCCACCGTGGTGGTACCGTCATAGACACCGCTCAGTAACGCGCTCATCAGAGAGGTCTGATAGATTACACTTTCTGGCCTTTCCTTCTGCATCCCCCTGACCGTTTCGGTCAGTTGTTCCGAACATGAACAATCAGTTACAGAATGTGTCATTGCCTTTTCCCCCGATAAACTGTTAAGAAGTATTGAATCAATGTTGACTCGATTCAGTTCGGGATTCCAATATAGAACACCCCACACTTTGAGACGTTTTCGATATGGAACTGCGGTATCTGCGTTACTTCGTTGCGGTCGCTGAGACGAAGCACTTCACCCGGGCGGCGGAAAGGCTGGGTATTTCCCAGCCCCCGCTGAGTCAGCAAATCAAAAAACTGGAAGAAGAGATTGGTACACCGCTGCTGAAAAGGCTGACGCGTGGCGTGGAACTGACGGATGCCGGGGAAGCGTTTTATCATGATGCCTGCCAGATCCTGGCACTGACCGGCCATGCGCTGGAGAAAGCCAAAGGGATTGCCCGCGGGATCAGTGGAAAGCTGTCGATTGGTTTTGCCAGCTCCACCGCGTTTCATCCGCAGATTTTCCGGCTGCTGCACTGTTTTCAGGATCGTTTTCCGGCCATCACCTTACTGCCCCAGGAAGAGAGTATGGCGACGCTGATGCATAATCTGGAGGAGGGATTACTGGATGCCGCCTTTGTACGTCTGCCCTGTGAGAGCAGTAAGGCGTTTAATCTGAAGGTGATTGCTTCTGAGAAAATGGCTGTGGTGCTACCGACGGGTCATCCGCTTGGCAGCGCCCCCTCTTTGTCGCTGGCACAGTTACGTCAAGAATCACTGATTTTGTTTCCGCGTGAGGTTGCCCCCAGCCTGTACGAAGTGATTATCAGTGCCTGTCTGCGTGCCGGTTTTCAACCAGATGGCGTGCAGCAGTCACCGCAAATTTCGTCGGGCGTGAGCATGGTCGCCGCAGGCTTCGGCATCACCATCGTGCCTGATTCACTGCGCTGCATCAGCCTGCCCGGCGTCAGCTTCCATCAGATTGAGGATGCTGCGCTGGGCAGTGATATCGCCCTGGCCTGGCGGCGTTGGGATCGCTCCCCCGCCGTCCACCACCTGGTCACGATGCTTGCCGGCGATTAGCCACCGATTTTGCGCACCTGTTTGACGTCCAGCTCCAGTGAGTTGAAGTCTTTATCCAGCTTGCCCTGGAGTTCAACATTGTCTTTCGGACCAATGGTCTGTCCGTCCCAGCGCTTATCGTCAATTTCGACGGTCATGGTGCCGGTGGCATCACGGAACAGATAGTCTTCATCACCAATGCGCTTTTCAATATGACCACGCATTGTTACCCAGGCATCATCACTCATATCCTGAGCCTGCTTGACGGTAGCCACCGTACCGTTCGGGCCGCTAAACCCGCCCTTCTGTACCTGGGCTGTCGGAGCACTCGGGTCAACAAAACCGCCGCCCTGAACGGCCAGTACGGGCATGGACATCAGGGCGGTGATCGCCAGTAATGCAGCTGTCTTCTTCATCATGTTCACTTTTCCTTATGCAATAGAGCAGTCAATTCTGCCCGGTAACGTCGGTTCAGTCAGTATTACAGCAAAAGGTTCTTAACAGGATCTTAAGGACGCTTTCATCACGAGTTTATTGTTCTAAATTGACGAAAAGTGGCGAATTTCGTCGATCGTTGCTGTACAAGCCGCATCATGATTCCGTATAACTCGGTGAGCAGAGAGGAATAACACCATGCGAATTCTGTTAATCGAAGATGACCGCCTGATTGGCGACGGCATCAAAGCCGGATTAAGTAAACTGGGGTTCAGTGTTGACTGGTTTACCCAGGGCAACGAAGGACTAAGGGCGCTGAGTGCCGCGCCCTATGATGCGGTAGTACTGGATCTCAGCCTGCCAGAAATCGACGGACTCACCATTCTCCGTCAGTGGCGACAGCAGGGACGTGATGAACCGGTGTTGATCCTAACGGCCCGCGATGCCCTGGAACAACGCGTCAGCGGGTTGCAGCAGGGAGCCGATGACTATTTATGTAAACCCTTTGCCCTCAGCGAAGTGGCCGCGCGTTTACAGGCACTGATCCGCCGCCGTCACGGCCAGCTACAACCGACACTGCAACATGGCAGCCTGATCATGGAACCGGGTTCTCATACCGTTACGCTGAAGGGTGCACCGCTGGAACTGAAAGCGCGTGAACTGGCGCTGCTGGAACTGTTTCTGCTCAACAACGGGCGCGTGCTCACCCGCCCACAGCTGGAAGACAAACTCTACGGCTGGGATGACGACGTTTCCAGCAATGCCGTGGAAGTGCACATCCATCACCTGCGTAAAAAACTGGGCAGTGAGTTTATTCGCACCATTCACGGCGTGGGTTACACGCTGGGAGCGGCACCCTGATGCGCCAAAGTCTGCGACTGCGTCTGATGCTCGGTTTTTTGCTACTCAGCCTGCTGTGCTGGGGAGTGGCCGCTGTGGGGGCCTGGTGGCAGACCCGTCACAATATCAATGCGTTGTTTGATACACAGCAAATGCTGTTTGCGAAACGGCTCACCACCCTGGATATTGCGTCAGGCGATGAAAAAACGATGACGCTGCCGAAAACAAAAAAAATCCTGCGCCATCACCGTGGCGATCAGGACGATGATGCGCTGGCCTTTGCCGTGTTTCGCCGCGACGGCCAGATGCTGCTTAATGATGGTGATAATGGCCGGAATTTCATCTTTGATTATCAGCGTGAGGGTTTTGTTGATGGCCGCCTGCGCGGTGATGATGACCGCTGGCGGATGGTATGGCTGCGTACACCGGACGATCGCTATGTGGTGGTGGTCGGCCAGGAGTGGGAATATCGCGATGATATGACCCGCGATCTGGTGCAAACCAACCTGATGCCGTGGCTGGTGGCATTGCCGGTGATGCTGATGTTGATGTTGTGGCTGATCACCCGGGAGCTGGCGCCGCTGAAACAGATCGCTGACCAGCTGCGCCAACGCGCCCCGGATGACATTACACCCCTCACCCCACAGCGTGTGCCACAGGAAGTCCGCCCGTTGCTGACTGAACTGAACCAACTGTTTGGGCGCATCGGTGACATGCTGCTGCGCGAACGCCGTTTTACCTCGGATGCCGCCCACGAACTGCGCAGCCCGCTGGCCGCATTAAAGGTGCAGACGGAAGTTGCCCAGCTGGCTCATGACGATGTCGCCGTACGCCACCATGCGCTGACCAGTCTGGATGCAGGGATAGACCGCGCCACCCGGCTGGTGGATCAACTGCTGACGCTGTCGCGTCTGGATGCCGGGGAGGATCTGGAAAAACACAGTGTGCAGTGGCAGGCGATCGTGCAGAAAGCCGTGGTGGATCAGTATGCGGCCGCACAGGCAGCAGGCGTGGAACTGGCGCTGGATGCCCCCGATGCGCCCGTTATCAGTCTGGGTCAGACGCTGCTGCTGGCGCTGTTGGTGCGTAATCTGCTGGATAATGCCATTCGCTACAGTCCGGCGGGCAGTGAAGTGTGGCTGAAACTGACCGCCAGCACGTTGCAGGTGCTGGACAATGGACCGGGCGTCAGCCCGGAAGCGCTGGCGCGTATTGGTGAACGATTTTATCGCCCGCCTGGCCAGCAACAGTCCGGCAGCGGCTTAGGCTTGTCGATCGTTCATCATATTGCCCGCCTGCACGGCATGACGGTCACCCTGGAAAATCGGGCAGAAGGCGGATTTGCGGTGACGGTAAATATTAACGGATAACTACGGCGAGGTGTGTCTCGCCCCAGCGACAGACAGGTTTGTAGGGGACGGGCATGCCCGTCCCGAACCGTGCTAAATCTCGACCTGGGTCCCCAGCTCAATCACCCGGTTAGGCGGAATTTTAAACTGATCGGGTGCCCGAAGCGCATTACGTTGCAGCGCAAGGAACAGCTTGCCGCGCAGGCGCAGGTACCACGGACGCTTACCGATAATCAGTGACTCATGTGACATAAAGAATGAGGTCTCCATCATCCGGCAGCTCAACCCTTCCAGACCGCAGCGATGGAAAATCTCCTCCACGTTTGGCGTTTCACGCCAGCCGTAACTGGCCACCACACGCCAGAAGGTCGGCGACAGTTGCTCGATGGTCACACGCTTCACGTTATGGACATAAGGCGCATCTTCGGTACGCAGCGTCAGCAGCACCACGCGCTCATGCAGCACCTTGTTGTGTTTCAGGTTATGCAGCATGGCAAACGGGATCACATTCAGGGCGCGGGACATATACACCGCGGTGCCCGGCACGCGCACCGGTGGCGATTTCTCCAGCGAAGCAATCATCGCCTCCAGTGAATTACCGTGTTCGTGCATCCGGCGCAGCAGACGGAAACGTTCGCTCTTCCAGGTGGTCATCACCACAAACATCACCAGCGCCAGCGAAAGTGGTAACCAGCCTCCGGCAAACACTTTCACCAGGTTTGCGGAGAACAGTGACACGTCAATGCACAACATGCCCACCAGCAGCGTTATGACCAGATAACGATTCCAGTGCCAGTTTTTAATCGCCACCACGCTGCACAGGATCGCGGTGAGAACCATCGTTCCGGTAACAGCAATCCCGTAAGCCGCAGCCAGGTTACTCGAATGCTCAAAGCCCACAATCACAATCACCACCGAGACAAACAGCAACCAGTTGATCACCGGAATGTAAATCTGGCCCGACTCCTCTTCCGAGGTGTAAACAATACGCATCGGCGGCAGATAGCCGAGACGAACCGCCTGACGCGTCAGGGAGAAGACACCGGAAATCACCGCCTGAGAAGCGATCACTGTCGCCAGCGTGGCCAGAATCAGCATCGGGATCAACGCCCAATCCGGGGCCAACAGGAAGAAGGGGTTCTTAATCGCTTCCGGATTTTTCAGCAGCAGCGCGCCCTGGCCGAAATAGTTCAGCACCAGCGACGGCAGCACCACAATAAACCACGCAAGACGGATCGGGTACTTACCAAAATGGCCCATATCGGCGTACAGCGCCTCAACGCCCGTGATGGCCAACACCACGGCCCCAAGCGCAAAGAAGGACACCATTTTGTATTCAACAAAGAAATGAATCGCCCAGTAAGGATTCATGGCGTGCAGCACTTCGGGGTTGCTGATGATGCCACGCGCACCCAATACCGCCAGCACCAGAAACCACAGCAGCATCACGGGTGCGAACAGCTTACCGACCAGGCCGGTACCGTGTTTTTGGATCACGAAGAGCAATGTCAGCACGCCAATCGCCAGCGGCACGATATAGCGATCAAGGGAGGGCGCGGCGATCTCCAGACCTTCAATGGCCGAAAGCACCGATACCGCCGGGGTGATCACCACCTCGCCGTAGAAGAAACTGCCACCGATCAGGCCCATGATCACCAGCACGGCAGTTGACCGCGCACCGGTATTGCGTCCCGCCAGTGACATCAGTGTCAATATCCCGCCTTCCCCGGCATTATCGGCACGCATCACGTAACTGATATATTTCAGGGAAACGGTGAGTAATAACAGCCAAAAAATCAGCGACAGGAAGCCGAAAACGGCATCGCGCTCAACACCAAAACCAAACTGCCCGGAAAGACACTCACGCAGTGTATACAGCGGGCTGGTGCCGATATCACCATACACCACACCTATCGCTGCCAGGGTAACGGCACCAAGGGATTGCTTCTTCTCAGAACTCATAGACTTGTCTTTTGTTGCGGTGGACTGACGCGGGATTGCGTACGGCTCAACTGCCCGTCAAAACGCGCACAGTATGCATGATTAAACATGAATGCCTATCCTTAATTGCCTGTTAAATGACAACTTCAATGGTCAGTGTCACCCTTTGATAATAAAAAAGCTGACTGCAATCAACTCTTTCAAGCATCATAGCCAGTAGTGTTTGCGCTCGCCAGACAGCAATCTGGCCTGACCGTAGAAAAAGGATGAATGTTTGATTATGGCCCACTCTCAATTATTGGCGGAACGCATCGCCCGCCTCAGCAATGCATTAGAGAAAGGACTTTACGAACGCCATCATGCGATTCGCCTTTGCCTGCTCGCCGCCCTGTGCGGTGAAAGTGTCTTTTTACTCGGCCCACCGGGCATTGCCAAAAGCCTGATTGCCCGCCGGCTCAAGTATGCTTTCCAGCATGCCCGTGCGTTTGAATACCTGATGACGCGCTTCTCCACGCCGGAAGAAGTCTTTGGCCCTCTTTCTATTCAGGCACTAAAAGACGAAGGGCGCTACCAGCGCCTGACTAAAGGCTACCTTCCTGACGCAGAAATCGTGTTTCTTGACGAGATCTGGAAAGCCGGGCCCGCCATCCTGAATACGTTGCTGACTGCGATTAATGAACGCCGTTTTCGTAACGGTGACAGCGAAGATAAAATCCCGATGCGCCTGCTGGTCACGGCCTCTAACGAACTGCCGGAAGCGGATAGTGGGCTGGAAGCACTGTACGACCGTATGCTGATCCGCCTGTGGCTGGATAACGTGCATGAAAAGCAGAACTTCCGCAGTCTGTTAACCCACCAGCAGGATGAGAATCAGAACCCGGTATCCGATTCACTCTGCATCAGCGATGAAGAGTATCTGGAGTGGCAACAAGGTATCAGTAAAGTCAGCCTGCCCGACGATGTTTTCGAGCTTATTTTCCAACTGCGTCAACTGTTAGAAAATCAACCAGAAGCGCCGTATATCTCCGATCGCCGCTGGAAAAAAGCCATTCACTTGTTGCAGGCCAGTGCCTTTTACAGTGGCCGTAGCGTGATCGCGCCTATTGATTTGATCCTGCTGAAAGACTGCCTGTGGCACGATGTGGGATCGATGAAACTGCTGGATCGTGAACTGGATAATCTGATCACCCAGCAGGCATGGCAGCAGCAACCAATGCTGTTCAAATTGCAGCAAATTAATGCCCGCCGTCTGGCGCTCCAGCAGCAACAAAGTGTGGAACAGGCCATCCGCCTGGAGAAACATGGCGGCATGTTCAGCCGCAAACCTCACTTTGATCTGCCGGCGACGCTGTCAGCCGATGCGCTGACGCTGATGCTGCAAAAACCGCTCACGCTGCATGATATGCAGGTCACGCATATCACCCTGGCCCGCGAAGCTCTGCATCACTGGCTGCAAAAAGGCGGCGAAATGCGTGGCAAGCTCAATGGTATTGGCTTTGCCCAGACGCTGGATTTGCACGTAGACGGCCATGACTGCCTGACATTGCGCGACGTCAGCCTGCAAGCCTCACGCCTGATGCTGCCGGGTAAACCGCAGCAAGGGCTGCCGGAAGAGATTTCGCTGGCGCTCGATGAGCTTGATACCCAGCTTCGCGCGCAGCGCACGCTGTTCAGCCAGCATCATCGCTGCCTGTTTATCAGCGATGACTGGCTGGCACGTGTTGAAGATAGCCTGCAACAGGTGGCGGAACAGCTGAAGCAGGCGCGGCAGTGATCTCACTTGATACATTGAGTATGTTTCTGGCAGTCAGTGAAAATGAGCTGATTGAAGAACTGGTGATCACGTTGCTGGCCTCACCGCAGCTGGTCGCCTTTTTTGAAAAGTTTCCCCGGCTGAAAAATGCCCTGACGCGCGATCTTCCGCGCTGGAAGTCAGAGATCCTGCAACAGTTAAAATCGACCCCGGTTCCGGACGATTTGGCGGCAGAGTTCAGCCGCTTCCAGCAGTGCCAGACTCTCAGCCAGCATGACTTCAGCAGTCAGCTGCCCGAATTACTGACATGGCTTGCGCAGAATCACTCGCCCTTTGCTGAAAAAGCGCAAGCGCTGGTCAGCCATCACGATACCTTGCAGCTCAGCGGCGCTCAGCAGACGCTGTTTTTACAGCGCTGGCGACTGAGCCTGACGCTGCAAACCCTGACCCTTAACCAGCAGTTACTCGATCAGGAGCGTGAAAAACTGCTGGCTGACCTGCAACAGCGGCTGGCCATGAGTGGTCAGCTGGCTCCCGTGCTGGCCACCGATGACGAAGCCGCTGCGGGTCGCTTATGGGATTTGACCCGCAGTTCACTGCAACGCGACGACTACCAGCTCATGGTGCAATACGGTGATTTCCTGGCCAGCCAGCCGGAGTTGTTGAAATTGGCGGAACAGCTGGGCCGCAGCCGTGAAGCCAAAGCGGTACTCTCGGACGATGCTCCGCCGGAAGCCTTCCACCAGTTGGTGCGCGAACCAGAAAGCGTGCCGGAAGAAGTCAGCGGTCTGCACCAGAGTGACGATATTCTGCGCCTGCTGCCACCAGAGCTGGCCACGCTGGGCATCAGCGAACTGGAGCTGGAGTTTTACCGTCGGATGGTGGAAAAACGCCTGCTCACCTATCGTCTCCAGGGAGAGAGCTGGCATGACAAAGTCACGCTGCGCCCGGTGACTCACCACCATCATGATGAGCAGCCGCGCGGCCCGTTTATCATCTGCGTGGATACATCCGGTTCAATGGGCGGCTTTAATGAACGCTGTGCCAAGGCGTTCTGCCTGGCGCTGCTGAAGGTGGCACTGGCAGATAACCGCCGCTGCTACATTATGCTGTTTGCCCATGAAGTGGTGGGCTATGAACTGACCGCTGAAGATGGCATCAGCCAGGCGATCCGTTTTCTCAGCCAGCGTTTTCGTGGCGGCACCGACCTGGCTGCCTGCCTCGATGCCGTCTTACTCAAGCTGTCCGGCCCACAGTGGCAGGATGCTGACGCCGTGATTCTCTCTGACTTTATCGCTCAACGTCTTCCTGATGTACTGGTCAAACGCGTACGCGACCACCAGAGCCAGCAGCAACAGCGTTTTCATGCCGTTGCCATGTCCGATCATGGAAAACCCGGCATTATGCGTATCTTTGACCACATCTGGCGTTTCGACACCGGGCTAAAGAGCCGCCTGCTCCGTCGCTGGAAACGCTGAACCCCGCCTTTGACCTAATCTGGCAGAGCTTATTTGCTATAGTGATGTATACGCTTTAGCCACATGGCAAGATGGGAGCATCACGTGACTTCGCAACAACACCAGACAGGATTACCTGCCCCAACCCGCACGCTGCAGTTAACCGGCAATGACCCGGAACAAAAACGTCAGCAATTGCTCAACTACTTCCGTCAGACATGGGAGCTGTATGAAAGCCTGTTTGACTGCCTGGCGGATGAACGGGCGTGGACAACCAAAGCGATATCGCTACGGCATCCGCTGATCTTCTACTACGGTCACACCGCCACGTTCTATATCAATAAGCTGATGGCAGCTCGCCTGCTCGACAACCGTACCGACGATAGCATTGAAGCGATGATGGCCATCGGCGTCGATGAGATGAGCTGGGATGACCTCGACACCAGTCACTATGCCTGGCCATCGGTCGCTGAACTGCGCGATTATCGCGGTAAAGTGCGCGCCCGCGTTGAACAGCTGATCCGTGAGATGCCGCTAACGCTGCCGATCACCTGGGATAGCCCGGCCTGGGTTGTCCTGATGGGCATCGAACATGAGCGTATCCATCTGGAAACCTCCAGCGTGCTGATTCGACAGCTGCCCCTGGCGTGGGTCAAACCGCAGCCACACTGGCCGGTGTGTCCGGATGCGCGCCATGACCGTCAGGCGGTGCCGCACAACAGCCTGATCAGTGTTGCCGCAGGACGTGTCACTCAGGGAAAAACCGATGACACTTACGGCTGGGATAACGAGTACGGCAGCCGCATCACCGACGTGAAGGCTTTCGAGGCCAGTAAAATGCTGGTCAGTAACGCGGAATTCTTCGACTTTGTGACGGCAGGTGGCTATCAGACACCACGCTGGTGGGATGACGAAGGCTGGGGCTGGCGCGAATTCGCGAAAGCCAGCCAACCTACTTTCTGGACTGGTTATGCAGACCAGCCGGAAACGCTGAAGCTCCGCCTGATGGCGGAAGAAGTCCCGATGCCCTGGGACTGGCCAGCCGAAGTCAATCAGCTTGAAGCTGCGGCATTCTGCCGCTGGAAAGCCGAAGTGACAGGCCAGTCTGTCCAGCTTCCCGCCGAAAGTGAATGGATGCTGCTGCGTGAGCAGGTGGCCGGCGATCAGCCTGACTGGGATGACACACCCGGCAATATCAATCTCTCCCGCTGGGCCTCATCCTGCCCGGTCGATCGTTTTGCTCAGGGTGAGTTTTTCGATCTGATCGGTAACGTCTGGCAATGGACGACCACACCCATTTCAGGTTTTGAAGGTTTCCGCGTCCATCCTTTATATGATGACTTCTCCACGCCGACGTTTGATGGTAAGCATTCGCTGATCAAAGGCGGCAGTTGGATCTCTACAGGGAATGAAGCGCTAAAGTCGGCACGCTACGCTTTTCGCCGCCACTTCTTCCAGCACGCGGGTTTCCGCTATGTGGTCTCCGATCATCAGGAAAGCCGGGCCAGTAACCCCTATGAAACCGACAGCATGGTGTCACAGTACCTCGACTTCCAGTACGGACCGGAATACTTCGGCGTTGCCAACTACGCGAAGGTGCTGGTGGAGATAGCCTGCGGCGTCACAAACCAGCGTCAGCGGGCACTGGATATTGGCTGTGCCACAGGACGTGCGAGTTTTGAACTGGCACGTCATTTCAGCCAGGTGGTGGGAATGGACTATTCCGCACGCTTTATCGACGTGGCGTTGCAGCTCACCAGCGGTGAAGAGTTTCGCTACGTCACTCAGGAAGAGGGCGAGCTGGTGGAATACCGACAGGTACAGTTGAAGGACATTAACCTCGGTACTGAACAGGCCAGCCGCATCCAGTTTGTGCAGGGGGATGCCTGTAACCTGAAACCGCAGGCTGAGCCCTTCGATTTGGTGCTGGCTTCGAACCTGATTGATCGTCTGCGCCAGCCACGTCGCTTCCTGCAGGACATCACCCGCATGATCCGCCCCGGCGGTGTGCTGATGCTCTCTTCTCCTTATACCTGGCTGGAAGATTTCACGCCGAAGGAGAACTGGCTGGGTGGCATTCGTGAAAACGGTGAGGCGCTATCGACATACCAGGCGTTGCAGCGCCTGCTGGCGGCCGATTTCGAGGAGATCGAACCCGCGCAGGATGTGCCGTTTGTCATCCGTGAAACGGCGCGCAAATACCAGCACACTGTCGCTCAGGTGACACTGTGGCGTAAACGTTAATCTTCTGTTCTCCAGCGGGCACCCTTCGGTGCCCGCTGTCATATCGGCACTCTGATTGCCATTCTGTTCACGATCCCGCACATTAATACTCTGTTCATTGAATAACATTCAATCTCGGAGTCACTATGCCGGAAAATATGCAGCCCGATACTCTAGACCGCGGCATTCTCAATGCACTGATGGAGAATGCCCGTACCGCCTACGCCGAACTGGCCAAGCAGTTCAACGTCAGCCCCGGCACTATCCACGTGCGCGTGGAGAAGATGAAGCAGGCGGGGATCATTAAAGGAACGCGCGTTGAAATAGATCCGAAGCAGCTTGGTTACGATGTCTGCTGCTTTATCGGCATCATTCTGAAAAGTGCCAAAGACTATCCGTCAGCAGTGGCGCGACTGGAAGCACTGGATGAAGTGGTCGAAGCGTATTACACCACCGGACACTACAGCATCTTTATTAAGGTCATGTGCCGCTCGATCGATGCCCTGCAACAGGTATTGATCAACAAGATCCAGACCATCGATGAAATCCAGTCCACCGAAACCCTGATCTCCCTGCAAAACCCGATTATGCGCACCATTATCCCGTGATCGGTGCATAAGGTTATCCACACCAGAATGTTTTCTCAGATCCCCTCCTCGTCATGCACCGTCGACGGTGCCGTCAGTTTCGATCCGGCCAGCGCACAGCACCCGCAGCGTACTGAAGTACGTGAGGAGCGCGAGCACTGCCCGGATTGGAACTGGCAAACAAGCTAGGTGCCTGGCAGTAATACCCTTAATTATCCACAGGTAGATCCCATGGTGATCACAGAGTACAATGCCCGCCATTATCATTCAGGGATCCCATCATGGCCGACATTACCTTAATCAGTGGCAGCACCTTAGGCAGCGCAGAATATGTGGCCGATCATCTTGCTGAGAAGCTTGAAGAAGCAGGCCATACAACAGAAACACTGCATGGGCCGGAGCTGGAAGAGCTGAAAATGGAAGGGATCTGGATTGTGGTGAGTTCTACCCACGGTGCCGGTGAACTGCCCGATAACATTCAGCCACTGTTTGAAGCCATAAAGGAACAGCAACCGGATCTGAGCAACCTGCGTTACGGGGCTGTGGGCATTGGTAATCGTGAATACGATCTGTTTTGCGGTGCCATTATCCAGTTTGATGAGCTGCTGACATCGCTGGGAGCACAGCGTATTGGCGATCGACTGGATATAGATGTACTGCAACATGAGATTCCCGAAGATCCTGCCGGTGTCTGGGTAGAAAGCTGGAAAGAACTGATCTAACGCCTGCCCGGATCGGACGGAGATCCTCTGCCCGATCCGCAAAACGGGCCTTTTTCGATCCTGAGTTTTGTAAATATTGCTCTTTTTTGCCTGGTTTTAACGCATTCAACTGTGGATAACTAGGCTCGATTCCATCGGATAACCGGTGTTTATCCCAAGGACAACCTGACTACCTGGTTAAGCCTGTGCATAACATGCCATTTAGATCCCAGCTTATACGGTGTGGGATCACCGATCATTAACAGCTAATGATCCTGCCTAATCGCTTGATCCTTATCAGCAAAAAAGGCTTATCCACAGAGATCGTCGATCCTAATAGAAGATCTAATAAAGAGATCTCTAAATAAAAAAGATCTTCTTTTTAATACACGAAGATCCCGGTGCTTTCGCCATCGTCTAAAGTTGAGTAGAATCCACGCCCTCAGCAACACTCCCTTAATTCGCACAAACCGCGAGGTGCAGTACCATGTTTTATCCAGATCCTTTTGACGTCATCGTAATCGGTGGTGGTCATGCGGGTACGGAAGCAGCGATGGCTGCTGCCCGTATGGGTCAACAAACCCTGTTATTGACCCATAACATCGACACTCTGGGGCAGATGTCCTGCAACCCAGCGATCGGCGGTATCGGAAAAGGACATCTGGTAAAAGAAGTGGACGCACTGGGCGGGCTGATGGCACATGCCATTGACCAGGCGGGTATCCAGTTTAGGATACTAAACGCCAGCAAAGGTCCGGCAGTGAGAGCAACCCGCGCTCAGGCCGATCGCGTACTGTATCGTCAGGCGGTACGTACAGCACTGGAGAATCAGCCCAACCTGATGATCTTCCAGCAGGCGGTTGAAGATCTGATTGTCGAAAACGATCGTGTCGTGGGTGCCGTCACCCAGATGGGTCTGAAGTTCCGTGCCAAAGCTGTTGTGCTGACGGTAGGAACATTCCTTGATGGTAAAATTCACATCGGAATGGACAACTACAGCGGTGGCCGTGCTGGTGATCCGCCTTCCATCTCGTTATCACAGCGTCTGCGTGAACTGCCTCTGCGTGTAGGACGTCTGAAAACCGGAACCCCTCCGCGTATTGATGCCCGAACCATTGATTTCAGCGTTCTGGCTCCGCAGCATGGTGATACGCCGATGCCGGTGTTCTCGTTTATGGGTAATGTCAGCCAGCATCCACAGCAGGTGCCGTGCTACATCACCTACACCAACGAAAAAACTCATGATGTGATCCGCAATAATCTCGATCGTAGCCCAATGTATGCCGGCGTGATCGAAGGGATTGGTCCACGCTATTGTCCATCGATCGAAGACAAAGTGATGCGCTTTGCCGATCGCAATGCACACCAGATCTTCCTGGAGCCGGAAGGGCTGACCAGCAACGAAATTTATCCAAATGGCATTTCTACCAGTCTGCCGTTTGACGTTCAGATGCAGATCGTACGTTCTATGCAGGGGATGGAGAATGCCAAAATCGTCCGTCCTGGCTATGCCATTGAGTACGATTTCTTCGACCCACGCGATCTGAAACCGACGCTGGAAAGCAAATACATTGATGGTCTGTTCTTTGCAGGACAGATCAACGGCACCACAGGTTATGAAGAAGCCGCTGCACAGGGGTTACTGGCGGGTCTGAACGCCGGGCGTCTGTCTGCTGACAAAGACACCTGGGCACCGCGTCGCGATCAGGCCTACCTCGGCGTACTGGTTGACGATCTCTGCACACTCGGTACAAAAGAGCCGTACCGCATGTTTACCTCACGTGCTGAATATCGCCTGATGCTGCGCGAAGATAACGCCGATCTGCGACTGACGGCTGCGGGTCGTGAACTGGGTCTGGTGGACGATGCCCGCTGGGCTCGTTTCAACGAGAAACTGGAGAGCATTGAACTGGAACGCCAGCGTCTGCGAGATATCTGGGTACATCCGAAATCAGAGTGCGTCGCTGAGGTGAATACACTGCTGAGCGCAGGTCTGACGAAAGAAGCGAGTGGTGAAGATCTGCTGCGTCGCCCGGAAATGACCTACCAGAACCTGATGACACTGAGCACCTTTGGCCCGGCATTAACCGATCCTCAGGCGGCTGAACAGGTTGAGATCCAGGTCAAATACGAAGGTTATATTGTCCGTCAGCAGGAAGAGATCGATCGTCAGTTACGCAATGAGAACACCTTGTTACCTGTTGATCTGGATTATCGTCAGGTCAGCGGTCTCTCGAACGAAGTGATCGCGAAACTTAACGATCATAAGCCAGGGTCAATTGGCCAGGCATCACGTATTTCTGGTATTACACCTGCAGCCATCTCAATTTTACTTATTTATCTTAAAAAACAGGGGCTTTTACGTAAAAGCGCATGATTAATAAATTATCCGTATTGCTAAAAAGCGCCGGTATTTCCCTGTCCGATCAGCAGAAACAACAGCTGGTCGGTTATGTGGAAATGCTGCACAAATGGAATAAAGCCTACAATCTGACGTCAGTGCGTGACCCTGAGCAGATGCTGGTGCGTCATATACTTGACAGTATTGTGGTGGAGCCTCATCTGTCAGGCGATCGGTTTATTGATGTGGGTACCGGGCCTGGATTACCTGGCATTCCACTGGCGATTGTCAGGCCGCAGTCCCATTTCACGCTGCTGGACAGCCTGGGCAAGCGCGTACGTTTCCTTAAACAGGTACAGCATGAGCTGAAGCTGGAAAATATTTCACCGGTACAAAGCCGTGTAGAAGACTTTCCTGCCGAGCCGCCGTTTGATGGCGTGATCAGCAGAGCCTTTGCCTCGCTGACGGATATGGTCACCTGGTGCCATCATCTGCCGGGCCCACAGGGGCGTTTTTACGCGTTAAAAGGTGTGCTGCCCCAGGATGAAATCGCGGCATTACCTGCCGGTTTGACGGTGGAAAACGTTCTCCCACTGAGCGTTCCTCAGCTTGAAGGTGAGCGCCATTTGGTGATTATTGCCCCTTCTGCCTGATTTTGACGTTGTGCGAACATAGCCTGTCAGCCTGTTTTTTTAGCGTTGATGGGTTTTTTTTCGCAATTATTGGCCTTTTCAGCCAGAAAAAATGGTATTTCAGTGATAGTTAACCTCTGAAATTATATGACTTTTTGGTATATCAATAGCACACTTAAAGTGTGTGTATTCAGAATATGCTCATCTCCTGATTTTTTTTGCGAAAATTTGCCTGGACGGAGCTGTTACCATCGGGTTAAATCACTCAGCGGAAATTATCTGAAAACCTCTGTTACATTTAACGTTATTTTCACATTTAGTTATCACTTGAGTCATATTTCCGTGGTGTTACAGGGATAAAATAGTCACGCAGGAAAATATATCGCGCTAATAAATTAGCGTGAGTGATGACCGGCTCGATGTTAAATATTTGCTACAGATGTCAATAAAAGCTTTTAATCGAGATAACAGTGTGTTTTTACAAAAATTATAATTATCTATCTGATTTTAATCATTTTATTGGTGTTGTGTTATTCAGGTTCATTCAAAAGGCGGTTTCATTCTCTGCCATTACATTACTAATTTGTGATCTTCCGCACGCTTTGTAAGCATGGATTCGCGGGCATTGCAGAAAAAAGTCGATAAGCAGCCGTTGTCATTGGTTTTGGAAAATAGGCTGCTGGAAAGAAATTTAAATAATTGTTCACCTTTTCTCTACTTATCGATTGAAATCACAGGTGCGCACCGTATAATTTGCACGGTTTTTGCTGCTTGACTCAAAAGAGCAAAGGCAGTTTTATACGACACGCGACATACCCCTTTCGGGGCAGGAGAGTTTCAGCGACATGTCAGTGTCCCTTTACAGAGTTAAATTTGCCCGAACCATACTGCTGTGGCAGTTGGCGACCTTCGTCGTAATCGGTGCGCTGTTTTCCTTTAAAGATCTGACCTGGGGCGTGTCCGCCCTTGCCGGCGGGCTGGCAGCCTGGCTGCCAAACGTGTTGTTTATGATTTTTGCCTGGCGCCACCAGGCGGGGCATGAAGTAACGGGACGGCTTGCCTGGACTTTTGCGCTAGGTGAAGCGCTGAAAGTTTTCGTTACGATCCTCGTGATTATCGTGGCGCTGGGAGTGTTTAAGGCGGTGTTTACGCCGCTGGGACTGGCCTGGTTATCGGTGCTGATTGTGCAAATCGTCGCACCGGCTGTAATTAACAACAAAGGGTAAGAGGCATCATGGCTGCAGGAGAAATCTCTACGCCGCAAGAATACATAGGCCACCACCTGAAGAACCTTCAGTTGGACCTGCGTACCTTCGAGCTAGTGAATCCGCACGACGCACCGTCGTTCTGGGTATTAAATATCGACTCCATGTTTTTCTCTGTGGTGCTGGGACTGGTGTTCCTGGTGCTGTTTCGCAAAGTGGCGAAATCAGCGACCAGCGGCGTGCCAGGCAAATTACAGGCCGCTGTTGAGTTAGTTGTTGGTTTCGTTGACGACAACGTGCGCGACATGTACCACGGTAAAAGCAAACTAATCGCTCCGCTGGCCCTGACGGTTTTCGTCTGGGTGTTCCTGATGAACTTTATGGACCTGTTACCTATCGATTTGCTGCCGCATATCGCCGGGATGATGGGGCTACCAGCGATGCGTGTGGTGCCTTCTGCTGACGTGAACGTTACGTTGTCGATGGCCCTTGGCGTATTTATTTTGATTCTGTTCTACAGCATCAAGATGAAAGGCATTGGCGGCTTTACTAAAGAGCTGACTCTGCAACCCTTCAACCACCCTGTGTTCATTCCGATCAACCTGATTCTGGAAGGTGTGAGCCTGCTGTCCAAACCGGTATCTCTGGGTCTGCGACTGTTCGGAAACATGTATGCGGGTGAATTGATTTTTATCCTGATTGCCGGTCTGTTGCCGTGGTGGTCACAGTGGATTCTGAGTGTGCCTTGGGCCATTTTCCACATACTGATCATCTCGTTGCAGGCTTTCATTTTCATGGTCTTAACGATTGTCTATCTGTCGATGGCATCTGAAGAACATTGATTTTTTTCTCAACACTACTGCGTTTTAACTGAAACAAACTGGAGACTGTCATGGAAAACCTGAATATGGATCTGCTGTACATGGCTGCCGCTGTGATGATGGGCCTGGCGGCAATCGGTGCTGCGATCGGTATCGGCATCCTCGGAGGCAAATTCCTGGAAGGCGCCGCACGCCAACCGGATCTGATTCCTCTGCTGCGTACGCAGTTCTTTGTTGTAATGGGTCTGGTGGATGCAATCCCGATGATCGCTGTTGGTCTGGGTCTGTACGTGATGTTTGCTGTCGCGTAAAACCGTTTGTTCATCGCCGTACTCACGTATAGCGATGAACGGATTCTGCCGCTGTTATAACAGCGGCAGAAAACGTTAACTTAACAAGAGGCATTGTGCTGTGAACATTAACGCAACAATCCTCGGCCAGGCTATCGCGTTCATCCTGTTCGTAGCGTTCTGCATGAAGTACGTATGGCCGCCGCTTATGGCCGCTATCGAAAAGCGCCAGAAAGAAGTTGCTGAAGGCCTTGCTTCCGCTGAACGTGCCAAGAAAGATCTGGATCTCGCGCAGGCTAATGCGACCGATCAGTTGAAAAAAGCGAAAGAAGACGCTCAGGTAATCATCGAGCAGGCGAACAAACGCCGCGCTCAGATCCTGGACGAAGCTAAAGCTGAGGCTGAACAGGAACGTAGCAAGATCGTCACTCAGGCGCAGGCAGAAATTGATGCCGAACGCAAACGTGCACGTGAAGAGCTGCGCAAGCAGGTCGCGATGCTGGCTGTTGCCGGCGCCGAGAAAATCATTGAACGTTCCGTGGATGAAGCTGCTAACAGCGACATCGTTGATAAACTGGTCGCTGAACTGTAAGGGAGGGGCTGATGTCTGAATTTACTACCGTAGCTCGCCCCTACGCTAAAGCCGCTTTTGACTTTGCGGTTGAACATCAAAGTATCGATCGCTGGCAGCAGATGCTAGCGTTTGCCACCGAAGTGGCTGGCAATGAACAGGTATCAGAACTTCTTTCCGGCGCTCTGGCGCCGGAAGCGTTGTCTGGCGCGTTCATCGCAATCTGTGGTGACCAACTCGACGAAGCCGGCCAAAACCTGATTAAGGTGATGGCTGAAAACAAACGTTTGCCTGCGCTTGCCGCTGTTCTGGAACAGTTCATCCAACTGCGTGCCGCACATGATGCGACCGCCGAGGTTGAAGTTATCTCTTCCACAACATTGAGCGATGAACAGCTGACCAAAATCAGCAGCGCGATGGAAAAACGTCTGTCACGCAAAGTTAAGCTGAATTGCAAAATTGATAAGTCTGTAATGGCAGGCGTAATCATCCGAGCGGGTGATATGGTCATTGACGGAAGCGTACGCGGTCGTCTTGAACGCCTCGCAGACGTCTTGCAGTCTTAAGGGGACTGGAGCATATGCAACTGAATTCCACCGAAATCAGCGAACTGATCAAGCAGCGCATTGCTCAGTTCAATGTAGTGAGCGAAGCTCACAACGAAGGTACTATTGTTTCTGTAAGTGACGGTATCATCCGCGTCAACGGCCTGGCCGATGTGATGCAGGGTGAGATGATTGCCCTGCCGGGTAACCGTTACGCAATCGCACTGAACCTGGAGCGTGACTCTGTTGGTGCAGTTGTGATGGGCCCATACGCTGACCTCGCCGAAGGCATGAAGGTGAAGTGTACTGGCCGTATCCTGGAAGTGCCGGTTGGCCGTGGTCTGTTAGGCCGCGTGGTGAACACCCTGGGTGCACCTATTGACGGTAAAGGCGCTATCGACAACGACGGTTTCTCACCGATCGAAGTGATTGCACCAGGCGTTATCGATCGTCAGTCCGTTGACCAGCCTGTACAGACCGGTTACAAATCTGTCGATGCAATGATTCCAATCGGCCGTGGCCAGCGTGAGCTGATCATCGGTGACCGTCAGACCGGTAAAACCGCGATGGCGATCGATGCGATCATCAACCAGCGCGATTCAGGCATCAAATGTGTGTACGTTGCTATCGGCCAGAAAGCCTCTACCATCGCTAACGTGGTACGCAAACTGGAAGAACACAACGCGCTGGCTAACACCATCGTTGTTGTTGCGACTGCCTCTGAGTCTGCTGCTCTGCAATACCTGGCTCCGTATGCTGGTTGCGCTATGGGCGAATACTTCCGTGACCGCGGCGAAGACGCTCTGATCGTATACGATGACCTGTCTAAACAGGCTGTTGCTTACCGTCAGGTTTCTCTGTTGCTGCGCCGTCCACCAGGTCGTGAAGCCTTCCCTGGCGACGTGTTCTACCTCCACTCCCGTCTGCTGGAGCGTGCTTCCCGTGTGAGCGCCGACTATGTTGAGCGTTTCACCAATGGTGAAGTGAAAGGTAAAACCGGTTCACTGACCGCGCTGCCAATCATCGAAACCCAGGCGGGTGACGTTTCTGCGTTCGTTCCAACCAACGTAATCTCGATTACTGATGGTCAGATCTTCCTGGAAACTAACCTGTTTAACTCCGGTATTCGTCCGGCAGTTAACCCGGGTATCTCCGTTTCTCGTGTTGGTGGTGCTGCTCAGACCAAGATCATCAAGAAACTGTCCGGTGGTATTCGTACCGCTCTGGCACAGTATCGTGAACTGGCTGCGTTCTCTCAGTTCGCATCCGATCTGGATGAAGCAACCCGCAAACAGCTGAGCCACGGTCAGAAAGTGACCGAGCTGCTGAAGCAGAAACAGTATGCGCCGATGTCCGTAGCGCAGCAGGGTCTGGTTCTGTTTGCTGCCGAGCGCGGCTTCCTGAATGACGTCGAACTGGCGAAAATCGGTAGCTTCGAAGCGGCACTGCTGGCATTTGCTGATCGCGATCACGCAGAGCTGATGGCTGATATCAACCAGTCTGGTAACTATAACGGCGAAATCGAAGAGAAGCTGAAAGGCCTCCTCGAAACGTTTAAAGCAACCCAGTCCTGGTAATGTCTGGCGGCTTGTCCCTTAGGGGGCAGGCCGCAAGGCTTTGAGGAGAAGCTTATGGCCGGCGCAAAAGAGATACGTAGTAAGATCGGCAGCGTGCAAAACACGCAGAAGATCACCAAAGCGATGGAAATGGTCGCCGCCTCCAAAATGCGTAAATCGCAAGAACGCATGGCGGCCAGCCGTCCTTATGCAGAGACCATGCGCAAAGTGATTGGTCACATTGCGTTAGGGAATCTGGAATACAAGCACCCTTACCTGGAAGAGCGCGACGTTAAACGCGTTGGCTATCTGGTCGTATCTACCGACCGCGGGCTTTGTGGTGGTTTGAACATTAACCTGTTCAAAAGAGTGCTGGCAGATATGAAGGCCTGGTCTGATAAAGGCGTCGAGAGCGATCTCGCGGTTATCGGTTCTAAAGGTCAGTCATTCTTCGGTTCTGTTGGCGGCAACGTGGTTGCTCAGGTAAGCGGAATGGGTGATAAACCTGCGCTGTCCGACCTGATTGGCCCGGTCAAAGTGATGCTGCAAGCATACGATGAAGGCCGTCTCGACAAGCTGTTTATTGTCAGCAACAAATTTATCAACACCATGTCTCAGTCTCCACAGATCGTACAGCTGCTGCCGTTACCGCCAGCAGATGATGCGGAAGGCGTTGTGAAGAAGAGTACCTGGGACTATCTGTATGAACCCGATCCGAAAGCGCTGCTGGATACATTGCTGCGTCGCTACGTCGAGTCTCAGGTTTACCAGGGTGTTGTTGAAAACCTGGCCAGCGAGCAGGCCGCGCGAATGGTGGCGATGAAAGCCGCGACCGATAACGGCGGAAACCTGATCAAAGAGCTTCAGTTGGTATACAACAAAGCTCGTCAGGCCAGCATCACCCAGGAACTTACCGAAATTGTCGGTGGGGCCTCCGCGGTTTAACCAGGTATACGCAGAATTTAGGTAGAGGATTCAAGATGGCTACTGGAAAGATTGTCCAGGTAATCGGCGCCGTAGTTGACGTCGAATTCCCTCAGGACGCAGTACCACAAGTGTACAGCGCCCTTGAGGTTAAAAATGGTGATGCTCGTCTGGTGCTGGAAGTTCAGCAGCAGTTGGGCGGCGGTGTGGTTCGTACCATCGCAATGGGTTCTTCCGACGGCCTGAAACGTGGCCTGGAAGCGGTTGACCTTCAGCACCCAATTGAAGTCCCTGTCGGTGTGGCAACACTTGGCCGTATCATGAACGTGCTGGGTGAGCCAATCGATATGAAAGGCGACATCGGCGAAGAAGAGCGTTGGGCAATTCACCGCGCTGCACCTTCTTACGAAGATCAGTCTAACTCGCAGGAACTGCTGGAAACCGGCATCAAGGTTATCGACCTGATGTGTCCGTTCGCTAAGGGCGGTAAAGTCGGTCTGTTCGGTGGTGCGGGTGTAGGTAAAACCGTAAACATGATGGAACTGATCCGTAACATCGCGGCAGAACACTCAGGTTTCTCGGTATTTGCTGGCGTGGGTGAGCGTACTCGTGAGGGTAACGACTTCTACCACGAAATGACCGACTCTAACGTTATCGATAAAGTTTCCCTGGTCTATGGCCAGATGAACGAGCCACCAGGAAACCGTCTGCGCGTCGCGCTGACTGGCCTGACTATGGCTGAAAAGTTCCGTGACGAAGGTCGTGACGTTCTGCTGTTCATCGATAACATCTACCGTTACACCCTGGCCGGTACTGAAGTATCAGCACTGCTGGGTCGTATGCCTTCTGCGGTAGGTTATCAGCCAACGCTGGCGGAAGAGATGGGCGTTCTGCAGGAACGTATCACCTCGACCAAAACCGGTTCAATCACGTCTGTACAGGCCGTTTACGTTCCTGCGGATGACTTGACTGACCCGTCTCCAGCCACCACCTTTGCTCACTTAGATGCAACCGTGGTACTGAGCCGTCAGATCGCTTCCCTGGGTATCTACCCGGCGGTTGACCCACTGGATTCAACCAGCCGTCAGCTGGATCCACTGGTTGTTGGTCAGGAACACTATGACACTGCGCGTGGCGTTCAGTCACTGCTGCAGCGTTATCAGGAACTGAAAGACATCATCGCCATCCTGGGTATGGATGAACTGTCTGAAGAAGATAAACTGGTGGTAGCACGCTCTCGTAAGATGCAGCGCTTCCTGTCCCAGCCGTTCTTCGTGGCAGAAGTATTCACCGGTTCTCCGGGTAAATACGTGTCTCTGAAAGATACCATCCGTGGCTTTAAAGGCATCATGGAAGGTGAATTCGACCATATGCCAGAGCAGGCTTTCTACATGGTCGGTTCTATCGAAGAAGCCGTGGAAAAAGCGAAGAAACTGTAATCGTCTCCCCCGACTATTTCGGCACGTTGTCTGAAGTATGAAGGGGAAAGTTTCCCAGGAGATTAACAATGGCTATGACATTTCACCTGGACGTTGTCAGCGCAGAACTGCAAATGTTCACAGGCACTGTACAGAGCATCCAGGTATCAGGTAGCGAAGGTGAGTTGGGTATTCGCCCAAACCACGCCCCGCTTCTGACCGCCATTAAGCCTGGTATGATTCGCATCGTTAAACAGCACGGCGACGAAGAGGTTATTTACCTTTCTGGTGGCGTACTGGAAGTGCAGCCGGGTGCGGTTACCGTACTGGCTGACACAGCGATCCGCGGCAGCGATCTTGATGAAGCTCGTGCGCTGGAAGCGAAACGCAAAGCTGAAGAGCATATGAACAGCTCTCACGGTGATGTTGACTTCGCGATGGCGTCTGCGGAACTGGCTAAAGCGATCGCCAAACTGCGCGTGATCGAGTTGACCAAAAAAGCGATGTAATTCAGGTTTAAACATCAAAAAGCCGGTCAGGAAACTGACCGGCTTTTTTTATTGTCTGACTCAGATTTATCCACAGAGCCTGGGCTAAGGCTTAATGCGCATATTTTTGCTTAATCGCCATCAGCTCATTGCTTCGGGATAAATCAATACACTTCATCACAATAAGCTCTGAATGCCCCTCTTTACTCACATATTTCTTGTTGAGAAATTGATGAACAAGGTCGGTGGCTTCTTCGTAAGCTTCAGCGGGATAGGATCCCAGTTCAACGTAAGCCCCCACCGCAGCCAGTGCATCTTCTTTTACACTCTTGTCAGAAAAGCCCTGAGCCAGACACTGACTTAAAGCAAAATTTTCTAAATTATCTTTTTCTACGTCGCGTTGATTATCTTGCGAAATAGCAGGAAAAGAGAGTAACAACAGGAGTCCTGTTACTTTAAAATTCATCACCGTACTCCGTTGATTTCGTTGAATTTATATCCATTGAGTCCTGAGGGTATTCTAAACAGCGTTTCCAGATACAGAGTCGATTCCATGAAAACGAGCACGATGTCCCTTCTCTGGGCCCTTTTAATCACTCCCGGGCTGAGTCGTCGCGGGATGCGCTCTTTGTTCGCTTGGTGAAATAAGCGATAAACCAGTGGCATAGCAAATTTTGCACGCTAAACTGGGCATAAATCGATGGATTTACCCTGTCAGCCGCGCTTTATGATGCGATAAAGGGTGGAAATCATCTGCGAATCGAGACTTTTCGGACGGTACGTTTTTTACTGCAAAATATGTAGAATTTTCAAGGATAAATCGATTTACTTCTCTCACTAAACAGATTCAGGACGCGTATGTCAAACAGTGCTATGAGCGTGGTGATCCTTGCCGCTGGTAAAGGAACCCGAATGTACTCCGATCTCCCGAAGGTTCTGCATACCCTCGCCGGGAAACCGATGGTTAAACATGTTATTGATGCGGCAAATCATTTGGGCGCTCAGCATGTGCATCTGGTCTACGGTCACGGCGGAGAGCTGCTTAAACAAACGCTGACTGATAGCGCACTCAACTGGGTGTTGCAGGCAGAACAGCTGGGTACGGGCCATGCTATGCAGCAGGCTTCCCCTCACTTCGCCGATGACGAAGACATTTTGATGCTGTATGGCGATGTGCCACTGATCTCCGTGGACACGCTACGCCAGCTTCAGGCGGCAAAGCCCGCTGGTGGCATTGGCCTGCTGACCGTCATTCTGGATAACCCAACCGGTTACGGACGTATTATCCGTGAAGCGGGTCAGGTGGTCGGCATTATCGAACAGAAAGATGCAGCGCCTGAACAACTGCTGATTAACGAAATCAACACCGGCATTTTGCTGGCTAACGGCGCCGATCTGAAGCGCTGGCTGAGCAAGCTGGACAATAACAACGCGCAGGGCGAATACTACATTACCGACATTATCGCCCTGGCCCATCAGGAAGGCCGTCAGATCGCGGCGGTGCATCCGGCAAGAACCACGGAAACCGAGGGCGTCAATAATCGTCTGCAACTGGCAACGCTGGAGCGGGTGTATCAGGCTGAGCAGGCTGAAAAACTGCTGCTGGCGGGGGTGATGTTGCTCGACCCGGCGCGTTTCGATCTGCGGGGTGAACTGATACACGGCCGTGATGTGGTGATTGATACCAATGTGATCATCGAAGGCAAGGTCACGTTGGGTCATCGGGTGAAAATCGGTAGCGGCTGTGTGATTAAAAACAGCGTGATTGCTGATGACAGCATTATCAGCCCGTACAGCGTGATTGAAGATGCGCAGCTGGAATCAGGCTGTACTGTCGGGCCATTCGCGCGTCTGCGTCCGGGCACTGAGTTGGCTGAAGGGGCGCATGTGGGCAACTTCGTCGAGATGAAAAAAGCGCGCCTGGGTAAAGGCTCTAAAGCGGGCCATCTGAGTTATCTCGGTGATGCGGAAATCGGTGCTAATGTGAATATTGGCGCAGGCACCATTACCTGCAACTACGATGGCGTCAATAAATCGAAAACGATCATCGGTGATGATGTATTTGTCGGTTCGGATACTCAACTGATTGCACCGGTAACGGTAGCCGCCGGTGCCACCATCGCAGCCGGAACCACCATTATGAAAAACGTCCCGGTGGCGGGACTGGTGTATAACCGTAAAGAACAGCAGTTGAAGGCAAGCTGGCAGCGCCCGGAAAAGAAAAAGTAAGCCCATTTTATGAAGGGGTGAGGCATGCCTCGCCCTCTGTTTTTGTTGTAAATGCAGTCAATACAAAAATAATCCCCACTCTCTACAAGGCTCGGGGAACCCGAATATACGGGAACAATCAGGTCAGAAGACAACGCTGATGGCTTACCGCCATCATGTCAGGAAAATAATTATGTGTGGAATTGTTGGTGCTGTAGCGCAGCGTGATATAGCAGAAATCCTGCTCGAAGGGCTGCGTCGTCTGGAATACCGGGGCTATGACTCTGCGGGTCTGGCCGTTGTTGATCAACAGGGTAACGCCACCCGACTGCGCCGTCTGGGTAAGGTGCAGAACCTGGCTGAAGCAGCAGAAACCACCTCGCTGGTGGGGGGAACGGGTATTGCGCACACGCGCTGGGCCACGCATGGCGAACCTTCGGAAGCGAATGCCCATCCGCATATCTCTGAACATATCATCATTGTTCACAACGGCATTATTGAGAATCACGAACCGCTGCGTGAACAACTGATTGCGCGTGGTTATACCTTTGCCTCAGAAACCGATACCGAAGTGGTGGCGCATCTGGTGCACTGGGAGCAGAAACAGGCTGGTGGCTCGCTGCGTGAAGTTGTGCAGCGGGTTATCCCACAGCTGCGCGGTGCCTATGGCATGGTGATTCTGGACAGCCGCGATCCGTCGGTTATTGTGGCTGCACGTTCCGGTAGCCCGCTGGTGATAGGCCGCGGCGTGGGGGAAAACTTCATTGCCTCCGATCAGCTGGCGCTGTTGCCCGTGACCCGTCGTTTTGTCTACCTGGAAGAGGGCGATATTGCTGAGATCACCCGCCGTGATGCGACCATTTTTGATCGTCAGGGACATCAGGTAAAACGTGCCGAGATCGAATCGAACGCACAGTATGATGCTGGCGACAAAGGGGTTTACCGCCACTACATGCAGAAAGAGATTTACGAGCAGCCTGTCGCGATTAAAAACACCCTGAGTGGTCGTTTCAGCCACGGTGAAGTCGATCTCTCCGAGCTGGGTCCGCAGGCTGATACGCTGCTGGCCAACGTTGAGCACATTCAGATCGTTGCCTGCGGCACCTCATACAATTCCGGTATGGTTTCCCGTTACTGGTTTGAGTCGCTGGCCAACGTGCCGTGTGACGTTGAGATTGCATCTGAATTCCGCTATCGCAAATCGGCAGTACGCAAAAACAGCCTGCTGATCACCCTGTCTCAATCGGGTGAAACGGCGGATACCCTGGCAGCCCTGCGCCTGTCGAAAGAGCTGGGTTACCTTGGTTCTCTGGCGATTTGTAACGTTGCCGGTTCATCGCTGGTACGTGAGTCCGACCTGGCGCTGATGACCAAAGCCGGGACCGAAATCGGCGTAGCGTCGACCAAAGCTTTCACCACTCAGCTAACGGTGCTGCTGATGCTGGTGGCGAAAATCGGTCGTCTGAAAGGCGTTGATCCGCAGGTTGAGCACGATATCGTGCACTCCTTGCAGGCGCTGCCAAGCCGTATTGAACAGATGCTGTCGCAGGATGAGCTGATCGCGTCACTGGCGGAAGACTTCTCAGACAAGCATCATGCGCTGTTCCTCGGCCGTGGCGATCAGTATCCGATCGCGATGGAAGGTGCGCTGAAGCTGAAAGAGATCTCCTACATTCATGCTGAAGCTTATGCTGCAGGTGAACTGAAACACGGTCCGTTAGCGCTCATCGATGCTGATATGCCGGTTATTGTGGTGGCACCGAATAATGAATTGCTGGAGAAACTGAAGTCAAATATCGAAGAGGTGCGCGCCCGTGGGGGGCTGCTGTATGTCTTCGCCGATATTGATGCCGGTTTTGCCAACAGCGAAGGCATGCGCATTATTCCGCTGCCGCATGTGGAAGAGGTGATTGCGCCTATCTTCTACACCGTGCCGCTACAGCTGCTGTCCTATCATGTGGCGCTGATCAAAGGCACCGATGTGGATCAACCGCGTAACCTGGCAAAATCCGTTACGGTTGAATAAGCCCCGCCCTGCAGGCAGGTGAACTCTGCGTGCTGCTCAAGAGTCCGGTATGACTGCTCCGTCAGTCGGCCGGACTTTTTTTGTACAAATTCCCGTTACTCCTTTCCTTACAATGAACGTTCTTAGGTTCTTTTTAAGGGAATAGAATGAAAAAGATGCAAACGGGGTTTTGTCTGATGGCGCTGTGCTTTGGCACCGTATACGAGGCGAATGCCTCATCAGCGAAGGTACCCTGCCCGGTACCACTGACGACATGTCCTGCTCCGCTGGATAAAAACCTGCCAGACGTCAAAAATATGCTTACCTGGACGCCTCAGCAGCGTGTGGTGGGTTTCCGTAACGACTACCGATCCTATCCCGGCGATATTTTCCACGCCAGCAAAGCAGGTGTACCGCTCCCTGTTGCTCATCGCAATCTCTCTGCCGTGTCCTATGAGTATCAGCAGCATCACTACTCATTGGCAGATTACCTTAAACGCAATAACGTGACAGGCATGATGGTGATTAAAGACGGTAAAAAGGTCTGGGACTATTACGGCCATGGGAACACGAAAACGACGCTATGGACCTCGCGATCTGTCGGTAAATCAGTGGTGTCCACGTTAGTCGGGATCGCACTGAAGCAGGGGAAGATAGCCTCGCTGGATGATGAGACTGTGAAGTACAATCCAGAGGTACGGGGCACTGCCTGGGAACATGTCCCTCTACGCAGTCTGCTGCAGCACACCTCCGGTGTAACCTGGAATGAGGATTACACCAATCCCCAATCTGATTTTGCCAAGCTGACCCAGTGTGAAGCAGGAAAAGACACCTATGACTGCGTCAGCAAACTAGTGCTTGACCCTCAGCGTAAAACCTATGCGAAACCGGGTCAGGTCTGGTCCTACTCTTCCGGCGGTGCCTGGGTGCTGGGCGACACGCTGGAGAAAGCGACCGGAGAAACACTGGCCCGCTATCTGCAGGACAACATCTGGCAGCCATACGGTATGGTGAATGATGGTGTGTGGCACAGCTATCTGCCGGGCAAACATGATGTGGGTGCACACGGCTTTAACGCAACGCTCGAAGACTGGGGCAAGTTTGGTCTGTTCGTGATGAACAATGGCATCCTGCCTGATGGTACGAAAACGCTGCCCGAGGGTTGGGTGAAAGAGGCCAGTACCTGGAACAAAGCCGAAAACTCGGTGACGACCGATTATCCTGACGGACAGTTTGGTTACCAGTGGTGGAACATCGGTGTGCCCTTGAGTGCGAAAAACGATGCACCATCAGAAGGGTTAACGCGCAATAAGACCCTGTCGGCTGAAGGTATTTTTGGCCAGATGATCGCCATCGACCAGGCGCAGAAACTGGTGATTGTTCAGTGGTCCGCCTGGCCACAGGCAGAACCGGCATCAGATGCCCAGCCGCTCGAAGCCTCTTTGATGTTTAATGCGATTGCAAATGCGCTGTCTGATGCTTCAGCTTCTCCAGCAAAAAATCGATAAGTACCCGGCATTTAGGGGGAAGATAGCGATTGGGATGATACAAAATCCATGACATCCCGTAATAGGATGTCATGTAGTCCCATTCGGGAAGGACCTGAATAATCTGTCGGTTATCCATGACCTGTTGCGCGGAAAAGCGCGGCAGGCATCCGATACCCAGATGATGAATGATGCCTTCCAGCCTGGCTTTGCTGTGATTAGAGGCATAGCGCCCGTGCACGGCAACGCTGATTTGCTCCCCGTTGGTGATATGACGAAACTTCCACTGATTATCCCCGGGCACTTCACCCAGATAAATACAGTTGTGTTGCGTTAAATCCTGCGGGTGCTCTGGGATACCGTGCTGTTGCAGGTATTCGGCGCTGGCACAGAGCACGTGCCTGACAGGAAACAGCGGGCGTGCCACCAGCCCCGGAGGCGGGGTATCAGTAATGCGGATCGCCAGGTCCACATCGTCACTGATTAAATCCACCATACGATCGGTGAGCATCAGTTGCAGATCGATCTCAGGGTAACGCTGTAAAAACTCAGCGACGTGCGGGGAGATCAAATCCTTACCGTAGGCACGCGGTGCGCTGATTCTCACCCGCCCCTGTGGGGTGTCACTAATTCGCCCAGCCAGTTCAAACACCGATTTTGCCGATTGCATCATCTCAAAGCAGCGCTCCCAGGCGACAGTTCCGGCTTCTGTCAGGCGCAGCCGGCGTGTCGTCCTCTCCAGCAGTTTCACCCCCAGGGCATTTTCCAGGCTGGCGATCTGACGGCTGACCGACGATGCGGTGCTGCCCAGCTTCTCTGCGGCCGCCGAGAAGCTGCCGAGTTCCACCACTTTCACGAACACTGCCATATACGGCAGCAGACCCATATATTGATTTGTTCTCATAGCGCACAAGTCTTGTTTGTGAGAGCGGATTATTCCGACTGGAGAAAAACATCATAATCGCTGTTGGGTTTATCGCCAACATCAGGGGAATGCAGGTGGAGAAACAACAGCGTTACGCAGAGTGGATGTTACTGGCTGTCGCCGTGGTCTGGGGAACCAGCTACGGTATGGCAAAACAGGCCGTTCTTTTCTATCCGGTCGTGGGGTTTCTGTTTTTTTGTTTTTTGCTGACCTTCGTTCTGCTCTTACCCACGTTAAGGCTCTGCTGGCGCCAGGCGCTGCCCCCGGGGTTGATACTGGGTTCGGTGTTGTTGGCTATTTTCCTGTGTGAAACCTATGGGGTGGCGTTGACCTCTGCCAGTAATGCGGCATTTCTGATCAGCCTGTGTGTGGTGCTGACGCCGTTTGTTGAATGGCTGATGTTCCGTCAGCGGCCGGAAACCAGCGTGTTTATCGCTGCCGCTGTTTCTCTGTGTGGGGCCATGCTGCTGGTGGGCGGCACGCAGATTGAGATGAACAAGGGCGATCTGCTGGTGCTGGGGGCTGCGCTGCTGCGTGCGTTGATGGTGTGCCTGACGAAAAAAATGACCCAGCATCGCAATGTGCCTGCCCTGGCGCTGACGGCGGTACAAACCGGGGTGGTCGCCAGCGGTTCGCTGGTGGTGTTACTGGTGACAGAGCATGGGATACCGGCCCTGCCTGAGAGCACGCTGTTCTGGGGGCCGACGCTTTACCTGGTGCTGTTCTGCACGCTGTTTGCCTTCTTTGCGCAGAACTATGCGGTGAAGCGCACCTCACCGACGCGCGCCTCGCTATTAATGGGGTCTGAGCCGCTGTTTGGTGCCCTGTTTGCCGTGCTCTGGTTGCAGGAGTCGCTGACACCAGCGGCATGGCTGGGTGGCTTGCTGATCGTTGCTGCATCCCTGTGGGCCACGCGCCCGGTTAAACGCCATCCGGAATTGAGTGCGGTAATGGAAAAAACCGACTGACGTCAGCCTTCATGATTAGAGTGGCGTGTCACAAAAGTGTCATATTTCGTACATTTTACTGTCACCAAACTGTCCTATTTTGCCTCCAGCAGCAATCATTAATTAGACAAACACGGCAACTGGCCTGACTTTTTAATCCCGTGGAGGGAACATGACACTGATGCACAAAACCCTGGCTCAATTCGTCGCAGTAACCCTTTCTCTGAGCGCCGTTACCGCAATGGCCGCGACCAACCTGACCGGTGCTGGCGGGACATTCCCGGCACCTGTGTATAACAAGTGGGCAGCAGAGTACAACACCGCGACGGGCAGCCAGGTTAACTATCAGGGTATCGGTTCATCCGGCGGCGTTAAGCAGATTATCGCTAAAACCGTAGACTTCGGTGCATCAGATGCGCCGATGAAAGACGAAGATTTAGAAAAAAATGGCCTGTTCCAGTTTCCGACAGTTATTGGCGGGGTGGTACTGGCGGTTAATATTCCTGGTATCAAATCTGGACAGCTGACGCTGGATGGCAAAACCGTGGGTGATATCTACCTCGGCACCATCAAAAAGTGGAACGACCCGGCCATCACCAAGCTGAACCCTGGCGTGAAACTGCCTGATTCCAACATCAACGTGGTACGCCGCGCTGACGGTTCGGGTACCTCATTCGTGTTCACCAGCTACCTGTCTAAAGTGAACAGCGACTGGAGCAGCAAAGTCGGTAAAGGCAGCACCGTTAACTGGCCAACCGGTCTGGGCGGCAAGGGTAACGACGGCGTGGCTGCGTTCGTACAGCGTCTGCCAGGTTCAATCGGCTACGTTGAGTACGCCTATGCGAAACAGAACAGCCTGGCTTACACCAAGCTGGTGGATGCGGATGGCAAAGCCATTGAACCGGGTGAGAAAAGCTTTAGCGATGCCGCGAAAGGCGCAGACTGGTCCAAATCTTTTGCTCAGGACCTGACCTTCCAGAAAGGCGACAACGCGTGGCCAATCACCTCTACCACCTTTATCCTGGTGCACAAAGAGCAGGCTAATGCTGAGAAAGGCGCCGCCGTACTGAAGTTCTTCGACTGGGCTTATAAAAACGGCAGCAAAACCACGGCTGGCCTGGACTACGCATCGCTGCCAGATTCTGTGGTTGAGCAGATTCGTAGCGCCTGGAAGACCAATGTGAAAGACAGCTCCGGCAAAGCACTGTACTAAGCTATCGCAGTAAGCACCACGACGCGTGGTGCGTATGCCCCCATGGGCCAGGCTTGCCTGGCCCGATACGTATCAGCAGTATCAGACTCGAGAATTCTATGGCTGCAACCAAGCCGGCATTCAAGGCTCCCGGAAAACAGGGTGACATCATCTTCAGCGCGCTGGTTAAACTGGCTGCGTTGATTGTGCTGTTGCTGCTCGGTGGCATTATCGTTTCCCTGATTATCTCTTCATGGCCGAGTATCCAGAAATTTGGTTTCTCGTTCCTGTGGAATAAAGAGTGGGATGCGCCTAACGAACAGTTTGGTGCGCTGGTGCCGATTTACGGTACCGTCGTCACCTCCATTATTGCCCTGCTTATCGCTGTCCCGGTAAGCTTCGGCATTGCTTTGTTCCTGACCGAACTGGCCCCTAACTGGCTGCGTCGCCCACTGGGCGTGGCGATTGAACTGCTGGCGGCTATCCCCAGCATTGTGTATGGCATGTGGGGGCTGTTTATCTTCGCTCCGCTGTTTGCCACCTATTTCCAGCAGCCCGTCGGTGACGTTCTGGCTAACGTGCCGATTGTGGGAACCCTGTTCTCCGGCCCGGCATTTGGTATCGGGATTTTAGCCGCCGGGATTATCCTGGCGATTATGATTATCCCTTACATCGCTTCCGTCATGCGCGACGTGTTCGAGCAGACGCCAGTGATGATGAAAGAGTCCGCGTACGGCATTGGCTGTACCACCTGGGAAGTGATGTGGCGTGTTGTGTTGCCCTTCACCAAAAACGGGGTGATTGGTGGGGTGATGCTGGGCCTGGGGCGCGCACTGGGTGAAACCATGGCGGTGACCTTCATTATCGGTAACACCTACCAACTCGACAGTGCTTCACTGTTTATGCCGGGTAACAGCATCACCTCAGCGCTGGCGAACGAATTTGCTGAAGCGGAATCGGGCGTGCATACCGCCGCGCTGATGGAGCTGGGGCTGATCCTGTTTGTGATCACCTTTATCGTGCTGGCCTGTTCAAAACTGATGATCCTGCGCCTGGCAAAAAGTGAAGGAGCGCGTTCATGACCACGATGGAATTGCAGGCGCGTGACGAACTGCTCGCTTCACGCCGTAAGATGCAGGCGTGGCGCCGGATGAAAAACCGCATTGCCCTCGCCCTGTCGTTGCTGACCATGGCATTTGGTCTGTTCTGGCTGGTGTGGATCCTGTTTTCAACCGTGACTCGCGGTATTGATGGCATGACGCTGTCGCTGTTTACCGAGAATACGCCCCCGCCGAATACGGCAGGGGGTGGCCTTGCAAACGCCCTGGCAGGCAGCGGTCTGTTGATCTTCTGGTCAACCGCGGTGGGTACGCCGCTGGGGATTATGGCGGGGATCTATCTGGCCGAGTATGGCCGTAAGTCCTGGCTGGCGGAAGTGATTCGCTTTATTAACGACATCCTGCTTTCGGCACCGTCGATTGTGGTCGGTCTGTTCGTTTACACCATCGTGGTGGCGCAGATGCAGCACTTCTCCGGCTGGGCCGGGGTGGTGGCGCTGGCGCTGTTGCAAATCCCGATCGTGATCCGCACCACCGAAAACATGCTGAGACTGGTACCGGACAGCCTGCGTGAAGCGGCGTATGCCCTGGGGACACCAAAATGGAAGATGATTTCGGCGATTACCCTGAAAGCCTCCGTTTCCGGCATCCTGACGGGTGTGCTGCTGGCGATTGCCCGCATTGCCGGGGAAACCGCACCTCTGCTGTTTACCTCGCTGTCGAACCAGTTCTGGAGCACCGATATGATGCAGCCACTGGCGAACCTGCCGGTGACCATCTTTAAGTTCGCGATGAGTCCGTTTGCCGAATGGCAGAGTCTGGCCTGGGCGGGCGTGCTGATTATTACGCTGTGTGTACTGTTACTGAACATCCTGGCACGCGTGATCTTCGCCAAGAGCAAACATTAATTGAGCAGCGCGGCGTTAGCGGCGCGGACTAAGTGAGATAAAAATGGTTGATACGACTTCCGCTAAGATGATTCAGGTTCGTGATTTGAACTTCTATTACGGAAAATTCCATGCGCTGAAAAACATCAATCTGGATATTGCTAAAAACCAGGTGACGGCGTTTATCGGCCCATCCGGCTGCGGTAAATCCACGCTGCTGCGTACCTTTAACAAGATGTTCTCGCTCTATCCTGAGCAGCGTGCTGAAGGTGAAATTCTGCTGGATGGTGAAAACATCCTGACCGCCAGCCAGGATATCGCCCTGCTGCGTGCCCGTGTTGGCATGGTATTCCAGAAGCCGACACCGTTCCCGATGTCGATTTATGACAACATTGCTTTCGGTGTGCGTCTGTTTGAAAAGCTGTCACGTGCCGATATGGATGAACGCGTTCAGTGGGCATTGACGAAAGCGGCGCTGTGGACCGAAACCAAAGACAAGCTGCATCAGAGCGGTTACAGTCTTTCCGGCGGTCAGCAGCAGCGTCTGTGCATCGCGCGTGGTATTGCGATTCGCCCGGAAGTGTTATTGCTGGATGAACCTTGCTCGGCCCTGGACCCGATCTCAACCGGGCGCATCGAAGAGCTGATTACGGAACTGAAGCAGGATTACACCGTGGTGATCGTCACCCACAATATGCAGCAGGCCGCACGTTGCTCCGACCACACGGCATTTATGTACCTGGGCGAACTGATCGAGTTCAGTGATACCGATACACTGTTCACCAAGCCGCATCAGAAGCAAACTGAAGATTACATCACCGGCCGCTACGGTTGATTTGACTGGAGAATACAATGGATAGCTTAAATCTGAACAAACATATCTCCGGCCAGTTCAACGCCGAGCTGGAGCATATCCGCACCCAGGTGATGACCATGGGGGGCATGGTCGAGCAGCAGTTGACCGATGCCATCACGGCGATGCACAACCAGGATGGTGAGCTGGCGAACAAGGTGATCGAAGGGGACCACAAGGTCAATATGATGGAGGTGGAGATTGATGAAGCCTGCGTGCGCATCATCGCCAAACGTCAACCTACCGCCAGCGACCTGCGTCTGGTAATGGCGATCATCAAAACCATCTCTGAGCTGGAACGTATTGGTGATGTTGCCGAGAAGATCTGCCGTACCGCGCTGGAAAAATTCACCCAGCAGCACCAGCCGCTGTTGGTGAGCCTGGAGTCACTGGGGCATCACACCATTCAGATGCTGCATGACGTACTGGATGCTTTTGCACGGATGGATCTCACTGCCGCCATTGAAATCTATCGTGAAGACAAGAAGGTTGACCAGGAGTATGAGGGCATCGTGCGTCAGCTGATGACCTATATGATGGAAGATCCGCGCACTATCCCGAGTGTGCTGACGGCCTTGTTCTGCGCGCGTGCTATCGAGCGCATCGGTGATCGCTGCCAGAACATCTGCGAAATTATCTTCTACTTCGTGAAAGGCCAGGATTTCCGTCACGTGGGCGGTGACCAGCTGGATAAACTGCTGACCGGCGATGATACCGGCAGCAATAACCCGTCGTAATCTTTGCTCAGGCGTGCCAACCCTCCGGCATGCCTGACTTCCTTCCCCATCACTTTTTCGTCTGGATACCTTTGTCGGTCAAACTTATACTTGCGGCAAATTTCCAATGAAAAGGCCAGAAAACCATGTCAATTTCCCCTCCGGACAGGCGTAGCGTCACGCCGGGCAAAGCGATGGTCGCTGCTGTCAGCGGTTATGCAATGGACGGCTTTGATCTGCTGATCCTCGGTTTTATGTTACCCGCTATCAGTCTGTCGCTGGCGTTATCCCCCTCGCAGGCCGGTTCACTGGTCACCTGGACACTGATTGGTGCCGTGCTGGGAGGCATTGTTTTTGGCCATATCAGCGATCGCCTCGGACGTATTCGCGTACTGACTTTCACCATCCTGATGTTTTCAGTCTTTACCGGGCTGTGCGCAGTGGCACAGGGATATTGGGATTTACTGGCTTATCGCACCCTTGCGGGTATGGGGCTGGGCGGTGAGTTCGGTATTGGTATGGCATTGATCGCGGAAGCCTGGCCTGCCAATAAGCGTAACCGTGCTTCCGCGTGGGTAGGTATGGGGTGGCAGCTTGGCGTGCTGCTGGCGGCATTTATCACGCCATTGCTGTTGAATGTGATCGGCTGGCGCGGCATGTTCCTCGTTGGCCTGCTGCCTGCGCTGGCCTCGTTTGCCATTCGTCGTGGCATGGGGGAGCCGGAAGCGTTCACCCAGCATGTGGATGTGAATCAGGGGCTGTCGTTCACGGCGCGCATTAAGCTGTTGTTCGCGGATGCGGCGACCACCAAAGCCAGCATCGGCATCTTTATCCTCTGTTCTGTACAGAACTTTGGTTATTACGGTCTGATGATCTGGATGCCGAGCTATCTTTCATCAAACTTTGGTTTCTCGCTGACGAAATCCGGGTTGTGGACCGCGGTCACGGTCGTCGGGATGACCTTCGGTATCTGGTTATTTGGTCTGCTGGCCGATCGCTTCTCCCGCTGGAAAATTTTCCTGCTGTATCAGTTCGGCGCAGTGGTGATGGTGGTGGTTTACGCTCAGCTGCGCGATCCGACGACCATGCTGTTTACCGGGGCGCTGATGGGGATGTTTGTGAATGGCATGATTGGCGGTTACGGCGCGCTGATTTCTGACACTTATCCGGTAAAAGTGCGTGCCACGGCGCAGAATGTCTTGTTTAACCTGGGTCGCGGCGTGGGTGGATTTGGTCCGCTGGTGATTGGGCTGCTGGTCAGCCAGTGGTCATTTACTGCTGCTATCACCATGCTGGCACTCATCTATCTGCTGGATATTATAGCCACAATATTCCTGCTGCCGAAAAAGCAGGGTAACGATGATGTTCTGGGCGCGATTGGCTAACTGATCGGCATCCTGCGCTGATCCTTCAGCGCGGGATAATATTAGCCTGATATTTCCCATTAATCCTTTTCTGTTTATTCTTTTTAAGAATATTAATATTCTTAAAGTGCTTATTTATTGGAAATTACACTTTAATAAAAGGGTGAATGTATCGGATGGGTAACCTGATTGGCATATAGTGGTATTGTTTTTTCTTTGTGATCTTATGTTGTTTACAGCACTTAAAAAAAACGATAGTCTCGAAATCAGTAAGTGGTTTGTGTTTTTTCTTAGTGTTGAGACGATATACCCTCTCTTTATTATCCATTTTGATTCTGATGTCGTCCGCGTTAGAAATATCAACTGGTCACCAGGGTGGGATCGGTACTGGCAGCGATAATAACTATGTACGAATACGATCCCTCCTCGCCGTGAAAATAATTAATATAGCGACAAGGAGTAATGCATGGCGGGTGATTAACGCTATCATTAATATATTAACTATGAGAAGAAATAAAACTGCGGTTCAGCTCAAGAAGCAAGAGGCATTCCGTATGCTGGCGCTAATCTGTCAGGAAATTGCGTCCCGGCCAAAAATGGGAACGCATTTATCCGATCCCACGCTATGGCCTAAAACCAGAGAGTTAGCGGATAATTGCGGCGAGAGTATCTATATGATGCGAAATATTCTTTTACAGCTGGTTGATGAAGGTAAAGTTATTAAACATGCTTCACTGTTGTCAAATTCATTACGCTGGCATATCAATGAGGGAGACGGTATTTAATTCTTTCTATACCGCCCTTTGGCAACAGGCCGGATTGTTTCCGGCCTGCACCATTTAGCGCGTTAACTGCCAGCCACGCGCCAGCCATAAATCTGGCAGCTGTGCCATATCATCAAACACCGTCACCAGTGGATGGTTGATAACCGGATTATGCGCATCGACGCAGTAATAGAATACCGGGATCCCGGCGGCGATACCCGCTTTCGCCCCCGCTTCAGAATCATCGATCAGGATGCAGCGCTCAATCGGTACGCCCATCTGTTTGGCAGCGTAGTACATCAATTCCGGGTCGGGTTTCCAGTGCTCAATGTCATAGCCGCTGTATAAGCGGTCCCCAAAGAAGGAGAGCATGCCGGTCAGGCCGAGCGAATGCTGCATTTTAGGGACGGTCCCGTTAGAGACGACACAGGCCGGAACACTCACTTTTTCCAGTAAAGCCTTTGCTCCGTGAATCGGTTTAAGCTCCAGGTCAAACAGGCGAGCCACTTCCTGACGATAAGCCGGTTCCAGGACTTCAACCGGGGTCGTCAGCGGGTGCTGCTGGCAGACATCCGCGATGATGTCGTACAGTTTCACCCCTTTGTACTTTTCGAACATCTCCTGCAACGACAGCGTGACACCAAACTGCGCGAACGTGTTGACGTACGCCTGAGTACAGAGCATTTCGCTGTCGACCAGCGTTCCGTCACAATCGAAAAAAATGCATTCCACGGTCATCCTGATTCCTTCTGTCCAATGGGTGGATACCCGATAGTAGCGCGAAGCGGGGTGAATTATGTCAATTACTGTTAACGGTTGTGATAATACGGGTAAAACAGCGCAATCGGTTGCGAAAAAACCGGGTGATCGTCATCCCAAAATCAAAATTTTGGGGTAGGATAACGGCCGACAACTTTTCTCCGTTCTGGAAACACATAATGACGAATCCCGGTCTGTTACAACGGATTTTTAAATTGCAGGAGCATGGCACCACCGTTCGTACTGAGGTGATTGCTGGTTTCACCACCTTTTTGACGATGGTGTATATCGTTTTTGTTAACCCTCAGATCCTCGGCGTGGCCGGCATGGATACGCAGGCGGTCTTCGTTACCACCTGCCTGATAGCGGCCGGCGGCAGTATTCTGATGGGTCTGGTCGCGAACCTGCCTGTGGCACTGGCCCCCGCGATGGGGCTGAACGCCTTCTTCGCCTTCGTGGTCGTGGGTGCGATGGGGATATCCTGGCAGATCGGAATGGGCGCTATTTTCTGGGGGGCGGTTGGCCTGCTGTTGCTGACGATCTTCCGTGTGCGTTACTGGATGATTGCCAATATCCCACTGAGTCTGCGCGTGGGGATCACTGCCGGTATTGGTTTATTTATTGCGATGATGGGGCTGAAAAACGCCGGTATTATCGTGGCCAACGAAGCAACACTGGTAACAATAGGTAACCTGACCTCGCACAGCGTACTGCTGGGAGCGCTGGGCTTCTTTATTATCGCCATCCTTGCATCACGCAATATCCATGCGGCGGTGCTGGTATCGATCGTGGTGACCACGCTGATTGGCCTGGCGATTGGCGATGTGAAATATACCGGTATCTTCTCAGCGCCCCCTGCGGTGACCTCCGTTCTGGGGCAGGTTAACCTGAAAGATTCACTGAACGTTGGTATGGCCGGGATCATCTTCTCCTTTATGCTGGTCAACCTGTTTGACTCTTCCGGGACGTTGATTGGTGTGACGGATAAAGCCGGTCTGACTGATGAGACGGGTAAGTTCCCGCGTATGAAGCAGGCGCTGTATGTGGACAGTATCAGTTCCGTTGCCGGCTCATTTATCGGTACCTCTTCGGTGACTGCTTATATCGAAAGCTCATCCGGCGTGTCCGTGGGCGGTCGCACCGGCCTGATGGCCGTTGTGACGGGCGTGTTGTTCCTGTTGGTGATGTTCCTGTCACCGCTGGCGGGTATTGTCCCCGCTTACGCGGCAGCCGGTGCGCTGATCTATGTGGGCGTGCTGATGACCTCAAGCCTGGCGCGCGTGAAGTGGGATGATCTGACCGAAGCGGTTCCGGCGTTTGTGACGGCGGCGATGATGCCATTCAGTTTCTCGATCACTGAAGGTATCGCACTGGGCTTTATCTCTTACTGCGTGATGAAGCTGGGAACGGGACGCTGGCGTGAAATCAGCCCGTGCGTCGTGGTCGTGGCGCTACTGTTCGTTCTGAAAATCGCGTTTATCGACGCGCATTAATCAGACTAACGGGTGGGGGTAACGCCACCCGTTAGACTCTCAGGAGTGGTAGAGCGGTTTTTCCGCCGGCAGACTGGTCAGGCGCAGCGTACGTGGCCCAAGATTGTGTGCATAAACGTTAAAATCCCGCAGTGATTCCCAGCCATCTTCCCCGTTATATTCCCACAAATGCAATCTGTCAGTGCCTGGCGATAACGCACAGGACCACACCAGCAATGGCTCAACATCACACAGCGCCTGAATATCTGGCCAGGTGACGCAGCGCAGTCGTCCTGATGCCGGGTGCAGGCGCAGTGAACCCTTTCCTTCATCCGCTTCGCCAGTGAGTTTTAGAATGCTTTGGCGTAGCGTCCACAGCTGCGTAGATGCCTCAATGGCATCATTCTGTGCATTGATCCACGCTTTCTCTCCCGACGACAGGCACTCATAATGATGCTCCGTGGTCTGACGGCTATGTGCGCGGACAATTTCCATATCCAGTCCGGCGCGGCCCCGTTCCTCAGCTAACATCACACCGACCATGTTACCGGCGTAGGCCAGACTAAAATCAGGGAGGTCCGGGTCAGCAAAGCAGGGGCGTCCGCTGGCAGTGGTGATCAATTCGGGCAGAAGGGGGATGCCATACACGCGCAGCATCAGTTCTGCGAGCAGGCTTCGGGCAGCCAGAAAGCGGGTACGACGTTTCTCGGAAAATCTGCTGGCCTGCTCTACCATCTGCTGCGGGAGTCGGTGAACCTGGGGTCTGGTTTGGGCGAGTGCCCAACGTGCAAAATGACTTGCCATCTGTCGCTCCGTGAAAATGGTCGGGTAATCATCTCTGCCATTGTAAGAATTTTCTTATCAAATTTCACCTGGGATTCCATTCCCAGGGGTATTTTCGGACTATTGTCACTGTTTATAGCCAGATTGCTGGTGGAATAGAGCGATCACACCGGGTGTTTACTTCCCGATGCAAAAACTGGAGAAAATACGCCCCAGCAGATCATCCGAACTGAATTCTCCGGTAATTTCACTCAGCGCCTGCTGGGCAAGGCGAAGCTCTTCTGCCAGTAATTCACCGGCCCATGCATCCAGCAGTTGGTCTTTGCCCTGCTGTAAGTGAGTGGCTGCTAACTCCAGTGCGAGAAGGTGGCGTCGGCGAGCCAGGAAGCCACCTTCCATACTGCCAGAGAAGCCCATGCTGTGTTTCAGGTGGTCGCGCAGAACATCAATGCCATCGCCGGTGCGGGCCGAAAGACGAATGAGTGAGTGACCATTTACTTCTTCGATGCCCAGCACTTCACCTGTCATATCGGCTTTGTTGCGCACCACGGTAATCGGTAACGTTTGTGGCAGTCGGGCGATAAAGTCCGGCCATATTTCGGCCGGGCCGGTCGCACCCGTCGTGGTACCATCGACCATAAACAGCACACGATCGGCCTGTTCGATCTCATTCCATGCGCGTTCGATGCCAATGCGCTCAACTTCATCGCTGGCTTCGCGTAATCCTGCGGTATCAATGATGTGCAGCGGCATGCCATCAATATGGATATGTTCGCGCAGCACATCGCGGGTGGTACCCGCGATATCGGTCACAATCGCGGCTTCGCGTCCGGCCAGTGCATTCAGCAGGCTGGATTTTCCGGCATTTGGACGCCCGGCGATCACCACTTTCATTCCTTCACGCAGCAGGCTGCCCTGGCGGGCTTCGGCACGTACGTCGTCCAGATCGGCAATCACCTGATTCAGCTGCGCTTCAATTTTACCGTCGGAAAGGAAGTCGATCTCCTCATCCGGGAAGTCGATGGCCGCTTCTACATAGATCCGCAGGTGAGTAAGTGCTTCCACAAGATGGTTTACACGGGCAGAAAATACGCCCTGTAATGAGTTAACGGCGGAACGTGCTGCCTGCTCGGAGCTGGCATCAATCAGGTCGGCAATCGCTTCAGCCTGTGCCAGATCCAGTTTGTCATTGAGGAAGGCGCGTTCTGAGAACTCCCCCGGATTGGCAATTCGCAGCCCGGGCAGTGCCACAATGCGCTTCAGCAACAGATCGAGGATCACCGGGCCGCCGTGGCCCTGAAGTTCCAGTACGTCTTCGCCGGTAAACGAGTTCGGGCCGGGGAACCACAGCGCAATGCCCTGATCGAGAGTGCCACCGTCGGCATCACGGAACGGCAGATAGTCGGCGTAACGCGGTTTAGGCAGTTTTCCCAGCAGTAACTGCGCGACCTCTGCGGCCTTGCTGCCAGAAATACGCAGAATGCCGACGCCGCCGCGTCCTGGCGCGGTCGCCTGCGCGACGATAGTATCGCTATGGCTCATGTTGAATTCTCTTTTGGAAATAAAAAGGCGGTCATAATGACCGCCTTAGTGTAAGCATTGTGCGTGATTTTGGCACGGGTGGACCGAAAAAGAGGGTCCGCCCCTACGGCATCAACAGATTACGCTTTTTTCTTGTCGCGGCTGTGCAGGCCACGTTTTTCCAGGCCGCGATAAATCAGCTGCTGCTGGAGAATGGTCACCAGGTTACTGACGATGTAGTACAGCACCAGACCTGACGGGAACCACAAGAAGAACACGGTGAAGATCACTGGCATAAAGGTCATGATCTTCTGCTGCATCGGGTCGGTCACGGTGGTTGGCGACATCTTCTGAATGAAGAACATCGTGATACCCATCAGGATCGGCAGAATGTAGTACGGGTCCTGTGCTGCCAGGTCATGGATCCACAGGGCGAACGGCGCATGACGCAGTTCTACCGAGCCCATCAGCATGTAGTAAAGGGCCAGGAAGATAGGCATCTGGATAACCAGAGGCAGACAGCCACCCAGCGGGTTCACTTTTTCCGCTTTGTACAACGCCATCATTTCCTGGCTCATACGCTGCTTGTCATCACCTAAACGCTCACGCATCGCCTGAATCTTAGGCTGCAACATGCGCATTTTTGCCATCGAGGTGTACTGCGCTTTGGTCAGCGGGTACATGATGCCACGCACGATGAAGGTGATAACGATAATGGAGAAGCCCCAGTTACCGATAAAGGTATGCAGGAATTTCAGCAGTTTGAACAGCGGCTGAGAGATAAACCACAACCAGCCGTAATCCACGGTCAGATCAAGGTGGGGAGCCACAGCTGCCATCTTGTCCTGAATTTCCGGGCCCACCCACAGGGTGGCTGCCAGCTGCTGCTGAGAACCTGGTGCGATGGTGACCGGTGCAGATTTGTAGCCAATCGCAGCGATTCCGTTACCCAGATTGCTGGTGTACAGCGTGTTGTTACCCGCCGTCTGTGGAACCCATGCGGTGGCGAAGTACTGCTGCATCATTGCCACCCAACCATTGGTGGTCGTGGTGCTCAGGTTTTCGTTATCGCTGATTTTATCGAATTTGTACTTTTCGTAGTTTGTCTCACTGCTGGAGTAAGCCGCGCCACGGAAAGTGTGCAGAGCAAAATTGCTGCTGCCGGTATCGCGATGCTTCGGCAGGTCAATAGACTGCTTCAGCTGACCGAACATTGACACTTCCAGCGGCTGCTGTGAGGCGTTGTTGATCTGATAATCGACATTAATCGCGTATTCACCACGTTTCAGAACGAAGGTCTTGGTGAAGGTTGCGCCGTTTTCCGCGGTAAAGGTCAGCGGAATACGCAGCTCGCTCTGGCCATCAGCCAGCTCGAAGTGATCCTGGCCTGCGGTATACAGAGGACGTGCACCGTTTGCCGGGTTATCCGGGCCGTTACGACCAGTCAGACCGCTCTGGGCCTGATACAGGAATCCAGGTGTGGTTTCCAGCAGTTGGAAAGGCTTGTCTGAACCCAGTGAATCCGGGTAAGTCAGCAATAACGCCTGGTCAATATCGCCACCGCGAGTATTGATATTTAAAGACAGGACATCAGTCTTAACGGTGATCGTTTTGCCCTGGCCACTGGCAGGTACGCCCTGATTGGCGGCATCACCGGCTGCACTGGTCGTGTTTTGCGTGGTCTGGGTCTGCAATGGCTGCGGAGCGTGGTCCGTCTGCCAGGCTTGCCAGATCATGAAGGACACGAACAGAAAAGCGATGAGGAAAAGATTGCGTTGCGAATCCATCGTTAATGTTCTCTGGGATCAATGGTTATGTGGCGGCACCGGATCGTCGCCACCCGGGTTCAAGGGGTGGCATTTTAATATGCGTTTCATCGTCAACCAACTCCCTTTTATCACCCCAAACCTGCGCAATGCCTCAATTCCGTATTGCGAACAGGTGGGATGGAAACGGCAGTGGGGTCCTAACAGCGGGCTGATAACGCGTTGATAGACGCGTATCAGCCCGATCAGGAGCCGCGAGCCAGGCGACAATGGCGACGCCATAGTTTCTCCAACGCTTCCGTCAGTGCCTTATTATCCAGATCGGCAACACCCTTTTTCGCTACGATGACAAAATCCATCGCCGGAAGCTCATGTTGACGCAGACGAAAGCTTTCGCGGGTCAATCGCTTGATCCGGTTACGCTCGTGAGCACGTTTAACATGTTTTTTGGCGACGGTAAGACCGATGCGGGGATGCCCCAGCGCGTTCAGGCGGCCGAGAATAGTAATTTGCGGCGTGCCAGCCCGTTGTGGCTGCTGGAAGACGAAAGTGAAATGAGTGGGAGTTAACAAACGTAACTCCCTGGGAAATGCGAGCTTAACCACTCAGCGGTTAGCTTTTATTACTTAGAAACGGTCAGACGAGAACGGCCTTTAGCACGACGACGTGCCAGAACCTGACGACCATTTTTATTTGCCATACGAGCACGGAAACCGTGTGAACGGTTACGCTTCAGTACGGACGGTTGAAAAGTGCGTTTCATGGCGATTTCTACCTAAACTTGAAAAATTTCACTTGGTGACGCGTTATCTGGCCCGAAAAAACGACCGACGCCTCAGTGTGTCTTTAATAAAGAGGCGGGATTGTAATAATTGTACAGTCCAGAGTCAATTTACTTCGCGTGAAAAAGCGCATCCTGATTGCCCGTAGTGACCGCAAAAACAGCCAAAACGGCCATGGCGCACACGCCGGGGCAAGAATTATACGGCGTCCAGGAAAAAGCGCAAGGATCGCGCAGGATCTTCTGGCGATCCTGTTGCAGGCTGTTTGCGGCAATAACGTGACGGCACCATTAAATTTCAATGAATGCAGACGATCCTGAATGCCTTTTGCTCAGGGTGGCGTAAACTTATCCCCGCTGTACACGCCTGTGGATAAATTGGATCAAAACTGTGTAGAAAGTGAAGATCTCTGCGGCGCTTTACGCTATGATCCGCCCTTCCGCTAACGATCCTTCGGGTCGATCCTACCCCTTAAGCATTAGATGTGCCGGGGACGGGCGGAGTAACCGTGGATAGCGGTTCGCATGTGTTTCATCGGCATGCGTCAACAATGATGAAATTATCGCTTCAGCGCTTTTATTTCTTATCGAATTTTTTCGAGTGGAGTCCGCCGTGTCACTTACGCTTTGGCAACAGTGTCTTGCCCGCCTGCAGGATGAGCTACCTGCCACAGAATTCAGCATGTGGATACGCCCCTTGCAGGCCGAATTGAATGACAATACGCTGGCCTTGTATGCACCAAACCGTTTTGTACTCGATTGGGTTCGGGATAAATACCTGAATAATATCAATGCTCTGCTAAATGATTTTTGCGGGGCAAATGTGCCATTGCTGCGCTTTGAAGTGGGCAGTAAGCCCGTCGCGCAAACCATCAGCCAGCCGGTGATGGCCACGGCACATGCCAGCTCACCAGGCATCATCAGCCGCCCTGCACCGATGCGCCCCAGCTGGGACAATATGCCGGCACCGGCGGAGCTGTCTTACCGCTCAAATGTGAACACCAAGCATAACTTTGACAATTTCGTTGAGGGTAAATCAAACCAGCTGGCACGTGCGGCGGCACGTCAGGTGGCTGATAACCCGGGTGGCGCGTATAACCCGTTATTCCTTTATGGTGGTACCGGTCTCGGTAAGACGCACTTGTTGCATGCGGTCGGCAACGGGATCATGGCCCGTAAGCCAAACGCGAAAGTGGTGTATATGCACTCGGAGCGTTTTGTGCAGGACATGGTCAAGGCGCTACAGAACAACGCCATCGAAGAATTTAAGCGTTACTACCGCTCAGTGGATGCACTGCTGATCGATGACATTCAGTTTTTTGCCAATAAAGAGCGATCGCAGGAAGAGTTTTTCCACACCTTTAATGCCCTGCTGGAAGGTAATCAGCAGATCATTTTGACCTCGGATCGTTACCCGAAAGAGATCAATGGTGTGGAAGATCGACTCAAATCCCGCTTTGGCTGGGGCCTGACGGTGGCGATCGAGCCGCCGGAGCTGGAAACCCGCGTAGCGATCCTGATGAAAAAAGCGGATGAAAATGACATTCGCCTGCCGGGTGAAGTGGCGTTCTTTATTGCCAAGCGTCTGCGTTCTAATGTGCGTGAGCTGGAAGGTGCGTTAAACCGCGTGATCGCCAACGCCAACTTTACCGGTCGTGCCATCACGATCGATTTTGTGCGCGAAGCCTTACGTGACCTGCTGGCCTTGCAGGAGAAGCTGGTAACTATCGATAATATTCAGAAGACGGTTGCTGAGTATTATAAAATTAAAGTCGCCGATCTGCTGTCGAAGCGACGTTCCCGCTCGGTTGCACGCCCGCGCCAGATGGCGATGGCGATGGCCAAGGAACTGACCAACCACAGTCTGCCGGAAATCGGTGATGCTTTCGGGGGTCGTGACCACACCACAGTGCTACATGCCTGCCGTAAAATTGAGCAGCTGCGTGAAGAGAGTCATGACATTAAAGAAGATTTCTCAAATCTAATCAGAACATTATCTTCCTGACTATGAAATTTATTGTAGAACGTGAGCATTTACTCAAGCCATTACAGCAAGTTAGCAGCCCATTAGGCGGTCGTCCGACGCTGCCGATTCTTGGCAACCTGTTGTTGCAGGTTAATGAAGGCACGCTGTTGCTGACCGGCACCGATCTGGAAATGGAAATGGTGGCGCGCGTTGCGCTGACGCAGGACCATGAGCCTGGTGCCACGACGGTACCCGCACGCAAATTCTTTGATATCTGCCGGGGTCTGCCGGAAGGCGCTGAAATCACGGTGATTCTGGAAGGTGAAAGAATGCTGGTGCGCTCCGGCCGCAGCCGTTTCTCGCTTTCTACCCTGCCTGCCAGTGATTTCCCTAACCTGGATGACTGGCAGAGCGAGGTCGAATTCACACTGCCGCAAGCGACCCTTAAACGCCTGATTGAAGCCACGCAGTTCTCTATGGCCCATCAGGACGTGCGTTATTACCTGAACGGAATGCTGTTTGAGACTGAAGGTGAAGAGCTGCGTACTGTGGCCACCGACGGTCACCGCCTGGCGGTCTGTTCAATGCCGGTGGGCCAGCAGCTCCCCAGCCATTCGGTGATCGTGCCGCGTAAAGGGGTCATTGAGCTGGTGCGTCTGCTGGATGGCGGCGATACCCTGTTACAGGTACAGATCGGCAGCAACAATATCCGTGCACATGTGGGTGATTTTATTTTCACCTCGAAGCTGGTCGATGGCCGCTTCCCGGATTATCGCCGTGTATTGCCGAAGAACCCGGACAAAACCCTCGATGCAGGCTGTGATCTTCTGAAGCAGGCCTTTTCCCGTGCAGCGATCCTCTCTAATGAGAAATTCCGCGGTGTTCGCCTCTATATCAGCGAAAATCAGCTAAAAATTACGGCAAATAACCCGGAGCAGGAAGAAGCGGAAGAGATGCTGGATGTGACCTACGGTGGCACCGATCTCGAAATCGGCTTTAACGTCAGCTATGTGCTGGATGTCCTGAACGCGCTGAAGTGCGAGAATGTTCGTCTGCTGCTGACGGATTCCGTTTCCAGCGTCCAGATTGAAGATGCAGCGAGTCAGTCAGCGGCCTATGTTGTGATGCCAATGCGCTTGTAATTGCTGAGTTCATCTTCATCTCCGTAGGGGTCAGGCATGCCTGACCCAGACATTCCGTTGCTCTGGATCCTGCTATGGCTTTAACCCGCCTGCTTATCAAAGATTTCCGTAATATCGAAAACGCGGACCTCGCGCTGGCCCCCGGATTTAACTTCCTGGTGGGGCCCAACGGCAGCGGTAAAACCAGCGTGCTGGAAGCGATTTATACCCTCGGTCATGGCCGTGCCTTTCGCAGTTTGCAGGCGGGCAGGGTCATTCGCCATGAGCAGGACGCCTTTGTGTTGCACGGGCGTATCGCCGGGGCGGAAAGGGAAGTGTCGGTTGGGCTGACCAAAAACCGCGCCGGTGACAGCCGGGTGCGGGTTGACGGTAGCGACGGCCATAAAGTGGCCGAACTGGCGCAGATGCTGCCGATGCAGCTGATCACGCCTGAGGGATTTACCCTGCTGAACGGGGGGCCGAAGTATCGTCGTGCTTATATCGACTGGGGCTGCTTTCACAATGAGCCGGGTTTTTTCAGCGCCTGGAGTAACCTCAAGCGCCTGCTGAAACAGCGTAATGCAGCGCTGCGCCAGGTGTCGCGCTACCAGCAGATCCGCGCCTGGGATCAGGAGCTGGCACCGCTGGCGGAACAGATAAGCCAGTGGCGTGCGGCCTACAGTGAGGCGATTGCAGCAGATATTAACGCCACCTGTGCCCAGTTTCTGCCGGAATTTCAGCTGAGTTTCTCTTATCAGCGCGGCTGGGATAAAGAGAGTGATTATGCCGACCTGCTCGAACGCAGTTTTGAGCGCGATCGGGCACTGACTTACACTGCCAGTGGCCCTCATAAAGCGGATTTTCGTATTCGCGCAGAGGGGACGCCGGTGGAAGATTTGCTGTCACGCGGCCAGTTAAAGCTGCTGATGTGCGCCCTGAGGCTGGCGCAGGGTGAGTTTCTCACCCGACAGAACGGGCGACGTTGCCTGTATCTGATAGATGATTTTGCCTCTGAGCTGGATGAAACCCGTCGCCACCTGCTGGCAGCGCGTTTAAAAGCCACTCAGGCCCAGGTTTTTGTCAGTGCCATTGCGGCTGAGCATGTCTTCGACATGACTGATGAAAAGGGCAAGATGTTCACTGTAGAACAAGGTAAAATAGTGGTTCAACCTGAAGATTAAACGAGCGAGAAAAGTTGATGTCGAATTCTTATGACTCCTCCAGTATCAAAGTTCTCAAGGGGCTGGATGCGGTACGCAAGCGCCCGGGTATGTACATCGGCGATACGGATGACGGTACCGGTCTGCATCACATGGTATTTGAGGTCGTGGATAACGCCATTGACGAAGCACTCGCCGGTCACTGCTCCGATATTCTTGTCACTATTCATGCAGATAACTCTGTGTCTGTGCAGGATGATGGCCGCGGTATTCCTACCGGTATCCATGAAGAAGAAGGTATTTCTGCCGCTGAAGTGATCATGACCGTGCTGCACGCAGGCGGAAAGTTCGATGATAACTCCTATAAAGTGTCCGGCGGCCTGCATGGTGTGGGTGTTTCCGTGGTTAACGCCCTGTCAGAAAAACTGGAACTGACCATTCGTCGTGAAGGCAAAGTTCACCAGCAGATCTATGTCCATGGTGTGCCGCAGGCGCCGTTAAGCGTCAGCGGTGAAACCGATCTGACCGGAACACGCGTGCGCTTCTGGCCAAGCCATCAAACCTTTACCAACGTCGTTGAATTCGAATACGAAATTCTGGCAAAACGCCTGCGCGAGCTGTCGTTCCTGAACTCTGGCGTTTCTATCAAGCTGGAAGATAAGCGTGACGGTAAAAGCGACCATTACCACTATGAAGGTGGTATCAAGGCGTTTGTTGAGTATCTGAACAAGAACAAAACCCCGATCCACCCGAATGTGTTCTATTTCTCTACTGAGAAAGACGGCATTGGTGTGGAAGTGGCGCTGCAGTGGAACGATGGTTTCCAGGAAAATATCTACTGCTTTACCAACAACATCCCCCAGCGTGATGGAGGGACGCACCTCGTTGGTTTCCGTACCGCGATGACCCGTACGCTGAATGCCTATATGGATAAAGAAGGCTACAGCAAAAAAGCCAAGGTCAGTGCCACCGGTGACGATGCGCGTGAAGGCCTGATTGCTGTTGTTTCAGTCAAAGTGCCAGACCCTAAATTCTCCTCACAGACCAAAGATAAACTGGTCTCTTCCGAGGTAAAAACGGCGGTTGAGCAGCAGATGAACGAATTGCTGGCGGAATACCTGCTGGAAAATCCGAGCGATGCCAAAATCGTTGTGGGTAAAATCATCGACGCCGCCCGCGCCCGTGAAGCGGCTCGCCGTGCACGTGAAATGACCCGCCGTAAAGGCGCGCTGGACCTGGCTGGTCTGCCAGGCAAACTGGCGGACTGCCAGTAACGCGACCCGGCACTTTCTGAAATTTACCTTGTGGAAGGGGACTCTGCGGGCGGGTCTGCCAAGCAGGGACGTAACCGTAAAAACCAGGCCATTCTGCCGCTGAAAGGTAAAATCCTTAACGTGGAGAAAGCGCGCTTCGACAAGATGCTCGCTTCGCAGGAAGTGGCAACGCTGATCACCGCGCTGGGCTGCGGCATTGGCCGTGACGAATATAATCCGGACAAACTGCGTTATCACAGCATCATCATCATGACCGATGCCGACGTGGATGGTTCTCACATCCGTACGCTGCTGCTGACCTTCTTCTACCGTCAGATGCCTGAAATCATCGAGCGTGGCCATGTGTATATCGCCCAGCCGCCGCTGTACAAGGTGAAAAAAGGGAAGCAGGAACAGTACATCAAAGATGATGACGCGATGGACCAGTATCAGATTTCCATCGCACTGGACGGCGCTTCGCTGCATGCTAACGCCAGTGCTCCGGCCCTGGGCGGCAAGCCGCTGGAGGACCTGGTATCAGAGTTCAACAGCACGCGTAAGATGATCAAACGTATGGAGCGCCGTTATCCGGTGGCGCTGTTGAACGCGCTGGTTTACAACCCGACGCTGAGCGAACTGGCAGCAGAAGCGCCGGTACGGGCCTGGATGGATGAGCTGGTCACGTATCTGAACGATAACGATCAGCACGGCAGCAGCTACAGCGGCCTGGTACGTGAAAATCTGGAACTGCACATCTTTGAACCGGTGCTGCGCATCAAGACGCATGGTGTGGATACTGATTATGCTCTGGATACGGATTTCATGCTCGGCGGTGAATACCGTAAGCTTTGCTCCCTGGGCGAGAAGCTGCGTGGTCTGATTGAAGAAGACGCGTTTATCGAACGTGGCGAGCGCCGTCAGCCAATTGCCAGCTTTGAGCAGGCAATGGAGTGGCTGGTCAAAGAGTCACGTCGTGGTCTGACGGTTCAGCGATACAAAGGTCTGGGCGAAATGAATCCGGATCAGCTGTGGGAAACCACCATGGATCCGGAAAGCCGTCGTATGCTGCGCGTGACCATTCGAGACGCGGTTGCCGCCGATCAGCTGTTCACCACTCTGATGGGCGATGCGGTAGAGCCCCGCCGTGCCTTTATCGAAGAGAATGCGCTGCGCGCTGCGAATATCGATATCTGATGTTGCAGGGGGCGACCTTTTTTCCCGGTCGCCCCGCATCAATAAGCAGACCCCCCGGGTCTGTTTTTTTTCGCCTGTCATCCTCATGTCGAAAAAGTGAGTAAATTTCGACACGTTCTGTTCTCATGTTAGGCGCATCGACCTGTCTGCCTTCGTTTTTACCTCACCGCCTTTTGGTTTCACTTCCGTTTGCTTCCGTTTTTCCCCGAGCGCTATGACCGCTATCACTTTTAAACTTTACGTGCTCCCTTAGGCTACTGAATAGCAAGAGGTGACTATGTATCTGGAACAACGGCGTAACAGCATTCTCGATTATCTCGACCAGCATGAAAGCCTGAGTGTCGCCTGGCTTGCTGCCGCCTTTGCCGTCTCCAAAGAGACCATTCGCAGCGATCTGGCAGCACTGGCGGGCCTGGGAATGATCCAGCGCTGTCATGGTGGCGCGATGGTGATTCGCCGCAACTTACAGGCCAAGCTGATTTCGGAAACCGGCGGTAACTTTGAGGTGCTGTTACAGCGGCTGGAGAACCAGCGTCAGCGTTCAGCACCGCGCGACAGCACCCAGACACAAGGCCGGGTGTGCATCCTCGGCTCGTTTAACGTCGATATCGTGGCGAAAGTGGCACGTTTTCCGAAAGGCGGGGAATCCCTGCTGGCGCTGGGCAGTACGCTGGGGCCGGGTGGCAAAGGGGCGAATCAGGCGATGGCGGCCAGCCGTGCCGGAGCGCGTGTTCACTTCGTCTCCAAAGTCGGTACCGATCAGTTCAGCCAGTTCGCTTTCGACCATCTGTCGGCGTCAGATATTCACTCTTTCAGGCTGTATCAGAGTGACGTAGAGCCAACGGGTAACGCGATTATCTATGTATCGCAGCAGGATGGCGAAAATATGATCGCCATTTATTCCGGGGCCAACAAGACGTTAACCGACGCCGAAGTGGCAGAAATGACGCATGAACTGGCGGGGTCTGATGTGCTGTTGGTGCAGCTGGAAAACAATTTTTCCGCCACGCTGAACGCCATGAAACTGGCCACCACCCTGGGCGTGCGCGTGATTATGAATCCGGCACCTTTCTCAGCAGATGCGCTGGCGTGCCTGCAGTATGTGGATGTACTGACGCCGAATGAAACCGAGGCTTCTTTGCTCTCCGGCGTGGAGGTGAACGACCTCGACAGCGCGAAAGAAGCGGCCCTGGCGATTGTGCGTCAGGGAGCGAAGCGGGTGATTATCACCATGAGTTCGCGTGGGGCGCTGATCCTCGAGAACGGTCAGTTTCAGCATATTGCCGCGTTTCCGGCACTCAGCGTCGACACCACCGGTGCAGGCGATGCGTTTAACGGAGCCTTCGCCGCGGCGCTGGCGAAAGGACAGACTATTGCGCAGGCGGCCACCTATGCCGCGGCGTTTGCTTCACTGGCGGTAGAGCGCGAAGGGGCATCGAATATGCCCGATCACCCTCAGGTGGTTGCGCGTCTGGCGCAGCATTAAATCCGACTGACTTTCATGCAGCACTGCTGCTTCAGGAGAACCAAATGAAGAAGATTGAAGGTATTGTTCCCGTCATGCTGACGCCGTTTACCGCTGATAACCAGATTGACTACCCGGGTCTTGAGCGGCTGATTAACTGGTATCTGACACAAGGCGTGGATGCGCTGTTTGCTGTCTGCCAGTCCAGCGAAATGCAGTTCCTCAGCCTGGATGAGCGCGTGGATCTGGCAAAATTTGTGGTGGAAAAGGTCCAGGGCCGCGTACCGGTCATTGCCTCCGGCCATATCAGCGATGCGCTGGATGCGCAGATTACCGAACTGAGCGCGATGGCCAACACCGGTATTGATGCGCTGGTGCTGGTCACCAACCATCTGGACCCGAAAAACGAAGGCAGTGAGGTGTTCTTCTCCACGCTGAACGCCCTGCTGGAAGCCCTGCCGGTGACCATGCCTTTGGGCCTGTATGAGTGCCCGGCACCGTATCGCCGCCTGCTGACCGATGAAGAGTTCAGCTTCTGCGCCAACAGCGGCCGTTTTGTGGTGCTGAAGGATGTGAGCTGCGACCTGCCTACCGTGCAGCGCCGCGTGAAGCTGGCAGAAGGCACACCGTTCAATATCATCAATGCCAATGCCGCCATTGCCTGGCCCGCCATCCAGTCCGGCTCCAAAGGGTTCAGCGGTGTGTTCACTAACTTCCATCCTGAGCTGTATCACTGGCTCTACCACCATGGCGCAGAGCAGCCGGAGAAAGCGCAGGAACTGTCGTTATTCCTGTCACTGTCTGCGGTAACCGAAACCCTCGGCTACCCGAAAAACGCCAAAATTTATCACCAGCAGCTCGGCACGTTCGACAGTGAGTTCTGCCGGGTGAATAAAGATAACGTGCTGGAAAAATTCTGGGGCCTCGGCGTATTGCTGGATCAAATCCAGCAGGGCACTGCGCTGTGGCAAAAGAAAATCGCGGGCTAACCTTCGCGCCGGGCGGCCCTGTCCGGGGCTGCCCGCTGTACCCCACAACCCGCTAAACAAATAACAAAAACTCGTTCGATGCGAGTGAAAACGGGACTACAACCATGATTTTTTGCGATCGCAACGACTGGGCGAGGGAACGTCATACCCTGCATCCGGTCATTAACCAGGCTCTGGAATGGATTGCAGCAACGGATTTTTCCGCGCTGGAACCCGGTAAGTTCGACATCCTTCCTGAGAACAAAATGTTTTGTCTGTACCAGACGATGGACACCGTCCCGGCCAGCGAGATGCGTGCCGAGTCGCATTTCAAATACGTCGATATTCAGTATCTGCTCTCCGGTGAAGAGACGATCGGCGTGGCGCGTGCGCACCCCTCTCACGAGGTGGTCGAAGACCGCGCAGAGCAGCACGATATTGTGTTTTATCACCAGACCCATAATGAATCGATGATTGCGCTGGAAGCCGACACCTTTGTGGTGTTGTTTCCCCATGATGTTCATCGCCCCTGTTGCCAGACCCACGGTGTTTCCCGCCTCCGCAAAGCGGTGATCAAAATCCACCTGAGCCTGTTTACTGACGAGAGAACCTCATGAAAAATGCCTCTGTTACTGCCTCTGGCACGCAGCCATTGACCACCAACCCGCCGCAGATATCCCGTCTGCGCTGGGGCATCATTCTGATCCTGCTGCTGGCCGCCGTGGTGAACTACCTTGACCGTGCCAACCTCAGCATTGCCAATACCACCATCGCTGCCGAGTTCGGCTTCTCGCAGACGGAAATGGGGCTGTTACTGTCCGCCTTCCTCTGGCCTTACGCGCTGGCTAACCTGCCTGCGGGATGGCTGGTGGATAAGTTTGGCCCGAAACGCATGTTCTCCTGGGCGCTGGGTCTGTGGTCTGGCTTTACCTTCCTCGCCGCTTTTGTGAACAGTTATTCGGTGTTTTATGGCCTGCGTATGCTGCTGGGTATTTCTGAATCGCCGTTCTTTACCTCCGGTATTAAAATCACCCATCGCTGGTTTGGCGATAAAGAACGTGGCCTGCCGACCTCGATCATCAACACCGGTTCGCAGATTGCCAACGCCATTGCTCCGCCGATCCTCACCGTCCTGTTATTGAGCTTCGGCTGGCGCGGCATGTTTATGGCGATTGGTTTGATGGGTATTCCGTTGATGCTGGCGTGGTGGAAATTCTACCGTGACCCGGATGCACGTGAAGATGCACTGATTCATGCCGGCCACCGTAGCGTGACTGCCGAGGGTGAGAAGCAGGTAAAAACCAGCTGGGGCGCACTGTTTAAGCACCGTACCACCTGGTTTATGGTGATCGGTAACTTCTCGATTATGTTCACCATCTGGGTCTACCTGACCTGGCTGCCAAGCTATCTGGAGAAATCCCTGGGTTTCAGCCTGAAACAGACTGGCTGGATTGCCTCGATACCTTTCTTTGCCGGGATTCTGGGTGTGCTGGTGGGGGGAATGCTCTCTGATAAACTGGTGCGCAGCGGAATGAAAGCGATCCATGCACGTAAGATCCCGATTGTGGCGGGTGCGGCGCTGGCAGCCTGCTTTGTTGCGCCGATCCCGTTTGTGGAGAGCACACCGCTGGCGATTACCTTGCTGTCGCTGGGCTATTTCTGCTCTCAGATGCCACAGGGCGCCATCTGGACACTGGCCACGGATATTGCACCGAAAGATCAGGTCGCGTCGTTGGGGGCTATTCAGAACTTCGGCGGTTTCCTGGGAGCGGCAATGGCACCGATTGTTACCGGGGTGATTCTGGATATGACGGGTAAATTCACCAATGTGTTCCTGCTGGGCGCCGGGTTGCTGATGATGGGTGCGATCAGCTATGGCTTCTTTGTGAATAAACCGCTGGCCACGCGCCACTGATGGCGACGTGCCGTTCATTCCGTGATCAGACTGGTCATCGTGAGCTGAATCGCGCTAGCATGGTGACAAATTGTGAGCTAACGAGGATGGTATGGCGATTAAACTGATTGCGATTGATATGGACGGCACGCTGCTGAACCCGCAGCACGAAGTGACGCCGCGAGTGAAGCAGGCGATTCAGGCCGCACGCGACAAAGGCGTGGCGGTGGTACTGGCAACGGGTCGCCCGTTTATCGGTATCCAGCGCTACCTGGCGGAGCTGGGTCTGCAACAGGAAGGGCAGTACTGCATCAGCAATAATGGCGCGCTGGTGCAGAAAGCCGATACCGGTGAATGCGTTGCAGAAGTGGCGGTCAGCTTTGACGATTATCTTTATTACGAACAGCTGGCACGCGAACTGGGTGTACATTTCCAGGCGCTGACGCAGACCCATCTGTACACCGCGAACAAAGATATCAGCCGTTTCACCATTCATGAAGCCAGCCTGACTGGCATTCCGCTGCGTTATCGCCCGGTGGAGGAGATGGATATCTCCATGACCTTCCCAAAAGTGATGATGATTGATGAGCCGGAACTGCTGGATGCGGCGATTGCCCGCCTTCCTGCCGAAGCCAGAGCGCGTAATACCATCCTGAAAAGCTCACCTTACTTCCTGGAGATTTTGAATAAACAGGTTAATAAAGGTGCCGGGGTGAAAGCGCTGGCCGACCGTCTTGGTTTACAGCGTGAAGAAGTGATGGCGCTCGGCGATCAGGAAAATGACCTGGCGATGCTGGAGTTTGCCGGAACCGGCGTTGCGATGGGTAACGGGATCGACGCCGTCAAAGCCATTGCACAGTTTGTCACCACCTCCAACCTTGAAGATGGCGTTGCCGTCGCCATTGAGAAGTTTGTGCTGTAATTCATTGCCTGCTGTAAGACGGCGGATACCTTAAGTCCGCCGAATGCATTACCCTTAGCAAAACCGTGTTAAGGGCCTCCTTCCATGAAAGAAACACAGCTTACCTTTTCCCCGCGTCATCATCAGTTGACCAATATTAACGTCTGGACGGCAGACAGCCAGTGGCTGGTATATGACGTACGCCCCTCTGGCGCTTCATTTACCGGGCTGACCATTGAACGGGTCAACGTTGTCAGCGGTGAAACGGAAGTGCTCTATCAGGCGCGCGAAGGTGCACATGTGGGTGTGGTCACGGCCAGCCCTGATCTGCCTGCGCGCTATGTGTGCATTCATGGACCGGAACACCCGGACAGCCAGTGGCACTATGATTTCCACCATCGTCGCGGTGTGATTATTCAGCAGGGCGTGGCGGAAAACCTTGATGCCTGCGATATCACGCCGCCTTTTACGGCCGGTGCGCTGCGTGGTGGTTCTCATGTGCATGTGTTCAGCCCGGACGGTTCACGTCTGAGCTTTACCTATAACGACCATGTGATGCATGAGTGGGATGTGGCGCAGGATCTGCGTAACGTGGGGGTGGCGGTGCCGCTGCATGCGGTGTGCCCACCGATCGATCACCCGCGTGAATATGATGGCAGCCACTACTGCGTGCTGGTCAGCCGGACCACGGTGACACCTCAGCCGGGCAGCGATGAGATCACCCGCGCTTATGAAGAGGGTTGGATTGGCCATCAGGGTTATCTGCGCAGCGACGGCGTTCGTCAGCGCTGGGCGCTGGCATTTATTGGCGATACCGTTGCGAAGACAGGTGAAAAAGTGCCGGAAGTCTTTATCGTCGATCTGCCGGAAAGCAATGCCGCGTTCGCGATAGCGGGCGATGAGCCGCTGGAAGGGACGTCCACCCGACTGCCTGCCCCACCGAAGGGGGTGCAGCAGCGTCGTCTGACGTTTACCCACGGTCGTCGCTTCCCGGGTCTTGCTACTGCGCCGCGTCACTGGCTACGCAGTTCACCGGATGGCAGTGCCATTGCGTTTCTGATGAAAGATGATGCCGGGATAGTACAACTCTGGACGGTCTCACCGCTGGGTGGCGAACCGCGTCAGGTGACACACAGTGAGCATGATATTCAGTCAGCATTTAGCTGGCACCCGGACGGGCAACAGCTGGTCTTTGTCTGCGATAACAGCATCACCCTTTGTGAGGTGGCCAGCGGAACACTGCGGCGCATTACCCGACGCAGCGATACTGCGCCTGTGGCGGATGCCGTGGTGTTCTCCCCCGATGGGCGATCTGTGGCGTATCTGCGTGACGGCAGTGATTACCGCCAGATCTTTACGGTGCAGACGTGTTAGCGGCGTAAGGCGCCATCGTCTGCGACATGACTTCGTTGGTATGATTTTCCTGCTCGCTGCGGCGTACGCGTTCACGCGGCGAGTCGGTATTATCGGAGCGATAATAGTCCAGCGGCAGAAGTAACGTATCCAGCACGGCAGAGAAAGGCAGATCGAGCGCCGCCAGTGGCTTCATCACCCAGCCACTGTCTTTATCGGTCAGTACGTCTGCACTGGCCCGCGTCCCCGGGTAGTAGCCATCGCTGGGACCACTGTGCATCATCACGCTTGAGCAACCGCTGGTACTGATCAGCGACATACAGGCGACAAATCCGGCAATATGACTTTTCTTCAATGTTTTCATCTTGGTGATTATCCCTTCAGTCTTTGCAACCTGGCTGAGACTCATTACCGGCGTGTGGATTGACCCTGACCACTCTGCGGTGGCTGACACGATGGCCCGGCGAACTCATCCCTGAGTGTATGTCATTCGCTGCTTTCCGGTAAAAAAATCGTAATTTCTCCCCTTGAAAGCATCGATTTCATCACCATTTTATTTTTACGGTCAGTAAAACCGGTGCCGACAGGGCTGAGTTTTCTGAACCGACGACCCGTCCATTATGGAGGGCCGAACCCCTTACTCGCTGAATATCAGGAGCTGTAACATGCGTAATTTTGACCTTGCCCCACTTTATCGCTCATCCATTGGTTTTGACCGTTTGATCAACCTGCTGGAAACCAGCCAAAACCAGGGCACCAACAATGGTGGCTACCCGCCATACAACGTCGAGCTGGTGGGCGAAAACAACTACCGTATTACGATTGCTGTCGCCGGCTTTGCTGAGAGTGAACTGGAGATTACCTCCCACGACAATCTTCTCAGCGTCCGCGGATCACATCCGGACGAGCAGCAGGAGCGCACCTACCTGTATCAGGGTATTGCCGAACGCAACTTTGAGCGCAAATTCCAGCTGGCTGAACACGTACATGTGCGCAATGCCAAGCTAGAAAACGGCCTGCTGTATATCGACCTGGAACGCGTGGTACCCGAAGCCCATAAACCGCGCCGCATCGAAATTCTGAAATAATACGCTGTTGTTAACGGGCCACCCACGTCAGCGGGTGGCCTTTATTTTATCCTTCACGATGTGCCCGCTCGACTTCCTCGGCCAGAATCGTAATGCCTTGCTCAATTTTATCGCTATCCGGCACATAGTTCATGCGCATGCACTGATGCGTATGTGGCCACTCCTGCTCCAGCCCCGGGAAGAAGAGATGGCCCGGCACCATCAACACACCGCGCCTTTTCAACCGCTCATACAGCACTTCCGTGGTGATCGGCAGATCTTTAAACCACAGCCAGAGGAAAATTGCCCCTTCGGGTTTATGGATCAGGCAGCGTTCAGGTGACAAATAGCGGCGAATAACGGCAATAGTCTGGATCACACGTTCCTGGTAGAACGGCTTGATCACCTCTTCCGACAGTCGCAGCAAATCACCGCGCTGGATCATCTCATTGGCGATCGCCGGTCCGACGCTGCCGGGTGCAAGACTGATAATGCCATTCATATTACTGACCGCCGAGATCACTTTTTCATCGGCAATAATAATGCCGCAACGTGCGCCAGGCAGGCCGAGTTTGGACAGGCTCATGCACAGAATAATATTGGGGTTCCACAGCGGACGGGCTTCGCTGAAGATAATGCCGGGGAACGGCACGCCATAGGCGTTATCAATCAGCAGCGGAATGTCATGCTGCTGTGCCAGCGCATCCAGCTTAAGTAATTCGTCATCGGTGATCACGTTTCCGGTCGGATTCGTCGGACGCGATACGCAGATCAGCCCGGTATCTTCACCGATATGCAGATGTTCAAAGTCCACGTGGTATTTGAACTGGCCTTCCGGCAGCATTTCAATATTCGGCCGCGTTGAGACAAACAGATCTTCATCCAGCCCGGCATCGGCATAGCCGAGGTATTCAGGGGCCAGCGGGAACAGCACGCGTTTTTTTCTGCCGTCAGCGCGGCGGCCAGCGTACAGGTTAAACAGATAGAAGAAAGCGCTCTGGCTGCCGTTGGTCAGGGCGATATTTTCCGGGGCGATATCCCAGCCGAGCTGTTCACGCAGCAGGGCAGAGAGCGAATCCAGTAACGTGGTTTTACCGCGTGGCCCGTCATAGTTACACAGGGCTTCTGCCAGCTTGCCTTCATCATGCATCTGTTGCAGTAACTGCTGGAAGTAGTCGTTCATCGCCGGGATTTGCGCAGGATTTCCGCCACCCAGCATCACCGTGCCGCGGGTCCGCAAACCTTCACCCATATCTTCCATCAGGCGCGTAATACCTGAATGGCGCGTAAATTTTTCACCAAATGCCGAAAAGCTCATACCCTGTTAATCACTTGTTATCTACAACGGGTGACCACCTTAACGCCAGCACCAGTGGGATGCAATATTGCGGGGACAGGCGATCGCACTTGTTCACTGCGGGCTGGCCTTTACCGGTATGAGCGACAGGCAGAGGGTGTTTTAGCTGAATCGTTTAAATTTCCTGGTGCGCATAAAAGATGTTAATCACATTTATTCATGTATCTCGATCGGTTAGCGCATTTTTTAGTGACCTGGTGCACGTTTGAGGGAGTAAAAACACCCAATAAATCAGTCGGTGATACCTGTCACGTTTTTATCCTACGCTGATTTGTAGTCTGTGGTTCCATAAAGCTTAATCAATTCAGCTAAAGGATAAGAACCATGAAAAAAACACTTCTGGCAGGGGTAGTGATGGCGGTGATCAGCGGTCAGGCAGCAGCGCAAAGCTGGTTGCTGACAGATGCTGAAAGCAGTACGGAGAAGGGAAACTGGCAGATTAACAGCCAGCAGCTGAAACTGGCGGGTGAAAGCTTCAGCATTGAGCAAAAAGTTCTGCATGGCGGTAAGCAGGAAGGCTCCAAAGTGCTGACCATCACCACTAAAAATGGCCTGACCATCAGCCTCAGCCCGACGCGCGGCATGGATCTGTTAAAAGTCACGGGCCACGGCGTTCGTCTGGGCTGGGATTCCCCGGTGAAGGAAGTGGTTAACCCGGCTAACATCAATCTGGAAAGCCGTAACGGGCTGGGCTGGCTGGAAGGCTTTAACGAAATGATGGTGCGCTGCGGCTTTGAGTGGACCGGCCACCCGGTGACCAAAGACGGCGTGATCTACACCCTTCACGGTAAAGCGGGCAATACGCCAGCCTCTAAGGTTGAAGTGATCGTTGATGATAAAGCCCCGCATGAAATCCGCATTCGTGGCCTGCTAAAAGAGACGACCTTCAAAAAAGCGAATCTCGAAACCTGGACGGAGCTGCGTTATGTACCGGGGTCAGATGCCTTTACCGTGCATGATGTGCTGACCAATCAGGCCGATTATCCGCACGACTACCAGATTATCTATCACAGCAACTTCGGCACGCCGATCCTTGAAAAAGATGCGCGGTTTATTGCGCCGCTGAAATCCGTGTCGCCGTTTAATGACTACGCCAAAAAAGGATTGGATGGCTGGAATGTTTACGGTGCACCGACCAAAGACTTTGATGAAATGGTGTTCAACCTGACGCCGAAAGCCGACAGCAACGGGAAAACCGTGGCGGCGGTGATCAACAGTAAAGGCGATAAAGGTGCCTCGATTGAGTTTGATACTCATCAGCTTCCGCTGCTGACCATGTGGAAGAATACCGACACCCTGAAACAGGGCTATGTCACCGGGATTGAGCCGGGCACCAACTATGCTTATCCGGTCACCATTGAGAAAGAGCAGGGACGGGTGAAACAGCTACAGCCGGGGCAGAGCACCGCGTTCACCCTGACTTACACGCTGCTGAAAGATGCCAGCGCCGTACAGAAGGTGGAACAGCGCGTGAAGCAGATCCAGGGGGATGAAACTGTCGCCATCAGCGAAACGCCTATCGCGAAAGAATAATTCCAACGATAACCGCAGGGTCAGGCGTGCCTGACCCCTACCAATGTGGGCAGGAGAACGGTAACCGTAGTGGCGGGGCATGCCCCGTCCGTTGTCATGCCGATCGAAAAAATGCTCGGGTCCTACGCAACCCGATATTAACTGGGAATTCGGGCAGGGGTCGGCAACCGCAGGGTCAGGCGTGCCTGACCCCTACCAATGTGGGCAGGAGAACGGTAACCGTAGGGGCGGGGCATGCCCCGCCCGATATTAACGCGGGTTCACGCAGTTCTTCTCGACCTTACCGCTTAACGCGGCAATCAGATTATCCACGGCGTCTTTTGCCATACCGTAACGCGTTTCATGCGTGGCAGAGCCAATGTGCGGCAGCGCCACCACGTTGCGCAGTTGCAGCAGCTCAGAGCTGACCGGCAACGGTTCCTGCTCAAAGACATCCAACCCTGCGCCATGAATCGTCCCGTCTTTCAGGGCCGCAATCAGCGCCTGCTCATCAACCACCGGGCCACGTCCGGCGTTAATCAGCACGGCACTTTTCTTCATCTTCGCCAGCTGCTCACGGCCAATCAGATGGTGGGTCTGCGCCGTCAGCGGCAGACTGATGCAGAGGAAATCAGACTCCGCCAGCAGCGTATCGAGGTCACAATATTGTGCATCAAAACGCTGTTCAGCCTCGGGATGCTGTTTACGTGCGTTATAGAGGATGGGCATACCGAAGCCAAGATGTGCACGTTGCGCCAGCGCCAGGCCGATGCGGCCCATGCCGAGAATGCCTAGCTTCTTATGATGAACATCTACACCGTACCAGTCAGGGGCGATGCTTTTTTGCCATTCACCCGCTTTGACGCGCTCAGCCATTTCCACCACGCGACGTGCGGAACTGAGGACCAGCGCCATCATGGTATCGGCAACGGTTTCGGTGAGCACGGTCGGCGTGTGCATCAGCAGGACGCCGTTGTCATTCAGCGCCGCCACATCAAAGTTGTCATAACCCACGGACACCGTTGAGGCCACACGTAGCTTCGGCATGTGCTGTAAAAAATCGGCATCCACTTTGCCGCCCGATCCCAGAATACCCTCTGCTTCACTGAACGCGGAGGCATGAGCAGCGAGGGTTTCCGGGCTCAAGTCGTTCACTTCAGTCACACGGCAATGTTCATCCAGCCGTGCGCGCAGATCGTCCGGTAACGACTTATAAAGCACTATATTCGGTTTCATTCGATTCTCTCTGTTCAGGTAGTCGATAGATTAAGCCTGTTTTGCACCATGAGGCAGCGGCATCTGTTTATTCTGTGCGGGTTTCACGATCAACGTCAGCCAGACGGAAACCATTAAGGCGCTGCCCATAAAAATATACGAGGCCGACGGACTGCCGGTGGCGCCATTGAGGTAGCCCACCACCCAGGAACCGAGGAAGGAGCCCAGGGCACCCATCGCATTGATCAACGCCATTGCCCCGCCGGACACATTACGCGGCAGCATTTCCGGGATAATGGCAAAGAATGGCCCGTAAGGGGCATACATCGCGGCCCCGGCGATCACCAGCAGAGCATAGGATAGCCAGAAATGACCGGGTCCCACCAGATATGAGCCTAAAAAGGCCATTGCACCAATCAGCAGTAACGGCCAGACAAACAATTTGCGGTTTTGTAACTTATCCGAAGCCCAGGAGACGACAATCATGGCGATGGTCGCGGCCAGGTAAGGCACTGAGGACAGCCAGCCGGCTTCCACCATGCCCATCTGCGTGCCGTTACGCAGAATGGAAGGCAGCCACAGAACAAAACCATAAACGCCAATACTCCAGCAAAAATACTGTGCGCACAGGATAATGACGTTTCGTGACTTAAAGGCTTCAGCGTAGTTACGAACCGCTTTCAGGCCCTCCTGCTCTTTCTGCAACTGCGCCTGTAGTGCGGCTTTCTCTGCATCACTCAGCCATTTGGCCTGTGCCGGTTTATCCTGCACCAGGAACCACCATGCCACCGCCCAGATTACCGCCGGGAAGCCTTCGATAATAAACATCTCACGCCAGCCGAAGGCGTTAATCAGATAACCCGAAACCACGGACATCCACAGCACCGTGACCGGATTACCGAGGATCAGGAAGGTATTCGCGCGTGAACGCTCTGATTTGGTAAACCAGTTGCTGATGTAGATCAGCATTGCAGGCATCACCGCCGCTTCCACCACGCCCAGCGTAAAGCGGATCGCGGCCAGCATCGGAATGTTGCTGACCAGCCCGGTCAGCGTGGCACAGATGCCCCATAGAATCAGGCACCAGAACACCAGTTTTTTTACGCTGCGTCGTTCGGCATAGATCGCTCCGGGGATCTGGAAGAAGAAATAGCCCAGAAAGAACAGTGCGCCCAGCAGCGAGGAGACGCCTTTGGTGATGCCGAGGTCTTCATTAATTCCTGCGGCGGAGGCAAAGCTAAAGTTTGCACGATCCAGGTACGCCAGGCTGTAGGTGATAAACACGATGGGCATGATGTACCACCAGCGTTTCGGCGCGATTGTCTGATTTTTCATAAGTCTTCCTCGGTGGCCGCATTCTGTTGTAGGGGACGATGCGGTTTGTTTTTCCGGGTTGTGACGGCGTTAGAAATCACCCAGCGCGGCGCGCGTCGGTAATCCTTCACTGTCACCGATGGCCTGAATGGCCAGCGAACCAATTTTGTTACCGCGCCGTATCGCTGCGGGTAACGATTTTCCTTCCAGTAAGGCGCTGATCACGCCAACGGCGAACCCATCGCCGGCACCGACGGTATCGACAACGTTATCCGTTCTGATCGCCGCTATCTGGCCGCTCTCGCCATCGGAGGTTTTGTACCAGGCCCCGTCGCTGCCGGTTTTGATCACGACCGCTTTCACGCCCATCGCCAGGTAGAAGTCGGCAATGGCTTCCGGCTGCGTGTAGCCGGTCAGGATCTGACCCTCTTTTATGCCCGGCAGCACCCAGTCGGCAAACTGCGCCAGGCCATTGAGCTGTTTCACCATCTCCTGTTCACTCGACCACAGCACCGGGCGCAGATTAGGATCGAAAGAAATTGTTTTACCTGATGCTTTCATCTCACGGGCCACCTGCTGTAACAGCGCCAGCGAGCTGTCAGAGAGGGCTGCCGCCACGCCGCTGAGATGCAAATGACGGGCTGAGGTGAAGTAGCCGGGATTAAGGGTAAAGTCAGCCACGGAGAGGTGGCTGGCGGCAGAGCCTTTGCGGAAGTACTCCACCAGGGGGTCTGAACCATCGTCGACTTTGGATTTCAACTGAAAACCAGTGGGATAACACGCATCGGTGGTCACCAGACGGCGATCGACGCCTTCGTGGTCCAGCTGCTGACAGGTAAAGCGGCCAAAGGCATCGTCGCCGATGCGGCTGACCCAGCCCACGTTCAGGCCAAGACGGGCGAGGCCAATCGCGACATTGAGTTCCGCCCCGGCAATACGTTTGCTGAAATGGCTGGCGCTGGCGAGATCGCCGCACTCATCGGCCACAAACATCGCCATGGCTTCGCCAAGGGTGACCACATCCAGTGGATGGTTCGTATCAATACTCATGATTTACTCCTCACGCAGCAGGTCAACATAGTGGCGGGTGACCGCCACCAGGTCCGGCCCTTCCAGCGGAAACTCAATGGCGCGCGGCACGTCTGATGGCAACAGCGCCAGCGTTTTTCGCCACAGATCATCAGCGTCATCCAGTGCAACGGCGCGCCAGCCTTCGCCCTCAGGCACCGCGGCTTTGACATGAATGTAGCTGACGTAGCGGCTTAAGCGGCTGGCGGCCTCCAGGGGCTTATCACCCACCCACAGCCAGTTGCCCATATCAAAGGTCATACCGTTACAGGTACGGCTTTCGCCGCAGGCGTGGAAGAAGCGGTCAAGGGCGACCAGTTTTCCGCAGTCGGTCTGGTCGTTTTCCACCACCAGATGCACTTTTTTTCCGGCGAGTTTGCTGCGCAACTCATGACATTCGAAATCGGGCTGATAGTTGCCCAGTGCATATTTTAGTAGCTGGGCATTAAGCTGCTCTGCTTCAGAAAAGTGCTGATCGAGCCGTGGATTCAGTGAACCATCGGCCATAAATAATGCTTCCGGCACGGAATAGAACGCCACCAGTCGTGCTGCGTGGATGGCGTCTGCCAGCAGCGGCAAGGTCGCCAGCTGTTGTTCGCTAAAAAGCTCGCGGCGGATCTCCACGCCGTCGGCGCCTGCGGCGGCAATAATCGGCAGCAGCGCCTGCTGGCCACCCAGCGCGGCGACCTGCTTTTGTCCATAGGCGGCGGTGACAACGATGACTTCTCTTTTCATGGGGTTCTCCGGGGAATATCCACCTGTTCTGCTAAAAACGTTAGATGGAACCGGTTCCAAAAGAAAGGATCAGTGCAGTAATTTATGATCGCGCTCACGATGTGAGCTTTTGAGAGCAGGGAAAAATCTTAAAAAGGGCGTCAGAGGGGGTCGTGGACAAAGAGCGAGGTGGGGCCGATGAGGGATCCTGCCGGGGGTCAAGGCGGCAGGATCATCGCTGTTTTAACGCGTCAGCCTTTGCGTCGATCCACGCACAATCAGTTCGCCGTTGAAAACCTGTTCATGCCGTGGAGCATCGTCGCCGCCAATGCGTTTCAGCACCTGTTCCAGGGCAGCATACCCTATCTGCCAGGTGGGTTGTTTCAGGGTCGTGATACCGACACCGGCCAGTTCCGCCCACTCGAGTTCGTCAAAGCCCAGCAGGCCGATCTGTTCGCCCCAGTTGAGTTCCAGACGGCGCAGTGCACGGGCAACCTGAAGTGTCAGCGCCCCATTGACGACCATAACCGCACAGGGTGCGGCATGATGGCGCTGATAAAACGCATGCAGTACCGTTTCCAGACGCTCACCGTCGCCGAGGGCAACTTCAGCCTGTTCAGCGACCAGATCAGGGTGCTGTGCCATACGCTCGCGGAAGCTGTGCACACGCTCCAGGCGGGTATTTACCAGACCCAGCGGTTCGCTGATAAACAGCACGGCCTGGTAACCCTGATCCAGCAGATGTTCCGTGGCCATCAGGGCTGCCGTGCGGTTATCCAGGCCGACGACATCACAGTCGAAATCCGGGATTTTACGGTCAATCAACACCATCGGCAGCAGCGATTGCTGGAGCTGATTTAGCGCCTCTTCGTGCATGCCGACCGCATTCACCACGATCCCTTCCACCTGATAGCTGTTGAGCAGGTTGAGATAGTGTCTTTCGAGATCCACTTCGTTATTGGTGTTACACATCAGCAGGGTAAAGCCGTTGGCGCGGCATGCCGCTTCAATGCCGCTCAACACATTTACCGAATAGGGATTGGTAATATCCGCGATAATCAGGCCAATAAGCCGGGTCCGTCCGCGTTTAAGGCCACGTGCCATCTGGCTGGGCCGATAATTGAGCGTGGCGATGGCCTGTTCAATACGTGTTTTGAGGTCGATGGAGAGTGCGCTGAGTTCACCGTTAAGATAGCGCGAAACGCTGGTTTTCCCGGTGTTCGCGGCTTTAGCGACATCGCTGATGGTGGCTTTGGCGGCCTTACGATTCATGGTGTTCCCTGATGGTGATGATTGCGCGAGCCTACCACAACTGCCGCCCGACGGCAGCATCAGGGCAGTTTCAGCGCCGGTTGCCACAATACCTGTAAGGTGTTGACGTCTTCTCCCTCAATCAGCCTTAGTGCCATCTCTGCCACCTGTTGACCGACATCGGGGCGTGTGGCCTGAACAATACTGGTGACCGGATCGGCGATCACTGAATCCGCAGGCAGACCATCGTAGACCACCAGCTCAACGCGCTGCGGGCCCGTGAGAAAACCTGCTTCCCGCAGGGCAATGGCTGCGCCGTCACCCAGCATATTGCAGTCGGTGATGATCGCCTGAGGGCGCTGCGGCTGTGCCAGCAACTGACGGGTCAGGCGGTAGCCTTCCCGGCGGGTAGGTTCGATCTGCCAGCAGGCATCCTGAGCCAGGCCGCGTAGCGCCAGCGCATCAAGAAACCCCTGGCGGCGCTGGTCAACAAAGGTTTGATCGTGATGACTGCCCAGCAAGGCGAAGCGTTGCAGCCCGGCATCGGCATAATGTGCAACGGCCAGGGCTGGCCCAGCGTAGTTATCGAAATCAAACCAGGCATAAGGGGAGGTCAGCTCGCTGCGGCCCAGCGCCAGGAACGGAAAGCCCAGCTGTTGCAGTTTAATCAGACGACTGTCGTGTCGCGCAGTGTGTGCAACAATCAGCGCGTCCACGCAGTGCGTGCGCAGCATTCGTTGCATACCACGATGGTCGTCATGGGTGTCGTCGGCGATGATCAGCAGATCAACATCGGACTGCGCAAGCGATTGCGCGATGGCGCCCATCATTTCGACGAAGCTAATATCGTTAAACGGCAGGGGAGTGACGGGAAAAAGTAGACCTACGGCATTGGTGCGTCCGGTTTTCAGGCGGCGTGCGACAGCGTTCGGGCGATATCCGCGCCGTCTGGCTTCTTGTTGAATTCGCTGACGCGTCTCTTCTGCCACGTCGTCATAGCCATTAAGAGCCCGACTGACGGTGGTAACGGAGAGGCCGAGTGCGCTGGCGATGGCTTTGAGTGACATGTGTGCGGCGGCGTGTGGGTGATCAATTTCTGCGCAGGGTAGCACACATTGTTAAAGCTCACTACGATATAGCGCAATTATTCTCAAAAACAGGAATAACTACCCGGCAGGGCGTGCCGGGTAGTGAGACGCTTACAGCGGGCTGAGGGTAATCTCAACGCGACGGTTTTGCGCTTTGCCTTCTGCGGTGCTGTTCGAGGCGATAGGGTTATCAGGCCCCATTCCCTGAGTGCGCACGCGGTTGCCTGCAACGCCCTGAGTGATCAGGGCGCTTCCTACGCCATCAGCACGCTGCTGGGAGAGCGTCATGTTCAGCTGACGACTGCCGCTGCTGTCGGTGTAACCGATGACGTTAACCGCCGTTTTTGGATACTCTTTCAGCACCATCGCCACACCGGTCAGCGTATTGGCGCCCGCGGGTTTCAGCGTGCTGCTGCTGCTGTCAAAGGTGACGTTGTTTGGCATGTTCAGCACGATATTGTCGCCATTACGCGTCACACTCACACCGGTGCCTTTCATTTTATCGCGCAGTTTGGCTTCCTGAACATCCATATAATAACCCGCACCACCGCCCAGAGCTGCGCCGGCAGCCGCGCCGATCAAGGCACCTTTACCCCGATCTTTCTTCGACGAGGAGATCATACCAACGCCAGCACCCAGCGCGGCACCGATGCCCGCGCCAATACCGGATTTACCCGCTTCGCGTTCGCCAGTGTAAGGGTTGGTGGTACAGCCCGCCACGCTCAGGGTGCCGCACAGTACCAGGGCAAGTGTCATGACGCTTTTCTTCTTCATCAGGGGGATCCCTCTCATTCGCAGCAAGTGGACAAAATTGCCCGTAAACGCGATCATTATGCCGATGAAATGAGAGGGAAATACGTAGGCTTATTCCCAAATTTGTAAGCGAAAGCTACTTATTGTTATCGGGATGGCAAAAGCAAGTCGTGGTGTGCTCGCTGATCAGCCCGCAGGCCTGCATAAATGAGTAACAGGTGGTGGAACCGACAAACTTGAAGCCACGCTTTTTCAGCGCTTTTGACATCGTGTCCGAGATGGCGCTGGTGGTGGGGGCGGTGCGATAGTCAGTAAAACGGCTGACCTGAGTTTGATGATCAACGAAATTCCAGATAAACGTTTTAAAGTCTTCTCCGGCGGCTTCCATTGCCATCAGGGCTCGTGCGTTAGCCATAATCGCCGTGATTTTCCCCCGGTGGCGGATAATGCCACTGTCCTGCATGAGCCGCTCAATATCGTCATCGTTCATCGCCGCCACCTTCCGGACATCAAAATGATGAAACAGGCGACGATAGTTTTCGCGTTTTTTCAGTACGGTCAGCCAGGATAATCCCGCCACCTGACCTTCCAGGCAGATCATTTCAAATAACGCCTGCGTTTCAGTGTGGGGCACGCCCCATTCCGTATCGTGATAGGCGATATATAACGGATCTGCAGAAACCCAGCCACAACGTTGCATTGTACTCTTCCCTTTACTGGTTATTTATCCAGCATTCTAGCGGAACATCTGGCTGTCGCGCAATAAATGTTCATTGCCTTTGCGCTGAGTGAAGCCACAGTGGTCGAAAAATTCGAGGATCTGGACCGCCAGTTTCCGGCCAGTGCCCAGCTGATCACGGAAGTCCCCGGCCCGGGTACCCTGGCCTGTTTCAGCACGCTGACAGATAAGGCCAGCAAAGCGTGTCAGCTGAGTATGGCTGTAGTACCGATCGTTAACGATAGCGGTAATGGCACCGCTCTGCGCCGCTTTACGCAACGTCTGGCGCATCAGATCTTCATCGCAGCCCAGCTGTACCGCCAGGTCGCGCACCCACCATGCCTCGCTGCCGAACAGGGGTTCTGCCTGTTGCCAGAGCGCCGCCTCCCGGTCATCAAAACGGATACGAAAATCGGGCAGGTGCAGCCAGCCACGATTGTTAATCAGCAGGTTCTGAGCGATCAACTGGTCCGTCAGGGCAAGCACCAGCGCCGCGGGCTGGCCAGGGAATGCCAGGCGTCGCAGACGATCGCGGCCAATGCCCGGACGATCACTGTGTTGCTGATGATAATCTTCCAGCGCGCTGATCAGCCCTGACTGCCACTCTCGCTGGGTTTGCCTCAGCAGCAGATAACCGGCGGCCTGAATAAACGTTGCGCTATTGAGCGAGGCAGTGATGGCCTCTCCGGTACGCTGAAAAAACCAGTGGAGTGCATCCATGCGCCAGGGATGAGGCTGCAACAGTCGTTCCAGCCGTTCTTCCAGGTTTGTGGCATTTTCCAGCTGATGCAGCCAGTTGAGGAACGCGGGCTGGCGTTTTCCTCGTTTCGGCGGGGCCAGCAGTACGATTTTCGCCCCGGCCAGCGTCTGGCGCGCACTGATATCCCGCAGGATTAACCGGTCATCACCGGCCAGCCACAGCGGACTGTCGAAAAGCAACTCGGCAAAACGATCGTCCAGAAGCGAGATGCGGCCGGTGGTGTGGCTGGCCGCATGATGAATATGCAGTGACTGGCCCTGATGTAGCGTCAGGTGGGGTTGCAGGCTGACGATCGCCCGCTCGCAGGGCCGCTCGGGCGCCGTCGTCAGCAGCCAGTCACCGCGACTGACTTCCGCTTTTTCCACCCCGCCGCTAAGATTCAGCGCGATGCGTTGCCCTGCGTGGGCCTGTTCCACGGGGTGATTCTGAGCATGCAGATCGCGCACCCGCACCCGTTTATTCATGCCGGTCAGCCACAGGGAATCGCCGATGCGAACGTCACCGGACAATGCGGTGCCTGTGACCACCACACCTGCCCCTTTCACGTTAAACACCCGATCAATCGCCAGACGGAAGGCCTGATCCTGCCACAGAGGGCGATCGGGCAGCTGGCGCAAATGGTTGCTCAGTTCAGCAATGCCTTCCCCGTTGACTGTGCTGGTGGTAAACAGGGCGACGCTTTCCCAGCCAAGTTGCCGGGTAAGCTGGCGGATCTGCTGATCGACGGCCTTCCGCTGTGCGGGTTCCACGCTGTCGCTTTTGGTCACGGCGACGGTCAGTGCGGGCTGGCCACTCAGTTGCAGGATCGCCAGATGTTCACGGGTTTGCGGCATGATGCCATCATCGGCGGCGACGACCAGCAGAGCGTGATCGATACCGCCGATACCACTCAACATATTGCTGAGGAATTTTTCATGGCCGGGAACGTCAATAAAGCCGATTGTCTGCCCGTCGGGCTGAGGCCAGTATGCGTAGCCGAGGTCGATGCTCATGCCGCGGGATTTTTCTTCCGGCAGGCGATCAGCATTCACACCTGTAATAGCCTGAAGCAGTGATGTTTTTCCATGATCAACATGGCCAGCCGTGGCAATAATCATGACGTCATCATCCTGATAAAGAGCGCGTCATCTTCCAGTGTTCGAAGATCGAACCACAGACGACCGCTGTGAATACGCCCGATGATGGGGACGTCACCGGCGCGGAGCCTGTCTGCCAGTGCCTGCAATGTGCTGCTGCTGCCGTTCGTCGGAGTGAGCGTCAGCGCCACGGACGGCAGCCGTTCAACTGGCAGCGAACCGCTGCCAATTTGTGACAGGCAGTCAGCTATTTCGACGAGGAACAGCCCCGCCAGTGCTGTCTGGAGTACAGGTAAAAGCCGCTGCGCCTGATGGGCGATCTCGGACGGTGTGCGGGTCAGCAGCCGCAGCGTCGGCAGCTGCTGCGCCAGTTTCTCCGGGTGCAGATAGAGCTGTAATGTGGCTTCCAGCGCCGCCAGGGTCACTTTGTCTACCCGCAGTGCGCGCTTCAGTGGATGCTGTTGCAGACGGGCAATCAGCGCTTTTTTGCCGATGATAATGCCCGCCTGTGGCCCGCCGAGCAGCTTGTCGCCGGAGAAACTGACCAGACTGACGCCTGCGGCAATCAGCTGCTGCGGCATGGGTTCCGGCGGCAGCCCATACTGTGTCAGGTCAATCAGGGAGCCACTGCCGAGATCGCTGATGACCGGAAGATTGCATTCGTTGCCCAGCGCCACCAGTTCGGCCTCGCTGACCGCTTTGGTAAAGCCCTGCACCTGATAGTTGCTGGTATGCACTTTCATCAGCAGCGCGGTATCGCTGTTCACCGCTTCGCGATAATCCTTCAGATGGGTACGGTTGGTGGTGCCGACTTCGCGCAGTCGGCAACCTGCCTGAGTCATCACATCGGGAATGCGGAACGCGCCGCCTATTTCGACCAGTTCACCGCGCGATACCACCACTTCCTGACCCGGTGCCAGGGCTGCCAGCATCAGCAGTACGGCCGCGGCATTGTTATTCACAATGCAGGCGTCTTCCGCCCCCGTTAGCTGGCACAGCAGGTCGGCCAGCGCGCGATCGCGGTGGCCGCGTCCGGCATCATCCAGTGCATACTCCAGCGTTACCGCCGAGCGCATTACGCGGGTCACCGCATTAACGGCCGGCTCGGCCAGCAATGCTCGCCCGAGATTAGTATGCAACACCGTGCCGCTGAGATTCAGCACGGATTGCAGCCCGCTGGTGCTTGTTTGCTCCAGCCGCTGGCTGGCGTGCTGCGCCCAGTTTTGGCACCAGTCAGGAAGCTGCTGGTATTGCTGAATATGCTGGCGCGCCTGCTGCTGTAACTGACGCAGCAGAGTGACCAGCTGGCGATGGCCCCAGCGATCGCTGAGCGCCTGAAATTCTGTCTGACGTAACAGGCTGCCAACGGAGGGAAGTTGGCTGAACAATATTTTCATCGGCAGGCTCAGGTAGCAGGCGGCTCCGTTCGGGCAAAGCTGTCACGCTGGAACAGGGTGGTAGCAAGCTTGACCAGCGATGGCCGGTTCACATTCCAGCCCGGCGCTACGCGGCGGAAATTCAGATAACCGAGCGTACAAGCGGTGGCGATATCGGCCAGCGAGATCTGCGTGCTGTTCAGCCATTTACCTTCCACTGCGGCCGCTTCCAGCGCATCCAGCCCACGCTGAATTTTATCGCGCTGGCGCAGCATCTCGCTGGTGGACTGCTGGTCCGGATCTTTCTGCTGTTCGCGCACGATCAGCAGCGCCGCATCACAGACGCCATCGGCGAGCGCTTCCAGCTGGCGGACCGCAAGCTGGGCGCGCGGGTCGACGGGCAAAAAGGCCGGGTCGAGATGCAGCAGTTCCAGGTAAGCGGCGATAATCGACGAGTTGTACCACACTTCATCATCATCACTGACCAGCGCCGGGACTTTCCCCAGCGGAGTGTAGTCTTTGACATGGCTGCCTTCGTGCCATGGAGACTCATTGACGAACTCAAAGGTGATGCCCTTTTCCAGCAGCATCACTGAGATTTTGCGCACATACGGACTGGTGTAATTGCCGATCAGCTTCATAGCCTACTCTCCGGGGAATAAAAAGGGATTCAGACTGCTGCGGGCAAAGCCCTCCTGCTCCATACGTGCATCGAGGATCAGCGACGCCAGATCGTCTGCGACCGGCTCAACCGCCGGGTCTTTATCCTGATACAGCATCTTCAGGTAGGTGCCGCAGTCGCCGCAGCTTTCGGCTTTAATCGCTGACGTTTCACTGTCCAGCGACCAGTAATGCAGGTCGCCCGTTTGTTCACAGTTACTGCATTTGGCGCGCATGACATACCACTCGCTTTCACACAGATTGCAGTGCAGGTAACGCAGGCCGTCCTGGGGGCTGCCCATATGAATCACGCTGGAAACCGGCACGCTGGCGCAGACCGGGCAAAACTGACGTTGTTCACCCGCTTCTGCCCGTGCTTTTCCTGGGATCAGTGCCGCCATCTGTGCCCAGTACAATGACAGCGCAGCCCAGATAAACGGGGATTTATCGCTGCTGACCTGGGCGAACTCGTTGGCGAACAGCGCACTGGCCATGGCTTCCAGTTCGGAGACGGAGGCCTTTTCCAGGTTTTCCAGCACGGAGAGTGCCTGGCCGGTCATCTCCGGCTTCAGCTCGGCGATCAACGAATGCAACAGCCGTTGCCAGTGCGCGTCGCGCGGCAGGGTGCTGATATCCAGCGGCGCTTTGCCCAGACGTGCGCTCTCTTCCAGGCGCCCACGCAGATCCATCTGGAGCGGATGGTCATACAGGACGATCTCCTGCGCGGTGGCGATCACCGCCGCAAAGCGCAGGTAGTCACCTAGCGGATTTTTCTCCGCCAGCTGGCGCAAACGCGCAGCCCGGCGGCTGTAGAGTTGCTTTAGCCGGGGGAAAAGGAGCGGCGGAATGGTCTCCGCCGTCATCAGATCGCTTTTCTCCAGCGAGTCCTGCGGGATAATGCGAATGGTCATCAGGGGCCTTTTTCCTGTTGTTTTTGCCGGTGTTGCTGCTCTTGCTCGCTACGATACCAGCGCGGATGGTGTTTTTTGGCCCAGCTGGCGGTGACCCAGCCTTCGACCATCGCGGTTATCGTGCCTTTTACCCACAGGGCGGCATAGACATGCACCATAATCACCGCAATCAGCACCACTGCCGCAACAGAATGCACCACCAGTGCGGCACGGATCAGCGGAATACTGAAAGCAGGGGCAAAGTAAGGCCGCCAGATAACAATGCCGCTGGCAAGCAGCAGTATTAAGCTGACGATAGCAGCCCAGAATACGCACTTCTGTCCGAAATTATAGCGCCCGGTATCGCCCACTTCCTTGTTTTGCACAATTTTATGGATGTTTTTCATCCAAATCATGTCCTGCCTGTCGAACAGGTTGTGCCGCCAGTAACGGAAAAACATCCGCAGGAAGGTGATAAACATCACGGTGCCCACAAAGGGATGCAGGATGCGCGCCAGTTGCGGCGTGCCGAAGATGTTCATCAGCCAGTTAAAGGAGGGAAAGAAAAAACCCAATCCGCTCACTGCCGCGAGAAGAAAACAGAATGCCATCAACCAGTGATTAAGCCGTTCTGGTGCGCTGTAGCGCTGAATACGCTGACGTGGTTTCATGGATTTTCCTCCTCATCCTCTTCTTCGGCCCGGTTTGGTCCCACCCCGACATAGTGAAACACGGCTGCCGCAAACGTGGCGGCAAAGCCCAGTGCGGCCAGTGGTTTCCACACCCCTTTCCAGAAGGTGACCGCCGGGCTGATAGCCGGAGCCTGCGGTAACCCGTGATAGATCGTGGGCCGATCCGCATGATGCAGCACATACATCACGTGGGTGCCGCCGACGCCCGCCGGATCGTACAGACCGGCGTTAGCAAAACCGCGCGTGTTGAGTTCGCTAACGCGTTCTGCCGCCCGCGTTTTCATCGCCTCTTTACTGCCGAAGTGAATGGCGCCGGTGGGACAGGTTTTCACGCAGGCCGGTTCCTGGCCCACGTTGACCCGGTCGACGCACAGCGTGCATTTATACGCCCGATTATCCTGCGGATTGATGCGCGGCACGTTGAACGGGCAGCCAGCAATGCAGTAACCGCAACCGATGCACTGCTCAGACTGGAAGTCGACAATGCCGTTGGCATACTGAATGATCGCCCCTTCTGACGGACAGGCTTTCAGGCAGCCAGGATCGGCACAGTGCATGCAGCCGTCTTTGCGGATCAGCCACGCCAGCCTGCCGTTCTCCTCCACTTCGGAAAAACGCATCACCGTCCAGGATTGGGCGCTCAGATCGGCGGGGTTGTCATACACCCCGACGTTACTGCCGACCTCGTCGCGCAGGTCGTTCCACTCGGAACAGGCCACCTGGCAGGCTTTGCAGCCAATGCAGGTGGTGACATCGATCAGCTTAGCCACCTCCTGCTGATGGTCGCGCGCCTGCGGCGGCGGCGTCAGGCCGCTGGTGGCCGAACGGCGAATGATGTCCTGTGATTGATAAGCCATCGTTTAATCCTTCTCCACGTTAACCAGGAACGCCTTAAACTCCGGCGTTTGTGTGTTGGCATCGCCAACAAACGGCGTCAGGGTATTGGCGAGGAAGCCCTGCTTCGCCACACCCAAAAAGCCCCAGTGAATCGGAATACCGATGGTATCGACCTGTTTGCCATCAACGAGCAGAGTGCGCAGGCGTTTGGTGACCACCGCTTTGGCTTTGATGTAGCCGCGCTGCGAACTGACTTTGACCCGATCTCCGTGCTGTATGCCCAGCTTGCCTGCCAGCGTTTCGCCGATTTCGATAAACTGCTCCGGCTGCGCGATGGCGTTGAGCCGCGCGTGTTTCGTCCAGAAATGGAAATGCTCGGTAAGGCGGTAGGTGGTGCCGACATACGGGAACTGCGTTGCCTGGCCCATATTGTCCAGGTCGCCACGGAACACGCGGGCAGCCGGGTTGGACACCACAGACGGGTGCAGTGGGTTAGTGCCAATCGGTGTCTCAAAGGGTTCGTAGTGTTCCGGGAAGGGGCCTTCCGCCATTTTATCCAGCGCAAACAGTCGTCCCATTCCCTCCGGCTGCATAATAAACGGACCCGCCTCACTGCCCGGCGGCGCGGTACTGTAGTCGGGAATATCCTGCCCGGCCCATTTTGCGCCATCCCAGTGCAACAGCTGGCGTTTCGAATCCCAGGGTTTGCCCTGCGGGTCGGCAGACGCACGGTTATACAGGATGCGGCGATTAAGCGGCCATGCCCAGCTCCAGTTCGGCGTGTTGCCCAGCCCGGTGGGATCGCTATTATCGCGTCTCGCCATCTGGTTACCTTCCGGCGTCCAACTTCCGGCGAAGATCCAACAGCCGCTGGCGGTACTGCCGTCGCTACGTAGCTGGGCAAAGCTGCTGAGCTGCTGACCTTTTTTCACCAGCACATTGCCGCTGGCGTCCGAAAGATCGGTCAGCGCGCGGCCATTGCTCTCCCGCGCCACCTCTTCGGAGGCAGGGGCTTCAGGCGTCTGGTAATCCCAGCTCATGTTTAAGACGGCTTCAGGTAACGCACCGCCTTCCTGCGCATACAGCTGACGCAGGCGCAGGTAGATGCCGGCTAAGATCTCCCCGTCATTACGTGCTTCACCCGGCCCGTCAGCGCCTTTCCAGTGCCATTGCAGCCAGCGTGCGGAGTTCACAATCGACCCGTCTTCTTCGGCGAAGCAAGTGGAAGGCAGACGGAACACTTCGGTGCCGATCAGCGACGGGTCGGTGCGGTTAAACTCGCCGTGATTTTCCCAGAAACTGGCGGTCTCGGTAGTGAGCGGATCGATGGTCACCAGGAACTTCAGTTTTGACAGTGATTCAGCCACTTTCTGCTTGTGCGGGAAGGATGCCAGCGGGTTAAAGCCCTGACAGATGTAGCCGTTAACCTCGCCGCGATGCATCATCTCGAAATACTGCAACACGTCGTAGCCCTTATCCCACTTCGGCAGCCAGTCAAACCCCCACTGATTTTCTTGCTGGGCCTTATCGCCGTAGAACGCTTTCATCATGCTGATAAAGAACTTCGGATAGTTGCTCCAGTAGTTGACCTGGCCGGGCAGCAGCGCTTTTGGCGTGTTGGCGGCAAGGTAATGATCCAGATCGGGCTGTTTGTCTGAAGGCAGCGTCATATAGCCGGGCAGGCTCTGGGAAAGCAGGCCGAGATCGGTCAGTCCCTGAATATTGGAGTGGCCGCGTAGGGCGTTAATGCCGCCGCCTGCCATGCCCATGTTGCCCAGCAGCAGCTGGATCATCGCCATGGTGCGGATGTTTTGTGCACCGACGGAGTGCTGCGTCCAGCCCAGTGCATACAGGAACGTGGCGGTGCGGTCCGCCGCGCTGGTGGCGGTCAGCAGTTCGCAAACGTACAGGAAGTCGGCCTGCGGTGTGCCACAGATGCGCTCAACCAGTGCAGGCGTATAGCGGCTCACATGGTTTTTGAGCAGATTCCACACACAGCGCGGGTGCATCAGCGTGGTATCACGCTGCGCAAAGCCCTGCTCATCCAGCGCATAGTGCCAGCTGGTTTTGTCATAGCTGCGGGTTTCCGGGTCATAGCCGCTGAACAGTCCATCATCGAAGCTGAAATCATCGCGCACGATGAGGCTGGCATTGGTATACGCCGCAACGTATTCATGCTGGATAGTGTCGTGTTGAATCAGATAGCGCAGCACGCCCGACAGGAACGTGATGTCAGTGCCGGATCGAATAGGCGTATAGAAGTCAGCCACCGATGCCGTTCGCGTAAAGCGCGGATCGATAACGATCAGTTTTGCGTTGTTATGGATTTTGGCTTCCATCGCCCAGCGGAATCCTACCGGATGCGCTTCAGCGGCGTTGCCACCCATCACAACAATCAGATTGGCATTGCGGATATCGACCCAGTGATTGGTCATCGCACCGCGACCGAACGTTGGAGCAAGACTTGCTACCGTAGGTCCGTGTCAGACGCGCGCCTGGTTGTCGACGGCAAGCATGCCGAGCGAACGGGTCATTTTCTGGGTTAAATAACCGGTTTCATTGCTGGCCGCCGAGGCGCACAGCATCCCGGTACTCAGCCAGCGGTTGACGGTGACGCCGTCTTTATTGCGGGCGATGAAATTGGCATCGCGGTCATCTTTCATCAGGCGGGCGATACGGGTAAAGGCATCATCCCAGCTAATACGCTGCCATTTATCGGAGCCGGCAGCGCGATATTCCGGGTATTGCAGGCGGTTCTCGCTCTGAATAAAGTCGAGTAATCCGGCACCTTTCGGGCACAACGCACCACGACTGACCGGATGATCCGGGTCACCTTCGATATGGAAAATACGCTCTTTCACGTTTTTCGCACCGTCACCCATGCTGTACATCAGCAGGCCACAGCCCACCGAGCAGTAGGTACAGGTATTACGGGTTTCACGGGAACGCAACAATTTGTACTGGCGGCTTTCTGCCAGCGCGGCCGTGGGTACAAAGCCCAGAGCGGCAGCGGTCGTACCTGCCATCCCACCGGCGCAAATTTTAAAAAATCGTCTTCTGCTGACTTTCATCATGTCATCCCTGGTTCCGTATGAGCCAATATTTTTGCGCAGCGTAGGTGAGAGGTTCACAATGCGCACAGGCGCTTTTCTAACGCGCATGAAGCAAAATAATACCACAAAAAAAGTGTGGTTGAATGGGGCGAATGGCACTCAGTGAATGAAGAACAGCACAAAAAAGAGATAAACCCGGCAGAAATTTCCGGCGCACGCCAGATAACGGTCTGGCAGCGTGATGCGTTGCAGCAGGCGCAGCCGGACTGGCTGGCAGACGAGGTGCCCGTTGCGCTGGTGTACAACGGCATCTCCCATGTGGTGATGATGGCGACGCCGAAAGATCTGGCGGCGTTTGCGGTCGGCTTTTCCCTGTCGGAGGGCATTATTGGCTCCCCGGCCGATATTTTTGGTATTGACGTCGTGCCGGTTTGTCAGGGGATTGAAGTGCAGGTTGAACTGTCCAGCCGCCGCTTTGCTGCCTTAAAAGAGCAGCGACGGGCGATGGCCGGGCGCACCGGCTGTGGCGTCTGCGGTGTAGAGCAATTGGCCGAGATCGGCAAGCCACTACAGCCGCTGCCATTTACGCAACATTTTGATTTTCAATACCTTGATCATGCACTGCGTCAGCTAAAGGATTTTCAACCGGTCGGCCAGTTGACCGGCTGCACCCACGCTGCGGCCTGGGTGACACCCACGGGAGAACTGAGCCTCGGCTGTGAAGATGTCGGCCGTCATGTGGCACTCGATAAACTGCTGGGGATGCGCAGTAAAGTGCTCCCGGCTGCGGGCGCGGTACTGGTATCCAGCCGCGCCAGCTATGAAATGGTGCAGAAATCTGCGATGTGCGGTGTTGAAATCCTGTTTGCCGTCTCAGCCGCGACACAACTGGCGGTGGAGGTGGCGCAGCGTTGCAATCTGACGCTGGTGGGCTTCAGTAAACCGGGGCGGGCAACGGTATATACGCATCCGCAGCGGCTGATTTAAGCCAGAACCACCCGCGGCAGCACCTGCTGTAAGGCGGCGAAAGCAGGCAGGATGGCCGCACTGCTGTCGGTGACGAGCGCGCTGACCTGCTCAATACTGGCATAATTCATGCGGCTGTTCAGACCGAGTTTGGTATGATCGGCCAGCAAAATCAGCCGCCCGGCTTGCCGGGTCATGGCGCGTGCGATGGCCGCTTCATGTGGCTGAAAACTACTGGCGCCGTGTTTGGCGTCCAGCCCGACCGGGGAGAGCACCGCGACGTCAGCGCGAAAGCGATAGATCTCACCCACGGTCAGTTCCCCGCGCGTCTCCTGCGCCCCGGCCAGCATATTGCCACCCAGCAGGATCACCTGATTATTCAGCGTTTCATGCTCTTCTGCGGCACAGAGTTTGAGAGCTGCGTTCAGGCTGTTGGTGATAATGGTCAGGCCGGACATCGAGCGCAATTCTTCGGCCAGCATGGTCGTGGTGCTTCCGGCATCGAGAAACACGGTCTGACCGGGCTCTAACAGCTGCGCGGCCGCGCGTGCGATGGCGCGTTTCTCTTTCGCCATCACGGAACTGCGCACCGTTAGCGGTGGTTCCGGTATGGCATTCAGCGCCACCACACCGCCGTGAACCCGTTTCGCCAGCCCCTGCGCTTCCAGTTCAATAATGTCCCGGCGGGCAGTTTCACGCGAAACCCCCAGCTCTTTAATGATCCGTTCGGTACTCACCTGGTTGAGGGTGCTCAGTAGCGCCCGGATGCGATGTAAGCGTGTTTCCTGCAGCATAAGTCTGATTTCCTGACGATAACTCACCGACATAGCCTAACCGACAATGCTGCGCTCTGCATGTGTATTTTATTGCATTTGTGTATTTTGTTGCATTTGACGTGGAAGTTGCCATGATGAAGGTCAGACATTGCTGACTGCCTGTCACCAGGCAAACCTCAATTTTGCAACGGGAGTGATTATGGCCACACGTTCAACCATCATGGATACCAACAGTTTCCGCGCCGAGCATGCCGACGGCCTGGATGCGGATGTGCGTAAACTGACCGACAAGCGCAGCAAGGTGCTGGGTGAGTCTTACCGCCTGTTTTACCGTAAGCCGGTGCATCTGGTCCGCGGGAAAGGCCAGTATCTGTGGGATGCCGCCGGGGATAAGTACCTGGATGTGTACAACAACGTCGCCAGCATCGGCCATTGTCACCCGGCGGTGATTGATGCGGTGTATCAGCAGATGAACCAGCTGAACACCCACACCCGTTATCTGCATGAAGCCATCCTGGACTACTCCGAACAACTACTGGCGACGGCGCCTGTGGAAATCGACCGTGCCATGTATATGTGCACTGGTTCGGAGGCCAATGACCTGGCGATCCGCGTGGCGCGTGCTTACAGCGGCGGCACCGGGATTATCGTTACTCAGGAGTCTTATCATGGCACCAGCGACCTCACTTCCGGTGTTTCTCCGGCGCTCGGCAGCGGTCAGCCGCTGGCCGCAACGACCCGTCTGGTGCTGCCGCCGGACCGCTACCGTGTAGATGCCCCGGATCTCGGTGCCTGGTTTGCCGGCGAAATTCAGAAACAGATCGATGATATGGCGGCGCACGGCATTAAATTTGCCGGCTTCCTCGCGGATTCCATCTTCTCTTCCGACGGCGTGCTACCGGGTCCAAAAGGCTTCCTGAAGCAGGCGATAGACGTGGTGCACAAAAACGGCGGCATCTTTATTGCTGATGAAGTGCAGCCCGGTTTTGCCCGTACCGGTGAGGCATTCTGGGGTTTTGCCCGTCACGATGTGGTGCCCGATGTGATCACCACCGGCAAGCCGATGGGTAATGGGATCCCGGTGTCCGGCCTGCTGGCGAAAAGCGATGTGCTGGCCGCATTCAGCGATGAGATACCTTACTTCAATACCTTTGGTGGCAACCCGGTGGCGATGGCAGCGGCGCAGGCAGTGCTGAAAGTGATCAAAGAAGAAGGATTGCAGGAGCACAGTCGCGTGGTGGGGGCGAAACTGCTGGCGGAGCTCTCCACGTTGAAGGATAAGTACGAATGCGTGGGAGATGTGCGTGGTGCGGGTCTGTTTATCGGCTTTGAGCTGGTGAAAGACAAGGCCAGCAAAACGCCGGACAAACAGCTGGCGCTGGATGTCACTGAGATGCTGCGTGAAAACCACGTACTGACTTCAGTGGCAGGACCGTATGGGAACGTTCTGAAATTACGCCCGCCGTTGGCGTTCCAGGAAAGCGATATTGACTGGTTGGTCGGTGCGCTGGATAAATCACTGGCGGCACTGGGGCGTTAACCCCGGGTCGGGCATGCCCGACCCCTACGGGGATTGTCGGGTGAACGGGTCGGTATGCCCGACCCCTACGGGGATTGCCGGGTGAACGGGTCGGCATGCCCGACCCCGATATGTTGCTCGTAGGGGCGAGGCATGCCTCGCCCAGGCTGACGAAACAATCGCTTAGATCATTTGGTTGTAACAAGACAGGTAAAAGGTATAACCACGCTGTCCCGCCGGCTGTCATCTATACCCTTATCAACATCGGGGCATTGATATCCCTTTTCCCGATCATTTATTTAACTATAATGATCCGACTGCTTACGCGGTGCTGAACAGCGAGCGCCGCCCATAATCTGAATGGAGACGATGAACATGAGTTATTCACTGCCATCACTGCCTTATGCGTATGACGCACTGGAACCGCATTTTGACAAGCAGACCATGGAAATTCACCACACTAAGCATCACCAGGCTTATGTGAACAACGCGAATGCTGCGCTGGAAGGGACTGAGTTTGCCAATCTGCCCGTTGAAGAGCTGATTGCTAAACTGGATCAACTGCCTGCGGACAAAAAAGGCCCACTGCGTAACAACGCTGGCGGCCACGCTAACCACAGCTTCTTCTGGAAAGGTCTGAAAACCGGTACCTCTCTGGGCGGCGACCTGAAAGCAGCTATCGAGAAAGATTTCGGCAGCGTTGACGCGTTCAAAGCAGAATTCGAAAAAGCGGCAACGACCCGTTTCGGTTCTGGCTGGGCGTGGCTGGTCAAAAAAGGCGACAAACTGGCCGTCGTTTCTACGGCTAACCAGGACAGTCCTCTGATGGGCGAAGCCATTTCTGGCACATCCGGTACACCGATCATCGGTCTGGATGTGTGGGAACACGCCTACTACCTGAAATATCAGAACAAACGTCCTGACTACATCAAGGCGTTCTGGGACGTGGTTAACTGGGATGTAGCAGCAGCGAACTTCAAAGCGGCTTAATCTCCTGAGTTATCGATGACCCTAACCGGCGACCTGTTCGCCGGTTTTTTTATATCTGTCCTCTGGCCGTGTCCGCTTTGATGCAGCATAACAACGATGCATCTGGTAATTATCTCCCGTTTTTCCACTGGTTATCGGCGGCATGCCAGCGCTTCTCCCTGTAGTGTCTGGACATCTGGATGGCTAATAACATTTTGTGTTAGCTTATGCCCTTTCAATCGTTGCCTGCCGTGACAATCCATTAAAAAATGCGGCGCACCCCTTAATTTATTGAGCTTGAGAAAACACGCCCATGACCGCGATAAATCGCCTTGAAATGCGCAAGATCTCCATCGCTTTTGGCGGTTTTTCGGCGCTTAAATCCGTCGACATCACTCTGGAAGGGCACTCCATTCATGCGCTGACCGGCGCCAACGGTGCCGGAAAATCCACGCTGATGGCGGTGCTCTCGGGCGCATACGATCACTATAGTGGCGAGATCTTGCTGGATGGTCAGCCCGTCTCTATTCGTTCCCCGCGTGATGCAAAACAGCTGGGCATCCACCTGGTACAACAGGAAGTGGATGTGGCGTTGGTTGCCGGCCTGAGCGTGGCGGAAAACATCATGCTCGACCGCCTGGCTGAAGGTGGTCAGCTTTATCGCTGGGGCGAGATGCGCCGTCAGGCGCGGGCACTGCTGGCGCAGTTAGATGTGCAGATTGACGTGAAGCGCCAGGTTGAACAGTGCACGCTGGCGGAAAAACAGCAGATCCTGCTGGCACGTGCGCTGTCGCATCACTGCCGTTTTCTGGTGCTGGATGAGCCGACTGCCCCTCTCGACCAAAATGAGAGTGAAAAGTTGTTCGCCGTGGTGCGTCAGCTGCAAAGCCAGGGCATTGGCGTGGTATTTATCTCCCACCGTATTCACGAACTGAATGCCATCTGCGACCGTCTGACGGTACTGCGTGACGGCGAACTGATTGAAAGCGGCCCGATGCAGGGATTAAGCGGTGAGCAAATTGTCGAGAAGATGCTGGGTCATCAGCTTAATGATATTTATCCCCCATCGCGTCCGCCGTTCAGTGAGGAAACCCTGCTGCACATTGCCGGGCTACATGATGAACACCTGTTAAAAGATATCAGCCTGACGCTGAAAAAAGGCGAGATCCTCGGTATTGCCGGGCTGGCTGGCGCAGGAAAAACGGAGCTATGTAAGGCGCTGTTTGGTGCCAGTAAAAGCCGGGTTCAGCATGGCGAACTGCACGGCAAACCGTGGAAACCCACATCCCCACATGCGGCGGTAGATAACCGCATGGCGCTGATCCCGGAAGAACGCCGCAAGGAAGGCATCTTTATTGAAGAATCGGTGGTGATGAACCTCAGTGTGACGGCGGATAACAGCTTTTCCCGCTGGAGCCTGTTTGGTCACCGCCAGGCGTGGCGCTGGGCAGAAGACGTCATTGGCAAACTGGGCATCCGCACCACCGGACCCAGGCAGACGCTGCGTCGCTTGTCCGGGGGGAATCAGCAAAAGGTGGCTATTGGCAAATGGCTGCGCAATAACGCTGATGTACTGATTTTCGATGAACCGACCAAAGGCGTGGATATTAAGGCCAAAACCGACCTGTTTGAGCTGATCGACGGGCTGGCCCGCCAGGGAAAAGGGGTGATTTACGCCTCTGGCGAATTTTCTGAACTGGTTGGCCTGTGCGACCGCATCTGCGTACTGTGGGACGGGCGCATTGTGGCGGAAATGGCGGCAAGTGACGTCGACGAAGAAACACTTTTACTTTATTCCACCGGAGGAACGCCTGCGTGAGCAGCAAAGAAATTTCCCTGAAGGCGGCACCGTCCGTCCGGCACCAGCTATTTGATTTTCTCTATAAGTGGGGAATGCTGCTGACAGTAGTGGCGCTGATCGCGGGCTTTGGCCTCGCCTCAGACAGCTTCCTGGAACCGACCAATATCATCAATATCCTGCGTTCAATTGCTATTGTTACGGTGATTGCCATTGGCGTATCGATTTCGCTGACTATCGGTGGTTTTGATCTGTCCGTGGGGTCGACAGCTTCATTGGCGAACTCGCTGGTGATCTCCCTGTTCGTCTGGGACGGATTCGGCCCGACGCAGGCGATTGCCCTGACGCTGCTGCTCTGTACCCTGGTCGGTCTGTTTAATGCTTTTATGATCGTCGTGCTGAAAATCCCTGACATGCTGGCCACGCTCGCCAGCCTGTTTGTGGTGCAGGGGGTGGCGATGACCTACAGTTTCGGTGGTTCGATTACCGAGAACATGGTGCTGCCAAGTGGCGATATGGCCGAAGGCACGATCCCGGCAGTGTTTTCATTACTGGGCCAGGTGCCGATTATTGTGATTGTGATGCTGGCGGTGACGGTGGTGGCACAGCTGCTGCTGTCGTTGACTAAACATGGTCGCCGTATGTACGCGATTGGCGGTAACCCGGAAGCCGCCAGGTTATCGGGTATCCGTACCACGCGCTATCGCGTGCTGGCCTATGTTATTTCGTCATTGCTGGCGGGGCTTGGCGGTATTTTACTGGCTTCGCGTATTGGTTCCTCGCAGGTGAACGCCGGTGGCGGGTATCTGATGGATGCGGTGGCAGCGGCCTGGATTGGTCTGTCGCTGGCGGGTGCTGGAAAACCCAACGCGCTGGGTACGCTGCTCGGCGCAGTGATCCTCGGTGTATTACAAAATGGTCTGGTGATGCTGTCCGTGCCTTATTACGCGATGGACATCATTAAAGGCCTGGTGCTGGCGGTTGCGCTGGCCATTACCTACGTACAGCGCCGTCAGGCGTAATCTTTTCAGACAGGGTAAATAATAATGAAAAAAATCACGACATCGCTGCTGGCTCTGAGCCTGCTGACTGCATTGCCTGCCATCGCTGCAGATACCCCCGTTCCGGCTGCCATCGCCAACCACGAAGGGCCTGTGCGTATTGCGGTGATCCGCAACCTCGGATCTGACGATAACACCACCCAGTTTGTTGCCGGTGCCATTCAGGAAGGTCGTAAGCTGGGCTTTAAAGTCAGCACCTTCCTCAGCAACGGCGACGACGCGCGTTTCCAGGATTTCGTTAATCAGGCTATCAGCCAGAAATATGACGGTATTATCCTGTCTCACGGCAAAGATCCTTACTCTACTGCGCTGGTAAAACGCATCACCGATGCTGGAATCAAAGTCTCTGTGTTTGATACCCCAGTTAACCAGCCGATCGATGGTGTAACCGTGACGGCACAGGACGATGCCTCTCTGGCACAGCTCTCCCTCGATCAGCTGGTGAAAGATACCAACGGCAAAGCCAACATCGTCAAGCTGTGGGTAGCAGGCTTCCCGGCAATGGAACGTCGTCAGGTCGTTTATGAGAAAGTGCTGAAAGCAAACCCGGGTATTCATCAGCTGGAGTCCATTGGTGCGGTGTCTTCCGATGTGCAGGGTGATACGGCCAACAAGATTGGTGCCATCCTGGCGAAGTACCCTAAGGGTAAGATTGACGCGATTTGGGGCTCGTGGGATGCCTTTGCTCAGGGGGCGTATAAAGCCTTGCAGGAAAATGGCCGTACCGAGATAAAGCTGTACAGCATCGATGTGTCGAACCAGGATCTACAGCTGATGCATGAGAAGAACAGCCCATGGAAACAGACCGTGGCTGTCGACAGTAAGCTGATTGGTGCAACGAACATGCGCCTGGTGGCAAACAAGATTGGCGGTGAAACCACGCCGGCAACATATCAGTTCACGGCATCAGCGATCTCTCAGCAACAGCTGGCTACCCAGACCGGAGCGGTCAATGTGGCCAACCTGAATAAAATCATCCCTGGTTGGGGCACATCAACCGATTTCGTGGCGCCGTGGTTCGCGACCCTGGAAGCAAAATACGCGAAGAAGTAATTCTCTTCGTTGTTGAATAAAATTAACGGCTTATCTGCGCGAGTGGATAAGCCTTTTTTTATGCCTTTTTATTGTGCAATGCAGATATACAGCGGGGTGCGGGTATCTGAGACCAGCAGTGCGTTATCACTGAACTGGGACAGCTTCAGAATGGACAAGTGGCTTTGCAGGATGGCATGAAAGAAAACATCCTCTGGCGCGGTATCAATATCTCTGACATGACTGCTCGCATAGTTCAGCTCCAGAATGTGGTTTTCCGGATGATAGCGATAGTCCATCATCAGCGTTCTGCTGAGGGTAAAGTGCCCTTGTTCAGTGAGTAACTGCCCTGAGAACTCTAATGCCAGTCGCTTGTCACCCAACGTGGTCAGGCTCATACTCCCTTTCATCACGACCGTGGAATTGGGCCTGACAAGATCAAAACTCACGTTCCCTTTGCATAAAAGACTCAGTTGGGGTTTATCTAAATCAGCCTTTTCCCAGGATAAGCTGATGAAGTAAATGACCATTAAAACAATGATAGCTCCGCTGGTTAAAATGATATTTCTCATGGTTTTTTTATAGTGGCTGAAAGGTAACTCTCACAATGTGTGAGCCTGTTTTTTCTGTCCAGATGACACTGAGTAAGAAAAATAGTGCTCTGCTCGTAATTTTTCTTTGGAAAGAAATTACTAAACCTAAAGTAGATCGTGCTTTTACCTTTTCTACAGTCGATCTTGTTTTTTTTTATTAAAAACTCTAATGCATTTAATTTTTATACTCTATTTTTTTTTTTTTACTCTGCTAAATCCAGTAACTGACATGTTCCTATCTCGATAAAATCCGCTTTATTTGAATTGAACGAGTAACGAATTAAGATAAGAGAAATAACAATAAGACTGATAATGATCGCTGAAACTAAACGCATTTTCTTGATTGTCGGTTTCAACGTGCACTTGTTCGATACAGACACAATAGAGGATACAATCTCATTCATCTTTTCGGCTTTTGTAATAGAGTCATTGTCAGAATGATGATTAAACCTGGTGAATGTCGTCTCTGCATCCAGGCGAAACCCTTTCTTAGGCACGGTAATAATGATGTTTTCAGTCATTCCAAGCTGTGAAAATGTTTTTCTCAGCAGGCTGATGTGGTTGCTTAAATTACTCCCTGAGGGTCTCAGGCCATGTTCTTCCCATACTAATCGGAGTAACTCTTCACGTGTCATTGTGTTACCACAACGCGTAATGAGTTCAGTCAAAAGTCTTGAACCTGGCCTGGAAAGTTGAATGATTGAATTATCATTATCGATAAGTTTAATTAATCCATTTATCGAGTCAAAATGGATGATCTGATTAATAAAATAGTCCATTTTTTACTTTTAAATTATATTCCATTATTTACTCTTCGATTATCTTAATCCTAAGCAGGTATGTCAATGTTTACCCCGTAACCATATGTTGGTGTTCTGCCAGGTAGCTGCGTTTACTTTTTATTATTAATTCAATATTAAGATTAATTGTTACAGTTTATTGATTTAATGGTTTTACCAGAAAAGGGGGTAAACGGTGTTTTGTTCTTTAAATTTTGGTTTTTGCGGGTTTTAATCTTGGTTAGATTTAATAATTGATATTAAGTTTTGTTTAATGTGGCTGCGTACTATCATGGCTTCGTTGTGAATTTACAGGGTTTAGTTTTATAACATATTTACTCGGCAGGAGCCGGATATATCATAAGGAGCATAACCATGAGTGAATCAATGGCTAAGACCATACAAAGAAGAGCATCAGTTGATAGGGTAATAACTGCACTGCATGATTTCTTTGAAGAGAAAGATTCCACCAATTCGTCCGTTGTCTTTGCCAGCACAAGAGATGTTGCTGATCGGTCTGAATTGAGTATTTATAATGCCAGACACATTTTAATAAAACTCGAGAGAGAAGGTGTAATCACCTCGATCAGGAAAGAAAATAGCAAGAGTTTGTACTGGAATAAAACTGACTCTTTTAAAGTGTAATTTTTTATGGCGCATCCACTCTATTAGAGGATGCGCTTTTTTTTAACATCCCATCATCGTACAAAATTCCAATCCCTACACGATCAGCGTATCATTGCATTTCTATATTTTATGGGTATACCTCAGCAATTCTCAGGTCATAAATTATCGTGGCATTTGGCGGGATTTTAGGTGGATAACCTTTATCCTTATATGCCAGTTCTGGCGGTACGACAATTTTAATTGAACCATGGTTTTTTAGTTTCTGTAATGCTTCACGGAAGATCGGTGGGAAATCAGCTATCGGCTGAGTTAGCATCGTATTAGTAGAATCCATATCAGTAACAACAACGCCATTTGTCAGACTTTCCTTCACGACGACATCAAGAGTTGCATTCTCTGGTATAGGTGCATCACCTTCGTAACTGATGTTATACCAGAATCCGGAAGGTGATTTTTTTGTCTTTTTCATTTTAGTGAAATTATTTAAGTACTTTTTAGTGGCTTCATCTAAATGAGAGATTAACTTTTCCTGATCTTTTTTCTCCCGGTTGCTGACTTCCGATAATGTATCTTGCAGTACATCAGTAGATAATTTTGCCTGGCCCTTGAAGGCATCAACGATCCCGGCCAGCACAAGGTTCTTCTCTGTTGCAGTGCCCCAGTTGTTATTGTCTTGCTGCATCTGCAAAATCTCATCGCCAAGAGACATGCCAATAGCGTAGCCTTCACGAGCACTTTTTTTCTTCAGTTGTTCTGGCGTGATGCCCGGCAGGTGACTGGTGGTTTTCACCTCTACTTTCTGATTTTTTACCGTAGCCAGTTCGGCCAGTGCTGCGTCTAACTTGGCCTGAAGTTCCGGGAGCTGCTTATCGTTGTCCTTATGACCTTCTTTTGGCGACGTTTCTTGGGGTACAGCACCGGCGACAGCAGGCTCAGGTTGCTGTAATTGCACCAGGTCCATCTTCGATTGTAGTGATTTCGCTATGAGCTGGCTCTCGGCTAACTGTGCTTGCAACTTATCTTTATCGCCTTGCAGCGCGGTTTTCAATTGCTGTGCCTCGGAAAGCTGCTGCTGCAGCGCTTGCTGTTGCTTCACGCTGTCGGCGAGCTGGCCTTCGGCCGGGCTTCCCTGGGCGATCTGGTCCAGAAGCTGCTGTTTTTCCTTATCAAACGCCTGTTTATCAGCGGCATTCTCAGCCGCTAATTGCTGCTCTTTGGCGGTGATTGCGTCGCGCTCAGCGGTAATCTTTTCAATGTCCTGGCGGCTGGAAGTGAGGTGCGCTTCCAGCTCGATGATCCTGGCGTTGTGCTGCTCGATCTGCTGCTGCAGTGCCTGCTGTTCTTTCATGCTGGCGGCGAGCTGGCCTTCGGCCGGGCTTCCCTGGGCGATCTGGTCCAGAAGCTGCTGTTTTTCCTTATCAAACGCCTGTTTTTCAGCGGCATTCTCAGCCGCTAATTGCTGCTCTTTGGCGGCGATGTCGTCGCGCTCAGCAGCAATCCTTTCAATGTCCTTTTGGCTGGAAGCGAGGTGTGCTTTCAGCTCGGTGATCCTGGCGTTGTGCTGTTCAATCTGCTGTTTAAATCCCTCTTCATGCGCGTTGACGATGCGATCTTTGCCCTCATTAAGTGTTTTAAGCTGGCTGCGCAGGGTGGCTTCAGCAAGCTGAACCTCTTTAAGTTGTTCTTTTGCCTGCGCTAATTTTGTCACCAGCGTGTTATGCGTTGGATGGAGGCTGAAAACCTGGCGTAAATCCTTAACCAGATCCAACATCGCCTCTTTATCTGCAGGGATTAGATGGGGTGCTTCATTGACTGCATCCGGGACGTGTGCTGTTTTTTTGAGTGCAACAATCTGCTTCTCAAGCGCGCTGATGGCTCCATTTTTTTGAGCAATTTGCCGGGTTTTATTTTCGATATCTCGTCGTAAGGCGGCCATCTGGCCGCGATCTACGGAGGGCTTTGCAGGGGTCGGCTTTTGCTTAGGTTTGGTCGTTTTACCGGGTTCGCTGGCTAAAGATGAAGGCTCAGGTACTTTGGCCGAAGACTGCTGTTGCTGCTGCAGATAGGAGGTCGCAAAGTTCAAAACGGCAGGCGCTTCGTGCTCTGCTGCATACAATTTACTCATACCCAGACATGCCACTACCAGGGCAGCGGCGCCTGACAAAGCATGGGGAATAGTATATTTACCAATCATGGACGTGCTTCACCTTTGCTGGTTAGGCTATCCATCAGTGTTTGTGCAATGCGGGCACAAAGCTGATTTGCGCGATAGTGATAAAGTGAGTCCACAGTTTCCTGAGTATTCTCATCAACGCTTTTACGCAGGCCAGTGTATTGAGCTGCGCTGTTCATCAGGTTGTCGAATGCCTTTTGCATTCTGTTGTGTTCTGACGGGCTGACGACTTCCAGCGCCTGGAGCTGAGTCTGGCACTTTTTCAGGTTCTCATTTTGTTTAATGTATTTTGCAGTGTATGCGGCCTGTGCGGACTGCGCGGATGCCGCACGCATTTTCTGCGATGTTGCCTGGCAGCCAGAAAGAGAGAAAATGAACAATATAGCGGATATATTGATGATAAATTTCAATGAAATATTACGAATTGCCATCATAAAAATAACTCTAATTGAATAACTTTACGGATGATGATTCACCCCGATAGGGTATCGGGATATCGCATTTTTGCGCTGTATCACATCCTGCCAGAATTAATGAAATTGGTCGCCAGTACGAATGGATTCACACCAGCCTTCCTGAATTAACCAGTAGTTCAGTTCAGCAGGGCGAATCATATTGAGTTTGCACATAATATTCCGTTTATGTGCACTGACGGTTTTTTCGCTGATATGGAGGAAACGTGCCACCCCACCATTACTGATACCGCGTGCCAGATAGCGGAGAATCTCTGTTTCACGTCTTGTCAGATTCGTATCCGTACGGCTAACCACTGAACACGGTTTAACAAAGGCGCTACGCGTACTATTGAGCTGCTCCAGTTGTTCATTGACCACCGATAACATGCTCTCCACTGGTTGGTTGCGATAGAGGGTGGTGTAGTGACTAATATTGTGCACTATCCCCTCTGATGGCTCGTCATCACTATCGCTATTTTTAATAATGAATATACACATCGGTCGTATCGACATCCGGCGATTTAAATAATGTATATTGGCGATGGAAAGTGATTCCTCCGCCAGGAAGATCATTTTTGCCCGGCTGTTAAAAGCACAATCGGTAAAATCAGTATGAATGTTATGGAGAGAAAAGTTTTCAGTAAGACAATTCGTTAACCCTCTAATATAAAAGCGATTTGGGTCACGGATGACAATGGTGATGTGATTTTTTCGCATGATTAATACCTGAAGTTGTCCTTAACCGGAGACGCCTTATCAATGTCCTGTAAACGTCTCTCCGTGCATTCTCAATACTACGCTTGTGGTATATTATATTGAATAAATTATCTTAGCGGTATCAAACTTCATTGAAAATTCCTATTGCGATATTTAATTCTGTTATAGGTGTTAATTCGAGCCTATGAATCGCAAGAGTATATGAATGGGGGTTTTTCGACATTTAATATCGGTGTGATATCTTTTTCGGAGACGGAATAATCATTGGAATAATATCGGAGCGTAAAAAAACAGGGTGCCAGGACCCTGTTTTTTCATCGATGGGATAGAGTTTTAAAAGGCCGTTTTTGCGAAGCCCGTCATCTCTTTCAGACCCATTTCACGGCCCAGTGCGGTCGTCGGATGTACCACCACAATGCCACGAACACTTTTCTTCAGTGCCCCCATGTTCGCCTGCTCTTTCTTGGTGATGGGGCGGCTAAACGGTAGCTTCTGTAACGCCTGGGCTTCTTTACTCAGGTTCTCGGCACGCACGCCGCGCAGACGCTCGATTTCTGCTTCTAATTTGTCTTTTTCTTTCAACAGTTCACCGAGTTTCTCGCTGTCGCCGGACGCCAGCAGAACGGGTTCTTTATGATTGAGCGCATCCAGCTTGTCGCTGAGGTCTTTGATTTCTGACTGTACTTGTTCTTTCATGACGATTGACCATTAAATTGATTCATTGCTGCAAAGGATACACGAAAGCGGAGCAAAGAGGGAAAAGGGCGGATTACTTTTTGAAAGCTTGCTTGAGACTGATTTGTGAAATCAGCGTGGTCAGTGACAGGACCATCGTGGAGCGCACCACCTGCTGATAGCGTTGTTGCTGCATAGCACGCAGTTCCGCATCGTCGCCGGCGAAATCAGGACGAGGCGGCAGGCCACTGACGCAGTGAAGCTCACCAAACGGCCCAAGAATTTCGTCATCAGTGAAACGATATTCGCTACCGTCATAATTCAACTCTTCGCGCAATGCCATGAGCAGTTCGCAGTCTTCGTACTCGCTACGGTTAATCATGCCGAGGCCGTAGACCAGCTTCAGGCGTACCGACAATTCACCCAGCGGACCATCGCCCAGTAGCAGCGGCTCCACGGCATATTTGACGGCATAATCATCCTTACGGAACACCTGTACCACCAGTATGTTGACCGCTTCTGCCAGCAGTTCAACAGTGGCGATCAGAAAGCTTCTTACCGATCGTCCGGCATTCAGGCGTTCGAGCACCCGGTTTTCAAAAGCCTGAGGTTGTTCCATGAGTGCCTGCATATCATTCATATGGCCTAATAACATCTGCGCGGGCACAGCAGCAGTGCTGTGCCCTGATTGTTCGTCCGTGAGGAGCGCTTGCGCCGACATTATGCCATAGCGTTCCAGGCCTTCACTACCGCCTTGACCACATCGCTGTCGATATCCAGACCGGAAATTTGTGCCAGCGTCGTCGCGACATCCTGGCTTGCCAGCAGGGCAGCCAGTTCCTGCGCCTGCGGATCGTGCTCGCTGCGATAATGCAGTGCGGCGGCAATCCCGGTGACCAGGTTGTCATGCGGCAGCTGGTACTCCAGTGTGCCCAGCGTTGGTTTGATCAGGCGGTCGCCTGCGCTCAATTTACGCAGCGGCTGGCGGCCCACACGCTCAACGTCATCTTTCAGATACGGGTTTTCAAAACGACCGAGGATTTTCTGGATGTAGGCCGCATGTTTTACCGCGTCAAAATCATAACGTTTGATCAGCACTGCGCCGCTCTCTTCCATTGCGCCCTGCACGACGGCACGCACTTTCTCATCGAGAATGGCTTCGCGAATGGTTTGATGACCGGCCAGCTGCCCAAGATAGGCGGTAATAGCGTGGCCGGTGTTGAGGGTAAACAGCTTACGCTCAACGAATGCCATCAGGTTATCGGTCAACTCCATGCCGGGGATGGCAGGCAGGTCGCCTTTGAACTGCGTCTGGTCGACGATCCACTCGCTGAAGGTTTCTACCGTCACTTCCAGCGGATCGCTGCTGCCGGCTTCAGAAGGCGGCACAATGCGGTCAACGGCGGAGTCGACGAAGCCTACATGTGCTTCGACCCAGGCGTGATACTGCTCAGGCAGTGCATTCAGCACGTGGCCTTTCAGCTGTGTGGTGCCGCGCACCATATTCTCGCAGGCAATAATGTTCAGCGGACGGGTATTAGCGCTATCACTGCGTTTGGCCAACCCTTTGGCAATGCTGGCGGCAATGCGCTCAAGGATCTGTGGACCAACCGCCGTGGTAACGATATCAACCTCTGCTACCAGCGCAATAATATCATCGCTGGTACTGTTAACGGCGTTCACACCTTTAACAACCTCAACCTGCGCCTGCTCACCGACCACATGCACCGGGTATTCGCCGCGCGCGTTCAGGGCATCCAGCACCACCTGATTGACGTCTGCGAAAGTGAGCTGAATGCCGGCATCAGCCAGCAATTTACCGATAAAGCCACGGCCGATATTTCCGGCGCCAAAATGTAATGCTTTCATAATTATTCCCGTATCAAAGATGTAAAGTTCGGACATGCCCAAACCAAAAAAGGGCCGGGCATGCCCAGCCCTACACAGAGGTGTGATGATGAAACCGGCTTACGCGCTGGTTTTACCGGACAGGAGGTCGAGAACTTCCTGCACACTGGTCGTGGTCGCCAGACGGGCGATCACGCTGTCATCATCCAGCGCATTGGTCAGGCTGGTAATGACCTGAATGTGCTCGTTATTACGTGCCGCGATACCAATCACCAGGCGCGCGATATCGTCCGGCTCTTCGCCAAAGTGAACCCCTGCCGGGTACTGGCAGAAGACCACGCCAGTTTTCAGCACACGGTCTTTTGCTTCCACGGTGCCGTGCGGCACGGCGATGGATTCACCGAGGTAAGTCGGTGTCAGCTTTTCACGTTCCAGCATTGCGGCAACGTATTCCGGCTCAACGTAGCCGCCTTTCACCAGTTGCTCACCGGCAAAGCGAATGGCCTGCTCTTTATTGTCCGCATGGTTACCCAGGAACACATTGCTGGCGCTCAGTTTGAACAGGTGATCCTGGCCTTCGTCAAAGCTGTCGCTCAGCGTGGTGCTCACTTTCTCACGGTGACCCGCGCTGCGTCCGGCTTCCACCAGGCGCGCTGTCAGGTCGTTATACAGGCCGCTGTCGAGGAAGTTGGTCAGCGAGATGTGCTGGGCATGAGGTGCCTGGCGCATCGCTCGTTCGGTCAGATCGCGATGAGTAATCACCAGGTCGACATCGCCCGGCAGGCTGTTAATCGCCGTGTTGGTCACGGAGATGTTGGTCAGCCCGGCATCGTTCACTTTCTTACGCAGTACACCAGCACCCATGGCGCTGGACCCCATACCCGCATCACAGGCAACGATGATTTTGCGTACGTGGCTCAGGTCGCTATGCAGGCCATCGGCAGCGCCAGCAGGCGCAGCAGACTGGCCTTTAGACTGGGCTTTCATTTCCTGTACGCGACGTGATGCCGCTTCGATGTCGTCATCTTCTTTCACTTTGCTGGTTTTCAGCAGAATGGCAGAGACCACGAAGGAGACAGCAAAGGCGGCAAAGATCGCGGCGATGTTCGCGAAGTAAGCCCCTTTTGGCGTCATTGCCAGCACCGCCAGGATGGAACCCGGTGAAGCCGGAGACACCAGGCCGCCGTTCAGCAGAGTCAGGGTGAACACGCCAGTCATACCCCCGAGGATCACCGCCAGAATCAGGCGCGGGTTCATCAGCACATACGGGAAGTAGATTTCGTGGATACCACCGAGGAAGTGGATAATGGCAGCGCCACCGGCAGACTGCTTGGCATTACCACGGCCAAAGAACATATAGGCCATCAGTACGCCCATACCCGGGCCCGGGTTCGCTTCGATCAGGAAGAAGATCGACTTACCGGCTTCGCTGGCCTGCTGGATACCCAGTGGCGAGAAGATACCGTGGTTAATGGCGTTATTCAGGAACAGGATTTTTGCCGGTTCCACGAAGATCGAGGTCAGTGGCAGCAGGTTGTTCTGCACCATCAGATTCACGCCTGCGGCGAGAATATGGGACAGACCTTCTACCAGTGGACCAATTGCCAGGAATGCGAGGATAGCCAACAGCATGCCGATGATACCGGCAGAGAAGTTGTTCACCAGCATTTCAAAGCCGCTTTTGATTTTACCGTCAACCTGGCGGTCGAAGGTTTTAATCGCCCAGCCGCCCAGAGGACCGGCAATCATGGAGCCGAGGAACATCGGCATGTCCGCACCCACAATCACGCCCATGGTGGTGATCGCCCCCACCACGCCGCCACGATCGCCGCCGACCAGACGACCACCCGTAAAGCCGATCAGCAGTGGCAACAGGTAGGTAATCATTGGGCCAACCAGTTTCGCCAGTGTTTCGTTTGGCAGCCATCCGGTAGGAATAAACAGTGCGGTGATAATACCCCAGGCGATAAACGCCCCGATGTTTGGCATTACCATGTTGCTCAGAAAGCGACCAAAGTTCTGAACCTTGATCTTGATATCTGATGAGGACATAAAAAACACCCCTTATTGGTACGCGCCGCCAAATAAGAGAGCGCGTTGAATTTTTGTTTTAGACCCGACAGTGGGAAGCCGTCAGTATCACTGTATGCAGGCGGACTCTATCACGCGAATATGACGCTGCGTAGCTGTCGGGATAAGTGTGATGTAGATCACTATGTTAGGTGGGGTGCATGGGTTGTTTTAGTGACGGTGATCACATTTAAGGAGTGTATGAAAAGGATGGTGGATAATATTTGAACAATAACGGCTGCATTATGTGATTCTTATCACAAATGTAGGTTGTTTGTTTGTTTTTGATTTGTGATGTTGATCACAAATTATTTGGAGGCCGAATGCGTGCGATCACACTTCTTCTGCCCGTCGAAACATGAGATGCGTCTTCTGTAAGAAAGTGACAGGTGGGAGGGAAAGGAAAATCAGAGCTGACGACTGCCAGCTCTGATGCTGTATTTACTGGAAATTGCCCTTCAGCGCGGCCTGCGCCTGGGTCAATGCCTGGGCATTGGTGCTCAGATTGCTCATCAGCGTATTGTACTGCGTGGCCTGAGGCTGGGTCGGGAACTGGATCGCCGAACCGTTAAAGCTGACGTTTGCGCCCTGTTGTTGCAGGAAGTCACCGGTCTGTACCGCGTCCTGGCTCAGGGTTTGTAACGCGGGCAGCAGCGGTGCCAGTGTCGCAGCAGGTTGAGTGACCACTTTGTTAAACACATTGTCGTACACGGTTTTTAAATCTTCCGGCTGTTTCAGTGCTGCCTTGCTGCTGTCGGCCTGCATTTTCGCGGACTGAATCTGCTGGGTCAGTACGCCAAGAGAACCGCTCACCTGGCGCAGGGCATCACGGCGTGTCAGGTAATCCTGCGGAGTGTGGATGGCTGACAGCTCATCAACCACCGGTTTCAGCCCGGAATCCACGGCGCGGTTCACCTGCTGAGAAAAACCGTACAGAATCGCGTAATCGCTGACGAAGGGACCAAATTTCTGCTTCTGATCTTCGCTCAGGCTGGGCAGATGTTCGCCGCTGCGCATGACGGTGTTTTGCAGGAAATCGATAAAGGCTTTACGTTGATCGGCTTCGTTATCGCCACAGCCAGTGAGTTGTAACACCATAAACAGCGCCATAACGGGCACCAGCAGACGCGTCAAGATGCGTGATGATCCTGTCATCATAAGAAATTAACTCCTGTTAACAAATACTTATCGGTTTTATTCAAACTACAAATGTTGGGTAAAGAATAGTCGAAATCACTTTTGATGGATAGCGATGTCTGTGTAACTTATTTTTGCGTGGCATTTGTGAGGCAGGTTGCAAAGCAAGATCGAAAAATAAACAAAAAATATGATCCCGATCTCGCAAAATGATCTCATACTTAGAATCCTGGCGTTTCCCTGTGCTGCCCCAAAAAGCGTCCCAGTGGCTGATGTATGCCAGCATTGAGAACCTGGATTTAAGGTTCTTTCCCTCTGGTTGTTCACGTTTAGTGAGTTTTCGAGGAGTGCTTATGGAGACTTGTGATCCAATGTCTGAACTGCTTTCCAGTCTGGAGCAGATTGTCCTGACCCGTAATGTAATGCATGCTATTCCTGCCCTGAAAAGTGATGTGGCATCCCCTGAACCCAAACGAGTTCGGGAAATTACCGGCATGCAGATTGATGAATTTGCTCAGGCGTTAGGTGTCAGTGTTTCTTCAGTCAAAAGCTGGGAAGCAAAAAAAACCAAACCGTCGGGTAGTGCGCAGAAATTAATGCAGTTGATTCAATCGAATCCGTGCCTCAGCAGACAGTTGCTGGGCTGACAGAAAAAACCCGCCTTCAGGCGGGTTCTTGTTTTCTGGGAGATGATGACTATTTCCCGGCTTTCATATCAATCACAAAGCGGTACTTCACATCCCCTTTCAACATCCGTTCAAATGCCTGCTCAACCTCATCGAGACGAATCACTTCCACATCGGACACGATATTGTGCTGACCACAGAAATCCAGCATCTCCTGCGTCTCTTTGATGCTGCCGATAGAGGTCCCGGAAATGCTCAGGCGTTTGAAGACGATAGGCGTAACGTCCGGCGACGTGTGCGGTGAGTCAGGAATACCCACCAGCACCAGATGACCATTGGTTTTCAGCGCGCTGAGGTACGGGTCAAGATCGTGCGGTGCGGCAACGCAGTCCATGATCATATCCAGGCTGTTTTTCACGCTGGCCATCTGCTCCGTATCTTTCGAAACCACAACCTGGCTGGCGCCGAGGCGCAGTGCATCGGCCCCTTTGGCTGGGGAGGTGGTAAACAGCACCACTTCCGCGCCCAGCGCAGCAGCCAGTTTCACCGCCATATGGCCGAGGCCACCCAGGCCAATGACGCCGACGCGCTGGCCTGCCTGAATGTTCCAGTGCTTGAGCGGTGACCAGGTGGTGACGCCCGCGCACAGCAGGGGGGCCACGGCGCTGAGTTCCAGGTTTTCCGGCACCGCCACCACAAACTTGCTGTCGACCACGATACTGTCGGAATAACCCCCAAAGGTTTTGCCGCCGATCACTTTCTCGTCGCTGTTGTAGGTCGCGGTGAAGCCTGCTTCACAGTACTGCTCTTCACCCTCGTGGCACTGGGCGCAGTGACCGCAGGAGTCGACCATCACGCCAACGCCGACCAGATCCCCGGCTTTAAACGCGCTTACCGCGCTGCCGGTGCTGACCACGCGGCCAACGATTTCGTGGCCTGGCACCAGCGGGAACTGGCTGACGCCCCATTCGTTACGCGCCATATGCAGGTCGGAATGGCAGACACCACAGTAGTGGATATCGATGTGGATATCGTTAGCCTGGAGTTCTCGGCGGGTAAATTCGAAGGGTTCCAGCGGGGTGTTTGCTGCTTTGGCAGCGAATCCATAGGATTGCATGATGTCTCAACCTGGTTGGCGAAAACCGCACAGGGTAAGGAAATGGGGGGAGGAGGGCAAGGCGGAATTGTAAAGCGGGATGTCGACGAGCGAAAAATACGGTGGGTGCAAACTATCGGCACGGGGCGACCGCAAAAAATGGTCGCCCCCTACGGTTCGGGGCAACCTGGATCCCGTAGGGGCGGACACCTGTTTCGGTCCGCCCGTAACAGCATCACATTACTGCAGCAGAGAGATATCCGCTACCTGCAGGAACAGCTCGCGCAGTTTCGCCAGCAGCGTCAGACGGTTGATACGCACTTCTTTCTCTTCGGCATTGACCATCACCTTGTCAAAGAAGTTGTCCACCGCTTCGCGCAACTGTGCCAGCTCAATCAGTGCATCCTGGTAGCGTCCTTCCGCGAAGAACGGCTGCAGTTTGCTGCTCAGCGCCGACACGTAGGTCGCCAGCTTGATCTCTTCATTCTCTTTCAGCAGTGACGCCTGCACGCTGTCGTTCAGCGGTTCAGTCGCTTTAGCGAGAATGTTGGAGACGCGCTTGTTGGCACCTGCCAGGCTGGCTGCCTGCTCCAGTGTACGGAAGTGAGATACTGCCTTCATACGCGCATCGAAGTCGGCCGGACGCGTTGGACGACGTGCCAGTACCGCCTGAATGGTATCGACGCTGTGGCCTTCTTCCTGGTACCAGGTACGGAAGCGACCCAGCATAAAGTCGATCACTTCATCCACTGCTTTAGCGTTAGACAGCTTGCTGCCATACAGGCGCACGGCTTCTTCGGTCAGGGTTTGCAGATCGAGCGGCAGGTTCTTCTCAACGATGATACGCAGCACGCCCAGCGCAGCACGACGCAGAGCAAACGGGTCTTTATCGCCTTTCGGATGCTGACCAATACCGAAGATACCCGCCAGGGTATCCATCTTGTCAGCGATAGCCAGCGCACAGGCAACCGGGTTGGACGGCAGCTGATCGCCGGCAAAGCGCGGCTGATACTGCTCGTTCAGCGCCACGGCCACGTCTTCGGCTTCGCCGTCATGGCGCGCGTAGTGCATCCCCATCACACCCTGGGTGTCGGTGAACTCAAACACCATATTGGTCATCAGGTCGCACTTGGACAGCAGGCCTGCACGGGTCGCGTGATTAACATCCGCACCGATCTGCGCAGCAATCCAGCCCGCCAGCGCCTGAATGCGGTCGGTTTTATAACGCAGCGATCCCAGCTCTTTCTGGAACAGCACGGTTTCCAGACGCGGCAGGTTATCTTCCAGACGACGTTTACGGTCGCTGTTAAAGAAGAACTCGGCGTCAGCGAGACGTGGACGCACCACTTTCTCGTTACCGGAGATAATCTGCTGCGGATCTTTCGATTCGATATTGGTCACGAAGATAAAGTTCGGCAGCAGCTTGCCCGCGTTGTCGTACACCGGGAAGTACTTCTGATCGCCCTTCATGGTGTAGACCAGCGCTTCGGCCGGTACCGCGAGGAACTTCTCTTCAAACTTCGCCGTCAACACCACCGGCCACTCGACCAGGGAAGTGACTTCTTCCAGCAGACTGTCGCTCAGATCGGCAATACCGCCAATTTTTGCCGCAGCGGCTTCAGCATCGGCTTTGATGGTGGCTTTACGCACGGCGTAATCCGCCTGCACCTTGCCGCGCTCCAGCAGGATCTGCGGATACTGGTCCGCGTTATCGATGGTGAACTCCGGCTCGCCCATAAAGCGGTGACCGCGAATGATACGTGCAGAGTCGATACCCAGAATTTTTGCCGGGATCAGCTCATCACCCAACAGCAGCGTGACGGTATGCACCGGGCGCACGAACTGCACCTCGGACGCGCCCCAGCGCATCAGTTTCGGGATCGGCAGCTTCGCCAGGGAGGTGGCGATCATCGCGGGCAGCAGGGCCTGGGCACTTTCGCCAGTGACCTGAGCGCGATACAGCAGCCATTCACCTTTATCGGTGCTCAGACGCTCGGCCTGATCAACGGTGATGCCGCAGCCCCGTGCCCAGCCTTCAGCGGCTTTGCTCGGGACGCCATTCGCATCAAAAGCGGCCTGAATGGCCGGGCCACGTTTTTCCACTTCGCGATCCGGCTGCGCAGCGGCCAGATTCGCCACTTTCAGTGCCAGACGGCGCGGCGCGGCAAACCAGCTGACTTCGCCGTGGGCCAGGCCAGCGGCATCCAGTTCAGCGGTAAAATTGGCGGCAAAGGATTCTGCCAGGCTGCGCAGTGCTTTTGGTGGCAGCTCTTCGGTGCCGATCTCCACCAGGAAGGTTTTTTCAGTCATGGCTGCCTCTTATTTCTTGTTATTGCACATCGGGAAGCCCAGTGCCTCGCGGGAGGCATAGTAAGCTTCAGCCACGGCTTTCGTCAGGGTGCGGATGCGCAGAATATAGCGCTGACGCTCGGTGACGGAGATCGCTTTACGCGCATCCAGCAGGTTAAAGCTGTGTGCGGCTTTCAGAATACGTTCGTAGGCAGGCAGCGGCAGGGGTTTTTCCAACGCCAGCAGGCTCTGCGCTTCCTTCTCGTACTGCTCGAAGCAGGTAAACAGGAAGTCGACGTCAGCGTATTCGAAGTTATAAGTGGACTGCTCCACTTCGTTCTGGTGGAACACATCGCCGTAGGTGGTTTTCCCCAACGGACCGTCGCTCCAGACCAGATCGTAAACGCTGTCCACGCCCTGGATGTACATCGCCAGGCGCTCAAGACCGTAGGTGATCTCACCGGTAACCGGTTTACATTCCAGGCCGCCAACCTGCTGGAAGTAGGTGAACTGCGTCACTTCCATACCGTTCAGCCACACTTCCCAGCCCAGACCCCAGGCACCCAGCGTTGGGTTTTCCCAGTTATCTTCCACAAAGCGGATGTCGTGGATGGTCGGGTCCATGCCCAGCTCTTTCAGGGAGCCGAGGTACAGCTCCTGAATATTGTCGGGTGAAGGCTTGATGATCACCTGGAACTGGTAGTAGTGCTGAAGTCGGTTCGGGTTCTCACCGTAGCGGCCATCGGTCGGGCGACGTGAAGGCTGCACATAGGCAACGGCCGTCGGCTCCGGACCCAGCGCACGCAGGCAGGTCATTGGGTGAGAGGTACCAGCGCCCACTTCCATATCCAGAGGTTGGATGATGGTGCAGCCCTGGCGTGCCCAGTAATCCTGTAAGGTCAGGATCAGCCCCTGAAAGGTCTTGGTATCAAACTTTTGCATTTGGATTCGCACGCGATACGAGTGGTGATAAAAAGTGGGCGTCAGTATACCCTTTGACCGTACCTATTACCAAAATGCCGTGAGGGGGGATTCAGGAATTTTTGTCGCCTCCACCACATAATCCCTTCATCCTGGTCCTATTTTTCCCCTCTCCGGTTGTTGAAGCGCAGCGACCTGGCTACCCTCTTTCTCGCATTAATGCAGATTTTGCCGGGAACAGAGGACGAAATGTCGCAAAAGATAGGATGGATAGAGAATTTACGCGCAGTTGCCTGTCTGATGGTGATTATGATCCACACCACCACCTGGTATGTGACCACCGGGATGTCGGTGGGTGAGCACAGCTGGGATCTCTCCAACCTGCTTAATTCGGCTTCACGCGTCTGCGTGCCGATCTTCTTTATGATTTCTGGTTACCTGTTCTTTGGCGAACGCAGCGCCCAGGGGCGGCATTTCCTGCGCATCGTGCTGTGCCTGCTGTTCTACAGCACGGTGGCGCTGATTTACATCACGCTGCTGACACCAATAAATGAAGCGATGTCGGTGAAGCATCTGCTGCAAAAGCCGGTGTTTTATCACCTGTGGTTCTTCTTCGCGATTATCGTTATTTATCTGCTGTCACCGTTGATCCAGGTGAAGCCGGTACGGGCGGGTTATCTGGCCGTGGTGACGTTGGTGATAGCCCTGCTGGCTAACCCCAACACCGTCGACAGCTCTATTGCCCGCTTCCACTGGCTGCCGATCAATCTGTATATCAACGGTGATACTATTTATTACCTGCTGTACGCCCTGTTTGGCCGGGCGATTGGGATGATGGAAACGCAAAAACGCGGCGTCTCCTGGCTGGCGGGTGGGGTGTTTGTGGCCTGTGTGCTGATGATTGCCTTTGGCACCAAACGGCAGTTCGCGATCAATGGGGCTTTTGCCGATACCTGGTACCTTTACTGCGGCCCGGCGGTATTTTTCGCCGCCGTCAGCCTGTTGGTGCTGTTTAAAAACACCCTGAACGACCACGTTAATCCGTTCTTTGCCCTGATTTCCCGCTGTTCACTGCCGATTTACGGCTTCCATGCGCTGTTTATTCACTTTATGCGCACCCACGACCTGGATAACACCGACCATCCGCTGATCGATATCCCGCTGATATTCGGCATTACCCTGGCAGGCAGCCTGCTGCTGGCACTCGGCTTGCAGAAGCTGGATAAACGCCACCTGGTTAGCTGACATTTTTCCCCTGCTCCGGGGCGTTTTTCAGCGGACGCAAACGGCGGATGCGTGGATTAAGGATCACCCCGGGCATGCGTACCAGCCTGCGGCGGTTAGGGTTAGGCAGCGGGCGCTCGTGCCACAGTTTAAGCAGAATCACCGTCAGCGCCAGCAGGGAGGTAATGCCGTTGGCGACCATCACTGGCACATCGTTCATCCGGTGGCCGTACCACGTCCAGCAGGAAACGCCAAAGAACAGCGCTGCCCACATCCCCAGCGACAGGCCGCTGGTATCCTTATTTTTCACGATATGCAGCACCTGCAGGCAGAACGAGCCGGTCGTCACCCAGGCCGCCAGCGTCCCCAGCCAGACCGGCCACGGCGACAAAAAGTAAATCGACAGCAGTGCCAGCGCCACGGTAGCGGCAACAATTAACAGGTTCTTCATAATGATGTGCCTCGTATTTTGTTAAGCCGGAATCGCCTCTTATGGTAGCTAAATCGGTTTAGCTTTTGAGGCGAATAAGGGCAAATGTTACGAGTAACACTAGCACAAACGTTGAGCAAATTGAAATCGGGTGGGGTGCTCACTGGTGAGAGTGAGCAGAACGGCCTTTTTTCTGACGACGATTATTGCAGGGTTTTATCACCCTCCTTTTTCACGCCTGCCAGCGCTGTAGCGCACGGCGCAGCTGGCGCGAGGAAGAGAACCCGGCCGACAGTGCTGCGCGTTCATTGCCTTCGCCCTGTTGCAGACGCTGTTGGGCAATCGTCAGCCGCAGCTGTTCGTGATAGTCACGTACGCTGATGCCCAGATGCTGGCGGAACAGACGCGTCAGATGGCGTGCGCTGACGTGCACTTTGGCGGCAATATCCTCCAACGGCCACTCCTGCTCCGGTTGCAGGGTCAGCAGATCCTGCGCACGGTGGATCGCCGGATGGATATGGTTGCGATAGCGCAGCCAGGGCGACAGCTGCGGATCTTCCCCCGAACGCCGGAAATAGACCACCATTTCACGTGCCACATCCATCGCCGTCTGCGCGCCGCACAGGCGGTTAATCAGATGCAGTGACAGATCGATCCCGGCGGTAATCCCTGCGCTGGTCCAGATCCCGCGATCTTCAACGAAAATGCGGTTTTCTTTCACGATCGCACCCGGTTCAGCCACTTTCAGTCGCTCGATCACCTCATGATGGGTGGTGCACTGTACGCCGTTCATCAGGCCGGCTTTTGCCGCCAGCAGGGACCCGGAACAGACGCAGACTAAGGTCACCTCGCGGGCATGAATGGCGGGCTGAATGCGCATCAGCCAGTTGCGGGCTGCCAGCGCCTGCGGCGTGTCGAACCACACTTTCGAGTCACTGACGCCGGGGATCACCAGCAGGCTCCCGGCGGGCAATGCCTCCGGCAGCGGTTCAATGCGGCTGATAACCATCTCTGTGGAGGTGAGAACGCTCTCATCCGGGCCGATATAGCGCAGTGAAAACGCATTCCCCGCCAGCTTCAGTGTTTCCGCCGGACCGGTGAGGTCCAGCGTCATCACACCGGGCAGGGTTAAAAACCACACCGGGGTTGTCATATTATGCAAGCTCCTGCAGGAGGCCCTCAACGGTACGGATATCGGCAAAACGATTGATCAGCACGCTTTCGGTACGGTGACGTAAATCGGCAATGCTCAGGGTAATCCCATCATGGGTGATTGGGAAGGTCAGCGTCGCTTCCGTCACATAGGTCACATGGTAGCCGAAGTCCGACGCCACGCGGGCGGTGGTTTCACAGCACTGCTCAGAGCGCAGGCCGGTGATAATCACGTGCTTCACCGCATTCTGCTCCAGCCACTGCTGCAGGCCTGACTCCGTCAGGGCGTTGTGCACTTTCTTACGGAAGCTGGCGACCGGTTCGTGATCCAGGAACGGCAGACGCACCACCAGACCGGATTCCGGCGCAAAGGCACCTTCACTTTCCACATGGAATACATCCACCACCGGAATGCCCTTCGCCTGGCAGCCCGCGACCAGCGTGCTTAACGCTTTTTCGAATGCCGGGGTTTCCGGGGCTTCATTGTAGCCACGCTCATAGAAGGATTGCTGCGCATCAATCACTAACAGTACGGTATCGGTCATTTCTGGACTCCTGCTGAATGGGATTAACGCTATGATGGACGGGATTAGGCAAGGAAAGAAGACCAAAAACGGACAGCTTACTGTCGGTGGCGGACATCAGTGAAACAATGCTAAAAACCGGAGTTTATTTGTGGTCATTGGCGATGCTATACTCAGCGCCTCTGCAGTAAGGGAAGATCGTCGTCTCCGGTGAGGCGGCTGGACTTCAAATCCAGTTGGGGCCGCGAGCGGTCCCGGGCAGGTTCGACTCCTGTGATCTTCCGCCAATCAGCATCTCCTGAACTCCACTATCTCAAGTAAATCCATTATAATACAATAAATTACTGCTAATTATGTTCTCCCGAGGTCAACTGTCTCTACCGGAATAAAGTGCATTCTGGAGTCAAAATGAAGCCATTCCTAACATCGGAGTGTACTAATCAACGGGGAGCAGGCCACCGTAGCCGCAGCTGATGTGGTAATATTTACACTTCAAAAGTTATTTAATTATTGTTTTTTGTTTTTCTCGAGGAAGTTATTTATAGAAAAATAACTGGAGAGGAACATACATACAAAAAAAACACAGTAACTTATTGAGAATTTTATAAAAACTCCACTTTCATTCTCTATGGAAGATGTCATCATTGAGTAAAGTGCTGAGCACGTCACACCAATAAATATCAAAGTTAAGTAACTAAAGACTCTCGCCAAAAATATTCTATGCTTATAACTTGATGGTTTTATTAGTACGACTGTTGGTTTTTTAGCAAAAGATTTTTTAACCATCCATAAAGAAACTATTATGATCAATAAGAAGAGAAACCAATTTGGTGGGTTATTTCCATTCTCTGGCCTATCTATGACTGAGTATATCATAGCCCCTATGAGGGATATGCTTAGAGTGCTTAAATACTCTTTCATATTGTGATAATAGAAGTGATTTTCGTCGTTGATTGGGATTAGGTATTGTTTGAACATTTTTAAATATTCCATGCTGAGAAAATATAGTCATAGGTCGTAGAAGTTCTGGTAAACCTGGCCGTTGATGGCGTTCTCATCCGGGGTCTGACCCGGATGGGCTTTCACCCAGTCTTTCTGCGCCCTGTCCCGGTCTTCCTGGCTGATACTGCCCATCTTGTCCCTGGCATCTTTCGCCGCGCTGATGGCGCCCTGGGTACGCACGATATCCGACACCTGGGTGCTGATTTCGCCAATCAGCTGGGCCTGCTGAATGCGCTTCTGCTCTTTCTCTTTGTCGAATATCTGGCTGATGCTGCCGTTGGCGTTCTCCGCGTCGCGGCTGAGGTTCGCCACGTCCTGGGCCTGTTTATCCTGGTCGCGGATGAGCAGGGTGCCCTCGCTGACGGCGGCTTTCGTGGTGCCGCTGTCGTGGCCGTCTTTGTTGACGCCCGCCAGCAGGGTGTTGGCCATGTTGCCGATGGCCTGGCCGCCGATGCTGCCCCCGGTGCTGAGGCCGATACTCTGGTGCTCGACCTTATAGTCGGCCCGGTTGTGGATATCGCTGAAGCCGAGGGTGCCGGTGTCGAGCTTATTGTTGTCCGCGGTGGCGGTGGAGCCGATGACCGCGCCGTTAAGCTGGGTGTGTTCACCGACGGTGACGTCAAAGCCGCCTTTGCCCGCGAAGATGCCGGTCTGCTCAACCACGCTGTCGTAGTTGCTGTGCATTTTGTCACGGCTGAGGTTGACGCTGGCGGAGCCGGTCATGGAGCCGAAGGTAAAGCTGCCGCCGACGCTGGCGTTCTGCTGCTTCGAGTCGTAGCGGTCGCTGTCCTGCTCGCTGGTCATCGTCAGGTTGCGGGCGACGTCGGCCCTGACCGTCTCGCCGCTGACGATACCGTCGATATTCCGGTGCTCAAGCGTGATCGTTACGATTGCCTGAAACACAGCCGCGACTGACAGATCAATAGATCCCGGCGGTGTTGGCCGGGATTTTTGCAATTATCTGCTACGTTGCATATTGGAACGGTATCTATACCAAGTATATATAGCGCATATTCCACCACCACCAATGCCGAGTTTTACAGCCAGGCGACACATCTCCCACCATGGAAAAAATAACTCTCCACTCTTGAAAGCTGAAAAAGCACACACCAGAACAATCAATATAAAGAAAGTGATAGACATCATCAGAACAACAAAAGCAACAATAAAAACAAAGAGGCAGATTTCATTTCGCATTATCCGCAACTTTTTTCTTGAGATAGTCAACAATTTTAGGCCCTCCCTGTGATCCACCTTCAGTTGCCGCCGCAGCGCCGGCATTACCTGATATCCCTGGTACATTACTAGGCAATAACGGCCCGCTAATCCCCATCCCCATGTCTGTCCATTCCCAATTTTTCCAGTTCGGATTGAGAACCTTATTCAACGGCGTTTCAATGAGATATTTACCCATCCCATAACCAAATGCAGATCCCGCAGCACCCCAGCCAGCCCCAGTTAACGGATCATCACCCTTCAGATAATTCGATGTCGCACCACCTGTTGCATTCCATCCAACCGTTCCCCAGAACCCAGAGCCTGCTGTGGCAGCCCCAATATAACTTGCTATCAGCACATCTGTCGGATTGATCTCGCCATTGATAAGATACTGAATACCCGCGTTTGCTGTTCCACCAATCCCGGCGGTCATTTGCATCCCTCCCGGCAGATAAATCAGGCCAGCAGAAGCCAGCGCACCCGCATAGGCTTTATTTTCCGCAATTCCTCGCTGGCAGGCATCTCCTCCGGGATTATCCGAGCAGGAGAGAACATCCGCACCATGTTCTCTGGTTTTTACTTCGTGAGTCCATTCAGTCCCGCCCATCAGGTTATTCTCCGCCGTCGTCTTCCCTGCCTGCGCGGCATAAACTGCACTTCCGGTACTGTCTCCGGCCAGGCCACCGGCCAGCCCGGATGACAGGGTTGCCAGAGCGCTCAGCGTCTGTTTCTGCGTTTCGGTCAGGTCCGCGACCGGGGTATCACCGTACAGCTGGTCCTTCAGTATCCCCGCGGTTATCTCGCCGAGCGCCGCGCCGGTCGCGCCCGCCGCCGCATTCTGCCCCTGGGCGGCCGCCAGCGCTGCGCCGACGATGGCGTGGGCCACCGCTTTTGCTTCGGGGTTATTGTCGATACCCATTCTGTGACCAATCGCCTCGGCCAGATACGGTGCTGAACCGTTAGCGATGGCCGCAGCGATATCGCCGCCCCCCAGGCCCTGCACCACGGCGGTGGCGGCCTGGATACCCTGCTGGACGGCGCCGCCGGTGCCGAGCCCGGTGGCGTTAAAGGCCTGGTCGTAGAAGTTCTGGTAAACCTGGCCGTTGATGGCGTTCTCATCCGGGGTCTGACCCGGATGGGCCTTCACCCAGTCTTTCTGCGCCTGGTCCCTGTCGGCATCGGTGATACTGCCCATCTTGTCTTTTGCATCTTTCGCCGCGCTGATGGCGCCCTGGGTACGCACAATATCCGACACCTGGGTGCTGATTTCGCCAATCAGCTGCGCCTGCTGAATGCGCTTCTGCTCTTTCTCTTTGTCGAATATCTGGCTGATGCTGCCGTTGGCGTTCTCCGCGTCGCGGCTGAGGTTCGCCACGTCCTGGGCCTGTTTATCCTGGTCGCGGATGAGCAGGGTGCCGTCGCTGACGGCGGCTTTCGTGGTGCCGCTGTCGTGGCCGTCTTTGTTGACGCCCGCCAGCAGGGTGTTGGCCATAAAGGGCCGCTGGATGGAGACGTTTGGGTTTGATACCGGTAAGCTGGCGATTATCACCTTGGAGCTTGGGCGCATGGTGATTAACTGAATATTAATATCTGAACAGCAGGCAAAAATCCCAGCCAAACGGCTGGGATTTTCAGGGTTAATGAGAATCTGATGGCGGCTTTTTACGGGCTTTGCGTTCATCCAGTTTGGCGAAAAGCCATGAACCTGAACCTCCTGCAACCCCTGCAATAACACTTACAACTATAATATCTATGATTACTTTTCTGGTTAAAATTACCTTGCCATCAAAAATTAAATCAATAGCAGCATTAGCTATAAAAAAGAAAATAAAACAACAAAAAGTAAGATAAAAAACACTTAAAAATAAAAGTGTTAAAGTTATCTTATGCTTTTTTTTATTTAATAACATTATTAGTATCCTTTTCATTAATTTTATCTTTCACTTGATTACCAATAAACTCTCCCCCAACAGAGCCAATAACCTCACTTACAAAACCAGATCCGGGGCCTAAAACTGGATCTAATATCGGCGGTGCAATCGCACTAACTACACTACCAACTGCCCAGCTAGAGGCTGTTCCGGTTAAAGCGCCTTTATCTAGGCCATCAGTAAAGAGCGTCCCTCCCGCTGAGATCCCTGCGTTCTGCCACACTCCCCGCCCCGGAGCAAGCGCTCCCGTAATTCCTGCTGAGATACTTCCCTTATAATCCCAGGTTTTCTTTTCGTTTCCAGGCTGGCTCAGATCGAACCACTGATAACTGCCGTTGGCAATTTCAGATATTATTGCCCCACCCACCACTTTACCCGCCGATGCCGCTGGCCCTAAATAAGCCGCACCCGCGACCAGCGCGATATCCGTATAACCCTCAACGATAGCCTTCGTTATATTCGCACCATCGGGTAAGTCCCCTTTCACATTTTTGCTTAATGCCGCATTCACTTCTTCCGTTGTCACTCCGGCATCGATCATCGACATGCCAAGCGTAGAAGCCCCCTGACTGTAGTCGGTCATACCTTTTGGCAGACTGAACATCTCGTTATTTTCTGCGGTATTTTTCCCGGCCTGCGCTCCGGCTAATGCTGATGTGCTGCTATCTCCCGCAAGTCCGCCTGCCAGACCACTTGCCAGTGTCGCCAGTGCACTGACAGTCTGTTTCTGCGTCTCTCCCAGGTTATTGAAGTCATCCGTACCATACATCGCTTTTGCAATCGCTGACGTCCCGATGGCTGCTGTAGCCGCTCCGGCAGCAGCACCTGCTGCGTTTCTTCCCTGCACCTCAGCCAGCACTCCTGCAACCACAGCATGAGCCATCACACGACTCGCTTCATCGGGTGCCCGCTTATGGATTTGTTCAGCCAGATACGGGGCCATACCGCCCGCTATCGCGCTGGTGATATCACCGCCCGCCAGGCCCTGCACCACGGCGGTGGCGGCCTGGATACCCTGCTGGACGGCGCCGCCGGTGCCGAGCCCGGTGGCGTTAAAGGCCTGGTCGTAGAAGTTCTGGTAAACCTGGCCGTTGATGGCGTTCTCATCCGGGGTCTGACCCGGATGGGCTTTCACCCAGTCTTTCTGCGCCCTGTCCCGGTCTTCCTGGCTGATACTGCCCATCTTCTCTCTGGCATCTTTCGCCGCGCTGATGGCGCCCTGGGTACGCACGATATCCGACACCTGGGTGCTGATTTCGCCAATCAGCTGCGCCTGCTGAATGCGCTTCTGCTCTTTCTCTTTGTCGAATATCTGGCTGATGCTGCCGTTGGCGTTCTGCGCGTCGCGGCTGAGGTTCGCCACGTCCTGGGCCTGTTTATCCTGGTCGCGGATGACCAGGGTGCCGTCGCTGACGGCGGCTTTCGTGGTGCCGCTGTCGTGGCCGTCTTTATTGACGCCCGCCAGCAGGGTGTTGGCCATATTGCCGATGGCCTGGCCGCCGATGCTGCCCCCGGTGCTGAGGCCGATACTCTGGTGCTCAACCTTATAGTCGGCCCGGTTGTGGATATCGCTGAATCCGAGGGTGCCGGTGTCGAGCTTATTGTTGTCCGCGGTGGCGGTGGAGCCGATGACCGCGCCGTTCAGCTGGGTGTGTTCACCGACGGTGACGTCAAAGCCGCCTTTGCCCGCGAAGATGCCGGTCTGCTCAACCACGCTGTCGTAGTTGCTGTGCATTTTGTCACGGCTGAGGTTGACGCTGGCGGAGCCGGTCATGGAGCCGAAGGTAAAGCTGCCGCCGACGCTGGCGTTCTGCTGCTTCGAGTCGTAGCGGTCGCTGTCCTGCTCGCTGGTCATCGTCAGGTTGCGGGCGACGTCGGCCCTGACCGTCTCGCCGCTGACCTGCGCGCCCGTCAGGGTGGTGTCGCGGCCGCTGACCAGGTTCACCGCCTGCCCGGCGTTAAGCAGCGTCTCCGTATGGGTGGTGCCATTGCCGCTTTCGTGGCCTTTGCCCTTGTTGAGGCTGGCGGAGACGCTGATGCCGAACCCGCCGGAGCCAACGCCGATGCCGACCCCGACGCTGCCGCCGCTGCTCTTGTTGCTGCCGGTCAGCAGGGAGGTGTTCTGCGCGGACGTCAGGGTGATATCGCGGTTAGCCGTCAGGTCGATGTTTTTTCCGGCCTGCACGGTGGTGCCCTGGAGGAGGATATCGCCGTCGGTACCTTTGTTGCCGCTGCCGTTAGCGGTGATTTTTACGTTATCCCCGGCGGTCAGGCTGCCGCCCCGCGCGGTAACCTGCTCGCTGTGCTGGGTAGAGGTCGACGACTGAGAACCGTAAGAGAGGCTGATCCCGACCGTATTGTCTGACGCGCCCGGCGTCCCGGACTGGGCACTGGCCAGGCTCGCGGCCTGAGCGGCCTGCACCCCGGAGAGTGCCGCTTTGGTCTGCTGCAGGGCGGCGATGCGGCTGTCTTCGGTTTCCTGCGCCTGGTTGGCGGTCTCGACGGCGGTATTGAGCGCGCTGCCGACGGCGCCGGAGAGGGCGAGGGTAAAGCCGCTCTGTTTCTGCTCGACCCTGTGAGTCTGTGCGCTGCTGTCGCTGGCGGCGGTAATGGCAACGTTTTTGCCCGCCAGGCTCATCTCTTTCGCGGCAATCAGCTCAGCGCTGCGGGCGGAGAGGTCGTTGCCTGCTTCAAGGCTGAGGCTGCCCGCGCTGCTGCCGACGGTGCTGATGGCGTGGGCGGTGCTGTTGCCGTCGTCGGTGGTTTTGACGCTCTGACGGCCGTAAGAGAAGCCGATACCGCCGGTCCCCATCAGGCCGGATTTGCTCTCTTTGATAAGATGGTTTTCCTGACGCTGCTCTTCGGCGGTGTCGAGGGTCAGGTTATTGCCCGCCGCCAGCCGGACGTCGTTTTCGCCCGCCACGTTGCTGCCGCGTACCGTCAGATTGTTACCTGCCAGCAGGGTCACGCTGTCGCCGGTCACGTTGCTGGCGGTTGCCTGGGTGGCCTCGATCTCATCGTGGGTCTCCAGCGAGCGGCCGGAGAGGAAGCCCTTGCTGGTCTGCCTGCTGTGTTCGGTCAGATGATACGCGGACTCCCCGGCCACGATATTCATATCGTTCCCGGCCACCGCGCTCAGGGCGTCGGTGGCATTGATCGAGGCCGCAAGGGCGTTCAGGTCATTGCCTGCCGACAGCTGCACGCTGCCGTTGCCGGCGATCTGGCTGCCGACGTCGCTGCGCTGGGTGAGGTCGCGATAATTATCGCCGCCCCAGTCGCCGCGTTCGCTGTGGGTGGTGGCGATCGTGCCGAGATTAATGTTGTGCCCGGCGCTCAGCACAGTGGTGCTCTCTTTGCCGTTATTACCCACCAGAGTGGCGTTAAGGTTGATGTCGTTCACGCCCTGCAGGACCAGTTTGCCGCTGTCATTCTGGACATAAATCCCGGCGGTGCGATCCAGGCTGCGGTTGCTGTCATCGCCGCTCAGGGTGCTGGTACTGTTCAGGTTGCGTCCGGCAGTGACCTGCAGGGCATCGTCCGCCAGCAGTGTGCCTCCCACGTTGTTGAAATCGGTGAGGGTGGCGATATCGATCGTGCCGCCGCGGATCAGACCGCTGTTAGTGACGTTGTTCGCCGCGATGGCAGTGATCTCGCGCCCGGCGAGGGTGCCGCTGTTGTTGAGGTCGTCTGCGGTCTGCAATGCCACGCGGTTGCCCGCCATCAGGGAGCCGTTACCATCCACGTCGCCCTCTTTCACCCGCACATACACCTGCGGGACCAGCACGCGCTGGCTGCTGCCGTCCGGGAGCTGAACGGTCTGCTCTACCATCCACACCATATCTGATGTCAGCAGGGCCATCTGTTCCGCGCTGAGCGCCACGCCCGTGGTGAGGTTGTGCTCACGGGTAAAGGCGACACCGGCATCCATCAGGGCTTTGTACTGGGCATTATCATCGTCGAAGCCGCTGAGATAGCGCTGGCCGGTCAGGCTGGTGACCTGGTTGCGGATCAGCTGCTGTTCATAGAAGCCGTCGCCGAGGCGTTTAAGGATCGTATCCCCGTTCGGTGACAGGGCGTTCTGCATATAGTCGGAGCCCAGCCAGGTGCGCTCTTGGGTAAAGCGCGGATCGGTCTCCACCAGGTAGTGGCTGGTCGTGGAGGCGTGAACCGTATAGAGGCTGCCTGAGGGAACGCGGGTGTCCCCGACGCCGGTGCGCACGACTTCGCCGCTGCTGTTCTTCGCGCTTTCCCACGTCTGGCCTGCAGGCAGCGCCACCGGGCGATCGCTGCCGCCCTGGGCCGGGTTATTGTCTTCCCATGCCATCGTACTGAGGGAGATAGCCTGGGTCACCGGAGAGGGACGGTAGCTGTTGGTATCTTTCCCCTGCGAGGTTTTGGTACCGCCCAGTTTCTTTTTCTTTTTCTTCGCATACCAGCGGGTCTGGCTGCCAATGTCGGTGATGATTTTCACCCCACTGGTGGCATCATTATTGAGCAGGCTAATCACCCCACCCAGCACCTTCGCGGCGATGACCTGGCTGTCCAGGTTATTCATCTGGTCGCTGTTAATGGTGAGGTTGCCGCCGGAGAGAATTTTCCCCGGATCGCTCTCAATAACACGCGTTTCCTGGACGGTGCGGGTGTAGTTGTATTCGTAGAATTTATCGCTGCTGCTGCCGTCCGGCATTTTCGCCGAGTGGACGCCGTACTTATTTTTCTGACTGGTGTTAACCTGGCTCCAGTCGTAGCGCTGAGTCTTGCCGCTCAGCACGGCTTCATGGTGGCGGCTGGTCCCCGTCACCACCACGTTCGTCACCAGATGGTTGTTCAGGTTATGGATAGTCTCCATATCAAGGCGCATATCGCCGCCCGACTCAATGGAGGCACCGCGATTGGTCAGCACTCCGCCGCGCCCGGTGGCGTTCAGATTCGTGTCCAGGCTGCCGCCTATGCCCATCGCACCCGCGCTGTAGATCAGGCCATGGCCGGTGTTGTTCAGCGCCCCGGCGGCGATATCCAGCCGATCGCGGGCCGCCAGGGTCGCGGCCACGCCGGTTTCTGCCCCGTTATCCAGGGTGTTCGCCTTAATAGCGATATGGTCGCCGTAAATACGCCCGGCGCCGAGGTTGGTGAGGGTGCCGGTGTCAATATGGGTCAGGGTGCCGTCGATCAGGCCCCGGTTGACCAAAGAATCGCTCAGTAAGAGATGGGATTCACCGCCCCCCAGCTCCGCGTCCCGCGCATTGGTGGCGCTGGCGGCCTGCAGCGTCAGCGTCTTACCCGCCAGCAGTTTGCCCTGGTTGTCCACGGTGCCGCCGCTGGTCAGCGTCAGGTCGCCATTTGCCAGCAGCAGGCTCTGGTTGGTCAAGCCCTGCTGCAGGCTGAGGTTCAGATCGCCTTCGGAGAGGATTTTTCCGTCGCCGCTGACCGTATCCGCCGTGATGTCCATGCGCTGCCCGGCGACAAGGTTGCCCTCGCGGTTAGTGATGCTGCGGGAATTGAGGTCCACATTTTTGCCGCTCAGGGTGCCGCCGTCATTCAGCAGGCGGCCTGTGCTGCGGGCCTCAAGCTTGCCGGTGGCGTCCACGCTGGCCAGGCGGAGATCCAGATCGCCATGACCGGCGTCCAGGGCGGTATTGCCTGTTGCCGTCCGGCTGCCGCTGGCATCAATCCCCTGAGCGTTGGCGGTGAGGGTGCCGCCGGCAATATTTTGTCCCTGCAGGGTCAGGCGACCGTGGCTGGAAAGGGTGACGTTGCCATGCTCGCCTGCCTGCCCGTCTTTATCGATACCGGCGGCAACGGTGCTTTGTGCGGTCGCGGTGATGCGGTTTCCGCGCAGGGTCAGATTATCGGCGGTGGCGAGGGTGCCGCTGTGTTCGATTTCGCCGCGACTGTTCACCTCCGCACTCCCGCCAGCGTAGATTTTTCCACTATTTCTGACGCTGCCTGCGGTCAGCCTCATATCACCCGCGCTGTTCAGGTTGCCGCTGTTGTCAATCTGGCCATCGGCGGTGACCACCACCGTTCCGGCCTGGGCCCCGATATTCCCGGCGTTGCGCACGCCGACACCCGCTTCGCTCCCGGTGAGGCGGATTTTTCCTGCATACATTCCGCCAAGGCTGGCGACATCCACGGCAAGCTGAGGACGCGTCGCTGCATCACCGTTTTTGGCCACGACCTTTTCATGGGCGGCATCAACGGTGCTGGCCCCGGCGGTGACCTTCAGGTCATTGGCCCAGAGTCCGGCGTTCACTTTTACCGAACGGGCGATAATGTCGGTGTAATCCTGGCGGGAGGTATCCATCCCTTTGCCCTGAATAACGATATCGCCCTTGCTGACGTCGTAGCCGGTCAGGTTGCCGTTGTTCAGCTGCGCCTGCCCGGTAGTCAGGGTGGCGCGGTTGGCGTTGATAAAGCCGCAGCCGTCGCAGGTAATGCCCGACGGGTTGGCGATCACCACCTGGGCCTTTTTGCCCGCCACTTCGATGTAGCCGTTAAGCTGACTCGGATTGCGCGAGTTTACTTCGTTAAGGATGATTTTGGCTTCACCGCGCGACAGCCACGGGTTGCTGGCCACCATACCGCCGATCTGGGTGGAGGCATGAGTACGGCTGTTATTGAGGATGACGCCTTTGTTGTTCACGTCGAACTGGCTGTAAACGTTGCGGGAGACCCCGCCCTGGCTCGGTGTCTGGATATTGACCTGGGGTGTACCGTTGGCGCTGCTGATAATAGTCGGCTGCTGCGAACCCGGCGCGCTCTTATCGGCCACGACATTGGCCGTTGCCGGTTGCACTGCGCCCAGCGCCAGCAGCAGGCCGAAGGCGAGGGCATTCAGGCGAGTAATGCACTGACGCTGCACGCTGGCGGAGCCAGACGCCGGGCAGGCTACCGCACGACAGCTTCGGGTGATTTCTGCCACCACGACCAACATACCGCGTGCTTTATTGAACACGATACGATACAGATTTTTATTCATCCTTAAATCCCACTCATCAATGGAAACCCGTTATGTCGTGAGGTGACGACTCAGTAACTCCAGTTCAGGCTAAAACCCAGGGTGTAAGGGCTGGTTTTAAAGCCGTCAGGTCTCGAGAAGGGCACGCCCGCGAAGGCGTCGTACCCGGTATTAAAAACAGTGCCGCGCAGGCCGGCAACGCCGCCTGCAAGATGTTGACCAATCAGCATGCCTGCGCTGCTGGTGCCGCCGACTTCGCCGTAATCCGCGCCCAGATAGAACTCCTGTTGCGGCAACGGCGTTTGCCAGGCGAGGTCATTGCGCACGAACCAGCCACGGCTGGCGCTCAGGTTGCGTTCGCCATCGAAGCCGCGCACCGTCCAGCGTCCGCCGATGGAGAATTCATCCTGCGGCGTCAGGGACATTGAACTCATCTGGCGCAGATACTGCACGTTGTAGCGGAACGACTCGCCGACGATCTCAAAGGGAATATCCAGACCGGCGCTGAGGGTAACGATTTTGCTCTTTGCCGTGGCTTCGCCGTTGTACTCCTCCGGGGCCGGGATGGCCCCAAACCAGCGGGTACCGCGCTGATAGCTGATGCCCGCATCCAGCGTGCTTTGCCCGATATAGTGACGATGGGACAGCCCCAGCCGCCAGGCGGCGGTCTTGCGATGCTGCACCTCGACCTCGGTATCGGCGATGTAATTGCGCGATTCACTGGTCAGCACGTCCCAGCTGACGGACGTCTTCTGCGTGCCGCTGCGGTGCAGTACCCGGCTGAGCTGGACGTCGAGGTTTTTGCGTTTTCCGCTGTAGAGATAGTCCTGATTCAGGCCCGCCACCGTCTGGTGATAGTCATAATCGCTGGCCGTGGCGCTGGCCATCCAGTAGCCAAAAGGCACCGAATAATGGGCGGTGATGTTTTTACTGCCTTTATCGTCGCCGGTTTTGAGGCTGCGGGTGCCGGAAAGATAAAAGAGATCGCTCAGGGAGAAGGGGTTATCCAGCGACAGGGTCGCACCACCCTGATAACGCCCGGTGGCGACGGAACCTGAGTCATCCAGCGAGGCCCCCAGGCGCCACATCTTGCGCTGTTGCCACTGCACCACGATATCGCTCTCGCCCGGCAGCTCGCCGGGTGCCACTTCCATATTGGCCTCCACCGTCGGCAGACGCTGCAGGTTTTCCAGCCCCTGTTCGATATCACGCAGGTCGAGCAGGTTTCCGGCATGAGCCGGGAAAGCGGTCCAGAGGGTCAGCCAGCGATCGCTGTCGGGGCTCCGTTTCACCTCGTGAACGTAGCCGGGCATGATCACCAGCGACAAGGTTCCACGGGTCAGATCCTGATTCGGGGCCAGTATACGGGAAGTTACATAGCCGTGGTCAATCAGGCGATTTTGCAGGGTGCTCATCAGCTGATTAATGCCCTTCCCGCCGAGGCAGTGGCCTTCACCCTGACGGGCGAGGCGCTGCAGTGGCAACCAGTGCGGCAGGGCCTCCTGGCCGCTCAGTGTTACCCGGTCTATCTGAAAGCAGGGAGTTTCTGGCGCAAAGTGAATGCGGCCAAAAGAGGAGGAAGGCGCCGAAAGGCGCACGTCCGGGGTGGGCGGTGTCAGGGTTTCTTCCAGCGCTCTTTGCCGCTGCTGCTGGGACTGAAGCGTCCGGTCGATCATGTTCTTTTCAGCCGCAGGACGCTCAGGTGGAGGGACCGGGGCGGCAGACGGGGAAGAGGGGATCATCAGCGCGATAAGCGTGAAAGCTGAAAAAATGAACGGCGTTGTGCCGCGGGCCGTCCCTGTCGGTGTGTTGCGCATCATCCCTGTGACTTCTCTTGATTTTTTTATGAAAGTGCTTAATAAACAAACTGCGCGGATGATAAAAGAATTGTTAAGAGCTGTAAATATAAGTGTGAGTGTTAACAGGGAAGTTTCCGATAATTCTTAGAATGAAATTTTAAAAAATCTCTGGGACTGAGAGTGGCGTTTACAGCCCGGTTTTATCCGGTACTACGGATGGTTTTTTCGTGTTTATTCCGCAATTTCAGGCGCTTTTAGGGAGGGTTTCTGCTGGAGAACTCGGTGTTGTCCAACACAGCAGGGCCAGTTGTTTCATGAATTATTCAGCAATCCCTCGTCCCAATCGCAAGTCTCTCGGGGTTGGCGAGGGACGGATACCCGCAAAAGGGAAAGAGGACCGTTCAATATCGTTAATGGAACGCCTGGTCGACATTTTTATCAGAAATGAACGGCTGGCCCGCGGTGTGCTCACTCTTTCCCCGGCGTACCCCGACCAACACCAGGCCCCGGAAAGACGATGCATCGTCACCCCTTGCATCTTCCCCTCACTCCCTTAAAATTTCCCCCTCTCTGGCGTAAGGAACATCGGATGTCACAGTACTGGTGGAAGGACCTGCACGACCGCAATCATGCCTGGCTGGGGCTGGAATTACAGAGCCCGAAACCCACCATGCCGCCCATTCTGGAGATGCACAGCGGGCATCATGGCCGCATGGCGCTGTCACTGCGCGGTGTGCCGCTGTTCTGGGGTTCGATGCTAAAAGATCATTCCGGCCTGTGGCGGGTGTTTAACGCTGAGCATCCTGATCCATATGCGTTATTACCGCCCATTACTTCGCTGGCGCTGGAGTCGATTCGTCGCTCCGGGCCAGAGGCGTGGATGGGCGAGTGGTGCCGCTATTTTGCCCGCCATTTGCTGACGCCTGACGTTCCACTGTTATCCGCGGGCCGCTGGCTGCTGCGCCCGATGTTACCCACCGCACCCGTCGCACCTTATTCCCTTCAGCAAACGTCTCCGGTGGAAAGCTGGCGTTTTCACGCCCCTGCCCGCAGCGGGAATATCGGTTTTAGCTGGTCACTCTTCGCGGAAGATATGCCGAACCTGATGGCCCCGACGCGCGTCTCGCAGGTTGACTGGTGGTGGAATGGCACCCCGCTGCTGGCCCGTTACGCCCTTCAACCGCACGCAGGGCGCCTGAAATGGTGGCGCAAGAAGAGCCGGGAAGGGGCGCTGCCGCCGGTACTGGTGCGCTTCATTGCCGGGCTGGGTTCATTCGTTATTCTGGATGGTCACTACCGTTTACAGGCCGCCATCGAAGAGGGCATGCCGCCGCCGTTTCTGGTGCTCAGTGAACTGGGGGAAAGAACCTTCCCGACGGACCCGGCGCATCAGGAAAAGATCGTGCGTGCGCTGGCTGCCCAGCAGCAAAAGAACCCCGCTGTGAATCTTGATGGCGTGAATCAAACGCTGATTAATCTGTATGACAGCCACGATCTCTATGCCCCTGCGTACAGTCGTGCCGTGCTCGGTGATGGCGAAGGCTGGGCGCGGGAGGTCACGGAGTATTTGTGCAGAGATGATGAGCAAGCGGTATTAGAGAAAATCCTGAAGCGTATCGTCTGACCGAGTGCTTGCGCCCCTCAGGCGGTCCCGCCCCCCTAAAAGCCCCTCTCCTCCATTCGTAGAAGAAAGCCTGAACGGTCAGGTTCAAATTTGATTACATTTATTCATGAAACAATGTATAAAAACATAAAAAAATTTACGAATAATCTTATGTACAAAAAATAACCAGAATCAGGATGTCGAGCACTTGCGCCCCCCGATGAGATTATTTAATCCTCTCTGCTGGCCGCCAGATGTTATCCCGCGATAACACCTCTTCCGTTGCGCGATAATCCTGAAAGAATATCTCTTCTTAAGACAAATTTTCACAAAAATGAAATTAACGGGTCACACACACAGCCCGTCCATTATTTAAGGATGAAACACTGATGAAGATTTTTAGCCGTAGCGCAACCTGTTTACTTGTTTCTGCCACTCTGCTTCTGAGCGGCTGTGCCAATACCGGCAGTTCTCTGTTGTCCGGTACAAAAGCCGACCCGCGACTGACCAGCGGTGAGCAGGCTAAGTTCTTTAGTGCATCGGGCGCACAGGGTTGTGGAGTGGGTGCCTTAACGGGTGCTCTGGCGGGCGCGGGTATTGGCGCGCTGGCCGGTAACGGTAAAAAAGCGCTGGTCGGTGCTGCCATTGGGGGCGCCGCGGGTTGTGCGGTGGGGATGACGGCTAACTACTACCTGGATAGCCTGAAAAAAGATTACGCCACCACTGCTGCTCGCCTGCAGGCAATGGGCACCGACATCCGCAAAGATACAACGGCGGTAGAGAAAACCTCTACGGCGATGAAACAGGTCATCAGTGACAACCAGGCAACTCTGACCCAAATCAGCATCCAGAAAGATAAAGCCGGTTTTGATAAAGCCAGCGCCAATAAGCAGCTGGATCAGATTGATGCCAATATCAAAGAAATGAAAAGCCAGATTAAAGTCATGAAAGACAAAGATGCTGCTTATAAAGTCGCCCTGCAGGGACAATCAACGACGAATAAAACAGATAAAACCAATCTGACCGCATTAAATAAAGAATATACCCAGCTTAATAGCAAAATCGCCGCTCTGGAATCAGAAGCGAACGGTCTTTACAGTCAGCGCCAGGCTATTTCACTGGGTTAATGCAGAGGGGCTGACAGAACTGTCAGCCCCTTTTCACACCTGTCACTGGCCTTAAAACCTTATTTGTTTTCCTCATTTCATGGAACATTTCATGAGAAAATATGTATTACTCGCTTCAGTATTGCTTACCGGTTGTGCCACCTCTCCTCAGGACTGCGACCTGCAGGCGCAAGATCCCAGCTTCCTGACGAAATTGAGCTGCACCACCTCCGGTGGCTATCGGCAGAAAGTCAGTGAAGAAGAGCAGAAGGTCCAGCTCAGTCAGTGGGAAAATCAGCGCGCCAAACAGGATCTGGCCAATACCCAGAACCGGCAGCAGGTCACGGATCAACAGCTGAGCAATGAACAGGTGCGACTGCAGGCAGCGCGTACCGATCTGGCGCAGACAATGAAACGCCTTAAATCCGACAACGTCAAAAGCAAAGCCAGCCAGAAAGAGATTAAACAGTTGCAGGCACTGCAACAGCAAGCGCAGCAGGCCACCAGCGCCAGCGACGTTGCCGCTATTGAGAAAAAAGTGGCCGACGCCAGGAAAAGGGTGGAAGCACTGGAGCAGGCGAACACGCTGCAGTAACGCGCCCTTTGATGTGACGATATGCTGATCCGCCGCGAACCGGCGGCGGATGCCAACGATAACCACAAGACGACCCTGTGTAATGCAACGATTAACACGTGCAGCGCCGATTAATGATTCTACTCTGGCCACCTATGAGGAGACGGTTGCGATTATCCAGCGCTATCTCCCTCCGTCTCTTGCGCTGGTGTTTGCCACCGCCCGGCGCGATCCTGCCGGGCATCTGGAGTGGTGGACCGACCGCCAGGGCGTTGCCCGGCCATTGTCGGCACTGAATGAAGCGGAACAGCAGGCGCTCCACAGCAAGCTCCAGAATTACCGTGGAATACTGGCCGGGCTGATTGAGCAGCTGACCGCCCGTGGCGAGGAGCAACCCGCACAGGCGTTGCAGCAGTTACTCGTCCATTCACAGCAGCTGGACTGCTATGCGGTCGGCGATGAACCGGTTCTGGTGAACTGGGTCATTGTGGCACCGGAGGCCCCGCCCCCGGTGGTGGTGGTGCCGTGGTGGCGACGCGCGCTGCCCTGGCTATTGCTGTTGTTGCTTTTACTGTTACTGCTCGCCCTCGCCTGGTGGTGGTATCACCATCGTACTCACCCCGAGCCCGTGGTGCCGGCACCGCGTGAAACCCCCGCTGCCGTTGCCCCCACGCCACCCGCCAGTACTGAACTGACGCAGGATAACCCCAGTATTAACCTTGCGAAACGCAAGGATTTCGGGCGCATCAAAATCAACCTGACCTGGAAACAGGGCCAGCAGCAGCAGCCTATCGACCTGGATATCGCCGCGTTTGTCCGCTTTAAAAATGGCGACATCAGCGGGGTGGAAGCCCTCAGCCACGCCGCGGGCGACTATGAAAAACCGCCTTACATCCAGTTGAAAGAAGATTTGCGTAACGGTAACAACCAGGACGGTGAGTGGCTCTTCATCAACGGCAGCCGCTGGGCGGAGATTGATGAGGTACTGATTTACAGCTTCATTTTTGGCGGAGCCAGTAACTGGCAGGGCACCGATGCGACGATCACGGTGCATGTACCGGGCCAGGCGCCGATCAGCACCACCTTGAAGGAGGGCAGTCAGCGCAATAATGTTGCGGCGATCGCCCGATTAAAAAACGTCGATGGCGAGATAAAAGTGGAACGCCTTAACCGCTTCTTCCGCGATCGGGAGCCGATGGATAAGTATTACGGCTGGGGATTTAAATGGAAGCCGGGTGCGAGCAAAAACTAGCCACATTCATTATAACGTTCGTTCATTCACAGCGTGACAAGGTTTAGACAATGCGAAATGCGATTCAGGGACCACTGCTACGTACCGGACATAACTCCTCATTTAAGGCGCTGGGTGAAACGGGCTACCCCGTGTTCAAGATGGCATTTCAGCTACGCGAAGCGATCTACCGTCTTGATGCCGGACGTGACCTGGCCCGTCACCTTGCCGTCCCGCATAACGATCAGGGGGGCGATCGCACCGACTGGTACAGCAGCTTTCCTGGCGACATTATTCCGTGGAGCAGCGCCAGTGAAACGGAGCGCGCCTCCGCGCGTCAGCAGTTCAGCGAATTCCAGATCGCGGTACAGGCACTCAGTGAACAGCTGCTTAACGCTGAGAACAGCGGTGCCGGTGGCGATCGCCGGGTCTTTGCTCAGCTGCTGAAATCAGTCAGCCATTTCCCCGATTATGATTTTGTCTATCTGGTCAACGGCGTGCTGGTGATCACCTTCTGGGGCTTTGTTCATCCCGGTGGTGAAACGCGCAGCCCCCTGCACTGGCTGGAACCTGCATCGGTGCCTGCGCCGTCGGCGGCGATGATCCCTGGCACCACGCCGCCGCGTGCGGCCGCTACCGTGGCCAGCCCGCCAGTGGTGGAGACGGTCACACGTGGCCGCCGCTGGAACTGGCGCTGGTTACTCTGGGCGCTGCTGGGGCTGCTGTTACTGGCCCTGCTGTTTGGCCTGCTGCGTGGTTGCGTTCCTACGCTGTCATTGCCGGGCCTGCCGGGTTTCCCGGGGAATAAACCCCCCGCGCTGTCGGTCAACAATGAGGGCCATCCTCAGGTGCCCGACGTGAAGCTGCCGGAAATGCCGGCCATGCCGGACCTGAAATTGCCGAATGTCGCAGGGCAAAACGGTGCTGTCGCAGGCGCGCCTGGCGCCAGCCTGCCGGGCAGCGCTCAGGACGTGGGGGGTGTTCCGTCAGCGACGGAAGCACCACAACCCTTCGCCAGCGACACGCCACCCGCGGCAGACGATGCGCAGGCTACGGAGCCCGCAGCCACGACGGATCCGGTTCAGCCCGCACTGACGCCGGAAGCTGCAGCGAATCCAGAGGCCGCGCCCACCACGCCGCCAGAGCCGGGTGCTGAAACGCCCGCAGTGGCACCCAATACCGTCCCGCCGGTGATCCCGCCTGCGGGCAAACCGCTGGCAATCCCGCCGACCCTGCCTAATGGTCCGGCACAGTTTCTCAACGGCCAGTGGCGGGTAAACGGCGGTATCCAGGACAAACTCACGGGCCGCCCGCTGCAGTTGCAATACAACTTTAAGCAAGGTGAGGGCACCGTCAGCGTGCGCCAGTCGAGCGGTGTCACCTGCCAGGGCCCCGCCAGGGGCGACGTGCAGCAGGGGGCGCTCAGCATTACTAACCCAGAGCAGATGAAATGTAGCGACGGTTCAGACTTTATTGCGCCCGTCATCGCCTGCAAATCGCCTGCCGCCGATCACGCCGAGTGTGTCGGCAGCAACGACGGGGAAAAAACCTTCCCTATTCGTATGCTTCAACCCAATACCTGAACAGGGACGGATTAAATTATGTTGCCTGAGATTGTTTCTTTTGATCGTCAAATCACCCTGGTCGGCGACTCCGGTATCCAGTTTATGGATTTCGGCCTGACGCCAAAACGTCTGCCTGCGGGGGAGTTTGTTAAATTAGCCAATGGCGTGCTCACGCGTCTGATTTACAACGAGCAGCGCGATTACTATTTCTATCAACCGACGCCTGACGCGATTGAGAAGGCCAAAAGCCAGTACGATATTCCGGTGGATGCCAGCCTGGCGCTACTGGACAGCGTCTGGTTACCGCTGCCCCTGTTCCGTTTCAGCCCGCCGAATGTCTATCAGGAAGGGCCGCTGAACTGGGCGCGTTTTCGTCTGGTCAAACAGCCGGAACCGGACATGGATGGCCACACTCACCGCATGACGCTGGCGATGGATACCCGCATCATGGCCCGGCAGCAGTCGGCAGCCGACCTCAGTCCTAATCAGGAAGACGTCAACGCCGGTGCGACCTTTGCCGTGGCAACCGCCACCTATGCGCTCAACTGGTATCTGACGCAGGACTGGGTCAAAGACTGGCTGAAAGAGGTGTTCAAAGAGAGCAGCAAAGGCCGTGACCTGGATGAACAGGAGCAGGAGCTGGCGCAGCACTATCCTCTGGCGCACTACCTTAACCTGCTGTCACTGATGGCCATTCCGGTGGAAGGGCTGCAAACCCAGACCGCGCCTGCCATCGAACTGCCGCAGTTCCGCATGATCGCCAATCGCGAAACCAATGCCATTAAACCGATCCCGGTGGATCTGATCCTCGACGTCGGTAACTCACGCACCTGCGGGATCCTGATTGAAGATCATGGCCAGTCAGGTTCCGGTCTGATGCACAACTATGTGCTGAAACTGCGCGATCTCAGCAATCCTGAGCACATCTACACCGATCCCTTTGAAAGCCGGGTGGAGTTCTCTCAGGCCTTTTTCGGCAAAGACCATTGCTCTGTGCGCAGCGGCCGACATGACGCGTTCCAGTGGCCGACCATCGCCCGCATCGGCGGGGAAGCCACACGTTTAGCGGCACGCCGCCGCGGCAGTGAAGGCTCCACCGGTCTGTCCAGCCCTAAGCGCTACCTGTGGGATGAGAAGTTTTATGGCCAGGGCTGGCGTTTCAACGGCAGCTACGTGCAGGACACCAACCCGCTGGCGACCGCGGCCCCCTTTGCCAACCTCATCGACGAAAAAGGCGAGGCGCTGCACACCATTGAAGACGAGATGGATCGCATTCCGGTCTTCACACCGCGCTATTCACGCAGCTCGCTGATGACCTTTATGCTGTCGGAAGTGCTGACCCAGGCCATCAGCCAGATTAACAGCGTGGAACAGCGTACCCGTCAGGGCCACGCCGGTATTCCTCGCCAGCTCCGTCATATCATTCTGACGGTGCCGCCAGGCCTGCCGATGGCTGAACGCTGTATCCTGGATGACCGCATGCGTCAGGCGGTGGGGTTAGTGTGGAAATCGCTGCGCTGGCACAACGGCGAGAATGACCCGTATCTGGATGAACAGGAGTTATCCACCCAGGGGAATATCCGTATCCCCTTACCAAAAATTCGCGTGGAATGGGACGAGGCCTCCTGTGCGCAGCTGGTGTATTTGTACACCGAGATCAATCAGAACTTTGCCGGCCACCCGGAGGTGTTCTTCAATACCCTTGGCCGCCCGGACCGCAAAGATCGTGAAACCATCACGCTGGCATCCCTCGATATCGGAGGTGGAACCACGGACCTGGTGATCACCGACTACCGTCTGGATCGCAATGGCCTGGAAGGCAGCGGCGCTAACGCACATATCATTCCCCATCAGCGTTTTCGTGACAGCTTCAAAACCGCCGGTGACGACATTCTGCTGGATGTGATCCAGGCCTATGTGTTGCCCGCCTTCGAGCTGGCGCTGCGTGATGCCGGAGTAGTCACGGTTGAAACGCTGATGTCGCAGCTGTGCGGATCACAAAATATCAGTGCTGCTGAAGCCGTACTGCGTCAGCAACTCAGCCTGCAGCTGTTTGTGCCGCTGGCGCTGCATATTCTGAGCAGCTACGAGCACTTTGATCCGCTGGATGAGCAAACCCACCTGCTGATCAACCGCAAGGTGAGTGAGTTACTGCCTGCTGGCAGTATTCGTGACGAAGTCGATGGCTTTGTGCGTCGCGAAGTGCAAAAAGCGGGTGGCCCGAATGATTTCAGGCTGGTGGATATCACCCTCAACCTGTCGCTGGTGAAGGTGCATAACGATCTGTGCTCGGGCAAGTTCAACATTGATAAGGTGCTCACGGCCCTGTGCGAAGTGTTGTCCTGCTATCACTGCGACATGCTGCTGCTGACGGGGCGGCCTTCGCAGTTACCGGGCATCCAGGCGATCATTCGTCGCAATCTGCCGTTACCGCCGGGACGCATTCTGCCACTGCATGGCTACCAGACCGGCACCTGGTATCCGTTCCACAAAAATGGCTATATCGACGATCCGAAGAGCACCGCCTCGGTCGGCGCCATGCTGGCACAGCTGTGCGCCAATCACAGTATTCCTAACTTCCATTTCCGTGTCTCGGCGCTGAAGCCTTACTCGACCATTCGCCATATTGGCATTATCGATATGGATAACCTGCTGCGTGATGCCGATGTGGTCTACCGCCATATCCAGTCAGAGAACGGCCAGATCACCCTGCCGGGAGAACGCAGCGAAGAGGGCGAGGGCGCAATGCAAAGCATCGTGATGCGTGGCGATCTGCGGCTGGGATATCGCCAGCTGGATGCCGAACGCTGGTCTGCCGCTCCGCTCTACACCCTGCGTTTCAACGAAAAGGGCCGTCAAAAATTCTCCACGGCGCAGTCGAGTGACAGCGGCTCCCCTTATCTCAGGGTGCGGCTGACCGTGGATAAAGGCAAACGCGCGCGCCAGTTAGGGCTGATCAGCGATCGCCTGACCATCGCAGATGTCAGCAGCAACACCGATAAATCCTTTAGCAAAGGGGATTTAGAACTGGAACTGAATACCATGCCCGATACCGGGCTCATTGACAGCCGGCACTGGCTCGATAGCGGGAGTGTGAAAAAATAATGAACAGCGAACCAGAATCTCTTACCCAAGGTTGGGCAGCGATCGCCCGGAGCTGTCAGGATGCACGCGGCTGGGTAGAAACCGTGCGTGTCGGCTCGCGCCGCCTGGATAACGAGGCGGACAAACTCAACCTCAGTTTGCTGCGTACCCGCAATCTGGCCAACAATCTGCAACATGTCGCCTCGACGCCGATGACGGTGGGTTTTTTCGGCATTTCTCAGGCGGGCAAGTCCTACCTGATCTCAGCGCTGGCAGCGGGCAGCCACGGCAGCCTGAAAGCGGCCTATGGCGACCGACGAGTCGACTTTATTAAAGAGGTCAACCCGGTTGGGGGGGGTAAGGAGGCCACGGGCCTGGTCACGCGCTTTACCAGACAGGCACCAGAAGCACCTGCGGGTTACCCTGTCCCGCTGCGTCTGTTTAGCGAAATCGATATTGCCAAAATCCTGACGAACACCTGGTTTAACGACTTTAATCAGGAGCAACTGGGCGATGAACTCGATGAAAGCCACATTGAAGAACACCTGCGTCCCTTCCTGCTTCGTGCCGAACAGCGTGAAATCTGCGCCGGCGTCAGCAGCGAAGATGTGGTGTCTTTATGGGACTACCTTGATACATCGTTCAAAAGATCCGTGGGAAAACTCAGATCGGTTTACTGGCCGCAGGTACTGAAAATAGCCCCTGGGCTGCGTCCGGAGGAACGTGCAGAATTGTTCTCTCTGCTGTGGGGTAAACAGAGCGCACTGACGGAAACCTATCGTTCACTGGCCAGGGTGCTGGTGAAAATAAACCATGCCAGAATGGTGTTTGCGCCGCTGGAGACGCTGACCGATCACAGTAGCGGCAGCATCATGAACGTCGACAGCCTGAATCGCCTCGGTTCCCATCAGGATCGCAATGTTGATATCCGTTACTGGAACGACGATCAACAATCCGTCAGCGCCTCTTTGTCACAAGCCGAACTGACCGCGCTCACCGCGGAGCTGATTTTCCCGCTGGCGGAAGTCCCGCAGGACAGCATTGTGGAGCAGGTCGATTTGCTTGATTTCCCGGGTTACCGCGGACGCCTCAAAATTGACAAGCTGGAAGATGCCGGTCAGGGCGGGCTCAACCCCATCTCGCAGTTACTGCTGCGCGGTAAAGTGGCCTATCTTTTCGAGCGCTACACCGATAACCAGGAGATGAATGCGCTGGTGGTGTGCGCCAGTGCCGCCAAGCAGAGCGACGTGGCCGATGTCGGCCCGGTGTTAAACCGGTGGGTTGAAAAAACTCAGGGTAAGGCGGGTGAACGCAGCGGCGCCCCGGGTCTGTTCTGGGCCATCACGATGTGTGACAAACGCATCAGCGACAGCCTGGAACATACTGACACTCAGCTAAAAATGGGCTGGGAAGATATGTTGCATATCACCCTGCGCGAGCGTTTTGCTCATTACGAATGGCTCCAGGAGTGGATGCCAGGGAAACCGTTCCAGAATGTCTTCCTGGTGCGTAAACCGGGGATTGATAATCCCTTCCTGGACCTGGTGCGTGAACCCGGTCAGGAGGTACTTAAAGAAGTGTCCCTGGCTGAACGCTATCACGAGGTGCTCGACAGAATGGGCAATACCTTTATCGATGGCGAGCTGGTGCGGAAATATCTGGCCGAACCGCAGGATGCATGGAAGGCGATGCTGACGCTGAACGATGGCGGGATGCGTCGCCTCACCGAAGCCCTGCGCCGCGTTGCTCATCTGGATTTCAAACTGAAGCGCCTACATCAGCAGTTAGTGCAGTGCCGCCATGAAACCGGCGATCAACAGCTTGGCCGCTGGTACGAACAGGGTGGCGAAGATCAGCGGGCGAAGAAACAGGCGATTGCCAAAGATCTGTGGCAGGGGTTATCCGCCAGTGCGCACAGCATCGGTGAAATGATCAGTCGCCTGGAACTTCCCACGCCTGAACTCAACAACATCTATCTGAGTATTCGCCATGAGGATCAGGCATCCGCGGCGGCCGGTGACCCGCGCCCCGTTCAGGTGCTGGCGAGCAATCCGTTTGGCGATAATCCGTTTGGCAGCAATCCGTTTGCCAGCGATCCCTTCTCCGGTTCAGTGACGGCGGAGGTGGCCGCCGTTGCCGACACCGCGCCTGCGTCTGTAAGGGTGAGCCAGGAGGACGAGTTCGCCCATCAGGCCTTCAAAGCCTGGGTGGCTCATCTGAGGGAGTTACCGCAGCAAACGGCCCACTGGTCCGCCCTCGGCCTGAACAGCGAGCTGATGAATCTGCTCACTGAAGAGTTGATTGCGGCCGCCACTCGCCTCGATCTGGAGGGCACCCTGAAACAGGCGCTGGCGGGTCAGGAGCAGGCAGATACCCATCATGACCAGCTGAGGGCGCGTCAGGTGCTGCGTACCCAGCTGGCGATGCGTGATTTTATTGCCTGGTTCGGCTATCTCTCTCTGCCGGAAGAACAGGTGCCCAACAGCTATGTGGGTGAGAAAAAGAAAGTGTTTGCGCGTCAGACACCGCTGACCGGCGATGCGTTACCTCAGCTGGCAGCCGTGGCACCGCAGCCCGGTGTGGCCTGGATGGGTGACTGGTTATCGGCCTTGATGACCGTCATTCTGGACAACGCCGGCCACAGCGCCACGCGCGATATCTCCTTCGAACATAACCAGCAGCTGGGTCAGATTATCCGCCAGTTGAAACAAGAGAACACCCCATGCTAGCTAAAATCTTCGCCTGCCAACCGGCAGCGCCGGGTACGGCACAACTGATGGTACGCCTGCGCGGCGAGCAGGCCATCCTGTCTGACCTGACCTTTATTCTTTGCAACAACGAGCAGGATTACCTGCAACCTGATGGCAGATGGGGGGCGGCACAACACTGGTTTACCGTCGCTGGTGGCTATGCGCTGGCAGGCGGCAGTGGTTTTCGTCTTGGCCCAACGATCCTTGACCCACTGCTGGCCAATGCCAGCCAGGTGCAAATCCAGGTCAAACTGGCCTCAGGTGAAGTGCGTAACACCACGCTCCAGCTGGCGCGCGATGAGCTGTTCTCGTCGGAGGCGCGTGGCCAGACCGGCAACTACAGCAGCAGCAGCGTGCTGCCCACGCCGGAACCGGTGTCCCCGCCGGTAGCCGCCCCGGTTGCCCCGCCCGTTGTCCAGCCTGCGCCCACGGCTGCCGTGTCTGCCGCGGATAAACCCAAAGGGAAAAGCACGCCATCCCGTGTACCGCTGATCGGTATTATCGCCGGGGCCGTGCTGGCCCTGCTGTTGATTGCCGCCGGGCTCTGGTGGTTCCTGGGGCGCGATACTGCCACCCCTGCTGCTGCCGATGCGCAACAGGAAGCCACGTCCGCCGCCGCGGTGCCGCCAGCGTCCGCCACGACGGAACCCTCTTCGGCACCTGCGGCAGGCGCAGAAAAAACGGCAGAGACCACCGCTGCCAGCACCTGTACCGTTGCTAACCTGAATAGCCAGAAAGAGCTCGATTTCGTGCAGGGCTGTGTTGAGCAGAAGCTTGACAGCGAGGCGTTACTGACCATTATTCAGGCCGCCAAAGAGGCGAAGAAATGCGGCGTGGCACAGCGTTTGTATGCCAACCGCGCACAGGGGGGCGACAGTAAGATCGCCATCGCTTACGCCCGTGAATACGACCCTGAATCCCATCAGCCGGGCGAGTGCTTCAAAACGGCGGATAAAGACACGGCAGCCTACTGGTACGAGACCGCACTGCAGGCTGAACCTGACAATAAACAGGTCAAACAACGCCTTGAGGAGCTGGAAAAATGATCCCTTCCCCGATGTTGCGTCTGGCGCTGCCGCTGTGCGCCCTGCTGCTGTCCAGCCATGCGCTGGCCGCTGATGGCGATAAACCGCTGCTGCAGGAAGGGAAAAAAACCTTATTTCAGCGAGTACTCACCACGCCGGGTTGCACTCTGAGCAACGCTGCTGGCGAAGCGAAAGGCACGATACAACCCGCCTTCAGCAGTCTGTACGTTTACCAAAAAACAGAGGTGAAGGGCGCAAGCTGGATCGAAGTCGGGCCCGACAGCTACGGCAAAAAAATCGGCTGGTTACCCCAGGCCTGCACCGTTGACTGGAAAATGCAGCTGACCCTGGCCTTCACCAATCCGGCCAACCGCGACCGCCTGCTGTTTTTCAAAGAGCGAAAAAGTCTGGACGATATTCTCTCCGCAGCAGATCCGGTTTCTCTGGTTGCACCCCTGCGTGCCAAACTGAAGCGTGACGGCCATGCAGACGGGGTACAGGCCCAGGAACCGGCATTATTTGTCGATCTGCAAAAGCAGTTTTACCTGCTGCCGATCCTCAGCGGTGAAGAGGTGATGACAGAAGAGGGCTTCTATACCCGCCTGCTGAACGTCGCTTCGGTGAGTAAAGCCGACGCCACCGCCGCCGCCGCCAAAGAAGAAGAGAGCGTTAACAAAATCAAAGGGTTCAACGCCTCGGTGGTGTTTGTTATCGACTCCACCATTTCAATGGGACCGTATATCGATCGCACCAGGGAAGCGGTGAATAAGATCTACGATAAAATCAAACAGGAGAATCTGGGGGAGCAGGTGAAATTTGGTCTGGTGTCCTATCGCTCAAACACCAAAGCGGTGCCGGGCCTGGAATTCAGCACCAAAATCTTCGCCGATCCCAATCAGGTGAAAGATGGCCCGGACTTCCTGAAAAAGGTCGCCGACCTGAAAGAAGCCAAAGTCTCCAGCTCGCTGTATGACGAAGATGCCTATGCCGGTGTGATGTCGGCTATCGACGATATCGACTGGAGCCCGTTTGGCGCCCGCTACGTGGTATTAATCACCGATGCCGGCGCCATTGAGGGCAGCAATAAACTGTCAGGTACCGGTCTGGATGCCAGCCAGCTGCGCCTGGAGGCGGGCAACCGTGGCATCGCCATTTATACCCTGCACCTGAAAACGGCCAGCGGCAAAGATGACCACGCTAAAGCAGAAAGTCAGTATCGCGATCTCTCCAACTTTGACAGCACGCAGTCCAACCTGTACCAGACGGTGGATGCCGGCGATCTGTCCATCTTTGGTCAGCAGATTGATGCCCTGGCCTCTGCCATTACCGCGCAGGTGAAGTCCGCCTATATGGGGGATGCAGCCATCGGCAGTGCGATCTATGCCAAAGATGATGGTAAGAAGCTGACACCCGAGCAGAAATTACTGCAGGATACGGCGCTGATTGGTCATGCAATGCAGCTGGCCTATCTCGGCAAAAAGAACGGCACCCAGGCACCATTGGTGTTTAAAGCCTGGATCAGCGACCGTGACCTGATTAAGCAGAATATCCCCACCACGGATGTGCGGGTGCTGCTGACTAAGGGACAGCTGAGTGATTTAAGCGATGTGGTCAGTCAGATCCTGCAAGCCGCGAACGAGGGGATGATCTCCCCGGCAAAAATGTTTGAGCGTTTACGTACTGTCGCCGCCACTATGGGCGCCGATCCTAACCAGCTTAAGCAGCAGGAGAATGCCAAAATCAACGATCTCGGGGTGCTGGGCGAATATCTCGCCGACTTACCTTATCGCAGCGACGTGTTGAATCTGGACGAAGAGACATGGAAAAGCTGGGATGGGCTGTCGCAGGAGAAATTTATTCGCACGCTGTCGGCCAAGCTGCGCCACTACCAGAAATATAACGCCGATGTTGATCGCTGGGTTGAGCTTGCCGCTGGCAGCGATCCGCGCGATCGCGTCTACCCGGTGCCGCTGGAAATGATGCCCTGATGCTGCACATTGAGGACCTGTGTATTGTCCGGGGGCAGGGAAGCCAGGCCCACCGTGTCTCGTTGCCGCAGCTGGCACTGCGGCCGGGCGAGGTGATGGCCGTCACCGGCGAAAGCGGCTGTGGTAAAAGTACGCTGCTGGAAGCCATCGGCTTATTGCTGCGCCCCAGCCACATCGGGCGTTTTATGTTGAGCCAGGCGAGCGGGCAACGGGATGTTGCCGCCTTGCTCAATGGCGATCGTCAGGCGGAGCTGGCCGATATGCGTGCACGGCAGTTAGGGTTCGTCTTGCAAAATGGCGGCCTGCTTCCCTATCTGAACGTGCGCGACAATATCCGCCTGCCCTGCCAGCTGCTGGGCAAAACGCCCGACAAAACCCTGCTGAACCGGATTATCGACACCCTGAAACTGGGCCCTTTACTGGCCCGCTATCCGGCGCAGTTATCCTTTGGTGAAAGACAGCGAACCGCCTTTGCCCGGGCCATTGTCCATCGTCCCGCGCTGGTGCTGGCGGATGAACCCACCGCCGCGCTGGATCCTCACAATGCGCAGCAGCTGTTTAATCTGTTTATTGAGCTGGTGCGTCAGGAAGGGATGATGGCGCTGGTGGTGTGTCACGACTGGCCACTGGTCGAACGTTTCGGCTTACCTTGCCTGATCGCCCGCACCGATGCCCCAGCCGTGAATCCGGCCGATTCATCAGAGCCTGTCCAGGGGGAAACCCGCTTTGTCCTTTAACCGAACTCCGCTGCTTGCCCGGCTCGCTTTGCAGGACCTGTGGCACGACCGCACCATCTCCTTTTGCATCATTTCTTCGCTGGTGGCGGTGATAGCCCCTCTGCTGCTGCTGTTCGGCCTGCGTTTTGGCATTGTCAGCCAGTTACAGGACGACCTGGCGAAAGACCCGCGTAATCTTGAGATCCGCATGTTGAGCAGCAACAGCTATGACCAGGCCTGGATCGAACAGTTGCAACAGCGCCCCGACGTGGGCTTTGCTATCGGGCAGACGCGTTCGCTGAACACGCTGGCCGATCTGCAAACCGACAGCACCCATTTTATTGAAAGTGCCGAAGTGATCCCCACCGCGTCAGGCGACCCGTTACTGGGCAGCCTTGTTCTGCGTCATGACAATGAGGTGGTGTTAACCCAGGAAGCCGCACGCAAGCTGGCCGTCAGCGTCGGGGAGACGATCGATCTCCGGGTGAACCGTCAGTTTGAAGAGCGCCGCGAGTGGGGACGTCAGCGTCTGACCGTGGTGGGTATTTTACCGGCCACTTACTTTAATCGTCCGGCTATCTTTACCCGTCCATCGCTGTTACTGATGCTGGAACATTTCCGCGACGGCTTCGCTATCCCGGCCCTCGGCGTCAGCAGCGGCAACCCTCTTAGCGACACGTCACCGCGCTATGCCCGTGCCCGACTGTACGCCAAAGACATTGACCAGGTGGCCGGTCTTGAGCGCGATCTCCGGGCGCAGCGCATCGAAACCGCCAGCCGCCTGGCGGATATTGAAAATGTGAAAAGCATTAACCGGGTGCTGGGGGTGATTTTTAATACCATCGCCGCAACGGCCCTGATCGGCTGCATCGCCTCGCTGGTGGGCTCTTTTATCGCCAACGTCGATCGCAAACGTAAGCATATCGCTGTCCTGCGCCTGCTCGGCTTCACCGGCCCGGCCGTCGGCCTGTACGTGATGATACAGGGCTGTCTGCTCAGTTTGCTGGCGTATGTCGGTGGCTACAGCATCTATCTGATTGCCAGCCAGGTCTTTAACCGGGCGCTGGCGGGTAGCCAGGCCACGGGGCAGATGCTGTGCAAAATCACGCCGATGCATAGCCTTCTGGCCATGGCTCTGACGGCAGTGGTAGCGCTGCTGGTCGCCAGTATTGGCGCTTACCGTGCCATTCATATTGAACCCGCGCAGAGTCTGCGCGAGGTGTGATGCTGCCACCCTTATTTTCTTATTACTGATTAGCGGAGACTGTTCGTGACCTTTACGCCTTCCTCATTGTCATCCTGGCTGTTTCTGGCTTTGCTCGCCAGTACCGCACCTGCCCTGGCCGAGCCCTGGACAGGCGATAATTACAATCCGAAACCTGATGACGACGATATCATTTTGCCGATGCCCTGCGAGGGATCGATGGCCTTTCGCCGGGTCGAGATCCCCCTTGCTGGCCCTCTTGATGACTTGCCGATCACGCTGGGGCAGGATGGCGGAGAATGGGGCTTTGTTGAACACAGCTATCCGGCTTTTATCGCCGGGAGCTTCTCCGATGCCGGTAAGAGCAAAGGCCGTTATTACCTTATGGCAAAATATGAGCTTACCGCATTGCAATATCAGGCACTGACGCAGGGCACCTGCCCCACGCCGTCGCGTAAACTCAGCGTAGCGGAGACCGGTATCAGCTGGTTTGATGCGATCAGCGTGGCGAATAAATACAATGAATGGCTACGCAGTAATGCGGCCGATAAACTGCCGAAAGAAGACGGCACCGCTGGCTTTTTACGCCTGCCTACTGAGGTGGAGTGGGAGTTTGCTGCCCGTGGCGGACTGAAGGTCAACAGCGCGGAGTTTCGTGATGTCCATTATCCGATGGATGACATGAAAAACTATGAGTGGTATTCCGGTGCGCAATCGTCCAATGGCAAGGTGCAGCTGATCGGGCGTCTCAGCCCGAATCCTCTTGGCCTGCATGATATGTTGGGCAATGTCTCGGAGATGATGTTTACCCCGTTCTATCTCAATAAACTCAACCGCCTGCACGGTCAGGCTGGGGGCTTTGTGGTGCGCGGGGGCAACTTCCAGACCAGTGCAGCGGAGATCCGCAGTTCGGCGCGCAAAGAGGTGAACTATTACGACAGTACCAGCCCTGCGACCAGTAAAACCACCGGGCTGCGCCTGGTGCTGGTAGCCCCCGCGATGACCTCAACGGGCCGGGTTAAGCAGCTGGAAAAAAGCTGGGCTGCGCTCGGGGCAGACAGTAGCGGTGCAGATAAGAAAAAAGATGAAGCGAAAGACACCGTCAAAGCACTGGGAACGCTGGCCTCAGGGGTAGATGATGCCGCACTGAAGAAAAAGCTCAATGACCTGGAAAGTCAGCTGCGGGCCAGCAATCAGCAGCAGCAGGAAGAGCGCGCGCAATCGATCCGCGCCAGCCTTAACCTGGGATCGTTCCTCTGCACCAAGCTGCAGGATGATGGTCGCTTCCTCGATTTCCTCACACATAACTATGAGGCGCTGTGTAAGGATAAAGACAGCAGCGATCAGAACTGCGCTATCCGTAAAACCAAACTGGGTGAGCAAACAAAAAGTTTACAGCAGGTGACCAGTTACTACGCCAGTAGCCTGGTAGATTCGGCGACCTTATATGGCCAAGAAGGGCTGAAACATGAGGTTGGCGTCTTTGATCAGATGCTGACCCTGAACAAGCGTCTGTCCGGGCTCAAACCTTTCCTGGCCGCACACTGGCAGAACCAGCAGAAATATCTGGAGAACGGCAAGATTGATACCGCTGGCTGGCTGGAAAGCTGCAAGAAAATCTAAACCGTGTACAAAAGGCACAATGGATGTGCCTTCCTCAGCTCAACGAAAGCGGTTTACGATGCGCCCTGCTTATCTCCCTTCCTCAGATTTCAATCATGTTATACAGCATGCCGACCCACAGCAGAAAACCCGCCACGAAGTAGCTATAGAGAAATGCATTACTCGCCGGGAACTGATAAGGCCCCTTAATTTGGGCCTTTCTGGCTTTTATCAGGAGCAGAGGAGGAAGAAGCACGCTCCATATCACCAGCGCAATACCGGCATACGCTAACGCAGAAATAAAGCCGTCAGGGTTCACGATGCACAGCAACGCAGGGGGCAGGTAGGTCAGCGCCGCCGTGAGGGAGGACGAAGAAATGCCAAAAAAAGAACCCATCAGGTCATGAAGATAATCAAAAAGACCGAGGGAAGCGGACAGTAAAGAGGAGGTCACGGCAAAAAAAGCAAAGAACAATAAAACGCTGTTAATGTAATGGCTGAGTTCATTTTGACTCAAGGCCGTCATAAACACATTGATATTGCCTCCCTGGTCTTTGATGGAGGCAAGCGCGCTTCGGTCAAGGATGCCCATCGTCATGCCCAGCCAGTAGATATAAATTAATGCGGAAATACCCACGCCGAAGCACAGGGATTTGACGACTAATTTGTGCTCCTTCCCGCCATACATTTTGATTAATGAGGGGATGCTGCCATGGAAGCCGAATGAAATGATACAGACAGGGAGCGTTAATAATATCGAGGACAGGCTCCCGAAAGCCGGGCTACTCAATACCAACTCTGGAGAGATGCGATGTAAATGCCCTGCTGTTGCCATAAAAAAGGCGGTGAATTTTGCGGCAATAAAAAAGGAGATGATATGGGCAGAGAATCGCCCGCCCTTGCACACAACGGCCGAGACGAACAGGGTGATCAGGATGACGGAAATAACCGGATAGCGCTTCCCTGTCAGGTCAAATTGCAGGGTGGAAAAAACCGCAGAAGCCCCGGAAAGATACGCATAGGTCACCAGGTAGAGAACAAACACCAGGCTCAGCCCGACGATGAAGTTGATTTCTCGGCCTAACAGATTTTTTGTGAAAGTATGGAAGCTCGAACCCTGCGGAAATCTCATGTTCACATCGGCAAGCATCAATCCCGAGGCGAGCATAAATAAGGCGGAGAGAATAAGGAAGAGAGCGCCTTTGGTAAACCACAGTGCTTCTAACGCGATGGGCAGCGCAAACATTCCACCCCCGACAATGGTTGCAACGACCAGGACGGTGCCGTGAAACGCGCTGTTACTGTACTTCTGCATCTTTATACACCATAAAAAAGCCCGGAAGACCGGGGGTAAAATTGTCTTTCAGCGTCAGGCTTTGAAGGAACGATGAAACCTGTCTCTCACCTCCTGTGCAGGAGGGGGCGACGCGGCACGCCGTAGGATAGCATGACCTTCTCATCCTCAGGATGTGATCCCCACGACAAAATTCAATCCTCAGGTTCATATAAAATGAAATGCTGTTTCATTTTGTTGAGTTTGACGCGCTTTGCCGTTAAGCTGATTTCATCGGTTTCGGTATCGGGCACTGTCCGCACACTTTCGGGTCACGGCAAGCGCCTGAACATGTTTGGTAAAACTCAAGGAAACAACATGATTCTGGATAATTTCTCCCTGGCGGGAAAAGTGGCGGTGGTGACCGGATGTGATACCGGTTTAGGGCAGGGCATGGCGCTCGGCCTGGCGGAAGCGGGCTGCGATATTGTCGGCATCAATATTGTCGAACCTGCAGAGACCATTGAACGCATCGCGGCAACCGGGCGTCGTTTCCTCAGTCTGACCGCCGACCTCAGCGATACCAAAGTGATCCCGGCATTGCTGGAGCGTGCAGTCGCGGAGATGGGCCACCTGGATATTCTGGTGAATAACGCCGGGATTATCCGCCGTGAAGACGCCATCGACTTCAGTGAAAAGAACTGGGATGACGTAATGAACCTGAACATCAAATCCGTGTTCTTTATGTCGCAGGCGGTGGCAAAACAGTTTATCGCGCAGGGAACGGGCGGGAAAATTATCAATATCGCGTCGATGCTCTCTTATCAGGGCGGTATCCGTGTGCCTTCCTATACGGCCTCGAAAAGCGCGGTGATGGGCGTGACCCGTCTGCTGGCGAACGAATGGGCGAAGCACCAGATCAACGTCAACGCGATTGCACCCGGCTATATGGCCACCAACAACACTCAGCAGCTGCGCGCCGATGAAGCCCGTAGCGAAGAGATCCTCGGCCGCATTCCGGCCGGGCGCTGGGGCCTGCCAGCCGACCTGATGGGGCCGGTGGTGTTCCTCGCATCTACAGCATCTGACTATATTAATGGCTACACCATCGCCGTCGACGGCGGCTGGCTGGCGCGTTAATACCCCCTAATTCACTGATGTGCAGCGGGCGATCCCGCTGCACCCAAGAGGACGTTAAAATGAAAATTGCACTGATGATGGAAAACAGCCAGGCGGCTAAAAACGCGATTATCCTGAAAGAGCTGAACGCGGTCGCCGGGGAGAAAGAGTACCCGGTGTATAACGTTGGCATGTCAGACGAGCAGGATCACCACCTGACCTATATTCATCTGGGGATCATGGCCAGCATTCTGCTGAACTCGAAGGCGGTGGACTTTGTGGTGGCGGGCTGCGGCACCGGGCAGGGCGCGCTGATGTCGCTGAACCTGCATCCGGGCGTGATCTGCGGTTACTGCATTGACCCGGCAGACGCTTTCCTGTTTGCCCAGATCAACAACGGTAATGCGCTGTCGCTGCCGTTTGCCAAAGGATTTGGCTGGGGTGCCGAGCTGAACGTGCGCTTTATCTTCGAAAAAGCCTTTAGCGGTGCGAAAGGTCAGGGCTATCCGGCCGATCGTAAAGAGCCTCAGGTACGCAATGCCGGCATCTTAAATCAGGTGAAAGCCGCCATCGTTAAAGAGAACTACCTGGATACACTGCGCGCTATCGATAAAGAGCTGGTAAAAACGGCGGTCTCCGGCGAGCGCTTCCAGAAATGCTTCTTCGAGAACAGCCAGAACAAAGAGATCGAAAACTTTGTGCGTGAAATCCTCGCATAACGCGCTCTCTTTCTTCAGGCATAAAAAAACCGGTGCTGAATCAGCACCGGTTTTTTATTGGGCACGATAACTTATAAAAAGTCCTGCCGCTGCGGGGTAAAGGTGTCTAACAGCACGCCTTTTTCCAGGCAGATGCAGCCGTGAACAATGTCCGGCTTTTTATACAGCGTATCGCCCGCGCCTACTTCGTGAGTTTCATCACCGATGGTAAAGCGGAAGCGACCGGAAAGCACATAGGTAAGCTGCTCATGCACATGGTGATGCATCGGGCCGATGGCCCCGGTCTCAAAGCTGACCTCCACCGCCATCATGCTGCCGCCGTGGGCCAGAACGCGACGGCTCACACCATCGCCCAGGTCTTGTAAGGGTCTGTCTTGCTTGTAGATAAACACGGTTTAATCCTTCCTTAATGAGTGGCGCAGGGCGTCCGGGATCTCCGCCAGATAGAGCGCGGGCAGCCCTTCGTAATCCGTGGTGAACAGCACGTGGCGATCGTCCGGCGAGAAAGAGGGGTGCGGATGGGTTACCTGGCGGTCACCGTCCAGCACCTGCCAGGAACTGTTATGTGCAGCCAGCGGCGCGTACTGGCGCGTTTGGGCGTCGAACAGGTATAGCCACGGGTCGTTCTCAATCGTATGGCTGGCGGTATCTTTCACATCTACCGGTGTACCGGAGCCATCGCCGACCAGTAGTGTGCCGTTGTCATTGCTCATCAGATGCGAGCAGGCAGGCATGGTCATCAGGCTGATGTCTTCCCCTGTTTGCGGGTCGAAGCGGCGAATATGGCGGTCGTGCTGGCCCTTCAGATAGGAAACATAGATCAGCGCAGAGCCGTCCGGCACCCAGAACTCATGAGTGCAGCTTTCCCCTGGCGCGTGTTCTTTCACTTTACGCACGTTGCCGCCGTCTTCATTCACCAGCCACATACGCGCATCCACCAGATCGTGCGGGCCTTCATGGCAGAATGCCACGGTGCTGTCGTCAAACGGACGATAGATCGGGTGCCCCAGCCACTCATTTTTTTCATGGATGACGTGAGACTGGCCGCTGAGCAAGTCGATGCGCAGCAGGCGGCAGTGCGGGTTACTGTGATAGAACGACTGGAAAATGGTCCAGTCAGAGAGCGGCGTCCAGTCCTTGCGGTCGATCTCAATCCCTACCAGGCTGGTGCACTCGCTGTTGGCGACCCAGGTGCCGTAACCGACCCAGGCATCCGGCACCTGATAGACGGTTTCCTCACTGAAGTCAGCCAGCGTAACGCGTTGCAGCAGGCGTTCATTTTTTACGTAATAAAGGTGCTGGTCATCCGGCGACAGGAAACCCCCGAAGGTGTTATCGCCGGCGCCCTCCGTCAGCTGTACCGCCTTCTGCGACTTCAGGTCGAGCAGGTAATAGTTGCGATGACCGTCGAACTCTCCGGCAAACAGCAGCTTGCTGCCGTCGCGGGTAAAGCACTTCTGATAGAAGTAGTTACGGTGGCACAGCACATCAGGTGGCGTTAAGCGCGTCACCCGGGCGCCGGTCTGCGCATCCTGAACGGTGTGGAAGTTGAATTGGATCTGAGAACCTTTTGCCATGATTCACTCCATCGGTGGCCATGAGTGTCGCCCTGTGGTGAGCGTCTTCATTTAATTGAAATGCTGTTTCATAAATATGAAAACACATTACCACCGTGGAGAAGGCTACGGGGTCAGTCGCTGCCAGAAATGCAAAGCCGATCACAAAACAGCCGCTTTTTGTTCAGAAAAGCGGGATACATGGCGCAGGTAGCGGGGTGTATATTTCTTTTCTCACCGGGATGCTTCGGACAAGTTGTTATATTTAAGTGTCTGTATTGTAGTAAAAATAACAGCAATGTCGTTATTTTTACGCGGCATCACGGTGGGCCATGTGAGGCTGGCTTAGTCGTTTTATTGATAAGAATGTTACATGTCTCGCAAATCTGTCTGAGAAATCACCGTCTGCTGTTTTAACTGTGAGTTAATTCACATCTATTCAGCGGGGAGATCTATATAAAACACCGTATCTATAAAAATAAAACAACGGTTCATTTTTATAAAATCTCTCTGGGCGGGGCTCACATGAACGTAGAAAAACCAATTCTCTTCAGACATCAGCTGGCATACGGCGGTGGTAATTTACTCGGTAGCGGGGCGCTGGCGATTGCCGGTATCTGGCTGCTTTACTTCTATACCACTTTTTGCGGGCTGACGCTGTTACAGGCGTCGGCGATCTTCTCTGTTGCCAGCATCATCGATGCGATCAGTAATCCGCTGATGGGCTATCTTTCGGATAACTTCGGCAAAACGCGCCTCGGCAAACGCTTTGGCCGCCGTCGCTTCTTTATCTTACTCGGCATCCCGCTGATGATGGTCTACCCGCTGCTGTGGGTGGAAGGCTTCGGCTTCTGGTACTACCTCTCAACCTACGTGCTGTTTGAGCTGATCTACACCTCGGTGATGGTGCCTTATGAAACCCTCGCCACTGAGATGACCACCGACTTCTCGGCGCGCTCCAAGCTGACCGGCTACAAGGCGATTTTCGGTAAGGTTGCCAATTTCCTCGCGGCATTTATCCCTGGCCAGTTCATTCTCATTTACGGTAAAGAATCTGCCGAGCCGTTCTTCTTCACGGCGCTGACCTACGGCGTGATTTTATGCGTGGCGATGATCATGCTGTATATCTCCTCCTGGGAACGCCCGGTAGAAGAGACCACCCCGGTCGATGAGAAGAAAATGACGCTGGCGAAAACCATGCTGACGCTGGTGCGTGATATGAAGTCGACCTTCCATCTGCGCGTATTCCGCAAACATCTGGGTATGTACCTGTGCGGGTTCGGCGCCGAGTGGCTGTTCGCCTCGGTCTTCACTTACTTCATCATCTTCGTGTTGCAGTACGACCCGGCGATGGTGGCGGGCCTGAGCAGCCTTAACTCTCTGTTACAGCTGTTCTCCACCGCGATCTTTATCGGCATCTGCGTCAAGCACGGTTTCAGCAAACCCTACATTCTGGCGCTGGGCATCGTGGTGTTCTCCGTGGTGTGTTACAGCCTGCTGCACTTCCTGCATCTGCCGCAGCAGTACGCCACCGCCGCCATGCTGGGCATCACCGTGGTATTCGGCATTGGTACGGGTGGCGTCTACTACATTCCCTGGACGGTCTATACCTTCCTGGCGGATATCGATGAAGCCTTTACCGGCCGTCGCCGTGAAGGGATCTACGCCGGTGCCATGACCTTCTCCGGCAAGCTGATGCGTTCGGTGATTGTCTTCGCGATGGGCGCCATCCTCAGCTTCTACGGCTTCCAGTCTAAATCTCAAACGCAGCCGGAAAGTGCTATTACGGCAATTGCGCTGGTGTTCTGTGTGGGCGTGATTGCGCTGGCGCTGATGGCGATGGTCTTCAGCCATCAGATGAAGCTGAACCGCAAAACGCACCTGGTGGTGCTGGGCGAAGTCGCCAGAATAAAGTCGGGCGGGCTGATTGGGCATGTTCAGCCGGACGTGCGCTTAGTGATGGAAGAGCTGATCGGTTACCCGTATGAAGAGTGCTGGGGCAACAGCAAAGTGTGCCGCAAAATCTTCGATACCCCTGCCGTTGAACTGGTTGAGGAGCCTGCACCGAAACCGCTGGTGAACCGCACACAGCATCCGTAATACCCCGATTTAACACGCGATTTATCCACCTACCGACTGGCCGGAAAACCCGGCCAGCGGCGCCCTGCGCCTAAAGGATGAGAATGATTATGTGGGAACGTCAACTCTGTATTATCACGTTGTCCCTCGGGCTGAGCGCGCCCGTTGCGGCGGCGCTGCCGGAGCCTGGCACGCTGGTCTGGCACAGCATCACCTTCGGTCAGTCGACCGACGTTAATTTTGCCACCAACGTACTGGCAGACAAAATCGGCCGCAATGAAACCCTGCTGGCTGGAGGCAAAGCGGTGCCGGCAGAAGGCAGCCTGCTCACCACGCCCTTCACGCTGGAAAGCCGTGGCGGCAAGGTGGGCAACAGCCACGATGGCCTGACGTACTTCTATACGCGCTTACCGGCGGACGCCAATTTCCTGCTGGAAGCCGATATCACGCTGAATCAGTTCGGTCCGGAAAACGGGGCAAAACCGGCCGGGCAGGAAGGGGCGGGATTGCTGGTCCGCGATATTTTAGGCCCAGCCCGCGCGCCCGTTGTTCAGCCGGGCATTGAAGAGTTACCGGCCGCCTCGAATATGGTGATGAATACAGTGATGGCGATCGGTGACAAGCCGCCCGCGGTGGCGCTGGTGGCCCGTCAGGGCGTGCTGCAGCCCTGGGGCAATACCGGCATCGGCATTGTGCGTGAGCCGTATCAATCGTTGACCACGCCACAGCATTTTTCACTGCGTCTGAGCCGCACCGACAGCGGATTTGAGGTGGCGTATGCCCCCCAGGGCAGCCGCGCATGGAGCAGCAAAGCGGTGGCGGGCGCAGACCGTATCACCCAACTGGATAAAACGCAGTATTACGTCGGCTTCTTTGCGTCACGTAATGCCAGCATCACAGTGAATCACGCCACGCTGACGCTCAGTGAGGCGCATACGCAGCCCGGTGTGCCGTATGTCGCGCCTGTGCTGCCATCGCGTATTGAAGTGATGTCATCCCCTCGCCTCACCCGGCGTGACGGCGTGTTCCAGCTGCGCACCAACGGCAACGGTCTGATCACTATAGAACATGGTGACACCGCGCTACTGCGCCAGAAAAGAGTGCGTGGCGGCGACGTAGTGGCGCTGCCGGTGAAGGCCACATCGACGCCGCGCGATCTTAAGGTCACCTTTACACCGGATAACGGCCAGCGCCTGACGCAAACGTACCCGCTAAGTCTGGCGCAGGTCAGTCATCCGGATACGCTTTACGCTTCCGCGCAGGGGGCTGCGGATAACGATGGCTCACGTGAACATCCGCTGGATGTGGCCAGTGCGGTCAATCTGCTGGCGCCGGGCGGCACGCTGTGGCTGGCAGAGGGCGAGTATCCGGCCACGGTGATCCCTGCCACGGCCAGCGGCACCGGGCAGCACCGTAAAATGCTGCGGCCGCAGGGCGACAACGTGGTGTTTAACGGTCTGACGCTCGATGCCAGCTACTGGCATATTCAGGGCATTACCGTCACTAAAAAAAGTTTCCATATTGCCGGCAGTCACAACCATATCGACCGCGTTCGTGCTCATCATGCCGATGATACCGGCATCTGGGTCGCCTCACCGGATGGCATCGGCCGCGCACTGTGGGCCAGCCATAATCTGATCAGCAACGCTGAGTCCTGGGGTAATCAGGACCCGGGACGGAAAAACGCTGACGGTTTTGCGGTGAAAATGCGTGTCGGTGAGGGCAACCGCCTGGTGAACTGCTATTCCCACGACAATATTGATGACGGTTTTGACCTGTTCAACAAAATTGAAGACGGCCCGAACGGCAGCGTCACCATCGAAAACAGCCTGTCGGTAAATAACGGCAGCAACGGCTTCAAACTGGGAGGCGAAGGGCTGCCCGTGGCGCATGTGGCGCGCAACAACATGGCGCTGAACAACGGCATGGATGGCTTCAGCGATAACTTCAATCCTGGCGCGCTGATGATTGCAGGCAACCGGGCGCTGGATAACCAACGGTTTAACTTCCTGTTCCGTCCGTCGCCTTACACCACGCCAGATAAACAGGGCACCTTTAGCGGCAATATTTCGCTGCGTACCGTGCCGGGAAAATATGACGATGTGGTCAGCGGGAATATCGATGATACGAATGTTTTTTATCACGTGAAAACGAGTGAATTAATCAAAAGTACGATCCAAAAATAACATCAAACTCTCTGGGATAACTTAATGAAAAATAACAGACTGCTGCTCTGCGGTCTGCTGCTGGCCAGCGCCAGTAGCCAGGCCGTCACCCTTGACCTTCGCCATGAGTGGCTGGACGACAGTAAACAGCATAAAGACCGAATGATGGTGTCACACCGGTTTGATAATGGCTTTGGTTTTTCACTGGAAGCCAAATGGAAATCGGGGGGCGATAATAAGAATAAAGCCTTTACCGACCTGGTGGATAGCGGTACAGAAAGTACCGTCAGTTATCAGTACAAAGTGACGCCCGCCTGGTTCCTGCAGCCGGGGTTCACCCTGGAATCCAGCTCGGATAACAGTATTTATAAGCCATTTTTAACCACCGGATACCAGTTCGATAACGGTATTTATTTTAACGTGCGCTACCGTTATGAATATACGCGTTCGACGAAAGAAAATACGGATGATAAGAAAACGAACCGGGGTGAATTCTGGCTGGGTTATCGGCTGGCGGACTGGCGTTTTGAATATAACTATATTTATAAGCACAGTGACCAGGTGTTATACGACAACGACAAATGGGATTATGAGCAGGATCTGAAGGTGGCGTATAACATCAATAAACAGTGGACGCCGTATGTGCAGGTGGGTGATGTTTCCGTCAGGAAAACCGCCGATGACAGGCAGACCCGCTTGCGCATCGGGGTTCAGTATAACTTCTGACGTGAGATAATGATGCGTGGGCCCCCCCGGGGGCCCCGGGGGGCGCATAACCTGATTTACCGTCCCACGCGCGCCTGGATAGCCGCGGGATAGCGCTCCCCAACGATTTTCACCGTCTCCAGCGCCTGGTTGATTTGACGTAAATCTGCCTGAGCCAGGATGATCTCCGCAGCGTGCAGGTTCTCCTGTAACCGGTGCTGCTTAGTGGTACCCGGGATCGGCACAATCCACGGCTTCTGCGCCAGCAACCAGGCCAGCGCGATCTGTGCCGGTGTGGCACCTTTCTCTGCGGCCAGCGTTTTCAGTATGGTCACCAGTTGCTCATTGGCTTCCAGCGCCTCGGCGGCAAAACGCGGCACTTTACTGCGGAAGTCATCTGCGCCAAAGGTGGTGCCCGCGCCCATCGTGCCAGTGAGGAAGCCTTTGCCCAGCGGGCTGAACGGCACAAAGCCGATTCCCAGTTCCTCCAGCAGCGGCAGGATTTCCTGCTCAGGTTCACGCCACCACAGAGAGTATTCGCTTTGCAGGGCGGCAACGGGTTGCACCGCATGGGCACGGCGGATGGTCTGCACACCCGCTTCAGAGAGGCCGAAGTGTTTCACCTTGCCTTCAGAAATCAGATCTTTCACCGTTCCTGCCACGTCTTCAATCGGTACATCGGGATCGACACGGTGCTGATAAAGCAGGTCGATAACGTCGGTATTCAGTCGGCACAGCGAGCCTTCTACCGCTGCACGAATGTGCTCAGGACGGCTGTTTAAGATCTGCTGTTTATTGTCATCACCAAACGTGAAGCCGAATTTGGTGGCGATCACTACCCGGTCGCGGAAGGGCCTCAACGCTTCGCCGACCACGTCTTCATTGAGATACGGGCCATACACTTCTGCCGTGTCGAAGAAGGTCACACCCTGCTCAACGGCGGCGCGGATCAGCTCCACCGCCTGGCGGGTATCCGTTGCCGGGCCGTAGCCGAAGCTCAGCCCCATACAGCCCAGCCCGAGTGCGGAGACTTCCAGCCCTGACTGGCCAAGAATACGTTTCTGCATTAGTGAGTCCTCATGTAAAGGTGCCTGAAAGGATGCATCTGTTTTCCCCCAAAGAATGGCTCAAGGAATAGCCTAACGTAAGTCGACTTATCGGATTAGACGCTATAATTCGCTAGCCTTTATGAATTTAATTCATGAAATGATAAAGTCAGGCCAAATGAGGTAAAAATTTTAGTTTTTTGTCTAAAAAATAGTATTTTTACTTATTGTTTGTGTGGTGTTGAACTGGTAGGTTTCCACCGCGTTTGGGAACGCGAAAAAATCAGAAATGCAATAATTAACGTGTTGTAAAATATAAAGGATTATATTTTATGAAGGTTCTTTTTGTCGGAAGCGGTCTATCGGCCCAGCAGGCGCGTAGTTATAAATATCACGACCATATCAAAGTGTGCCTCAATAATGCCTGGCGTATCTATGAGGGAGGCGAGTTTGATTACTGGATACATCCTAATGATTTTCCGAAGGAGAATTTCCCTTCTTGTGTGAGTTATAAACATGAGGTCAGGCATGCAGAATACTCTGCGGTTATTCATGAAGGTGCCCGTCGTTTGGGTGTTCAGGCGGATACAGGCTTTGAGATTGAAAAAAATATTGGCTACACCTCTTTTTTCCAGGGCCTGTACTGGATAATGCTGGGTTTATCGCCAGAAAGAATTGGTTTGCTTGGGTTTGACCACGACTATAACAAAAATAAAACGGATAAATGGGTCGCGGACGATAAGCCTAATATTCAGAACTTTTTTAATAATAAAAAAGAAAAAACCATAAAAGAGTGGGCGGATAATTATTTTCAGGGGTTTGAAAAAGACTTTTTCTATGGCCATGGAACGCCTGATCCAATGCGATATGGCCCGGAATATATTGAGAGAAAAATGGTCCTGGCGCAGGAAAAAGCAAAAATCCTGGGTATCTCGATCGTCAACTATTCTGAGCGCGAATCGCCCTATAAAATATTTGAGCGTCACATTATTTAATATTCTACTTTTCGTCATGCCGATTCTTGCTGCCGTCCGCCCGTTGCCGCAAGAATCGGATAAGTGCTAATCTTTTGTCAGTATCCTGCTGATTTCATTGCCATATCCTCGTACTGTCAGTACGCCATCCAGCAATTCAACCACCGCAAAAGGCACCTCTTCCGCGCCGTCGAGCATCCCTTTCATAATAATAAAATCGGTATTGTCGCGCCGCACATAGCCACCGCGATGGTCATGCCCGGTAAAGCAGGCACGCACCTGATAGCGGCACAGCAAATCAGCCAGTTCACCGCCATTCCACAGGATATGACCCGTATGCGGGGCCAGCGGATAGTGACCAAACACCACCACGGTTTCCCCCAACTGCTGCGCCTGTTGCAGCTGTGCTTCAATCCATGCCAGTTGATCACTGCCCACTGCGCCGTTCCACAGCTCGGCCTGCGGCTGCTGACGGGCCTGCAGATCGGCCAGTATCGCTTGTGCCTGCTGACGATCATCACCGTTGCCCTGATTGCAATACAGGCTGATGTCATTTCCATCGAACACGATAAAGCGGTAACCCGAGAGGCGGAACTGATAATAGCTTTTCGGTAAACCCGCTGGCGGCGTATGCGCCGAGTTCAGGCGGTCGGAAATCACCTGCGCATCATGGTTGCCAATCACAATCGCGTGCGGATGATGCAGTGTTTCATACAGCGGCAGCAGTGCCTGATAGCTTGACCAGTGGCGGTCCACGAGGTCACCCAGCGTGACGACAAAATCGAGCGGCTTGCGGTTAAAGGTGGCAATCGCCTTCGGCAGCTTGTGCAGCGCATGGCGGTAATAGAGATTTTTCGGCACATCTGCGTCTACATCGGCGTACTGCGGGTCGGCAACCAGGCCAAAGCGCAGCGTGCCGTCGGCCGGGTGTGTGGAACGCATCACCGGCGGCTGATACAGCATGGCCGCAGCGCCCAGCGCCTGGCGTTGCAGAGAAGAAAGCGGGTGAGGTGTGGTTTCAAAAGACATATATCGCTCCGTTAGCGGATACCGGCACGCATAAAGGACTGAACAAACTGACGCTGGAAAATCAGGAACAGCACCAGCAACGGCAATGACGTCATCAGCGTTGCGGCCCCGACCAGCGCCCACTGTACCCCTTGTTCCGGGGCGGAAAACAGCTGCAAACCGACGGTAATGGGCCGCACGTTGATGGAGTCGGTGATCACCAGCGGCCAGAGGAAATCGTTCCAGTGGAAGCTGATCGACACTAGCGCAAACGCGATGTACACCGGTTTGGCCAGCGGCACATAAATACGGCGCAGAATGGTCCAGCGGCTGGCCCCTTCAACGATCGCCGCTTCTTCCAGCACCATAGGAATACTTTTAAACGTCTGACGCAGCAGGAAAATAGCAAAGGCCGAAGCAAGATAGGGCAGTGCAATGCCCCACAGTGTGTCGCGCAGCCCCAGCGCGCCCACGGTTTTGTAATTGTTGAGGATCAGCACGTCGGGGCTGATCATCAGCTGTAGCAGGATCAGGGCAAACAGCAGGCCGGAGAACTTGAGGCGAAAACGGACCAGCGCATAGGCAGCCATCGTCGCCAGCACCAGCTGACAGATCACAATCATCAGCACCAGCAGCGTGGTGTTAAGAAAGTAGCGGGCGAACGGTGCGGCGTGCCAGGCATCGATAAAGTTCTGCAATGTCAGCGGTGAAAACAGCACAAAGGTGCCCTGATCCGACGCCGGGTGAATGGCGACCCAAACCGCTACCAGAATCGGTAAAAACCACAGCAGGGCGGCCAGCCAGATCGCCAGATTCAGGCACAGACGGCCCAGCGAAAACGACCGTGCGGGAAGCGTCATGGTCAGGCTCATTGGTAATGCGCTCGCTTATCCAGCAGGTGGAATTTGATTAAAGCAATCGCGCCGAGGATCACCAGCAGCACCACGGTCATGGCGGAAGCGGCCGGTAAATCCCAGAAGCTGAAAGCGGTACGGTAGATGTAATAGAGCAGCAGGCTGCTGCTGTTATTCGGTCCACCGTTGGTCATGGCGATCACCTGGTCGACGATGCGGAACGCATTCATCGAGGCATTGATCAAAATAAACAGGGTGGTGGGCATTAGTAATGGCCACTGCACGCGGCGGAAGAAATAGCGGCGTGAGGCGCCGTCAATGTCTGCCGCCTCACTCAGCCGCGGATCTATCTGCTGTAATGCCGCCAGATAGAAAATCATAAAGAACCCGGCTTCGCGCCAGACGGAAACGGCCATCAGGCTCCAGAGCGCACTGTCGGGATCCCCCAGCCAGTTGACGGGCGGCAGCGAAAATAGCGCCAGTAGCTGGTTGAGCAGGCCGAGCTGGGGCGTGTAGAAAAACAGCCACAGGTTGGCGATGGCAATCATTGGCAGTAGTGAAGGAATAAAAAACGGCGGCGCGGGTCAGCGCGCTGCCGCGCAGGCGACGATTCACCGCCAGCGCCATCAGCAGGGCCAGCCCCACCGCCAGCGGGATCGTGACCGCGGCATACAACAGGTTATTACGCAGCGACAGCATAAAAATGTCGTCATCCAGCAGCGCGGCATAGTTATCCAGCCCGACGAACCGGGCCGGATGCCCGTTGCGCGCCGCAGAGAACAGGCTCTCCCACATCGTGGCCACCGCCGGATAATGGGTAAACGTCAGCAGAAAACCCAGTGCCGGTAACAGCAGCAGGTAGCCATAAATCTGCATTGACAGACCCCGCTTGCGGGCAGCCGGTGCCAGAGTGTGAAGAGAGCGCATAGGTGTCCGTTACTGGTAAGGTTTCAGCAAGCGGTCAGCCTGCTTCTGAGCCGACTCCAGCGCCTGCTCAGGGGTTTTCTCCTGAGTGACGGCGGCTTCAACCGCATGGTTCAGGGCATCCTGAATCTGCACGCTGTTGTAGGTCGAGAGTTCCGGCTGGGAATATTTCAACTGCTCACGCGCCACCAGGGCCTGAGGCACCTGTTTGACGTAATCCTGCATCACTGTGGTGTCCCATGCGGCAGGTGAGGTTGCCACGTAGCCGGTGGCGATACTCCAGCGAGCGGCCTGCTCAGGTGCTGATACCCAGCGAATAAATGTCATCGCGGCTTTTTGCTGCTCAGGAGTGGCATTTTTGAACAAATAAAGGTTACCGCCGCCGGTCGGGCTGCCGCGCTGGGTTTTCTCCGGCAGCATGGCGACGCCGAACGGGAATTTGGCGTTGTCACGCACGGTGGTCAGGTTACCGGTGGTGGTCACCATCATGGCGGTTTTGCCGCTGATAAAGTCCTGAGGTGTGGTGCTCCAGGCAATCGCGCCTTTCGGCGACACGCCCTCTTTCTGTCCGAGGTTGGTCAGCCACTGTAAGGTTTCGACGTTCGCCGGGGTATTAAAGGCCACGGCAGTGCCTTTGCCGTTATCCAGGCGGCTGCCGTTGGTGGCCGCCAGGCCCTGGAAGTTCCAGTAGCCGTTCGGCGTGGACGGGATCTCAATGCCCCACTGGCTCACGCCTTTGTCGTCTTTCACCACCAGTTTTTTACCGAAGTCGACCACCTGCTGCCAGTTGGCGGGTGGGGTTTCGCCGTCCAGACCGGCTTTCTCAAACGCCTGCTTGTTCCAGTACATCACTACGGTGGAACGCTGGAAAGGGATGCCCCACACCTTGCCTTCGATATGGCGCAGGAATGCCGGATAGAACCCTTGAATCCACTTTTTGCCCTCGGCATCATTCGCCAGGTCGCTGGCAGCGGTAATCGCACCCGCGTCGATCAGAGAATAGGCTTCGATATCACCAATTACGGCCAGCTGTGGCGCATTGCCGCCACGAAACGCGGTCAGGGCTTTGGTCACTGTCGTGGCATAGTCACCGGTATAGACGGGCTGAATGCTGACCTCCGGGTGCAGTTTTTCAAAGTCAGCGACCAGCGTATCGACGGTGTGGCTGATTTTGCCACCTACGGCAATCGGGTAGTACATCTGAAGTTTTACAGGGTCGGCCGCGAAAGCAGACGAGGCTGCACAGAGTAACATGGCAGACGTCAGGCGTGAGAAACGGAGAACTGGAGACATGGTTTTCCCTTAAGCGATAAAAGAGTGGTTAAACAGCATATTTTTGTTCTGACGGTAAAACGGTTTGTTCCGCGCCGTAGCAGCGTTTGCCGCTGGCGCTGACAAAGAAATAGTGTTTGCTCGCAGACCATTGCAGCCCGACTTGGCTGTGTTCGCTAAAGCGCCTCATGCCGGCCACTTTGACGGTGATCGGCTCCTGGCAGGCGGCGATCTGGCAGACCAGCAACGTGTCGGCGCCCATGTATTCGTAGCTGATCACACGCGCAGTCAGAGCGGCGTGTTCGGCTGAGGTCAGTTGAATATCTTCGGCGCGTAATCCGAGGCTCAATCCGGCTTCAACGCCGTACTGCACCACCGGGATCGGCATCTCACCCAGGTAGTGATGGTTGCCTTCACGGCGCAGCGGGATGATGTTCATCGGTGGAGCACCGATAAATTGCGCAGCAAATACCGTGGCCGGGTTGTTGTAGAGGTTATCCGGGGTGTCGTGCTGCTCGATGTTGCCGTCATTCAGCAGAATAATTTTATCGGCCATGCTCATCGCTTCGGTCTGATCGTGGGTCACGTAAAGCATTGTCAGGCCGAGCTTTTTCTGAATGGCGCGGATCTCGCGGCGCATGCTCTGGCGCAGTTTGGCATCGAGGTTGGAAAGCGGCTCATCCATCAGGCACAGTTTATTGTTGGCGATCACGGCGCGGCCCAGCGCCACGCGCTGCTGTTGCCCGCCGGAAAGCTGGGACGGCAGACGGTCGAGCAGCGGTTCCAGCTCCATCAGACGGCTGACATCGGCCAGACGTGAGGGAAAATGACGCTTATCTTCACCCCGGGCGCGCAGCCCGAACAGCAGATTTTCGCGCACATTCAGATGCGGGAACAGCGCGTAAGACTGGAACACCATCGACAGTTTGCGCTGTGAGGGCGGCAGTGCAGTCACGTCGGACTGCTGGAAATAGATCGCGCCACTGTCGGCCGATTCCAGCCCGGCAATGGTGCGTAGCATGGTCGATTTGCCACAGCCGGAAGGCCCGAGCAGCGCGATAAAATCACCCTCTGCCACCTCAAAGCTGATGTCGTTCAGCGCGGTTTTGGTGCCCCAGGCTTTGTGAATATGGTGAAGAGAGAGATAGCTCATGCCAGCGGTGCGTCTTTGCAATAAGAAGTGGGCCTAAGCTAGCGGGGCTGGATGAACTTTTTATTAACGCAGGATGACGCTTATAAGACGCTGACCGCTGACGTCAGGCAGGGTGATACCATAATAGCGCCCCGTCCGCAGGACACAGACGGGACGACAGGTTCAGACGTGGCGTTTTTCATGACATAAGTAGCTGAAAGTCGCAAACAGGCAAAGTGAATACCCCAGCAGTTCACTGCCTTCTTCCGCCATGTTTTTCACCGTGCGGTTATAGCCATCCAGCATAAGATGTTCCCAGAGTTCGTGCATACCGAACAGTCGTGAGAAGACCAGAATCGTCAGCATCCCGGCAGACATCAGCCCCCATGCCGGATGGGTCACAAAGGCGGCAAGACCCGGGATGATGCTACGTGAGTTCCGCAGCGCGACTGCCACGCAGGCCAGGGTCACCGCAAGGGCAAACCAGAGCCAACAGCCGTGTCTGATCGCATCAAACAAGAAATCCAACTCACGAATGAACATGCAGCTGAAGAACCCAGCCACCAGCACCATCACCGACCGCTGCGCCGGGGAACGCCAGGCGCGATGAAAGAACAGACAGGCAATGACTGCCAGCATGATTTCCTGAGCTATTTCCGTCAATGAGGTTTCATGGACGGCATTATTCATCCAGACAACATCAGCAAAGAGCAACCCCATCATCATGCCAAGAAACAAAGCAGCGCCTAAAAATGTGAATATCTTATTTTTTATAATCGATAAATCAGTCGACATGTTACCCCCCAGTCAATATTGGGGGGTCATGATAGGGATGTTCCATAACAGAACTGGTCATTTTATGCGATTGACTTATATAGAGCACATAATGACATCTAACCTGCAGTTTTTTTATTCAACCTATTGTTATGGATGGTATTTTTTTTCCTGCTGTTCAAACCAGCTTGCCGGTACGCTGTGAGGTGGCTGGCCCAACTGCGCTATTCCCTGTTCGATCACCTGATTAGCCATCTGGTGAAGCGTGGCATGACCTGCGGTCAGCAGACGGATTTGCACCCGTTTTTCAATCAGATAGACGCGGGCAAAATGCGGATCAAAATGAATAATTGAGCGGGTATTATCGATAATATCCGCCAGCTTAATGGTCTGCGCGTCAGCAGAGGCTTGTTGAGTATGGCGAAAATGGGCCAGCTTACGCGCGGTGCGGTTCTGCCCGGCAACGGCACCCTGGTTGGTCAGCATTTCAACCAGCGACATCACCCGTTCGCCGAAATGGGTGCGGATATCCTCCAGCGTACTGCTGGTGTCTTCAACGGTATCGTGCAGCCAGGCCGCAGCCAGCATCTCTTCATCGTCACTGACACTTCGCACCAGTTCGACCACCGCAGCCGGATGCACGATATAAGGTTCATCGGTGTATTTTCGGCGTTGATCCGCTGCGGCATGCGCCTTGCTGGCGTAGCGCTGCGCGCGTTCTTCCAGAGTTTGCATCGTTTTTCTCCCTGCCTGTAAAGTCGCTTGCAATTGTATAGTGCACTATCTATATTATTTTTCATGACTACAGATAAAGATGACAAAAAAGCGGCGGATGCGCCACTGTTGCTCGACCGGCAGCTGTGCTTCGCGATCTACTCCGCTAACCTGGCGCTGCATAAGATCTACCGGCAACTGCTGGCCCCGCTGGATATCACCTATCCCCAGTATCTGGTGATGATGGTGCTGTGGGAGCGGGATGACGTCACGGTGTCGGAGATCGGTGAGCGGCTGTTCCTTGACTCTGCAACCCTGACACCGCTGCTGAAACGTCTGGAAACTGCCGGACTGCTGCACCGTCTGCGTTCGCGTAAAGATGAACGCCAGGTGGTCGTGACGTTGACGGATAAAGGCAATGCGCTACGCCTGCAGGCGCGGGCTATCCCTGAATCCGTGATCTGTGCTACGTCCTGTGAGATGGAAAAATTACAGTCGCTTAAAGGTGAGCTGGAAATGCTGCGCAATAATCTGAACAGCTAATCTGCCCTTGTTTTTTCAGTCAAAGCGCTTTATTAATATAGGTAGTGTGCGATTTAATCGCGTAAAAAATCAAAAGGAAACACACCATGTCGTTAGAAAAAGTTGTATACCGTGCAAAAGCAAAAGCCACCGGTGGCCGTGAAGGCCGCGCTACTTCTTCCGATGGCGTGCTGGATATCCAGCTGGGCCTGCCGAAAGAGATGGGCGGCGCAGGCGGCAATGTCACTAACCCTGAGCAGCTGTTCGCGGCGGGTTACTCTGCCTGCTTCCTCGGAGCGATGAAGTTTGTGGCGGGGCGTGACAAGTTCGCTATGCCAAAAGAGGCGTTTGTTGAAGGGGAAGTGGGTATTGGTCCATTGCCGACAGGCTTTGGCATTGAAGCGACCCTCAACATTCATCTGCCGGGCATGGACAGTGCTGAGGCGAAAAAGCTGGTCGATGCCGCCCATATCGTCTGCCCTTACTCCAATGCCACCCAGGGCAATATTGACGTGACGTTGAATATTATCAACTAAGTCGTCTGACCGGGGCTGTCGCCCCGGTTATCGTCATTCCTGCTGTATATGATCCCACACTCTTGCATACCGTTCGCGGCACGATTCCGCACCTTCCTCTCAATGATACGTAAAATGCCGAAATTACATATCCTCACAGACTAACCCTGCTGAGTGTGTTTAACTACGCCCCCTGCTAAGGATTCTTACCCCCTCATTTATCATCAGATTCCTCTGGTTATGGACGGCCTTAAGGTTTATCGGTATTGCGTCCGAACTCTGACGCAGGACCAGGGTCTGATTAGCGTTCAGATCGTGTTAGCAATTGTTTAGGTTACGCCAGGATTAAGGTCGAATGAATTCTATTAAATTGTTTACCCAGCAAAAGTTGTCGCTGTTGCTGGCTGTCTACATCGGGTTGTTTTTAAATCTTCCGGTATTTTATCGTCGATTTGATCCCTTCCTCGCTAAGTTTGAAATGATGCAATGGCTGTCAGCACTGGCAGAAGGGGTGGCGGCGATCCTGCTGACCTTCTTCCTGCTGCGCCTGCTATCGCTGGGTGGGAAAATGTTCTGGCGCATTGCCGCCAGCCTGCTGGTGCTGATCTCTGTCTCTGCCAGCTACTACATGGCTTTCTTTAATGTCGTTATTGGCTACGGCATTGTCGCTTCCGTGATGACCACCGATACCGACCTGTCTAAAGAAGTGGTGGGTTATCACTTTGTCCTGTGGATGGTACTGGTCAGTCTGATCCCGTTGGCGTTGATCTGGTGGAGCAGCCTGCGTATGACGCTGCTGGAGCAGCTCAAAACACCGGGGCAGCGCATCAAGCCATTACTGACGCTGCTGCTGGCGCTGCTGCTGACCTGGGGCCCTATTCGCTATTTCGATAAGGTGCAGAGCGCCAATGAGAAGCTGACCAACGTTGACCTGCCGAGCTATGGCGGGGTGGTGGCGCACTCTTACCTGCCGTCCAACTGGCTCACAGCGGTCGGGCTGTTTGCCTACACCAGCTATGACGAAAAAATGGACAGTGACGATCTGTTCGACCCGGCAAAAAACTTTACCTATAAGGCGCCTGAAGGGCTGGATGATACCTACGTGGTGTTCGTCATTGGTGAAACCACCCGCTGGGATCATATGGGCCTGCTGGGCTATGAGCGTGACAACACGCCGAAGCTGTCGAAAGAGAAGAACCTGGTGGCGTTCCGCGGTGAGTCCTGTGATACCTCCACGAAACTCTCCCTGCGCTGCATGTTTGTGCGTGAAGGGGGAACGATGGATAACCCGGGACGTTCGCTGAAAGAGCAAAATGTCTTTTCGGTATTGAAATCGCTGGGCTTCAGTTCGGATCTGTACGCCATGCAGAGTGAGGTGTGGTTCTACAACAACACCAATGCTGACAGCTATGCCTTCCGCGAACAGATAGGCTCAGAGAAGCGTAACCAGGGGAAATCCGTGGACGATATGCTGCTGATCCCGGAGCTGAAATCGTCGATTGACGACCACCCGAAAGGTAAGCATCTGGTGATCCTGCATACTAAAGGCTCTCACTATCTTTACTCTCAGCGCTATCCGCGTGAATTCGCTCGCTACCAGCCGGAGTGCATGGGCGTGGATGATACCTGCAGTAAAGCGATGCTGATTAACGCTTACGATAACTCCATTCTGTATGTTGATACCATGCTGGACAGCGTGTTTGACCAGCTGCGTGATAAGAAAGCGATTGTGTTTTACGCCGCCGATCATGGTGAGTCCATCAGCGAAAACATGCACCTGCACGGTACGCCACGCAATATGGCGCCGCCGGAGCAGTTCCGTGTGCCGATGATTGTCTGGGCGTCGGATAAATATCTGGCAGACCCGGCCAATAAGAGCGCGTTTGAGCGCCTACAGGCTGAGCAGAAAGCGGGCAAGACGCACCGCCACGTTGAGCTGTTTGACACCATCATGGGATGCCTCGGCTATACTTCTCCCAATGGTGGGATTAAGCAGGCCAATAACTGGTGTGCTAAACCATAAGTAAACGTAGGGGCCAGGCATGCCTGACCCTGACCTGGGCGAGGCATGCCTCGCCCCTACGCTTGCCATTATCCAACCGAATAATCTGCTGCTGTTCAACATTCCCTCTCCCTCCTTTTTGCAGAAAAATACCCTAAAAACCGCAGAGAAGCCTTATCCGGCCTGGGGCCAGTTACTTAATTCGCAACGCGTTTTTCTTATGACCGAATGTGACTTGTTGCCTGTTTCTTATCTTAGCGTTGCAGCATTTTTATCTATAAGTTAGCCATATAGCCCATTTTATCGGGGGGAAATCGGCTGTTGGTGGATTATTTTGTGGGTTTTTTTTCGGCGTGATGTACTGACTGTTTTCCATTAAACCAGGGTTTAATGTGGCGTTCATCACACTTAATAGCGTTTTACGCCATTAATGTTATTAAATTGTTTTTTTTATATTTGCTTGCTGTTTCTCACACTCTGAGTAAATACCCTACGCTTGTATTGACGTTCCCTGAAACAATTGACAAATTGAAGCCTCAGTACAAAAGGTAAGGGGATTTTTCTGATAGTTTCTGCATCGTCAGAACGTCTCCACATCCCGTCAGATTGACTGATGCCGCAAGGCACCACGCACAGGCCACTCAAAAAATATTATCGGCCGGCGTAACTACCCCTATTGCTGCCAAAAACAGTAAGACGGGTATGCACACAACAACATCACATCACTATTGGAGCATAAGCATGAGTATTTCCCTGGCTAAATCCGGGATGCTGAAAGTCGGTCTCAGCGCGATTGCGTTGTTAATGGCTACAGGTGTTCAGGCGAAGACCCTGGTGTATTGTTCTGAAGGTTCGCCTGAAGGTTTTAACCCGCAGTTATTCACCTCTGGCACCACCTATGACGCCAGCTCGCGTCAGATCTATAACCGTCTGGTGGAATTCACCATTGGTACCACCGAATTACATCCTGCGCTGGCAGAAAAATGGGATGTGAGTGCAGACGGTAAAACCTACACCTTCCACCTGCGTAAAGGCGTGAAGTGGCAGACCACCAAAGACTTTAAACCGACGCGCGACTTTAATGCCGATGACGTGGTATTCACCTTTGAACGTCAGCTGGATAAAAATAACAAGTATCACGGCGTGTCTGGCGGCAGCTACGAATACTTCGAAGGCATGGACATGCCGAACCTGATCAGCAAAATCGTGAAAGTGGATGACTCTACTGTACGTTTCGAGCTGACCCGTCCTGAGTCGCCATTCCTGGCCGACCTGGGCATGGATTTCGCCTCCATTCTTTCGGCTGAATACGCTGACAATATGATGAAAGCCGGTACGCCGGAAAAACTGGACCTTAACCCGGTTGGCACCGGTCCGTTCCAGCTTCAGCAGTACCAGAAAGATTCACGCATTCTGTACACCGCCAACAAAGAATACTGGGGTGCTAAACCGAAAATTGATCGTCTGGTGTTCTCCATCACCCCGGATGCTTCCGTACGTTACGCCAAAATGCAGAAAGGCGAATGTCAGGTGATGCCGTACCCGAACCCGGCTGATATTGCGCGCATGAAGCAGGATAAAAACATCAACCTGCTGGAGCAGCCAGGTCTGAACGTCGGTTATCTGTCGTTTAACGTTGAGAAAAAGCCACTGGATAACCTGAAAGTTCGTCAGGCGCTGACCATGGCAGTGAACAAGAAAGCGATCATCGAAGCGGTTTATCAGGGCGCGGGCCAGGAAGCGAAAAACCTGATCCCACCGACCATGTGGGGCTACAACGATGCCGTTCAGGACTATCCGTACGATCCGGTGAAAGCCAAAGCGTTGCTGAAAGATGCCGGTATGGCAGACGGCTTCGCTATCGATCTGTGGGCGATGCCAGTACAGCGTCCGTACAACCCGAACGCACGCCGTATGGCTGAAATGATTCAGAGCGACTGGGCGAAAATTGGTGTGAAAGCCAAGATTGTCACCTACGAGTGGGGCGAGTATCTGAAGCGTGCTAAAGCCGGTGAACACCAGACCGTGATGATGGGCTGGACCGGCGACAATGGGGACCCGGATAACTTCTTCGCCACCCTGTTCAGCTGTGCAGCGGCGAAAGACGGCTCGAACTATTCTCGCTGGTGCTACAAACCGTTTGAAGATCAGATCCAGCCAGCACGTGCCACCGACGACCACAACAAACGTATCGAGCTGTACAAACAGGCTCAGGTTGTGATGCATGACCAGGCGCCTGCGCTGATTGTCGCGCACTCTACCGTCTACGAGCCAGTGAGTAAGAAAGTCTCAGGCTATGTTGTTGATCCGCTGGGCGGGCATTACTTCGCTCAGGTAGATATCCAGGAATAGTGTTCAGGGGCGGGGCTTACCCGTCCCACATCATTATTTGTAGGGGTCAGGCATGCCTGACCCTTCTTGCCAGGAAGCAAAAAGGTCGTCAAGGCGCAGTTCGCTGCGTCGCGGGTGGATGTCCCCTGAGGATTTTCGCGCGCAAGATGTGAGCAATAATAATCCTGTTGGTTACGGCTGGCAGGAACTAATAGAGAATGCGGAATATGCTGCAGTTCATACTCCGACGCTTGGGGCTTGTCATCCCAACGTTTATCGGTATCACCCTGTTAACCTTCGCGTTTGTTCATATGATCCCCGGTGACCCGGTGATGATCATGGTGGGCGAGCGCGGTATCTCCCCTGAACGTCATGCACAGCTGATGGCCCAGCTCGGTCTGGATCAGCCACTCTGGCAGCAATATCTCTCCTATATCAAAGGCGTGATGCATGGTGACCTCGGCATCTCACTGAAAAGCCGTGTCCCGGTGTGGGAAGAGTTCGTCCCGCGCTTTAAGGCCACGCTTGAGCTGGGTATCTGCGCGATGCTGTTTGCCGTTGCCGTCGGTATCCCGGTAGGCGTGCTGGCTGCGGTTAAACGCGGTTCCATTTTTGACCACACGGCGGTGGGCATCTCCCTGACCGGTTACTCCATGCCGATCTTCTGGTGGGGCATGATGCTGATCATGCTGGTTTCGGTGCAGCTCAACCTGACCCCGGTGTCCGGGCGTATTGGCGATACGGTGTTTCTTGATGACACCATGCCGCTCACCGGCTTTATGCTGATTGATACCCTGATCTGGGGCGAACCCGGCGATTTCAACGATGCCGTGATGCATATGATCCTGCCCGCCATTGTGCTAGGGACCATTCCGCTGGCCGTGATTGTGCGTATGACGCGCTCGGCGATGCTGGAAGTGCTCGGCGAAGACTATATCCGGACTGCACGTGCCAAAGGGCTGACGCCGATGCGGGTGATCGTGGTGCATGCGTTACGTAACGCCATGTTGCCCGTGGTCACGGTGATTGGCCTTCAGGTCGGTACGCTGCTTGCGGGCGCCATCCTGACGGAAACCATCTTCTCCTGGCCAGGCCTGGGGCGCTGGTTAATCGACGCACTTCAGCGCCGCGACTACCCGGTGGTTCAGGGTGGGGTGCTGATGGTGGCCACGCTGATTATCTTCGTCAACCTGCTGGTCGACGTGCTTTACGGTGTGGTTAACCCACGCATCCGTCACAAGAAATAAGGGGCCAACATGTCTGTTGTGGATCCAGGCAGCGTCAACGCTGCACCCAAGCCGATGACCCCGTTACAGGAATTCTGGCACTACTTTAAGCGTAACAAAGGTGCAGTGATTGGCCTGGTTTACGTGGTACTGATGATTATTATCGCGGTGTTTGCCAACGTGCTGGCACCCCACGCGCCTGCTGAGCAGTTCCGTGATGCGTTACTGCGTCCGCCAGCCTGGCAAGAAGGGGGCAGCTGGCAGTATGTTTTCGGCACGGATGATGTTGGCCGTGACGTGCTGTCGCGCCTGATGTACGGCGCCCGCCTCTCGCTGCTGGTGGGCTGTCTGGTGGTGGTATTGTCGCTGATCTTCGGCGTCATTTTCGGCCTGATTGCTGGCTACGTTGGCGGTTCCGTGGATGCGGCGATTATGCGTCTGGTGGATATCATGCTGGCGCTGCCAAGCCTGCTGCTGGCGCTGGTGCTGGTGGCGATCTTTGGCCCATCGATTGTTAACGCCTCGATAGCGCTGACCTTCGTCGCCCTGCCGCACTATATCCGTCTGACCCGTGCGGCGGTGCTGGTGGAGGTGACGCGCGACTATGTGACCGCCTCCCGCGTGGCCGGGGCCGGAGCTGTACGCCAGATGTTCGTCAATATTTTACCAAACTGCCTGGCACCGCTTATCGTGCAGGCGTCTCTCGGTTTTTCCAACGCGATCCTCGATATGGCCGCGCTGGGTTTCCTGGGTATGGGTGCGCAGCCACCAACACCGGAGTGGGGCACCATGCTCTCCGACGTGTTGCAGTTTGCGCAAAGTGCCTGGTGGGTGGTCACCTTCCCGGGTGTTGCCATTCTGCTGACGGTACTGGCATTCAACCTGATGGGCGATGGTTTACGCGACGCTCTTGACCCGAAACTCAAACAGTAGGCAGCGAGATGGCACTTTTAACTGTAGATAAGCTTTCGGTGCATTTCGGTGACGAAAAAGCACCTTTCCGCGCCGTCGACCGCATCAGCTACCAGGTTGAGCAGGGGCAGGTGGTGGGTATTGTCGGTGAGTCCGGCTCCGGTAAGTCCGTCAGTTCGCTGGCGATCATGGGGCTGATTGATTACCCCGGCAAAGTCATGGCTGACAACCTGGTGTTTAACCAGCGCGACCTGAAACGCATTTCGTAAAAAGAGCGCCGCCAGCTGGTGGGCTCCGACGTTGCGATGATTTTCCAGGACCCGATGACCAGCCTCAATCCGTGCTACACCGTGGGTTTCCAGATTATGGAAGCCATCAAGGTGCATCAGGGCGGCAACAAACGTACCCGTCGTCAGCGCGCTATCGATCTGCTCAATCAGGTCGGTATTCCTGACCCGTCTTCGCGCCTTGATGTGTATCCGCATCAGCTTTCGGGGGGGATGAGCCAGCGCGTGATGATCGCCATGGCGATTGCCTGCCGACCAAAGCTGCTGATTGCTGATGAGCCGACCACGGCGCTCGACGTAACCATTCAGGCGCAGATCATTGAGCTGCTGCTTGACCTGCAACGCCAGGAGAATATGGCGCTGATCCTGATCACGCACGATCTGGCGCTGGTGGCGGAAGCTGCGCAGCACATTATCGTGATGTATGCAGGTCAGGTGGTGGAAACCGGCAAGGCGGTAGATATCTTTAAAGCCCCGCGCCATCCTTATACCCAGGCCTTGCTGCGTGCGCTGCCGGAGTTCGCGGCGGATAAAGCGCGCCTCGCCTCGTTACCGGGGGTGGTACCCGGCAAGTATGATCGCCCGAACGGCTGCCTGCTGAACCCACGTTGCCCGTATGCCAAAGATCGCTGCCGCAACGAGGAACCGCCACTGCGTGATATTGCCGGGCGTCAGTCCAAATGTCATTTCCCACTGGATGATGCCGGGAGGCCCACTTATGAAGCCTGAACACGATAAATCGACACTGCTGATGCAGGCGATCGATCTGAAAAAGCACTACCCGGTTAAAAAAGGCTTGTTTGGTCAGGAGCGTCTGGTCAAAGCGCTGGATGGTGTCTCGTTCGATCTGGAGCGGGGCAAAACGCTGGCCGTGGTGGGGGAGTCCGGTTGCGGAAAATCAACGCTCGGCCGTCTGCTGACCATGATTGAAACGCCAACGGAAGGTCAGCTGTTCTATCAGGGGCAGGATCTGCTGAAGCATGACCCGCAGGCGCAAAAGCTTCGTCGCCAGAAAATCCAGATCGTTTTCCAGAACCCTTACGGTTCTCTGAACCCGCGTAAGAAGGTCAGTCAGATTCTCGAAGAACCGTTATTGATTAATACGGACTTTACGCGCGCTGAGCGTCGGGAGAAAACCCTGGAGATGATGGCGAAGGTTGGCCTGAAAACCGAACATTATGATCGCTACCCACATATGTTCTCAGGCGGCCAGCGTCAGCGTATTGCGATCGCACGCGGGTTGATGCTGGACCCGGACGTGCTGATTGCCGATGAACCGGTGTCAGCGCTCGACGTGTCGGTACGTGCGCAGGTGCTGAACCTGATGATGGACCTGCAGCAGGACCTCGGCCTCTCTTACGTGTTTATCTCCCACGACCTGTCGGTGGTGGAACATATCGCGGATGAGGTGATGGTGATGTATCTGGGCCGCTGTGTGGAGAAGGGGAGTAAAGAAGAGATCTTCGCCAATCCGCGCCATCCTTATACTCAGGCGCTGCTGTCAGCGACGCCACGTCTCAACCCGGATGAGCGGCGTGAGCGTATTAAACTGACCGGTGAGCTGCCAAGCCCGCTGAATCCGCCGCCGGGATGTGCGTTTAATGCCCGCTGCCGCCGCCAGTTTGGCACTTGCGTGCAGCTGCAACCGCAGTTGAAAACCTTCGGCGCACAACAGGTAGCCTGCTTTGCCGTGGAGCAGGACGAAAACAGTCAGGCCTGACCTGTCTGGTTACCCTGAAAATGGCTCTTCTCCGGAAGGGCCATTTTGCATTTCCCGCCTGCTATCGACCGGGCGCCGCCGCCCCAACCAGTCTTTTCCCTTCTTATTTTTCAGATGCCTCTTCTCATAAGCCGGATGAAATGCTTAAGAGAAATACGAGATTCATGAAGTACTGCTATGCTGTATGAAAAGCAGGCTAATGAATCGATTCTAAGTCCAGGTGCTCTGAAAAAAGCTGAACAGGCATGGCAGACGTTTTTTTTCAGTAAGTTATGCGGTCTGCAGACAAAAAGGATGCGCTGGAAATAATATTACCGAAGTCAATGAACCGTTAAGAAAGAGTAAGGACTGACGAGTTATTTCATTTTCATGAAATAACTCCCATAAATAGGTAATAAATAGATAATTAAGACAAATAATCACCTGGCTGATATATCACTTATGTAATTATATTTTTTTATTAAATTTCAGGTTATTAGCTCATTAAAAGTGTTTCTTCTATGATATGAGAATAGTCTGAACTATTTAAAAATGTATGTTATATTGCCGCGAAATCATCCACCTTGCGCGATCAGACATATGAACAGTTATGATGACCTGCAGCGTTTTAAGGAAAAAACGCAAACAAACCACATTGAATTCAAAGATATGTCTGAGCAAACGCTGAACTCGACAACCACCAACTGGGCCATCATCAAACAGTTGCTGAATGATGGCGCGGGGTCGGTGCTGGATAACAGTCAGCGTATTGATCGGGCTGTTCCTCAACCGGTTGATTTTGCTGCTTTTACATCGTCATCGGTGGAAAACGCGCCGGCGATATCATCGCTGCCGGTTCAGTCCTTTGTGCCTGCCACTCCAGACGCTTCAGATCGCGTTGGTGCATCGCTGCTCGACAGTATTTCAGCCTCGTTGCAGCCTGCTGCAGTCGTTCCTGCACAACCCGTGTTCCAGGCCGCAACGGCTCCTGTGCCGCAGCCTGTCGCCACTCAACCCGTTATTGCGGCACATTCGCCTGCTGACGAAGCACCGGCGAATGTGAGCTACAAACAGTTGTTTAGCACGGCAGCGGCGCCGGGCTCCGCTGCACTTCCGAAAGATATGTTGTTACATCCCCTGCTGGAGAAAATTGCCTCATGCCGTTAGTTTGTGTTTGCTCCCCTAAAGGCGGTGTGGGTAAAACCACCATGGCAGCTAACCTTGCTCATGCCCTCGCTCGTGGCGGCAGTAAGGTGCTGGCGATCGATTTTGACGTGCAAAATGCGCTGCGCCTGCACTTTGGTGTTCCGTTGGCCGATAGCCGTGGTTTTGTGGCGAAATCTGCCGAATCTTCTGACTGGAGTCAGTCCATTCTCACCACCGGCGGCAATATTTTTGTTCTGCCTTATGGCGAGGTGACGGAAGAGCAACGCATTGGGTTTGAAGAAAATTTAACCAAAGATCCCAACTTTCTTGCGCGTGGTCTGCATACGCTCCTGGACTATCCGGGGCTGGTGATCATCGCTGATTTCCCTCCGGGTCCGGGTCCGGCCCTTAAAGCTATGGCCGCACTGGCCGATATGCATTTAGTGGTTATGCTGGCAGACACGGCGTCACTGTCTCTGCTGCCACAAATTGAAAATGAGAAAATGATTGGTGGCCCGTTAAACCACCGCTATGGTCATTATTTCGTTCTTAATCAAAGCGATAGTCGCCGCAATATCAGCCGTGATGTCACCGCTTTCATGCAGCAACGCCTCGGCGATAAGCTGATGGGCGTGGTTAACCGCGATGAAAGCGTGGCAGAAGCCAATGCTTCCCAGCAGTCTATTTTTGATTTTAGTCCGGTCTCTGCCGCGGCATTTGACATTGAGCTGATCGGTAAACGCCTTGCCGCGTTGCTCGACATCAAAGTCGGTGACGGTGAAATGCACGCCCCGCTAAAGTCCCGCTAACTGCCGGAATATTACCAGGCAGGGATGCCTGAAGACGCGCGGTCCGATTATTTGGGGCTGCCACGAATTATAACAATCCGTATTCAGGATGACTTATGAATAAAGTCATGTTTTATCTGCTGCTGCTGATATTGTCCCCCTTAGCCGCAGTGATCATCATCACGCCGATGGATAGTCAGAAACAATATATTTTCGGCTTAATCTCTATCGCGATCCTGTTCTTATTGGGGATCAGCAAGAGCAAAAAAATCTCGCTGGTGATGGTGATCCTCTCCGCAATGATGTCTACGCGTTATATTTACTGGCGCGCAACGGAGACACTGCATTTTTATTCTGAAGTAGAAGCCATTCTCGGTATCGGGTTATTTATTGCCGAACTTTATGTCTGGCTGATATTAATCCTCGGTTATCTGCAAACCTCATGGCCGCTTAAACGCACCATTGAGCCGCTGCCGGACGATGTCAGCCTGTGGCCAACCGTGGATGTTTACGTCCCCAGCTATAACGAAAGCCTGGATGTGGTGCGTGATACTGTGCTGGCCGCCCAGTGCATCGACTACCCGCGCGATAAGATAAAAATTTATCTGCTTGATGACGGTAAGCGCAGCGAGTTTGCCCGCTTTGCCGCCGATGTTGGCGTGGGTTACATCACCCGTGATAATAACCACCATGCGAAAGCCGGTAACCTCAACCATGCGATGAAAATCACCAAAGGTGAACTGATCTGCGTGTTTGACTGTGACCACGTCGCGACCCGTACTTTCCTCCAGGCGACCGTGGGTGCCTTCCTGAAAGATGAAAAGCTGGCACTGCTGCAAACGCCTCACTACTTCTATTCACCGGACCCGTTTGAACGCAACCTGAAAGCCGCGCGTGACATTCCTAACGAAGGCGCACTGTTCTACGGGCCGGTACAGCAGGGTAACGATAACTGGAACGCGACCTTCTTCTGCGGTTCCTGTGCGGTGATCCGCCGTTCAGCGCTGGAAGAAATTGGCGGCTTTGCGGTTGAAACCGTCACCGAAGATGCGCATACCGCGCTGAAAATGCAGCGTCTGGGCTGGGGCTCTGCCTTCCTGGCGATCCCGCTGGCGGCCGGTCTGGCGGCCGAGCGTCTGGGCCTGCATATTGTTCAGCGTACCCGCTGGGCGCGCGGTATGACGCAGATTTTCCGCGTCGATAACCCGCTGCTGGGCCGGGGGCTGAAATGGCAGCAGCGTCTGTGCTATCTCAACGCCATGCTGCACTTCCAGTTTGGTCTGCCGCGCGTCATCTTCCTGACGGCACCGCTGGCCTACCTGCTGTTTAACCTGAACATCATTCACTCATCAGCCAGCCTGATTTTTGCTTATGTGCTGCCGCACCTGGTGATGTCGCTGTATGTTAACTCCCGCATGAATGGTCGCTTCCGTGCCACCTTCTGGGGGGAGATATACGAAACGGTGATGGCATTCCACCTGGTGATCCCGACCTTCCTGACCATGATTTCACCGAAACACGGTAAGTTTAACGTGACGGATAAAGGCGGCCTGCTGGATGTCGGTTTCTTCGACTTTAACATCGTTCGTCCACATGTGATCTGCGCCCTGCTGCTGCTAGTGGGTGTGGTTAGCGGCATCATCCGCGCTACCGCCCATGATTACTTTGGCGTTGACCCTTATGTGATTGCGCTGAACGTCGGCTGGGCAACCTTCAGCCTGATTATTCTGATGGCCGCTATCGCCGTTGCACGTGAGACCAAGCAGGTGCGTAAAACCATCCGTATTGATGTCAGTCTGCCGGTCGTAGTGCATTACGCCAGCGGCATCTCTTCGCGGGCCACCACCATCAACCTGTCGATGGGGGGTGCGCAGATCCAGGCCCCGGACCAGCGTCATGAAAACGATGAGATTGAAGCGATTGATGTCATCCTGCAATCCGGCGTGATCTCCATCCCTGCGCAGTCTATCGGTGCTGAAGATGACGTCATCCGTCTGCAATTCCACGAAATGCCGCTGTCGCGCCGCCGTGAACTGGTGCGTGTGGTGCTGTCGCGTGCCGATGCATGGATTCAGCCGGAAGGACGTAAAGATAATCCGCTGCGTTCGTTGTTAACCATTATTCGTACGGTATTTGAACTGTTCTGGCTAACGTGGAAAGACCGTCGTGCCAAGAAAAAACGTCTGGCACAAGCGGAAGAGGATAGTGTGGCATGAAGCATTTATTACTGCGCGCACTGTGCCTGAGTACAGCGCTTACCCTGGGCAGTGTTCAGGCCGATCCGACCAGCGTGACCCAGGACAGCAGCGCGCTGTCTGATATTCCGCCGCCGGCCGATGTCGGTGCGGCGGCGGAACCTGTCGCACCGTCTGCTGAGTTACAAGAAAACGATCAGCCTGCCGCTGCTGCGGAAGGCGACTTACCTGCGGGCGAAGAAGCCGCACTGCCGCCGGGGACGAATGAGGGGCTGCCTGCGGGCCTGCCACCGTTACCGGCCCCGGTGATGGAGGATGCGACTGCAGCGGAAACGGTGATGCTCAACCAGCCGCTGACCAGTACGGTCAGCGTGGCGCAGATGGGCCAGACGCAGGGTATTACACTGACCGGCGGCCAGTTGCAGTCAGGCATCGTCTTTACACTGCCGACGGATGAAGTCATCACCAATGCGCGTCTGAACCTGTCGCTGAAAGTGTCACAGGCACTGGCAGCGCGTAACACCTCGCTGCAACTGATGCTGAACGGTCAGCCACTGGGCACCTTGCCACTGAGTGCGTCCGACCGTGCCAGCGAAGATTATCAGCTGGATATTCCCGCTGCGATGGTGGTATCGAGCAATAACCTGAGCTTCAAAGTTAACGATGCAGACCAGTTAATCTGTGAGCGCGATAGCGATCAGCTGTATCAGGTGACAATCCTGCCGAAAACCACGCTGTCGCTGGAAGGCCAGCAGTTAAACATCGGCACCAGCCTGCGTAATTTCCCACGTCCGTTTATTGATCCCCTGCGGATGAGTCCGTCGAGCGTTGCCATGATCTTTGGCGAAAATGTGACGCCAGGTGACGTCAGTGCAGCGGCGATCCTGTCATCCTGGATGGGGATTCAGGCAGACTATCGCGGCATCAACTTCCCGGTGATTCGTGGACAACTGCCCGAGAAAAACGGCGTGGTGTTTGGTCACCCCGGCGAGAAAATTGGCAGCCTGACGTTACCGGACAGCGAAGGACCGTCACTGCAAATCGTGGATAACCCGGATAACCCGGTCTATAAACTGCTGCTGATTATCGGGAAAACCGACGACCAGCTGCGTCAAGCGACCTGGCGACTGCTGCAACCCTTCGACGTGGATGAGTCTACGCTGGCCGTGGCTCCGCAGAGTATGCCGCTTCGTCAGCCGTACGATGCGCCGCGCTGGATCAATACCGACCGCCCGGTTCGCCTGAGCGAGTTGCTGCGTAAAGATCAGAACCTGACCACCACCGGCCTCTGGCACGATGCGCTGCGCGTTAACTTCCGCGCTGCGCCAGATCTGTTCCTGTGGGACGGTGACAGCATTCCGGTGCAACTGAACTATCGCTTCCCGTCAGAAAGCTGGATTGATGAAGATCGTTCCCTGCTCAACGTCACGCTGAACGGCACCTTCCTGCGTAACCTGACGGTGAACAAAGTGGGCCTGCTGGAGAACATCTGGCACCGCCTTGGCGGTGATGCACGTCAGGAGAAATACAGCCTGAGACTGGACCCGTACCTGATTTACGGCGACAACCAGATGCAGCTCTATTTCAACATCAAACCCAAGGCCAGCGCCCCCTGTAGCGTGCTGACCAATAACAACATTAAGAGCCGGATTGAGGATGATTCGTTTATCGATCTGAGTCATACCCGTCACTTTACGCTGTTGCCGAACCTCTCTTACTTCGTGGGTGCCTCTTTCCCGTTCTCGCGTCTGGCTGACTATTCGCAGACGGTGCTGCTGCTGCCCTCAAACCCAACCGATGCTGAAATCAGCACGCTGCTGGATATGGCAGGGCGTTCGGGTAATGCAACGGGTGCGGCGCTGAGTCAGAACAGCGTGATGTTTGGTATTCCGACGACCGGCACACTGCGCGGTCGTCTGGAAAACAGCGATATTCTCTCGGTATCCACGCTGTCGCAGGCCAGCTTTAACCGCGAGATGCTGGAGAGTTCACCGTATGAGCTGAACAACCATACGCTGGGCGTTAAAGTCCCGAATATACTGGATAACCTGCGTGGCTGGCTGACGGGTGACTGGTATCGCCAGACGCTGGATGCTGACCGTTACTTCTCGTCAAATGAAGACTGGCGTGGCTTTATCAGCTATCGCTCACCGTGGAACAGCAGCCGCCTCGTGGTCATGACGGTGGCAACGGATGATAACCAGCTGGCCCGTTTGCATACCGACATGACCTCATCGCGGATTAACGCCGGTATTCGTGGCGATACGGCGATCATTACGGATGAAAACGGTATTCGCAGCTTCCGCGTTGGCGCGCAGTTCCCGAGCGGGCAGATGCCGTGGTACATGATGGTGGTGTGGTATGCCAACCAGCATGCGGTATTGCTGTCGTTGCTGGCGCTGTTCTGTTCAACGGTGGTGGGCCTGAGTGTCTATGTCTTGCTGAAACGCCATGCACGGCGCCGTCTGCAACCGAATAATAATTCCAATAGCTCTGGCGAGACAAAAGAATGATGAAAACCACACTCACTCCCTTAACCGCCAGAATTCGTCATTGCTGGATGATTGGCAGCGGGCTTGCGCTGTCGGTGATGGCATCTCCATTGTTTGCCGCAGAGAGTAACCCGGCGATTCAGGCACTGTTTGACCAGGCGAACTACTGGCATCAGAAAGCCCATGATGAGCTGGCGCGTGATGCGTTAAACAAAGTGCTGATGGTTGACGGCAACAACGCCCAGGCGCTGTATCTGATGGCGCTCTGGTCCCAGCAGAGCGGTGACGGGGCAGCGGCGGCTAAATGGCGGGCACGCCTGAGCCAGGTGTCACCGCAGGATTCGCGTCTGTCTGAGCTGGATAACGCACGCCAGTTGCAAACGATTCCGGCGGCGCAGCTGTCGCTGGCACGTCAGCAGGCGCGCAGCGGCAACACCGCCGCCGCATTACAGACCTGGCGTAATACCTTTAAAGGCACCGAGCCTCCTGCCAGTGTGGCGGCGGAGTATTATCTGACAATGGCCGGTGACCGCGCCATGCTGCCGCAGGCGGTAGATAACCTGCGCCAGTTCGCAGCACAGCATCCACAGGATACGGGCGCGAAACTGGCACTCGGTAAAGCGCTGACCTATCAGGAAGCGACCCGCCGTGAAGGCCTGCAAACGCTGGCAGAGCTGGCAGGCGGCAACGCCGATGCTGACCGCTCTCTGCGTCAGGCCCTGCTCTGGCTGGGTCCGCAAGCCGGGGATGCCCCGCTGTACCAAAATTACCAGCAACGTCATCCGCAAGATAAGACGGTGATGGACTACTTCCGTAAAAACGTGGGCGGAGCAGCGAAAGGTCAGGGCTTTAACGCACTGAACAGCGGCGACGTCACGGGCGCGCAAACCGCGTTCGACCAGGTCCTGCAAACCAACCCGGAAGATGCGGATGCGCTGGCTGGCCTCGGCTATGTGGCGCAGCGCAGCGGTGATTATGCCAAAGCGGCAGATTATCTGGATCGTGCCGCGAAGCTGGGCGGTACTAACAGCGAGCAGCGCCAGCAGCAGGCAACGGATGCCCGTTTCTACGGCCAGTTAGCCAGTGCGCAGCAGGCGATGAAATCCGGTGACAGCGCCCAGGCGCTGAGCCTGAGTGAACCGTTAACGCAGGCGGCGGGCGAGAAAGGCGTCACGGCGAAGCTGTTCCGCGCTGACGTGTTGCGCCGTAATAATCAACTGGATCAGGCTGCACAGAGCTATCGTGACGTGCTGGCGAGTGATGCGGATAATCGCCCGGCGAAAGAAGGGCTGTTCTATGTGCTGCGTCAGCAGGGCAATACCGCCGAAGCCAACACGCTGCTGGCCTCGCTGCCTTCCAGCGTGCGCGAAGCGGTGACGCCGCGTCCGGTGGCGACCAGCGAACCGGTACGTCGTGAAGCGAAACAGGCGCTGGCTGCGGGTAATCCACAGCGCGCCATCAGCATCCTGCAACAGGGCATGCAGCGCTTCCCGGCTGACGGCTGGTTGCGCCTCGATCTGGCGCGTATTTATCAGCAGCAGGGCAATACCGCCGCCGCATCGGGTGTGATGCAGCCTGCCTTCCGTAACGGTGCCAGCAGCAATGAAGTCTATGCAGCCGCGCTGTTTGCCAGCGAAAGCGGTGCCTGGGCACAGGCGCAGAGCCTGCTGTCGCGCATTCCGGCGCGCAGCCAGAATGCTGATATGCGTGCGCTGGTGCAACGTGTGAACTTCAATCAACAGATGTCCGTCGCTCAACAGTATCTGGCGCAGGGCTCGAATGCGGCGGCAGCGAATACGCTGAAAGCGCTGGCGGCGAACCCGCCACAGAACCCGGCCGATGTGGGTAACCTGGCGAAAGGCCTGGCGCAGGCGGGCGATATGTCCACGGCGGTGGCTCTGGTGCGCGCGAACATGCAGCGTGGCGTGCAGGGTAACGCCGGCGACTATGCGGCACAGGTGGCAGTACTGAATCAGGCAGGTCTGGGGGCAGAAGGGCAGGCCTTCCTCAGTAACCCGGAATTGCAGTCACGCAGCACCAGCGAGCAACTGGCGGGTCTGCGTAACGGTGAGGTGATCAATGAAGTGGATAACCTGCGCGAACGTAAACAGTATGCTGCCGCCTACGACAAACTGATTGGCGCCCTGCAGAAAGATCCGCAGAACTCCGATCTGATGTTCGCGATGGCGCGTCTGTACCAGTCCGGCAAAATGAACAAAGAAGCGGCGGTGGTTTACGACTACCTGATGACCCGCGATACCGAGACTCAGGACGCGCGCGAAGGGGCGATCAATACTGCCCTGGCGCTGAATGACGTGCCAAAAGCACGCGGTCTCGCCAGCGGCCTGCGCGGGGAACCTTCACCGGAACGGCTGCTGCTGCTGGCGCGTGTTTCTGAAGCAGAAGGCGACCACAACCAGGCGCTGAGCTACCTGCGCACGGCGAAAGGCAAGATGATTGGCCTGGAGGGCAGCAGTGTGGGCAGCGTGGCCGGTATTGGTGGGCTGACGCTGTCTGATAACCCGTTTATCAACCGCACCACCATGACGGTCCGCAAATCCCCTTCGGTGTATGGCAATACCATGCCGTGGCAGCAGGCGCCGGATGCGCGTGACTACCGCAATATCGGGGGGGCCAGCGGCGGTCTGACGGTGGTTGGCGGTGGCTCAGAGGCCGCCCTCCAGCAGAACCAGACGCTGCACCAGATCGACACCATGATGGACGAGCTGACGAAAGATACCGGAACCTGGATGCAGGGGGGCGTGCAGATCCGTGGGCGTGACGGCGAAAACGGCTTAAGTAAGCTGACCGAAGCCAAAGCCCCGCTGGTGTGGTCAAGTTCACCGCTGGGCGATGCGCGCTTTGACTTTACCGTAACGCCAATGACGCTGAGTGCAGGCAGTGCCAGCGGTGATGCTTATCGTCGTCTCGGTACGGGTGCAGCAGGTGTGTCTGTAGAGAACCTGATTCAGAATATCAAGAATGAGCAGACCAACTACAGCGGATTAACCGCCACCGAGAAGGCGACATTTGATGCCGCTAACCCGGGCGTGGGGGCTGAGCTGACCAACCTTACAGGTATTGATAGTGCGGATTATAATCCGTTCACTAACAGTGGCCTGAGTAACTTGCAGAGCCTGAACAATAACGCCACGCTGGCAAAATACCTGGCGGCTTCATCTCGTAAAGTTAACGTTGATACTGCATCGTCAGCCTCAACCGATTCTCAGACCGCAACCGGTGTGGAGCTGAACCTGGCGCTAAGCGGCGACAGCTACAAAATTGACCTCGGCAGCACACCGCTGGGGCAGGATCTCAGCACCATGGTCGGTGGCGTGAAGTGGGCGCCGAAGCTGACGGACTACCTGACGCTGATCCTGACCGGTGAACGCCGCGCCGTCACCGACAGCCTGCTCTCTTATGTGGGGGTGAAAGATGCCTACACCGGGAAGAGCTGGGGCCGCGTGACCAAGAACGGCGGTAACGCGCTGTTAAGCTACGATGATGGCGATGCCGGATTCTATGTGGGCGCAGGTGGTTACAGCTATATCGGTGAAAACGTGGCCAGCAACACCTCGTTAATGGGGAATGCCGGCGCCTATGTGCGTCCGTTCCACTTTAACGATCGCGAGCTGAAAACCGGGATCAACATCAGTTGGATGGACTTCTCGAAAAACCTCAGCAACTTCAGCTACGGTTCAGGGGGTTACTTCAGCCCGCAGAACTATGTCAGCGTGTCGTTCCCGGTAGATTTCACCCAAACCTATGACGATGTGAGCGTGAAGATCGGCGGTTCGGCGGGCTATCAGTCCTATACTCAGGACAAAGCCGCCTACTTCCCGAACAACAGCGACTATCAGGCACTGCTGGAAGATATGGTGACAGCGGGCTATGCCAAAGAAGCCTACTTCAGCGGCGGCAGCAAAAGCGGCATCGGCTATAACCTGCATGCGGGCGCCGATTACAAGATCAACAAAGACGTTACCATTGGCGGTCAGTTGGGCTATGACACCTTTGGCGACTATAACGAAAGTACAGCGCAGCTCTACTTCCGCTACATGCTGGGAGGCAAATAAGCATGAGTCAGTTACAGGAACGCACCCTGCAATATTACCGTCAGCAGCAGTATCAGCCGGGCTGGTTTGATCTGCTGAGTGTGATGATTAATGGAATGCTGAATAACGCCGGTGAGCTCGAAAGTCAGGCCTTTTTACGCCAGATGGGCGATAGCCTGGCCCATCGTTACCCGCTGGGCGCGATCGCGACCGTGGCGGATCTGGAAGCACAGATCAATCAGGTGCTGGCGCGCTTCAACTGGGGATTTGTTGATCTTAAACCGTCGGAGACGGCGATTGTTATCGATCATCTGGCGCTGCCGCCGGGCGATGGCGTGATGCCGGACCGTCAGTGGCGTCTGGCGTTGGGTGCGGTTCTGCTGGGCCTGTATGCCCGCTGGCTGCGCGGTCAGGGAGGGGGCGATAACGTTTCCCTGACCTGTGAAGAGACCGGTGAAAGCTCACTGCGCTTTCGTTACCAGGCATGAGGAGTAGGATGATGGCAATGTTCAGGGCAGGAATAATTTTGCTTGCGCTGGTGCTGGGGATGTCCCAGGCCAGTGCCGCAGACGGTTGGAGCACGTTTAAAACGCGTTTTATGACATCCGAAGGACGTATCCAGGATACGGGCAATAATAATGTCAGCCACACGGAAGGCCAGGGCTATGCGATGCTGATGGCGGTGTATTACAACGACCGCAGTAGTTTCGACAGCCTGTGGCGCTGGACGCAGAAGAACCTCAGCAATCCGAACAACGGTCTGTTCTACTGGAAGTACATCCCCGGTGCCAGCGACCCGGTCAGTGACCGCAACAACGCCTCTGATGGTGATGTGTTGATCGCCTGGGCACTGCTGAAAGCGGGCAATAAGTGGAATGTACCGGCGTATTTACAAGTGTCCGATCGTCTGCAAAAAGCGATTATTGACCGCAATGTGATCACCTTTGCCGGGCGGACGATTATGTTGCCTGGCGCGCAGGGTTTTAACAAAACCAGCTATGTGATCCTCAACCCATCCTACTTTATTTTCCCGGCGTGGCGTGACTTTGCTGCCCGCAGCCATTTGAAGGTGTGGAACGCCCTGATTGACGATGGTACGCAGCTGCTGTCTGAGATGCGTTTTGGTGACAGTGGCCTGCCAATGGACTGGGTGGCGATGAACGCCGACGGTTCAATGGCTCCGGCTACCGCCTGGCCGCCGCGTTTCAGTTATGATGCGATCCGTGTTCCGCTTTATCTGCACTGGTATGATCCTGCCTCGCTGCAACTGGTGCCGTTCCAGCGTTTCTGGATGAACTTCCAGCGGCTGCAAACGCCGGCCTGGATTGATGTGCTCAGTAGCGATAAAGCGCCGTACAATATGGCGGGCGGCCTGCTGGCGGTGCGCGATTTGACGCTGGATGATACCGGTTATATCAATGATGCGTTGAACAGCAGTGAGGATTATTATTCGGCCAGTCTGCGCCTGTTGACGTTCCTGGCGCTGAACGACCGCTAACGCCTTCACCTGCGGGTCGGGCATGCCCGACCCCTACAACGGACAGGTCACCCACCCTCATTTTGCGTAGGGGCGAGGCACGGGTACAGACCGACCACATGGGTAACACTTTAGACTGACCACATGGGTAACAGTTATAAACGGCATAGCGGAAGAGACTCACTATGCCCTGGACTGAGACTGTTACCATGCAACGCCTCGATTTTATCCGTGCCTGCCTCGCAGGCACACACTCTGTCGCTTCACTTTGCCGCCAGTTCGGCATCAGCCGCAAAACCGGCTACAAATGGCTTGAACGCTTTGACCCCGGCGACCTTCGCTCCCTTGAAAACCTCTCCCGCGCGCGCCTCACCTCATCCTGCGTTATCCCTCCCGACCTGGCACAGCACCTGATATCCCTGCGCCGCGCACACCCGGACTGGGGGCCCAAAAAACTGCGACACTGGCTGATTAACACGGGCCATCCCGGCCACGTTCCTGCCGCCAGCACCATCGGCAACCTGCTCGCTCGCGAAGGGCTGGTCACGCCCCGTAAAGTCCGCCGCCGCACGCCCGGTAACGCCGCAGGTCTGACGGATATCTGCCGCGTTAATCAGGTCTGGAGCGCAGACTTCAAGGGCTGGTTCCGCCTGCGTGACCGCAGCCTCTGCCGGCCATTCACCCTGACGGATAACCTCAGCCGCTACCTGCTGGCGTGTGAAGCAGGCACCCGTGAAACCGGGGCGTTCGTCCGCCAGAATCTTGAGCGGGCCTTCCGGGAATACGGGCTGCCGGACGTGATACGCACGGACAACGGGCATCCCTTCGCCGGTACGGGCATCGCCGGCCTGAGCCGGCTCAGCGTCTGGCTGATAAAGCCGGGCATCCTGCCGGAACGGATCAGGAAAGGGCATCCTGAAGAGAACGGGCGGCATGAGCGGATGCACCGTTCACTGAAGAGAGCGCTGGCCTGCGGCAACATCTTCACGACGCAGGCAGAGCAGCAGATGTGGTTCGACGCCTACCGGCGAGAGTTCAACGCAGAGCGGCCGCACGAGGCGCACGGAGGAAAAACGCCGTCGTCGGTATGGACCCCGTCAGCACGGGGGTGGGACGGGGAGGTGCCGGAGGTGAAATACCCGGAGGGCTCAAGGCTGCTGCGGGTTCAGGCAAAGGGAGGAATAAAGCTGGATAAGTGGATGTTCCTGAGCGAAGCGCTGAGGGGAGAATACGTGAGGCTGGTCGAAGTGGATGACGGCGTGGATGTCATCCTCTTCGACCGGCTGATACTGGCTTACTATGAACGGGCAGAAAAGCGTATTATCAGGGTCGACCCGGCATAAAAGTGTTACCTGTGTGCCCGGTCTGATCTGTTACCTATGTACCCGGTCCTACACATGCCCGACCCCTACAACGGACAGGTCACCCACCCTCATTTTGCGTAGGGGCGAGGCACGCCTCGCCCTGATGTGGTTCGGGCATGCCCGGCTCCTACTGTGGATACGCCACCCAATCCCCACCGTTCAGCCGAATCCAGGGTTTCCCCTGATACATCATCACCACCGCATTATCATTCTCGGAGATCACCGGGGTCTGGGGTAAATCAGCCGTCAGTGTCGCCATATTCACATTGGCGGCATTAAACACCTGACCATCAACCACGCGGGAAACCAACTCGGAAATCGCAAGCAGGCTGGTCGGCGTACTGACATTCAGCGGCTGTGCAGCATGGGGTGCCTTCATCCCAACAAACTTGATGCCCACCGGAACATGGGTAATCGACGGGCTGGGAATATCGCGCAGGCCGGACATCTGCATCCGGTCACCTTCCAGCGCCGCACCGTGCTCTGGCACCACCAGCACCATCACCCGGCGGCCGGACTTATCCAGATTGGTCAGAAAATCATCCAGCTGATCGAACAGCTTTTTCGCCCGTGGCTCCCAGGGGGCGGTTTTGTTGCTGCCCAATTCACGCGTGCCGTCGTGCAGTGGGATCAGATTATAGAAAGTGGCACTGCGGGCCTCGCTGCTTTTCTGCCGGTCATCCAGCCAGCGCTGCATCACCTGGGCATCATCAAACACCGGTTCCCCGTCAAACGAGGTTAACTGAGGTTTCAGCCCGGCCTGTGACATCAGCGGTGCCTGTAAATTGCCGTCATCACGCAGTTCCTGCAAATAACCGCCAAATACACCCGGATGGTCCAGCATCAGCTGTTGCTTAAAGCCGAGCTTCGCCAGGTTATCAAACAGATAGCAACGCTCATCAACCGGTTTGTACAGATCGCTGTGCGAACTCTGACCACAGCTGGCACGCAGCAGGCGGATCCCCGCCGGGCCGCTGTAGCCGGTAGCGGCATTGTAGTTATCCAGCACCACATCAAAGTGCTGCCACAGTGGGTGATTGCGCAGTTTCGCAAACTCGATGTCTGACCAGGCCAGCGAGCAGATATTGATCACCAGAATATCAAAGGGCGCGGAGTCCGCAGGCAGCGTCTCCGGGAACTGCGTAATGCGCTGTTTTTCGCTGTTATAGAAGGCGTTCAGATGAGCCGTCAGGTTGGCGCTGGTGGGAGGAAGCGTCTCTTCCATACCGCTTGCCGCACTTTTTAAAGCCTCAGGTGCCGGGTTTGTTGCCACCGGCGGTGTGGCTTCCCCGGCAGGCAGCAGGTTAAATGCCGGTCCGGCGAGGTTCACCACGTTCACCCACACCAGCATCAGCGAAACCACCACCGTCACCCGCACCCATTGGGCAAGGAACAGATACAGCACCAGCAGAATAAAGGCACCGCCGACCATCTGCCAGTTGATGAAGCGGGTCGTTAAGTCCAGCAGATAGTCGGCGGAAAACCCGGCGAGCTGCCCGCCCTGACTGAGCAGCGTTTGCAGGCCCGGTAGCCAGGTATCCTGCCAGAACAGGGCAATACCAATGGGAACCGAGATCCAGTGACGCAGCCGGTGCAGCCTCACCGATGGGATCGGCATCAGCAGCCACGCCAGGAAAATCAGATTGTTCAGCGCATGGAAATTAAGGTAGCCAAACCACAGCAGCGCAAATTTGAGCAGAAAGTAAAAATTCCAGCCGCCCAGCCCGCGCCAGTAGCGCCAGACAGGAGGGGATGCAGATGTGACAGGTTGGCGATCGTTCATCGTTTCTTGGTTTCCGAATCAGGATATTTTCGCCGCCAGGTCCCTTCATATTTCAGGGCGCGAGGTGGCAGAACACGGTGCAGGATCCCGCGCCATTTTTTGGGCAGCCAGCGGCTGTAAAAAGGCTTCAGTAATAACAGGATCAACAGCAGCAGAATGACGATCTGCACCCCATCCATCAGTGTCATTGCGGGCCCTCTTTATCTGAACGGGTGGCGAGCGTCACTTCTTCCGGCACCAGGCGGATCTCTGGCTGTTTGGTATCGGCCGCCAATTCGTGGGTCTCAGTCGGTGGCGCATCACGCCAGGCGCTGGGCAACATACTGGTTATCTGCCTGACTTCCGAAAGGATTTGTAAATCCTCAAACCACACCATCCGGTTAGTGAAAATCTCGTTGGGCGGCAGATGAAAAATGTACTGCAATGCCGTATCCAGGTCGGTGTAACGGCAGGAGGAGAGGAACAGATACACCCGATCCTCTATACGTGTCACCAGGTCACCGTAGCGTCGCGGCTTGCACAGCGTCAGCGCCTGTTCCGGGCTGAGTTCCGGCACGGGACGCAAAGCCACCAGCAGACCTTTGCCATCTTCCGGTAGCATGGTGTTACCGATCAACCGTGTCACTGAGCGGCAAAAATGCTCCAGCGGCAGGTAGCCTTTCTCCTGCAGTGGCTGCATGGAACGCAGTAATACGCCAAGGTCAGCAGGTACATGGCGGTTATAGAACTGCCCCTGCAACCCTTCCAAAGTGGTAAGAAAACGCGACATAGTGGCATTGAAGGGCACGATGGCATTCACGCCGCAGGCCAGCAGCAGGCGTTCATCGCTGTAGCGCAGGGACGTTTGCATTTCACGCACCACAATTTTCAGGGCGCTGCCGCGCGTGCGGCGCAGGCCGTGAATATCACCCGCCAGAGTCGCGATTTGGTCGTTATGATGCAGATTAAAGATCACCGTGGCGGCACTGGCCTGCTGCGCCCGGCTGGCAAGCTGACTGTTATCATCAAACAGCGTCCATGCGCTGGAAAGAGGTGGCGCACCTTCCAGTACCGTTTTTTCTGCCAGATAAAGATATTCATCATTTAATGTTAACGGTGTGTTTTGCTCTTCTTCATTAATTTGCAGGAAAGAATCCTGACTCAGCGTGAGTCGCAGCGCACGATCTGCCAGCATGCCACTTTTATTACACCACCAGTTAACCCGGTAATTCCAGCTGTCCTGTTGCCATTCAAGATGCGACAAACCCTCCAGATGACGATAGCGCGTTTGTAAATCATTACGCAGGAGATTAACGCCGGGACCAGAGGTGATAATCAACATTGTTGATTTTCGCGCGGTTAACCATTTTTGTATTCCCTTCAGCCAGCTATTTAACTCGATGGACGATAACGTCTCCCACGTGCTAAAGGCGGTATAAAAAATGAGGAATCGGGGTTTATTGGTTAATACCCGGGAAAAATCTTCCGTCAAATCCATCAGTGCCTCGGTCGTTTCAGGCAAAGAGAATAATGGGATTTTATTCGGGCCGCCTTGTGGAGCAGGTGTCAACAGGCTCTGGGGAGGTTCAGTGGTGCTGATCAGGGTCAACGCTCGTTGAGCCGCTATCGTCTGGCGCACCAGCAGGCGTGCATCTTCCTGCCGGTTTACTGTGACCCAGTAGCAGCCTGGCGGCTGCATCAACACTAATTCATTTTGAACCTGTCCAAGCCCTAAGGTAAATGAAATCGTCATAAGATTTTTTGCACCAGGGATAATCCAGCATGAAGGCAATCTGGAAAAAATTTTTCATAACACTTGTTATACTGTAAATATACATTACTACTTACCAGGTGCCAGTGAATCATTGATATCGATTTCACATTTTTATGCATCAGGTTGCCGGGGACGTCTGGCCACTGATGGCGGTCAGTGTGGGGGCGTGTTCCTCCGGTGGTTTTAACTTAAGGGTAAAACAATGAGATTTAAATCATTAACGTGATAAATGTATATTATTAAATCGATCCATTCCTGCATAATGGCTGGCAAAGATGAATAAAAATCAGCGTCCTGCTTTACAAGCCGAAAGTGAACCACCTGATGATATTAGCGCATTGGGTGAGGCATTTTCACTCGGCGCATTTCGTTATATCGATATCGCCCGTCAGGAAAGACTGGCGGCCATTTATGCGCGATGGCCATTATTGACAGAACTGGATGCACTTCAGAATAAGGAAAGTTAATGCCAATCGTTGCATTGTCGGGATTGCGTGGCGGCGTGGGCACCACTTCTGTCACAGCGGCGCTGGCCTGGGCACTGAACTGCCTGGGTGAACGCACTATTGCCATTGATTTTTCCCCTCATAATCAGCTGGGTACCCATTTTAATTCTCCCCTGGCACATTCCCGTGGCTGGGCACACAGCATGCGACACCAGCAGCCCTGGCAGCAGAGCGCGATGCGTTATACCGCGCAGCTCGACTTTATTCCCTTCGGGCAGCTTCCGCGTGAAGAAGGGCAGGATTATTTTCGTCAGCCTGAAGCGTTAGTGGCACCCTGGTCCACGCGTCTTGAGGCCCTGCGTAGCGAATATCGCTGGGTGCTGCTGGATATCCCGGCGGAGCTGTCCCAACTGAGCCATTCGCTGCTGCAGGCCGATCACCATTTGCTGGTGCTCAACCCGGATGGTAACTGCCATCTGCGCCTGCATCAGGCCAACGTTCCGGCCAACACCCTGTTCCTGATCAACCAGTTTACTTCCGTCAGCAAGGTGCAGCAGGATTTGCACCAGCTGTGGTTAAGCACGCTCAGGGCAATGGTTCCGCTGGTGATCCATCGCGATGAGGCGCTCGCGGAAGCGCTGTTAAGCAAGCAACCGTTGGGCGAATATCGCCCGCTCAGCCTGGCGGCAGAGGAGATGGCGACCCTGGCGACCTGGTGCCTGGTCAACCTTAAAGGTAAAGCGGCATGAACCCACTGCGCTGGCTACTGATCCCCCCGGTGTGGCAGGCATTACACCAGCGCTATCGCGACTATCGTCGTCATCGCGCCCCGGTGCTGACCGCAGCCCTCCAGTGCCTGCTGGTGATGCTGGGCTGGACGCTGCTGCGATTTGAATCCCCGGAGTGGCAGTCCGTGCGTGTCCGCCGCCGCCAGCTCTACCCGCAGATTTCGCCGGAACGCCCACGCCCGGCGGATCTGTTGCGTTATCTGGTACAGAGCCTGTGGCTGGTGTTGTTTATGCCCAATGATGCTTCACCGCGCAGCGAGCGCCTGCGGCTGAATGCCTTCCGCCCGCTGGCGCTCAGGCGCAAACTCTTTCACCGCTGGCTGCACCGCCTGTCGCAAAAAGCGCAACGCAGCAGGCTGGAAAGCCGGGCTGAGCGCTGGTTAAATCAGCTGCATCCGTGGCTGCGCAAAGCCTTGTTCAGCGTGGCGGTGCTGGTGGCTACGGCCCTGGCCCTGCTGTGCATCTCGCAGCCGTTTGATATCTGGACGCAGTTTATCTTTGTTATGGTGCTGTGGATGGTGGCGATGGTGGTGCGGCGGATTCCGGGCCGCCTGCCGGTCATGATGATGATTGTCCTGTCACTGACCATCTCCTGCCGTTATCTGTGGTGGCGCTATACCGTTACGCTGAACTGGGACGACCGGATAAGCCTGATTTTTGGTTTGCTGCTGATTGCTGCTGAAACTTATGCCTGGGTGGTGCTGTTACTGGGATATTTCCAGAGCCTGTGGCCACTGCACCGCCAGCCGGTGTCGATGCCGGAGGATATTGATAGCTGGCCGACGATTGACCTGCTGGTGCCAACCTACAATGAACCGTTAAGCGTCGTTAAGCCGTCCATTTATGCTGCACTGGGCCTCGACTGGCCGCGAGAGAAGCTGACGATCTATCTGCTGGATGATGGGCAACGCCCGGAATTTCGTGAATTTGCCGCCAGCGTTGGTATTCAGTACGTGGCGCGTGAAACCCATGAGCATGCGAAAGCCGGCAATATTAACCATGCCCTGCGCACGGTGTGCCGCAGTGAGTATGTCGCTATCTTTGACTGCGACCACGTGCCCACGCGCTCCTTCCTGCAAATGACCCTGGGCTGGTTTATTAAAGACCCGAAGCTGGGAATGTTGCAGACGCCGCATCACTTCTTCTCGCCGGACCCGTTTGAGCGCAATCTCGGACGTTTCCGCCGTACGCCCAACGAGGGCACGCTGTTCTACGGGCTGGTACAGGATGGTAACGATGTCTGGGATGCCACCTTCTTCTGCGGTTCTTGCGCGGTGCTGCGCCGTAGTGCCCTGGAGGACGTTGGTGGAATTGCCGTTGAGACCGTCACGGAGGATGCCCATACCTCGCTACGCCTGCACCGTAAAGGCTATACCTCGGCCTATATCCGCATTCCGCAGGCCGCCGGGCTGGCGACGGAGAGCCTGTCGGCGCATATCGGGCAGCGCATCCGCTGGGCGCGCGGTATGGTGCAGATTTTCCGCCTGGACAACCCTTTGCTCGGCAAAGGGCTGAAGCTGGTTCAGCGCCTGTGCTACGCCAATGCCATGCTGCACTTCCTTTCGGGCATTCCCCGGCTGATTTTCCTGCTGGCTCCGCTGGCCTTCCTGCTGTGCCACGCGTTTATTATCTTCGCCCCGGCGTTGGCGATCGCCATTTACGTGCTGCCGCATATGCTGCACACCAGCCTGACCAACTCGCGTATCCAGGGCCGCTGGCGGCACTCCTTCTGGAGTGAGGTCTATGAAACTGTGCTGGCCTGGTATATCGCGCGCCCGACCACTGTGGCGCTGCTGAATCCGCATAAGGGGAAATTTAACGTCACTGCTAAGGGCGGTCTGGTCGCGGAGGAGCACCTCGACTGGGTGATCACCCGGCCTTATATGTGCCTGGTGCTGATTAATCTTGCCGGCGTTGTCGCCGCCGTCTGGCGACTTGCATACGGCCCACCCAGCGAGATCCTGACGGTGCTGGTCAGCCTTATCTGGGTGTTTTACAACCTGATTATTCTGGGGGGCGCGGTGGCAGTGTCCGTTGAGGCCCGGCAGATCCGAGAAGCACACCGCGTGGAGATCGCGATGCCTGCGGCCATTGCCCGCGCAGACGGCCATCTGGTGCCTTGCACGTTGCGCGACTATTCAGACGGGGGTGTCGGGGTGGAGCTGCGTGAAGCCAATGCGCTGAGCGATGATGAGGCGGTATTTTTACTGCTTAAACGGGGTCAGCAGGAATTCAGTTTCCCGTGCACTGTGCAGCGCACCTTTGGCCGCCGGGCGGGTATCCGGCTGGATAACCTGACGACGCAGCAGCACGTTGAATTTATTCAGTGCACCTTTGCCCGGGCCGATACCTGGGCACTCTGGCAGGACGGCTTCCCGGAAGATAAACCGGTACAAAGTCTGGTCGATATCGTGGTGCTGGGTTTTAAAGGCTATCTGCGTCTGGCGGAGTACGGGCCACCGCGCCTGCGCCAGTTATTTGTTGGTTTAACCGCGCTGGCAGCGTGGATAACCTCTTTCCTCCCTCATGGTGTGGGGCGCGTGCGCAGCCCCGTGACGCAACAGTGAAGATAAAATGATGACGATAAAAAAAAGCTGGTTTACCGCGCTGTTGCTCGGGGTGATGCCACTGAGTCAGGCAGCCGATACTGCAACGCCACAGGCGCCTCTGATAACACCGTTGCCTGCTGCACCGCTGCGTGAATCGGTGCTCAACTTTGGAAAAATCGCGCCACCGCCCGGTGCTTTTTCCCTGCGCGGCACCCATCCCGAGGGGCAGATCGAATTCGGCGTACGCAGCGATGAGGTGGCGACTAAGGCGCTGCTGATGCTCAGTTTCCGCCCGTCGCCCGCCCTGCTCCCGACGCTGTCACACCTGAAAATCTACCTGAATGACGAAATGGTCGGACTGGTGACACTGACGGCTGAACAGCTGGGAAAAGAGAACCAGGTGGAGGTGCCGATTGACCCGCGTTTTATTGGTGACTTCAACCGCATCCGTTTTGAACTGGTGGGACATTACACCAATGTCTGCGAAAATCCGGCGTACAGTTCGATTTGGCTGGATATCGGTAAAGAGAGTCGTCTGGAGCTGACGCTGCAAAAGCTGCCGCTGACCAACGATCTTTCACATTTCCCGGAACCGTTCTTCGACAGCCGCGATAACCGCCCAATGTCGCTGCCGGTGGTGTTTGCCTCGGCGCCGGATCTGACTGAACAGCGTGCGGCGGGTATTCTGGCTTCCTGGTTTGGTACCAAAGCGCAGTGGCGCGGGCAGAACTTCCCGGTGATGTACAATCAGCTGCCGCAGGATCAGCATGCCGTGGTGTTTGCAACCAACACTAAGCGTCCGGATTTCCTGAAAAATCTTCCAGCGGTGGATAAGCCGACCGTGACGATCGTCAGCCAGCCAGACAATCCCTATCAGAAAATGCTGCTGGTCATGGGGCGCGACGATAACGATCTGATTATGGCAGTTAAGGGGATCGCGCAGGGGGAGTTGCTGTTACGTGGGCAGACGTCCATCGTTGAGTCACTGAAACCGCTGGCTGATCGTCAGCCGTACGATGCCCCTAACTGGGTGCGTACCGACCGCGCCACCACCTTCTCTGAATTGCAGCAATACCAGGGGCAGTTGCAGTCTGATGGCCTGCAACCTTCGCCGCTCAATTTCACCCTCAATCTGCCGCCAGACCTGTTCCTGATCCGCGCGCGTGGGATTGATATGGATCTGCGCTATCGCTACACCTCGCCGATCCTGAACGACAGTTCACGACTGGCCGTTCACCTGAATAATCAGTTTGTTCAGGACTATCCGCTGGTGGTGAAGAAAGACCGCAGTCAGCAGCTGCTGCACATTCCGCTGATCCAGGGACTACAGGATGGCAGTACTAACCTGACGATCCCGGCACTGCGCCTGGATGTGGTCAATCAGCTGCGCTTCGATTTTGACTATGCCCTGACCTTTATTGGTGGCACTGCCGACGGGCGCTGTGAAACGGTGGTGCCGGTTAAAAATCACGTGGTGATCGACGGTAGCTCCACCGTCGACTTCTCGGGTTATCGCCACTTTATTGAAATGCCGTCCCTGCGTGCTTTTGCCTCCGCCGGGTTCCCGTTCAGCCGTCAGGCCGACCTGGCGAAGACCCTGGTGCTGGTCAACGCGCAGCCGCAGCCTGAGCAGGTGACCGCAATGCTCGACGCACTGGCCACCATCAGCGCACAGAGCGGCTATCCAGCGCTGAAGGTTCGCCTGACTGATAACTGGTCGCAGGCGAAAACAGAGGATGCTGACCTGCTGATGATTGGCAGCCTGCCCGCAGACTTAAAAGACGACAGCAAAATTAATCTGCTGGTGGATGCGGCAAAAAGCTGGGTTAACAAACCGTTGCGTCAGCCGGTACTCAGCAGCGTTGACGGCCCGGCGGTCGATCGCCAGCCGGAAAGCCAGACCACCATTGTTTCCGCCGGGCCGATGGCCGCCGTTGTGGGCTTCCAGTCGCCGTTCTTTGAGCAGCGTAGCGTGGTCGCGCTGCTGGCCGACAGCCCACAAGCCTGGCGACTGCTGGCCGATGCCATGAATGACAGCGGCAAACGGGACGCGATGTTTGGGTCGGTATCGATTATTCGTGAGTCCGGCGTTAACAGTCTGCGCGTGGGTGAGACGTATTATGTCGGACACTTGCCGTGGTGGGAGCGCCTGTGGAACCTGCTGGCGACGCACCCGCTGTGGCTGGCAACGCTGGCGGGTGTGGTGGTGATCCTGTTCGCGGTGCTGGTCTGGCGCGTGATGCGCGGCATCAGCCGTCGTCGTCTGTACGACGAGGATGACGAAGAGTGATGCGCCCGCTGCATGGGCTGCTGCTGCCTGTTCTCCTGTTGCCACTCAGTGCCGTTTTTGCGGCGGATAGTGTGGCCCCGGTAGCGTGGCTGTTACAACAGGTGCGTACCGGGGAGGCGACCAATAAGTACGACCTGGTCGCCCAGTCACTCTACCGGCTGGACAAAATTGCCCCGGATAACCCGGATGTGCTGGCGGCAAAACTGCGTCTGGCGCTGCGCCAGGGCGATCAGGCCAGCGCTGCCCGGCTGATGAGCCAGCTCAATCAGATTGCCCCGTCTTCGGCGGCAACACGGCAGGCGGCCGCCAGTATGCTGCTGATCACGCCGGAAGGGCGTCAGCAGTTCCAGCAGGCACGGCTACTGGCGGCCTCAGGTCGGCTGGAGGAAGCCCGGGCCGCCTGGGACCAGCTGTTCCACGGCGCGTTTCCGTCAACTGATATTGCGCTGGAGTACTGGCGTCTGGTGGCGCGGCTGCCTGGCCAGCAGGCGCAGGCGCTGGCAGAAATGCAGGCACTGGACGGCCAGGCACCGGGTAATGCAGAGCTACAGCAGTCGATTACTCAGATAAAGCAGGATGTCGGCCGTACACAAGCGGATACCCGTGCCGCGGCGCTGGGCGCACGTGGCCAGGCGCTGACTCAGGCCGGTAACCGTGCGGCTGCCACGACCTGGTTTCGTCAGGCGATCAATGCCGCTCCAGAGGGTGACGACGTGAGTAAATGGCAGAGCCTGCTGCGTTCGAATCAGTACTGGCTGGCCATCGAGCAGGGCGATAAGGCGCTGGCGCAGGGGGATACTCGCGCGGCAGAGCGTTACTACCTGCAGGCACGGCCGCTTGACCCGCGTGACGGCTATGCGCGCATTGGTCTGGGTGATGTGGCGCTGGCCCGTAAGGACAATAGTCAGGCCGAACAGCATTACCGCGAAGCGCTGCGCGTTGAGCCGGGTAATACCACGGCGGTGCGTCGGCTGGCCGCTGTTTATCAGCAACAGTCTCCGCAGCGGGCGCTGGATTTCCTGAATACCCTGCCCGTCGCGCAGCAGCGTGCGCTGGGCGATACCCTTGCCAGTCTGCGCAGCAGTGCGCTCAGTGATGAGGCCGATCGGCTGGGGGAGCAGGGGAAATGGTCGCAGGCGGTAGCAAAATACCGCCAGGCACAGCCGGATGCCCCGGATGATGTCTGGCTGAATTATCGCTACGCCGGGGCGTTGCGTGAAAACGGCCAGACGGCAGCGGCAGAGGCGGTGATGGCGGCGATGGCCCGGCGCCAGCCGCAGGACCCGGCACAGGTCTATACCTACGGGCTGTGGCTCTCGGGGCGCGATAACGATGATGCCGCGCTGAAGCAGCTAAACACCCTGCCGAAAGCCCGGTGGACGCCCGATATTCAGGCACTGTCAGATCGCCTGGAAAGCCAGCGTCAGCTCGACCAGATTGATGCTCAGATAGCGCAGCAGCAGCCCGCTGATGCGCAGCGTCTGTTACAGGCGCTGCCGCCTGCGGTCAGCGCTGCCAGCCTCAGCAACGGACGCCGGGTGGCGAATGCCTGGGCAAGCATCGGTGAAACCGATCGTGCGCGGACACAGTATGCCGGGCTGAAAGCGCAGGCAGAAAAAGAGAGCCCGTCGGAGCTGAGTGCGCTGGTGTTACGTGATGCTGCCAGGCTGGAGGCCGCACAGGGCCAGCCCGCGGCCGCACTGAACGATTACCGGCAGGTGATGGTGGCCAGCGGTATTGCCGCGCAGCCCCCGGTCGATAACGACACCTTTACCCGGCTGACGCGTAACGATGTGCGCGATGACTGGCTGAAACGGAGTATCCGCAGCGACAGTGCCGACCTGTATAAGCAGCAGGATACGGTGTTCACGCTTGAAGAGGATTACTCGCGCAATAAAGGTACTGGCGGCATTTCGGATTTCACCGCACGTACCACCATGTTGCAGGCGGACACGCCCTGGGACGAGGGGCGAAGCTGGCTACGACTGGACAATGTTGATGTGTCGGCGGGGACCTTTTCACGTAATAGCAGCGGCAATATCACCGAAAATTTCGGCACCTGTGCCAATGACGATGCGCAGTGCAGCCGGGACTTTAAACAGCACCAGAATGGCACCAGCATCGGCGCAGGGTATCGCAGCGATCGCTGGTCGGCCGATCTCGGCACCACCCCGCTTGGTTTCGAAGTCACGAACTGGGTAGGGGGTCTGACCTGGAATACCGACATTGATGAGGTGGGCGTTTCACTGACCGCGTCAAGGCGGCCAATTTCCAGCTCGTTACTGGCTTTTGCCGGGGCGCGCGACCCGAACCCGGCCAGTGGTAAAACCTGGGGCGGGGTGGTGGCAACCGGTGGCGCCATCGGCCTGAGCTATGACCGGGGTGAGGCACATGGCATCTGGGCTGATATCAGCGCCCATCAGATCGGCGGCACTAACGTGGCAGATAACTCCCGCGAACGCCTGATGAGTGGCTACTACTATAAGTGGATTAACGAGGACAACCGCCGCGCAACGATTGGCCTGAATGGCATGCTGTGGCATTACGCGAAGGATCTCAGCGACTACTCTCTCGGCCAGGGCGGCTACTACAGTCCGCAGCGCTATGCGTCAGTGTCGGTGCCTGTCACCTTCCGTCAGCGCACGGAAAACTGGTCATTTGACCTTGGTGGCTCGGTTTCACTGTCCCACTCAAAAACGCGCGCCCAGCCGCGTTACCCCCTCAGTTTTGGCGACCTGACCCGCGATAATCCGCCGGGCAGTGACGGGGGCGGCAGCGGCGTTGGCTACACCTTACAGGCGCTGGTGGAACGGCGGTTATCGTCACACTGGACGCTGGGGCTCGGGGTGGATATTCAACAGGCGAAGGATTATACCCCCAGCCACGGATTGATGTATCTGCGCTATTCGATGGCTGGCTGGCAGGGCGATCTGGATATGCCGCCGCAGCCGCTGATCCCCTATGCAGATTTTAAATAATGCGCAGGGCGCCTGAAAAGGGGGCAGGAAGACCAGGAAAACCCCTAAACGAACGATTGCGAGGCGTGATAGCTTAAAATACGGTTGCCTTAGGATATACTCGGGACTGTTTTTTTTGCCCTATATGCGCTGAATCAGAGATTCGGTGCTTCGGAGACCCGGCTTGCGCGTCAGTCGTTCATTAACGATTAAGCAAATGGCGACGATTTCCAGCGTTGCAGTCGTGACCATTTGTATTTTTATCGTCATACAGCTTTTTCATTTTGTGCAGCAGCGCAGAATCGACTACGCCCAGCAGATGGAGAACGTGGCACATACCGTTCGCCAGCCGTTGTCACAGGCGGTACTCAAAGCGGATATTCCTCAGGCTGAATATATTCTTAACTCGCTGCGTCCGGCCGGTATTCTGGCGCGTGCAGAAGTGGTGTTGCCCAACGGACTCCAGGCGCTGCATACGGACTTTGAACCCGAGAAACCGGTGCCCCGTTTTATCATGGAGTTGTTTGAGCTGCCGGTGCAAATCACCGTCCCTCTCTATTCTGTCCAACCGGCCAACCCTAAGCCCCTGGCGATACTGGTGTTGCAGGCCGATTCCTGGCGCGTGTATCAGTTCATTCTCAGTGCTGTCTCGACGATGGTCACCGCCTATCTGCTGCTGGCGCTGATCCTCTCCGTCTCTATCAGTTGGTGTATTAATCGGTTGATGGTGCGCCCGCTGCGCAATATTTCCCACGAGCTGCGTGACCTGAGCCTGCAACAGGCGATCGGTCATCAGCTGTCGTTGCCGCGTCATCATCGTGATGATGAAATCGGCATGTTGATCCGCCACTACAACCGCAACCAGAAGATGCTGGCATCGTCCTTTGATGAGATGAGCCACATGAGCACCCATTTTTCTCTTACCGGCCTGCCGAATAAAACGCTGTTTCTGGCGCTGCTGGAGCAGCATCTGCGCGCTGTTGGCCCGGCGGGTATGTTTACTCTGATCGTGGTGCGTTTTGAAACGCTGCTGGAGACCAACGGGCTGGTCACTGACGAGCAACGTCATGCCATGCTGCTGACGCTGGTGGAGAAAATGCGTGAGTGTATTGATGAGCGTACGGTGCTGGCGCAGCTGTCGATCTGCGATTTTGCCCTGCTGGTGAAACGTGCGAATAACCCGTTCCGTGGACTGCGGCTGGCGCGGACTCTGATGTTGCGCCTGAATCAGCCGATCAGTTTGCAGCATATGCAGCTGCGGCCGAATATCAGCGTGGGCATGGTACTGCGTGAAGCCGACAGCCTGAGTGCCGCCGATCTGCTGGCCCGCGCGACCTCGGCCATGGTCTCAGCACGCCATCAGGGGAAAAACCAGATCTTGTTCTTCGACCCGGCATTAACCGAGCGCGCGCAGAAACGGCTCACCCAGGAACATGATATTTTGCAGGGGCTGGAGCAGCAGCAGTTTGCACTGTGGTTGCAGCCGCAAATCGATATGAACAGCGGTAAGCTGGTGGGCGCTGAGGCGCTACTGCGCCAGCGTCAGCCCGATGGCTCCTGGTGCCTGCCGGAAGATCTGATTACTAACGCGGAGGAGATTGGGGTGATTACCGCGCTGGGCCGCTGGGTGTTTGAAGCCTCCTGCCGCCTCCTTGCCGACTGGCAGCAACAGGGGATCGAATTGACGCTGAGTGTGAATCTCTCGGCCATCCAACTGCGCGAAACCACAATGGTCAGTCATTTACAGGCGCTGATTCAGCGTTATGACATCCGTCCCGGTCGTCTGATGCTGGAAATCACTGAAACTGCCCAGATTGGCGAGCCTGAGCAGGCGCTGCGTCTGTTAAAGGAATTACAGAAAACCGGCGTTTCCATCGCGCTGGATGACTTCGGCATGGGCTATGCCAACCTGAACTGGCTGAATCAGTTTAAAGCGCTGCCGATTAGCAAACTGAAAATGGACCGCAGTTTTGTCGCCGCGCTGCCGCATGATGACAGCATGATACGCATTGTTTCCTTCATCGCTGAGCTGATGCATCTGGACGTCGTGGCCGAGGGTGTAGAAACCGAAGAGCAGCGTGACTGGCTGCTGGCCCGGGGTATCTCTATTGGTCAGGGTTATCTCTATTCCGAGGCGCTGCCGCTGGCGCAATTTGAGCAGCGTTATCTGTCACATGCCTGAGACGCGGGTCTACCTTTTACTTTCTTTAGTTATACAACATTCTGCTGACGTGATTCAGCTCTGATAAATGTCGATTGGGTGGCCCCACGCCGGGCCACCCCGTACCAATCCTGTTAACCGGATGTTACTTTCGCGCTGTCGCTTGACGAAAAAACAACAATTAACGCGGTTAACGGATACCTTTATGAAAACTTCCCTGTTCAAAAGTCTTTATTTCCAGGTACTGACAGCGATCGCCGTCGGTGTGCTGCTCGGGCATTTCTACCCTGAGCTGGGTGCGCAGATGAAGCCGCTGGGTGATGCCTTCGTCAAGCTGATCAAAATGATTATTGCCCCGGTGATCTTCTGTACCGTGGTGACCGGTATTGCCGGTATGGAGAGCATGAAAGCCGTCGGGCGCACCGGTGCCGTGGCGCTGCTCTATTTTGAAGTGGTCAGTACCATTGCGCTGATTATCGGCCTGGTGGTGGTGAACGTCTTACAGCCTGGCGTGGGCATGAACGTTGACCCGGCCACGCTGGATGCTAAAGCGGTGGCGATGTACGCCCAGCAGGCTGAACAGCAGGGCGTGGTGGCATTCCTGCTGGATGTTATCCCGGGCAGCGTCATTGGTGCCTTTGCCAGCGGCAATATTTTGCAGGTGCTGCTATTCGCTATCCTGTTCGGTTTTGCTCTGCACCGTATGGGCGATAAAGGCACGCTGGTGTTCAACTTTATCGACAGCTTCTCCAAGGTCATTTTCGGCATCATCAATATGATTATGCGTCTGGCACCGATCGGGGCTTTCGGTGCAATGGCCTTCACCATTGGCAAATACGGCGTGGGTTCACTGGTACAGCTCGGCCAACTGATCATCTGCTTCTACATCACCTGCCTGCTGTTTGTGGTGGTGGTGCTGGGGCTGATTGCTCGCGTGGTCGGTTTCAATATCTTCAAATTTATTGCCTATATCAAAGAGGAGCTGCTGATTGTACTGGGGACGTCCTCTTCGGAGTCGGCGCTGCCACGTATGCTGGATAAAATGGAGAAGCTGGGGTGTAAGAAATCCGTCGTCGGCCTGGTGATACCCACCGGTTACTCCTTCAACCTCGACGGCACCTCGATTTACCTGACGATGGCGGCGGTCTTTATCGCTCAGGCCACCAATAGCCATATGGATATCTGGCATCAGATTACCCTGCTGGTGGTGTTGCTGCTCTCCTCGAAAGGGGCCGCAGGAGTGACCGGCAGTGGCTTTATCGTGCTGGCGGCAACGCTCTCGGCCGTTGGCCACCTGCCGGTGGCGGGTCTTGCGCTGATTCTCGGGATTGACCGCTTTATGTCCGAAGCCCGTGCGCTGACAAATCTGGTCGGTAACGGCGTGGCGACCGTTGTGGTCGCAAAATGGGTGGGTCAGCTGGACGAAAAGCAGCTAAAAGAGACGTTGAATGCGGGTAAAAAACAGCAAAAAGCAGCCTGAAACATCGCGATAAGTACTTAATTCACAAAAAATCACCTCAAATGCCCGTCGTGACTTGCCCTCACGGCGGGCATTTGCATAATAACCCTCATATTATTTTATGATTTTTCATTCCGCTGTGTGACATCCTCGTCGATGCGTGGTCTAAGAGCTGTTCCTTTTAAAAACAGTGGCTTTCCGGAGCCATCTGTCACCGTGACAGAATCAGGCCGTAGACCGCCAGTGATAATTATTTGGTTTGTGATTGAGTAGGGGTTCACATGCAGGGCACCAGAATTCGTTTATTGATTGGTGGAATATTACTGGCAGCGGCCAGTAGCACTGTGCAGGCGGAAACACTCCAACCCGATCCTGCCTGGCAGCAGGGAAAACTGGAGAACGGTTTTAGCTGGCAGTTGCTCACCACCCCGCAGCGTCCCAGTGACCGCGTTGAAATTCGCCTGTTAGTTAACACGGGCTCGCTGGTAGAAAGCGCCCAGCAGGCTGGCTACAGTCATCTGTTACCCCGTCTGGCTCTGGTGCATAATGCCACGCTGGATCCGGCGCAGCAGCGCTCACTGTGGCAGCAAAGTATTGATCCGCAGCACCCCCAACCGCCAGCCATCACCTCGTATGATTACACGCTTTACAATCTGAGCCTGCCGAATAACCGCCCGGAAATGCTGAAAGAAGCCCTGACCTGGCTGGCAGCAACCGCAGGTAAAATGACGATTAACGATCAGGTGGTGAACACTGCCCTCAATGCGGATGACCCGATTGCCACCTGGCCGGGTAATCCGCAGGATGTCTGGTGGCGTTACCGTCTGAAAGGCTCTTCGATGCTGGCGCATGACCCGTCCGCTGCGGTAAAAACTCCGGTGGATATGGCGCAGCTCTATGCGTTCTATAAACAGTGGTACACGCCTGATGCCATGACGCTGTTCGTGGTGGGTAACGTAGACAGCCGCAGTCTGGCAGAGCAAATCAATAAAGTATTCTCCCCGCTGGAGGGCAAGCGCGATCAGCCTTCCGCAATGCCAACACTTTCGCCGTTGCCACAGCAGCCGGTGAATCTGGTGAACAACGGGATTAGCCAGGATCGTCTGTCGCTGGTGTGGGATACGCCGTGGCAGCCCATCCGCGAATCACAAAACCTGCTGCGTTACTGGCAGAGCGATCTGGCGCGTGAAGCGCTGTTCTGGCATGTGCAGAAAGTCCTGAGTGATAACAAAACCCAGGGAATGCAGGTCGGCTTCGATTGCCGGGTGCTGTATCAGCGCGCCCAGTGCGCCATCAATATGGACGCAGACAACGCGGCACTGAATAACAATCTGGAGCTGATCGCCAAAGAGATGGTCAACGTGCGTGATAAAGGGCTGACTCAGCAGGAGTTCGATGCGTTGATGACGCAGAAGAAAAGCGAACTGACCAAGCTGTTTGCCACCTATGCACGCACCGATACCGATGTCCTGATGAGCCAGCGCCTGCGCTCTCAGCAGAATGCGGTGGTGGATATCGCTCCGGAGCAGTATCAGAAACTGCGTCAGACTTTCCTGTCAGAGTTAACCCTCGACCAGCTCAACCAGGAGCTACGTCAGCAGTTAACTCAGGATATGACGATGGTGCTTATGCAGCCGCAGGGCGAACCTGAAACCAAGGTGAAGATGTTGCTCGAAAGCTGGCAGAAAGTGATGACGCCGATAGCGCCAGTGGTTACCCCAGCGGACGCGGCACCAACGGACGGCAGCGCACCGGCACAGTAATGGGTGTTATCACGGGGCGGACTCGCTGTTTCGGTCCACCCGTGATGTCACCATTTCCGCGCGCGCAGCCATTCGTTGACCAGCATCGGCCAGCTGGCGAGCGGCAGGTCGGCCACGTTACGAATGCCGAAGCCGTGGCCGCCTTTTTCATAGAAGTGCAGTTCGCACGGCACCTGATGTTCACGCAAAGCGCTGAACATCACCATGCTGTTATTCACCGGGACTGACGCGTCATCAACGGCGTGGATCAGCAGCGTCTGCGGTGTGTTATCGCTCACGCGATTCTCCATTGAGTACGCGTCAATTTCCTTCTGACCCGGGTTTTCACCCAGCAGTTGCAGACGCGACCCGCTATGAGCCAGGCCATCACGCATGCTGATCACCGGATAGATCAACACCAGCGCATCGGGGCGCGGAGAACGCGCATCAGCAGCATCCTGCACCGGATAGAGTTTTTCACCAAAACGCGTTCCCAAACTGGCGGCGACATGCCCTCCGGCTGAAAACCCCATCATGACAATTTTCTCGCCATTACGGCCGCGCAGTGCGCGTTCACGCAACACTCTCACGGCGCGCTGGGCATCGGCCAGCGGTGCATCCGCTCCTTCATGGTGACCATCTGCGGGCAGACGATAGGTCATCACCGCCAGCGTATAGCCCATAGAGGTAAAGAACATCGCCAGGGCGCTGCCCTCTTTATCGATCATGATGCGCTGGTAACCGCCGCCAGGGGCGACCAGCAGCGTGATGCCGTTCGACTGTTCCGGGTACCACACTGCCAGCTCCGGGCAGCGGACGCCGCTGGCCGCACGGTCGAAGGGCTCATAAGGTTTGGCCAAATCAATAATCTGCGGCTGCGCCCGTGAATCGCTGGCGCCTGGCGCATCGCCGTGTGGCCAGATGTTGAAAATTTCTGCGTTCATAGGCGCCTCAATATTATTGCTGCAACAATCATTAGAAATTATAGAAGCCGTAGAAAAAAGGAAGGTGATATTTATCACGGCGTATTGAACAGAAACTGTGCCGCTTTATTTTTTCGCCGTCTACTATTTCACCTCATCGGTAATCATTTTCGGAATATGCTCAACTCTCTCTTTTTTCAGGCCTGATGCGCCGTCGTTACTGCTCTGGGCGGTTTTTTACATTAGATTTTTTTAGATATTGCCCTAAACACAAACTATTTATGCGGCTGCTGTTTTTATTCATTAATAATTGTAATTTTCTGATAACCGTTCCCTGGTAATAATTTGACTTAATATTATTGATTCATCAGAACGGCATATTTTTCTGTCAGAGACTATGCTGTCTGACGGAATCTGAACGGAGAGTGAAGATGAAACGCAGTGTGCGTTATATCCTGATTTTATGTCTGGGGATGTTCGTGAGTTTGCCCCTGTTTGCGCAGCAGTATGCGTTTCTCAACCAGGATGACCTGGTGCTGAATAAAACGCGTCTGCAGCAGCAACAGGCGCCCACGCTGACACTGAAAGCCTGGCATCAGCTACAGCACGAGGCCGATAAGGCGCTGGTTGCGCCACTGCTGAGCGTGACAGAGAAAGGGCTTACGCCTCCCAGCGGCTCAAAACACGATTACCTGAGCCTCAGTGCCTACTGGTGGCCGGATGACGCGGCCCCGGGTGGGCTGCCGTGGGTACGCCGTGACGGTAAAATCAACCCTTCAACCAAGAACAATGACAGCGACGGTGTGCGGCTGGCGACGTTTACCGCCCGGGTACAGACCCTGACGCTGGCGTGGTATTTCTCCGGCGATGAACGCTATGCCGATCGCGCGATCGCCTTGATCCGCCACTGGTTTCTCGATCCTGCCACGCGGATGAACCCTAACCTGAACTGGGCCCAGAGCGTACCGGGCAAGGCCGAAGGGCGGCGCTCCGGCGTGCTCGATGGACGTTACTTTGCCACGCGAATTGTGGATTCCCTGCTGATGCTGCGCACCGCGCCTGGCTGGCGTCCGCAGGATGAACAGCAGATGCAGCAGTGGATGAGTGATTACCTGCACTGGCTACAGACCAGCAAACAGGGTAAGGGGGAAGCGCAGGCGGAGAATAATCACGGTAGCTGGTACAACGTGCAGGTGGCGGGTATTGCCTGGTATCTGCAACGGGCTGAGGTGATCCCACCCATGCTGGAGCAGGCAAAAAAACGCATGAGTTACCAGTTTGCTGCCGATGGCAGCCAGCCGAAGGAGCTGGCACGCACCCGATCCTTCCACTACAGCTGGTTTAATTTGCAGGCACTGACCGCCCTGGCCACGGTGGCGCAGAACAGTCATACCGGCGATCTGTGGCATTATCGTACCCCGCAGCAGGCCAGCCTGCTGACAGCGCTGGATTTTATGGCACCGTACAGCGGCAACAACAAAACCTGGCCCTACCGCAGCCTTGACCATATTGGCGTGCGCCTGATCCCGTTGCTGTCGCAGGCCGATAATCAGCGTAATAGCGATCGCTATCAGGCGGCGATCCGTCAGGCTAACTGGGATCTGCCCAATGGCGGAGAAGGGCGCGGGGCAACGATCTCCGCGCTACGCGATACCTGGCTGCTGGCCGTGCCGCGCGTTAGCGAGGTGCAGGCATCCGCTCACGGGGAATAATCGCCCCGCGATGCTGGATCACCGTACTGGCGGTGAGGTGGCCGCGCTGTGCGGCTTCCGTTGCGCTCCCGCCGGTCAGACGCACGGCAAGGTAGCCTGCGCTGAAGGAGTCCCCTGCGGCCGTGGTATCGACTATCGCGGAAGGCGGCAGACGCACCGCCGGGATCTCCAGCAGTGGCTCGCTGCCATTCGCTACCAGACAGGCATCGGCACCGCGTTTAATCACAATCTCACTGACGCCCGCCTGCTGCGTGCGTGCAATCACTTCAGCCACACTGGCTTCGCCCCACAGCAGGGTTTCATCGTCCAGCGTCAGGAACGCGATATCGGTGCAGGCGAGGATTGCCTGATAGGCACTCTGCGCCTCCTGCGGGTTCTGCCACAGGCGTGGGCGGTAGTTATTATCGAAAATAATCTTGCCGCCGTTTTTGCGGCAGGCGGCCAGCAGGGCGTAGAGGGTTTCCCGGCTCTCCGGGCTTAAGATCGCGAGGCTGATCCCGCTCAGATAAAGATAGTCATAATGGGCCAGCTGCTGACAGATCGCTTCTGCACGCTCGCCTTGCAGCCAGTAACGCGCGGCAGCATCGTTGCGCCAGTAGTAAAACGTACGTTCACCCTGCGGATCGGTTTCAATCACATACAGGCCCGGCAGTTTGTTCTCCATGCGCTGGATCAGGTCGGTCTGTAGCGACTCGCTTTGCCAGGCGGCGATCATCTCACTGCTGAAGCTGTCGTGACCCAATGCGGTCACATAATCTACCCGCAGCGCCTGTTCGGGTACCTGGCGGGCTACGTACACCGCGGTATTCAGCGTATCGCCACCAAATCCCCGGCTCATATCGCGACCCTGCTGGGAGAGTTCAATCATACATTCGCCGATCACGGCCAGTTTCTGTTGCGTCATGGTCATTCGCTCAATGAAAAGTCTGCGTTCAGTCTCGCTGCGTGCGGGGCAACAGTCAATGATTTAAAACGACGTTTTAATTTTATTGTGATGTGGGTTTAGTCACGGCCAACTGATGATAAAACGCCCTAAACAGCGCCTGTTTTAGCGATTGAAAGGGCAAAAGATGGGTAATCTTAGCAAGGCTAACGTGGCTGTATGTGGATAAAGTTCTCAGGGACGATGCCGATACTTGCAACACGGGATGCCATACGAAGGCGGTCTCACAAATAAAGGATCATAATAATGGTGCTGAATAGCCTCAGTCACCGGTTACCGAACGCAATCGTCGAACAAGAGCAGCTTAAAGAACCTGTTTACTGGCAACAGTGTCAGCGTTCCTATAACTTCCAGCCGATTTACCGGGTAGACGGTAGCCTGATGGCAATTGAGTTGCTCACAGCGGTGTTTCACCCATCCGCGCCGGGCCAGAGAGTTTCGCCGGAGCTTTATTTTGCAACGCTTGAAATCCCTCAACGTCTGCATATTGTGGCCGAGCAGCTGACGCTGCTGGCTAAATGGGAAAGAAAATTTGTCAGTACTAACATCGTCGCCTCCGTCAATATCGACGGGCCAACGCTGTTGGAAATCCAGCATAACAAAACCGTTCGTCAGTTAATTGCACGCTGCCCGTGGGTGCGTTTTGAACTGGTCGAACACCATGTGCTGCCACAGGAAGTGATCGTTGCACAGATGCCTGAGTTGGGGCCGCTGTGGCTGGATGACTTCGGCTCTGGCATGGCGAACTTCTCCGCGCTGACCGAACTGAAGTACGACTACATCAAGCTGGCACGCGAGCTGTTTATCCTGCTACGTGAAAGCGAAGAGGGTAGAAATCTGTTTGGTATGCTGCTGGCTCTGATCAATCGCTACTGCAAAGGGGTGATTGTTGAAGGGGTGGAAACGCGCGAAGAGTGGGAGCAGGTACGTAATTCTCCGGCCTATGCTGCCCAGGGGTATTTCTTTGCCCGACCTATGCCGTTTGAACAGCTGGAGACTTTGCCGCTGAACCTCGTCTGATCCCATGTGCTGTCGTCTCGACTATCTTTAATCAGAGACGGATAGCCATCAAGGAGACGACGAATGTCGCGTACGGGGAAAGTCATTAGCTGGATTGCCGGGATTTTTGTGCTGCTGGTGGTGGTGATGGTCATTGTGATCGCCACCTTCGACTGGAATCGCCTGAAACCCACTATCAACCAGAAAGTTTCTGCCGAGATTAACCGCCCGTTTGCCATTCGTGGCGATCTGGGTGTGGCGTGGGAGCGCAACCGTAACGAACCTGGCTGGCGTCGTTGGGTGCCCTGGCCGCACATACATGCCCAGGACATTATGCTGGGTAACCCTCCTGAAATTCCTGATGTCACCATGCTGCACCTGGCGCGTATCGACGCCACTCTCTCACCCCTGGCGCTGCTGAGTAAGCAGGTGTATCTGCCGTGGATCAAACTGCAACAACCGACCGCGAAGCTGGTGCAAACGGCCGACCGCAAAAACAACTGGACGTTTAACCTCGCGGGCAGTGACTCAAAACAGGAAAATCAGCCGCCTTCCGCATGGTCTTTCCGCCTGGACAATATCGTTTTTGACCAGGGGAACATCGCTTATCGTGATGCGATCAATAAGGCCGATGTGCAGGTCACCGTTGACCCGCTGGGTAAACCGGTGCCTTATGCCCAGCTGGCAGGAGGCAACGACCAGCAAAAAGGGGCAGCAGATTTTGTCTTCGGCTGGCGAGTCAGCGGGACGTACAACAACGAGAAACTGAACGGTGACGGCAAAATGGGCGGCATGCTGTCGTTACGCAGCCAGAATACGCCATTCCCGATTCAGGCTGATATCCGCAGTGGCACCACGCGCGTGCGGGTGGCGGGGACCGTGCAGGACCCGATGAACCTCGGCGGGGTGGATATTCGCCTGCGTTTCTCCGGCGATACCCTGGCCAACCTCTACGGGCTGACGGGCGTTCTGCTGCCGGATACGCCGCCGTATGAAACGGATGGCCATCTGACGGCGCGCTTCCAGCAGGCCGCTGGCGCGGTCTTTCGCTATCAGGGCTTTAACGGCCATATCGGCGACAGCGATATTCATGGTTCCCTGACCTACAGCCAGAGTAAACCCCGGCCTAAGCTGGAAGGGACGCTGGAGTCACGCCAGCTGCGTATGGCCGATCTCGGCCCGCTGATCGGCGTCAATTCCGGTAAGGGCAGTGAAAAGACAGAAAAAGCCAGGACACAACGCGGGGAGGCCGCGACACAGCCAGCCGATCGCGTGCTGCCGCACGATAAATTCGACACGAAAAACTGGGATGTGATGGATGCGGATGTGACATTCAAAGGCCGACGGATTGAGCACAGCAGCTCACTGCCGATCAGCGATCTTTCCACTCATCTGATCCTGAAAAATGGCGATCTGCGCCTCGACCCGCTGCGCTTCGGCATGGCCGGGGGAAGCCTGAATGCCAGCGTCCGGCTGGAAGGCGACAAATCGCCAATGCAGGGACGCGTGGATCTCCATGCCCGCAATCTGAAGCTGCGGCAGCTGTTCCCGGGCGTGGAAGCGATGCAGAGTGCGCTTGGCCAGATGAACGGTGATGCGACGCTGAGCGGGCGCGGTAATTCAGTGGCCGATTTGCTGGCAACCAGCAACGGCGACCTGAAGCTGCTGATGAATGATGGCCTGATCAGCCGCAGTCTGATGGAAATTGTGGGTCTGAACGTGGGTAACTACGTGGTGGGTAAGCTGTTCGGTGATGATGAAGTGAAAATCAACTGCGCGGCCGCCAATCTTCAGGTGAACAATGGTCTGGCCTCGTCACGGTTGTTTGTCTTCGATACCGAAAACGCGATTATCAATATTACCGGCACCACCAATTTTGCTAACGAACGTCTGGATCTGTCGATTAACCCGGACAGCAAAGGCATCAGGATTATCACGCTGCGCTCGCCGCTGTACGTACGTGGCACCTTTAAAAATCCCGATGCCGGTGTAAAGCCCGGGCCATTGATTGCTCGCGGTGCGGCGGCGGTGGCATTAGGTGCGGTGGTGGCCCCGGCAGCGGCGCTGCTGGCGCTGATCTCACCGAGTGATAACGACGATAATCAGTGCAGCCGTGTATTGCAGCAGATGAAAAGCGGGAAATAACGTCGTGCGGGGCGGGTATTGATAAGGACGAGGCAGACCTCACCGCTACAATCATTGACACGGGCGAGGCATGCCTCGCCCCTACAGTCATCGATACGGGTGGGTCGGTCTGTACCCATGCCTCGCCCCTACGGTCATCGATACGGCGAGGTATGTGGTCGGTCTGTACCTATGCCTCGCCCCTGGATCCGTTGTAGGGGTCGGGCATGCCCGACCCGTCATCAGGTAATATCAATCAAACAACGATTCGTGGCGGGTTTCTTTGCACAGGATCAGCGCAATCAGCGTCAGGCAGGCCATCGACGCCAGGTAAACGCCGACATAGAACAGCCCGTAAGTGTGCGCTAACCAGGTGGCAATATACGGCGCGATGGATGCACCCAGAATCGACGACAGGTTATAGGAGAACGATGCTCCGGTATAACGGACTTCGGTCGGGAACAGCTCCGGTAATAGTGCGCCCATCGGTCCGAAAGTCAGCCCCATAATGCTCAGGCCACAGACCAGGAAAGCCATAATCAGCATCTGATTACCGGAACCCAGCATCGAGGGGAAGATAATCGAAAAGCCGATAATAATCAGGGTAATGACGATCATCGTCCTGCGGCGACCAAAGCGGTCGGCCAGCAGCCCGGCAATCGGCACCATGATGCCAAAACCAATCACCGCCAGCATCAGCATCCACAGGAAGGTATTACGTGGAATGCCCAGTCCGTTAGGCGCGGGCGTGGTGCCGTAGGTCATGGAGTAAACGGTCATGATATAGAACAGGGTGTAGGTCGCCAGCATGATGAATGTACCAATAATAGTGGTACCCAGATGCTTGCTGAACAGGGTGCCAATCGGCACTTTCACCTGTTTATTCTCTTTCTGTACTTTGGCGAAAACCGGCGACTCATGCAATGAGACACGGACATACAGGCCGATCAGCACTAATACCGCTGAGAGGATAAACGGCACGCGCCAGCCCCAGCTCATAAACTGTTCGTCAGTCAGCAGCCAGGAGAGCAGCAGGAAGGTGCCGTTGGCAAAGAAGAAGCCAATTGGCGCGCCAAGCTGCGGGAAGGATCCATACAGGGCGCGTTTTTTCGCCGGAGCGTTTTCCGTGGCCAGCAGTGCCGCACCACCCCATTCGCCGCCCAGTCCCAGACCCTGACCAAAACGTGCCAGCGCCAGCAGCAGGGGAGCGAACACGCCAATCGTTTCATAGCTCGGCAGCAGGCCGATCGCAACGGTTGAAATGCCCATGGTCAGCAGCGAGGCGACCAGCGTGACTTTACGTCCGACACGGTCACCAAAGTGGCCAAACACCGCTGAACCGATAGGGCGTGCGATAAAGGCAATGGCGAAGGTCGCCAGTGACTGTAGCGTGGCAACGGTGGCATCGCCCTGTGGGAAGAAGATATGCGGGAACACGATTACCGCGGCAGTAGCATAAATATAGAAATCGAAGAATTCGATAGCAGTGCCGACCAGTGAAGCAATAACGACTTTACCGCGAGAGTTGACGGGCGTGGCGTTGGGGTCGGTGTCGATGGATGGCGCGATGGAAGCTTGCATAAATTTTTCTTATTTGAATGTGAATGTAAACGGCGTAACAACGAATCTTACGCACAGGCAAAGCCGCATTCAATGGCGAAAAAGCACCGAACAGGCGGGTTAATCCAGCGAAAAGAGGATAATTTTCATTCCGCGATATTTGAGGGTGAATGGCAGGGCGAAATCGACGATTTCTGGCGTGAACCACTGCAAAACAGCCAAATTAAAGTTATGTCTCAGCAATAAATGCTGTCTTTTGGTTGAATTATCGCCACTTGTCCAGATTATCAACTGCTTTATGCCCGGTTGCCGTTGCACTACGGCTAAGGGGTTTCTTAATATCGTTGATAAAAGGTTTAGAAAGTAAACTATCAGCACGGTTTACAACCTGGTTTCGGCGGAATAGAATCTCGTCACTTTCTTCTCAGGAGCACACAATTGGACAGTCACCCTGTAACTCACGCGTTATAAAGGCAGGCCTACTCCGTTGTGCGCCTGCCGTTAATCGGCGGGCTATGTTTCCTCTCTTCTCAGAGCAGTAGCATCCCGTATAAAGAACTTTAAGATGTCCAGCCTGTGGCCGGACGGGGATTGCGTATGCGCTTTTTTGTTTTCACACCACAACGTCATCATCTTTTTCCTCCGGGCTGCCTGCGTTAATTCCTGTGCAACCGGTGCGCCTGTGCGCATCTCAATTCCCGTCGTGAGACGACAATGAGAACGACAAAGATGACATGGACTCCTTTTATCCTGCATTTGACCCTGGCGGTAGCGCTGGGGGCGATTATTGGCGCCGAGCGCCAGTGGCGACAGCGTATGGCTGGCCTGCGTACCAATGCGCTGGTAGCCACCGGTGCGGCTATTTTTATTCTCAGTTCGGTCAGCACCTCGCCGGACAGCCCTGGGCGTATCGCCGCACAGATTGTTTCCGGTATCGGTTTTTTAGGTGCCGGCGTCATTATGCGCCAGGGAATGAACATCTCCGGGCTGAACACGGCAGCAACGCTGTGGTGCTCTGCGGGAGTGGGCGTGCTGTGCGGGCTTGGGCAGTTTGCCAATGCCACCGCGGCAACCCTGGTGCTGCTATGCGCTAATATCCTGCTGCGTGAAGCGGCCCAGCGTATCAATACCCGGCCCAGCGCGACAGAGCATGAGCCGGAGCAGCGCTACCGCATTCAGATTGTGTGCGGCAGTGAAGATGAAATTTTGGTGCGCACGCTGATCCTGCAGGCGCTGAATGGAATGGCACTGCGCCTGCAGTCGCTGTACAGCGCGGATATCGCCCGCCCGGGTCATCTGGAAGTGAGCGCTGACGTGATGGCATTTCCCGCCGCGCAGCGGGAGATTGAAAGTATTGTCTGCCGCATCAGTCTGGAAAAAAGTGTCAGTGCGGTGCACTGGCGGATAGCGCCAGACCAGGCGATTTAACCCCACACAGGAGCACAATGATGAAAGAACCTCCGTCCCGGGAGAGGCAGTGGTGTGATAACAGGAGGCACATGCGGAAATAATTCCAGCCTGCTGTTCATCCTGCCCGTCGCCTCCCCCCTGAATCAATAAAAAAATCCTCGTGTGCAGGCGTGCTATGCCTGCGCGTGAAACACCTATGTTCAAGGAATGGCATGATGAAAATGCACCAGAGCAACCTGAAAATGGCACGTGACCTGGCGATCGCCAGCGCGGCTACTCAGAGCCAGGATCACACCCTCGCTCATCTTAATACCCAACGCCAGGGCCTCACCCGCGAAGAGGCGGCGGCACGGTTACAGCAGTACGGCGCCAACCAAATCGCCAGCGATACTGCCCCGGCGGCGCTGACCCAGCTGTTGCAGGCGTTTAATAATCCGTTTATCTGGATCCTGATGGTGCTGGCGGCCATCAGCGTGCTGACCGACTACATCCTCCCACTTCGCCGGGGAGAAGAGACCGATCTGACCGGTGCCATCATTATGCTGGTGATGATTAGTCTCAGTGGATTGCTGCGCTTCTGGCAGGAATATCGCACCAATAAAGCCACAGAAGCCCTTAAATCGCTGGTCAGCACCACTGCTACGGTGCAGCGCCGCAGCCATGCCGACAGTGAAGCGGTCAGCATCGAGGTGCCGCTTCAGGAGGTGGTTCCAGGCGACATCGTGCTGTTGTCGGCGGGCGATATGATCCCGGCAGACGTGCGGCTGCTCTCATCACGCGACCTGTTTGTCAGCCAGGCGGCGCTGAGCGGGGAAGCGCTGCCGATCGAGAAATACGACAGCCACAGTCACCTTCATCGCGCCAGCCCGCTGGCCGATGAGCAGGATTTGCTGAGCCAGCCCGGTATCTGCCTGATGGGTACCAATGTGGCCAGCGGCAGTGCGACGGCGGTAGTGGTCGCAACGGGCAATCAGACTTGGTTTGGTTCCCTGGCGAAGCCGCTGGTCGGTGAGCGCCCACAAACCTCCTTTGACCGTGGCGTCAACAGTGTCAGTTGGTTGCTTATCCGTTTTATGCTGGTGATGGTTCCGGTGGTCTTGCTGATTAATGGCTACACCAAAGGCGACTGGAGCGATGCGCTGCTGTTTGCGCTGGCCGTCGCCGTTGGCCTGACGCCGGAAATGCTGCCAATGATTGTCAGCTCTAATCTGGCGAAAGGGGCAATTGCCCTGTCGAAACGCAAAGTGGTCGTAAAACGTCTGAATGCTATCCAGAACCTGGGCGCGATGGATGTGTTATGCAGTGATAAAACCGGCACCTTAACCCAGGACAAAATCATTCTCGCCGGGCACCTCAATGTGCGGGGCAGCAGTGATGACCGCGTACTGCAACTGGCCTGGCTTAACAGCCGTCATCAGACCGGGGTAAAAAACCTGATGGACCGCGCAGTACTGGGGTTCAGCCAGGGTAACGCTGCCGTCAGTGGGCTGTGGCGCTTTCGTAAAATCGATGAGCTGCCGTTTGATTTTGAACGCCGCCGCCTGTCGGTGCTGGTCGCAGACGATGGCCAGCAGACCCTGATTTGCAAAGGGGCGGTGGAGGAGATGCTGGCGGTCTCAGCCTGGTGGCAGGACGAAGGAGAAGTGCGTCCACTGGATGAAGCTGCATGCCGTCAGATTCGGCAGTTAGCAGCGGACTATAACCAGCAGGGCTTCCGCGTGCTGGTGGTGGCAACTCGCCAGATAAGTGAGCACCCGCTTACCACTCAGCTCAGTGCCGCCGATGAACGTGAACTGGTCATCACTGGCCTGCTGACGTTCCTCGACCCGCCGAAAGAGAGTGCGGCTGCCGCGATAGCCGCACTGCATGAACAGGGTGTGACGGTCAAAGTGCTGACCGGGGATAACGCGGTGATCACCAGCAAAATCTGCCGGGATGTGGGGCTGGAGCCGGGGGAGCCGCTGTGCGGCAGTGAGCTTGCGCGCATCAGTGATGTTGAGCTGGCGCGCCTGGTGGAGCAGAGAACCCTGTTCTGCCGCCTCAGCCCGCAGCAGAAAACGCGCGTGTTGCAGGCGCTGCAAGGTAACGGGCACACCGTGGGTTTCCTTGGCGATGGGATTAACGATGCCCCGGCGCTGCGCGCAGCGGATGTCGGGATTTCCGTCGACAGCGCGACCGACATCGCGAAGGAGTCGGCAGACATCATTCTGCTGGAGAAAAGCCTGCTGGTGCTGGAACAGGGGGTGATCAAAGGCCGCGAGACGTTTGGCAACATCATCAAGTATCTGAATATGACCGCCAGCTCCAACTTCGGCAACGTGTTCTCCGTGCTGGTGGCCAGCGCCTTTATCCCGTTTCTGCCGATGATGGCGATTCATCTGCTGTTGCAGAACCTGATGTATGACCTGTCCCAGCTGGCGCTGCCATGGGACAAGATGGACAAGGAGTTTCTGCGTAAACCGCGTCAGTGGGATGCGAAGAATATCGGTCGCTTTATGCTGTGGATGGGGCCCACTTCATCGATCTTCGATATCACCACCTTCTGGCTGATGTGGCATGTGTTTGCTGCGAACAGCGTTGAGGCGCAGGCGCTGTTCCAGTCCGGCTGGTTTGTTGAAGGGTTGCTGTCGCAGACGCTGGTGGTGCATATGCTGCGCACGCAGAAAATTCCGTTTATTCAGAGCCGCGCCGCGTGGCCGGTGATGCTGATGACCGGGCTGGTGATGGCGCTGGGTATTTTGATTCCCTTCTCACCGCTGGGCCATGCGGTGGGTCTGGTGCCGCTGCCGTGGAATTACTTCCCGTGGCTGCTGGCGACACTGCTGGGCTACTGCCTGGTGACGCAGGGCATGAAACGTCTTTATATGCGCCGTTTCGGTCAGTGGTTCTGAGGAGAAGAGATCATGAAAAATTCTAATGCTGTTACGGCGATCGTGCTGTTTTTTGTCGGGCTGCTGATTTTTTCCAGCAGTATCGCGATGATTTTTAGCGGATAAATAAAAAAACGGGCGGACCGAAAGAGAAGGTCCGCTTTTCATTAATACAATGGACTGAACTTGACGACTGAATAAAAAGAAATCAACCTGAGTCCTCATATGGAAGATGAAAAACAAGAGGGATATAATGCCGATAAAATTATTTCGTTTTACTCAATTTGCAGATTTGCGTGCTGAAGGTGTCGGATCCCTGAATGCATCTTTTACATTATCCCTACATGTCACCGAAGATAATGTAAAAGAAGGCAAAAAGTTACAACTATCTGCTTCGATGATATGCAACGCTGCTAAAACACACATCCAATTTTAGAAGTACGGGCGGGATATGTTTTAGATACGGGTTATACAGGAACAGTAAGGCCTTTTCCCTTAGACATGACTCAACGTATTTCATTAAATAAATTCAATATGGATGCTTATGAAAAGCAAAATTGACTCTTCGGTTTTTTTTGTTTTATTTATCTTTTTGATGATCTTTCTTTTCTCTTGTGCATCAGCGAAGGATGGTTCTTTATCCAGAGATGAACCCACCCAGGAAACCGTTGAACTCACGAAAAAAATGATTTTTTCAGATGAAGAAGAGAAGAATAAAATCTTCTCTTCTTTTAAAGAATTAATGGATGAAAACCCAGGAAATATCACCATCAGAAATATGTATATCAATAATCTGATTGCAGAAAAACATTATGAAGAAGGGTTGAAATATCTCCGTGCGATGAACAAGAAAAACCTCACGCGGACTAACTTACTCACTCAGTGTATGTTGCAGGAACGGCTAGAGAAAAGAGACGAGGGGTGCTATAAAAAAGTTATTGCACTGTCTGAAGAAAACAATGCTATTGATTCAGACTATATCAGTGCCCTGTTTTTTATGGATGACAAAAGATTTGAAGCGTTAAGACACGAACTAATTAAAGAAAATAAGTTTAAAGAATCTGATTTCCTGGTCTTTACGCTGGGAAAAGAGAAAATGTTACATGAGTTCTTTCCATAGTTCTTTTGTTGATTCCTTATGGGCCGACCGAAAAAGAAGATCGGCCCATTTTTTTTACGGGCGAATAAACCGCACGTAAATAAAGCGGATGATGTAAAACTCAATCACGCCCAGCAGCAGGAACCACAGGCAGAACACCAGCGTATACAGCTGGCCGATATCTGCCAGGTGGAACATCTCAACCAGCCTGCGTGCCAGCGTCAGACCGAATGAAGGCGCAGGCAGCAGCAGCGCCGAGAGAAAGCCGAGCAGCAGGGCGCTCATTGGCATCAGGAAAGTTTCAAACGGGTTTTTCATCACAATTCCGTGTTAGTCAGTTGCGGCTATTTTCTGTTAATCCCAGAGCGTCTTCAACCATTAACCACCAGCGCTGCGGGCACCTGCTCACGCATCCAGTGCACAAAGCTGCTGCGTTTTTCCGATGGGCTGAGGTCCTGGCGCCACAGCAGATTAATCGGGCGACTGGCCGGTTGCCACTGTTGCAACAAAGGCACCAGCCGACCCGCAGCAATATCCTGCGCCAGCAGAATACGCGGTTGCAGTATCAACCCGGCACCGGCCAGCGCCGCCTGACGCAGCGCCTGACCATCGTTACAGGTAAAGCTGTTGTCGAAAGGCCAGGTGACATCGCCCCACTGCCAGGCGTTATTCTTATTCCATGCCATATTGGCGAGGCAGCGATGCTGATGCAGATCCCCGGGCGTTTGTGGCGTGCCGTGTTGTGCCAGATAGTCTGGCGCTGCGCACACCACCATCTGATACTCCCCAAGAAACTGGGCAACCAGCGGTTCACTATGCTTCAGCCCCCCGATACGGATGGCAAAATCAAACCCTTCGGCAATCAGATCGACAAAGCGGTCGTTGAGATCCAGCACGATCTTCACCTGCGGGTAACGCAGCTGATAGCCGGTGACCACGGTGGCGATAGCGCTGGCCCCCAGATTGAGCGGGGCGCTGATACGCAGCAAGCCGGACGGTGTCTGCTTCATATTTTCCATGCTCTCATCCGCTTCCCTGAGCAGTACCAGCGCCTGTTTGCACTGCTGGTAGTAACGCTCTCCGGCTTCTGTCAGATGCTGGCGTCGGGTGTTTCGCTGCAACAGGCGGGTATTCAGCGCGGTTTCCAGCTGGCGCACATGTTTACCGACCATCACGGCGGTGATATTCAGCCGCCGCGCGGCTTCGCTAAAGTTGCCGCTCTCAACAGCGCAGATAAAGGCTTCAATGCTGCGTAATTTATCCATGATTACAAACTCTGGGTTTGGAGTTCCCGAAAGTATCGCGCATTTATCCCGCAACTGCACTGCGTCACACTGACCGGACTCATTCATCAGGCAGGAGACACAACATGAAGATTTTAGTGATTGGCGCATCAGGTACGGTGGGTCAGGGCATTGTGCAGGCGCTGGGGCGCGACCATCAGATCATTCGCGTGGGGAAAACCCGGGGCGATTTTCAAGTCGATCTCACATGTGAGGAGAGTGTCAAAGCGCTGTTCGCCCAAACGGGTAAGGTGGATGCGGTGATCTCAGCGGCAGGCGGTGTCCACTTTGGCCCGCTGGCTGAGATGAGCAGTGACCAGTTTAACAGCGGGCTACAGGACAAGTTGATGGGGCAGGTGCGGCTGGTGCTGATCGGCAAAGCCTTCGTCAATCCCGGCGGTTCCTTCACGCTGACTACGGGGATTCTGGCCCAGCAGCCGATCCGCACCGGGGTCAACGCCACCGCCGTCAATGCCGCGCTGGAAGGTTTTGTACTGGCGGCGGCCAGTGAACTGCACGGCCTGCGGATTAATGCCGTCAGCCCAACGGTCTTAACGGAATCGCTGGAAAGTTATGGCCCGTTCTTCCCCGGTTTTGAAAGCGCCCCGGCGAGTCGTGTGGCGTTGGCTTATCGCCGCAGTGTCGAGGGAATCGATAACGGACGTGTTTTCCGCGTCTGGTAATGCCCGTCATGCTTGACGCTGGCTCTGCGTTGGCTGCATGCACTTACCCGAATCACTGACTTAAGTCAGCTCATCGGGATGCATTTATTTGCCGCCTTGATCCAGCGCCAATTATTCAGGGCATATGAGGTGGGGATATTGATGCTGAAAAGTGGCGAAATATCCCCCAACCCCCGCAGGGATGTATATCCCTACACTTTTTGTAAGACGGTAATTTTTTTAGAGTTTTCGCCCACATTTTCCCCGCTAAAATAGCAATCGTTAAAAAGTATAGCCAAGGCTATACTCAAATCCCTGATTTTACTGTCTTTTTTTCTGGTGATTAGCGTGCTAGGATGCGCTTCACTTGAACGAGCTTGTGATTATTTTTCCAACATAAGCTGATGTTTTAACGAACTGGAGCGCAACTGCGGTTTCAGACCGGATAAATACAATGAACCTATACGCCACTCTTATTCTGGCTTTTGCTATGTCGATGGATGCCTTTGCGGCCGCTATCGGCAAAGGGGCCAGTCTGCATCGCCCCAGCCTGAAAGAAGCACTGCGTACCGGTTTGATCTTCGGTGTGATTGAAGCACTGACCCCGCTGATCGGTTGGGCGATTGGCCTGGCTGCCAGCCAGTACATCATGGCTTGGGACCACTGGGTGGCCTTCGGACTGCTGTTTATTCTTGGCAGCCGGATGATCGTTGAAGGTGTGCGTAAGAAAGAGTGCAAACCTGAAGAAGCGCCAACCAGCCACGGTTTCTGGCTGCTGGCCTGTACGGCTGTCGCCACCAGCCTGGATGCTATGGCAGTGGGCGTCGGCCTGGCCTTCTTGCAGGTGAATATCGTCACCACTGCGCTGGCGATTGGTTTTTCCACCATGGTGATGGCGTCTGCGGGTATCCTGCTGGGCCGCTTCCTTGGCCCGGTGATGGGAAAATGGGCAGAAATTTTCGGCGGTGTAGTGCTCATTGGTATCGGCTGTAGTATTTTGATTGAACATCTGGGCCGGTAAACAGAGCTTCCGGCCTCTTCTGGGGCGGAGTGGGTATGGCGTTATCGGTAGTCGACTGGAACAGCCGTAATCACATTGAATGTTCACACCTGACCGCCAGTCATGCGGCTTTCCCGCTGCACACCCACGAAGAATATGTCATCAGTGCGAATCTCAGCGGCATTGAAACCCTCAGCCTCCATCAGCAAACCCTGTCAGTTCATGCCGGGGATATCACTATTTATAACCCTGAAACGCTCCAGTCTTCGCAGTTTGGTGCCGAGCCGGTTGAGTTTTTTAGCATTCATTTACCGCAACAGGTATTTGCCGATCTTACCGATCGATCATTGCCGATCCTGCGGGAAGGGGTGCTGCGCGATCCAACGTTGTTCGCGGCGATCTGTGGTTATGTGCTGTCCCCGGATGAAGAGCAGGTTCAGCAGCAAAACCTGCTGTGGCTGACCAGCCAGCTGCTGAAACACAGCCAGGGGGAGACAATCCCGCTGGCACCCGTCACCATCGGGCGGGCGCTGGAGTGCATGCGTGACAATCTGACCATGAAGCTGACGCTGGATGAGCTGGCCGCCGCCGCCGGATTGAGTAAATATCATTTTGTGCGTCAGTTTCGCCAGCAGATCGGCATTGCGCCGCTGCAATATCATATGCAGCTGCGCCTGCTGGCCGCGCGTAACCTGCTGCGGCACCAGCACAGTGCGCTGGATGTGGCGCACCGACTGGGTTTCTACGATCAGAGCCATTTTATTAACAGCTTTCGGAAGATGATGGGCATTACGCCGCATCACTATCTGCGTATCTTCAGCCGATAAATTCACGGTAGCCGGAGAGGATCACGTAACCCGCGAAGTAGCAAAAAATCACCGCTGACGCGATATACGACCAGCGTAGCATCTTTGCCCCGAGCATCCTCCCGCCCACGCTGCCCACCGTGCACAGCACGGCCGTCCAGACAACGCCCGCAAGGAAAAATCCGCTCAGGAACCAGCCCGATGCTGCCGTTCCGCTGCTGCTCATCCGCGAAATCAGCGCACCGCCGACGGCGGCAAACCACAGGATTGCCGTGGGTGAGGACATGGCAAGAAAGATGCCACGGAAAAAATTCTGGCGCAGACTCAGTGCTTCACCGATATCCCCGGCGCTCAGTTCTGCGGTCGGGCGCAGGGCGCTTTGCACCATCTTCCAGGCAAACCACAGCAGGATCAGGGAGCCGCCGATCCACAATACCCAGCGTACCGGAGTGAACTGCAGCAGCACCGCCATTCCGGCCATCGCGAGGATCGCATAGATCAGATCGCCCACGCAGGTGCCGATCCCCAGCCAGAAGCCATGGAAAAAACCGCGCTGCATCGCCAGGGTGATCATCGCAATGTTGGCGATGCCGATATCCAGGCACAGGGAAAGACTGAGGAGAAAACCATTAGAGAAGGGCATTGGCGTCCGATCCAGGATGAGTGAGGTCGCCATTATCATCAGGCGTCTCGCAGAAATATTGGAAAAAATTGCGCAGTAAGTCGGGATTTCATCCCGGGCCGGGTTTACCGTTTAGCAACGGTTTACCTTTTTATCGGCATAATTAACTCAATTTTGTGATCTGGCTCATAAAATATTGCCTGAAAAACGTGCGGAATGTATAATTTTTTAGCGATTTTCAACAAAAGCTGCAAACAGGTCATCATGAAAAAATTCTTCAAATACGTGTTCCGGGTTTATGTCGACACCTTCAAACACGTACCGCCAGGCGCTGTTCTTTAAGCGCCGGCTGCACCGGACACCCTCGATAACGCGTCGGTCAGGGATTTGACCGATGGTTATCACCTTTTCTGATAATCACTTTATAAAAATATTGCATCATCGTGCATCCTGCGCGAATCTGACTGTTATGCAAAATACTCAGCTGTTCCCCACCACCACGACCACCACCGCTTCTGGCGGAGAGTGGCGAGTTTGCGTGGCTGAGTAGTTAGCAAACCTTTCCCCCTCCCGCCGGTTACCGACGGGGCTGCCTTGTTCTCCGTTGTTGCCGGTTCAACTGAAGCCAGAATAAAGGAGAAATGCCATGTCTGACGCCTCCGCGTTGCTCGTGATCGATATGCAGGCAGGTTTACTGCACGGCCCGCAGGTGCCCCATAACAAAGCACAGTTGCTGGATCACGTTTCCTATTTGATCACATCGGCGCGCGCGCAGCAGATACCGCTGTTTTTTGCCCAGCACACCGGCCCGGCGGGTTCACCGATTGCCGCAGGCAGTGAACTCTGGCAAATCGCACCTGAACTGCCACTGCTGGATTCTGACCGCTGTTTTAACAAAACGCGTCCGAGCTGTTTTGCCGACACACCGTTACTGGCCTGGCTACAGAATGCCGGGATAAAACGGCTGGTGATCGTGGGGATGAAGACCGAATATTGCGTGGATACCACGTGTCGTGCGGCGGCAGATCGGGGATTTGAGGTGGTGCTGGTAAGCGATGCACATAGCACCACGGATAATGCGGTGTTAACGGCAGAGCAGATTATTGCCCATCATAATGCGACGCTGTCGGGGCCATTTGTGCAGCTGCTGACGACGCAAGAGATCCGTTTTTAGTCAGTTATCGGCATTGAGGCAGAAAAAAGCCTCAATGCCGGCTTTGCCTGTTATGGGGTCGGGCCTGCCAGGGCGATGCGTGCACCCTCTTCCGTGCGGGTGTACTGCTCGAAATTCGCGACAAACAGCTGGGCTAATTTTTCGGCTGCCTGCTGCCACGCTTCTGCGCTTTCCCAGCCATTACGCGGGTCGAGCAGCGCATCGTCAACACCCGGCACCTGCGCCGGGATAGCCAGCCCGAAGATCGGCAACTGGCTATCATTTTGCTCAATGGTGCCGTTCAGGATCGCGTTGATGATAGTGCGAGTATCCCGCAGTGACAGGCGCTTGCCTGCGCCATTCCATCCGGTGTTAACCAGCCAGGCTTCCGCCTGAGTCTCATTCATTTTTTCTTCCAGCACGCTGGCATAGCACGTTGGCGGCAGCATTAAAAACGCCGCGCCATAGCAGGCCGAGAACGTCGGTGTCGGCTGGGTGATGCCGCGTTCTGTTCCGGCTAATTTTGAGGTAAACCCAGACAGGAAGTGATACTTCATCTGTTCGCGGGTCAGGCGTGAGACCGGAGGCAGTACGCCGAAGGCATCAGCGGCAAGGAAAATCACCTTCGACGGGTGACCTGCGGCGGACACCGGCCTGACAATATTCTCAATGTGCGAGAGGGGGTAGGACACGCGGGTGTTCTCGGTTTTGCTGCCATCCGCGTAATCGACGGTTCCATCCTCTTTGAGCACCACGTTTTCCAACAACGCATCCTGACGAATAGCGCGGTAGATCTCCGGCTCTGCGGCTTCACTGAGGTTGATGGTTTTGGCATAGCAACCGCCTTCGAAGTTGAACACGCCCTCGGCATCCCAGCCGTGTTCATCATCACCAATCAACTCGCGCAGTGGATCGGTGGAAAGCGTGGTTTTCCCGGTGCCTGACAGGCCGAAGAACAGAGCGACATCACCCGCCGCGCCGCGGTTAGCAGAGCAGTGCATCGAGGCGATGCCACGCTGTGGCAGCAGGTAGTTCATCACCGAGAACAGACCTTTTTTCATTTCACCCGCGTACCAGGTGCCGCCGATAAGCTGGATTTTCTCGGTGAGATTGAAGGCCACAAAGTTTTCAGAGTTCATCCCCTGAGCCTGCCACTGGCTGTTGGTGCATTTGGAGCCGTTCATCACGGTGAAGTCAGGGGTAAAGTTCGCCAGCTCTTCTGCGGAAGGGACAATGAACATGTTCTTCACGAAATGTGCCTGCCAGGCAACTTCGGTTATCACCCTCACCGCTAGTCGCGAGTCTTTATTCGCGCCACACCAGGCATCGACCACGTAGAGTTTTTTACCGGACAGCTGCGTGCAGACCAGTGCACGCAGTTCTGACCAGACGGTAGGTGAGAGAGGATGGTTATCGTTGCGGCCCTGACCGGCATCCGACCACCAGACGTTATCTTCGGTCAGTGCATCGCGCACGATGTATTTATCACGCGGTGAACGTCCGGTGAATTCCCCGGTATCCACGGCTACTGCACCGGAGGCGGTAATGGTTGCGCGTTCCCAGCCCACTAAGTCCGCTGCGGTTTCATGCGCCATCAGCAGTTCATAGCTGGGGTTGTAAATCACGTCCTGGAGGTCGGTGATTCCAAGGTCTGACAAGGCTGTATTAAGGGATGCAGTGCTGGACATGAGATACCTGACTATTTAGGGGCTGAGGATGAGTTAATGGTTTGTTGCGAACTATTCCACGGATACTAGCACTGGATAACAGATGCTTTAATTGCATAATTTCTATTCTGGATGCAAAATTTGCATACTATTTTTGCGATGCGGGAGACGGACAGCGGTGATCGGCAACCTTGAAGTGAAATGGTTTTATGATGTGATTGCGCTGGAAGAGAGTCGGAGCTTTACCCTGGCGGCGGAGAAAAGGAACATCTCACAGTCATCGTTTAGCCGACGCATACAGTCGCTGGAATCCGCGCTGGGTTTTATGATTTTTGATCGCAGCAAAAACCCGTTACAGCTGACGCAACAGGGTAAAAACTTCATCGGCTATGCGCGCAATATGCTGGACGATATGGATTTTCAGCTCAACCGCATCAAAGGGTTAGATAACCTCCGGCAGAGCATCAAGATCGATGCGGCCCCCTCTCTTTCCGTGCTGTGGTTGCCCGAAATGATTGCCGGGTATAACGACAGCAATGAGCGCATCCACTATGTTGAATCGATTAATGTGAATGATGCGGTCTATAACCTGAAAGAGGGAAAATGTGATTTTATTCTGAGTTTTTATAACGAAGAGTTAATGAACTATCCCTTTGTTCATCACAAGATTTTTGATTCCCATCTCCATCTGGTCACTCCCTGTGATGATGGTGGTCAGCCGTTGTACTCCCTGAGCCACGATATTTTGCCGTTAATGAAATACGCTACCGACAGCTATATGGGACGGCAGGTTAACCAGGTGATCGACACATTGTCTGAGGACACTTTTACGCTGCGGTTTGTTTCGTCGATGAGTGAGCTGTTAAAGCGTATGATCGTCAATGGGCAGGGTGTGGGCTGGTTACCGCAGTACTCGATAAAAGAGGAACTCAGCCAGGGAAAACTGGCGATTATGGACCCTTCTGTTTCCCTCGGGATCAGCGCCTATGTTTACCGTTCCGGCTCCAGGCTGAACCTTTCCGCTGAACGGTTTTGGCAGTATATTCGCACGCAACCGACACGTCGGGAATAATCAGGGGTAATGGCGCGTCATCACAGGAAAGATACCTGATCATTATAGGGGCGGACCCTCTGATTCGGTCCGCCCGCCTCGCATCGTTATTCGAAATCGACCCAGGTCGCGCCCGCATCGGCCGACTCAACGCAGCGCTCAACCCACTGCACACCGGCAACACCCGCATGAACATCCGGATACCAGAAGTCAGCCAGCAGCGCTTTATCACCACGATCGGTGGCATCCATTGCTACGGCAAAGCGACGATAGAGGTTTGACCAGGCTTCGAACAACCCTTCTGGATGGCCGCCACCGATACGGTCTTCTTCCAGCGCACGCGGGGCCAGGTAGCCCATGCCGCGCTCCAGAATGCGTACCGGCTCGCCCTGAATTTCATAGCGTAACTGGTTCGGCTGTTCGTCCCACCACTCCAGACTGGCTTTCGATCCGATCACGCGGATCTTCTGGCCATGCATCGATCCGCAGTTCACCGCAGAACACCACAGCGATCCCACGGCACCGTTGTCGTATTCCATCAGTACAAAGGCGTTATCCTCGAGCGGCGCACGGGTTTTCACAAAGCTCTGGCGGGAACACATCAGACGCGTGATTTTCAGATCGGGCAGCATGGTTTCCGCGAGGAACAGCGGATGCGTGGCCAGATCGCCCAGTACGTAGCTTGGCCCGACAAATTTCGGGTCAACACGCCAGCGGGTGCTGGGGTTCGCCAGTTCCACCGCTTCATTGTGGAAGCCGTGAGAGAACGACATATTCACAATACGGATATCGCCCAGCAGGCCTTCCGCAATCATGCTGCGCGCCTGTTGGATCAGCTGATGGCCTGAATAACCATAGGTGACACCGACGATTTTATTCTGTTTTTTGCTGAGTTCCGCCAGCTCTTTGGCTTCTGCGGTGGTGAAGCACAACGGCTTCTCACACACCACGTGCAGGCCCGATTCCAGCGCGGCTTTACAGATAGCGAAATGCGTGTTGTTCGGCGTGGCGATGGATACGGCTTCAATGCCGTCAGCGCGCCCTGCTTCCTGCTGGAACAACGTCTGATAATCGGGATAGCAGCGATCGCCCACCACGCCCAGGCTTTCACCGAAGGCGCGGCCGCGTGCCGCATCAATATCAAATGCGCCCGCCACCAGGGTAAAGGTGTTGTCACGCAGTGCCGCTGAACGGTGGATATAGCCGATCTGGCTGGTGCCGCCGCCGCCAACCATGCCCCAGCGCAGGGAGCGATCGAGAGGTTTGATGCCGTTAATCATGGTAAGTCCTTAATCAGAATCCAACAGAGTTGAGGTAGCTCAGGCTTTCGGTCACGTCGTGCAGGCTGCCATCGGCATTGCGCGGGTCACGTTCCTGTTCAATGGTGATCCAGCCCTGGTAGTGGCGTTCGGCCAGGAAGGCACGCACTGCCGGGTAGTCGATGGCCCCTTTGCCAATCGGGCACATCACCCCTTCGGCACAGGCGGTGAAGAAGTCCAGCTCCCGGGCGATCACATCGCGGAATACCGCGTCGTTAACGTCCTTAAAGTGCAGGTAGTCGATGCGTTCAAAGTACTGTGCCAGCGCAGGGATCGGGTCCATACCGGCGTAGTACAGATGCCCGGTATCCAGGCACAGGCCCGCTACGCTGTGCGGGATGTCCTGCACCAGTTTTGCCAGCTCATCGGCAAACTCGATGCTGCCGCCCGCATGTGGATGGATAACCGGGCGCACGCCGTAGGTTTTGGCAATGCGGCTGATTTCGGTGATATGGCTCATCATGCGCTGCCAGTCGGTGTCGGACAGGCGCACGGCTTTATCGTACTGCCCGGCAAGACGCGCGCGTTCTGCATCGCCAAAGTCGATAATCACCAGGTAAGGCGCAGGAATGTTGTCGCCATGCGTCGGTGTTGCCGTCGGCACTTTTGAGACATTGCGGCACAGGTTATGCGTCAGCTCAATCATCGCCGGGAAGTTGGCTTCGCTCACCAGATCGTCAAAGAGGGTGCCCGCCACAATCGTCAGCCCGTACTGGTTCAGTTTTTCGGTCAGCAGTGCCGGGTCGGTTGGCAGATAGGTCCAGGGACCCAGCTCAATGCTCTTGTAACCGGCCTGTGCGGCTTCTTTCAGCACTTTCTCATACGGCGGCAGATGCGGGTTTTTTGGGTCATCGACGCCCCAGCTGCAGGGTGCGTTAGCAATATGAATCGTCATTTCGGTGTCCTTTCTTTATCTGTAAATCGCAATCAGTGAGTAGCTGTTTTGCTTTCTTGTTTAGTGGTCTCGAAGCGTTCCAGGATCAGCGCTTCCATTTTTTCCAGTGAAACCCCTTTGGTTTCCGGCAGCAGGGCTTTCACAAACCACCAGGAAGCCAGTGAACACACCGCGAACAGCAGCAGCGGGAAAGCACCGTGGAAGTTATCGTTGAGATAGGCGTTCTGGTTCATCATCGGGAAGGACTGGCTGACAAAGAAGTTACCGGCCCACATGGCGCAGATAGAGAAGCCCATGCCAGCACCGCGCAGGCGGGTGGGGAAGATTTCACCAATCACCGTCCACACCACCTGGCCCCAAGTGCCGCCGAACAGGAACATAAAGCCAAACAGGCCGATAACAGAGACCCAGCCGGTCATGCCGCTGTAGAAGGTATAGAAAGTGATCAGCAGGCATACGGCAGAGCCGAGGGAACCGATCAGCAGCAGTGATTTGCGTCCCATTTTGTCGATCAGCATCATGCCGACCACCACGCCCACAAACTGCAGCACCGCCAGCCAGATGGTCATGTACATCGCTTCCTGCATGTTATGGGTCACGTTCATCAGCAAGGTCGGGCCAAAATACTGGATGACGTTGATGCCGGTGAGCTGGTTAAAGATGGCCAGGCCAACGCCAATCACCAGGAAGATCGAGGTCTTACGGTTGAAGCTGACGCGCTCGCGGTTGACCTGCTTATCGGCGTTATAACGCAGCGACTCCTGGATCTCGTTCATCACGCGTTGTGCATGCTCAGGAGTGGAGATGCGCGAAAGGGTTTTCAGTGCCTGCGCGTTGCGGCCGACCATCGCGTTCCAGCGGGGTGACTCAGGAATAAAGCCGACAAACAGGAAGAACAGGATGCAGGGAACAAACGCGGCACCCAGCATCCAGCGCCAGCCGTAGGCATTCAGCCACTCTGGATCGGCATTTTTGGCAATCAGGTAGTTGGTCAGCAGGACCAGCACCTGGCCGCCAACGCAGCAGATCATGTGCATGGTCATGGCCCGACCGCGATAATCTTTCGGCGCGACTTCGGCAATGTAGATAGGGGAGATCACCGAGGCAAGGCCGATGCCCAGTCCGCCGATAATGCGGAACACCACAAAGGTGGTGAAATCCGGGGCCAGCGCAGTGCCGGCAACGGAGACCACAAACAGAATGGCGGTGACGATCAGCATTTTTTTACGGCCATAACGGTCAGCCAGTTTTCCTGCCACCAGGCAGCCAATTACACAGCCGATGATGACGTTAGACACCGCCCAGCCCGTTTCGGCAGGTGAGAGTTGATAGTGATGGCTGATAGGTTCGATAGCGCCGGAGATGACCGACGAATCATAGCCAAACAGCAGACCACCGAGGGCAGCAACGGCGCAAATCGCCATCACATAGGCCATGTTATGTTTTGGTGTTGACAGAGGCACGGAGGGAGTCCTTCAGTTATTATTTGAAGGAAGTATCAAACAAACATTCCATTACCTACAATGATGGAATGTTTGTTTTTTGATGGTGATCTCACTATTTTTGATAGTTTTGAATGATAATATTCTATCATTTGCGCTATTTCAGTGAGTTATTCGATAGTTCTGTCGGATTTCGCTGTTGACCCGCAGTGCGTCAGTAATTCTCTTTGGTTATCAATTCGAAACTGCTGGTCAGGGCGATAAAGCCACCACGTTCCTCGATGCTGGCCTGTTGCATCGCCTCAATGACGCGGGCGGCCAACTCGTCCAGTCGATGGGCAATCATGATATCCAGCGTGCCGTCGATCAGTGCCAGCTGAGCATCCTGCAACGGGCCGTGGCAGATCAACGTAATCTCCCGCCGCCGGGCACTGTCACGCAGGGCATTGACGACACCTTCCACGCCGCCGCAGGGCGCATAGATCACGGACAATTCCGGGTGGCGATGAATCAGTTCGGCAGTGACCTGATAGCCCCGCTCAACGTTTTCAAAACTCTTAACCGGTTCCAGTACCGTATGGCCGGTGGCGTATTCCCGCAGGTACGAACGGAAGCTGATTTCGCAGGTTTCCTGACATAAAAAGCGATTATCACCGACAATCACCCCGACTTTTCCCGGTGGGCCGCTAAGACGCTGAACTGCCCATGCGGCGGTTCGGCCCGCTTTTCGGTTATCCAGGCCGATATACCCGGCGTGGCCACAGGGCGAGAGATCGGAGAGGACGGTAAACACTTTCACGCCTTTTTGCGTGGCTTTTTCCACCGCCCGACGGATGAGCGCATTATCCAGCGCGATCAGTGCCAGCACGTTAACATGATCGCTCAATTCATCAATCGTTGCCGCCGTTTCTTCAATGGCATGGATATCATGAAAGGCGAATTCAATGCGGGTGCCCTCCTGTAAATAGGGTGCGGCGTGCTGTTCCAGTGCCCGGGAAAACGTATCGTAGAACGAGTAGTCACGCGACAGCAGAATGACGCCAATCCGCAGCGAACCTGAACTCTGGCGCGGGGCGCTGACGTTAAGAAAATCAGGATCAAAACGATAGCCGAGCCGGGACGCGGCCTGAACCACGCGATGCTCGGTGTCCGGGCGAACCGGAGCCCGTCGGTTCAGTACCCTGTCGACCGTCGCAACACCCACGCCAGCTTCGCGGGCGATGTCCGTTAATGTGGTTTTTTTCATCCTGGATTCCCTGATATAAGCAATGACAAAAAACTATCACGTCTGCCCACAGGGCAACAGTACAGGCAGATGACTAAATACTCAGGACATGACGCTCATCAGATTATTTTTTTTATTGAGCACAAAATAAGATTTAAAAATTTCATTTTTGGCCGGTGTCAGTAAAGGTAAAAAAACCCAGATATTTCCAAAATTATGCTATCTTCCTGCAAACATACCGCGTGGTATCTTTTAACTGAAAACGTCATGATTAAATACCCCACATCATCTCATTCACTGCGCGAAGCGCTCTGCTGTGAACGAGGTTATAAGCGTAAAAAACAACCGGAACAGGTCAGGGCGGCGCTGATCCACTCCGCTGCCGAGCTTGCCGCCCTCGAGGGGCTGACAGGGGTCACTGTGCAGGCCGTTTCTGCGGCGGCGGGTGTGACGAAAGGCGGGTTCTTTCATCATTTTCCCCATAAGCAGGCGCTGCTGGATGCGGTCTTCGAGAGTTTCCTCGCGGAGAATGAACAAGCTATTGACCGTGTCATGGCCGCTGACGAGCCATCATCCGGTTGCTTCACGCGTGCGTATATTAGCGTGGCGTTTGATGACATTTTACAGGCGGAAAAAAGCCTGAGGATCCCGTTATCGCTGTCGATGATGGCATCACCCGATCTGTGTGAACGCTGGTCGTTGTGGCTGGCGGGGCGGCTACAACGCCACCACGAGACGGACAGTCTTCCACAGCATGAGGTGGCGCGACTGGCGGCTGATGGCGCATGGTTGGCCTATTCACTGGGTAATGGCCGCGGTATACGTGACGCGTTATCCCTGAAAAACATTTTGCTGACACTCACCAGAGAGCGACCTTTATCGTGAAAACGACCTTCAAACAGGAAGTTGTTCATCAACTGCTGCACTGGCTGGAAGGGAATATCCACACGCCGCTGACCATTAACGACTTTGTTGAGAAGTCGGGCTATTCAAAATGGCATCTGCAACGTATTTTCAAAGAGGTGACCGGGCAGAAGCTGGCGTCGTACTGTCGTCAGCGGCGTCTGACCTCCAGTGCGGTAATGCTGCGTCTGTTTGATAAACAGATCGATTCCGTTGGCAGTGAGCACGGTTTCTCCAGCCATAACGTCTATCACAAAACGTTTAAGCGCCATTTCAACGTGACACCCGCACAGTATCGTGATGCGTTGCACTGGTCATGCAAAGGGTTGTGTCCGCCGATTAACCTCAGCGAAATGGCTGTTCCTGAAGGTCAACTGGTCGAGCTGGATGCGATGACCTTGCAGGGGCGCGTGACGGATTATGCTTTCACGCTGGATACCATTTGCCACTTTTGCTGGGATCAACGCGCCATTTTATGGCGGGAACGACTGGCGTCAGCGGTGGCAAAACCCACCGCGCTGTACGGTCTGACCAATGTGATCAAAGGGGGGCCGCGTGCCGATGATTGTGCCACCCTGCAGTACCTGGCCTGCTTTGATCCTGATACGGCAAGTGGGGAAGAGCCTTTGGTGCAGGTGGATATCGAAAAGCAAACTTATCTGCATTTCACTTTCAGCGGCGATGTGCAGCAGTTTGCTGATTTCATCAAGCTGATTTATGAACATGCTCTGCCGACAGCGGGCGCGGTGCGCCGTGATGGCTACGATATTGAGCGCATCGATCCGCAGCGCATCAGAAGTGCCGGTACCGCTCGCATTGACTACTATGTGCCAGTGATTGTCTGATTGCAGGATCGGGTATGCCCGTTCCCTGTTATCCAGGGACCGGGCATATAACCGTAAACTGTCTGTCGGTGTTATTTCAGCAGTTCAGCTGTCATATGAACGCCGTTGTTGGTATTGGCTTCAGTAATTTTGTAAGACGATGCACCCGCCTGCTGTGCCTGAGCGGCGATGCTGGCTTCTGCGCTGTCCAGCGTTGAACCGGTTGCGGTCACGCTCTGTGCAAAGCTGGCGAAAGATACGGTAGAAAGTACGATAACTGCTGCAAAAGTTTTGATGGATTTCATGGGGTGGTTCCTTTATTAAGTTTGTTTGATTAAGGCGTTTTGCCTCGTTGAAAGCAATACTACGCTTGCTAATGAAGTAGTGATAGCGGAGTGATTTGCTTATCTTTATCAAATAATTTGATTGAAAACTGACGGCGCTTTACATTGCTTGCACAACACTGACTGACAACGCTCTTTCACGCTGTAGATTGACGCTGCATGACATTCGCCGCCCGAAAATAGCCCTTCCTTTCGCGTAATAATAAAAATGATTATCATTCAACTTAATGCTACGCTCACGCGGCCGCTTTGCTCTGTCGCCAGTGAGAACCTATCGTGTCAGCGTTTGAACAGTATTACGTAGAAGTCCTGCGCTTTCTGACGCGTAAGCTGCGCGACCGCGACAGCGCCCAGGAGATGACGCAGGAAACGTTCAGCCGGGCGTTGACGTTGCCATCAGGTGGGCCGGTGCAATCACCGCGCGGCCTGCTCTATCACATCGCACGTAACCTGCTGGTCGACCGCTATCGCCATCAGCAGCGTCAATCCCATGAAAACCTTGATGACATCGATGAATCCTGTATTGTCGCACCCGGCGGCTGGCAGCCTGAGGCTCAGGCCGAAAGCCGGCAGTATGCGGCTCAACTGGTGGCGACTATCGACAGTCTGCCACCGCGCTGCCGTCAGGCGTTCGTGCTGCACCGTTTTGACGGGCTCTCACAGAATGAGGTGGCGAAGGTGATGGGGATTTCCACCAATATGGTTGAAAAACATATTATTCGGGCGATGACGGCCTGCCGGGAATGCAGCGAACGCTGGCAGGACAGCAAGGGATAATGCGATGAATACCTCTGATTCCTCACGTACCGAACGGGCGGAGAAAGCCCAGCACTGGCTACTGCAACAGCAGGCGGGCTTAACGCCCCGGCAGCAGCGGGAGTTTGCGCGCTGGCAGGCTGATGACGATAATGCTGCTGAGTTTGCCCGGGCGCAGCGCCTGTGGCAGCAGCTGGGTGCGTTGCCTGCGGCTGATATTGCCCGCCTGCGCCAGCAAACCCGGCGCGAACTGTCCGCCCCGGCACGGCGGGCTCGACTGCTGTGGCCTGCACTGGCGATGCTGTTGCTGGCGATGCTGGTCTGGCCTGCCTGGCAGAGTCTCGCCCCGGCTCAGTTCGAACAGAGCTACGCCACTGCGCGCGGCGAACAGCGTCTGATTACCCTCCCTGACGGCAGTGAACTGAATCTGGATGCAGGCACCCGGCTGCGTGTTGCTTTTTATCCGCAACGGCGCGAAGTGTGGCTGGAGCAGGGGCAGGCCTTTTTCCAGGTGGCGCATCAGGCAGAACGCCCTCTGACGGTGCGTAGTGGCCCGTCACGGGTGACGGTACTCGGCACCGCCTTCAGCGTTCGTTATATTCCGCACTCCATGAGTGGGGAAGGGGTGGATGTCGCCGTGCGTTCCGGTGCTGTGCGCGTTGGCCCGCTGTCAGGCTGGGAATACAGCTGGTGGCGACTGGTGAAAACCGTTGGACTGTCTCAGGCTGATGCTCATCTTCAGGTGCTGCGCGCCGGGCAACAGGGCCGCAGTGATGCCCGTGGTTTGCTGGTGGGAGAAAGCGCCATTGCTCCGCAGGCGGTCGCCCCCTGGCAGCAGGCGCGCGTTAATTTTGATAACACCCCGCTACCGCTGGCGCTGGCCGAATTCGCCCGCTACGGTGCGGTGAACTATCAGGCAGATCCTCAGCTGGCGGATCTGCGCATCACAGGAAGTTTCGAATTGCAGCGGCTGGACAGTTTTGCCAGAGCGCTACCCGCCGTGCTGCCGGTGGTGCTGAAGAAGCAGGGTGACAGCACACTGATCGTGCCGCGTAACAGCAAAGCAAAAAAGTCGTAAAAAAATGGCGATGTGACGTCAGGGTTTTGTCTCCCGCTGCGTCTACTAAGGGAAATGATTCTTATTACATAACCTTTGGGAACTGACACATGGCTCTGTTTACCTTTGCTGCACTGCCGGGAAAATCTCTGAAATACAGCGCAGTATCGCTGGCTATCGCACTGAATACGCTGGCGCCTTATGCTGCTGCGGCCAGTGCAACCGTGGCGGTTTCACTGCCGCAGCAGCCGTTGTCGTCGGCGCTGAACGCGCTGGCACAACAGGCTGGCGTTCAGCTTATCGTTGCGCCATCGGCGGTCGCCAATAAAACCGCCCCTGCCGTGAGCGGCACCATGACGCTGGAAAGCGCCCTCGACCGCCTGTTACAGGGCAGTGGCCTGCACTACAGTCGTCAGAACGATATGGTCACCGTCGAGCCGGGCGATACCCTTGATGGCAACACCCTTACAGTAACTGCCAACAGCGGCCAGCAGGGCGGCAGTGTTCCGCAGCAGACCAGCAGCGCCACCAAAACCAACAGCTCACTGCTGGACGTCCCGCAGTCAGTCTCCGTGATCAGTCGCCAGCAGATGGACCGCCAGAACGTACAAAGTGTGACGGAAGCACTGCGCTATGTGCCGGGGGTAAAAACCGAAACCTACGGCGTTGACCCAAAAGGCTATGACTGGATTTATATTCGTGGCTTCAATGCGTTAACCACTAACGACTATCGTGACGGTCTGCGCCAGCTCAACAACAGCTACAGCTATTTCCGTACCGAGCCGTATGCACTGGAACGCATCGATGTGGTACGCGGCCCGTCATCCACCCTGTTTGGCCTGGGCGATGCCGGTGGCATTATCAACCGCGTCAGCAAACTGCCTACCGCCCAGGGCGTGCATGAAGTGGAAGTGCAGCTTGGCAACTTCGACCGCCGCCAGCTGCAGTTCGACCTTAGCGACAAGATTAACGATGACAGCCGTTATCTCTATCGTCTGGTGGGTGTAGCGCGCGACAGCAATACCCAGTTCCAGTACGCCAACGGCCCGAAAGTGAAAGATGATCGCGTGTATATCGCCCCCTCATTCACCTGGCTGCCGAATGCCGACACCAGCCTGACGCTGCGTGCCGACTACCTGCGCGACAGCTCCGGCGGCACCATCGCCGTACTGACGCAGCCTGATGGCAAAGTCACCGATACGCTGCTGGGCGATTACAGCTATAACCATTTCCGCAACGAGCAGTTCACCGTGGGTTATGAGTTTAGTCATCAGATGAATGATGCTATCCAGCTGCGCCAGAACCTGCGTTTTGGTCAGACCGACACCATCCTCAATAACCTGCTGCCGGGCGCGACGGATTACACCGCAGGCACCCAGGCACGTAATGCTGTGCGTTTTGATGAGCATATGCAGGCGTTCAACATCGACAACCAGTTACAGGCTGATTTTGCCACTGGTACGATCAATCACACCTTGCTGACCGGCATCGATTACAGCTGGCTGGACGGTAACGCAAAACGCTTTAACCAGGCTGCTCCGACGCTGAATATCTTCCAGCCACAGTACGGTGTGGATATTTCTGACCCGACCACGCTGGTGAATAATAACAATCAGACCACCTCCCAGCTTGGCGTCTATGCGCAGGACCAGATCTCCCTGACGCCGAACTGGCTGCTGACCGTGGGGGGGCGCCATGACGATATCAGTATGCGTACCCAGAACAACCTGACGGAAAACACCAGCTGGTTGGATAAAGATGCCTGGACAGGTCGCGCCGGGTTGACCTGGCTGGTGGGTAACGGCCTGGCGCCATATATCAGTTATGCTGAGTCCTTTACACCGAACAGCGGTACAGACAGCAGCAATAATACGTTCACGCCGAGTAAGGCACACCAGGTTGAGGCCGGGATCAAATACCAGCCTGATGCTGACCTGCTGATGACGCTGGCAGCCTTTGAAATCACCAAAACGAATGTGCTGACCAACGAGCTGGTCAATGGCCTGGCGACCGGTTACCAGACGGCCTCAGGCGAAGTGCGTTCACGCGGTATTGAGTGGGAAACCCAGGCGCAGCTGACGCAAAATCTGCATGCGCTGGCGTCTTACAGCTATACCGATACGGAAATCACCAAGAGCAATGACGGCGTGCAGGGCAATAAACAGGCGAACGTCCCGAAACATATGGCGTCAGTATGGTTGAGCTATGGCTTCACCCAGGGCGTGTTGGATGGCCTGACGCTGAACAGCGGCGCACGCTACGTCGGCAGCATGTATGGCGATAATGAAAATACGGTGGCGGTGAAGAACTTTGCTCTGGTTGATGCGGGCGCTGCGTATAAGGTTAACCAGCATCTGACCTTCGGGATGAATGTGCAGAATCTGCTGAACCATCAGTATGTTGGCACCTGTGACGGCACCACCAGCTGCTATCCGGGCCAGGAGCGTACGTTGATTGGTTCCGTGAAATATAACTTCTGATGTCACAGGGATTGTGGCGGCGGCGCGACTGCCTGAAAGCGCTGTTGCTGGCACCGCTGGCGTTCAGTCGCGATCTGTACGCGCAGCCGCTGGCGACAGATCGCATTGTGGCGATTAACTGGGCGGCAGCGGAGCTGATGCTGACGCTCGGGATCACGCCGCTGGCGATCTCCGACAGCGGCTATTTTCGCCGCCGCATCCCCGACCCGGTGCTGCCTGCCGCGGTCAGGGATATCGGCCCTTACTGGGAACCCAATCTGGAGTATCTTGCTCAGCTGCGGCCATCACTGATCCTCAGTGATGCGCTGTCGCCGTCAATCCTGGCGGCGCTGGCGCGGATTGCTCCGGTGGAAGTGGTTAATATCTACCCGGCGGAGGGGGATGCCTGGCAGTCGCTGTGTGACTGGCTGCTGCCGCTGGCGGCCCGGCTTAATCATTTGGCGCAGGCACAACAATTGCTGGATGCGGCCAGCCAGCATCTGGCTGATTTACGACAGCAACTGGCGACGCGTGCGCGTCCGAAAGTGTGTGTGGCGGTGCTCAATCAGGACGGTAAGCATGCCACAGTTTATGGCCAGCACAGTCTGGTGCAGTGCGTACTGGATCGGCTGGGGCTGGAAAATGCCTGGCAACAGCCGGGTAACCGCATTGGGTTGGCGAATGTCAGCATCGATCGTCTGGCGACTCTGGCTGATACCCGGCTGTTTTATAGTGAATTGCCCACCACCGCCGATCGGTTGCGCAAGGCACGGCAGTCCAGCGCGTTGTGGCAGCATCTTCCTCTGGTGCAGCAGGGCGATGCCGTCCCGCTGCCCCCCGTTTTTCCGTTTGGTGGTGTACGCACCGCCCTGCGTCTTGCCGACAGCCTGGCGCTGCGGCTGCTGAGTGAACCCTGATGTCACGCAATGCGCCGCTGGCGCTGTTCTGCGGTTTGCTGCTGTTGGCGCTGGCGCTGACGGCCCATCATCTGTTGCCGTTGCTGCACGACGAGAGCAACGGTCACCTGCTGCTGCACTACAGTTTTCTCCCCCGACTGACAATCAGCCTGCTGGCCGGAGGCGCACTGGCGCTGGCCGGTCTACTGTTCCAGCAGGTACTGCGTAATCCGCTGGCCGAACCTGCCACTCTTGGCGTTGCCGCGGGATCGAATCTGGCGATTGCGTTGGCGCTGGTGCTGGCACCCGGTCTGTTGGTGTGGGGTATGGCGCCGGTGGCGCTAGTGGGCGCGGGCATCACCACCCTTTTACTGCTGTTGCTGGTGGCGAAACAGCAACTGGCGACGCTGAACATCCTCCTCGCGGGCATGGTACTGAGCCTGTATGCCAGCGCCATTTCTACGCTGCTGGTCATGTTTAACCACGACTATCTCAGCGATCTGTTCAGCTGGCAGGCTGGGGCGCTCAGTCAGAATGGCTGGGACAGTGTGCGTCTGCTGTTGTTGCCGCTGCTGCTGCTGAGTGGCGGCAGCCTGCTGCTGGCTCGACCGTTAACGCTGATCGGTCTGTCAGAGCAGAGTGCCGCCAGCCTCGGCGCTTCACCGCTGGCCATTCGCCTGCTGACGCTGTTGATCGCCGTGGCGCTCAGTGCGCTGGTCACCAGTCAGCTAGGCATTATCAGCTTTATTGGCCTGGCGGCTCCCGCACTGGTGCGGCTGCTGGGCGTACGCCGTTTCAGCCAGCAGTTACCCTGGACCCTGGCCTTTGGGGCAGTGCTGTTATGGCTGATTGACCAACTGGCACAGTCACTTTCTCCCGCGGCGGGCGATGTGCCAACGGGCGCGATTACCGCATTATTCAGTGCGCCACTGATCCTGCTGCTGCTGTCCCGCCAGCGGACCATTCATTTTTCTCAGGCCGCAGCGGATGTACCTGCTTTTTCTACACCGTTGGGTGGCCGTAAGATCGCACTACTCCTTTGCCTGCTGTTGCTGGCGATCGGCTTGTCGCTGGGATGGAATCGTCAGTTCAATGAAGGGATGCTGCTGGCGTGGCGCTGGCCGCGGCTGCTGGGATCGCTGGCTGCCGGAGCGATGCTGGCGGTGGCGGGTGTGTTAATTCAGCGCCTGACGCGCAACCCGCTGGCCAGCCCTGAGTTGCTGGGCATCAGCAGCGGTGCATCACTGGCGATACTGCTGCTGTTTATGCTGGCGGGACCGTTGTCGTGGATGTTTCCTGCCGCGCTGTTCGGCAGCCTGCTGGCGACCGGGGCGATGTTGTGGCTGGGTGCCCGGCGGGGTTTTCAACCACAGCGTCTGGTGCTGGTGGGGTTGTGTCTGACCAGTATCAGCGGCGCGCTGACCAGCCTGCTGATGCTAAGCGGAGACCCGCGTGCGTTGCAATTGCTGAACTGGAGCACTGGCTCGACCGCAGGTATCACGGCCAGTGTTGCGTTGTCCGGGGCAGGGCAGGCGGCAGTGCTGATTCCTCTGGCGCTGCTGCTCCGGCGTGGTCTGCAACTGCTGGGACTGGGCGCACAACCGGCACAATCGCTGGGACTGAATCTGCGTACCCATAGTCTGTTAATTCTGCTGCTGGCGGCGGCACTGACGGCGGGTGGCACGTTGCTGATCGGGCCGCTGAGTTTTGTCGGGCTGATTGCCCCACAGCTTGCTCGCTATAGTGGGGCACGCAGTGTGTCCACTCAGATTGGGCTGGCAGCATTGCTGGGGGCAACGCTGATGGTGCTGGCCGACTGGCTTGGACGTAACATCGCCTGGCCGTGGCCTGTTTCGGCAGGGATCCTTTGCTCGCTGATCGGTGCGCCCTGGTTTTTATGGCAACTGCGTCGGCGCTGAATGAGTGCCGCCGCATCTGCCCGAAGCTAACATCTGCAAGTCCGTCTGTGCCCCCGGCTGTCAGGTAGTCAGCAACTTGTGTAGCGCCTGTAAATCACGTTTCACCCATTCCAGTTCCTGGGCGAATTTTTCATCCGACAGCAGTGGCTGGCGGAATACGGTGATCAATACCTGTGAACCCTCTTCGTTGGCGACAATACGCATAGGGACGAAGATTTCTTTGCTATAACCGCTGTCAATATAATGGTCCATAATGCAGAAAGGATTATGTTCGGTGAAGCGTACTTTGACCGGTCCCTGTGGGCCACGTCCTTTCCAGCTATTGCCATCCGGCTCAAGCGGCCCCTGACTCAGACCTGAAGCCCACTTAGGGAAAAACTCCGGTTTCCAGATCGTTTCATACAAATCTACCCAGTTACGATGGATAGCCAGGCTAAGAGTATGTGAGGACAGCATAATACCTCCGGTCAGTGGTCAATAACGGATTTAACCATCCCGGAAGGACGATGGGAAGGAGGAGCGTTCTATTGTGTTAACTGGGTAGCGAAGAGCGGCTGTATGTGGCGGTAGGCGAGGACTGAAACGACAAACGTTAACGTGGGTTGCCTGAATAAGGTTCCTCACCGTTAGTGCAGCTTTCCACTACGGTGAGGAATCTTGTTATTTACATGCTTTTTAATTCAGCATGCGAAGTCTCAACATCATAACGTCCGTGGAAACAGAGGTCGATTGGGTGAGGATGCCAGTCAATTAGCCCTCTTATTTCAAAAAGAATCAGACCGTTTTTTGTAGGATGCTCTTCGCTCAGTAGCGAACGCACCATCAGTGATTCAGGAATAATTCTTGTTTCAAATCGCAGAATCGCTGTTCTGATATTTTTTTCAATCGAATGCCATCTATGCTGATGGGAAAAGCTGCCGACCAGGGCACTCACGCCATAGTTTACAACTGAGTCTGCCACCAGGTTGTGCTTGTATTCATCAAGACTGTCTTCGATGTTGGTATTATTCAGCATCGTAGCAATATCTTTCTGAACAATTGATCGCATCATTCTCGAATCAAAAAATAATTCATCAAAGCGTTCAATGCTTTTTTTTGGATCGTCATCTTGTAATCTTTCCAGTAATGTGGGCAAAAACTGCCTTTTCTTTTCCATCACTGAATCCTTATGTAAACGTTATTTTTCCGCTTTCCAGTAACGAGAAATCGCCTGCATCGGTAATGATGACCTTGCGTCCTGATCCTTTGGAACAGGTGGCAGAGACATCTTCCCATTCTGTTACTAAACCGAGCTTGGCATCCTTGCTGGCATTTTCTATCAGGGGATAGCGTGAAGGGATGTATCCGTAATACATATCGCTACTGGTCTGAATATGGGCTTTAGACCAGATTAAGTCGATGAGTTCTTTCGGCTTTTCAATGCTTAACGACTTTATCTCGGAGAAGGGTACCCAACGATAACCACCGGCAGCGATAAATTCACAGGCAGGCCCAATACGCCCGTCACTGTCTGAAATCCATGAAAATGAACCGATTTGCGGACCTTCCCCAGCGCTTACATTCACCAAAGAGAAAGCCTGGCTGCGCAGTTCGTCCTGTTCGTTCAGCGATCCTTCAGACAATAACTTGTTTGCCTGATTTAACAGGTTAATCCATTCGGGTAACTCAATATTGAGCATGCCAGGTAAGCGTTCGCCACGCAGGACTTCCTCTCTGATTAATTCACTGAATATCAGGTTTTTTGCAATCTCCACTTCTTCTAAGGAATCATTTTTAATGACTTCTATGGTTTGCAGTTGCATCAATGCTTTTTGCCATGAACCTTCAATACAGTACAGTTTGTAGAGTGTTTCACGTAAGGAGATATCATCAGGTTTAGCCTTAACCTGAGACAAGCAATTCGCCAGAACCTCCTCAAGTGAGGCGGTCTTTAACGATCCATATAATGACTTTGTAGTATCCATCTACTATTTCCTTCTGATTATATTTTAGTAATGGCTGTCCAGTCCAATCTTATAAAGATCCTGGAAAGCAAGTTCAGGTATAACTTTTTTCTCTTTTGCCGTGAATTTTTCCGGCGCCAGTAGCATTAATATTTCATATTTTTCTTCTTCATACAGAACATCATCCTGCAGGTTAGCAACTTCAAGCTCATCCCAGACTTTATCAATCAATGAAGGTGCATCCAGAATACATTCCATGATGGTTTTCGATTGCATCTCTGATCGAGTAGCATCAAAGAAACCGTCATCATTAATAACGTAATGAGATTTTTTTCCGTCCTTATTATAGAGGTTGTTGTTGATGTGTCCCCAAATCAGGAATTTCTTATATTCAGTTTCCAGCGGTTTAATTGCATCATTCTCAATGACTCTTTCCGAGACCATCTCATTTGAGTAATTTAGATCGGCAATATAATGTGCACCGTTTGGTAAAATATCTTCTATTTCAGGAGTGTGGGTGTTACTTCTATCTGTTTCATAACCATTCAGTGTATAGAACATATCTTCAAGAGAAGTTGTGCTCTCACTGACCACTGCCTGAATATTATAATGGCCAATTTGTATTTCTGAACCTAAATTCAGGGTGCGAATTTCGTTCTTTTCAACAGGGATCCCATCAATAATACAGACATAATCGCTACAGGCATTGAAAACGGCTGCTCCCGCGAGTGTCCAGTAAAAATACACAATATTCTCTTCAGACTGAGCAAGATGCTGGTCTGAAAACTCCCCCTTTATAACGTTGAAACCCACCCGCGCTTCTGATGTATGAGATTCATCAAGTTTGAAGCGATAGCGCTGATCAGGCCAGGTCATTGATAAGTACATTTTTTAGCCACCGATATAAACATCACCAGAACCACTGGCTACTGCAGCACCGCATCCGCAGACGTCTCCCAGTCGGGCTGCATTGCAACTATTGATAAACACAGATCCTGAACCGGACGCTACCGGGGCCGCACCATGAAAGGCACAGGTAGCAACGCTGCCGCCTGTGATAGCGGCGTTACAGCTGTTGATCGTTGTATCGCCGGAACCTGAAGCAATCACTCCACCGTGGCACACTGCATCGCTAACTCTGGCTGCATTTTGCATAAATCACCTCATGTTGATTAATTCATCATCAAATAAAAAGGGCCTGAACTGTTTCGCCATTATTGGCTTGAGTCAGGTTCGGCCCTGTTGTTTATATCCCGTTACTTAGGGACCCCACGTCGGGGTCACCGGCGGCTCGGTTACCGGCGGTTCGGTCACAGGTGGCTCAGTCACCGGAGGCTCGGTCACCGGCGGCTCGGTTACCGGAGGCCCGGTTACAGGCGGCTCGGTCACAGGTGGCTCCGTCACCGGCGGTTCTGTCACAGGTGGCTCGGTCACCGGCGGTTCTGTCACAGGTGGCTCGGTCACCGGCGGTTCGGTCACCGGTGGCTCGGTCACAGGTGGCTCCGTCACCGGCGGTTCGGTCACAGGTGGCTCCGTCACCGGCGGTTCGGTCACAGGTGGTTCGGTTACCGGCGGCTCGGTCACAGGTGGCTCGGTTACCGGCGGTTCGGTCACAGGTGGCTCGGTCACCGGCGGTTCGGTCACAGGTGGCTCGGTTACCGGCGGTTCGGTCACAGGTGGCTCGGTTACCGGCGGTTCGGTCACAGGTGGCTCGGTCACCGGCGGTTCGGTTACAGGCGGCTCGGTTACAGGTGGCTCGGTCACCGGCGGCTCGGTCACCGGCGGCTCGGTTACCGGCGGCTCCGTCACCGGCGGTTCGGTTACCGGTGGCTCCGTCACCGGCGGTTCGGTTACCGGCGGCTCGGTCACCGGCGGTTCGGTCACAGGTGGCTCCGTCACCGGCGGTTCGGTTACCGGTGGCTCCGTCACCGGCGGTTCGGTCACAGGTGGCTCCGTCACCGGCGGCTCGGTCACCGGCGGTTCGGTCACAGGTGGCTCCGTCACAGGTGGCTCGGTCACCGGCGGTTCGGTCACAGGTGGCTCCGTCACAGGTGGTTCGGTCACAGGTGGCTCCGTCACCGGCGGTTCGGTTACCGGTGGCTCGGTCACCGGCGGTTCGGTCACAGGTGGCTCCGTCACAGGCGGTTCGGTCACAGGTGGCTCGGTCACCGGTGGCTCGGTCACAGGTGGCTCGGTTACAGGTGGCTCGGTCACAGGCGGCCGGGTAACCGGCGGCTGAGTAACAGGCGGCCGGGTAACAGGCGGTTCGGTAACCGGCGGCCGGGTAACAGGCGGTTCGGTAACCGGTGGCCGGGTAACAGGCGGCTGAGTGACAGGCGGCCGAGTAACAGGCGGCTGAGTGACAGGCGGCTGAGTGACAGGCGGCCGAGTAACAGGCGGCTTAGTCACAGGCGGAACGACTATCGGTGGGAGTATTGGCAACGGTAGTAATGGTAATGGGAGCGGTAAAGGAATGAATCCAAACGCGGCAAGCCCAGGCAAACCAGCTAACATCGCACCGCCACCACCGCCGCCGCCGCCGCCGCCACCGCCACCGCCACCTTTACAATCGCAACAATCACCGGGATTAATATCGACCTCACCAGCTTGTATGACAATTTTTCCACCTGCGACAATTTTAATATTTGAAGCAGAGATGGTGAGCATGCCACCTGAACTGATTGCGAAAGCGCCCCCGGCAACGGCTGCAGCTGCACCACCCACCGCCAGTGAACTGGCACCGCCAACAGCTGTTGAAATGGCACCGCCAACAGCTGTTGACATGGCACCACCCACGTTAATAGCGTTCGCTCCCCCAACAGCGAGTGAGTTAGCTCCGCCCACGCAGGTTGACATTACGCCGCCTACGTTAATAGCGTTCGCTCCCCCAACAGCGAGTGAGTTAGCGGCGCCCACGGTGGTTGCCATAAGGCCACCTACGTTGACGAAGCTCGCTCCCCCCACAGTGTTTGACTGAACAGCGCCAACAACAGTGGTCATAGCGCCACCAACGAGCAGGCTGCTGAATCCCAAAATGTTTGCTGTCTGGAAACCACCGACAAATTTCGTTCTGGAAAGGCCAACCTTAAGATTTGAGTTCGCACCAATAACCTGTTTTTCATTGGCTTTTGTCAGGCGGCTCATATCGCGCTCAGCTTGCTCCCAGTAGCGTTCAAGGCCAGGTTTATCTTCAAACCGTATGCCGTTGAAGTTGGTTCGTCCGCCACCGACAGTACGGCTGACCAGGCCACTTTGTGTGGCATTAGCAGGAAGATCCCAGGGAGGCATCGTAACGTTATTGTAAAGGCTACCTAGAATCAGAGGTCTGTCGGGGTCGCCATTAAGAAAGTCGACAATGACTTCATGACCAATACGAGGAATATTGATTCCACCAAAATTATTACCTGCCCAGGCCTGGCTCACACGTAGCCAGCATGAGTCTGATTCGATATTTTTCCCGTAGCGATCCCACAGAAAATGAACTTTGACTCTGCCATATTTATCGGTCCAGATTTCTTGTCCCCGAGGACCGACCACAATGGCTGTTTGTGGGCCACGTGTCTTAGGTTTTATCGCAGTACGTGGATGACGATAAATTTTGGTTGTCGGCTGTACGGTAAATTCGCATTGGTACTTAAAATTTTCCTGCCCCGATACCTGACCAACTTCCTCAACGTCTAATTTGCTGGAAATGATGAGATACTCGCGATTAACTTTTTTAACCGGGAATCCTTTGAGATTAAAATTAGATCCACAGACAACGCCGCGCAGCTCACCAAATCCAGTTGCACGAGAACCCGTTGCACCTAATTCTTCAATACGCACTTTAGCTAATTGCTCACCAATGCCGGGCTGATCGTAATCGCCTGGCCAGTGATAAACTTCCATGTCATTAAAGCTGGTTTTACGTGGTTTGCTGTCCAATGCCATAATATCAGCACGTGACTTAGTGAAGTCATAGTCGTTGGTCACCCAGGAACCCGTAGTGATACTTTCCTGATGATCGAATCGGGTAACATACTCTCCGCCTGCTTTCGGTAAATCAGGTTCATATTTGAGAGTATGGTAAGCAGGACTCTTAAATTTTTTGTGGGCACCAACATGATCGACAATAACCATTTTATGCTTATGGTCATGGTGTTCAAAAAACCAGTAAATTCCCCATTCTTCCATCAGACGCTGGATGAAGTTAAAGTCGGTTTCACCATATTGAACCTGGAAATCGAGCTGCGGGTAACTGCTACTGAGACGTTTATCTAATGGGAAATTATAGTCAGATAACACTTCATCAATAATATCTACCACATTTTTATTCTGGAAAATTTTATAATCTGCTGTGAGATCAGTCAGATAAAGCCAAGGTCTGATAACAAATTCATGCTTGGCCTGATTGGCATCACGGCCAAGAAATCTCGCCTGCTGCACCAGCCCTGATATTTCGCGTATCCCTTTCCCAACGCCAGTAACTGCATCAAGGCCGCTGCCATCCAGCTCTATCTCGATCGTCATTTCTTTTCCGATGAGATCTTTAATCTCAATGTTTGACGCAGATTGCCAAGGGATCAAGGGATTAGCGGCAGTTTTGGTCATGATGGTGTACGAGTACAGTGTAGATAATGACTCTTCACCTTTAAGCGTTGATGGGACCAAAGCTGGTTCGCCTAACAAGAGAGGCATTGCGGCGCTGTACAAGTTAATAGTTCGTGACATTAGAATCACCTTATACGAAATTGATTATCCATAACCACTAACGGCTCGCGTTAGTAATATCCATCGGTACCGGTATTTTCTTAGAGTCTATAATTCGACCATATCGACTTTGTCGCCAAAGCCAGATGAAATTTCCGGTCTGAATGCACTCAGGCCAGCTTTTCCATGGCATAAATTCTACTCCACCATTAATGGGGGTCTGATTGTCTAATATGTGGCAATTTGACAGTAATGGTTCAGATGCATTAATGAATCTAAAGTTTTTACGAATTAAAACAGACTCTAAAAATGGTGAGTAGTGTATCTGTAAAGCTTTAATCCACTCCAAAAATTGCGAGTTTTTTGTATTAGCATTCATTTCACCTTGTCGAGCTGCAAGGATTCTTGCCTGCCAAAAAGCGATGTGAAATTTTTTTTTGAAATCCACTGCTATTACATCATAGGGGAGTCGAGAAAAAATGACACAAAGATTATCTTTATTACAGTTATTTTTAGAAATAGTCAATGCGCCGATGTAATAGTGCTTCCGGTATAGTTGTTTTGCCGAAAAAGCAAAGCACCATGGATAACTATCGGCTATTTCATCATCCTGAGAGAGCATTTTAATCTCAGGTTCAACCGTATCCTGTAAGAATTTAAGTATTCTCCGATGATGCTTTCTACGCCAGTGATACCAACGATAGTGACGACTATCATCAATAACAGATATCTGCAATGTCATATTCACCTCCGCTGGTAATATTTATGAAAATTTAACGGAACGAAGATCACCCTGGACACCGGAAGTCCCGCAGTAAACGCGTAATTAATCGATCATCATAGGTGATGCCTGACGCTTTAACATCCACGCGCCGGTTACTCAAGGAGAACACCAGGACAGGGTTAGCAGATGAAGAGTTTTCGATTGTTTTCACGTTGTCCATCCAGTGGAAAAGAGCCCAGGGTCCAGTGAAAACCAGGCCAGAGGATTTATCAGCCATTCTTGGTTGGGCAGTCATATTGACATTGGACCCCATCCGACTGCCCGGCCAGGTAAATGTTTCCGGAGCAACAGGTCCGTGCGAATAGTCCATCGTCGTTCCATCAAAATTCATACTAAGCTGCGTGATGGTGGGTGCCATGTAGGGCACAGAGATCGAGAAGTTAATCGACATTTGTTTACTTTCTCCGTTCTGGAAAAAGGTATTGCGAATATCCTGGGCCTGTTCGAACGTCTTCAGTGTTGTGGAATCGTTTTCACCATTGTCACTGTTATAACGCCAGGGCTTAACGGACGTGTTCACTTTATCAGCCAGATTGTTTTTGAAGAACATCTCAGCTAATCCACCCGGTGCGAAGAAATGTTCAAAATCACGAACACGTACTTCTTCAGGACTCTTGGTAAAAGGATAGCGACCTTCAAGGGTGTTTCTACATACCTCACCCAGATCTGCTTCTATCTTTTTATTACTTTCAGAGATAACCAGATGGTTAACCTTTTTATAAGCACCATTCAGAAGTGGCTCAATAATATTCTTAAGCGGATCAGGCCAGGTTTGTGATTCTGCACTGATCTTAAGGCCTGCATCTGAAAGCGTCGGCATACTGCCGTTTTTGAGTGCATTATCAGAAAGAACAAATATCGTGTACTGGTCGTGGAGAACCCCCATGATGTTCCTTAAACGGCTGCCAGTCATGGAGGTGCTACCCGCCTTTTCACTGGGACGTGTAGAACCTGTAACAAATTCTCGCAGGGTAGAGAAGTGGCTATCGACACCTTCCCATAACCGTTTTTTTTCCAGTGATACCAGCAACTGATTTGCTTTGTTCACGTTTTGTAGCAGGCGTGTACTGGAAGAGCGGCTATCAATCAACTCCTCGTTCTGTAAGGCCGAAAGTGTCGTTTCTTCAACAGCCCTCTGCGCAAGATTGACCAATGGTGAATCTGATGAAACCATGGTACGCAGCAAGTAAATATCAAAGGACAGCGCTAACTGTCCATTTCGGCTCTGTGAACGATTTGAGTTCAGGCTGATCTCACTGAGAAAGCGACTCCACCGTTGAGTGTATTCATCATAATAACGCTGCATAATCTTTTGCTTTATAGGATCGATGCGTTTAGCGTTTGCCAGCATTGCAGAGCCGAGCAACCCCAACTCTGCATGCATTCTGGTCGAGCTGAATTCTGCTAACGAGGTGTTATGTTTGCTTTCCATAACCCAACCATCTTCATCATTAAGTTTAGTCACAAGGGCGGTTATTTTTTTTTTAAAAACCTGATGATAACCGACATAGGTAAACAACCCAGGAATGCTGGTTGCATGATGATCGGTTTCATCCAGGGTGAAAATTTGGTTGGCTTTACCATCGGTCATTTTATCCAGTGTCAGATTTTCTGGGGCATCATCCTGCATAATTACCTTAATGCGCTCATAAAGACGGTCACTGAGCGAAATACGGCCTAATACATCCCTTGCCTGTGTAACTAAATCAGCATCTAGCGGTTGTGAATAATGACGCCAATCCGGTAAATCAAACAGATTATCTAAATGAGCAATAAAAATTTCCTTATCAGCGTAGGGTACAATTTTACCAGAGTCATCCCAAGCCTTGGTTATAGTATCAATAAGGAATTTTTTATCGAATTTTCCTTTCCCATTGAGCATCAGATACGCTTTTAACGCAGTATATATCTCACTATTATCATCACCGAGAACTGCATCCTGAAGCTTGTCTTGCGCTTCATGTTGCACATTTGGGAAGAGCAGTTTCTGTAAAAAATAGTGATATAATGAGGTTGAGTCGGATGTTATATCCCAGCCCACATATTGACCAAATCTGAAGTTCAATGGTGGGTGTTCAACGTCCAAATCACTATATTCAGGCATGTACTGAGCCATGGACAACAATGTAGGAATCAGTTCGGGATTGTTTGCTTTCTCAAACTCTCCAATTTTCCCTTCTAGAGAAATTACTTTTTCACGAATAGTATTGAGATATCCATCATTATTATAATAACTATGATAGAAACCATTGATCAGCCATACAGTTAACAAAATACATGAGCAATGTATCACTATGTTCTGGAAGCGATATTTCGATTCAGCACTTAAGTTGTGGCGCACCAGATGGGCATCTTTAACGATGATCTCTGAAAATAGTGTTTTGAGAAAGTAATGGCGACCATAAGCGTTGTCAGTGACTAAAAAATCACCTTCATTAATTTTTCTTGTGACGGAGTCAACCGCATTAACGGAACGTCTGTGCACAAAATTATCCCATTTATGCATTAACGTATTGTTATTTATGAGGTAAACATTAGCCGGTTGGTGATTACTGACGAAATATAAGCCGCGTAAACTGGTGAAACCTTTGCTTTCATCATATCTTGAAGTGAAAAATATGTTTTGCAGCATGTCAGATATTTCCTGTGACAAAACACGGAAATCCTGAGGGAAACTATACATTCTTTTTCTATCGTTAAGATTCAGTTCTTCTTGCTGGCGTAATGTCATCTTCTCTTCAATACGATTTTCCAGCAATACCAGCTCGGTATCTACACGCTCACGCAGGTCTGAGGCTGGCATTTTCATTTCTTCGCCATAGGGGAATGTCACGCCCCAAATCTGTTCGCGTTCCTGTTCTGTCAGTATCCTGAAGTATTCAGAAAATCCAGAAAGTTGATCTATTTTTGACACCAGTACATAAACTGGGAAATGTATACCAAGAGTTTTGCGAGTATCATCGAGTCTTGCTCTGATTTTAGCAGAAAGGTCGTACAATTCAGCCTTGCTGCGCCCCATAACATCTGAAACAGAAATATTGATAATCACGCCATTTATGGCTTTTATTGATCGGTATTTCCGGATGCCATTTAAAATGTTTTTCCATTCGTTATTATTTTCATCCGCCTGGCTAACATATTTACCGGCAGTGTCTAAAAATAGAGCATCATTCGAAAACCAACATTCACAATTGGTTGTTGCTATTGTTTTTCTGGCAATTTTTTTTAATTGTTCTGGATCAGGAAAACTCTGCCCTGATGACAGTACTGATGATGTTTTTCCCGCATTTTCTGACCCAATTACCATATACCATGGGAGATCGCTAAGAAACTTCTCTGGAAGGAAAAATTGCTTAAATTTCGAAGCGTTTTTGCTAAAATTTTTAATGTAATTGTTAGCATTACGAATTATTGCAAAAATTTCATCCTGATTAAAATCTTCTTTAACTTCTTCATCTTTAATGAATTTATCTAGAAATTTAGGGTTTCTCTTTAATGCAATAATGAGCTTCCAGATACCATAAAAAAATGCAAGAGCGAGTATACAACCAATGGCGATAATTCTACGATTTACGCTATTAAGAGGATAGGACTTGCCCATTAAAATGTACGGCCCCATTATCCAGACTGCACAGCTAAGTGCCAGTAACGCCATGATTAGCAGGGGCAGTCTGAACCACAGTCCGATCGCACAGAACAGGGAAATAACGATCAAAATGATACGCGGTTCAACATCTTCTAATGGCCGCGTTTCTCCAAATCCAAAAAATGGCCCCAAATACCAAATAAAGAGCACCAACAGAATGAAACATGCCACTGTTAGCATGATCTTTGTTACACGGATAGAAAATAATCTATTAATTAAAGACATTGCTAATCTCATCAATAAGTAACGAAGAATTCTACGCGCCTGTTTTGCGCACGACCTTCGGGGTTACTATTACTACTCACTGGCTGAGTATCGCCTACGCCTTGAGTATGTATTTTTTTCTCAGATAAACCGGTGTTAACAAAAAGTTTGGCCACGGCTTTAGCTCGTAATTCAGAAAGAATAGTGTTGTTTTCAATTCCAGACTTGTGAATGGGCGTTGCGTCGGTATGTCCAACAATAATTACATTGCCATTGACTCTTTGTACTTCTTTCGCTACTCGATTCATAACATAATCCATATCAGGTTTTACGGATGTTGCGCCGACTTCGAATATCGAATCACCCTTGAATACGACTTTACTTTGCTCTTTTGTCTCGTCAACACTGACTAAACCTTTCGCTATTTCATTTCTTAACAAGTATGCGAGCCTAAGTTTCTTAGCCTCTGGTTTTGCCACATTCACTTTCCGCATCGCAAGAATTTTATGCTCAATAACACTCTGGTTAACTGATAACCAATATTTATACCAAAAGAACGTTGATGAAATTAAAATTCCGCATAACAACAATGTCACGCGTACGGGAACGATCAATTTCTCACGTTTCGGCTTCCCACGGCTAACCAATCCGTGTGGCGATAAAATTGTCGAAGTCGTATCTTTTGTGCTTTGAATAATGGTAAGTAAACGCTGTCTGATTTTCGTCAGTTGGCGGTCACCATCTTCAATAATACTGTAACGACCTTCAAATCCAAGCCCAAGAATACGCAAAAGTACCTCAAGTACGTCTGCATATTCATGGGGATTCATGGAAAGACGGCCAACAAGCAGGAAAAATTTGTTGCCCCCGTCGTTATCACCTTCGAAGTGGTTAAGTAAGTTACTCTGTGACCAGCCCGCACTCTGTGCCCACGCTTTTTCATGCGCGGCTTCGTCCAGTGCGGTACACAGACAGTAGCGAACAATGGCCATTTTCTTCCACGAGACATCTATCTCATCGCAAACAATAACGAAGAGATTTATTTCATTTTTAATACTTCTTTTGAGTACTTCAACATGTTCGCTCGAGTCAACATGTTCAGGCATTTCACTTAACGCGCGAAGCAAATACTGGCTAGCTTCCAGTAGTGGATTTTCAGCCTGCCTGATGTTTACCAGCCGTTGCTGGACACTCTCACTTCTGAGCGATGTTTCGTTTAAATAGTTTTTCTCGCTATGAAGAAATCGCTCAATTTCATCATGTTCTTTACTTTCCTTAATACTATTGTCAATGGAAATACTGTGCTCATCCGGCAGAAATCTGCCGAGCGCCTGAGGTGTAAGTTCTTCTGGTGGGATGTCTTCAGCCTCAAGACCACGATCCTGTATTTCGCTCATTAGTTCCTAACTCCCCAAAGTTCCATTTTCAATCCAGGGAATTCCCCGGCTACGTGCAGGGCAATTGCCCCTGTAGCAGAGATTTTTTCCCAGAATGGTCCACTTTTGAGCAGATCGAAATAAACATAACCTGAACTGTAAGGAATCTGTCGTGGAGGAACGGGTAAGGCTTGCAGGACTAGCCCTGGTAAATGCGACCTGACCAGCTCATGCAATTGCTGCGGTGCGCTAATTTTTGTCTGTGAAGTAAATTGCTGCTGCAACACATCCATTGCGAGTTGTGCATGGACAGCAAGAACAAGGTTTGAGAATGAGTGCAATTCTGCAGGCAACATAGATGCAGACCAGACACCATTTCCTTTTGGCAGTAACGGGATCATTTGTCCTGCCCGAACCAGTATCTGATTCAGAAGATAGTTCACTTCATCAACCAATGGTCGAATTGATTCATAAAGTCGAGCATGATCGTAACCTGGCGCAGCGACCGGACGGCGCGTCGTAGTCCGAACAAAAGTGGATAATTCACCCGAAAATTTTGCCAGTTCCTGATATATCAGGATCGGCGGTAGCTCAGGAATATGCCTGATATGATCAAGAAGTGGTTCATATTTATTGAAAATTTGTAGCAGCAAATAGTCAACAACCTCAGCACCGGCACTCGCTTTGCCATCGCTGGCGGATAGACGGGTTGCTAACATTTCTGCTCGCATTTTAACCAGACCGTTAAGGTGTGTTAACCATTCTGTCAGAAGTATATTAGCTGCATAAGCGGTTACTGGCGGAATATGGTCTTCTGAGTGAAGTAAAACACTACCATCGGGCTGTATTGCCCTTATTTTCGTTAATGGTAAACCGAGCCAGGACTCTGTCATTTCAGTTTCAGGTACCAGACGCATGCGTAATCGACTTAATTGAACAGGTTTAGCACCTTGTCTGATTGCGTTAGTATCATTGAGATTCGTTTCATAGGCCAAAAATCGGGCGAGTGAACTCTGATTGTTTTTATCAAAGATCGTCTCATCACTGTTTTCCAGACGAAGTGGAACGGCAAGATAGATCATCTTTCCTAAATGGTCTGGACTGATTGTCAGTGGCTCAGGGATTTCTGCATGCTCAGGGATATCGAATGGGGTTCCATCAGGCAGAACGCCGCCTCCCGATCTCAGAACCAGTTTTCCATATGCCAATGCTTCTTTATCTATATCATATTGGGAAAAACCCCAAAAAAAAGGATTGAGGGTCGCTGTGCGCTTATGTACAAAATATTCTAAATAGCGCTCTTGTTGTTGGAATAGTTGGGGACGTAGAAACAGTCCTTCGCTCCAGACGACTTTATTCGTTCTCACATCTTAATCCATTTTATTGTTGAGATTGAAGTTTTACTAAAGTCAATACTCAGAATTTGTGGCTCTTCTGAATGCATTAACTTCCACCAAGGGACAGGTTTAACCTCTGGAAGCATGATAGCTTTGTTCCAGTCCGCGAGATTTATATCCCGATATGCAGCGACTACTCCCAGAGCTACGCTGGATTTTCCAGGGCTAATCTCAATATTTCTTTTTTCACCTGGCATCAGAATAGCCTGATACAATTTTTTCGACTGTTGTGATAAAGCATTATTGGTGTTGTTTATTATTGAGTAATAATCACTGTTATCAAATGTATCGGGTGTGTTTAACTCATAGATATATATACCAAGAGGCGATGGCCTGTTGTGAATGTTAAGATTGACATCACTCGCAGCTAACAACGTAACCTTTATGCTATCCTGTTTTTTTTCGCCAGAGAACAAACTGCACGATGTCAAATTTAAGATAAAAAAAAGTGCAATAAATAGCAACATATAGCGTTCTGCGGACGTTTTTAACCATTTTGTCATCATAAAAATCTATTTTATAAAATGTAATAAAAGAAGACTACGCGGCATAAAACTTAAGCTGTGTGGTTATTCTTAACGCTATAAATATTAATTGCGTTAATCCATATCAAAAAATCGAATTCAGAATGCCCAGGAAGTCTACGTGATTTCCTGGGCAATATTTTTATTGGAAATATTCGCTATGGTTAAGATAGCGATTCATTTCCAAGTTGAGCGTTAACCGTGCAGGTTAGCTTTAACATCATAGGTAGCAGAGATAACGCCAGATTTCTGACCTTCAGCATTCTGCATGATGTAATCTTGTGTCATTTTCGAGAACGAGAATTTCACAGTTTCACGAGGGCGAGATTCATCTTCTACAGAACCGGCCATATCAACTAAAGTAATAATGACATCGGTAAATTTAATCAGCAAATACTCAAGAGGGTTACCACCCGCTTTACGGATGACGAATTGAATATTTTTGATGTGCTTACCTGTCAAACAGTAGTTCAACAGATTAGGGCTGGCTTTGTCTGTATAGTGCTCGAAGCAAAAATCACTCACAGTTGCCTTTCCTGAACCACCACCTGAACCACTGTGCATGTTCGAATGTTGACTCACGTCCCATCTCCATTTCAGGACTTGAATTTCATTTTTATGAATAGCATCTGGAGATTCACCATCGATACCATCAATTTTGATAAACATATCTTGTGACATGATAATTCCTTTTTTCTATGTGGTAAAAAGTCACAGCAAGTGCGACAACTGTATTGCCTACTTTAGGAAGGTTTAATTTTCTTCCTATTGTGGTTTGTTTGATAAATTCGAACCCAATTTGATGATTTCAAGTTTTATCATTTAGAACTTTTAAGCGAAGGTAATTTAGCAACCATGCGTAAAGACACAGTCAAACCTTCAAGCTGGAAATGAGGACGCAAGAAGAATTTGGCCTGGTAAAATCCTGGATTATCTTCAACATCCTCAACAACAACTTCAGCTGCTGCTAATGGACGACGCGCTTTAGTATCCATTGATGAGTTATTTGGATCACCATCGACGTAATTCATTATCCAGTCATTCAACCAACTTTGCATATCATCACGTTCTTTGAATGTACCAATTTTGTCACGGACAATACATTTCAGATAATGCGCGAAACGCGAACAGGCAAACATATAAGGAAGTCGTGCTGAAAGATTGGCGTTCGCAGTTGCATCTGGATCGTAATATTCAGCTGGCTTCTGCAGTGATTGGGCTCCAATGAAAGCCGCATAGTCTGTGTTTTTACGATGAATTAATGGAATGAAACCATTTTTCGCCAGTTCAGCTTCCCTGCGATCGGAAATCGCAATTTCCGTCGGGCATTTCATATCGATGCCGCCGTCATCCGTAGGGAAAGTATGGCACGGAAGATCTTCCACTACGCCACCACTCTCAACGCCACGAATCAAGGTGCACCAGCCGTAGTGTTTGAACGAGCGGTTAATATTGACTGCCATTGCATAAGCGGCGTTAGACCACGCGTATTTGCTATGATCCGCTCCGTCCGTTGTTTCCTCAAAGTCAAAAGCATCTACCGGATTCGTTCGAATTCCGTAAGGGAGGCGTGACAGGAAGCGAGGCATGGCGAGGCCGATGTAACGTGAGTCTTCAGAATTACGCAGTGAATTCCATGCTGCGTATTCGAGGTTTTGCGTGAAAATCTTGGTCAAATCACGCGGGTTGGCTAGTTCTTGCCATGACTCCATCTGCATCACCGATGGGGCTGCACCCGTAATGAATGGGGAGTGAGCTGAGGCAGAAATCTTAGCAATTGATGCCAGCAAATCAACATCGGGTGCCGTATGATCAAAATAGTAGTCCGCAACCAGACAACCATAAGGTTCACCACCCAGCTGACCATATTCCTCTTCATAAACCTGTTTAAACAGAGGACTTTGATCCCAGGCAATCCCCTTATATCTTTTCAGGTTGCGTCTCAATTCGTTTTTAGATATATCCATGAAACGAAGTTTCAGCTTTTCATCTGTTTCAGTATTGTTGACAAGATAATGCAATCCCCGCCACGCACTTTCCAGTGACTGGAATTTTTCATGATGAAGAATCAAGTTGATTTGCTCTGAGAGCTTTCTGTCAATTTCAGCAATGTAGACAGCAATATTTTTATATGCGTCATCAGCAATTGTCAGAGAGTTCGCCAGTGCTTGTTCAGCCAATGTTTTTACTGCTGATGCTACAGCAGATTTCGCCTGTTCAGATTTAGGCTTAAATTCTTTTGTCAAAAGAGCATTAAAGTCGCTATAGGAGGTTGCCGCTACAGCCGGCTTTTCATTTTTTACAGTTTGAGTTGACATAGTTCCCTCTACAATAATCAGTCGATCTCAGAAGCATTGGTATCTGGCGGGGTCGGTCTTGCTTCACTGGCCAGTGCATTCAGTAATGCTTTATCCTTCAGCACTTGAGTGACCAGGCTCTCAGCCCCAGCTTTACCATCCATGTATGTTTGTAAGTTAGCCAGTTGTGTTCTTGCTTCAAGTAACTGAGATAAAGAATCAACTTTTGTTGCAATAGCATCGGGTGAAAAGTCGTGAATGCTTTCGAAGGTCATATCAATCATTAACATGCCTTCTCCGGTTAACGTATTAGGTACAGCAAATGCAACCCGAGGCTTCATTGCTTTCATGCGTTCATCGAAGTTATCAATGTCAATGCTCAGGAACTTCCTGTCAACAACCGCTGGAAGTGGTTCTAAAGGTGTTCCAGATAAATCAGCGAGCACGCCCATAACAAAAGGCAACTCGATTTTTTTCTCACTTCCGTAAATTTCAACATCATATTCAATTTGGACTCGAGGTGCCCGGTTTCTGGCAATGAACTTCTGCGCACTGCTTTTATTGATCGCCATTACTACTCCTTTTTAAAAATTCCATGAGCATATATAAGAATATCGAGTGCGATATTTATCTATAATTTATTTGCTTGTAAAGTTATTTTTTTGACACTATTTGGTGTAGTTGGAGTTTTTATTTATAAAAAAGCTCGATTCCCGCTGTCGTTTTTACCAATCCGGGTGTTACACCTTCTTTACCATTTGCAAAATAGTTTGCAATGTAGTCATGCGTTACCATATCGCCTGATTCAGAAATAAAATAGTTCTGCGCACTGGCGAGATCATCAATACTAATTTGTGTCCCGTCTTCTTTTCGGAGTCTTATTTGTGTGTTTTTACTATATTCATCTCCTAATGTATTTAGTAAGTTTCCAGTTAATGGATCTGCTTGTGATATGTTACTGACGAATTTTAACATTACATTTCTATTCGTCGGGCAGTTCTTTAGTCCAATATCAAATGTTCCACTGCCGGCTTCACTCCCAGGCACTCTAAGGCTCTGAGTGGATATTGCTGGTAATTCAACGGTGTCTGTATTTTCTTTGCCATTAATTACAACCTCGCATGTTTCATCGTTGTATATCCCTGTAAATGAAACATTGACTATGCAGTTCTTACAGTCTTCAGCAGCTACAATATTTTGGCTAGCTGTTACTATAACGATTAACAGCATCCCTGAATATAGGATTTTACTCAAACATGGGATTGCACTATTCATATTATGCATTTTACCTCCATGGTAACTATATTTTTATTACCTTTGTCGGATGGCGCAATCCATTTTTTGTTAGGAAGAATACGGCACTTACTTCGTCCTTCATCCCATTTTGCATTCAGTATGCTTATCGTTGGGTCCCAGCCGCGAATAAATGCCATCCCATTTTGTCCGATAATACCCTGGCTTATGCCATTCTCATTGAACAATTCTGTGCCTATCGGCAGATAACTATTATCAGAGCGTTTAACAATAAGTATGTAAGGCGTTCCAACAATTGTCTTCATGTTAACCAAAATGGCTGATCCCGCTCTTGGCACAACTGTGCTTTCACTTTCTAGCACATCAACTGTTGCGGGTAGTCCTCTCGTATCGATAGAAACTCTGTTTTCCCGATACGCTGTTAATGAAGGCATAATGGCATACCCATTTGAGTCGACTTTCGAACCATAACCATTTAATAGTTTGGCACCCCTTCCTCCTGGAGCATTGATGATAGCAAAGGGAGAATCACCTATAGGTGGACCCGCCGTGATACCGCCCTGATGACCGACAATACTTCCGTTAGCGGACAAAGAGACCTGATTAGTTGATTTATTATCAGCCGATGCTGTCAGGCCGAGGTTTCCTATAGGGGAACGATAGAAAGCATTGCCAGAGACAGTTTCCTTAGTGCCCTCATTATGACTGTTCGTTGTTGTTGTCCCAATCCCATAGTTCAGTTCATTCATTTCACCCTGGCTACCATTGGCATTGACCTGCAGGGAAGATCCACCTCCCTCATCGTGCGTCAGAGTGGTATAGATTGAGCTAAAGACTGGCTGACTGCTGATACTCCGGCCAAGTGGTATGTTGAAAGACAACATATAAGTGTTCTCATTTCTACGATTACTATTCATCGTTCGCATACCCGTAAGTGAGTAAGAAAAATATTTTTCAGACTTATTATAGGTTAGGGAGTATTGTCTGGTCCCGGATCTATTGTCCCAGTATTTATACATGCTACCAGTGAAGTTCAGATAAGCATCATTCCATAATCGCTGGCCAATAGTCAGGGTCAGACGTTGTTTTGCTCGATAATCTGATTCTTGGTTATTTCTAGAAGCGTATCGCTCAAGGCTTGCTTCTCTAAATGTATAATATCCTGCCGTTGAGTACTTATAAGCAGCAAGAGTAAAATCTGTATTTGTTGTTTCCAGGTAGCGACTAAAACCTACTCTAAAACTATTGCCAGCTTTGTTTTTATTTTCAGAAATTTGGCTTTTTGCGTGTGTGACATCCACCGAGAAACCACCAATTGGTGTGTTAAATGCATTACCCAAGGCCGTTGAATAGAAATGTTCCGAAAGTTGCCCGCCGCCATACAGTGTGTACATATTGCCCACACCGTACTGGTACACGCCCTGCATTACCTTCGGTTTCGTTCTTAATTTATCTTCTCTGAGCTCCCCTGCATTGACACTAAACAAAGATACACCCTGATGTAGTAACATCGGTGGTGCAGAGAATGGAATGCTTTGACTTTTGACTCGACCATCGGCTTCTGTTACCGTCATTTCGAGGTCTCCACCATATCCCATTGCCCCAACATCAGTAAGCTCAAACGGGCCAGGCGGAACCACAGTTTCATATACTGTCTGCCCACGCTGAGTAATGGTGACTTTGGCATTGGTTTCTGCCACGCCTCTAATTACAGGAACGTAGTTTCTTAATCCTTCGGGCAGCATACGTTCATCTGATTGTAAAATAATGCCTCGAATATTATAACTGTCGAATACATCTCCTCTGGTATTACTATCACCTATTGTGAGGCTGCTTTGTAACCGAATGATGTCTGTTTGAGCAAAACCAAATAAATTTTGCGTATTCGAAGTCCCACGGCTGGACATGCCTACGTTCAGACGCTTTCTGAAACGCCATCCTTTAGCATTGAATCCTGTCTGCATACCGATATTGCCAGTATAAATAATGTTATTACTTCTGGATCCGTACTTTGAACCAGTATAACTTCGATACATATTAGCATTGTAATCAAGGAAAATCGCGGGAACGCCTGCATCCCAAAGGCTGGGGTCAATATAACCTCGCGGATGATAAATAATATTAACCTGTGGTACAGTAATGTTTAACTCATAATCACCTGCGTTATAGTTCACCGAACTATCTTCGATGACACTTTGCAATGTAAAACTGATCTCTTTCTGTTTTTTATCAGTTTGTAGAGGTGTATTATTCTCTGAATTTAATTTTATCCCAATATTTTTTAGATCCTGCAGTGTAAAGTGCGGCTGAGCATTTGGGTTCTCTTTGGAGTTTTTAAAGGTGACGTCATATTTAATACGATGTTTTTTATTAACTATGATGAAAATACTATAAACACCAGGTTCAATCCTGTTACCTTCACTAAAACGTGAAACGTCTACCCCGGAACCGTGGATAAACATCGGGTTATAATCAACTCTTATCGGATCGCTGGTTCCATCGGCTATTTTTGTCTCTCCGCCATCTTGTGCGACAGCGACTGAGCAAACCATCCCTGCAAATAGTTTAAACGCACTGTAAATGCGGATGCTGATGCTATTGATTTTTTTCTGTGCTATGCCTCTTTTCGATATTAAATGACCCAATTGGTAAGCTCCTTTTTCCAATGAGAATCTTTAGATTGACTGCTTTCTATTTCATACTTTCGAGCGTTAATTCATCTCCTGCTGCCTTCAGTTTACCAACCAAAGCGGCGCCGTAATCGTTTAGTAAGCTAAACTCGCCACCAGTAAGATTCGTTATTGCTGGTGAATTTTTGGAAAAAGTAAACTCTGAGGATGAAAATGGTGCGACCATTTCTGCATTTACACTCACTTTTTGTGCCCCAGAAAAGAGCGTCATAGTGTCAAAAGAATAGTAATAAGGAGTCGGATTGTTGATCTTCACCTTTTTTCCTTGTCTTGCAACCGTCCACTTTAGATCTTTTGCTCCCAGGTTGCTCGTGGCTTTGTCCAAAGATTTAGGGCGATAGAATATTTTTATTCTTGTTCTGAAAGCCAGTTCTAATCTGTCTTTCGCTGGCCCTTTATAAACAGGGGGGATTTCCAGCATGTTTAACCAGAAAACCGATTCTCTGTCTTTGGGCAATACCATGTTGTTATAGATCAATCGTAGACTTTGCCCTTTGCCAGGTTCTACGCGATATACCGGGGGAGTAACAATGAATGGTACTTTCATCGTGTTGACATCAGCGGCAGAATGTCCATCATCTACCCAAACCTGAACTAAAGAAGGGTTATTTCCTTTATTCGTCGTTCTTACTGTGACTTCTTGTTCACTACCAGGGAAAATAACACGAGTCCCAGCGATTGTCATCGCTGCCATCGAGCTTGTTGACAATGTAATAGTAGTAAAGACCGCTATGAGTGTTTTATATATCATCGCATTATCATCTTAACATTAAAAGGAAAGCATAAAGCAGCAGAGGAGTCAGATAACTATTCCATTTAGTGTTATCTGACTCACTCGATTCTTAATCCACAATTAATGAATAACCATGGATTAAGTCCCCTAACATATTAAGGGCTTTATGGATAACTCAGGGTGTACATGGCGGTAGCAGTAACCAAGCCTGGGGTTGTTTTAGCAGTCGCATAGTAGCCACCATAATAGCGCATCGTTGCTGTCCCTGCTGCCTCAACCTCAAATGACTCACCTGTATCACCCAGTAACAGCTGATTCTGCTCTGCATCAGAGTTATACAGACGGATTTGAACACCCGTTGCTGGCTTGTCTTCGCCTACAGTTACTGCCTTATTTTCCAGGTTGCCTGTTTTTGAATCCACACCAGTGCTTCCAATCGCTTCAAAGTGTGCTGCGACCTTCTTGATTGATTTATCGCAATCTTTTACTTTAATTTCAAAAACTTTACTACCAGCGGTGGCACCCGCTGCAGCCAGCGTTTGGGTTGATAATGTTGGCAGAGTAACCATAATATTATCCATGCCATCCTCAAGCTGACAAGTTTCAGCAATCAGTTTACCGTTGAATGTTACTTTACCCTGACCGACCCCTAGATCTGCAGCATAAGAATAAGAAGCTGTGAGGCTAAGTGCCAGAGCGGTTGCTAAAAACTTCATCTTTTCCATGATATATAACCTCTATAAAGCTAATGATAATATTTTTGTATGTAACTTATTGCATTAACTACCCTTTTTAACTTTTCCTTTTTGCAAATTCTCCTTTTCTGGGAATAGTATGGTTATTTCCTTATCCGCGTTGACACTTAAATTGATAATTTTTCCATCGATGCCGTTCTCACTACTGAGTATTTTCCGTGCCATCTCAGGCATGATGTTTTGCTCAATGAAACGAATTAACATACGTGCGCCAGTTTCTGCGACAGGGCACTGTTCTACAACGAACCTCACCAACTGAGTATCATACTTAAGCGACGCATGATGTTGTTCATGTAAACGTTTACCAATTCTATCCAAATGAACTCTTACAATATGCTCAAGTGTGGAAGATTGTAATGGCAAGTAAGGAACTACACTGACACGCCCTAAAAATGCAGCCGGGAATGTTTTTAGTAGCTCTGGTTGTAATAATTTTCTTAAGCCATTTATATCTGGAGCCGTATCAATATCGGCATAGACACTGCTTATCACTTCACTACCGGCATTACTGGTTAACAGTATAATAGTATTTTTGAAATTTATATGGCGCCCCTCACCATCCTCCATCCAGCCTTTATCAAAAACCTGGAAAAATAGCTCATGAACATCTGGATGCGCTTTCTCAATTTCATCCAGCAATATTACACTGTATGGTTTCCTGCGTACGGCTTCCGTTAATACACCACCTTCACCGTATCCAACATATCCTGGAGGTGATCCCTTCAATGAAGAAACGGTGTGGGCTTCTTGGTATTCACTCATATTGATAGTAATGAGATTCTGTTCACCGCCATACAGTTGCTCAGCCAGTGCCAGTGCAGTTTCTGTTTTTCCTACACCAGATGGCCCCACAAGCATAAACACACCAATAGGTTTTCCGGGATCTGCTAAACCTGAACGGGAAGCCTGAATACTCTGACTGACCAAATCTAAAGCATGAGATTGGCCTGTCACTCTTTCCTCAAGACGTGACGGCAACTCCAGTACGGTCCGAATATCATCTTTCATCATCTGGCCGACGGGTATACCTGTCCAGTTAGCAACAATACTGGCTATGACTTCGGCGTTAACCTCAGCCTGGACAAGCGGATGCTCATGTCGACTCTTTTTAAGCGTTGTTTCCAATGCGCTAAGCTTCTTCTGAACAAGGCTGATGTCTTCTGGTGATGGGGATTCTTGCTGGATCAGTGTATCGAGTTCTTCTCGGGTTGCGACGATTTCAGCAACCAGAGTTCTTTCCTGCTCCCAACGTGAAGATAGAATCTGGGCCTGCTCTTCGTGTTGCGTTATATCTTGCTGTAACTCATCAATGCGTTGACGTTGCTCTTTACCGAAGGCAAGTGCTTTTTCTGCGAGTGATAACTCAGTTTGGGCTGTCTCCGCCTGGAATTTTCTAAGCAAAAGCTCTGCTGGCGGTGCAAATTGCATCACTGCAACACGTGCGCACGCCGTATCCAGCAAACTGATCGCCTTATCAGGCAGCTGACGGGCAGGAATGTAACGGTGAGAAAGTCGCACAGCTGCCTGTAGTGCTTCATCCATTATCCAAACTTTATGGTGCTTTTCGAGCATAGGAACCAGACCACGTAACATTGACGTAGCCGTGTTTTCATCTGGCTCCTCGACTTGCAATACCTGAAAACGTCTCGTTAAAGCAGGGTCTTTCTCAATGTGACGTTTAAATTCACTCCAGGTTGTGGCACCAATCGTGCGAAGCTGGCCACGCGCAAGAGCCGGCTTAAGCAAGTTGGCTGCATCGCCTGTTCCTGCATTACCACCTGCACCAATAAGTGTATGAACTTCATCAATAAAGAGAATAACGGGTTGAGGTGACCCAATGGCTTCATCTAGCACGGATTTCAGGCGTGCTTCAAACTCGCCTTTCATACTGGCACCCGCAGAGAGAGCTACGATATCCAGGGCTAACAAGCGGACTTGAGAAAGGGAAGGTGGGACTTTACCTGCAACAATCGCCTGTGCTAATCCTTCTACTACTGCTGTTTTGCCTACACCAGCTTCACCGGTTAATAGCGGGTTATTTTGGCGTCTGCGCAGCAGTATATCGACCATGGTATTGATCTCATGGTCGCGACCTAGCACGGGATCAATTTTCCCCTCACGTGCTAATGCAGTAAGGTCTGTAGAGTACTGTGTAAGAGATGCTGAGTTTTCATTTGTATTGATAGCATTGCTGGCTTGCCCCGGTAGATCGCTATCATGATGAACATCATCTTCTGACTCATTAGCTTCAGTAGAAGAACGCGTAATGTAGTTAAAATCTTTAGTTAATACATCAAGTTGAACATTGTCGAATACTGGAGAGATCGCCGATAAGACGCGACGCAATTCCATTGTCGTCAGCATTGCAATCAATAGGTGACCGCTTCTGATGCGACTCGCATAGCACTCCAGACTTGCATAAATCCATGCACGCTCAATTGCTAGCTCAATGTGATATGAAAAATCAGAAATAGTACTGGCCCCTGTAGGCAATCTAATGATTGCCTCAGAAAGATTCCGCTCCAGGGTTGCAGCATCAAGTTCAAAATGCCTAAAAATACTTTTCAGGTCACTGTCTTCTTGCTGCCATAATTGGTTGAGCCAATGGGTTATTTCGACATATGGGTTGCCGCGAAGTTTGCAATAAGTTGTTGCGCTCTCAATGCTTTTAAACAACGAATTATTGAGTTTTCCAAATAAGTTTTTTCTCGTGATGGCCACTAATTCATCCCTTAATCCTAATGAAGAAGAAGCTGTTAAAATTAACTTCATCTGTTTTTCGATAGTACTAAATTTTAACAAGGCAACTAAAGATAAACTTCTTGTCTGAATTTTATTTAGGAATATGAATCGGTCACTATTCCTAAAATTATTTTTTGGATAAATTACGTAGTTTTGTTCTTCTTTTTTTGTGTTATGTTCTTATTTCTATAATAGATGAAGTAGAACCTTGAAAATATAAAAAAAAGGGTCGATTTTTTATCGTCAATGGAAAATAGCTAGCGAAAAAATAAATTCGCTAATAAGAGTGGCTAATACAGATTTAGTGAGAAATGTCAGTGGATCATAAATTTCTTGATTATTACAATCAGGAACTTACGTTTATGAAAGAAATGTCACGTGAGTTTGCTGAGAAACATCCTAAAATTGCTGGCCGCCTGGGAATGCATGGCATAGACGTCGCTGACCCCTATGTTGAAAGACTTATTGAGGCATTTTGTTTTCTATCTGCCCGAACTCAGATAAAACTGGATGCAGAATTTCCTAAGTTTACTCAAAGGCTATTGGATGTTATCTATCCAAACTATAACTCTCCTACTCCTTCAATCGGTGTTGTTCAATTACAGCCTAATCTGAAAGAAGGTGATTTGATGCAGGGTTATTTAGTCTCAAAAAATAGTGCTTTTCATACTCGAATTTTACCGGGCGAGGCTACCCGTTGTGAGTTTCGCAACGGACAGGATCTCACGCTTTGGCCGGTTGAAATTACTGAAGCACGCCTGACCTCTATTCCTCCTGATCTACCAAATTTGGAGCGATATCGTATATCTCATTCCCGACTCAAAGGTGCGTTACGCATCAAGCTAAAATTACAGGGTGATATTGTATTCTCACAGCTAGAAGGGCTAGACCAGTTACCTTTTTATATCGATGGTGATGAAAGGATCGTCTCACATATTTTTGAGCTATTACATACCAGCCATGTTGCCATGGTTGTTCGCGCAGGTGATTCAGCAGGTGATTCAGCAGGTGAGGCAAAGGTAGAAGATGTCGTTGTCAGTGAAAAGCCACTGACCTTCGAGGGGCTAAAACCGGAACAAAGCGTTTTACCGCTTTCATGGAACATGTTCCATGGACATAACCTCATCCAGGAGTATTTCTCCTGCCGTCAGCGATTTTATTTTTTTACGTTAAATCATCTGGCAGATAGCCTGAGGAAAAATAATTCCAATGAGGCTGAACTCATTATTTTACTTGACCGATTGCCACAAGATTTAATCGGTCATATCGATGCATCCCGGTTTCTTCTGCACTGCACCCCGGTTATCAATCTTTTCCCTAAGTTAGTCGATAGGATAGAAATTAACAGGGCACTGCATAGTTTCCATGTTGTTCCTGACCGGAGCAGGCCTTTAGATTATGAAGTTTTCTCAGTCAATCGGCTATTGGGGCAGAAGGCTGAAAGCAGTGATGAGGTCGTTTTTAAACCCCTGTATCATACCCGACATTCTGATGATGGAAACTTTGGTCGCTATTTTTCTATTCGTAGAGAAGCAAGAATCAAGGATAAGAATACCAGGAAATACGATACTCGTACTCCCTATGTGAGCACTGAAGTTTTCGTTTCATTAGTAGATCAGAATGAGGCGCCTTTTAGCGATGATATCAGGTATCTGTCTATTGATGCGATGGTGACTAATCGGGATCTTCCGCGCCTTATCAAGGCAAGTGGTAGCTTAGACCTGACGATGTCTGGTTCTGTTCCTGTTCACGGTGCAATGTTTGTCTGCCAACCCAGTGCTCCGCGTCCGGCATTTGCCCTGGGAGAAGCGTCATGGCGATTAATTCGTCAACTAAGTTTTAATTACCTTCCACTCTCAGATATGGACCATGGATTAGGTGGGGAATCGTTGCGTAATATGCTTAGCCTCTTCCTCAATGGTGCGGATCAGGAGTCGATTGCTCAGGTTAACAGCCTTGTGGGATGCAAAAGTGAACCTGTTATTAGGCGTATTCCTGGCGATGGCCTGTTGGTTTATGGTCGGGGAGTACGCTGTATGTTAACGGTGGATGAAGAGGGATTTTCGGGCATTAGTCCATACTTATTTGGCCTTATCATGGAAAACTACTTGGCTCGTCATGCTGCGATAAATATTTTTACTGAGACAGAATTACACTCAATGCAGAGAGGGCTTATTGCGCGCTGGGGAGCACGGCCTGGAAGGCGTGGAGCACTGTGAATATGAAAGAAAATTCACACGTTCAACCAATGACCTCCGAGCTAGAAACTTGGTTCAAGGAGGATGAACCCTGGAACGCGGGCTACATTAGCTTAATGCGTGCAATAGCGGCAAAGAAGAGTGATATGCCACCGATTGGTAGGGCTAAGCTTCCTGGACAGGAAGCTTTCCGCATCGGGCAGTGTTCTTATATGGCTTTTGCTCCACGTGAAATATCTGCTATTTCAATGGAAAGCGGCAAGGTCAATCTTGAGCTATTTGGTTTAGGAATATGGGGCCCTCAGGGGGCGATGCCGCTGCATTTTTCTGAGTTGGCTTATTCTCGCTCAGAAGCTTACGATAATACGCTGGTTGATTTTGTTAATATATTTCATCATCGAGCATTATCGTTGCTGTATCGTGCGTGGTTTTTATCACAGGATACGGCCTCTCTTGACCGTAAACATGATGAGAGATTTTCATTTTATGTCGGAAGCCTGATCGGTATCGATGCGCAAGAACTTATACATTCTCACTTGCCGCCACATGCTCGATTAGCATCATCTTCGCACCTGATTCGTGAATCTCGTAATCCAGAAGGGATCATTGGCGCTTTACACTATTATTTTCAGGTGCCAGTGCGAATGGAGGAGTTCGCAGAACAGTGGATACGTTTGGATAAATGCGATCAAACTATTTTGGGTGATGATGCCTGTGCGATGCTGCTTGGAGATGGGGCCATTCTCGGCAATACCGTGAGAGATTGTCAGCACAAGTTCAAGCTTATTTTAGGTCCTCTCACCCTTGAAGAATATATGCAGTTCAGTCCCTGGGGAGATGATCTTCCGGTCTTGCAGGAGTGGGTGAAAAATTTTGTTGGGTATGAGTATGCATGGGATATACAGCTCGTTTTGGCTGCAGAAGAAGTTCCCCATGCAACGTTAAATGGTACGCATCAGCTTGGCTATGCGACCTGGCTTGAAAGGCTGGATAACATAGAACCGGTTTCTGGCATGAGCTTTGAACCAGAAATTTATTGCCACAGCTAAGTTATGATGTGGTTTTTATCATGTGTATGCCGGGGATGGGCATATATACCAGATGTTAATTAGGAGGGAGCCTGTGTCTGATACTATCATCACTGAAATAAGTCAATTTTACAGTGAATTTTTGCAGCCCGTATCGGATGAATTTCCATGTGGTGACAGTCTTGAGTATGACTCTGCCTTTATTCTTCTTCTGTCTAACATTCAACCGAAGCAGGGCGCTGAATACGGTAATTTTGTTGAACAGGCGGAACCTGTAAATTGGTCGGAAGTGCAGCGCGAGTGTGCTGCCCTGATGCAAAAAAGCAAAGATGTGCGTTTGTTTATTATTATGATCCGCTGTCGCCTACGGCAGATCGGTTTAGTGGCGGTAGAGGAAGGAATCACAGCTCTAAAAGCACTCATCGATATTTTCCCTGAACAGTATTACCCCTTATTGTTTGATGAAGGTGATTTTGAGCCAGTAATGCGGGCTAATGCATTTTCAGAACTGGATGATACTTCAGGGTTAATTACAGACTTAAGAAATCACAAATTGCCTAAAGCGGCGGGTCAGGTTATTGCTTTAAAGGATTTTGAGAAATCTTTCGCCACTCCTCGTGAGCCGGATGCGCTTCCCGAGGCGATGATCTCTGCAATGTTAGAGGAGTGGTATCAACAGGCTGATAAAGAGATTATCTCTTTGAGCCGTGCGGTGAAGTCTTTGCTGGCAATCCGGCACTCCTTAAGGGACAGCCTCGGTGAAGAAACTCCCGAGCTGCCGATAATCACACATCTTCTCACTCTTTTTCCACAGTCTTCATCTGTGGTTGACGAGCATTTTTCTGAACCTGAAAGCGATGAAACCCATCTTGAATCCATTGAGGGCGATGCCAGTGCAATGCCACGTGACGTGCAAAAAGATACAGAGCAGCCTGTAAGGCGCGCTGTTTCAACATTGCAAATTAACAATAAGATAGAGAATCGCCAGGATGCTTTAGCACAGTTAATTGAGATAAGGACGTGGTTTACACGCATGGAGCCAAGTAGTCCCGTTATTTTACTACTGGAGCTGGCAGAAAGCATGGTTGGCAAACGTTTCACTGAACTAATGAAAATCCTGCCATCAGAACTCGTAAATAAAATTGACAGCGAGAACACGTAAATGAAATTTTTTGGATTGAAAATTTTAATGGCATGTTGTGCATTAGTCAGTAACGCTTTGCACGCTGAGTGTACCCTCGATACGTCTGGGGAAGCAGATAGAGGACCACCCATTACTTTTATTCTCCCTGCCCAGGCTTTGAGTATCAGTGCAGATAAACCCGTCGATACCTCAATGCCATTCGCCACACTCGTCACGCCACTGGCGGGACACGCTGTAACCTATATCAACTGTACGCCTGGCAGTGCTTATGGAGGGGTGCCTTACGGTCTTCCTACTCCAAGTGGAAATAATATGTATCCTACCAATATTCAGGGAGTTAGTATGAAAATTCGGTGGGATAATGGCACTGATAAAAAAGACATCCCTTATGGCGGTAATATGCCTATGGAGGCACTTCGCTTCGTCTATTTTGCGAATTCTTATTTCGTCGTTGAGTTTTTTAAAACGGCAGAGGTTCTTCGTTTGATACCTAATAAAGAAAATGTTGTCTTTGATGGCGGTGATTCCGCCTATAATTTTGTTGGTGTCAATGCAATGTCGAATTATGCACAAAAACTAAATATAGGAAAAATTACACTCAATAGTACGCCCGCCTGTACTTTTGAGAGCACCAAAAACATTGATTTCAATACTGTTACACCAACGCTGGCTGATTCCGGTGTTGAGCGTCCACTCGACTTTGAAATGAACTGCAGGACTGACTATGGAAAATATTCGGTCCTTGCTTCAGTTATTGCGGACGCTCGTACAACAGATGGTAAATATATTACTGTTACTGATGCCGGAGGAAATAAGGATCGCCTGAGAATTCAAATACGAGATCATGAAGGGGCTGATATTTCCGTTGATGGTTCAAGTTTGAGAAAAGTAATAAGTAACGATAAAGTCCCGGCACAGTTTAAATGGACGGCGACATTGTCGTCACTGGGCAAGACAGGTAAAAGGCCCACCGGCGGTAAATTTGATGCCAGTGCCGAGATCGTTTTACAAGTAAATTAACACCTATTTAACGTTAAAGATGATGGTATAAAATGGATAATGTACCTTGTGTTTTTGTTAGCATCGCGAGCTATCGTGATTCAGAGCTTATTCCTACATTGATGGATATGATTTCTCAGTCTTCCAGCCCACAATCCCTACATATCAGTATTTGCTGGCAGTGCGATGAAGATATCTCTATTTTTCTCGATCAGGGAATACAGCTTACCCAAGAACGCCTTCATCATGGTTATAACCTGTATCTTTTCAGCTATCGAGGGGCTGTGATCCAGGTGATTAGCGTTCATTATTACCAGAGCCAGGGTGCCTGCTGGGCCAGGCATATTGCAGAAACACTTTACGATAATGAAGAGTACTTTCTGCAAATAGATTCCCACTGTCGTGTTATATCATGCTGGGATAGCCAGATGATTGAGGAATTGAATAATTTAACCGTTTTTAGTCCTAAACCTATTCTCACGTGTTACCCACCATCCTATCAACCGGACAAGTTAGATGAAAAAAAATCTGATATTATTCGATTAATGTTCAGAGGGTTTTCTCAGGAGAAAATTTTACAGCTGAGCCCTTATGTGATGGCCGAAGACGTGACTTACCCGGTCAGAGGAAGTTATCTTGCTGGAGGATTTATTTTTTCATTAGGGAGTTTTGTTACCGAAGTTCCTAACGATCCTCAGATATTTTTTGAGGGTGAAGAAATAGCCATGGCAGTCAGGGCATTTACTCACGGTTATGACATCTTCCACCCTCAAAAAGTATTGCTATGGCATTTTTACGGCAGAAAAGACCATGTCAAAGTCTGGACAGATCATGGCAATGAGGCAAAAACTAAAGGCAGTATTGATCAAGCCTGGTGGGAAAGAGACGCCATATCTAAGAACAGAGTCAAAACCTTACTGGGCCATAAGACCACTGAGCAGTGTGATCATGGCATTTACTGTCTTGGTAAGCAGCGCAGCCTGAGTGATTTCGAGAGAAGAGCTGGTGTGGATTTTTCTCGTTGCATGGTTCATCCGGATGTTATCGGCGATGAGCATAAGGCTTATTTCTCCAACGGTGAATTAATTGAAGGTATTTGGCGCTCATTGCTTGTCGGTGTATATAAAAAGACGATCAAATTTGACTCATTCAAAATTACTACGCTAGGCGCGGATGCTCTTTACTGGTATGTCGGCGTCTATACTGAAAATAACACGCTGCTCGAGCAGCAAACTCTCTATAGTGATGAAATAAATGAGAAAATTTCAAATTCGGAAGATGGTAGTTTTTCACTATCGCTTGATTTCACATCTGAAGAAATTCTCAACCCTCATTCTGTTCGTATTAGCCCATTCATCGACAGTGTTGGGTGGGGGGAGGTAGTCGAGGAAGCATGGTAGCGATTTTTTCTTTTTTAACAAAAAACATCACATTTTTTATTATTTAACAAGCGAGTTATCAAATGATTACTTATCAAACGTTAGAGGGCAGTTTCCTCACTGATATTCCTGTTGTTGATGTCACGGTTAACGTAATGCGTTTTCGTGATCCTGAAAATCAAGAGTATAATATAATAATCAATCGGGTCATGATGGCGGAAGGCCAGACGGTGGTGACTTTTTGCGAGAAACAGATGCAGACGATGCAAAATACTCTTCCAGGCTTCAAGAGTGAAGGTAAACAGCTAGAAAATAAAATTGGTCCTGAAAAAATACCCGTAGTTCAGGTCGCCCATCGCTATCTTGAAAATGGCAACTTTGTCCGTCAGGTTCAGTCTTATGCGCAACTTCCTAAGCATCCGGACTACAATCCGAGAAATAATATGTTGATAGTTTTTACTCTTGTCGCCGATCAGGATTTCACTGAGTTTCAGCGTAAGCATTATGTTCAGGTGATGAATTCATTTGCACCAAAAACTAAACCTCTGCAGGGTAAATAACGCTTATCAGATGTCTGAACTCCATTTCAGTCTTTGACTTTTCGCGTTGCTGAGGAGGTTTTAATAAAATAAACCTCCTCTTTAAATTTAGTTTCAATCAGTCAGTCGTTTTATAAACACAGTGTTTTTCTTTCGTTTCGTCGACAGGTTGCTATAAATTTTGCATAATTGTAAAAGTCAGTTTTTTTGCTAAGTTTCATTTTTCTCGATGCATTTCTAAAGTGAACGTTAATCGTTCTCTCAGAGCGATTTATCTGTTTTGATATGTTGTTTAGATTGTTTCCTCTACCTATTAATAACATGATTTTAGTCTCGGTTAGAGATAGTTGTTCATGTTTTTTTAATCCTGTAACTCTGTAAAAATCATCATTTATAAAATCATTGCCATCCATGCTTGCAATGAAAATAATTTTTTCAATTATCCTCTTTATATCAGACATTTTTTTATTTTTACAAATAAAAGGAATGTGCAAAGTCGATTTTTCTTGGTTGGGATAGGGAGTATTGATATTTTTTTTGTTCTTGAATAAGTTTATACTTATGGATGAATCTCTGAGTATAATATTTATTATCTCGCTCTTCGCTGTGCTATCATCGTCAGTAATAAACGCAAAGTCGTTTATTCCGATCTCCAGTACTGATTTTTCAATCAACGACGCTAGTCCCTTTTTAAAAAAAACATTTTCACTTTCAATTAAAATTTTCATGATAATCTGACTGTCCATGTCACGGATTGATTGTTTTCCTTAGCATACCTTTAAAGATAAGATTTATTTGTCATTCGATGATAATTTCATTTATTTAGAGTTTTCTTCTGTTTTTATTGTGTATGCGATGTTTTTCATGGAAACGTACAATTTCCTTTTCTGATCTCTCTTAATTGAATCATGCTATTTCTTAGCGAGCCCGGGGGTTAATCATCAGAAGACAAGTTGCTTTTTATTTATGCTGCGATCTATAAAGGAAAGTCATTACAGTCGGTGTGTCATCGATGAGTGTCAATAACCCGTCATCAGGAGCGTGTTGTGAAGCAAGGGGATATCGGGCGTTTAATTTTACTTGCGGCGATCTGGGGGGCCAGTTTTTTGTTCATGCGCGTTGCCACTCCCTATTTTGGTTCGCTGAATACCGCGTTTTTACGCGTGCTGTTTGGCTGTGTTGGCCTGATAGCGCTGTTGCTGATACTACGGACCAATATGGCCTTTCATGGTAAAGCGTTGCCAGCGATGTTACTGGGGGTGATCAACTCTGCTGTACCTTTTGTGATGTACTGCCTGGCGGCAAAATGGCTGCCTGCGGGTTATTCGGCGATCCTCAATGCCACCACACCGCTAATGGGGGTGCTCATTGGTGGTCTCTGTTTCAGTGAAACCTTTACGCTGAGAAAAATGGTTGGGGTGGTGTTGGGCCTGGCGGGAATTGTGCTGCTGACCACCACCGGCAGTCTGGCACTGGCACAGGATGTGCTGCTGGGCATTGCCGCGTGTCTGGTGGCAACGGCTTGCTACGCCAGCGCCGGATTTCTGACTAAAAAGTGGATTGGCGATCGAGGGGGGCTGGATGCCCGACTGGTTGCGCTGGGCAGCCAGATTGGTGCCACTCTCTTTCTGCTTCCGGTGTTTATCGGTTCGCTGATTGTCCAGCCTGTCGTGCAGTGGAACCATCCCGGCGTATGGCTGTGTGTGCTGGCACTGGGGCTGATCTGTACCGCCTGGGCTTATATTCTGTTCTTTCGTCTGATTGCCGATATTGGCCCGCTAAGAACGCTGACGGTGACTTTCCTTATTCCGCCCTTTGGCATTCTATGGGGTTATCTGTTCCTGGGAGAAACTCTCTCAAAAGGATTTATCGCCGGAGGATTGGTGATCATCGCCGCGGTATGGCTGGTTGCGGGGGGATCACGCCAAAATCACAGATTAAAGAGGTGGTGATAAAATCCTGACGGAGCGATAGCTCAAGAACTGACTGAGACGTTATTCCGTCATCATCAGCGCGGCAGGGTAATTCTCTGTCGCCGCCATCATTGATTCTCCTGTTTTCCGCCCATTTTTATACTTTCTTTACACCCCATACCTGCATTTTTACATCAACTTTGCACGCCACTCGCAACAATAGCGTTACTGAAAAACGCCTTTGGAGGTGTGTTGTGAGCGTCACTGTTATTACGGGCATTGTGCTGGTCTGTTTGCTGCTGGGCTACCTGGTCTATGCCCTAATCCATGCGGAGGAATTCTAATGGCCGCACCTGCTTTTTTACTGATTGCCAGTTATATGGCGTTGCTGATGCTGCTGGCCCGTCCGCTTGGGAAAGGGTTAGCACGTCTGGTGGATGACCGTCCGCTACCCGGATTGGCTGGCGCGGAGCGGGTCCTGTGGCGTTTTAGCGGTGTGGCGCATGAAGGTATGAGCTGGCAGCGCTATCTGTGGGCGATCCTGCTGTTCAACGCCTGTGGCTTACTGCTGCTGTTTGTCATGCTGGCGAACCAGGCCAGCCTGCCGTTGAACCCTCAGCATCTGCCGGACCTGAGCTGGCATCTGGCGCTCAACACCGCCGTCAGTTTTGTCACCAACACTAACTGGCAGGCGTATGCCGGGGAAAGCACCCTGAGCTATTTCAGTCAGATGGTCGGGCTGACCGTTCAGAACTTCCTCTCGGCTGCCACCGGTATCGCGGTGGCGTTCGCGCTGATGCGCGGATTTGCTCGTCGCGCATTGGGGGACCTGGGTAATGCCTGGCGCGATATTACCCGCATTACGCTGTATGTCCTGCTGCCGTTGTCGCTATTGATGGCATTGTTCCTCGTCAGCCAGGGGGTGTTGCAAAACGTCGACAGTTATCTAAGCCTGACCACGCTGGAAGGCGTAAAGCAGACGCTGCCGATGGGGCCCGTCGCTTCGCAGGAAGCGATCAAAATGATTGGTACCAACGGCGGTGGTTTCTTCAACGCCAACTCTGCTCATCCGTTTGAAAACCCTACGGTATACAGCAATTTTGTCCAGATGCTGGCGATCTTCCTGATCCCGGCAGGGTTGTGCTTTGCCTTCGGTGAGGTGGTGCGCGATGCCCGTCAGGGACATGTGCTGCTGTGGACGATGTCGCTGATGTTTATCCTGGCGGTGGCGGTGGTGATGTGGGCCGAGCTCAATGGCAATCCACACTTCCTCACGCTCGGTGCTGACAGCGCTATTAATATGGAAGGCAAAGAGACGCGCTTTGGCATCCTCAATTCCAGCCTGTTTGCGGTGATTACCACTGCAGCCTCCTGCGGTGCCGTCAACGCCATGCACGATTCGTTTACCGCACTGGGCGGCATGGTGCCGATGTGGCTGATGCAAATCGGCGAAGTGGTCTTCGGCGGCGTGGGTGCCGGGCTGTACGGCATGCTGCTGTTTGTGCTGCTGGCCGTATTTATCGCCGGGCTGATGATTGGTCGTTCCCCGGAGTATCTCGGCAAGAAAATCGACGTATGGGAAATGAAAATGACCGCACTGGCGATCCTGGTGACACCGAGCCTGGTGCTGCTGGGCACGGCGCTGGCGATGATGACTGAGGCTGGGCGCAGCGGCATGTTGAATCCCGGCATACATGGCTTCTCGGAAGTGCTGTATGCCGTCTCCTCGGCGGCCAATAACAACGGTAGCGCCTTTGCCGGACTGAGTGCGAACACGCCGTTCTGGAATCTGCTGTTGGCGTTCTGCATGCTGGTGGGCCGCTTTGGCATCATTATTCCTGTACTGGCGATCGCCGGTTCTCTGGCGCTGAAAAAGGTTCAGCCTGCGGGCCAGGGCACGTTGCCGACTCACGGGGCGCTGTTTATTGCCCTGCTGGCAGGCACCGTGCTGCTGGTCGGCGCGCTGACCTTTATCCCGGCGCTGGCCTTAGGGCCGGTGGCGGAACATCTGCAAATGATCGGTCGTTAACGGGCGGAGAAGAGACATGAGTCGTAATCAACAGGCGCTATTTGATGGGGCGCTGATGCGTGTCGCGCTGCTCGATGCGTTAAAAAAACTGGACCCACGCATTCAGGTGCGTAACCCGGTGATGTTTGTGGTGTGGCTGGGCAGTGTGCTGACCACGCTGCTGGCCATCGCAATGGCTGCCGGTAAAACCCCGGGTGAAACAGGCTTTACTGCCGCTATCGCCGTCTGGCTGTGGTTTACCGTGTTGTTTGCCAATATGGCGGAAGCGCTGGCCGAAGGGCGCAGTAAAGCGCAGGCCAACAGCCTGAAAGGTATCACTAAAACCAGCTTTGCCAAAAAACTCGCAGAGCCTGAATACGGCGCCAGCCATCAGTCAGTGGCGGCTGATTCGTTGCGCAAAGGTGACTGGGTACTGGTGGAAGCGGGCGATATGATCCCCTGTGACGGGGAGGTGCTGGTGGGTGGCGCATCGGTGGATGAAAGCGCCATCACCGGCGAATCGGCCCCCGTCATCCGCGAATCTGGCGGTGACTTCTCATCCGTCACCGGCGGTACACGGATTCTCTCCGACTGGCTGGTGGTGCAGTGCAGCGTCAACCCGGGGGAAACCTTCCTCGACCGGATGATCGCGATGGTGGAAGGGGCGAAACGGCGTAAAACGCCGAATGAGATAGCCCTGACTATTCTGCTGGTGGCGCTGACCATCGTGTTTGTGCTGGCCACCGCCACGCTCTGGCCATTCACCGCCTGGGCAGGGACGCCAGTGAGCCTCACAGTGCTGGTGGCGCTGCTGGTGTGTCTGATCCCCACGACGATTGGCGGCCTGCTGTCGGCGATTGGCGTGGCGGGCATGAGCCGTATGCTGGGGGCCAACGTGATTGCCACCAGTGGACGTGCGGTGGAAGCGGCGGGGGATGTTGATGTATTGCTGCTGGATAAAACCGGCACCATCACGCTGGGTAATCGCCAGGCAACGCAATTCCTGCCAGCCGCGGGCATCAGTGAACAGCAACTTGCCGATGCGGCACAGCTGGCCTCACTGGCCGATGAAACGCCGGAAGGGCGCAGTATTGTCGTGCTGGCGAAGCAGAAATTTAATCTGCGCGAACGCGACCTGAAAAGCCTGGATGCCACTTTTATTCCGTTCTCGGCGCAGACGCGCATGAGCGGGGTAAACGTGCAGCAGCGTACGGTCCGCAAAGGGGCGGTGGATGCGGTGCGCCGCTATATCGACAGCAACGGCGGCCAGTTCCCGCCAGAGGTTAACGGCCTGGTGGAGCAGGTGGCGCGTGCGGGTGGAACGCCGCTGGTCGTGTGCGATGGCGTGACGGTGCTGGGCGTGGTGGAGCTGAAAGATATTGTGAAGGGCGGCATTAAAGAGCGCTTCGCCGAGCTGCGCAAAATGGGTATTAAAACGGTGATGATCACCGGGGATAACCCGCTGACCGCTGCCGCGATCGCCGCCGAGGCTGGCGTGGATGATTTCCTGTCAGAAGCGACCCCGGAAGCCAAGCTTGCACTCATCCGCCAGTATCAGGCCGAAGGGCGGCTGGTGGCGATGACCGGTGATGGCACCAACGACGCCCCGGCGCTGGCGCAGGCTGATGTGGCGGTGGCCATGAACTCCGGTACCCAGGCGGCAAAAGAGGCGGGTAACATGGTGGATCTCGACTCCAACCCGACCAAACTGCTCGAAGTGGTGCATATCGGGAAACAGATGCTGATGACGCGCGGTTCCCTGACCACATTCAGTATCGCTAACGATGTGGCGAAGTATTTTGCCATTATCCCGGCCGCATTTGCTGCCACGCTGCCGCAGCTCAATATGCTGAACGTGATGCAGCTGCACTCGCCTAACTCCGCCATTCTGTCGGCGGTGATCTTTAACGCGCTGGTGATTGTGTTTCTGATCCCGCTGGCGTTGAAAGGGGTGAGCTATCGCCCACTGAGTGCGGCCGCGCTACTGCGTCGTAACCTGTGGTTGTATGGAGTCGGCGGTCTGCTGGTGCCGTTCGCCGGGATTAAACTGATTGATATGTTACTGACCCTGCTGGGTATGGCATAAGGAAAATATGATGAGCCAATTACGTCCCGCTCTGTTTTTACTGATATTACTGACGCTGATCACTGGGCTGCTCTATCCTCTGTTAACCACCGGGCTGGCGCAGTGGTGGTTCCCACAGCAGGCTAATGGTTCTCTGTTACGTCAGGAGGGCGCCGTGCGCGGTTCGGCCCTTATCGGTCAGAATTTTACGCGTGCTGAGTATTTCCAGGGGCGGCCATCGGCCACGGGCGATGCGGCGTATAATCCCCTGGCCTCTTCTGGCAGCAATCTGGCGGGCAGTAACCCGGCGCTGGACCAGGCCATTACTGAACGCGTGGCGGCACTGCGTGCGGCGAACCCGCAGGCCAGCCATCAGGTGCCGGTCGATCTGGTCACTGCCAGCGGCAGCGGGCTGGACCCGCAGATTTCACCTGCGGCAGCGCACTGGCAGGCAGCACGCGTAGCGCAGGCACGCCAGCTTCCACTGGAAACGGTTGAACGGCTCATTGCCGATAATACGGTAACGCCGCGTCCAGCGTTTATCGGGGAACCCGGCGTTAATGTGCTGACGCTGAACCTGGCACTGGATGCATTGCAACATTAAGGAATCGGATGAACGACGAACTCCAGCGTCCTGACCCGGATGCACTGCTGCGCCTGGCGGCAGAAAGCCATCGCGGTAAGCTGAAAATTTACTTTGGTGCCTGCGCTGGTGTGGGAAAAACGTGGGCGATGCTCCAGGAGGCCCGCCGTCTGCGTGGGCAGGGGTTGGAGGTGCTGGTGGGCGTGGTGGAAACCCATAACCGCCCGGAAACGGCTGCGTTGCTGGCCGGACTGACCCTACTGCCGCGACGGGCCACCGGGCAGCATCGCCACCCCGAATTTGACCTTGATGCAGCGCTGGCCAGCCATCCGGCAGTGATTCTGATGGACGAACTGGCGCACAGCAACGCCCGTGGCTCACGCCACCCGAAACGCTGGCAGGATATTGAAGAGCTATTGGATGCCGGTATTGACGTGATCACTACGGTCAACGTTCAGCATCTGGAAAGCCTGAACGATGTGGTCGGTGGCGTGACCGGCATCCGCGTACGTGAAACTGTGCCTGATCCGTTTTTCGATGCTGCCGATGATGTGGTGCTGGTGGACCTGCCGCCGGATGACCTGCGTCAGCGTTTGAAAGAGGGCAAGGTCTATATCGGTGAGGGTGCCGAACGCGCCATCGAAAACTTCTTCCGTAAAGGTAACCTGATCGCTCTGCGCGAGCTGGCGCTGCGGCGCACCGCCGATCGCGTCGATGACCAGATGCGTGCCTGGCGTGATACCCAGGGACGGGAAAAAGTCTGGCACACGCGCGATGCTATTCTGCTGTGCATTGGTGATAACAGTGGCAGTGAAAAGCTGGTGCGCAGCGCTGCCCGGTTAGCGGCCCGGCTCGACAGTGTGTGGCACGCTGTTTATGTTGAAACTCCGCGTCTGCATCGTCTCTCCGAAGCGCGGCGGCGCGGCATTCTACGCACGCTGCAACTGGCGCAGGAGCTTGGCGCGGAAACTGCCACGCTTTCAGACCCGAGCGAAGCCAGTGCGGTGCTGCGTTACGCTCGCGAGCACAACCTTGGTAAAATTATTATCGGCCGCCGTCCGACCCGACGCTGGTGGCGCGAACGTTTTGCCGACCGTCTGGGCGAACTGGGGCCGGATCTCGATATTCTGATCGTCGCGCTGGATGACCCGCCGCCAGATGCCGCCAGCCCACTGACTCCACGCGCAGGCGGAGGCGGCAATGAAGGAAAATGGCATGCACAACTGCGCGGCTGCGCGGCCGCGTTGTTACTCTGTGCGCTGGTGACCGTTGCCGGGCGCTGGCTGCTGCCGGCGGTCGATTCGGTTAACCTGGTGATGGTCTATTTGCTGGCGGTAGTGATTGTCGCGCTGCGTTACGGGCGCTGGCCGTCGGTGGTGGCGACACTGCTGAACATTGTCGCCTTTGATTTAGTGTTTGTGGCACCCACTGGCACGATGGCGGTGTCGGACGTGCAGTACCTGGTGACCTTCGGCGTGATGCTGGCGGTCGGCGTGATCGTCGGTAATCTGACCGCCGGGGTACGCTATCAGGCACGGGTGGCGCGCTATCGCGAACAGCGGGCGCACCATTTGTATGAGATGGCAAAAGCCCTTAGTCGGGCGCTCAGTCAGCGTGATATTGCCGCCACGCTCCAGCGTAGCGTAGAGAGCACCTTGCAGGCCCGCAGTGAGCTTTATCTTCCTGATGAACAGGGCGAGCTGGTCGCGGTGGGGGAAGCCCATCTCAGTGCCGTACCGGACCGGGCAATTGCCCGCTGGAGCTTTGATAAAGGCCAGCCCGCAGGGGCCGGAACCGATACGCTGCCCGGTGTTCCCTGGCAGATGCTGCCGCTGAAAAGCGGCAGTGAAACGCTGGGCCTGTTGATCCTTGAACCTCTCAACCTGCGTCAGCTGATGATCCCCGAACAGCAGCGATTGGTCGAAACGTTCACCGTGCTGATCGCCAACGCGTTGGAACGTATGAATCTTAGCCAGCGTGAAGCGGTGTCCAGGCTGGCGGCCGAGCGCGAACAGCTGCGTAATGCGCTGTTGTCCGCGCTTTCCCATGACCTGCGCACCCCGCTGACGGTGCTGTTTGGTCAGGCTGAAATTCTGACGCTCGACCTCGCTTCAGAGCACTCACCGTATGCTCCGCAGGCCAGTGCCATGCGAGAGCAGACGTTGAACACCATCAGGCTGGTGAATAATCTGCTGGATATGGCACGGTTGCAGTCTGGCGGCTTTCATCTGAAACGTGAATGGATGGCACTGGATGAATTGGTCGGCAGCACGTTGCGCCAGCTGTCCGTATTGCTGGCCGGGCGCAATATCGCGCTCGATCTGCCGCCAATGCTACTGATGGATGTCGATGGTCCCCTGATGGAGCGAGTTTTAAGTAATCTACTGGAAAATGCACTGAAATATGCAGGCCCTGCGGCGAACATCGGCATACGTGCCACGCAGCCGTCAGCGCAGCGACTGATGCTCGAAGTGTGGGATGACGGCCCGGGCATTGCCGGTGGGCAGGAGCAGCTGATTTTTGAGAAGTTTTCCCGGGGCAACAAAGAGTCGGCCGTGCCGGGTGTCGGGCTGGGGCTGGCGATTTGTCAGGCGATAGTCACCCTGCATGATGGCACCATCCATGCGGAGAACCGACCGCAGGGGGGGGCACGCTTTATCATAACGCTGCCGCTTACCCCGCCGCCGGTGATTGAAGATTATGCGGAATAGATCGGGCCGGGCATGCCCGGCCCCTACGGAGATCACCCCAGGCGTGCGGCAATAAACTCAACGGCTCTTTGTGCGCCCTGGGCCGAAATGGTGTGCCCGATGCCCGGCTCAAACTGGCTGCTGACCTGCACACCCAGAGCGCGCAGACGCTGCTCCGCAGAATGCCCTTCCTGCACCGGGATAACATCATCGGCCATACCGTGCAGCACCAGCACCGGGGTATTCAGTGCCGGAGTGAACGGGGCGGGTGATGACAGGCGGCCGGAAAAGGCGACAATGCCCGCAATCGGCCAGCGGCCCGACACCAGCGTATCCAGCGCCATAATCGACCCCTGCGAGAAGCCGACCAGCACCACCTTATCCAGGCTGTCGCTCATCTGATGCCGATCGAGGATCGCCTGCAGTGTCTGGTCAAAGGCAGCGCGCGCTGCTGCCACCCTCGCAGGACGGTTTTCTGGCGTGATACCCGCCAGGCTAAACCACTGCCAGCCAGCGCCATGTTCAAAGTGGTACGCGGCATTGGGGCTGGCAAAGCTTACGCCTGGCAGTGTGGGCGCCCAGTGGTCACCCAGGCCTGCCAGATCATCGCCGCTGCTGCCAACGCCGTGCAGTAAAATAACTAATCCTTTCGACATTGTTCGCCTCGTAAATCAGATTAAAAACCGTAGCCGCTCATGTCTGGGCCGGCGGGCACAATCCCGTTCGGGTTCAGTGCCTTAATAGAGTAATAACCCTGCTTAATATGGTCGATGCTAACCGTTTCACGCACGCCGGGAAGCGCCAGCAGACGTTGCAGGTAAGCATCCAGCGCGGGGAAGTCCCGAAGCTGACGCAGGTTGCACTTAAACAAACCGTGATAGGCAACGTCAAAGCGAATCAGCGTCACGAACAGGCGAATATCGGCTTCGGTCAGGACATTATCAAACAGATAAGGCCCACTGTTGCTCAGACGTATCTCGAGCTCAGCCAGCATGCCGAAGACATCATTAAAGGCTTCGCGGTAGCTGATGGCGGTGGTGGCAAACCCGGCACGATAAACACCGTTGTTCAGTCGCGGATAGATCTCCGCGTTCAGCGCGTCTATCTCTGCCCGCAGGGCTTCAGGGTACAGATCGACAGACTGTGTTGCCAGCGCACCAAAGCCACTGTTGAACATGCGCACGATATCCGCCGATTCATTACTGACGATGGTGCCGGTTTTCTTGTCCCACAGCACCGGCACCGTTGCCCGTCCGGTGAAACTGTCGTCGGCGCGGGTATACAGCTGATGCAGGTATTCTGCGTGGTTCAGGGTATCGCGGTCGGCACCCGGGAAGTCGCCAAAGTGCCAGCCTTCATCGGTCAGCTGTGGCTCAACGACGGAGACGCTGATGGCCTTCTCCAGCCCTTTCAGCTTACGCGCGATTAATGTGCGTGAAGCCCACGGGCAGATCAGCGCCACATACAGATGGTAGCGATCCGGCTCTGCGAGGAAGCCGCTGCTGCCATCCGCCGTCACCCAGTGACGGAAGCTGGAGGTCTGCCGGACAAAGCCGCCTTTTTCATCCGTCGCCTGTACCGGGTGCCACTCTGCCGTCCATTTACCGTTTACCAGCATCAGTCGATCCTCAGTTCAGGCGTGAAGCAGGGAGGGAGGCTTTCAGCGCGTATTTACCGTCGCCGATCAACGCCAGTACCAGCAGGCTGATTGCCCAGAATACCGGGTATTCCCAGCCGCCGTTCGGGTTGGTGAACCAGAAACCGGCCGGACCGTGCACAGTCGCAATCGCACCCAGCAGTACCGGGATCAGCAGCAGTGCGGCAATGCGTGGGCGGTAGCCGACAATCAGTGCCACAGCGCCCAGCACTTCCCAGGCGATGGTGACGTAAGCCAGCCCGCCGGGCAGCCCCAGTGACTCAAAGAATTTCGCGGTGCCAGCCGGGGTGAAAACAAAAAACTTCAGGCCAGCGTGCGCCAGGAACAGAATGCCAAGCGAAAGACGCAGGATCAGCGCGGCCCAGGGGGCGGTACGGGTATCAGTCATGATGAGGTGCCTTATAACGTGTGAGTGTCAGGGGTGATAAAACACAATCTACACGCATTCCTCCGCACTGATTATCCGGCCATTCGCGCAATGATTGCTTCCATATTGGAAGTAATCACCAGCCCTGATCCCACGCTGGCTTCCCGGCATAATGGCTGACAAGGAAGTCGATCAGCGCCCGTACCTTATGGGCCAGATGGCGAGCCGGGGGGTAAACGGCGTACAGACCGAGCGGGGGAATTTCACTCTCATTCAGCAGAGGCCGGATGGTCCCTGCCCGTAAGGCCGGCCCGGCAATGAAGGTCGGCAGCCGGGCAATGCCCAAGCCGCTCAGCGCCGCCGTCAGGCAGGCTTCAGCATTGGAAAAGCGCAGACGGCCGCGCACCGGGACGGTTTCACCCTGGCTGCCAAATGGCCAGTTATAAGGATCGCGGAAGTTGGTGTCGATAATGCAGTTATGATCGGCGAGTTGCTGAGAATGCGTTGGCATACCGTGCCGCCGTACATAGTCATCGCTGGCGGCGATCACCACGCGCATATCGCTGAGGCGGCGGGCAATCAGGCTGCTGTCGCTCAGTTTTCCGATGCGGATGGCAACGTCAAATCCCTCATCGACGATGTTCACGATACGGTCTGAGAAGCTGACATCCAGTTCAATTTCTGGAAACTCGCGGGCAAAGGCGATCAGCGCCGGGGCCAGCTGGCTGGCACCAAACGTGATGGGCGCGCTGAGTTTGATGCGTCCTGAGGGTTTCCCCGCTGCGTGGCGCACCGAGGCATCCAGCGCATCCCATTCATCCAGCAGATGTTTGACCTGAGAAAAATAGGCCTGCCCAACCTCGGTGGGGGACAGCGCGCGCGTGCTGCGTTTCAGCAGTTGCACGCCCAGCTCTTTTTCCAGTTTTGACACCAGTTTAGAGGCCTGGCCACTGCTGGTACCCAGCCGGGCTGCCGCTGCGGCAAAGCTGCCCAGTTCGAGCACCGCCACAAACATTCGATCGCAATCCAGACGTTCCACGGTTATCCCTTGTGTGCAGAAAAACAGGCAAGGTATGCCTCGCCCTGATGACACCATTAAACCAGCCGCGTAGCGCTTTGTGCATCAAACAGAGGGATTTTTTCGGCATTGATATCCAGAGCAAAGGAGTGCAAAGGTTCCAGCACCACGCGTCCGGTGAACTAAATAGGCAGGGTTTTCCCCTGGCAGGTCAGGAAACGGTGGTGTTGGTAGACAGCAGCAACATGGGCTATTGCGCTGATTATCACCGGGGAATCCCCGCAGCTGGTCGACCCTCACCCCGGTTATGCACTAAGCTGAACAATCCTGCCGTACACATGAGCCTGCTTTATGCTTTATCGCCGTTTTGAAAGGATGATCAACATCTTCAGGGATGCCCCGGCTGACACGCCACCTAACAACCTCTGGGCATTCTATCTGTTCTATCTGCGTCAGGTGTGGCCGTGCTTCGCGCTGTTACTGGTGATTGGACTGGTAGCCTCACTGATCGAAGTGGCGCTGTTCCGCTATCTCAGCCGCATCATCGACCTGGTGAATAGCAGCCCTGCCGCCACCTTCTTTAGCGACCACGGCAGCGAACTGCTGTGGATGGTGGTGGTGGCGCTGATCTTCAGGCCACTGTTTATTGGCCTGCACGACCTGCTGGTGCACCAGACCATCAATCCCGGCATGACCAGCATGATCCGCTGGCAGCATCATAACTACGTGCTGCGCCAGAGCCTGAACTTCTTCCAGAACGATTTCGCCGGGCGTATCGCCCAGCGCATCATGCAGACGGGTAACGCGCTGCGCGACTCTGCGGTGCAGGCGGTCGATGCCCTGTGGCACGTGCTGATTTACGCCGTCACCACACTGGTGCTGTTTGCCGAAGCAGACTGGCGGCTGACCATCCCGCTGCTGATCTGGATTGTCGGCTACGTGCTGTGCCTGCGCTACTTTGTGCCGCGCGTCAAAGCCCGTTCGGTGGCGTCCAGCGATTCCCGTTCGCGTTTGATGGGCTGCATCGTTGATGGCTACACCAATATCACCACCCTGAAGCTGTTTGCCCACAGCGATCTGGAGCGTCAGTATGCCCGTGAGGCGATGGGTGACCAGACGGTAAAAACCCGCAGCCAGGGACGTATGGTCACCGGCATGGATGTGGTGATCACTACGCTGAATGGGCTGCTGATTATCAGCACCACCGGGCTGGCGCTGTGGCTGTGGACGCAGTCACTGTTAAGCGTTGGGGCGATCGCGCTGGCCACCGGGCTGGTGATCCGCATCGTCAACATGTCTGGCTGGATCATGTGGGTGGTGAACGGCATCTTTGAAAATATCGGGATGGTGCAGGATGGCCTGCAAACCATTGCCCAGCCCGTCAAAGTCAGTGATAAAGACCAGGCTCCGGCGCTGCGGGTGCAGCAGGGCGAAATCCAGTTTGAGGCTATCCGCTTTAACTACGGCGGCGAACGCACGGTGATTGATAACCTGCAACTGACCATCCGGCCCGGTGAAAAAATCGGGCTGATTGGCCCCTCCGGCGCGGGAAAATCCACGCTGGTGAATCTGCTGCTGCGGCTGTATGACCTGAACGGCGGCCGCATCCTGATTGATGGTCAGAACATTGCCGATATCACCCAGGAGAGCTTGCGTGCACAGATTGGGATGATCACTCAGGATACCTCGCTGCTGCACCGTTCGATTCGCGATAACCTGCTATACGGTCGGCCAGATGCCAGCGAAGAGGCGTTAACGCGCGCTATTCATCAGGCGAAAGCCGATGAGTTTATTCCCCTGCTCTCCGATCCACAGGGCCGCACCGGGCTGGATGCCCAGGTGGGTGAACGCGGTGTGAAGCTGTCCGGTGGCCAGCGCCAGCGTATTGCTATTGCCCGCGTACTGCTGAAGGATGCGCCCATTTTGATTATGGACGAAGCCACTTCTGCGCTGGATTCCGAAGTGGAAGCAGCGATTCAGGAGAGCCTGGAGACGTTGATGGAAGAGAAAACCGTGATTGCTATTGCCCACCGGCTATCGACCATCGCCCGTATGGATCGGCTGGTGGTGCTGGAGCAGGGGCGGATTGCCGAAATTGGCAGCCACAGCGAACTGCTGGCAAAAGGCGGTCTGTACGCGCGCCTGTGGCGTCACCAGACCGGTGGATTTGTCGGCGAAGGATGATCGTCATGCCCGTCGGGCTGTCGCCACGGTAGCGAGGCTTTGGCTTCCTCTGCCCAGTTGCGCACGCCGTCACGCTCCTGATGCAGGAAATCGGCGACCGCATCATGCAGACCGGCGTGGCGCAGCAGATGCCAGGACTCTGTCAGCACCGGTTCGAAACCACGAATCAGCTTATGTTCACCCTGGGCACCGGCATCAAAACGCTGCAGCCCGTGATCAATGGCGTACTCCATCCCCTGATAGAAGCAGGTTTCAAAATGCAGGCGGTTGAACTCTTCCAGGCAGCCCCAGTAGCGGCCGTAGAAGGTGTTGCCATCCACCAGACTGAACGCCATGGCTACCGCCTCTCCGTGCTGGCTGGCGATTACTACGCGAATCGCTTCCGGCATGCGCTCTGCCAACAGGCTGAAGAACAAGCGCGGCAGGTAAGGTTGACGGCCGCGCACGCGATAGGTATTGGCGTAACAGGCGTACACAAAATCCCACTGCGCTTCCGTCACTTCTGCACCCTGATACCAGACAAACTCCACGCCCTGGCTGGCAACCAGCTCGCGCTCTTTGCGCAGCTGTTTGCGCTTGCGCGAGGTGAGGAGGTCGAGAAAATCCTGGAAATCGCGAAAACCCCGGTTGTGCCAGTGATACTGGCAGCCGAGGCGTGGTAGCCAGCGCGGATCCTGCTTCAATCCCTGGCGAATACGCTCATCGCTGAAATTAATATGGCCGCTGAAGAGCTGCCGTTCGGCCAGAAATGCAGGTAAGGCCTGTAGCAGCTGTGCGGCCTGGCGATCGCTGCCCAGCAGCCGGGCGCCGCTGACCGGGCTGAACGGCACCGCCGACAGCCATTTAGGATAATAAGGGATCCCTGCCCGTTCACTGGCCTCTGCCCAGGCATGATCGAAAACGTATTCTCCCATCGAATGATTTTTCGCGTAGCCGGGCATGGCCGCACGTGGGGTTCCTTCTTCCATCCACAGCAGATGCTGCGGCAGCCAGCCCGAAGCGCGGCTGACCGCGCCGCTCTCTTCCAGGGTGGAGAGAAAAGCATGACGTAAAAAAGGCTGAGAGTTGGGGGCCAGGGCATCCCACTGACTGGCCGGAATATCGGCCAGTTGCGTCAGGACAGTCAGGGACATCGGCGTGCTCCGCATTTACCACAGGGAAAGTGCTACGTTGACGGCTTTTTGCGCCGGGATCAATCCGTTATTCCGTGCACGATGTAAAGAAGGTTCATTCTCATTCTCATTATCATCTGGCTTTGCTATTCTTGCCGACCTTATGTGCGTTATCACACGTGCGCGGCTTTCAGGTTTACAAGGCGGATTGATGGCGAGTGTTCAGGGTTGTCGCTTATTTAATGTAGTGCTGGCGCGTAAGCAGGTACTTTCTCCTTCGATGCTGTGCTGTGTATTCAGGGGTGATGACGTGCGTCAGATGAAGATGGATGCGCCGGATCAGCGGATTAAACTGCTGTTTCCTTCCCTCAACGGCACGCCATCAACGCTGACCGATGAGGGTGAAAAAACCTGGTGGGAGACAGCACGCTCGATGCCGCAGGAAATCCGCCCGATCGCCCGTACCTATACCCTTCGTCGCGTCAATGCTGACGCCGGGGAAGTGGAAGTCGAGTTTGTGATGCACGGCACCGAAGGCCCGGCTTCGGCCTGGGCGCTGAATGCTGAGCCAGGTGCAGCGCTGCAAATGGTGGCACCGAACCGCGCTTGCACGACTAGCAGCGGTGGCTACGAGTGGGCCCCTCACCCTGATGTGGAGCGCGCGCTGGTCGTTGCAGATGAAACGGCACTCCCGGCGGCGAAAGCGATCCTTGAACAACTGGCTGGCTGGAGCAACCCGCCACAGTTACAGATGTTCCTGGAAGTGCCGAAACGCGGCGACTGCGTTGACCTCAGCCACTATGTCTTTGCCGACATCCACTGGCTTCCGCGTGAAGAAACCGGTGCCTCTCATGGTGAAGCGTTGCTGCAGGCGGTGCAGCAGCGGGTGATGCTGCCGGAAAGTGCGCTGGTGCGCGGTGAGCTGCATGAAGAGAAGGAGGGCGATATCCTCTGGGACCGTGCCGATAGCGGAGATAAACGCTTTCACGGCTGGGTTGCTGCCGAGTCCAGCGCCGTTAAACAACTGCGCCGCTATCTGATTGGTGAGCGCGGCCTGTCGCCGGAGTGCATCAGTTTTATGGCCTACTGGAGCCGTGGCCCGCGCCGCGCCGACTAACCCTCTGTTACCGGCGGACCATCAGCAGTGGGCTGACGTTTTTCAGCAGGTTGTAGAACCAGGTTTTGGCGGTGATATCCCCGATCTCGGTGTGCCCGTACAGGTACACCTCAAGATTCGGTAGCTCAAACGGCAGTTCGATGATGCGCCCGTTGCCACGCGCGACGTAGATTTTCGCCGCGCTGGAGGGCAGCGTCACCAGCAGTTCGCTGGAGGCAATCAGCTCGCCCAGCGCCGCAAAGTGCGGGACTTCCAGCGCAATGCGGCGCTCATAGCCATACTCTTTTATCCGCTCTTCCACCATATAATGCCCGCTGATGGTCGACACAATAATGTGTTGTTCCTCCAGGTAGGCATCCAGCGTCAGGGTGTCGCCAATGCGCGGGTGCTGGTCGTTCAACAGGCAGACATAACACTCATCCATAATCCGGTCACGCTGCGCCAGCGAAATACTTTCGTTACGGCTGCACAGCGCGGCATCGATTTTCCCGGTCAGCAACCATTCATCCAGTTTTCGCATCTCTACCGGGATCACCTCCAGCTGCACGTTAGGGGCGACGGCGCGCAGATGTTTCACCAGACCGGGTAGCAACAGCAGTTCGCCAAGGTCAGAGAGGGCGAGACGAAATTTGTGAAAGGATGTGTCCGGAGAGAAGCTGCGGGTGTCTGCCACCGCCTTCTCAATGCCACTGAGAGACTTTTTAAAAACCGTATAGAGCTGACTGGCGGTGGGAGTGGGTTGCATCCCTTTACGGCTGCGTTTAAACAGCTCGTTACCCGTCGCAACCCGCAGCCGGGCTAGGGCATAGCTGGCAGAGGGCTGAGTAATGAACAAACGTTCGGCAGCCCCGCTGACACTTTGGGTTTCATAAATAGCGATAAATACCCGCACCAGGTTGAGATCCATGTTCGCTGGCATATAGCCCTTATCTATTATCAAAGATTTATATTATCTATTTGAACTATTTTAAGCGGTCTAATACCATCCCTTCCACGTTTTTTTGATATGTTCTCCCTTTTTTTTCATATCGTAATTACTTCAATAAAATCAAAATAATAAATAACTTCCTTGTTCTTTTAAGGCAGGAGTGGGCGTCATGCGCCCGTCATCGCGGAGCTAAAAATGAAAAATGAAATCGTGGACGTTATCGTCGACTGGATCGACGATCACTTAGAAGAAGGCCTCAATATTGAAGCCGTAGCGGCAAAATCTGGCTATTCGAAGTGGCACCTGCAACGTGCGTTTAAAGAGCAAAGGGGCATCACCCTGGCGACGTTTATTCGCAGCCGCCGTCTTGATCAGGCTGCACGCTGCCTGGTCAGTTCGACCAAAAGCATTATGGCGATCTCGATGGACCTCGGTTTCTCTTCCCAGCAGTGCTTCCAGCGGGTGTTTAAAAAGCACTTCAATGTTACCCCGCGCGATTACCGCATTCAGTTCCGTCAATATCATTAAGTCCGGAGGACCCGTGCGCCAGTTGACTAAAATGGCCGCCGTGCTGGCGGTGCTGTCTCTTCATCCTTTCCCCCAGGCCTTTGCGGCAAGTCAGCCACAGCTTACGATGCAGGCCGATAGCGGGCAGGGCAGCCCGTTCGGCTATGAGCGCCAGATGAAAAAGATGATGCGCCCGATTAACGATTTGCTGCCACAGGGCAGTAATGAAGAGGCGCTGCCGGTCCGGGAATAGTCCGTCTCAACGTAAAGTCGCTTAAATTCCGTTGTTTTAAGCGCGCATGCCTTGAAAAAGTCTATCAGCCATCGGGTATACTGTTCGCCCTGTTGAATTGTGAACTGGATGCTATGGAACGTTTCGTCGAAAACCTGATTTACTCTGCGCGCTGGCTGCTGGCACCGATTTACCTCGGGCTGTCGCTGGGGTTAGTGGCACTGGCCATTAAGTTTTTCCAGGAGCTGATCCATCTGCTGCCACACGTGCTTGAGATGTCCGAAAATGACATGGTGCTGGTGCTGCTTTCGATGATCGACATGACGCTGGTTGGTGGCCTGCTGGTGATGGTGATGCTCTCCGGCTACGAAAATTTTGTTTCTAAGCTGGATATTGATGAGAACAGAGAGAAGCTCAACTGGCTGGGCAAGATGGATTCGGGGTCGCTGAAGAATAAGGTTGCGGCATCGATTGTTGCCATCTCCTCTATCCATCTGCTGCGGGTGTTTATGGATGCGAAGAATATCCCGGATAACAAGCTACTGTGGTACGTGATTATTCATCTGACGTTTGTGTTGTCGGCGTTTGTGATGGGGTATCTGGATAGCATGTCGAAGAAAGAGAAGATTTAGCGTCAGGTTAAATGCCTCCGAAAACCATCGCATTTTTGTAGGGGTGAGGCATGCCTCACCCGGTATTGATGCGGGTCGGGCATGCCCGCCCCCTACGACGCCCGCCCGCGTCTTACCACACCGTATCCCACCACCATCAGTGCCCCAATGGCCCCGGCAATCCAGTGCAGATGCGGGATCGCAGCGGTATAACGCAGTAGTGCCGGGTCAGTGACCAGCATACTGCCCGCAATCCAGCCAATCAGTGCTCCGCCGAGCGTGACGATAAACGGGAAGCGCGTCAGTAGCGTCAGTACCAGTTTGCTGCCCATCACAATAATCGGAATACTGATCAACACCCCGAACGACACCAGCCAGACGTTGCCTTTACCCGCTGCAGCCACGGCCAGCACGTTATCCAGCGACATCACCACATCGGCCAGCGTAATGGTCAGCACGGTTTTCCACAGACGGTTGTCGCCATTGATGTTGGCTTCTTCCTCTTCACTGCCGACCAGCTTAAAGCCAATCCACAGCAACAGCAGGCCACCGACGATCTTCAGCCACGGCAGCGCCAACAGATGAACGGCAATAATCAGCAGCACAACGCGGGCAACAATCGCCCCGAGCGTGCCGAGAATAATCGCTTTTTTCTGCATGTGCGGCGGCAGTTTACGGCAGGCGAGGGCTATAACGACGGCGTTATCGCCACCCAGTAACAGATCAATTAAGACGATTTGTAGCAGAATAACGGCAAAATCAAGATGTTCGAACCACATAAGCACTCAGTCAGCACAGCGAAAGGGGTCACCGCAGTGACCGAAGCGATCAGCGGCGAAACTCGTCAGCACTGATCTGGTATTTCTTCAGTTTATTATATAACCCGGCACGTGACAGCCCCATTAACTGAGCTGCCTGGCGCAAATTTCCGTTCAGTGCATCCAGCGTGCTAATAATATGCGCGCGCTCATTCACATCAAGCCGAGCTGCCTGCTGCGGCTCCGCAGGATGAACGGCAGGGGGAGAGGACATGCGCCGGATGACTTCATCGGGCAGATCCTGCACATCAATAAACAGTCCGTCGTTCATATTGATCACTCGCTCAACAATGTTCTCCAGCTCACGGACGTTACCCGGCCAGTGGTAGTGACTTAAGGCTTCCATTGCCCCGGTGGTAAACTGCACGTTGATCTTTTTCAACTGGGTGCAGACTTTTTCGCGGAACCACTCGGTGAGCGCCGGAATATCGCTGCTGCGTTCGCGCAGGGCGGGAATGGGGATAGAAATCACGTTCAGACGGTAGTAGAGATCGCGGCGAAACGCACCGGTTTCCACTGCCCGGATCAGATTGCAGTTGGTGGCCGCGATAATGCGGACATTGACTTTCACCGGCTGCGACGCGCCAATGCGCACCACTTCACTCTCCTGCAATACGCGCAGCAGGCTGGTCTGCGCTTCCAGCGGCATATCGCCAATTTCATCAAGAAACAGCGTCCCGCCTTCTGCCAGCTCGAACTTACCTGCGGCACCGCCGCGCCGCGATCCGGTAAACGCACCGTCCATATAACCAAACAGCTCACTCTGTACCAGATCGCGCGGTAGCGCACCGCAGTTAACGGCAATAAAAGGCTCGCCGCAACGCAGGCTGCCGTTATGGATCGCCTGAGCAAACAGCTCCTTGCCAGTGCCGCTCTCTCCGGTGAGTAACACGGTGCTGTCGCTGCGACAGCAGCTACGGGCTTTCTCCATCGCGACCTGCAAAGCCGGTGCGCTGCCGCACAGCATATCAAAGGTATAGCTGGCGCTGGCCCCCATCACCCGGCGGGTAATGGCGCGGATACGCTGATTCTCACGCAGGGCGATAATCTTACCGCCGCCTGGCGCAGGCATCACCGATACCAGGCAGCAGACGCGCTGATTATCTGCGGGGCTGAAGACGATTTCGCGGTCGTTGCAGAAGGTCATGGTCGCCAGGCGCGCATGTTCCGGGTTCAGTACCGTATCCACCTGATGGCCGACGCGTGCCAGTCCGTGGAAGATCTGTCGTGCATAGCGGTTGATGGTTTTGATCACCCCTGAGCGATCGAGCACGATCACCCCTTCGTTCAGCGTTTCGAGGATCGACTTCTGTTCCGCCAGCAACGCACGCAGGATCAGCTGCTGGCCGATCGCTTCGGCGGCCGCCTGCACGGTACCGAGGGTATGGTAGTGGAAATTATCCTGGCTGGCGGTCAGCGTCAGTACGCCGATCATCCGTCCCTCAGCATCGCGGATGGGCGCGGCAGCACATTGCAGATGACGCTCACGCAAGGCTGCTTTCCAGTTTTCACCGTTGAGCATATACACCAGCCGCTGCTGTTTCAGGCAGCGCGCGGTACAGTTGGTGCCCATCTCTGATTCGGTCAGAATGCTGCCTATCGGGGTCAGATCGCGACCGCAGCAGGAGAGCGTCACCCCCTGCGCATTGGTCAGATTAATGTGGCCGTCCGGGTTATAGGCCAGCAGATTTTCCATAATGCTGCCCGCCACCTCAATCAGCTCGGCATTGTCGGCCAGAATCTGTTTGACCCGTTCCTCGGGCGGGAAGGTGTAAGCAAAATACGCAGGATCGATCCCGGCAGCACGGCTGCTTTTCCATGAATTGAGGACATCCGGGCGGACAAACTCCGGCTCGCGCCCGGCATCAAAATCCCGTCTCGCCTGTTCCAGCTGGCTGTCCCAGCGGCTGGCTTCACTGCCCGCAGGCAGGCTCAGTTGTCCATCACACTCTGCGTTGATCGCACCGGCTAACGTCGGTTGATTCATTTTGCTTCCCTCCCACTCATGGAATGTCCATTTTATAGACATGTTAAGTTGACATGTTTTTTTTGTGTGCATTTTGTGATCGCGACAGGAAGAGAAAGGCGCGCCCTGCGGTGTTCTGCACTCTGGCATAGGGTTTGCTTATGTCTGTTTAACGACAAAAACAGTCAGCCAGCCACCTGAAGGGGAACAAGATGTCAGTAACAAAACAGATCGTGCGTGTGGGGTTAATCGGAGCAGGGCGCATGGGGAGCTTCCATGCGACCTCGCTGGCGCAAAAGGTTCCGGGGGCGGTGCTGGCCGCGGTGGCCGATCCCGTGCCGGGAGCTGCGCAGCGTCTGGCTGAGAAGCTGGGTGCGGGCAAATATTATAGCGAGCCCCAGCTGATGCTCGACGATCCTGACATTGATGCGGTGCTGATCGCGACACCGGCACGGACGCATGCGGAGCTGGTGGCCGCGGCTGCCCGGGCCGGGAAACATGTCTTCTGTGAAAAACCGATGGCCATCACGCTCGAAGAAGCTGACCACGCGATTGCTGCCGCGAAAACAGCAGTCGTGGTATTGCAGGTGGGCTTTAACCGCCGTTTTGCTAACGGCTTCGCCGCCGCGCTGGACGCCATCAAAAAGGGTGAGATCGGCACGCCGCAGCTGATCCGTTCCCTGACCCGCGACCCTTCCCCATTGCGCGATCCGAGCGGCATCCCGCCGTGGACTATCTATCTGGAAACGCTTATCCACGATTTTGACACGTTGCTGCACTGTAACCCCGGCGCGAAACCGGTGGAAGTGTATGCCATCGCCGATGCGCTGGTGCGCCCGGACTTCAAAGATAAAGGGCTGCTGGATACCTCGGTGGTGACTATCCGTTTTGATAACGGCGCGATTGCGGTGGCTGAAGCTAACTTCCAGGCGGTCTATGGTTATGACGTGCGTGCGGAAGTCTTCGGCAGTAACGGCATGTTCCAGATGGGCAACATTAACGTCAATAACTGTGTGCGTTACGGCGCAGCCGGAATTGCCATTGAGACCTCCCGTCAGGACACCGACCTGCTGGCCGATGCCTACATTGCCGAACTGACCGAGTTTGTCCGTTGTGCCGCCAGCGGTGAAACCCCACGCGCCACCGGCGACGATGCGCGTAACGCGCTGGAAATCGCACTGGCCTGTATTGCCTCTGTTCAGCAGGGCAAACCGATTCAATTACGAGGATAACAACGATGTCGGATTATCGTCTTTCGGTCTCAGCCGAAATGGTTTTTCTGGATTTACCCTTTATCGAACGTGTGAAGCGTATTCATCAGCTGGGTTTCGGCGTGGAAATCTGGCACTGGAACAATAAAGACATCGATGCGCTGGTTGCAACGGGGGCGAGTTTTACCTCCATGACCGGCTACCTGACCGGCAATCTGACGGACGATGACGAGATCGCCAACCTGTTAAGCAGCGCCGAAGAATCGCTGGCCGTGGCAGCACGTCTTAATTGCCCGAGCCTGAACCTGCACGGCACCGGCCTGGATAATCAGGGGCTGCCCGTCAAGCCTGTGGAGGTTGTCACTGGCCCGATGTGGGTAAAAGCCGTGCGTACGCTGGAAAAATTAGCCGCATTGGGTGAGAAAGCCGGGCGCGTATTTACTCTGGAAAATCTCAACCTTGCCGTTGACCATCCGGGCACGCCGTTTGCCAAAGCCGCCGATACGCTGGCGCTGGTGGAGGCGGTAAACAGCCCGTATCTGAAAATGAATCTTGACCTGTACCACGCGCAGATCGGCGAAGGCAATCTGATCGAACTGGTGCAGCGCAGTGGCGATGCGATTGGTGAAATCCAGGTCGCTGACGTACCGGGCCGCTGTGAGCCGGGAACAGGCGAGATTAACTACCGTGCAGTGGCGAAAGCCCTGCGGGCGATGAATTATCGGGGGGTCATTGCACTGGAAGGCTGGGCGTCAGGGGACAGCGAAGCGGCCCTGGCAAGCTTTAAAGCGCACTTTGATTAATTAAACATGATGCGGCCAGCCCTGGCCGCGTTTTTTAAGGAGGACCTGCACCGTTCATTCTTTTCACTACTCAAAATAATAACTTACCTACACCTACAGGAATCCATCCATGAACGTGAATAAAATCGCACTGTTGATTGGTGCTCTTGCACTGGCACCCGCTTCCCAGGCAAAAGATCTGCGTATCGGTGTTGCACTGGCGAACTTCGATCTTAACTTTGTCTCCATTCTGCGTACGCAGATGGCGAAAGAGATGGAAAAAGAGAAGATCCAGGGACAGTTTGAAGATGCTAAAGGTGATATCGCGGTACAGGTACAGCAGGTTGAGAACTTTATTAACCAGGGCGTGGACGCCATCATCCTCAATCCGGTGGATACCCAGGGAGTAAAACCGATGATGGAGGCGGCAAAACGCGCCAATATTCCGCTGATTTTTGTTAACCGTAAACCGGAAGTCGAACTGAGCGGAAAAATGGCTTATGTTGGCTCCGATTCGCTGCTGGGCGGGCGCATGGAGATGGAAGCGCTGGCGAAAAAAATGAACTACAAAGGGAATGTCGCCATTCTGATGGGCGCCCTGTCGGCAGAAGAAGCACGTCAGCGCACCAAAGCCACGGAAGATGTCATCGCCAAATATAAAGAGATGAAAGTGGTTGAGAAGCAGTCTGCCCAGTGGATGCGTAACGAAGCCGTGGATGTCACTTCCGGCTGGTTGCTGTCCGGCAATAAGATCGATGCGATTGCTGCCAACAACGATGAGATGGCGATTGGCGCGATTATGGCGCTGAATCAGAGCGGTAAGAAAGATATCCTGGTCGCCGGGATCGACGGCACCCCGGATGCGCTGCAATTTATTAAAAACGGCAAGCTGGCATTAACCGTTTTCCAGGATGCTGCAGGCCAGGGTAAAGGCGCGGTTACCATGGCAAAACAGGTCATTGACGGCAAAAATGGCGACAAGTTTATGTGGATCCCGTATCAGGTGATCACCAAAGATAACTACGAAGCCTTTGCCAGCAAAAACGTGAAATAATCCCTGCCGGGCCCTGGCTCCCAGGGCCCGTTAGACACCTTCCTGACTATTTTCCATTCCGTGATGAAAAAAGTGTGATCTCAGTGGCATTTTCTTGTCGATATGCATACTATTTCGCCACTGAGCCCATTCCTAAGTGGCTCAACAATACCTTCCCTGTTTTCTGCTGAGAATGTTGGACATGCATCTTGATTAGTCGCCGTCGGTTCATCCTGGGCACCGGCGCGTTTATGCTTGCCATGAGCACCGATAAGCTGTTCGCCCGTCAGGACTTTTTCCCGCTATGGCCGGACGAACCGCCAGGCGGCGGCGGCCCGACGGGAGCGCTGCGCATTTCTGCGAACGGATCGTGGTCAAATATTGTCAGCCCGGGTATTCAGCGCTTTGTGCCGGAGAATCCTAACGGTAAGGCGGTGCTGATCGCCGCTGGTGGTGGCTATCGCTGGATTGGCATGGGCCGGGAAGGGTGGCCGGTGGCGCGCTGGCTGAACAGCAAAGGCTATACCGCCTATGTGCTCAGCTATCGTCTGCCTGGCGAACACTGGCAGGATGGCAACCGCGTGGCGTTTCAGGATGCACAGCGGGCGATCCGCCTGGTGCGTTCAATGGAAAACAATGTGCACCTGCTCGGCTTCTCGGCGGGCGGGCATATGCTGGGCCTGGCGGCGGCGCGCCCGGATTACGCGTCCTATGCTCCGCAGGATGCGATTGACCAGATTGTCCCCAAAGCTGACAGCGTGGGGCTGATTTACCCGGTGATCACCCTCGAACCTCCTTACACGCACACCAATACGCATCTGTCGCTGGTGGGCAATCATCCGTCCCCGGCGGAAGAGGCCAGCTGGTCAGTACAGAACTATGTCACCCGTGCTTATCCGCCGTTGTTCCTCGCTCAGGCGGAAGATGACCACACCTCAGACCCGGAAAACAGCGTGATCATGCACGATACCTGCCGCAAGGCCGGGGTCTCGGTGCAGATGATCCGTATTTCGCAGGGGGGACATGGTTTTGGCCTTGGCAAGGCAGGAACGCCTGCCGCCATCTGGGATGAAGCCTATGCCGTGTGGCTGGCGGCGCGCAGCTGATGCGGGTCAGGCATGCCTGACCCCTACGTATGACCCTGCAAAGTAGGGGCGGGGCGTGCTGACCCCTACGTATGACCCTGCAAAGTAGGGGCGGGGCGTGCTGACCCCTACGTATGACCCTGCAAAGTAGGGGCGGGGCATGCTGACCCCTACGTATGACCCTGCAAAGTAGGGGCGGGGCGTGCTGACCCCTACGTATGACCCTGCAAAGTAGGGGCGGGGCGTGCTGACCCCTACGTATGACCCTGCAAAGTAGGGGCGGGGCGTGCTGACCCCTACGTATGACCCTGCAAAGTAGGGGCGGGGCGTGCTGACCCCTACGTATGACCCTGCAAAGTAGGGGCGGGGCGTGCTGACCCCTACGTATGACCCTGCAAAGTAGGGGCGGGGCATGCTGACCCCTACGTATGACCCTGCAAAGTAGGGGCGGGGCGTGCTGACCCCTACGTATGACCCTGCAAAGTAGGGGCGGGGCATGCTGACCCCTACGTATTACCCTGCAAAGTGTAGGGGCGGGGCATGCCCCGCCTGCGATAATATCACCGCTGCAAAAACGCCAGCAGATCCTGATTTAACTGATCCTGATGGGTCACAGCAAAGCCGTGCGGCGCGTTGTCATACACTTTCAGCGCCGATCCGGGGATCATCGCGGCAGCCAGTTTACCGGTGGCTTCAAACGGCACTATCTGGTCGTTACTGCCGTGGATCACCAGCGTTGGCACGGTCACTTTCGCGATATCGCTCCGGAAATCAGTCTCTTCAAACGCCGTCACACAGTCAATGGTGCCTTTCAGCGAGGCCAGCAGCGCGATATTCAGCGTCTGGGCCAGCACGCCGTCGGAAATTGTTTGCCCGGCGTTAATGCCGTAGAACGGCGTGGCAAAGTCTTTGATAAACTGCGCCCGATCCTTGCGTAATCCATCACGAATACCGTCAAATACCGCTTTTTCTACCCCTTCAGGATGGTCGTCTGTCTTACCGAAGATCGGCGTCACCGCCCCCAGCAGCACCAGTGCGCTGACGCGCTCACTGCCGTAGCGGCCGATATAGCGCGACACGTCGCCGCCGCCCATTGAAAAGCCCACCAGCGTAATGTCATGCAGATCAAGATGCTGGATCAGATCGTTGATGTCTGACGCAAAGGTATCGTAGTTGTACCCTTCCCACGGCTGGTCAGAGCGGCCAAAGCCACGGCGGTCAAAGGCGATAACGCGGTAGCCGCGTTCGGCAAGGAAATTCATCTGACTGTCCCACATATCGGCATCCAGCGGCCAGCCGTGGCTGAACAGGACCGGCTTACCCGTGCCCCAGTCTTTGAAATAAATTTGCGTGCCGTCCTGCGTAGTGAATGTGCTCATATTTATTCTCCTCTATTTACCCGAAAACAAACTGTCAAAAAAATCTTAACGAGTTGCCCAGTTCTTTCCGCTATCAGCAAATTCTAGTCGCCATTAGTCTTGTTTCCAGCAGCGAAACACTCGCTCACTACATCGCTTACTGATAACGAAAAGAGGAATTGACCATGTCTATATTCGATCTGCTGGACTCACAGAACACGTACGACGACGTGATGGATCGGGTGCGTGAGCACAGCGGTGCATACGGCATGGGCGTGGATTATGCCTACACGATGGTACACAAAGCCCCGGCTCGTAAGGCCTGATCCTTCTCCTTCCAGCCGCCTGGGCGAACAGGCGGCGGCTGCACTTCGTCCTGGAGCCTGACCATGAAGACAACGTCATCCGGTGCTTTTGCGCCGCTTAAGCAAGGGCTGTTTGCGGTGATCTGGGCCGCGACCATCCTCGGCAATACCGGCAGCTTTATGCGCGATGTGGCCAGTTCATGGCTGGTGAGCGGGCTGTCGTCTAATCCGGCGGCTGTCGCACTGATGCAGACTGCCGCCACCTTACCGATTTTCCTGCTGGCAATCCCGGCCGGGGTGCTGTCCGATATTCTTGATCGCCGTCGCCTGCTGATTTTTGTCCAGCTGCTGCTGGCCAGCGTCAGCGGTACGCTGCTGATCCTCTCGCATAATAATCTGCTGACCGTCGAGTATCTGGTGGCACTGACCTTTATTGGCGGCATCGGCGCGGCGCTGATGGGCCCGGCCTGGCAGGCGATTGTGCCGGAGCTGGTGCCACGTCCGCAGTTGAAGAATGCGGTGGCGCTTAACTCGCTGGGGATCAATATCGCCCGTGCGGTGGGCACGGCAACCGGCGGCCTGTTGCTGGCGGCACTCGGTGCCTGGGCGGCCTACGGAGCTGATGTCCTGAGCTATGTGTTCGTGATTGCCGCGTTGGTCTGGTGGAAGCGCCCGCATAAAACGAGAAATGAACTGTCCGAACATTTTTTCGGTGCATTCCGCGCGGGCATTCGCTACGTCAAAGCCAGTCGTGAACTGCACCGGGTGCTGGTGCGCACCGCGATTTACTTCTTCTTTGCCAGCGCCATCTGGGCACTGCTGCCGTTGGTGGCGCGTCATCTGTTACAGGGAAGCGCCGGGTTTTACGGCACGCTGTTGGGCGCGGTCGGTATCGGGGCGATTGTCGGGGCACTGCTGCTGCCTGTCCTGCGTCAACGGATGAACGTTGACGGGTTAATGCTGCTGTCGGCGGGGCTTTCCGCGCTGGTAATGGTGGTCATTGCCCTGCTGCCACTCAAAGCGCTGGCCCTGCCGCTGATGGTGCTGCTGGGCATGAGCTGGATTATTGCGCTGACCTCACTGAACGGTGTGGCGCAGGCGGTGTTGCCCGACTGGGTGCGGGGTCGCGGCCTGGCGGTCTATCTGATGATTTTCAACGGTGCCATGGCTGCAGGCAGTCTGTTCTGGGGGCTGGTGGCACAGGAAACCGGGTTGGTGGGAACCCTGCTGATTGCCGCTGTGGCGCTGACGCTTTCCGCGCTGTTGTGTCTGCGGCTTAAACTTCCGGCAGGCGAGGCCGACCTGCAACCGTCCGGTCACTGGGATCAGCCCGCGTTAGAAACACCCGTCACGGCAGATCGTGGCCCGGTGATGATTCAGATTGAGTATCAGATCGCACCCGAAGATCGTCCGGCGTTTCTGGCAGAGATTAAAAAACTGTCGCTTACCCGCCGCCGTGATGGGGCTTACGCCTGGGGCATTGCCGAGCACAGCCGCGATGCCACCACGCTGATCGAGTGGTTCCTGGTGGAGTCCTGGCATGAGCATCTGCGTCAGCATCAGCGCGTCTCCCATGCCGATGCGGATTTACAAAGCAGCGTGACCCGTTTCCATCAGGGGGAGGAAAAACCTAAAGTGAATCACTTTATTTCTCTGCACTAACCCGCCGTCATCTTTCTGGTTGAGATAACCCGTAAGCAGGACTATAGTCCTGCTTACGGGTTTTTCATCGGGTAAAGGACTATGCCGACATATATGACTCCGGAGTTTGATCGAGACAGAAAGCGTTTTCGTATTAGTGACCAGAAACTCTGCAAGGCCGCAGATCTGGTCAGAAATGGTGCTCACGATGGGCATTTAGGCCGCAGCGTATATAAGAAACGTATTGGTGTTGCCGGTAGTGGCGCCAGTAATGGTGCTCGCTCCATCATCTTTTTTTCTCATGGTGATCACCTCTATTTTTTCGACATCTATGTGAAAAGTGAGCTATCTAAAAAGAAGGGAAAAGAGCTGGAAATGGACGAGATAGAGTCCTACTGCGATGTGGCTCAGGATTTTTTGAAAATGAACGATTATCTCAGGCAACAGCTGATTAAAGTGAAAGAACTCATTGAGGTAAATTGCGATGACTGAACGTTTGAAGCGCCTTCAGGGCATGGCCAATCGTTATAACAAACTGGGAGTGGTTTCTGATGAAACCGTCGCTCGAGTGGATGCACGAATTAAAGCGCGGCAGTTGCGGGAGCGATTGCCAAAAATTCGTTGTATGGATGGTATGCAAATCAAAAGCCTGCGCATCCGTTATGGGCTTTCTCAGGCAGACCTGGCGATGACCTTGGGTATGTCAATAGAAAGCGTATCCAAGTGGGAACGTAACGAAAGCCAACCTGGTAACGCCGCGCTGCGTATTTTGAATACCATTGAAACTAAAGGGCCGGAAGTTTTTGCAGAATAGTCGCCCGATTTCATCTTGATAGGATGGACTTTATTTCCATATTACTCTCAGGGCCGTGAATGTGGCCCTGCTCGTTACGCTTTTCCCGCATTTCCCTCTAACGCCTGCATCAGCTGAGAGAGAGACGCATCAAGACTCGCCAGCACCTCCGTGGGTAACACCGACAGCATCTGACGTTCGTTCTCAACATGCGGCCCCACGGCGCGTTCGATCAGTTCCAGCCCCTCGGGTGTGAGCTGCACCAGGGTGCTGCGTGCATCTTGCTGGCTGGCTGTGCGCAATATCAGCCCACGGGTTTCCAGCCGCTTCAGCCGATGAGTCATGGTGCCCGATGTCACCATCAATGTGGAGAATAGTGCGGTTGGGCTGAGGCAATAAGGTGCGCCAGAACGCCGCAGCGTGGCCAGCATATCGAACTCCCAGCTCACTAAATCAAAGCGGGCAAAACCCACTTCCAACTGCTGCTCAAGCAGGATGGCACAACGCTTTATCCGTCCGATCGGCCCCATCGGGCTGGCATCCAGATCGGGGCGTTCGCGCCGCCATTGTTCGAGAATGATATCGACCGCATCACGCGGCGTTGGAGGGGTTCGATTATTCATTTGTCTTGACTTCAAGGTAGTTGATCAACAGAATCATAATATCTTGAATTGAAGGTAATGTCATGAACACTACACCCTCTTTGCGCTACTGGCGCGATGTCTTGCTGACCGCCCTGGCCCCTGCCATCTGGGGCTCTACCTATATTGTTACCTCAGAACTGCTCCCGCCCGATCGGCCATTCACGGCGGCATTAATCCGCGTGTTGCCTGCGGGCCTGTTGCTGTTGCTTTTCACGAGACAGATGCCCGCCCGGCGTGACGTGTGGCGGTTGATCGTGCTCAGTGCCTTAAACATTGGTGTCTTCCAGGCTCTGCTGTTTGTCGCGGCCTATCGCCTGCCCGGTGGCCTGGCTGCGGTCCTGGGCGCCATCCAGCCACTGCTGGTGATGGTGCTGGTCTGGGCGGTGGATCGCCGCTCACCGGCACAGGCCACCCTGTGGTCGGCAGTGGCAGGAGTGGTGGGAATGGGCGTGCTGCTGCTCTCGCCACAGACGGTGTTCGAACCCCTCGGCATGGCAGCGGCATTCCTGGGCGCCGCCTGCATGGCGACAGGCGTCTGGCTGACGCGCCGCTGGCGAGTGGATCTCCCCGTGCTGTCGCTCACCGGCTGGCAGTTAGTGATTGGCGGGTTGATGCTGGCGCCCGTGGCGTGGCAGATCGATGCGCCACTGCCGGAACTGACTCTGACGCAGTGGGCGGCCTACAGCTATCTCAGCCTGGCAGGGGCACTGCTCGCCTATTCACTCTGGTTCCGCGGTGTGGCCCGGTTGCCGACGGTCGCCGTTGCCTCGTTGGGTTTACTGAGCCCGCTGGCCGCGGTGGTGCTGGGCTGGGCGTTGCTGGGGCAATCAATCACCGGTACGGCGTTACTGGGGCTGGTTGTCGTGCTGGCCAGCGTATTTGCCGTGCAGTGGACAACCACACGCGCCCGTTAAGAGGGGCAAAGACGGATGCCCGGATGACCCCGGGCGCAGGTATTTATTCCACGGCATACACGCTGCGAATCCCCTCGAAGTTCTGGAGCCGCTCTCGCCACCACATGGCTGCATTCCCGGTGGCGCTGTCGCTCCAGGCCAGAAATGCCTGGTCACGCCGGGTTTCACTGTCCAGCTGGCGTTCGACCAGCGTGCCGTTTTCCAGATGCGGGGCCGCCAGATAGCGCGGCAGGTAGCCGCAGCCCAGCCCATCCACCTGTGCCTGCAGTTTATCGCTGAAACTGTGCACGCTCAGAATCGGCTGCTCATCCAGTACGCGGAGATCGGTGCCTTCGGCATGGCGTGAGCTGTCGTGGACCACTACCGCGCGGTACTGGCGGATTTGCTCACGCAATAAGGGGGCTGGAAGTGCCGCCAGCGGGTGATGGGGCGCAATGGCGAAGGCATATTCCAGCCAGCCAACCGGCACACAGCTGACACCGCTGTGGCGCACCGGTTCCTGAACCGCGCCGAATACAATATCGGCCAGCCCATAACTCAGCGCCTCCCAGCAGCCCGCCAGCACATCCTGCCGGAACAGCAACTGAGTATGATGATGCTCCTGATAAAACGCATCAATCAGGCCAGAGAGCAGGGAAAACGGCACCGAAGCATCAAGGCTGATCGTGAGCTTACTTTCCCAGCCGCTTTCCACATACTGCGCCTGCTGCTCAAGCTCCCCCACGGCGCGCAAAAGAATGCGACCTTTTTCCAGCATTAAGCGCCCGGTGGGGGTAAATGTTGCACGATGACCGGAGCGATCCAGCAGCGTGATATTCAAATCGCTTTCCATCTTTTGCACCGTGTAACTCAGCGCAGAGGCGGTTTTAAACAGCCTGGCCGCCGCTGCGGCAAAGGTTCCGTGTCGGTCCAGTGCATCCAGAATCAGCAGCGCTTCAAGGTTTAATCGCATGGTTTTCCCCAAACCCAAAATTTGTTTAACAACAACCTCAATTCTTTCCGTTATCAACCCGGGCGGCCATTTCGTATTGTGTTAACACGCAAGACAAACCCGAAACCTGAAACGTAAAAGGAATAAAAAATGTCTAAATTCGACCTGCTGGACCCACAGAACTCCACCCTGATTTTCATCGACCATCAGCCGCAGATGTCCTTCGGTGTTGCCAACATCGATCGTCAGCAGCTTAAAAATAACACCGTTGCTTTGGCAAAAGCAGGAAAGATTTTTAACGTGCCAACGATTTACACCTCGGTGGAAACCGAAAGCTTCAGCGGCTATATCTGGCCGGAACTGCTGGCGGTGCACCCGGACGTACAGCCGATTGAGCGCACCTCGATGAACTCCTGGGAAGATGAAGCGTTCGTGAAGGCAGTGAAAGCCACGGGCCGTAAAAAACTGATTATCTCGGCCCTGTGGACCGAAGTGTGCCTGACCTTCCCGGCGCTGATGGCGATGAAAGAGGGCTTCGAAGTTTACGTGGTGACCGATACGTCCGGCGGCACCAGCGTGGATGCGCACGAGCGCTCTATCGACCGTATGGTACAGGCGGGTGCGATCCCAGTGACCTGGCAGCAGGTGTTGCTGGAGTACCAGCGCGACTGGTCACGTAAAGAGACGTACGACGACGTGATGGATCTGGTGCGCGAGCACAGCGGAGCGTACGGCATGGGTGTGGATTACGCCTACACGATGGTACACAACGCCCCGGCCCGCAAAGCCTGATGGCCTGGCCCCCCGCCGGGGGGCATTAAGGAGAACGGTGTGGATTATCCCCATCAGCCTGAACACATTACCCTGGTGATTACGCATCGCCTGCTGCCCGCGAAGCAAGACGACTATCAACGCTGGCTGGAAACTATTTTACCGCAGGCGGCGCTGTTCCCCGGCCATCTTGGCGTGAATGTACTGCGCCCGGTACACGGTGAAATGACCTGGACGATACTGGTCAGATTCGACAACCTGGATAATCTTTATCAGTGGCTTAACTCGCCACAGCGGGCGGCGCGTGTGGGAGAACTGGCGGGGATGCTGGCGGGGCAGGAGCATATTGAGATGCGCCCCGGGGCGGCGTTCTGGTTTACCCCGGCCGAGCCGGGACGGGCAGCACCGAAACAGTGGAAACAGTTTCTGGTGACGCTGGCGGTGATTTTTCCCTCCACTAATCTGGTTCCCTGGTTTTGGGGGACGTTGCTGCCCGCCAGTAAAGGGACGCTGTGGGGACACTTTCTTAACGATGCCTGCGTGGTTGGCCTGGTGGTATATCTGTGGATGCCGGCGATAACGCGCTTATTAAACGACTGGTTGTCCCCGCGCGGGAAAACCAGCCTGGAGAGTAATGATGAATAATGCCTCATTGATTCTGACCAACGGTAAATTCCATACGGTTGACCGTGAAAACCCACTGGCGACGGCGGTAGCGATTAAAGAGGGTAAGTTCCTGGCCGTAGGCAGCGAAGCAGAAGTGATGCAGTTTGCCGGGGATGACACAAAGCGGGTGGATCTGAAAGGCCACACCGGTATCCCGGGGCTGAACGACTCGCATCTGCATTTGATCCGCGGCGGGCTGAACTACAACCTTGAGCTGCGCTGGGAAGGCGTGCCGTCGCTGGCCGATGCTTTACGTATGCTGAAAGAGCAGGCGCTGCGTACGCCAAATCCACAGTGGGTGCGTGTGGTCGGTGGCTGGAACGAGTTCCAGTTTGCCGAGCGCCGTATGCCAACGCTGGATGAAATCAATGAAGCCGCACCGGACACCCCGGTCTTTATTCTGCACCTCTACGATCGTGCGCTGCTGAACCGTGCCGCCCTGCGTGTGGTGGGTTATACCAAAGATACGCCAAACCCACCGGGCGGCGAGATCCAGCGCGACGGTAACGGCAACCCGACCGGGATGCTGATTGCCCGTCCTAACGCGATGCTGTTGTACTCCACGCTGGCAAAAGGGCCGAAGCTGCCGCTGGAACAGCAGGTGAACTCCACCCGCCAGTTTATGCGCGAGCTGAACCGTCTGGGCCTGACCAGCGCCATTGATGCAGGCGGCGGTTTCCAGAACTACCCGGATGATTACGAGGTGATCAGCGAACTGCACGAGAAAAAGCAACTAACGGTACGCATTGCCTACAACCTGTTTACTCAGCGCCCGGGTCACGAGCTGGAAGATTTTGAACGCTGGACCGATATGCTGAAACCGGGTCAGGGTACAGACTTTTATCGCCATAACGGCGCGGGCGAGATGCTGGTGTTCTCGGCCGCTGACTTTGAAGACTTCCTGGAGCCGCGTCCGGACCTGGCACCCGGAATGGAAGACGAGCTGGAACGTGTGGTACGTCACCTGGTCGAACACCGCTGGCCGTTCCGTCTGCACGCCACCTATAACGAATCGATCAGCCGTATGCTGAACGTGTTCGAGAAGGTTAACCGGGAGATTCCGTTCAACGGTCTGCACTGGATTTTTGACCACGCAGAGACCATTACCGAAGCCAATATCGAGCGGGTTAAAGCGCTGGGCGGCGGGATTGCGGTCCAGCATCGTATGGCGTTCCAGGGCGAATATTTTGCCGAGCGCTACGGTCATGAAGCGGTGAAGCAAACGCCACCTGTGGCAAAAATGCTGGAAGCGGGGGTGCCGGTCGGTCTGGGCACGGATGCAACCCGTGTTGCCAGTTACAACCCGTGGACGGCGCTTTACTGGCTGGTGTCTGGCCGCACCGTGGGCGGTATGGCGATGTATGACACCAGCGCACGTCTGGACCGCGAAACGGCGCTGATGCTGTGGACGCAGGGCAGCGCCTGGTTCTCCAGCGAACAGGGGAAAAAGGGGCAGATCAAAGTGGGGCAACTGGCTGACCTGGCAATCCTGTCACAGGATTATTTCAGCGTGCACGAAGAGGCGATCAAAGGCATTGAGTCGGTGCTGACCGTGGTGAATGGCGATGTGGTGTATGCCGCAGGCAGTTTCAGCCCGTTGTCACCGCCGCTGATCCCGGTCTTGCCGGAATGGTCTCCGGTCGTGACCACACCAGGCCATTACCGCAGTGCGCCACCACTGGCGAATGGTCGCGTGGCCTTTGCCTCACAGCCGCATCAGTGCAGCGGACCTTGTGGTGTGCACAGTCATTCGCATGATGTCGCGCGCCGTTCCAGCGTGCCGGTATCCGATGACAATGCCTTCTGGGGCGCGCTGGGCTGTTCCTGCTTCGCGTTCTGAGGATAAGCGGAAGTAAAACTGAAGCTGTACGCGAGAGCGTACGGCTTTTTTTATGGTTCATTTATGGGCTTTTTTTACTGAATTTTATTTTTTTATTTCTTATATGACCTGCATCGCTCTTCTTGGGTCAAAAATGATCTTTTTTTTATTTTTTATTTTTTTTAGTGTCATTTATGATCTTTTTATTGGTTATTGGTCTATAATTGGCCTGTTAATCAAATTAATTGAGTTATGGGGGTCAAAGGTGAGCTATAAGAAAAGCGATTTTGCCGCAGAGAAAATTCAGACTATTTCGGTACTACTCAACGAACTGAAAAATGAGTTTGCCGCAGATGAGCGCAACGGGTCCACCTTTGCCGGGCAGCATAAGATTGATTCGTTTGCCGGGTTTGGTATGCAGCTGAATGAACGGCGTAAAGCACTGGGTATCGACCTCTACACCCTTGAGTTACAAACCGGGGTCTCCGCTTCCACGCTGAAACGCCTGTTTAAAGATCCTGAACAGGTCAAGTTTGGCAGCGTCTATGTTGTGGCCGAAGCGCTGGGGATGAAGCTATGCGCCGTCGTTTAACCGTCTGGCTGTATGGCGAGCAGGTGGGGTGGCTGACGCAGAATGATGAGGGTTATCTGTTCGAGTATCGCCCGGATTATACCGGGCCTCCACTCTCATTAAGCCTTCCGGTGGATAAAAAACGTTTTCCACGTAACACACTGCATCCCTTTTTTGCCTCATTAGCCCCCGAAGGCTGGTTAAAACGGCGTTACAGCCAATTGCAAAAAATCGATGAACAGGATCAGCTCGGGATGCTGCTGCATAACGGGGAGAATCTGATCGGCGCAGTAAGGCTGAGCGTAGAGGAGCCACGATGACCACATGCAGGATATTGATGACCCCGCTGAAAAGTGAACGGGAACGCGCGCTGGGCTATTCGACTAAGGGGCTGAAAACGCTGACGGGGTTAGCCCGGGTTGAGCCACAGCTGACATTTACCCGTGCGCAGTTCGTGCAGGATCTGCCAAAAGCGCAGCAGGGAATGAGTATTTCTGGCTATCAGCCAAAACTGCAAATGGTGCTGGAGGACGGGGCGTTCGCGGTGGTGGAGAGTCAAGGAAACTATATTCTCAAACCCTCACCGGTGGATTTTCCACAGCTGGCGGAAAACGAACATGCCACCATGACGGTGATGGCACGCCTGGGATTTGATGTACCGCCGCACGGCCTGCTGCCCTTTAAGCCCGAGAATGACGGCGATGATCGGGAATATGCTTTTGTGATCCGCCGCTTTGACCGTGACGAACAGGGGGGAGCGATTCACCAGGAGCAGCTGGATGCCGCGATGGAGATTGGCGAAAAGTACGGGAAAATTACCGATGATGGTAAGCCCTGGGTGAGCTATGAGCAGGTTGCGCGGTTTCTGAGCCAGAACGTCAATGATAACCTGGCGTTTATCAGCGATCTGTTCCGGCGCATTATTTACGCTTATCTGCTGGGCAATAACGACCTGCATCTGCGTAATTTTGGGCTGTTATTACCACTGGCCGGTCCGCCCCGGCTGTCGCCGGTGTACGACTATGTCTCCGTGGCACCTTATCCCCGTTATTTCACCAGCTACCTGGCGCTGCCGCTGCTGGCCTGCGAAGAGGGTGAGAAAGAGGTGGCCGCTGGATTTAACACCCAATATGGCGAATATCTTGGGATGGATTTTCTGGTCCTCGGGCAGGGCATGGGGCTGAGTGAAAAGCTGGCAAGGGCGCTGCTTGAGAGATTGCTAAAAGAGCAGGCAGTGGTTGAATCCACCTACCGTGACTCGTTTATGCAGGCAGACGCCGTGGAGGCGGTGCTGCGGTGTTATCGTCAGCGCCTGAGCCGTTTACAAATTATGGATGAACCTGCTTTGGGTTAGGTGCGCCTGACGCTGCGCTATTGCATGTTCAGTGCACGAATCACCGGGTCGCGATAGTTCTCATCAATCCTGATGCCTGCCGCGCGCAGTCGCGCTTCCTGCTGCGCACGCTGTGTGGCCATCTTTTTCAGTAATGCAGGTAACAGCGTTTTCCAGCGATGGCGATCCTCATACTTGAAGTAATCCTGGTACGTCTGTTCCTCACTGCGGAACGCCAGGGTGAACAGATAAGTGCCGCGCTCGGCGGGCGCGGTTTTGCTGTTCTCACGCTGTGCACTGAGGGTCAGGTATTCGTTACCACGATAAAAATACCAGTCCGCTAAAAACGGCAGTGCCAGCCACTGAGCGTTATTGAATGGGGATGACGGATCGTTGAGCGGTGTCGAAAGGCTGGAAGCGGTCATCACCTGTTCAATCCGCGTGGCATTAGCCACTTCAGACCCCGGAAGACGCGGTTCATTCTGGGTGATAAAACGCTGCCAGCCGGCAGCCTGAAGGCGGCCGACCAGCTGATAGAACCACACGCGGCTATCCGCCAGCAGGCTGTCTTCCGGCAGGCCGAGAGGGTAAATAGTGATTTCATCAAAACGATCGTGGTTCTCTTTGTAGACCGGGGCGGAAAAAGAGAACACACCATTGATGGTGAAAGAGCGATCGCCGCCGAGGATCAGATTGAGGGTATTGCCGCTTTTCGAGGGCTTGGTGAAATTATACCAGCACATCGTGTCATCGCAGTCGCGGGTGAGATCCTTGCCTAATGCCGCCTGCATCGGTTCGATACTGTCGCCCAGCCACACCTTTACGGTGCGGGTCACTGGCGCACTGGCGTTATCACACCCCGACAGTAGCACCAGCAGAAAAAGCAGTAACGATTTCACTGTCCAGCCTCCCTGTCTGACCATCAGCGCTGCTCTAGTTTCAGCAGTTTTAACAGCTCTTTGTCATTGAGATGAAACGCCAGTTTTTCGGGTAAGGGGCGCTCAAAGTCGCTTAGATCACTCAATTCATAGAAAAAGTTGTTGCTGTAGAATGCATTAATTGCGGCCAGCTCGGGCATGAGATCCAGCATCGGGGTGGCGGTGTTGTAGCCCGATCGCACCCGGGCCAGCGACTCGAGGGGGGAACTGCAGGCGGCACATCCCAGATTCACCCCTTTTGCCCACAGTCGGTAAGCGTCTAAACGATGTCCCTGCATCCATGCCAGCTTGCCAAGACTGGCATACGCTGGGGCATAACCCTGTTTAACGGCACATTCCAGCATCGCTTTGCCGATCGGATGCAACTCTCTGGCCTGCGGAACAATGGTCCCACCGGCCAGGTCCATCGCCTGCGGGCTGCCGTGATCGACCGCCGCTGACAGCAGCGTATACATGGTGTTGTAATCACGGCCATAAAGTGAGGCGGCATAGTCAGACATGGCGATAGGGATACCCTGTTGAATCATCTTTTGCAGGGTGGCACTGGCCTGTGTTGCGGCCTCAGGGGTGGCCGGATAACGCAGTGTCCAGAGAGTATCGAGGTAAACCGCCTTCCAACTGCCGGCCTTCACCGCGGCTGCCAGCAGGTCTTCGCGTTTTTTACGATTCCCGGCATCCAGCCAGAAGTTTTCCACCGGGTCGCCCTCTGCTGCATAGTCCACCAGCTGGCGGAAGGCCGCGGCTGCCGCGGGGCTTTCCTTCGGCGTGGCATCTTCCTCCGTGCGGCAGACAAATTTTTTATCTTTAAATTCTGCCAGCAAATGCGGCTCAGGGGAGAGTTGATCCGAACTGCCATAGACGGGGGGCAAGTGATTGAAGTCTTCTAATGATTTTGCCGATGCGCTGGCACAGAACGCAAACAGGCCGGAAAACACCAAAGCAGAAAGCGAAACGAGTTTCATTGAGTCCCTTTAAGCGGGCCTGGCGTATTGGCTGGCCCGTCAGAATACGCGACACTGCGCGCAAAATGGCAATAATCCATTAGAGCATTGTTCGACTCAGGGGGCTATCAGACCCATAAAAAAACAGGCCAGCAATCGCTGGCCTGTTTCGTTCTTACCGGGTTCAGAATGCGTCAGGCTTATGGCAGCGCGTAAGCAATCACATCATCACCACGGTTGTCGTTAGTGCCGGTGCGCGTAGCGCCGCCTGCGACTACGACCACGTACTGTTTACCGTCTTCCGCGATATAAGTCATCGGTGCGCCCTGTCCGCCAACCGGCAGACGGCCACGCCACAACTCTTTACCGGTGTTGTTATCCAGCGCACGAACGAAGTAGTCCAGCGAGCCGTGGAAGAAGGTCAGGCCACCTTTTGTCACCAGCGGGCCACCCATGGTTGGCATACCCAGTGGGATATCCAGACCCGGTGCCACGCCGTTGATTGGCGCATCTTTAATGCTGCCCATCGGCATCTGCCAGCGGGTTTTACCGGTTGCCAGGTCGATGGCTGTCATCGAACCAAACGGCGGTTTGAAGCAAGGAATGCCCAGTGGCGACATAAACATCGAACGCTCCACGCCCCACGGTGTACCCAGCTGTTTGGAGTACTCGCCCTCGGTGCTGGCTTTCATCCCTTTCTTCTCGGCATCTTCACGTTTAATAAATTTGCCCCACTGCGCCATACGAATATCATTGACGATCAGCGTACCGGTAGACGGGTCAATCGCCCCGCCGCCCCAGTTGAAGCCACCGTAGTAGCCCGGGTAAATCAGGGTGCGTTTTTTGTCAGAGAGCGGAGTGAACTCGCCTTCCCAACGCATCTCTTTAAACTGCACGCGGCAGTAGAGCTGGTCAAAGATGGAAGCGCCCCACATGTCAGATTCTTTCAACGCGGCGGTGCCCACGGAGATCGCCGAGTACGGTTGAGTTGCCGCCACTTTCATGCCCGGCATCGCGTCGGTAGAGACTTTACGTTCCTCAACCTGCACCACTGGCTTACCGGTACGACGGTCAAGCACGAAGATCTGGCCACGTTTGGTCAACTGGATCAGCACTGGCGTGGTGGTGCCATCTTTGCCCGGCATATCGTAGAGGATTGGCTGGGAAGAGACGTCATAGTCAAACTGGTCGTGATTGGCGGTACGGAAATGCCAGACCTCTTTACCGGTTTTCAGTTCAACGGCAACGATAGCGTCATTGTATTCATCAGAATAGTCATGACGGTTACCGGTCCAGAAGTCAGGCGTCTGGTTACCCGTAGGGAAGTAGGCAATGCCCAGCTTCGCATCATAGGCCGCGGTACCCCAGAAGTTCGGGGTTTCAATGGCGTAGGTCTGGCCTTCCGGCAGCGGAGAGCTGTCTTTCGCGCCACGGGATGCATCCCATGCCCAGAGGATTTTGCCGCTGCGGGCGTCGAAGCCACGCACCACGCCGGAGGCTTCACCGGTGGTCAGGTTATCGTTCAGCTTACCGCCGACCATCACCACGCCATCAGCCACCAGCGGCGCAGACGTCAGATAGTAAGAGCCATGCGCCGTTGGGCCAAGGCCGTTCAGCAGGTTCACAAAGCCGTTGTCACCGAAGCGAGTGTCCAGCTTGCCGGTTTCGGCATCCAGCGAGAAGATGCGGCCATCAACGGTGGTGCTGATAATGCGTTTGTTACCGGCAATCGCAGGCGGGGTGCCATCCTGTTGTGCCGGGCTTAGCTCGGTATATGCCACGCCACGGCAGCGTTTCCACTGCTTGTTACCCTCGGTTTCTTCGATTTTTGGATCGAAGCGCCACTTCTCTTTCCCGGTAACCGGGTCAAGTGCAATGACTTTGTTCAGCGGGGTACACAGGTACATGGTGTTACCGACTTTCAGTGGCGTAACCTGATATTCGGAGCCGTTAATCGCCAGATCGCCCGTGTGATACGTCCAGGCAACCTTCAGATCTTTCACGTTAGTGGTGTTGATCTGGTTGAACTGCGCGAAACGCTGACCGCCGGTATTACGGCCATAAGCCGCCCAGTCGTTGCCGCTGTCGTCGGCAGCTTTTTCATCCAGAACGGCGGCAGGCTCGCCGGTGGCTTCCACTTCCGGATGGATACGGAACATGTTGGCAAAAATCGCCACGATAGCGATAGCCAGTACCACGGAGAAACCGCCTGCTACTTTGCAGCCGATGACGCGGGTCTGGTCTTTTTTGCGCAATAGCGGGGCACACAGCGTGGCCAGTAATGCGACAACCAGGAAGGTGACGGTACGCGGCACTAACTGCCAGAAGTCAGTACCGACTTCACTGAATGCCCAGATCAGGCTGACAATCAGTAATGCCCAGGCGAGATACAGCGCCCAGCCATTTCTCCTGACCAGTCCCAGACCGGTGGCGGCCATCGCCAGGCCGGCAGGGAGGTAGAACCATGATCCCTTCAGGGTGATCAGGTAGATACCGCCACCGGCAAGCGACAGACCCAGAAGTATCAGGGCTATCCCGATAAGAGTAACCAGAATATTGCGACTGTTTTTCATGATGAGATATTTTCCATACTGAACAATTCCTTTTCAGGACGATAGGTGAATCGACTCTTGCCCGACATCAATGAAGAAATATTTAAAGTTGTTATGCGCTTGCACCACTTTCCTTTTGCACCGCGTGCACCTTTCTGCCACGTACTGATAACATTTTTTTCAAAAGACGGTTTTTCGTCAAATATTAACCACAGCAAAAGATGGGGTAATGCGGTTTTTAGTCATTTAAAAACAGTTAGTTATGGCAATAGTGTGAGCGGGGTCGGATTTTACCTGACTTTGCTACCGTTGGCAAAGGATGTTGCCAACGGTAGCAATAATAAACATCGATGTAACATGTTGATGATAAAGGGGGGTGTAAAGGCGGGTGAAATCACACATCCGCCACCCCGTACTTTTGGGGGCGGCGAGATTACTCTATTCTGTTGGCAACAGGTTCAGCCACCGGAGTGCGGGCGTTTAACTCATCATGAAAAATACAGTGAAAGAAAAACAGACTCAGAAAGCGACGGCCAGTGATGTGGCAGAACTTGCCGGGGTTTCTAAATGGACCGTGCTGCGGGCGTTCAAACCGGATGCTTCAATCTCCCCGCTGGCACGCGAAGAAGTGCTGGCGGCGGCGAAAAAACTCGGCTTTCGGCCTAACCTGCTGGCACGCAGCCTGAAGCAGCGAAAAACCCATATTATTGGCGTGGTGGCCGATGAGTTTACCAATCCCCACACACTGAAAATGCTCAACGAGGTTACGCGTCAGTTGAATGAGCGCGGCTATATGGCGCTGCTGCTGAATGTGGATTCTGATGCAAACTATCAGTCAGTGCTGCAAATGGCCGGGCAGTTGCAGGTTGATGCATTGCTGTTCCTGGCCACCATCTTCAGCGATGAACTGATTGTTGCCGTGGACGAGTTGCACCAGATCCCCAGTATTCACGTGTGCCGCAGTACCGACAGTGCCGATGTGGAAGTGGTCAGTGTGGACGGTTATGCCGCCGGCGCCGAGATCGGGCGCCTGCTGCTGTCGCAGGGCTATCACCGTTTTGGCTATATGAAAGGCCAGGAGACATCGTCGACCCATCTGCTGCGTATGGAGGGCTACGTCGCCAGTCTGGATGCCGCGCATAAAACGCTGGATAAAGTGCTGGTGGCGGGTCACTACGATCGGGAAATGGCCTATCAGACGATGATGGCCTACCTGAAAAACACCTGGGCCTCTGAGCGCGTGGATGCGCTGTTCTGCGAAAATGACGTGCTGGCCTTCGGTGCGATGCAGGCGATCCGCGATTTCGGCCAGGGTGCGCATATCGGGGTGGTGGGTTTTGATGACGTAGGAGAAGCCCGCTCTTCCATGTGGAACCTGACCACCTGGGCGCAGCGCTGCGACCTGCAGATTGCCGAAGCGCTGAACCGCCTGCTCGACAACCGCGCGGATGAAGAGGGGGCCTGGCGCAAAGGCGAACTGAAGATCCGCCATTCACACCTCAGCCGCGAAGTGCATGGCGAAATGGCTCAGTGCGGATGCGCCTGCCGCAGCTGATTGCCTGGGCTCTGTTCAGCATCCCTTCGGCTAGCGCGCGGAACGTCTCAACCGCCTTGGTGGGGATGAGGCGAAAAAAACCATGACACAACGTCATGGTTTTTTTGTCGTACTTATCCGCTAAACGGATCAGCGCATCGTCACAAACTCTTCCGAACCCGTCGGGTGAATCGCCACGGTGTTGTCGAAGTCTTTCTTGGTCGCGCCCATTTTCAGTGCGACGGCAAAGCCCTGCAGCATCTCGTCCATACCGTAACCGATGCCATGAATACCGACGATTTTCTCATCGGCACCCACGCACACCAGCTTCATGCGGCACGGCTGGCGATGCTGTGTCACGGCGGTGTACATGGCGGTGAATGAAGATTTGTACACTTTCACCTGGTCATCACCAAACTTCTCGCGTGCTTCTGGCTCGCTCAGGCCGACTGTGCCGATTGGCGGGTGGCTGAATACCACGGTTGGCACATTGCTGTAGTCCAGATGCTCGTCCGGCTTGTTGTTAAACAGGCGCTCGGACAGGCGACGACCTGCGGCAACTGCTACTGGCGTCAGCTCGACCGCGCCGGTGTTATCACCGACAGCGAAGATACCCTTCACGTTGGTGTTCTGGTACTTATCAACGCTGATGTACCCTTTTTCGTTCAGCTTCACGCCGGTCACTTCAAGGTTCAGGTTGTCGGTCATTGGCTCACGACCAATCGCCCACACCAGGCAGTCAACAGTCTGCTCTTTGCCGTTTTCCAGCTGTAAGGTCAGGCTGCCGTCGGCGTTTTTCACCACGGCTTTAGGAACCGACTCGGTGTGCAGCGTCGGGCCTTCGGTGTTCATCACTTCCACCAGCGTGTCGACGATCAGCGGATCGAAGCTACGCAGCGGCGCATGTTTACGTACATACAGATGGGTTTCAGAACCCAGCGCGTTTAACACGCCAGCAATTTCGACGGCGATGTAGCCTGCACCGACAACCGCAGTGCGTTTCGGCAGGGCCTGAAGCTCAAAGAAGCCATCGGAGTTAATGCCGTATTCTGCGCCCGGGATGGTTGGCTGGCTTGGGCGGCCGCCGGTGGCGATCAGAATATGATCAGCAGTGATCTTCTCGCCGTTAACTTCCACGGTGTGTGCGTCAACGAAACGGGCATAACCTTTGATCACGTCAACGTTATTCTTGCCCAGCACGTTGTCGTAAGAGGTGTGAATACGGTCGATATAGGCGCTGCGGTTTTTCAGCAGCACGTCCCAGTTGAACTGGTTAACGGTGGTATCGAAGCCGTAGTCCGGGCCGTAGTTATGGATAGCTTCGGCGATCTGTGCCGCATGCCACATCACTTTCTTTGGTACGCAGCCAACGTTCACGCAGGTGCCGCCGAGATCTTTCGCTTCGATTATCGCGCATTTCTGGCCATACATGGCCGCACGGTTGATGGAGGCGATACCGCCGCTGCCGCCGCCGATGGCAAGGTAGTCATAATGTCTGGTCATCGAGTCTTCCGGTTAAGTGAGAGTCTGTCCCACCAGGCTATTTTATTTGCCATTTTGAACCTGGGCAGTGCTCAGAATCCTCACGTACTCCGTGTACGCTCCGGTTCCTCCGCGCTGTCCGTGTCCAAATTGGCTGCAACAATGACACCTGGTGGGACAGACTCTGAGTGAGTTAAATCAGCTGGCGTAGAGTGTAACGCCACAAGGGGAAAACCCCCAAAGATTGCGTCTATGATTGTGATAGGGAAGGCACAGAGCAAGCCCTGTGCCTGGGATGGCTTGGGGTAGCGCTGACTACATCAGCAGGTGATTTAGCGTGCTGGCATCTCGTCTATTCGTATTTTCTTTTTACCATCTCTCCATTTTCCTTGATGAAATACTCACCATCATGAACGCCAAATGAAATATTATTATTCTTACCATTCCAGACGGTAAAATATTTTTCCTTATCAATGCAGTTGATGTTTGTCTTCATATCATCAAAACAGAGTCGGTCATAGCCATCCGTTTCTTTATAACCCTCGCCAAAATCCCAAAAGATTACGGAGTAAAAACCCTCTTTTTCTGGGTTGGGAATGTCATATTTTTCTTTCAACACGCCTTTATTTTTTAACCACCAGTTGATTTTTTCTTTATCCAGAAATGGGAAGTTTTTTACTAAAATATAACTATGGCTACCGTTTTTGTGAACCGCAACAATATCCACTGGCCGTTGTGACCACCAGAGTAAGCCTGCATGCAATGCAACTGCTAAAAATAACAAGATATATATGATTTTCTTAACTTTTCTTCTCATTGCGTCCTCCGGTAATTTCAACGGTGGCTTCCATATTGGTCATAAAAGGTTTAAATCCGAATTTATCGTAGCGCTGAAGAACGAACCAGATACGGAAAAAAATTAAATTTTTGAATTTGGGATTCATCATATCAGCGTTATCGAGACCAAAGTGATCCTGCACTTTATAATGCACGACTGCACGATAGCGATCGTTATCAATCTGTAGCGATTTTAATGTGATTTGAGTTGCCCATGTATCGTGGACAGTAATCCCCATACCATTGAAGTTATCCTTAAATCTGTCAAATTTAGGGAGCTTTCCCTCAAGAATCGCTTTGCGTAATTCATCTTTTTTATCTGCGGGATAACATTTATTTTCCCAGTCTATAAATAGATTAAATGCCTTCTCTAACAATTTCCGGGTACTGTTTTCCGTATTATCTCTAAGAATGTGATCTTTCAATGCCGCATCCAAATGCATACTGGTAAATGCCGCACCGTTGCCGTTCTGCATATGCGTGATACCCGTTTCCAAAACGGTTTTGGGTCTGTCGTCCTTGATATCTTCATCGATGAAATAGTAAGCGGTGGTGGGTGTTTTGTAAACAGAATGGCCTGCGTCAGCAGGCGATTCAGCACGCTGGTATTTCATCTATTTGTATTTTCTTTTTACCATCTGACCGTTTTCTTTAAAATAATATATTCCACTGTCCATGCGAAAATACAGCCCTGTGTTTTTACTGTATTTTACCATCATCAGAGAATCTTTATCGATACAGTTTGTTTTTGTTTTCATATCCTCAAAGCAAAGCCGGTCATTACCATCTGTTACTTTATATCCCTCGCCAAAGTCCCAAAATATGACAGAGAAGGACCCATCTTTATTCGGAGTGGGAATGTTGTATTTTAATTTTAGTTTTGATTTGTTTTCCATCCACCAGCTTATTCTTCCTTTTTCTGTGAGTGGAAAGGTTTTACCAGAATGTCACTATAACTATTTTCTTTATGAACTGCGAAAATTTCCACTGGACGTAACGATAGCCAGATAGTGTAACCAGCAATAATACAGCCAGAAAAAAGTAGTGCATGGATCGTTTTTTTACTTTTTTCTCTCATTACGACCTCCGGTAATCTCAACAGTGGCTTCCATATTGGTCATAAAAGGTTTAAACGAAAATTTATCGTAGCGTTGAAGTAAGAACCAGATGCGGAAGAACGGGAAATACTTGAATTTGACGTTTAATATATCATCATTGTCCAGGCCAAAGTGATCCTGCACTTTGTAATGCACTACAGCACGGTAGCTATCGTTATCAATCTGCAACGATTTTAGTGTGATTTGCGTTGCCCATGTGTCGTGGACGGTAATACCCATACCGTTAAAGTTATCCTGAAGCCTGTCAAATTTTGGCAACTTTACTCTGGATATTGCGTCTCGCAGTTCGCCCTTCTGTTCTGATGGGTAATATTTCTTTTCCCAATCTATCTTTGAGCTAATGGTTTCTTTTAAAATAAGGTATGTACTGTTTTTAGAGTTATCATTCAATATTTGCTCTTTCAATGCCGCATCCAGATGGCTACTGGTGAATCCCGCACCGTTGCCGTTTTGCATATGCGTGATCATCTGACCGATAAGATGTCTGTAAGGACCGTAAACAGAGAATGTACGGGATAAATCGCGGAACTCATCAAACAAAATGCGGGCACATTCCTGACGGCTTATTTTTTCACTCGCGCCGTGTGAGCTACTGTACATTGATGGCGGTCGGTTAGACGTAGTGAACAGCGTGCAGGGTAAGGGGAGTGCGGCCATAATAAAACGCTCCTTGTGTGATACCCGTTTCCAAATGATTTTGGGTATATCGTCCTTGATATCGTCATCGGTGAAATAGTAAGCGGTGGTGGGGTGTTGTGTAAACACAGCGGGCGTCCATAAAAGGTCGCAGGGTAGGGGGGGCACAGAGCGAACCCTGTGCCTGTTTGCATTACGGTGTCAGCACGGTCTGCATCAGCAAATGGTTTAGCGCGCTGGCATCACGTCGGGTAGCATCGGAGAGCGGCGGGCGTTCCTGCTGCGCCAGCTGTTGTTCAATAAAGGCATGGATGCGTTCACGGCGCGGGCCGTGTTCAGCTTCGCCCGCCTGGCGTTTACGCTCCAGCAATGCCTCGATCTCCGCACGCAGCAGCGGGTCACTGACCGTACCCGCCATCAATCGATCAAAACGCATCGGCGGAACGCCTTTTCCGGCCTCAATCCACTGCACGGCCAGCAGCGGGCGCAGCACGTAAAAGTACTTTTTCAGCCGCACCTGTTTGCCCTGCAGATACCCGCGAAAGTTCTTCTTCGCCATGGCCAGATAGTGATAGCGTGCCCGCAGATCGCTGAAGAAATCCGGCACCAGCCCACGTAACGCCTGTACCGTTTCAGGGTGCTGGCGATAGATGACGGGTGAATCCAGCCACTCCATCAGCGTCGGGTTGGCGGCTTTCAGCAGCCCCAGTGTTTTACGCAGCTCCCAGCCGCAGACATCCAGCTCGCTGTCGATCGGCAGTTCGATAACATCCCGCGGTGGCTCTACGCGCAGATACCACTCGGGCTGATGCACATAGATAAAGCGCACATCGTAATCACTGTCCGGGGAGGAGAATCCCCAGCCCCGGCTGCCAGACTCGCAGGCATACAGCACGCGCACGTGGTGGCGGGCTTCGATCGCTTCTAACGCTGCCAGCACACGTTCACGCATAGCCGGGCTGATCGTTTCTTCCATTTTCATCAGGTTGCTCCTTATCCTTTAACACACACGACCTGACGCAGCGTATGCACAATTTCCACCAGTGATGACTGTGCGGCCATTACGGCATCGATATCTTTATACGCCATCGGGATCTCATCGATGACGTTGCTGTCTTTGCGGCACTCAACGTGGGCAGTGGCGCGCTGCTGGTCGGCCACCGTGAAGCGGTTTTTCGCTTCGGTGCGGCTCATCACCCGCCCGGCGCCGTGGCTGCATGAACAGAAACTCTCTTCATTGCCCAGCCCGCGTACGATAAAACTTTTTGCTCCCATCGATCCGGGAATAATCCCCATCTCGCCTTTACGAGCTGACACCGCGCCTTTACGGGTCACCAGGATGTCTTCACCAAAGTGCTGTTCACGCTGCACATAGTTGTGGTGGCAATTCACTGCCTGCTCTTCGGCGAGAAACGGCGTCGACAGTGCCAGGGCCAGTGCCGTCAGCGTCTGCTGCATCATCACCTGGCGGTTGTGACGCGCAAACTCCTGCGCCCATTCCACCGCCTCAATGTAGTCGGCAAAGTGCTGGCTTCCTTCGCTGAAGTAAGCCAGATCGCGGTCCGGCAGATTCGCGATGTGCTGCTGCATATCTTCCCTGGCGAGGGTGATAAACAGGTTACCGATGGCATTGCCGACGCCGCGTGAACCGCTGTGCAGCATAACCCAAACCCGCTGTGCTTCATCCAGGCACAGCTCAATAAAGTGGTTCCCGGTGCCCAGCGTACCAAGGTGGTGGTAATGGTTGGTTTTCAGCAGCGCCGGGTATTTATCGGTGATGCGTTTAAAGCCCGCGTCCAGTACCCGCCAGTGGATATCCACGGCATGCGGTGGCGTATTCCATGCCCCCCGGTCATTACGTGAACGTCCACTGCTGCGACCATGCGGCACCGCACGTTCAATGGCACTGCGGATGCCGAACAGATTATCCGGCAGATCGCTGGCCATCAGCGATGTACGCACTGCCATCATCCCGCAGCCAATATCCACGCCAACCGCCGCCGGGATAATCGCCCCTTTGGTTGGGATCACGCTGCCAATGGTCGAGCCTTTACCGACATGCACATCCGGCATTACGGCCAGATGGCGGTAGATAAATGGCATCCGTGCCGTATTCAGCAGCTGTTGCTGCGCTTTGGGATCGACGGGGACACCCTCGGTCCACATTTTTATCATTGCCGCGCCTGGCGCGGTCAGCTGTTGCATACTCATTGTCAGTTTCCTTTGATCTGTACCAGTCCGTTCAGCACCTGGTCCAGGCCGCCGAACACGGAGATTTTATCGATGCGCTCTGCCACCCTTTCCAGGGTTTCCAGCTCTTTCAGACGCAGTGCCACCGGGTTGTTCTCCATCACTTTGGCGGTGTTCAGCAGCGAGCGCGTGGCGGCAGTCTCTTCACGCCGACGGATCACGTTAGCCTGCGCGGATTTTTCCGCTTCCACCAGTCGGGAGAGGATGGTCTTCATCTCTCCCGGCAGGATGATGTCTTTGACACCCACGGATATCACTTCCATCCCCCAGGCGGCGACATTCTGGCGGATCTGCGTACTGACCAGTTCGTCAATCACCTGCTTGTTTTCCAGCAGCTCATCCAGGCTGCGTGTTCCCACCGCTTCCCGCAGCGCAAACTGTAACTCACGGTAGAGGTATTCCAGCGGTTTGGTCAGTTGCCCCCAGGCACTCATCACATCGCTGTAACGCCAGTTGGCAGCCAGGTTGATGCGTAAGCTGACTTTATCGCGCGTCAGGATCTCCTGGCCGCTGACTTCCAGCGCCTGCACGCGGGTATCCACCACGTCGACCTCAACCTGATGATTAAAGCGCCAGTAGCCGCGAGTACCCGGTGGCAGCAGCGCCTGCGCCATACCATCCACTTTGAGGATCCCCACATGCCAGGCGGGCACCAGCGCCAGCAGTACCCCGGCGTGACCGGCCACCACGTGCTGGCGCAGTTGGGGTTGCATCAGGCTGGCAACAATGGAGGTCGGGATCGCCACGTCATCGGTGGGCAGCAGATCGACGCGTTGCTCGCTGCCGTTTAGCCACCACAGGCGGCGTGTACCCGGCGGCAGGAGCTCTACCAGCAGGTCATTTTTATAGTGCAGCCCGACGCAGGTTTCAGGCACCGCGACGGTCTGGCAAAACTCGCTCACCCACTGCGGATGGTGCTGCTGCAGGTAGTCCGCCAGCGTGTTATCCAGCGGTTGATTCAGCTCAAAGGTGGCCACCTTGAGCTGACGTCGCCAGTCGCGGAAACGATACTCCCCGGCTGGCAGAATCTGTTGGTATTCGTCGTTCTTTACCAGCAACGCGATATGGCCTTTCCGTATTTTGATGTTGTTAAACATATTATCTCCTTCATTAAGGGTGCACCGCAGAGCACGGGCAGCAGCGTGAAGTCAGGGGGCGCATCTGAGCGGCACCCGAAACTGGCGGTGGCGCGGAGGTGATGCCCCAGACCCGACGCGTTAGCCGGTGCTCCGGGTGGGCTGCCAACTGCACAGCCAGGGTACTGCCGAATAGTCTCCTGGGAGAGAGAGGCGCGAAGTCGGGAGTCGAACCCGTTCTGGCCCTGTGCCCTTCGCTCAATGTCTTCATGCTGGCAGAACGCCTGCGGGAAAACGGATATCCGTTCCCGGTGCGCTGGCGGGGTTCGTAACCCGTGCAATTCCAGCATGTTGACGAGTTAACTATTGCCAGAAGCGTGCCAGGTGATGAAAAATCGCGAATAAATTTTTAAGATATTGATTATTAATATATTTATATTTTCAGGAACAAAAGGTATTGCTGGCAGGGGAACACTGAATTTATCCTGTGGGATAAATATTGCGATAAAGGGATAGGGTATGAAGCGCAGAGTCGTGGTCGGTTTGGTGGGGACCACCCTGGACAAGCGTGGTAAACGGGAAAACCGCTGGAACAAATGGCGGCCCACGCTGGGGCTGTGTATGCAGCCCGATTTGCCCATCGATCGCCTTGAACTGCTGCATCAGCCTGACCGTCAGACGATGGCGCAGCAGATGGCTGAAGATGTGGCGCTGGTCTCAACGGACACCGAAGTGCGGCTGAATCAGATCACCCTCAATGACCCCTGGGACTTCGAAGAGGTGTATACCACGCTGCTCGATTTTTCCCGCCATTATCCTTTTGATACTGAGAACGAAGAGTATCTGGTGCATATCACCACCGGAACACACGTGGTTCAGATCTGCTGGTTCCTGCTGACCGAGGCGCGTTACCTGCCAGCCAGCCTGCTACAGACCGCGCCCGCCCCGCGTGAACAGGAGAGCGGAAAAACCGAGGGTGTTTATACGCTAATCGACCTCGATCTCAGCCGTTATGCCACGCTGACCAGCCGCTTTATGCGTGAGCGTCAGGAGTCGGTGTCGTTGCTGAAAGGGGGGATCTCCACGCGTAATTAGACCTTTAACAACCTGATCGACCAGATTGAGCGTGTGGCGCTGCGCTCGGATGCGCCGCTGTTGCTGACCGGGCCGACCGGAGCAGGAAAATCGTTTCTGGCAGAACGGATTTACCAGCTGCGGCAGTCGCGCCATCGGGTCAGCGGACGGCTGGTCGCGGTGAACTGCGCAACGTTACGCGGCGATAACGCCATGTCTACGCTGTTTGGTCATGTGAAAGGGGCCTTTACCGGGGCATTGCAGGCACGTAACGGGCTGCTGCGTGAAGCGGACGGCGGGATGCTTTTCCTCGATGAAATTGCCGAGCTGGGGCTGGATGAGCAGGCAATGTTACTGAAAGCCATTGAAGAGAAACGCTTCCTGCCGTTCGGCGCGGATAAAGAGGTGAGCAGTGATTTTCAGCTGATTGCCGGGACGCATCGCGATATGCGCCAGTGGGTGGCGGAAGGGCGCTTTCGTGAGGATCTCTACGCCCGCATCAATATGTGGAGCTTTACCCTACCAGGACTGGCGGCGCGGCGGGAAGATATTGAACCTAACCTGGAATTTGAACTGTTGCGTTTTGCCAGCAATGCGCAGTCGCAGGTGCGTTTTGAGCCGCAGGCTCGTCAGCGTTATCTGCAATTTGCCTGCGCGCCTGCTGCCGTGTGGCGCGGGAACTTCCGCGAACTGAGTGCCTCGGTGACGCGCATGGCAACGCTGGCAGACAATGGGCGCATTGAGCTGCCGCAGGTGGAAGAGGAGATTGCCCGCTTACGCGCCAGCTGGCAGCTCGAACCTGCCGTTGTTTTACCGGAAACGCTGGATTTGTTTGACCACAGCCAGCTGGAAACGGTTTTGAAGGTTTGCCGTGAGTCATCTACCCTGTCCGAGGCCGGACGCACGCTGTTTGCCGTTTCGCGCCAGCAGAAGAAGCAGCCTAATGACGCCGACCGGCTACGCAAGTATCTGGCGCGCTTTGCCTTAGACTGGGAGAGCGTGAAGTCCGGCGGAGTGCCGGAGCGATAACGGCAAGCGAGTGAAGGATGGCAGCCCCGGCGCGTTATATTGCGGGGCTGTGCCGATCGTTTTACGATGCGCTTCAGTGAATTCGGCGGGTAAATTCACCACACTTCATAGTGATCAACATATTTCACGACTTCGCCATTTTTTTGCAAACGATAAGTGCCATCATAGGCCTCAAACATGGTTCCCATGTTTTTGCTGTTGTCGACGGAGAAAACGATGTCTTTTTCGATACAATTCACTTTCGTTTTCATATCTTCAAAGCAGAGTCGGTCATATTTACCCTCTTCTTTGTAACCGTCTCCGAATAGCCAGACGGTAAGAGAAAATGAGCCGTCTGGTTCCGGATTAGGCACGTTGTATTTTTCCTTTAGCATGGCCTTATTTTTCAGCCACCAGTGAATTTTACCTTTATCAGTAAAGGGGAAGTTTTTGACAAGAACATCGCTGTAACCACTTCTTCCATGATGAACGGCAACGATTTCTACAGGGCGATGCGAATACCAGAGGAAACAACCGTGCAGAATACCGCCCGCCAGTAGTAGTGTGTAGGCGGTTTTTTTAATATTTATTTTCATTACGGGCTCCCGTAATATGGGTTGACTTCATAAACAATCCTTGTTTTATGTGCTAGCGTGTTTTTGTGAAAAGTACTTTGGCATTAGTTGTAAATATACTTCGCGATTTCACCATTTTCACGTAATCGATATGTTCCATCTTGTACAGTAAACATAACACCCATATTTTTACTTTCACTTACAGAAAAAACAGCTTCTTTTTCAATGCAGTTAAATTTTGTTTTCATATCTTCAAAACAAAATCGGTCATATTTCCCCTCTTCTTTATAACCTTCGCCAAATATCCAGAAGATAACAGTGGATGAACCATAGGATGAAGGTTTTGGGATGTCATACTGCTTTTTTAACATCGTTTTATTTTCCAGCCACCAGTTTAATTTTCCTTTAAAGGTGAAAGGGAAATTCTTTACAAGCACATAACTATGGTTGCCATCCTCATGAACAGCGACAATCTCTACAGGGCGTTGTGACAACCAGTAAAGGTAACCCATTAACAGGCCACTCAAAGAGAGTATTGCATAAATTGCTATCTTAGTTTTTAATTTCATTGCGGCGTCCCACTATATCAACAGTGGCTTCCATGTTCGTCATAAAGGGTTTAAAACCAAATTTATTGTAGCGCTGGAGTACAAACCAGAGGCGGAAAAAATGGAACTGTTTGAATTTAGATTTAGAAATATCCAGAGTATCCAGGCCGAAGTGGTCCTGAACTTTGTAATGCAACACCGCATGGTAGCGGTCGTTATCAATCTGTAGGGCTTTCAGCGTGATCTGCGTTGCCCAGGTATCATGAACGGTGATACTCATACCATTAAAAACATCCTGGAGTCGGTCAAATTTGGGTAATTTACCCCTAGAGATAGCTTCTCTAATTTTGTCTTTTTTTTCTGTTGGGTAACTTTTTTTTCCCAATTTATGTTTTTTTCTATAACATTTTTTATTCTCAAAAGGGTGCTGTTTTTTGTTCTATCCCGATATATATGATCCTTCAGCGCCGCATCCAGACTCATACTGGTAAATGCTGCACCGTTGGCGTTTTGCATATGGGTGATCATGTTGCCAATCAGGTGTCTGTAAGGGCCGTAAATTGAAAACGTATGGGACAATGAGCGGAATTCATCAAACATAATACGGGCGCATTCACTACGGGAAATTGTCTCGCCATCGGTCTCACGACGGGAACCAGCAAACATCGACTGTGGCCGATTGAAGGCGGTAATCTTCTTCAGCGCGTAAGGGTCGACCCGTTCAGATACTGTTGTCAGAAGAAAATTTTTCTTTAACTGCTCCTGGGTTAAATCACCATATTGCATATCCGGGGCGTTATAGTCGTCCATCCGTTTTTGCGTCTTGAACAGAGTGCAGGGCCATTGCAGTGCGGTCATATGAAAACTCTCCTTGTGTTAAACCCGTCATCAATGATTAAGGGTTAAATCTTCCGTTATGATTTTTTTCGCTGAAATAATAAGCGGTGGCGGAGCGGATGTCAGCACCGCTGGCGGAAATGGATATTTTGCGACGACACCAGTCTCGGTACATTTTGCGTTAAACTGGGCGTGTTGAAGTGAGGTGGGTCATTGGATCATAACGGAAGGAGTGGGTTGATTATGCAATTGCAGTTTTTAGGCACCGGCGCCGGAACGCCAAGCCGTGAACGTAACGTCACCAGCATCGCGCTGGATTTGCAGGGCGTGCGTAATGCCACATGGCTGTTTGACTGCGGTGAAGGGACGCAGCATCAGATCCTGTGCACCCCGATCAAACCGGGCAAGATCGAGAAGATCTTTATCACCCACCTGCACGGCGATCATATTTTTGGCCTGCCGGGGCTGCTGACCAGCCGATCGATGAACGGCTCCACCGATCCGATGACGATTTATGGCCCGGCAGGGCTCAAAACCTTTGTCGACACCGCGATCAGCCTTAGCGGATCGTGGCTGACCTTCCCGCTGGAGATTGTCGAGATAACGGCGGGTGAAGTGTGCCGCGATGAACATTTCCTCGTCACGGCATACCTGATGACCCACCCGGTTGAGTGCTACGGTTACCGCATTGATGAACATGATAAACCCGGCGCGCTGGATGCGGCGAAGCTGGCGGCAGACGGCGTGCCTGCCGGGCCGTATTTTTACGACCTGAAGCACGGACGCAGCGTCACGCTGGCTGATGGCAGAGTGATTAATGGCTGGGATTATGTCGGCGAGAAGATAAAAGGGCGCAGCCTGGCCATCTTTGGCGATACCGCTCCGACAGCGGCAGCCACGGTGCTGGCAGCGGGCGTCGACCTGATGGTGCATGAGGCAACGCTTGAAGTGGCGATGGAAGAGAAAGCCAACAGTCGCGGGCATTCCACCACGGCGCAGGCAGCAGCAGTGGCGCAGGAGAGTGGGGCGAAACGGCTGATTGTGACGCATCTCAGCTCTCGCTATCTGCGGGCTGACTGTGAACGGCTGCTGGAGGAGTGTCGGGCGGTATTTCCGCACACCGAGATGGCGCACGATTTCGCGGTGTTTACATTATAAACCCGGGCGAGTTGTGCCTCATAAACCTGGGCGAGGCATGCCCCGCCCCTACGGGGTCGGGTGGATTTTGTAGGGGTCGGGCATGCCCGACCCGCAGGCCACAACGTTATTCCGGCACAATCCAGCTGACTTTGGAGTAACCGGTGCCCGATGGCACCAGCACTTTTTCCAGCCACGGCAGCACGTTTTTCATCTGCTGCTCCAGCTTCCACGGTGGGTTAATCACAATCATCCCGGAGGCGGTCATGCCAAAGCGGTCACTGTCCGGGCGAACGCCCAGCTCAATTTGCAGAATACGGCGAATGCCGGTGGCCTGCAGCTCGTTGAACATACGCTTGATTTGCTGACGCAGCACCACCGGATACCACAGGGCAAACACGCCCGTACCGAAGCGTTTGTACCCTTCCTGAATACCCTGCACCACGGCCTGGTAATCGCTTTTCATTTCGTACGGCGGGTCGATGAGGATCAGACCCCGGCGTGACGGCGGTGGCAGCTTGGACTTCAACTGCTGGTAGCCGTCGGCGCGGGCGAGACGTGCACGATCGTCCTTCTGGAATTCACTGCGCAGCATCGGGAAGTCGCTGGAGTGCAGTTCAGTCAGCTGTAACTGGTCGTACTCACGCAGCAGATGGCGGGCAATCAGCGGAGATCCCGGGTAGTAACGCAGCTTGCCACCGGGATTGTAGTTCTTCACCACGCTGATATAAGGCGCCAGTTCTTCCGGCAGGTCATCCTGCTGCCAGATACGTGCAATGCCTTCCAGATACTCTCCGGTACGTTCCGCATGCTCACCGCTTAACAGGTAGCGCCCGGCACCCGCATGGGTATCGAGATAGAGGTAGGGTTTTTCCTTCTCATTCATCGAGCTGATAATCAGGCTCTGCACGGTGTGTTTGAGAACGTCGGCATGGTTGCCGGCATGGAAGCTGTGGCGATAACTGAGCATGTATTGGGATAATCCGGATGGTAAAAACAAGCGTGCCGCCAGTGGGCGGCACAGGTTGCGGTCATTATAGCGAAAACGGCTTAAAAAAGCGCGTTCAGGTCGGAATGTGCTGCCAGAACGGATAGGTAAACAGCAGCAGGTGCAGCATATTAAAGGAGAAATGCACCAGTGTCGCCACCCATAAACGTCCGCTCCACAGCCAGGCCAGGCCATAGATCAGCCCGGCCATTGTGGCAAACAGCACCAGCAGCAGCCCGCCGGAGAAATGGGCCAGACCAAACAACAGTGCCGCGATCAGCAGTGCCCGTTTGTCGCCGAGCAGCTGACTTAAACGCTGCTGGATATAGCCGCGAAACAGCGCTTCTTCTGCCAGACAGACAAAAAACAGATTGGCCAGCATAAACGATCCCAGCCACGAAGGCAGATGAGGTTCCACCTTCAGGCCGCCAGCCAAGGTGGCCAGCAGCAGCAGCAGGGGCATCGACATCAGCAGAACCAGCCACCAGAGCGCGTTAGCCGGGGGCTTTGCCGGGCGTTTCAACAGGGTGGGCAGGCAGGCCAGTAACAGAAACGGGATCAGCGCTTTATCCATGTTGTAGTAAAAGGTGAAGGGCGCACTCTGTGGCCCAACCTGTTCACCGGAAACAATGATGAGATTATTCACGCCCGGGATCATGTGCAGCATCAGCGCCACTGCGCTGAAAACCAGGATAATTTCACCGGGTAGCGCGAAGGCATGAGGTTGTTTCTGAACCGCGCAGTACACCGCGACAGCGCCCATCACCGTCAGTGCGATAATGCCGGGCGGCAGCAGCGTCTGATCCAGTACAGCCAGGACGAGGGCGATCGTCAGTAATATCAGTGAACTGCGCAGATAAAAGGGTAAAAAAAGTAACGAGGCCGCCAGCGTATACCACATAAATAAATTCCCTGTTTGTAACGAAGTAATACGATGTATGAAAGCGGATGGAGTATGCAACGCCCACCTGAGTGTGGCAATGCGTAAAATGCGGTGAAAAGGGGTTCAGCACGCGGGGAAAGCCGTTGCCGACACGCCGACCCATTGATTTTCACTACACTTACCCTCATGTTAAAGAAATCGTGCGTAAAAACGCGCCCCATACAACGATTAAAGGACTGCGCTATGACCAATCCGTTACTCTCTTCTTTTACGCTTCCCCCTTTCTCCGCCATTAAACCTGAACATGTGGTCCCCGCTGTAACCCAGGCGCTGGATGACTGCCGTGCGGCGGTAGAACGCGTGGTGGCCCAGGGGGCGCCGTACAGTTGGGATAACCTTGAGCAGCCGCTGGCCGAAGTAAGCGATCGCCTGAGCCGCCTGTTCTCGCCGGTCAGCCATTTGAACTCGGTAAAAAACAGCCCTGAGCTGCGCCAGGCCTATGAGCAGGCGCTGCCGCTGTTGTCAGAATACAGCACCTGGGTGGGGCAGCATGAAGGGCTGTATCAGGCCTATCGTGATCTGAAAGAGGGCAGCAACTTCGCGGCTCTGGATATTGCGCAGAAGAAAGCTATCGATAACGCGCTGCGTGATTTTGAGCTGTCTGGGATTGGTCTGTCGAAAGAGAAGCAGCAGCGTTACGGTGAAATCGCCGCGCGTCTGTCAGAGCTGGGCTCGACTTACAGTAACAACGTGCTCGATGCCACAATGGGCTGGAGCAAGCTGATTACCGATGAGAAAGCGCTCTCCGGGATGCCGGAAAGTGCTCTGGCCGCGGCTAAAGCGCAGGCGGAAGCCAAAGAACAGGACGGCTGGTTGCTGACGCTGGATATTCCAAGTTATCTGCCCGTCATGACCTACTGCGACAACCAGGCGCTGCGCGAAGAGATTTATCGTGCTTACTCCACCCGCGCCTCTGACCAGGGGCCAAATGCCGGGAAGTGGGACAACAGCGAGGTGATGGCGGAAGAGCTGGCACTGCGCCATGAACTGGCTCAACTGTTGGGCTTTGCATCTTACGCGGAGAAGTCGCTGGCGACCAAAATGGCCGAGAACCCGGCTCAGGTGATTGATTTCCTGAACGGACTGGCAACACGCGCCCGTCCGCAGGCTGAGCAGGAAGTTGCTCAGTTGCGTGCCTTCGCGAAGAAAGAATTTGGTGTTGAGGATCTGCAACCCTGGGATCTGACGTACTACGGCGAAAAACAGAAACAGCATCTGTACACCATCAGTGATGAGCAGCTGCGTCCGTACTTCCCGGCCCAGCGTGCGCTGGATGGTCTGTTTGAGGTGGTGAAACGCATTTATGGCATCACCGCAAGCGAACGCCACGATGTGGATGTTTACCACCCTGATGTGCGTTTCTTCGATCTGTTCGATGAAAGCGGTGAGCTGCGCGGTAGCTTCTACCTTGACCTGTATGCGCGTGAACACAAACGCGGTGGGGCGTGGATGGACGACTGCGTGGGCCAGATGCGTAAAGCTGACGGTACGCTGCAAAAACCCGTGGCCTATCTTACCTGTAACTTCAACCGTCCGGTCAGCGGCAAACCTGCGCTGTTCACCCACAACGAAGTCACCACGCTGTTCCATGAATTCGGTCACGGCCTGCATCATATGCTGACGCGCATTGAAACCCCAGGCGTGTCCGGCATCAGCGGTGTTCCTTGGGATGCCGTCGAACTGCCAAGCCAGTTTATGGAAAACTGGTGCTGGGAACCGGAAGCGCTGGCGTTTATCTCCGGTCATTTCGAAACCGGTGAACCGTTACCACAGGATCTGCTGGAGAAAATGCTGGCGGCGAAAAACTATCAGGCGGCGCTGTTTATCCTGCGTCAGCTGGAGTTCGGCCTGTTCGATTTCCGCCTGCACGCTGAGTTTGACCCGGCGAAAGGTGCCCGTATTCTTGAGATTTTGAAAGAGATCAAAGCGCAGGTCGCCGTGGTGCCTGGCCCATCGTGGGGCCGCTTCCCGCATGCGTTCAGTCATATCTTTGCCGGTGGTTATGCCGCAGGTTACTACAGCTACCTGTGGGCTGATGTGCTGGCCGCTGATGCTTACTCACGTTTCAAAGAGGAAGGGATTTTCAACCGTGAAACCGGGCAGTCCTTCCTCGACAATATCCTGACGCGTGGGGGTTCTGAGGAACCGATGGAGCTGTTCCGCCGCTTCCGTGGCCGCGAGCCGCAGCTGGATGCGATGCTGGAACACTACGGCATCAAAGGGTAAGTCATCAGTGAACATCTGTTTGTTAGATGAAACGGGCGCCGGAAACGGCGCCTTATCTGTTTTAGCCGCCCGCTGGCAGCTGGTGCATGATGAAAACGCGCTGATGGCGCTGGTGCTGACCCCGGAACATCTGGAGTTACGTAAGCGCGATGAGCCGAAGTTGGGCGGCATCTTTGTTGATTTCGTCTCCGGGGCGATGCTGCACCGGCGTAAGTTCGGTGGTGGCCGCGGTGAAGCTGTGGCGAAAGCCGTCGGTATCAAAAGCGGCTATCTGCCGGATGTGGTGGATGCGACCGCCGGGCTGGGACGGGATGCTTTTGTACTGGCATCGATTGGCTGTCGGGTGCGGATGCTGGAGCGCAACCCGGTCGTCGCCGCGCTGCTCGATGACGGTTTACGTCGCGGCTATGCCGATGCGGAGATTGGTTCCTGGCTGCGTGAGCGTCTGACGCTGCTGCATGCTTCCAGTCTCAATGCACTGACGGATATCAGCCCGCCGCCAGATGTGGTGTACCTCGACCCGATGTACCCGCATAAACAAAAAAGCGCGCTGGTGAAGAAAGAGATGCGTGTTTTCCAGTCGCTGGTGGGCCCGGATGAAGATGCCGACGGGCTGTTGCTGCCCGCGCGACAACTGGCAAAGAAACGCGTTGTGGTGAAACGGCCTGACTATGCGCCGCCCATCGCCGATGTTGCCACACCGAATGCGGTCACTACCAAGAGCCACCGTTTTGATATTTACTCGCCCGTTACGGTGTAGGCGCTGACCTTCTTTTTTGGCGTAGGGGCTGACCTTTTTTCGGTCAGCCTACCCATGACTTTAATCTTCGTCTTCGTCGCGCAGCGGCACGATCAGCATATCGATATGTACGGTATTAATTAGCTGGCGTGCGGAAGACATCAGCTTGCTCCAGAAATCCTGGTGGTGCCCGCAAACCACTAAGTCCACCTGATACTGCTTAATAGCATCGACCAGCACCTGGCCGAGGTCACCGCTACCGCTTAACGTTTCCGCAATCGGATAGCCCGCGCTGTTGGATAAGTCCGTCAGTGCAGTGTGCGTCTCTTCAGAAATACGTTTTTGCATATCCCCGAGGTTAACGTCAATCAGGCCGGTGTAGAGGTCTGAATAGTTCACATCAACGTGGATCAGGGACACCTTCGCGTCGTAAGGGCGTGCCATCGAGACGGCTTTGTCGACCAGCAGTTTACTTTCCGGCGAGAGATCGACGGCAATCAGAATATGTTTATAGGCCATTTGAATACTCCTTTTCACGTAAGTGTTGAGATGGAGTATAGCGAAAAATGTTACCGGGTGTTGTGGCATGCGGCGGCGTTTGCGAGGGCGATCAACATGAATTTTCGTCCCTTTGGGGGCGATGCAGTAAACATCGCTGGAAAAAATTTAAACATATCTCCTACACTGATAATTGACGGCAGCAAAAGCGTTATGTGACGTCAATCGGCATGCAGCAATCATCTTAATAATAAAGGTTGGCGAAACCACTCTGGGGCGTATCCGGCTTTGCCCGCGTTATGCTTTTCCGTGGTGAGTGGCCGGGAGGGGATCATGATCAGCACCATTGCGCTTTTCTGGGCTCTTTGTGTCGTGTGTTTGGTGAATATGGCGCGCTATTTCTCTTCACTGCGGGCGCTGTTGGTGGTGCTTCGTGGATGCGATCCGTTGCTGTATCAGTATGTAGATGGCGCTGGATTCTTTACGTCTCATGGGCAGCCGAGTAAACAGGTGCGGCTGATCGGGTATATCTGGGCACAGCGTTATCTTGATCATCACGATGATGAATTTATCCGGCGCTGCGAGCGCGTTCGTGGGCAGTTTTTATTAACCAGTTCACTGTGTGGGTTGGTGTTTATCAGTCTTATTGGGCTGGCCATCTGGCATTAAAAAAGGCGCCCCTGATAAGGGGGCGCCTTCTGGATGAATCGCACATTCTTCGGGCGGACCTTTTTCGGTCCACCCGCTGCACATCAAATCAGCTTCAGTGCCAGCCAGTAAAGGCTACCGGAAAGGACAATCGAGACGGGCAGGGTGAAGACCCATGCCAGCAGGATGTTCTTAATGGTGCGCCCCTGCACGCCGCCACCGTCAACCAGCATCGTACCGGCAACGGAAGAGGAGAGGACGTGGGTGGTAGAAACCGGCATCCCGGTATAACTTGCCACACCGATAGAGACGGCTGCCGTCATCTGAGCAGACATCCCCTGTGCGTAAGTCATGCCTTTTTTACCGATTTTCTCACCGATAGTGGTGGCAACACGACGCCAGCCAACCATGGTACCCAGTGACAGCGCCAACGCGACGGCCAGGATAATCCACACCGGAGCATACTCAATGGTGTTGAGCAGGTCGCCCTTCAGCTTGTTGAGGAAGCGTTTGTCGTCAGGCTTGGTTTCCGGCAGCTTGGCGGCTTTCTCTGCGGTGTCTGAGATACACATCAACAGGCGACGTAGCTGACCGCGCTGTTCCACGCTTAACGCATCATAGCTGGACAGGTTGTTCAGCAGACCCTGAGCACGCTGGATGGCAGGCAAAGCACGTGCCGCATCACAGTGGAACTCATTTGGACCTGTTGGCACCTCTTCCGGCGTTGGCAATGCAGGCGGTGACATCTCGATGATATGCGTCAGCGAGGTGGCATGCTGCTGGTAATACTGTTCCAGATGGTTGACCGCATCGCGGGTGCGAGTGATGTCATAACCGCTGGAATTCATATTGACCACAAAGCCTGCCGGTGCAACGCCAATCAGTACCAGCATAATCAGGCCGATACCTTTCTGACCGTCGTTTGCGCCGTGCGAATAGCTGACGCCAATCGCCGAGACAATCAACGCGATACGGGTCCAGAACGGTGGCTTTTTCTTGCCATCGATCTTTTCACGCTCGGCCGGTGTCATATGAATCCGCTGACGTTTTTTATTCCCGCTCCAGAAGCGACGCAGGATAAACACCAACCCGCCGGCAATCACTAAGCCGACAATCGGTGAAATAATCAACGACATAAAGATACCGATCATTTTGGGAATGTTCAGCGCATCCACCACCGAGGTGCCAGTCAGCAACGCGTTGGTCAGGCCGATACCAATGATGGCACCAATCAGAGTATGAGAGCTGGAAGCCGGTAACCCGAAGTACCAGGTGCCGAGATTCCATATAATAGCGGCAAGCAACATGGAGAAAACCATGGCCAGCCCGTGAGCCGATCCCACATTCAATAGCAGGTCGGTGGGTAGCAGATGGACGATAGCGTAAGCCACGCTTAACCCGCCCAACAGTACACCAAAGAAGTTGAACACCCCTGCCATGACAACCGCTAACTGCGAGCGCATTGCACGGGTATAGATCACGGTTGCAACCGCGTTGGCCGTATCATGGAAGCCATTGATTGCTTCGTAGATCAAGACAAACAACAGAGCAAGTACCAGTAACAGGCCGGTATGAAAATCAAGACCAGCAAACAGATGTAGCATAAGCGTTACGCCATTTTGGAGGACATGAACGCGGCGCATTATCAGCGACAAACCGCACCCGGGGAAAGGGAAATATAGACTTTTTTTGACATTAACGTGTCAAACACATGACACTTTTCGTTGAAAACATCAAAAAATCATAAAGTTACAAAATGTTACAGCCCCCATATGGGCGTGAAGCTGGTATCCCGCACGCCAACTCACTACAATCAGCGTTTTTGCGAGTCGGCGCGGAGTGTGTGGTGGAAAAGTTTGACGTTATCGTTGTTGGCGCGGGCGCGGCAGGCCTGTTTTGCGCGGCCCAGGCGGGGCAAAAAGGGCTGCGGGTGCTGCTGATTGATAATGGCAAAAAGGCCGGGCGTAAAATCCTGATGTCGGGCGGCGGGCGCTGCAACTTTACCAACCTCTACACCGAACCGGCGGCTTACCTGTCGCATAACCCGCATTTTTGTAAATCTGCGCTGGCGCGTTACACCCAGTGGGACTTCATTGATCTGATTAATCGCCACGGCATTGCCTGGCATGAGAAGACGCTGGGCCAGCTGTTCTGCGATGACTCGGCGCAGCAGGTGGTCGACCTGCTGCTGAAAGAGTGCGAAGACGGGCAGGTCACATTGCGCTTGCGCAGTGAAGTGGTGTCCGTCACGCGTGACGACAGCGGCTATACCCTGCAACTGAATGGGGCGGAAGTACAGGCAGAGAAGCTGGTGATTGCCAGCGGCGGCCTGTCAATGCCGGGGCTGGGCGCGTCGCCGTTTGGCTATAAAATGGCTGAACAGTTTGGCCTGAAGGTGTTCCCGACGCGTGCCGGGCTGGTGCCGTTTACCCTGCATAAACCGCTGCTGGAACAGCTTCAGACCTTATCCGGCGTCTCGGTGCCATCGGTACTCACCGCCGAAGACGGCACGGTATTTAAAGAAGCGCTGCTGTTTACCCATCGCGGCCTGTCCGGCCCGGTGGTCCTGCAACTCTCCAGCTACTGGCTGCCGGGTGAGTTTGTCACCGTTAACCTTTCCCCAGGCCAGGACATTGACGCGTTTATTAATGATGAGCGTAACAGTCATCCTAATCAGAGCCTGAAAAACACCCTGGCAAAACTGCTGCCGAAACGTCTTGTTGAGTGCCTGCAACTGCTGGGGACCGTACCGGAGTGCACGCTGAAGCAGCTGAACAGCCGTCAGCAGGCCGATCTGGCGACTGCGCTGCACCAGTGGCGCGTGCAGCCTAACGGAACCGAGGGCTACCGCACCGCCGAAGTCACGCTGGGCGGCGTGGATACCACCCAGCTGTCATCGAAAACGATGGAGGCGCGTGATGTCCCAGGGCTCTATTTTATCGGTGAAGTGGTGGATGTGACCGGCTGGCTGGGAGGCTATAACTTCCAGTGGGCGTGGAGTTCCGCCTGGGCCTGTGCGCAGGCGCTGTGAGTGAGTATGACGTCATCATCCTGCGTATGGCTTTCTTATTTACTGCGCGGTCAGGGTGAAATTAGGATGGCGGCCTGCCAGCAGCAACAGGAACTCATATTCAACCTGACTGAGTAGCGCCGGCTTACTGGCGGCCTCTTTCGTTTGCCAGACACGCAGGCTGAGGTTAAAGCGCTCGGCGGCACCTTCCTGAGAGAGACCGGCGGCGAGGCGAAGTTCACGTACGTTAGTCATGACTGGCACGGGGCGCTGTGATGTGCGGGTTGGCATAGGCGTTTCTCATTATTGTACGGGGCCACCAGGGTGGCCGGGATTAAACGAAAGCAGCCTTTATCTGAAGTACGACATCACGGTGTCAGTCGGCTACAAGCTGAAATCAGAATGTCTAAATGTGGCTGGCACGGTGCCAAAACCACGTATCTTTAAGAGTTTTCCCTGGTGTTGCAGGTATTAAAAATCCCCGGTGTTGCATCTTTTTTATAATCAATCGTAGAACTTTAAGTAGCGCGCTATTTAATCGCGCATTATGTTTCTGATTTCATTGTGGCACTGTTTAGAAAAAAGAGAAGGGAATTTTGATTAAATGTATGCATCGTCAAGGTAGGGGAAATTTATCAAAAACGAGGGCATAAAATGGCAGGCCGCGCCGTGCATAGCCTGGAAGGGGAAGCGAATCTTTAATCGTTTTTGCCTTTCTGACTGATAGGGCACACGACGTTTCGGTGGCCCTGTTTTTTCAGCTTACTGTGGCGACTGAACGATTGTCGGCTCGCACAGCACCGGGAAGTTCAGCGAGTTGGCAATATAGCAAAGGGAATGGGCCTGATGATGCAGCGTGCGCGCCAGTTCAGGATCGCCTGAGGAAATGCTCACCTGCGGCTTTAACAGAATGCGGGTAAAGCAGCCCGTTTTCCCTTCCACCATCGTTCCCTCCGCGTCATCCCGGTAAGCCTGGACGATAATTCCGGCTTCTGCGCACAGGTGCAGATACCATAATTTATGGCAGGCAGAAGCCGACGCAACCAGCAGATCCTCAGGGTTCCATCGTGTGGCATCACCCAGAAATGCCGGATCGGATGAACCCGCAATCGGCGCTTTCTCGCCCGCACTCATCTGGTAGTCGCGGTCGTATGCCTTGTAGGATGCGGTGCCTTGTCCTTTATTCCCTGTCCATTCCACCGAAACCTGATAGTGATGTTCACGTTGTGCCATGTTGCTTGCTCCTGAGGGAAATGCGGATAACCGCTCACGTTGATTGTGCAAGTAAAGCAGATGGTATACCATTATTCCAACTGTTTTTTGAGAACATACTGATGCTGACGAAACCAGGCTCCACGGCAGATGTTATTGCGGCCTCACTGCGTGACATGATCAATCAGGGCGAACTGCCTGAGGGCGCACGCTTGATCGAACGCGAGCTGGCCAGTCAGTTTGCCGTCAGCCGCATCCCGCTGCGTGAGGCAATCCAGCAGCTGGAACGCGAAGGAATTGTTGAAACCCAGCGTAACCGCGGTGCCGCTGTCAGAACCTTAACCGCCGATGATGTGAATGAGATCTACACGTTGCGCGCGCTGCTGGAGGGGGAGGCGATTTATCACAGCGTGATCAACCGGAACGAAGAGACGCTGGCGCGTGCCGGGCTGGTTCATCAATTACTTGAGAATGCGGGGAGCGTGCAAAAGCAGGGAGAGTTGAACCGCGAGTTTCACACCCTTCTTTATCGTGGTTGTCATAACGGCAGGCTGTTGAAAATGATCGCAGAGTTATGCGCGCAGATTGAGCGCTACGAATATCTGCAACGCCGACTGCTGGCGGATACGCCCGCGTTCCAGCATGAACATGCCGCCATTCTTGATGCGTATGCGCGCGGGGATGCGCAGCAGGCGCGGGAGGAAACCGTCAGGCATATTGAGTCTGCCCGGCAGGTGGTACTGACACGAGTCTCCCTTCCATAACCCCCGACGCTGAGGGTCAGGGGGTATTTATGCCTTCAACGATATTGCGCAGTACCGCCGGTCTAGCCCTGGCGGTCTGTCTGCATCATCGGCTTAGTGCCAAATTTCTGTAAATCGCGATACAGGCTGACCATATAGAGCAGAATTACCGCAGAGAAGGGTAAACCACATATCACAACAGCGGTCTGCATCGCACTGAAGCTGCCCGCATATAACAGGCCTGCACAGACTAACGTCGTGACGGAGGCCCAGAAAATACGCAGCCATGCCGGTGCATCATCGTCATTGGTTCCCCCCTGGCTGGAGAGATTCGCAATCATCAGCGTGCCTGAATCGACAGGTGTCAGGAACAGGACAAAGCTGATGACAATCGTGAAGCCGGCGGTGATTTTAGTGAACGGGAGGTATTCGAAAAGTTTGAAAACGGCCATAGGTGGGTCTTTCAACGCAACCTGACCCAGAATTTTATCCGCATGCTCAAGTACAAGGCTGATCGCGGTATTGCCGAAAATAGACAGCCAGGCGAGGGTGAAGCCTAACGGGATCAGCATGACACCCAGGATAAGCTCACGGATGGTTCTTCCCTTCGAAATCCGGGCAATAAACAAGCCGACAAACGGTGCCCAGGCAACCCACCACGCCCAGTAGAAAAGCGTCCATGCACCCTGCCAGCGACGCGCTTTGCCATAGAGATACACATCAAAGCTCTTCCCGATAATCGATGTCAGGTAATCGCCCGTATTCTGTAGCATCCCGTTGATCAGGTTGAGCGTTGGGCCGGTGACGAAGACGAACAGCAACAGTAAGCACAGGAAGCCAACGTTGATGTTAGAGAGCATCGCGATGCCTTTCTCGACGCCGGTGACGGCGGCTAGCGTTGCCACAATCATCATCATCACAATCAGTATCAACAGCACATGCGGCGTTTGTGGGATATCAAACAGATAGTGCAGGCCGGAGTTCACCAGCAACGCCCCGATACCGAGGTTAGTGACCATCGAAATCACGGTGACCAGAATGCCAACGCTGTCGACTAAATGCCCGGCCCAGCCGTGAACCCTCTCGCCAAAAATAGGATAAAGGGCCGAACGCAGCGCCAGAGGCAATCCGCGGCAGTAAGCAAAATAGGCCAGTGCTGTGGCGATGAGCGCATACAGCGCCCAGCCGTGAAGGCCCCAGTGCAGGAATGTAATCGCCATTGCCTGACGGGCGGCTTCAGGTGTTCCTCCCTGGCCTTCTGGCGGTTGCAGAAAGTGGTCAAGTGGTTCATAGGCACCGTAATACACCAGTGCGATTCCAATACCCGCCGAGAAAAGCATGGCAATCCACGAAGGGTAGCTAAACTGCGGCGCTTCCCCCTCCTCGCCCAGTCTGATGTGTCCAAACCGGGAAAGGGCAAGCCAGAATACAAAAATCATGCACGCGATCATCAGCAGCATGTAGTACCAGCCAAACACATCCGCCATCCAGATTTGGGCGCTGTTTAGCCATTGATGGCTTCCGGCAGGAAACATCACCACCAGCAGTCCTAACAACAGGATAACGACAGAAGAGCTAAAAAATACGGGGGCATTCAGTCTGATCGGTGCATGGCCGATCGGTTTTGGCGCGATCTCAGTCATATGAACAGTTCCATGGTGTAAAGAGTAAAATCCATCTTATGAAGACCCGATTATTAACATTTAATAACCGAGACTTTGACATTTTTGTAGCATAGGATAGATTGATTGAACGTTCAATCAGTGAATTTTAAATGCGTGGTCGCTGCCACCTGGAGTTGAAATGTCCCGTAAAGCCATACCTGAACAACGCAAAGAGCAGTTGATCACAGCGGCCTTCGAAACCATAGGTGACGTCGGTTTAGCGGGTGTGACGTTGTCCCAGGTCGCCAGCCAGGCAGGAATGTCTACGGGGATTGTCAGCCACTACTTTGGCGATAAAGAGGGTTTGTTAAACGCCACGATGCGTCGCATCCTGCGAGATCTGCACGATGCGGTGGCTACCTGCCGGAGTACTGCTCAGGACACACCTGAAGCGCAGCTGTTCGCCATTATTGAAGGCAACTTTCATCCCAGCCAGACCAGCGGAACATCAATGCGTGCCTGGCTTGATTTCTGGGCAGCAAGCCTGCATCAACCCGCGCTTCGCCGCCTGCAACGCGTCAACGATCACCGACTGTATTCCAACATTTGCTGCCAGTTTCGCCGCTGTTTACCGCCGGATGAAGCGCGCAGAGCTGCCCGTGGCCTGGCGGCAATGATCGACGGATTATGGCTACGCGGTAGCCTGGCTGGTATCGATTTTAATGCACGGAAGGCATGTGAAATTGCCTTCGACTATGTTGAAAATAAGCTCAACAACAGAACCTGAATCCCCAAGCCAACTGACAAAAGGAACCGTAATGATGGCGAAACTCCCCCTGCAACAACTTTATATTGATGGTCGTTTGACTGACGCCAGTGGCTCAGAGACGTTTGAAACGATCAACCCGGCAAACGGTGAGGTGCTGGCTGTGGTGCAGCGCGCAACCGAGGACGATGTTGAACGAGCGGTCACGAGTGCAGAACGTGGCCAAAAAATCTGGGCCTCAATGACCGGAACGGAGCGTTCACGTATTTTGTTACGCGCCGTAGACATCCTGCGTGAACGAAATGATGAGCTGGCCCACCTGGAGACGCTGGATACCGGCAAGCCTTTCTCTGAAACCTCGGTTGTCGATATCGTCACGGGCGCGGATGTACTGGAGTATTACGCTGGCCTGGCAACGTCCATCGAAGGTGAGCAGTATCCGCTACGCGATAGCAGCTTCTTCTATACGCGACGTGAACCGCTGGGCGTGACGGCCGGGATCGGTGCCTGGAACTATCCGATCCAGATTGCGTTGTGGAAATCGGCCCCTGCGCTTGCCGCAGGCAACGCGATGATTTTTAAACCCAGTGAAGTGACCCCGCTGACCGCACTTAAACTGGCTGAAATCTATACGCAGGCGGGCCTGCCGGATGGCGTATTTAATGTGGTTCAGGGAGCAGGGCGTGTAGTGGGTGAATGGTTAACTCAGCATCCACGTATTGAAAAAATCTCCTTCACTGGCGGTATTGAAACCGGTAAGAAAGTCATGGCCAGCGCGGCGGCTTCATCGCTGAAAGACGTCACGATGGAGCTGGGCGGCAAGTCACCGCTGCTGATTCTGGCCGATGCTGATATCGAACTGGCCGCAGATATCGCCATGATGGCGAATTTCTACAGCTCCGGGCAGGTGTGTACCAACGGGACGCGTGTGTTTGTTCATCGTTCACAGAAAGCCGCACTGGAAAAGGCGCTGGACATTCGCGTGAAGCGTATTCGCATGGGGGAGCCAATGGATCCCCGCACCAATTTCGGTCCGCTGACCAGTTTTTCCCATATGGAAAATGTCCTGCGCTATATCGACAGCGGCAAAGCGGAAGGGGCACGTTTACTGTGCGGTGGTGCGCGCGAAACATCAGGCAATTTTGCACAAGGTGCTTACGTCCAGCCGACGATTTTTACCGATTGCGAAGATCATCACACCATCGTCAAAGAAGAGATTTTTGGGCCGGTCATGAGCATTCTGACCTGGGACGATGAGCAGGAAGCCATTGACCGTGCGAACAATACCCACTTTGGCCTGGCAGCAGGTGTCGTCACACGCGATCTGTCAAAAGCTCACCGCACCATTCATCAGTTAGAAGCCGGTATCTGCTGGATCAACAGCTGGGGAGAATCGCCTGCGCAAATGCCGGTCGGCGGCTACAAACAATCCGGTGTTGGACGTGAAAATGGGATAAGCACGCTCGCCCATTACACACGTATCAAGTCAATCCAGGTTGAGCTGGCACGCTATCAATCTGTTTTTTAAATAAGGACATTGAGGTTTTTATGACGACTATCAGGGAATATGACTACATCATTATTGGTGCGGGTTCAGCGGGTAACGTACTGGCGACGCGCCTGACAGAAGACGCGGATGTCAGCGTGCTGTTACTGGAAGCCGGAGGCCCGGACTACCGCCAGGATTTCCGTACGCAGATGCCTGCGGCACTGGCCTATCCATTACAGGGACGGCGCTATAACTGGGCCTATCTGACCGATCCAGAACCGTTTATGGATAACCGACGCATGGAGTGCGGTCGTGGTAAAGGGCTGGGGGGATCGTCGCTGATCAACGGGATGTGTTACATCCGTGGTAATGCCATGGATTATGACGGCTGGGCGAAGCAGGAAGGCCTGGAAAACTGGAGCTATCTCGACTGCCTGCCGTACTTCAAAATAGCGGAACGCCGTGATATTGGTGGCAATGACTATCATGGCGATTGTGGTCCGGTCAGCGTGACAACGCCAAAACACGATAACAACGTGCTTTTCCACGCCATGGTTGAAGCGGGTGTGCAGGCGGGTTATCCGCGTACTGATGACTTAAATGGTTACCAGCAGGAAGGTTTTGGCCCGATGGATCGCACCGTCACGCCACAGGGTCGTCGTGCGAGCACCGCCCGGGGCTATCTGGACCAGGCGCGTCAACGTCCCAACCTGACGATTGAAGTCCATGCCGTCACCGATCGTATCTTGTTTGAGAACAAACGGGCGACCGGAGTGGCCTGGCTACAAAAAGAGATCCCACATTCGGCACGTGCGCGACGTGAAGTGTTGCTTTGTGCGGGGGCGATTGCCTCTCCGCAAATTCTGCAACGCTCAGGCGTTGGCCCGGCTGAGCTGTTAAAAAGCCTGGATATTCCGGTGGTTCACGATCTGCCCGGTGTTGGCGCGAACCTGCAGGATCATCTGGAAATGTATTTGCAGTATGAGTGCAAGCAGCCCGTTTCGCTGGCACCTGCGCTGAAGCTGCATAATCAGCCGTTGATTGGTGCAGAGTGGCTGTTTATGGGGCGTGGAATTGGCGCCAGTAACCATTTTGAAGCGGGCGGATTTATTCGCAGCCACGAAGAGTTTGAATGGCCGAATATTCAATATCATTTCCTGCCGGTCGCGGTTAACTATAACGGCTCGAATCCGATTAAAGTCCATAGCTTCCAGGCACACGTGGGTTCGATGCGTTCAACGAGTCGAGGCCGGGTGCAGGTCACCTCGAAGAACCCGCATGACCACCCGAGTATCCTGTTTAACTATATGTCCCAGGAGCAGGACTGGCATGAGTTCCGTGCGGCGATTCGCCTGACGCGTGAAATCATCCAGCAGCGTGCGCTGGACCCCTATCGTGGCAAGGAAATTTCGCCGGGTGCCAGCTGCCAAAGTGATGCCGACCTGGACCGTTTTGTCCGTGAGCACGCTGAAACGGCCTATCACCCCTCCTGTTCAAATGCGATGGGGTATCATGAAATGGCCGTGGTTGGAAATGATGGCAAAGTGCATGGCATGGAGAACCTGCGCATCGTGGATGCGTCCATTATGCCGCGTATCACCACCGGAAACCTTAACGCGCCAACGATTATGATTGCTGAGAAAATAGCCGACATGATCCGCGGGCGTCCGCCACTTGCCCGTAGTGACGTTCCGTACTATGTGGCTAATGGTGCACCTGTGCGGCGTGTGCGGGATTAAATAAGCGTATTCAACGTAACGTGTTCACAGAACGCTTCCGACCTGCAAAGGCGGGAGCGTTCTGCTTTTCGCGTCGTATTCCACGAGTCCGGCCTGTCAGGCCGGGAGTGTACGTCCTTTGCGCTTCACCGACATCACATAACCCGCCGCTGAACAGACCGCGATAAACCATGGGATCAGCTGTACCAGCTTCGAGTCGCTGCCGCTGAGAATTTGCAGATTGTTGATCACCAGAATAATGGTAATGGACATCGCCGTCATCGCCAGCAGCGGAGCCCAGAACACCTGCCAGGCACTATTGTTGTGGTGTTCTAAACGGCGGAAGAACAGGATCACCGCCGCCGAGACGCCCACCTGCAACACCAGAATCGACAGTGTGGCAATCGCCGATCCGAAGGCAAAAATCTGTGCCATCGGGTCAAGGTCGATGCTGCCCATGCCCACCAGCATCATCAGCAGGATCACGCTGTGCACATGGCTGGCTTTATGCGGGGTACCGTTGGTCGGATGGGTGGCGCACAGCTCTTTCCAGATCAGGCCGTCACGGCTGATGCTGAAAATGTAGCGTGAAATATTGTTATGAAATGCCATCGCTGCCGCGAACAGGCTGGTGATCAGCAGCACCGACATGGTATCCACCGCCCACTGACCGACATACTGGCGGGTGATATCAAAGACGAAGTTGCCAGGGTCTTTACGCGCAATGTCCACCAGCTGGTCGATGTCATACGCCTGCACCAGCGCCCAGCTGGTAAAGCAGAAAAAGACGGTGATCAGCAGCAAAGCACAGATCGTGGCGCGCGGTACGGTTTTGTGCGGATCGCGGCACTCTTCGGCGTAGATGGCCGTGGATTCGAAGCCGATAAACGAGGCAATCGAGAACATAAAGGCAATGCCGAGATTACCCTGCATAAACACGGAAGGTTCAAACGAGCTCAGATTGAGATCGCCGGATTTTTTAATCAGTAGCATTACATCGGTCAGCAGGACGATAGCCACTTCCGCCACCATCAGCACGCCCAGCAGCTTGCCGCCCACCTCCACGCGCTTGATGCCGAGCACCCAGGCAATCACCACAAACAGCATACTCAGTGCCCACCAGGGAATATGCACGCCCAGATGCTGCTCAACAAACAGCTGACTAAAGAAGCCGAGCATCGCCACCACCGCCGTCTGCACCGAGAAGTAAGCGATAAGTGCCAGCACTGAGGCCGACACCCCCCAGTTTTCCCCCAGCCCTTTCGAAATATAGGTATAGAACGCGCCCGCGTCGCTGACATGGCGGCTCATGGCGATATAGCCGACCGAGAAGATCATCAAAATGGCGCAGGCCATAATATAGATCACAGGAATACCGCCGCCGTTCCCGGTGAACATGGCCACCGGAAGCCCGCCGACCACGCCAGTCAGGGGAGAGGCTGCCGCCACAACAAAGAAGACCAGGGAAAATAAGCCCAGGGTATTTTTTCTTAAACCGGTAGAGTTGCTCATCGCCAGCGCCTTAGATGACAGTGAAATCGTACTCAGGAAGTGTTCTTCCGAGGCCAGGTACTGACTGGCATCATTTATCAGTGACGGCGGGTGCGGATAGAAAAAATCGGACAGCACCAGGGTGCAACAGTCGCACCGTTTTAGTGCTACTTCGCGCTAACCTGGCGCTAACGTTTCGCCCTTAGTGATAACGAATACGGTCATCCCAGGCACCGAGCAGGGTCTGACGCTGATAGTCGAGTGGGGTAGTACTGATCAGCTTTTTAAACTCGCGCAGGAAGTGCGACTGGTCGCTGAAACCGAGGTCGAGCGCCAGGTCAGAAAACGACACCGGCCCTTGCTGATGAAGGGAGTGCAGTGCCGCCTGGCAGCGCATAATACGGCCAAAGGCCTTGGGTGACATGCCGGTATCCTGACGAAACTGGCGCTGAATGGTACGGCAGGTATAGCCGGTTAATGTCTCCAGATGCTCCACGCGGATATTGCCTTTCTGTTGCAGGATGGTGTGGATGATCGTTGCGGTGACCCATGACGTTTTGCGTACCAGACGCGGAGTGAAGTGGGTATTAAACAGGGCGATCTGTTCTGAAAACAGTGGGGTACGCAGGATTTGTTCACAGGCCTGGCGTGCATCCGGCACCACATCGAAGAAGTTAAACTCGCGATCTGTCAGCTCCTCTGCCATCACATCGAGAAAATCCGGGGTCACTCCCGGCGCAAACCGCACGCCAAAATAACGGTGGTTACGGTTCAGCGCAGCACTGCGTGCCGCAAGCGTGGTACCACATACCCTGGCCACAGGATGCGCAGCATCACAGTCAAACACTATATCCACGCAGCCGTCCGGCACCGCCAGCGTCAGGCTGGCCGACTCGGCAACTTCAAAGCTATAGAAATGGGAAATCGCCGGGTGGTGGCTGACCATCAGAGAGTAGTGTCTGGCAGCACTGAGGACAAACCAGGGTTGCTGCGGTTGAATATCGACCGCCGAAGATGAAGCCAGGATGTGTGACATAAGCGAGTCCTGCAACAGGGATGACAAACCCTCACTGCAATTCGGGTGCCACTTCCCGTTTGCTGATTCGTCGGCATGTCGCAAAAGTTCAATACAGGCCGGAAGATCCCTCGCTATTTTCACGGGGTAGCGCAACGTCATTCACTCATTTAACGGGGTAACCGGCATGTCTGATTCAACTAAAATCGATTTCATCTACCTTTCAGAACCGGACATGATCCGCGCCGGGGTCACCGATATGCCCGCCTGCGTGGATACGATGGAAGAGATGTTTGGCCTGCTGTATCAGGGCGACTATCGCATGGCAGGATCGAACAACGACTCGCACGGTGCGATGGTCACCTTCCCGGAGGACTCACCGTTTCCGAGGATGCCGAAACCCACCGCCGATCGCCGTTTAATGGCGATGCCCGCCTATCTGGGCGGCAGTTTTTGTACCGCTGGCGTCAAATGGTACGGCTCGAATATTGCCAACCGCCAGAAAGGGCTGCCGCGCTCCATCCTGATGTTCACGCTGAACGATGCCGACACCGGCGCCCCGCTGGCACACATGTCCGCCAACCTGCTCTCGGCCTACCGCACCGGAGCTGTCCCTGGCGTGGGCGCCCGCCATTTAGCGCGCAAAGATGCAAAAGTGATTGGTCTGCTGGGGCCGGGCGTGATGGGCAAAACCGCCGTTGCGGCATTTATCGCCGTCTGCCCGCTGATCGACACCATCAAAATCAAAGGACGCGGGCAGAACAGTCTGGACACCTTTATCTCCTGGATCACCGTAACGTTCCCGCAGATCACCACCATTGAGGTGGTCGACAGCCTGGAAGCGGTGGTGCGTGGTTCGGATATCGTTACCTATTGCAGCTCCGGCGAAGTGGGCGACCCGTCTACCTACCCGCTGGTGAAGCGTGAATGGGTAAAACCCGGTGCATTTCTGGCGATGCCTGCGTTGTGCAATATCGATGAAGGCATGGAGCAGGCCGATGTCCGCAAAGTGCTGGATAACACGGGGCTCTATCACGCCTGGTATGAAGAAGTGCCCAAACCCGCGCATCACACCATCCCGGTGATTGGCGTGCGCTTTATGGACATGGTGGCGGAAGGCAAGCTGACCCACGCGCAGCTAGAAGACATCGGCAAGATTGTCGCCGGAGATGCACCCGGCCGTCAGAACGACGATGAGATCATCATTATGTCGGTGGGCGGGATGCCGGTAGAGGACGTGGCGTGGGGCACGGTGGTTTACCGCAATGCGCTGGAGAAAGGTATTGGCGTGAAGCTGAATCTGTGGGAAACCCCAGAATTACATTAATCCTCGTCATCCTTGACGCTGCAACGGCGTTGGCTGCGCACATTCACCCCGGTCACTTACCTGAGTAAGCTCCCGGGGATTCATGTCCTTGCCGCCTTGTCGCAACGCCAATGATTTAGAGGATGGTCTGCATATATCAAAAGGAAGAAAAATGACTCAGATAACCAAAGTAAAAACCGGATCCATCTTTGAAGAGAAGGCCAGCTATTCGCGCATTGTGGCGGTGGATAACTGGATTTTCGTGTCGAACACCGCCGGGCGCAACCCGCAAAGCAAAGAAATTCCTGAGGATATCAGCGAACAAACGCATCAGGTGTTCGCCAATATCGAACAGGCACTGGCAGCCATAGATGCCTCGCTGGCCGATGTGGTGATGTCGCGCGTTTTTATTCAGGACCCGCAGGACGTGCCGACGGTGATGGCGATTATTGGCGACAAGTTTCGCGGGATAAACCCGGCTTCGACGGTAACCTGCCCGCCGCTTGGCTCCACCGTGTATAAAGTGGAGCTGGAAGTGACCGCGTATCGTGGTGCCTCTGCGACAAATGTTGTCGAACTCACCGTGGCGCTGTAACGCCCGCTAAGAAGGTATGTATGGCCCCTGTGATCACCCCGGTTCAGACCGCCACGACATTGCCCCTTGCCACCACCGTCGTGGTGATTGGCGGCGGTATCGTCGGGTTAACCGCCGCGCTGGCGCTGGCAGAACGTAATATTACCGTTGTACTGTTGGAAAAAGGCCGCCTGGCGGGGGAGCAATCTTCACGTAACCTCGGCTGGGTGCGTAAAACCAGCCGCATGGCCGATGATATTCCCCTGGCACTGGCTGCCGATCGCCTGTGGGCCGCGATGCCGGAGCGCACCGGGCAGGATGTGGGTTACCGCCAGGCGGGCATTATGTTTGTCGGCCGTACTGATGCGCAGATGGCGATGCATGAGGGCTGGCTGAAATCGGTTGAGCATCTTGGCCTGGATTCACAGTTACTGACGGCGCAGCAGATTGCGGCGCGGGTGCCGGGCGGCCGGGGCAACTGGGCGGGAGGGATTTATACCCCGTCCGATGGCCGGGCCGAACCAACGCTGGCCTCCAGCGCCATCGCTCGTGCGGCCATTGCCAAAGGGGTGACGATCGTTGAGAACTGCGCGGTACGCACCCTGTCGCTGGCGGGGGGTAACGTCAGTGGCGTGGTGACGGAAAAAGGGGAGATCCGCTGTGAGCAGGTGCTGCTGGCGGGCGGGCTGTGGTCACGGCGTTTTCTCGGTAACCTCGGTGTTTCGCTGCCAACGCTGCCGCTGATCTGCTCAGTGTTGCGCACCGCGCCGATGGAAGGGCCGACAGACATTGCCGTGGGTGCACCGGATTTCTCGTTTCGTAAGCATCATGACGGCGGCTTTATTATTACTCAACGCGGTGCGCTGGATGCCTCGCTGACGCTGGACCATCTGTTAATCGGTTCGCGCTATCTGCAACAGCTGCGCACGCAGCGCAGCTTCCTGCGTATCTCCGTCGGGACAAATTTTGTCAGGGATCTGGCGTTGCCGCGTCGCTGGAAAGCCCATGGCCGTTCGCCGTTTGAACAGGTTCGCACGCTGGACCCGCAGGTGAACCCGGTGCTGAATCAGGAAGCGATGACCAACCTGAGAGCCGCCTGGCCCGCGTTTGAAAAGGCAGTGATTGCGGATGCCTGGGCCGGGGCAATTGATGTCACCCCGGATTCGAACCCGGTGATTGGTCGGGTGGCGAAAATTCCGGGTCTGACGCTGGCAACAGGGTTTTCAGGGCATGGGTTCGGGACGTCACCGGCGGCGGGGCAGTTGGCTGCCGATCTGGTATCGGCTGCAGCGCCGATTATCGATCCGCACCCTTATCGGTTTGAGAGGTTCTGAGACTCCGGCTGCCAGAGCTGGATGCCATCGCGGCCAGTGCGTTTGACGTTGTACAGCGCCTGGTCAGCATGACGCAGCCACTGATGAATGGAGTCTGCTTTGGCTGCCGGGGCAATGCCGATGCTCACCGAACACTGGAAGTTCGGTGACGCCGGGAGCTGTATTTGAGCAATTTTCTCTTTCAGCGCCGCCGCCAGTATCACAATGCTGTTACTGTCGGCATCGCGCACAATCACCCCCAGTTCATCCCCCCCAAAACGGGCAGGAATATCCCGGATGCCCACTTCCGTGCGCAGCAGCATGGAGATTTCTGCCAGCAGATAATCCCCGGCTTCATGGCCGAAACGATCATTCACCTGTTTGAAATTATCCACATCCAGCAACAGAAGCCAGGCATGGCTGTCACCGCGCTGGGTACGCAGATATTCGCTTTCCAGGCGGCGGTCAAACAGGCGGCGGTTAGGGATTTTAAGGCTGGGGTCCATCAGTGAAATGCGTTCCAGCTCGCGGTTTTTACGGCGCAGGCTCAGGGTTAACTGATAGGACACGGCGCTCAGCACCATCATATAGCAGGTGGCCAGCGGCAGCGACAGCCACACCGTGCGGGTGCTGAAGGTCAGCTGGAATGGCATACCGGCCACGCTCCACGTGGGAATAAAGGCCAGCAGAAACGCGGCAAGCGCAGGTCTTAACTGCGCCCAGCCACCTGCGGCATAGCGATCAGACGCCAGCACCGCCATGATAATCAGTGACGGCAGCGGGCTGATGCCCATCAGTGCTACCCAGACACCCCCAAAGGCGGCATCAATGGTGAGGTTTCGCCGTTCGGTGGCGGTGGGATCGCTGGACGAGTGTGCCAGTATCCAGGCAATGACCGGCCAGATAAAAGCGTTGATACTGAGCAAAATGGTCAGCCACATGCCCCGATCCAGCTCCATCAGCACCGACAGAATGGGGAAAAAACACAAAAAGGTGCCCAATTGCCGCATGGCGAACATGCGACGAATAAAGCGCTCAGAGCGCTGTTTTAATTGTCTGTCATCAGGAGAGTAATAGTGCATGAATAAGCGACATTGTGCCGATCGATGGTGCAGTGTAATCGGAAAAAAAGTCACGCGTTGGTATTTTTATCGGAGCGGGAGAACAATGCCAGCCAGCCGTCGCGGCTGGCATTGTGGGAAAGGTATTTTATCTCATTAAAACGAGTAGTTAGCCGATACTGTGAAGTTACGCGGTGCGCCATACACCACGTAAGTTCCCATATAATCGTAATACTCTTTATCGAACAGGTTGTTAATATTTGCCTGCACGGAAACCTGCTTCGTCACCTGGTAGCGGCTGAACAGATTCACGAGGGTAACTGGTGACTGGTCGATATAATCCGCAGGGGCGTCTGCAACATTTGCCCAGGTTTTATTCTGCCAGTTCACGCCACCACCGACGGTGAGGTCCTGCAACATCGGCAGACGATAGCGGGTAAACAGCTTGGCGGTGGTGCGCGGTACTTCCGGCATCACTGCGGTGCCGTCACGCTGTTCTGCGATGTAGCGCGATGCACCGAAGGTCATCTGCCAGTTATCGGTCAACGCACCGTTTATTTCAAACTCAACGCCACGGCTGACGGCATCAACGGATTCATACGCATATTCCGTTGAGGTACCGATAGGGAGATAAGTACTGATGCCCAGGTTGTTTTGCTCGGTACGGAACAGTGACAGCGTGGCGGTCAGACGGCTGTTATTCCAGTCGCCTTTCAGGCCGGTTTCGTAGCTTTTTCCGGTCACTGCGCCAAGGTATTGCGCATCCGCGTTGCGGTAGGTCTGTGGCTGGAAGATGGAGGTATAGCTGGCGTAAGCCGAGTACGTATCATTAATGTCATACGTCAGACCCGCATATGGCGCGACCTTGCTGGTGGTTTTGTTACCGCTGGTGCCATTGCCACGCCACTCGGTATAACGTGCACCGACCAGCAGTGACAGCGGATCGGTCAGCGAGAAGCGCGCTGCGGTGTAAGCCGATTTCTGGCGGATGCTGTCGTCGTTCTCTACGGTCCATGGCTCCCAGTTACCTTCGTCAACATTGCCGTCCCAGTTATTGTAATTACCGAAATTGATGGCCGACATATCAGAGAAGGTATTGAAGAACAGGCTTTCCTGTTTGCTATAGCTACCGCCGACCATCAGCTGGTGGGTACGACCCAGTAATTCAAACGGGCCATTGGCATACAGGTCAACGCCATCAACTTTACGTGAACCTTTGTTCCAGCCATTCACGCCCGCCACACCCTGGCCCGTAATTTTATCCGGGTAGCCGTAGGGATACATCAGTCGCGTATCAAAGGTGGTTTTCGCATGCGAGCCATTCACCTGCGCCTGCCAGCCGTTATCAAATTTCTGCGTCAGCGTGGCGAAGACTTTATTGGACTCTTTATCGCTGTAAGTCCAGTCGGATGCGGTGTTAAAGCTACGATCAAAATCGGTGCGGCTACCATCACTATTGAAGGTTGGCAGACCGCCCCAGCTTGGATCATTGGTATGGCTCTGCTGATAATCCCAGCCGAAGGAGAGCGTGGTGGAATCAGTCAGGTCCGCATCCATCACCAAGGTGAGGAATTTTTTGCGCGCGTTATAGCGATCGATCCATTTGTCGTTATCCTGATAACCGCCGATAGCGCGGCCACGAACGGTGCCCGATTCATTCAGCGGCGTGCTGATATCACCGGTATAGCGCTGTTTGTCCCAGCTGCCGGTTTCTGCAGAGAAGTTACCGGTCAGCACGTTACTGTCGGCGTGTTTGCGCACCATATTCACTGAAGCAGACGGGTTGCCGGAGCCAGTGCTCAGGCTGTTAGCACCACGAATGACTTCGATGCGATCATAGATAGCGGTATCAGCGGCGGTATCACCCAGGTCCCATTGATTGTCGACAACGGTCGGGATGCCGTCAGTCAGGTAGTTATTAATCATGAAGCCGCGTGAATAATAATTTGAACGATCTGAGTCAATATTGGAGGCGGAAACGCCGACGGTATTGTTCAGTACCTCGCCAACGGTTTGTAACCCCTGATCCTGCATACGCTGCTTACTGACGATAGAAACAGACTGCGGGATATCACGCAGTGTCAGCGGCATCTTAGTGCCCGCAGACGTCACCGGAACGCTGTAGTCGGTGACGGCCTGCTGTGTAGTTGCATCAACATTCGCTTCAACGGTCAGCGTATCGGTTTTGGCGCTGTCGGCGGCAAAGGCCGGTTGCAATGCCGACATTACCAACAGTGCGGCAACAGATGGGGTGAAAATACGAGATGCAGATAATGGCGCTGAGTGAGGCTGCTTACGGGATTCAGAGCGAGACATTGGCACGGTCATTCCTGGAATAAGTTGCTGATGTTGAGTCAATACCTGCACCGGGCACGAAAATATCTACCGGTTATCCTTAGGCGGTATGAGTACTCTGACTTATCCATGAAGTAGCGGCGAGGTCCACTGATACGGCAATCAGGCAGATTAGTGCCTGTAATGGTAAAGCAAATGAGAACTATAATTATTTGAGTATGGGATGTAAATATTTATTCATCGTGAAGGGAACTAAATTGGGGACGAGAAGTCAGTGTGGGAATGGGGCATTTTCTCTCTTCAATCAGGGGGCAATCCTTTTTCCGATTGTCCCCTGTTGAGACTGCTGTTTACGGATTCGCCGGGAATTGTTCCGGCTGTTTCAGCAACGCGCGTTTCTCTGCCACGTCCTGCTCCGTTACGGCGGGAGCCGCATTGCCCCAGCTGTTGCGAATATAGGTCATTGTGGCGGCTACCTGTTTGTCTGACAGTTTCCAGGCAAACGGCGGCATCGCCCCACTGGTCGGGTTACCGTGTGTCACCGCGCCCCGTCCTCCCTGCAATACGGTAGTGATCAGCGAAGAAGCATCCGGTGCCATCAGTGCCGGATTATCCGCCAGGCTGGCCGCCAGATGAGGAATACCTTTGCCGTCGCTGTTGTGGCAGGCAGTACAGTTGGCAGAATAGACATTCGCTCCCATACGCATCTGTTCACTGTCAGCGGAGAGCGGCGCGGGTTTCTGGCGATCAGAGCCCGGCTGTGACTTGATGTAAACCGCGATGGCTTTCAGGTCGTCGTCGCTGAGATGCTGGGTGGAGTTGGTGACCGCTTCGGCCATTGGCCCGGATGCCACCGCCACATGGTTGCTACCCAGTTTCAGATACTGCACCACCTGCTCGTCGCTCCAGCCGCCAATACCGGTGTAACGGTTACTGGTGATCTCTGGTGCGTACCATTCGCCAAGATTGCTTCCCTGCAAATACTCGCCGGTATCACCGCCAATAATATTTTTTGGTGTATGGCATGCAGCACAGTGTTCCAGCCCCTGCACCAGATAGGCACCACGATTCCATTGTGCTGACTGAGTACTGTCGGGCGCAAACGGTGCGTTTTTAAAGAACAACAGATTCCATCCCATCATTGCCAGACGGATGTTATACGGGAACGGCAGGCTGGTTTCCGTCACCTTTTTATTCACTGGTTTCACCGAACGCATGTACATCCACAGGTCGTGCATATCCTCGTCACTGACATTAACATAGGCGTTGTAAGGCATGGCTGGATAGAGATTTTGTCCCTCTTTCCCCTTGCCGTGGCGCACGGCACGATAGAAATCACGTTCGGTCCAGTTACCAATGCCGGTATCAGCGTCCGGAGTAATATTACTGGCAAAAATGCCACCAAACGGCGTACTGATCGCGTAGCCTCCGGCGTAGGCCTGTTTGCTTTCTGGTGCGGTATGGCACGCCACACAGTCACCCGCCAGCGCCACGTAATGACCGCGCTCAACGGCTGCTGCATCATCTGCGGTGAGCGGGTGTTTCATCAGAATCTGGTCATTTGCGACATTGTCGGCGCGCGTATTGCCGTTTTGATACAGCAGAACACCCGCCACCACTGCTGCAACGGCGAGGGTACCCACCGCTAATTTGATTTTATTCATATCACACCTTCACCAGCGGGCCGGGGGTTTTCAGGTACTGCTCAATGATGGCTTTCGCTGTCCACAGACTGAGTGCACCAATGGTACCGGTCGGGTTATATCCGGCGTTATTCGGGAAGGAGGAGGCTCCAAGCACAAACAGGTTGTGCGCGTCCCAGCTCTGCTGATAACGGTTCAGCACGCTGGTTTTCGGGTCAGTTCCCATCACCGCTCCCCCGATGGTGTGATCGCTTGCAAAATTGTATGGCGAGTAATTGCCTGCGGCGGAGTTGGTACCAAGGACAATTTCAGCACCCATCGCCTTGCCAATCTCCACACTTTTTTCTTCGATAAATTTCGCTGAGCGACGGTCGTTCTCGTTGTAGTCGAAGGTGACGCGCAGCAATGGATTGCCGTTGTCATCGTTATATTCCGGATCCAGATCGAGGTAGTAGTCCTCGTGCGAGAAGCTGGTACCCTGGCCAAAAATAAAGGTGCCGTTCTGGAACGCATGGGTGTAAGCCTTTTTCCACGCCTTGCCCCAGCGTGGTGTGCCAGGAGGCAGTGCATCGGCATTGCCGATAGGGCGCGCGCCACGTGCCACTACCAGAATCCCGGCGCCACCAATAAAATCGAGATCGCTGTGATCGAAGTTATCGCCGTTGAAATCATCCACCTGCTGCGATAGCGCCCCGGCACCAATGTACTGGTTGAGGTTCTCATCTTTGAAGAACAAGCTGGCCCCGGACACGGTCTGGAAACTGTAAGCGCGGCCAACCACGCCTGTTTTGGTCACTGGATCGTACGGCTGGCCGATTTTCGACAGCAGCAGCAGGCGCACGTTCTGCATCTGGAAAGCAGACAGCACCACGATCCCGGCTGGTTGCTCCCACTCTTTCTTATTTTTGTCGAGATAGGTGACACCTGTGACGGTCTTGCCATCGGCGGCTTTGTTGACCCGCACTACAGCGGAATCGGTCAGCACCGTAAAGTTCTCACGCTGCATCAGCGCCGGGATCACACAGGCATTGGGGCTGGATTTGGAGAAGTTGCCACAGCCGTAATAGAGGCAGTAGCCGCAGTAGGTGCAAGGGCCCATTCGCACGCCGAGCGGGTTGACATAGGCGCGCGATGTCTGGCCTGCCGGAACCATAAACGGATGCTGGCCGAGGGATTTCGCTGCATCACGGAACAGGTCTGTCAGACGCATACTTTCCAGCGGTGGCAGCGGATATTCGTTGCTGCGGTTGCCTTCGAACGGGTTGCCGCCCTCAACGATCTCCCCATTGAGTTTGCCAGCTTTACCGGACACCCCGGCGATCTTCTCAAAGCGGTCGTAGAACGGCTCCAGCTCGTCATAGGTCACTCCCCAGTCCTGTAAAATCAGTCCCTTGTCGATTTTCTCTTTGCCATAGCGTGCTACGGTCTGACTGTAAGGTTCCAGATCCCACGGCGTGAAGCGCCAGGCCATACCGGCCCAGTGGGTGCCAGATCCCCCCACGTTGTAGCCCAGTTCATTCAGGTTCCAGTCGCGCGATGGCAGGGCTTTCTGAGTGATGTTATTGCGGAACGTGGTGGTTTCAACCGCGGGTGGAAGCAGCATACTGCGCCGCGTATCCCAGCGCAGTTCATCGGTATCAATTGACGGTGGAAAATCGGTGGCGGTTTCGAACCACGGGCCACGTTCAATGGCAACGACATTCAGGCCTGCGCGGGTTAGCTCTTCGGCGATCAGAGAGCCGCACCAGCCCAGACCCACAATGACGACATCAGCGTTTGGACGGACATTTTTCATTTCGGGACTCTATTACACAATGGCATAAGCAGCCGGATTACAGGGTGTTGTCGATCAGGCTGGTGGGGATAATATTCAGCTTCTGCCCTTTTTTGCTCAGCAGATCGCGGAAGTCGTAACGGGCACCGGGGAAGCCCAGCATCTTCCAGCTGGTCATCTCTTTATTGCCGCCATAGATCGGATCGGCGAGAAAACCTTCGCGGACGTTCTGCAATAGCAGCTCAAAAAACACCTTGGTTTCCACTTCCGCACCCATGTTTAGTCGGTTGGCTTCCATCGCGTGCAGCACCTGATCCTGCTGGTCATCGTTGAGGCTGAGAAATGTTTGGCCATACTGCGCACGGGTGGCGGCATCCAGAGCGGTCAGTCCCTGGCGATAACGCTGTGCGGGCGTCAGCGGCGATTGTGGTCCCTGCTCTGGGGTGCCTTTGACGAAACGTCCCAGACGATAAAGTGCCACGGCATTGCCATAATCACCGGCCAGCTGACGGTCAATAAACACAGCGCAGCCAGCCTCTTTTCCACCAAGACTCATCTCATCAGCAGGAATAAAACGGTCAGCAATGGCTGCTACGGTGTCGAATTCATGGCGTGTGAGATACTGCAATCCGCCAGTACGTGGCGGTGGTGGGGGTGTATTGATTTGACCGGCTTCCCAGGGTTGGCCTCCGTTCACTTCCCTGGCATCAGCCACGGGCAGTGTAGAAGCCAGGCCGAGGGCGGCGACTGACGTGAGGAACTCTCTGCGTTTCATGACATTTCCCTGCTTCTTAAATAATTTAATTGCCTGACGATGAATGTCTGTTTGAAAAAATGGCTTCGCCCCGTCTGTTTATAAATAAAAAACGTATTGGGTCGTGGTGAAGTCACAACGTTTAAGGTCAATTTTACGTTGGGTTTTCCAGATGTATTATTTTTATGAGTTACATGAATTTAAAATAATTAATAACTTAGTAACATTACGGGTATCATAAAATCTTTATCCGATGATGGGTACTTTTGGCTTGATGGTTTTCCATCAGAGTGACTTTTTTTGTATGGATAATGAGCAAAAAAAGTCGTCTGTTTTTTTTGGCAACAATTGTCATCTTGCCTGTGGCCGCGGATTTTCCATACTATCTGCGCGTTTCTCGTGGTTTTTTATGGTGTCTTCAAAACGGATGTGTGACGACCATCATCTGCCTGATAACATCAGAAAATGAGAGTGTTGGAGCAATAATGAAAAAGCATACGCTTGATATGCTGGCAAAAAAAGCAGGTGTCGGCGTGGCAACTGTTGACAGGGTGTTAAATGAACGTGGCGGTGTTTCACCCGAAACAACGCGTAAAGTATTACTGGCTGCGCAGGAAATCGGATTAAAAAGAATATTGCCTGTGGCTTATCAGCAACCCTGGCAAATTGAAGTTTTTCTGAGTGGAAACGGCTCGTTTTTCTTTAAACAGCTGGCGCGAGATTTTGGTGAAATAGCCAATCATCTTGGTTATCAGCGCATGACATTATTGAGGACCTTTACCGTTGAAACTCAGCCGGAGAAACTGGCGCGTCTGATCATCGACAGCAGTACAAAGCGTGACGGGATCATTGTGGTCGCTCACCATTCTCCGGCGCTGTACGAGGCGCTGGAGGTGTGTAAGGCGCGCGGGGTGCCGGTGATCACTATCGTGACCGATCTGCCCGATGCCGAACGCTTATGTCATGTCGGAATTAATCAGATGCAGGCCGGGCGCACCGCCGGGCTGATGATGGGACGTATGGTGAAGGGGGCTGGCGAAGTGGTGATGGTCAGCGGCCGCTGTGATTACAGCGCACACCGCCAGCGCATTGCCGGGTTTCGTGCGGTACTGGAGAAGAAGTTCCCCCAACTGCGGCTGCGCGAAGTGCTTGCCGGGCAGGATCAGCGCGACGTCATCAGCCGTCTGCTGGAGGAGTGCCTGAGCCATTCGCATGACGTGATCGGCCTGTATAACACCGGGTCAGGGAATACCGAGGTGAGCGCAGCACTGGATCGGCATCAGTTACTGGGGCGCTGTGTGTATATCACACATGAGTTGTATAGCATCACCCGGGGCCTGATGGCAGATGATGTACTGGCAATGACGCTGGATCAAAATGCACGTATGCATGCGCAGCTGGCGACGGATATTTTGCTGCGCCATCTGGAGGAGGGATACCAACCGACGCTGTATGAGGACGGAAAAGTAGATTTCCGGCTGATCACACCGGAAAACGCCTGAGGACCAACTTTACAGGCTGGCGGGACGACCTTTTACGATCGTCCCGCTATTAACGGATTAAAAATCCGCTTTCAGTACCACGCGGAAATTGGCTTTTCCGGCGCGCACGTGGTCCAGCGCATCGTTGATTTTTGACATCGGGAAGAACTCGACGTGCGGTGCAATATCACGGCGTGCCGCCAGCTTCAGCAGCGAACGCAGCTGGCCCGGCGAGCCAGTAGACGAACCGGTCACCGCTTTGTCGCCCATGATCAAATCAAACGCGCTCACCTGGAACGGCTTCATCACGGCACCCACAGTGTGGAATTTGCCTTTCGGTGCCAGGGCATCGAAGTACGGTTTCCAGTCAAGGTCAACGGCCACGGTGCTGAGGATCAGGTCGAAACGGCCCGCCTGCGACTTCAGCGCTTCCGGGTCACGGCTGTTGATCACTTCGTCGGCACCCAGATCCAGGATGGACTGCTTTTTATCCGGTGTGGAGCTGAACGCCACCACTTCAGCGCCCATCGCCCGCAGGATCTTAATCGCGATATGGCCAAGACCACCAATACCGATGACGCCGACGCGACTGGTGGCGGTAATGTTACTCATCAGCAGCGGTTTAAACACGGTGATACCACCGCACAGCAGTGGACCTGCGGTCGCCGCATCCAGGCTTTCCGGTAATGGGATCACCCACTGCCAGTCTGCGCGCAGCTTCTCGGCAAAACCGCCGTTATTCAGGATTGTCGGGATGGTGCCCTGTTCGCAGTTCACCTGCTCACCATTGATGCAGGCATCACAGTGCTGGCAGCTTTTCGCCGTCCAGCCAATGCCCACGCGCTGGCCCACAGACAGTCCTTTGTTTTTTGCCGCATCACCGAGCGCGGAGACACGTCCGATCACTTCATGACCGCCGATAGTCGGGTACTGAGAGATGCCCCATTCGTTGTCGATCATCGACAGGTCGGAGTGACAGACGCCGCAGTATTCCACCTCGACTTCCACTTCCTCTGCACTCAGCGCGCCTGCGTCGAACTCATACAGCTCCAGAGCCTGTCCTGCTTTCATTGCTGCGTAGCTTTTAATTTTCACTTAATACCTCAGATTCAGTTTACGGTCAGGGCGAAGTGTAGCGCTCTGCGGGCAGAAAGTTGGCTTTTTGCCGCACAAACTGCCCATCTGCGTCGATGATTGGGGATAATTTAGCCATTTTCTCCGATTGAAGGCCGAAAAGTGCATGTCTGTTCTGCCGCAAAAAGTGCGATATCTATGTGACATGGTTCACTGTAATTCACTATTACCTTAGGGTAATCCTAATTTTTACAGACTCTCTTTCAGATAAATCGAGTGGTTACAGCCTATTTATAATTTACTGTATTTTTATTTTTATTAGTGAGCCTTAATCGTTTCATTTTAATATTTCATGTGAAAAAAGAAAATACTTTATTATTTTTATATTATGCGTTAAACCCAGTGGGAAATATAAGTTTGTGAGTTTTGAATAGACTGTTTTGTGCTTATTAATGGGTTAAGTAATAAAGGGATTTTATGCGAAAAGTGAATAAGCGATTTACCTGCAATATCGTGACCTTACTATTGTTTCCTCTGAGTGCTGCGGCAACACCAGCATGGGACGTTAACGATGGTCAGAAACTTCAGGTCAGCCAGGGAAATATGACCACTGGCGATAATCAGCATGCGCTATCTGCCAGTGGTGAAAACAGCCACCTGGTGACTGACCCGAATCTGAACTTTATCACTGCCGGACCTAGCGCTTATGGTGTAAAGGTCACTGATGGGGCACAGGCAGACATCAATAAAGCCTCCATTTCGACCCAGGGAAGCTATGGCAATGGTGCCAATGTTGATCATGGCACGCTAAACATGGATGGAACCAATATTCATATTGCCGGGACAAATGCTTATGGTATTTCTGCAACGGGAAATTCGACACTGAACCTGAGTAATACCCATATTACACTGGGGAACAGAATGAATGAAGGGATCGATATTACGGGCGGAACGCTTAATGGGGATGGCCTGGTATTAACGGCCAATAACCCCACCGTGTTGAATATGATAGAAATTTCTAAACATGCTCAAGCGACGCTAAAGGATTCCCAAATTACGCTTAATGGTCTGAGCTCCAGTTTTGGTATTCATGTTAATGACGCAACGCTGAATGCAACAGGTTTGATTATTAATGCGAGTAATCTGGGGCAGGGGATTTTGGTTGAAAAGAGCAGCCAGGCCGGTTCTGCGTTGACCCTGAATGACAGCAGTATCAGCACGACCGGGAGAACCGCCACCGCGATATCGACTCTCGGACAAAGTGTTCTCAATAACGTGACTATCAACACCAGCGGTGATTTTGCCCATGGCTTGAGTCTGGAATATGCCGGATCGGCGGAGGTTAACGGCGGTCATATTGAGACGTCTGGTTCTGCTGCTTACGGTATCTGGACGACAACCAGAGATTCCTTGCTGCAGGTGAAGGATACCGTGTTCAGCATTTCAGGTGAGAGCGGTATCGCGGTGGCGGCACAGGGCGGTAAAGCGTCACTCGACAATATTCGGGCGATGATTACCGGTGATAAAGGTCGCGGCATTGTCACGGAAAGTCAGTTGGATGCGAAAAATATCAATGTGCTTATGACCGGGAACAACAATACCGGTGTGCAGTCCACTGGAACAAAAGGTGATATGACGATAAGCGACTCATCGATGACCTCTACCGGAACGGGCGGTGCGGGTATGACCGCCAGTTCCGGTGGGAAAATCAACGCCGAGGGTATCAACATGACCTTGAAAGGCGAAAAGAGCGTTGGGCTAAGGTTGAGAAAGGGGACGCTGAACGTGGCGAACAGTACGATCGTTACAGCGGATGGCCCCGGATTATATGCAGATGGTAACGCCCTCAGCGAGGCATCCCTCGACAATACTCAGCTGGAGAGTGGTGGTTCCAGTGCGTTCAAAACACTGGGCAGTGCGCTGAATCTGAATCTGAGCAACGGGACGGTCGCCACCGGGGGCAATGGCAACGTGCTTGAGGTCCTGACCCAGAAAGATACTCAGGGCGCAGATGTCAGCAACAGTCAGGTGAATCTGATGGCGGATAACGCCACCTTGAATGGCAGCGTGATATCGGATTCTGTGCGTAATCAGGTCAACCTTAACCTGCAAAACGGTTCGACCCTGACCGGCATGATGAAAAATGTCAGCAGTACAATACTGGATTCAACCAGCACCTGGAATATGACCGGGGATTCCGATCTGAATACGTTCCAGCTGGATGGTAAGGTCCTGTTCGATGGTCAGGATTTCCATACGCTCACCGTGAACAATAACCTGAGCGGCAGCGGCTATATCGGTATTCATACCCGGCTGGAGGGTGACGATTCACCGAGCGATCGATTGAATGTGAAGGGCGATGCGACAGGCAATTTTACGGTGGGTATCACCAATCAGGGGGGGCAGGGTGCTGCGACGCACCTGGGTATCCCGGTCATTAACGTGGCGGGTGAAACGAAAGATGTCACCTTTACACAGTCACAGCCCTTACTGGCCGGTAACTATGAGTACTTCCTCAACCCGGTCAATAGCCACGACTGGTACTTGCAGTCCAGCTATAAACCTGTGGTCGATCCCAACGCACCGGTTACTGATAAACCCTATCGTCCCGAGACCAGTGGTTACCTGATAGGGCCTTATCTCAATGCGGCTTATGCTTACACGGCGGCCGGAACCTACCATCAGCGTCTTGGCGCCCGAGAGGAGGGCCAGGCCGTCTGGGGCCGCATCTATGGGCGGCATGATCTCTATGGCGCAGGCCGCTTTGGGTATGACAGCACCACTGCCTTTATGCAACTGGGAGGTGACCTGTGGCGGGGCAGTTTAACACCTGAAATTGATGCGCGTTCAGGTGTGATGGTGACCCTCGGTGACATCCACAGCAATGCGCGTGACTATGCCCGTAGTCAGCGCAACGGGCTGTCGGTCAATACCGGTAAAATTAATACCACGGCATACAGCCTTGGAGGGTATTTCACGGCTGATAATGAGGAGGGTGCGTATCTGGATACCGTGGGCCAGGTCACCTGGTACCGTAACCACTACAAAAGTATTAACAATACCGGGCAAGGCAGCTACAGCACCCTGTTGTCGGCGGAAATGGGCGTCCCCTTTGCCGTCAGCGGCGCGTTTAAGCTGGAACCGGAACTTCAGCTGATGGGGCAGTATCTGCATAACGGTGAAATCCGTGCGGGTGGTGCCAAAGTGGATCGCAGCCATGACGTTATGGGACAGGCGCGTGGCGGGTTGAGACTGTTTTATGATGCGCAGGATGTTCAGCCCTGGGTGCAGGCTGATATGGTGCAGCGCATGGGGAAAATTCCCAATATCGCGATGAATCAGGAGAGTCTGTCACCGGATATTCATTCCGGCTGGTGGCAACTGGGGACGGGGATTCGCGGTCAGGTTAATCCGGATGTCAGCCTGTACGCTGATGTCACCTACCAGCACAGCTATGGGCACGGTGTGGAAGGCTACGGCGGGAATATAGGGATGAAATATCAGTTCTGAGTGCGTCAGGCTTGCCCCATAAAAAAAGGGCCGACCGGACAGCCGGTCAGCCCTCATCATCAGAATCAGAACTATTCGTTAATACGCGGATGCTGATCAATCAGGCGGGAGCGTTTGGCTTCCAGCTCGCTAATCTGCTCACTAATATCTTCGATTTTCTGCTCAATGTTATCGTGATGCTCCTGCAGGATCTCTTTCGCTTCAGCCATATCCGACGCGGCAGGGGTGGCGCCACGCAGCGGCATATTGGCGGTTTCCTTCATCATAATCCCGGTCACCAGGCCAATCACGGCCACCACCATCAGGTAGTAAGCTGGCATATAAAGATTATTGGTGGTTTCTACCAGCCAGGCCACGGCGGTCGGCGTCAGGCCGGCAACCAGTACTGAGATGTTAAAGGCGCTGGCCAGCGCACTGTAACGGATATGGGTGGGGAACATGGCCGGCAGGGAAGAGGCCATCACGCCGGTGAAGCTGTTGAGGATCACCGCGAGAATCAGCAGGCCGGCAAAAATCAGCCCCATCACGCCGCTGTTAATCAGCATAAAGCAGGGCACTGCCATCACCAGCAGCGCGATGCTGCCGATAATCACAAACGGACGACGGCCAAACTTGTCACTCATCAGGCCCATAACGGGCTGTACAAACAGCATACCCAGCATAATGGCGATGATAATCATCACGCCATGATCTTCCGAGTAGTGCAGGTTATGCGACAGGTAACTCGGCATGTAAGTCAGCAGCATGTAGTACGTGACGTTGGTGGCAATCACCAGGCCAATACAGGCGAGCAGGCTTTTCCAGTGCTTAGTGGCAATCTCTTTGAACGAGACTTTCGGGCCATCGGCCAGGCCTTCACGGTCGCCCTGTTCCAGTTTATCTACGTGCTGCTGGAAAGCCGGCGTCTCTTCCAGCGCGTGGCGCAGGTAAAGCCCGATGATGCCCAACGGCAGAGCAACGAAGAACGGAATACGCCAGCCCCACTCAAGGAAGTTTGCTTCGCCGATAATGGCTGAAATCAGGACCACCAGCCCCGCACCCAGTACGAAACCGGCGATGGAGCCGAAGTCCAGCCAGCTTCCCATAAAGCCGCGCTTACGGTCAGGAGAGTACTCAGCAACGAAAATCGATGCGCCGGTATACTCACCACCGACCGAGAAGCCCTGTGCCATTTTACACAGCAGCAGCAGGATCGGCGCCCAGATACCAATGGAGGCATAAGAGGGAATTAAGCCGATACAGAAAGTACTGATCGACATAATGATGATGGTGATAGACAGAATTTTCTGGCGACCGTACTTATCCCCCAGTGCGCCAAAGAACAGGCCACCTAATGGACGGATTAAGAAAGGAACGGAGAAGGTAGCCAACGCGGCAATCATTTGTGTGCCGGGATCGGCGCCTGGGAAGAAAACTTGTCCCAGTGCATAGGCAACAAAGCCATAAACACCGAAATCGAACCACTCCATGGCATTGCCTAATGAGGCGGCAGTAATCGCCTTGCGTAATCTGGTATCGTCAATGATGGTAACGTCTTTTAACCCAATCGGCTTGACACGCTTCCTACGTAGCTTCATATAGAGCACCCTGTAATTTTCTGTTTTTCCTGGATAAAGATCTCGCCGCGATGGTCAGACCCGTGGTGTGACTGACTGCTCACGGGAGAAAACCAACTGCAAAATGCGCCATCGTCAGGCATTGGTATGGGCCAATGCAGCACGGCAGCGCACTCTGCCAGCTATACAGTATATAGACTCTTCGCAAGCTGACATAATTTCAGTGAGAAACATCTTATCTGAGATAGCAAAATTCGGCGTTTACACAGTCGTTCATTCTGGGAATGTGCCCGGTGATGGTGAATGAAATGCGAGGTGTCAGTCATCTGTGGATTAATAAGTTAATCTTACCATTTTGTTGGCAGGAATAATCTCAAAAAATTCCCCGGTCAGCTCTTGATTGGCTGTCATCTATCAGTAATACTCGTCGCCGCCTTTTAGGGGGACGATGTGAGTCATACCAAAAACAAGAATTTCCAAAATCACTGGCTGATTATGTTGGACAGTGTTGAAGAAAATTTAAAGTATTATTGCCGTACTCGCGTCTTATCCGATGGCGTTGCCAGCGTGAACGGTGGCAAAACACCGCAGACTAATGAGTGGCTTAACTGCGCATCGAGCGTGGAAAATGTGCTGCAAACGCTGTCGCTGAACAGTGAAAATCTGGGTGAACAGGTCAGGGTACTGCGGGGAGAAGGGCTGGTATCCGGCCGCGCGTATCGGCTGATCCTGCGCTTCCAGTCATTAAGCACGTTACTGGCTGAACGGACGGCACCTGCACAGGCCCGCGAGCTGCATGCGGAATACTGCCAGCTGGCTGACCAGATTATGCCAACGTTGGCGCGTATTAATAAACGTGTGGCTGCCCGCCGCCAGAGACTCGATATCAGTGGCGACGGGGGGCTCGTTGTAGCGGGCCCGGCGGATGACACCATTGATGTCGCGCTGCGCGCTGCGCAAAAGCGGCGCATGTAATCTACTCAGGGTTTGCTGCCAGAGTCCGCTGCTGCGCAATCCACTGCATCAGCGCCTGATTGTCCATCGGACGAGCATAGTAATAACCCTGAATGTACTCCACGCCGCGATTTTTCAGATATTCCAGCTGCATGTCATTTTCCACACCCTCTGCCACCACTTTCATCGCCAGCCTCTGCGCCAGCAGGATAATGGCATCCAGCACCGGCGTTTCGCCCTCAATCGATTCTATGGCGTTGACGAACCCCTTATCGATTTTCAGATAGTCGATCGGGAACGTTTGCAGATAGGTCAGCGAACAGTGACCCGTACCGAAATCGTCGATGGCCACTTTCATCCCCTCGTGACGCAGCTCCGACAGTTTTTTCCCGACCTCAACGCCATCGCGGATCAGGCTACGTTCCGTCAGTTCCAGCACAATACAGGCGTTCAAATGGGCAACTTCACGAGAGAAATGGCGCATATCGCCCACAAATTCCGGGTGTTGCAGATGTTCAGCAGCGAGGTTGATACCCAGATTAAAACCGGGTGGAACCTGCCAGTCGGCACAGTCTTTTGCTATCAGCGTCAGCAGATGGCGGGTTAACGGGATGATCATCCCTTCGTCTTCCGCGGCCGCGATAAAGATATCCGGGCGCACCCAGCTTCCGTCGGGGCGCTGCCAGCGCAGCAGCGATTCAGCCCCGGATAACTGCCCGGTCAGCTGGTTATAAACTGGCTGGTAATTCACCGTGAACTCATCATGGACAATGCCCCGGTGGATTTCGTCACGGAAGGAAGCCTTACGATTCAACCATTTATTGGTTATGACGACAAACAGCAGTGAAAGAATGATCGCCATCGGCAAGAAGGTGAACATTATCTGCCGCCAGCTTTGCAGTGCTTCAGCACGGGGAGCGGTGATGTTGATGGCTATCGGGTAACGGCTGGACTGGCTGGTATAGCTACTGGTGCCCAGAACACCCTGATAGATATACAAGGGTTTGCCGCTAGAGATGCGGTAGCCGCCGCCAAACTGCATGGTGATATGGTAGCCACGCTTAAGGCCGACGGCAGTCATAAAGTCGATCAGGTACTGACCATCAATGACCGCATAGGTGCCAAAGGTGGGGTCGGTTTCACGCATAAACACGACCGCAGGCCGATCTTTCACACCAAAGGTTCCCGCAACGGACCATGACCATGACGGCGCGACTCCGACCGGGAGCGCGCCTCGGATCATTGTTTCCAGGGTCCCCCGGGTGGTGCCAAAAGCGGAGGAGCAATAGATCTCGTTACCCCGGGTGAGACCTACGGAACGGAAGTAAGGGTAAAGCGTACCGAACTGCTGGAGCTGCAGACGAATATCCGGGCACTCACGGGGACGGAACTGCTGCAAGAGGTCGGTCATCTTCCACGCAAGATCGCTGACATTATCGGCCTGAGCAAGCAGCATAGAGGCCGTGAGTGTTTGCTGGTGGATCACCGTTTTACGGGCTTCAATAAAGGCAAAAATAAGACAGAGTACCAGTGGCAACAGCCCGGTAAGAGTCAGCCAGATATACTTTTTCTTCTTCGGCTTTGCGAGAGCTTGCAAGCGGTTCCCCTGTTAGCTGCCTGAGTGGATCGCAGCGGCGGTAGATGATTGAAAAATGCCTTTTACTACCCGGTCGTTGTCGGCGCACCGGGGCAATCACTAAATAAGTCCTTTTTGCTTGCGCTTATGCCTGTTGTGACAGGCACACTGTGCATCAGCGTTATTATTATGCAAAAAACGGTTGAATTCACCATTACTCATACTGAAATCTTTACCGCGCCTCTTTCTTTTTTATCCGAGCGGCTGGGCTTGCGGCGCGTATCCTTCTGACGTAGTTTATTTTTTTAACTACTTACGGAAGCCTGACAATGAAGATGAACGATATCCCTTTTGGCAACACGGACTGGTCAGCGCTGGCAGCAACGGAACATCCGGGAGAAACCGGTACGGCCTGGTGGCGGACTCAGCAGTTTGGTGAGGTTCGGGTGAGAAGGGTGGATTATACCGCCGGTTATCTCGCGGATCACTGGTGCAGCAAAGGGCATATTTTGCTGTGTCTGTCCGGAGAGCTACACACCGAGCTGGAGGATGGCCGCGTGTTTACCCTGACGGCGGGGATGAGCTATCAGGTGGCGGATAACGCGGAGGCGCACCGTTCGTGGACCGACAGCGGTGCGCAGCTGTTTATTGTTGACTGATTCGTCTGCTTCACACGGCAGGTGCTCTGTTTGCACCTGCCTGAGATCGATATTATTCCGCGTTGAAGAAAATCTGTTTTAACGCCAGCTCCACGCCGCGGATCTCCGCCAGCCCCTTCAGGCGACCAATCGCGGAATAACCCGGATTGGTTTTTTTATGCAGATCATCCAGCATCTGGTGGCCGTGGTCCGGGCGCAGCGGAATGGCGCGCTGATTGCCCGCATGGCGGCGCTTCTGCTCCTCGGCCAGAATCACCTTAATCACGCCGACCATATCAACATCCCCCGCCAGATGGGCGGCTTCGTGGAAGCTGTTCGGGTTCGCTTCGCGCTTCGTAGAGCGCAGATGGGCAAAGTGAATACGGTCGGCAAAGGTTTCCGCCATTTTTACCAGGTCGTTGTCGGCGCGCACGCCGTAAGAGCCGGTACAGAAGGTGAAACCGTTATGTACGCTGTCGACGGTCTCTTTCAGCCACTGCATATCGTCGATAGTGGACACAATGCGCGGCAGGCCGAGGATCGGACGCGGTGGATCGTCCGGATGTACCGCCAGCACAATCCCGGCTTCTTTCGCCACCGGCACGATGGCGCGCAAGAATTCGGCCATATGCTCACGTAACTGTGCTTTGTCGATGCCATCATATTGGGATAGCTGCGCCTGGAACTGTTCCAGCGTGTAACCCTCTTCTGCGCCCGGCAGCCCGGCGATGATGTTGCGCGTCAGGGTATCGATCGCTTCCTGGCTCATGGCGGCAAAACAGGCGGCGGCTTCGCGCTGTTCCTGCGCGTCATAATCCTGCTGCGCTCCGGGGCGTTGCAGGATATGCAGCTCAAAGGCGGCAAAGGCAACATGGTCAAAGCGCAGCGCTTTTGCCCCGTCCGGTAGCGTCCAGCCGAGGTCGGTACGCGTCCAGTCCAGCACCGGCATAAAGTTGTAGCACACGGTGTCGATACCGCAGGCACCGAGGTTGCGCAGTGATTCCTGATAGTTGGCGATGTACTTTTTGTAGTCGCCGCGCTGGGTTTTAATCGACTCGTGGATCGGCACACTTTCCACCACCGACCAGACCAACCCTTTCTCTGCCAGCAGAGCCTGACGGGCTTTGATCTCTTCTACTGGCCACACCTCGCCGTTAGCGATATGGTGCAGAGCGGTCACGATACCCGTCGCGCCCCCCCGGCGGGCATCATCCAGCGAAACCGGATCGTTAGGGCCGTACCAGCGCCATGTATGTTCCATACGTTCTCCTTTCGGGGCTATCTGCCTGCGATAACGCCCCTGATGTTGAATGATTTAGCTAATTAATCCGCAATCGGATCTTTCACGATAAAGAAATAAGCCAGTGCGCCTGCGAAGGTCACGCAGGAGCAGATCACCAGCGCCATATTGAACGAACCGGTGGTATCGACCACCCAACCGGTGACAATCGGGGCGAATGAGGCACAGATAAAGCTACCGAAGTTTTGAATACTGCTGACCGAGGCCACCATGCGTGACGGTGCCATCACCTGTACCAGCCCCCAGGCGGACGTCCCGGCAAAGTGCACAAAGAACAGCGCCAGACTGATAAAACCGACGGCCATGGCGGTTGAGGTGGATTGCACCACTAACAGGGTACAGGCAGCGGAACAGACCAGGCCCAGGCAAATGAGCGCCTTGCGGGTTTTCGCCAGCGCATAGCCACGGCGCGCCAGACGGTCAGCAACGGTGCCATTCACCAGCATCCCTATCGAACCAAACAGAAAGGGAATGGCGGCGACCCAGCCAGTGCTGGTCAGGCTCAGACCTCGCTCGGCCTGTAAATAACCCGGCAGCCACGAGAGATACAGCCAGCCGGTGTAGTTCACGCCGCTGAAGCCGAGGATCATTCCCCATACGGTGCGCTTCTTAAACAACGCGCCCCACTCTTTCAGCGATACGCGGGTTTTCTGTGACGGCGTGGAGCCTTGATCGAGGTACTGCTGCTCCTCCGGCGTCAGGGCAAAACGGTCACGGTTGCGGTACCAGGCATACCAGCAGAGGGCAATCGCTACCCCGGCCACGCCAATAATCACAAACATCATGCGCCAGCCAAACGCCAGCATCAGCGCCACGAGGATCGGCGGGGCGAACGCCTGACCAAAGGTGGTGGAGGAGTTAAATATTCCCATCGGCAGGCCGCGTTCGCGGGCATTAAACCAGTCGTTGACGACTTTAACGCCGCTGGGCATAAACGGCGCTTCGCCTATCCCCAGACCGATACGCAGCATAATGAAGTGGCTGAAGCTGTTGACTGCGCCGGCCATCGCCTGCATCACCGACCAGAACAGCAGGCCGCCGCCCAGCACGATACGCGGGCCGAAGCGGTCCAGCAGCAGTCCGCTGGGCAGCTGGGAAATACCGTAAGAGAGGGAAAACGCCGAAAGCAGCACGCCGAACTCGGTTGCCGACAAGCCAAGATCGTTGCGGATCGCGGCATTGGCGATCGACAGCGATCCACGATCGAGGAAGTTAATGATCCCGGCGAGGAACAGCAGCGTCAGTGAAACGGTTTGTATCCGTTTGAGACGGCTGGATTTTTGTAAGGGTGATTCAAAGGCTGAAACCGTCATCGGTGTTCCTTGTACGGCTCAACGGCCGTTTTCTTATCAGGTAGTCACAGGTTACATTGTCTGGCCCAGTGGTCAGGCCGCTGGACCAGAGCATAAACGCGAAGGGCCTGTGGGTTCCGTGATCGCGATCGCAGCATGATCATTTTTCCCAATACAGGATCAGGTGGTGATGCCGGATCCACCGTAGGGGGGGGGGCGGGCCTCGCCCGGCTGTGGGGCCTTGTGATAAGCTCTGCCATCATCTTTGCCGCCAGGAATGGGTATGGAATTACCAACACTGAAAGTCGAACGCCTTTACCGGCAGATTTCTAACCTGCTGATTGGCTGCATTAAAAAGGGACAGTTTCCCGCCGGGGCCATTTTGCCGCCGGAGCGTGAATTAGCGAAGCAGCTGGGCGTCAGTCGTTCGTCGATTCGTGAAGCTCTGATTGCTCTGGAGATTACCGGCTGGGTGGAAATTCGCACCGGCAATGGCGTTTACGTGATGAACCCGCTGCCGCAAAGCGAAGATACACCGGTTGAAGAGGAGTTCAGCCTGAAGGCGCTGATCCAGGCCCGCCAGGTTTATGAAGCGATGACGGCTGAACTGGCGGCGCGCAACGGCAGTGACGATCAGCGTGCCGAATTGCAGGAGATCACCCAGGATCTCATCCAGCTACATGTTAATGACGAGAAATTCCTGCGGGAAGATAAGCGTTTCCATTTGCTGATCGCCGAGATGACCGGGAATGAAGTGCTGCGCGATATGATGGAATATCTGTGGAACAAGCGTAAAAGCTCGCGCTTTGTGCGGTTGGAGAGTCACTACGCGGAGAGCGATTTCCCGCGCGAGATGAACCAGGATCATGAAGACATTGCCCGTGCCATTATCGCAAGGGATGCCATTCAGGCGCGGGCCTGCATGGAACGCCATTTACAGCATGTGTATGACCGATTGTTTATCGAATAACACGGCCCGGCATATCGGCCAGTAGGGTTTTTGTAGGGGTCGGGCATGCCCGACCCGCGCGGATTAAATCGATTTGCGCCCATTCCCCAACAGGATCGCCAGCTTGCCGCCGCCGGGGGTGGTTTCCATCAGAATTTTACAGACGCTGGTCAGTGGGACGGAGAGCAGCATTCCCACCGGGCCGAGCAGCCAGCCCCAGAATATCAGCGACAAAAACACCACCAGGCTCGACAGCCCCAGTCCGCGTCCCATCACTCTGGGTTCCAGCAGATTGCCCAGCAGCATATGAATGGCGATAAACAGTGCTGCGACCAGCCCGGCTTCCAGCGGAGTGTTCAGCAACAGCGCCTGCAATACCGGGGGGATGCCGGCAATGACTGGCCCGATATTCGGCACAAAGTTCAGCACAAAAGCGACCACACCCCACAGCAGCGCGAATTTCACCCCCAGCGCCAGCAGTGCCAGCCAGACCAGCACGCCCGTTGCCAGACTGATCAGCGTTTTCAGTGCCAGATAATGGGTGACCCCCTTCAGCGCCTTATGCATGCCGGCAATACGGATCTGCGGATTGACCAGCGCGTAACGTAGCTTGTACGGCAGATGATGAACCTCAAACAGCATAAAAATCACCGTCATCATCACCAGAACGATCTGCGCCATTGCCCCGGAAAACTGCCCCAGCATGGTGGTGGCGACATCCATCACTGCATTCGGGTCCAGCCGCTGTGCCAGCGACTCAGGGGAAATCATGATATGAAAACGGGCGGCAACGTGTTGCACCAGGGCCAGTTTTTGCTCCGCCTGTGCCTGAAGCTGTGGGTAGACTTCGCCAAACTCCTGCAACGACCCGGCAATCATGGCGATCAGCAGCGCCAGGCCAATCAGCACCACCACCACGACCAGGCTGATAGCAACACCACGGCGCATTTTTCGCCGCATCAGCCAGCTTACCAGCGGGTTGAGCACGATGGCGAAAAACAGCGCCATCAGGAACGGCACGACGATCTCTGCCGACAGCTTGATTCCGCCCAGAATCACCACCAGCGTGGCCAGTTTTAGCAAAATATTTTGCCCGATCTTCTCCTGCGGCAATGGCTTCATTGCGTCTCCGTTTTGACAATATGCGCAGCAAGTGTAGCGGCTCTGGCGCGGCAGCCATTCACTTTAGGAATGGTCGTGTTTTTCCATTGGCAACGGGCGCGGCATGCCTCGCCCCTACGGCAATAAAGTTTTGTAGGGGTCGGGCATGCCCGACCCGGATTTATCCGCGCTCGCGTCGTTGCAGGATTGCCAACGCGGTGAGCATCAGCGCCAGCCCGGTGCCCATCGCAATGCTGGCCATCGCCATTCCCTGACCCACGGAACCCTGCTCAAACTGACGCCAGATAAAGACCGATACCGTCTGGGTACCTGCCGGGGCCAGCAGCAGCGACGTCACCAGCTCGCGCGAGGCGATGGCAAACACCATCAGCATTGCGGCCAGCAGGCTGGGGAACACCAGCGGCAGCACGATATGGCGCAATGCTGCCCAGGCGCTGGCACCGTGCACCCGCGCTGCCGGCTCCAGGTTGCTGCCCAGTTGTTTGAGCGCGCTACTGACATAGCGCACCGGCCAGGGCAGCAACAGGCAACAGTAGGAGAGCAACAGGATCGGCCAGCTGTTATAGGGTGTCAGCGGCCAGAACGGCTGATTCCACAGCAGGATCAGCCCAACGCCGACCACCACGCCCGGCAGCGCGGCCGGGAGCAGGGAGAGCGCATCGATGAGCGCAGCACCGCGAATACGCCGTACCACCACCAGCCAGGCCGCCAGAAACCCCAACAACCCGGTGATCAGTGCCGCGCCGAGCGCCAGGCCGAGGCTGGTGGAGAGCGCCGTCAGGGCATCACCCTGTAGCGCAAACAGCGCCGCGAAATGGCGTAGTGTCAGATTGCTGAGATGCATCCCGCCGGACAACGTGGAGAGCAGTGACGTCAGCAGCATGGAGCTCATCGGGAGCACCACCATTAGTAATGCCATCAAACAAAACAGCAGCAGCACCGGCGCGCGCCAGACACCGAGCGAAATGCCGCTGTTCTGCGCGGGCTTGCCGTTGATACTGGTGACATCTTTGTTGCCGACCAGCTTCTTCTGTAAAGCGAACGCGGCCAGCGCTACCATCACCAGCAGCATGGAGAGCAGCGACGAGCCCGGCAGGTCGATCGGCCAGTCTGCCAGGCGCTCCTCAATACCGACAGTCAACATCACCACCCCCGCACGTGAGCCGAGCGCGGCGGGAACGCCATACTCTTCAATCGCCAGGGTAAAGGCCAGCAGGATACCGGCGGCCAGCGCAGGCAGCAGCATGGGCAGGGTCACGTGCCAGAAAGCCCGCCATGCGCTGGCACCATGTACCCGTGCCACGATGGCCAGCTGCTGACCACTCGCCAGCAGGCTGCGCGACACGGCAAAGTAGACCACCGGGAAAATATTCAGTGTCATCACCAGCGTAATGCCGCTCTGACTGAACAGCAGATCGTTGAGATCGAGACCGATCGCCTGATACAGATAGCCATTATGTTGCAGCGCCAGCATCCAGCTGAGGGCAGAAATATAGGGTGGAGTCAGGAACGGGATCAGCAGCAGCAGATCCCAGATACGCGCCAGCGGCAAATGAAACAGCCCGCGCAGCGTGCCGAGAGGAATGCCGACCAGCGCACTGAGCAGCGCCACGCTCAGGCCGGTTTTCAGCGTACCGCTGAGTAGCGCGGGCAACTGCGGATCGGCCAGCAGCGTCGGGATCGGGGTAAAGGCACCGGCCAGCGATCCCTGTGCCAGCGCGGGAAACAGCGCCTGTAGCAGAATAAACAACAGCGGCAGAGCGACCAGAATAAGCAGCAGCGCCACGGTCAGCAGTGGAAGTAAACGAGAGGTCATCGTGGATTCCTGCAGGGCGACGCAGAGGCGCCGCCCGGGGAGAATTAAGGATGGCTGAACAGCGTGCCAAAGCGTTGCAGGACGGAGCTACGGTCGGCGTTACCACCGCTTTGGGCTGGCAGGATGTTCAGGTCACTGAGCAGTGGGCGTTTTGCGCCGACGTCAGAACGCGCGGGCATTAACCAGGCATCGGCGACTTTCTGTTGCCCCTCTTCCGACAGCACATAGTCGATAAAGGCTTTGGCCTCGGCCGCGTGCTGCGTACTTTTCAGGATCATCATCGGACGCGGTGCCACCACCGTACCGCTGGCCGGGAAGATCACTTTGATCGCTTCACCCTCCTGAATGCTGTTATAGGAGACGTAATCCACCGCGCCGAAGACGGCGGCTTTTGCACCCTGTAACACCGGGGTCAGCGCCTGAGCGTTAGGCCCGGCAATCACCATTCCGTTCATCTTCAACTGACTGAACAGCTGCCAGGCGCGGTTGCCCATGCTGTTTTGCAGGCCGATAAGCAGGTCAAGCGAGGCACCGGAGAGCGAGGGATCGGGGGTGGTTACGCGGTCTTTAAAGGCCGCACTGGTCAGATCGTTCCACTCTTTCGGCTCCGGGGTGCCGCTTTTGGTATTCCAGACAATCCCCAGCGCTGAAATGCCCTGGGCCACATACGCATCGGTTTTGAACGCAGCGGGCACCTTTTCGGCATTCGGGCTTTGATAGGGCAGCAGCCATTCACGCTTCTCAAGCTCTTCGGCCGTATCCCAGGAGGCGGAGATCAGGATGTCGGCCTGCGGATTGGCCTGCTCGGCCTCCAGTCGTGCCATCACCTTGCCGGTGGTGGCCTGGAAAATATTGACCTTCACGCCGCTCTGTTTCTCAAAGCCCGCCGCGAGGCTCTTCGCCAGCGATCCCGGCCCCGCGGTGTAAACCGTCAGCGCCTGTGCGTCATTCATTATCATGCCGGAAGATAACAGCATCGCGAAAAGTGCTCCTCTTTTCATCGAGTTTAACAAGGTCATGCGAGTTCCCCAGAGAGTGACGTAACGGTTTGAAGTGCAGAAACGGACCCGGCAGACAGCCAGACGATACGGTCAGCCAGCATTTCGGCTTCGCTGCGATCGTGGGTGACATACACGGCGGTCGTACCGAGCTGGCGCAACAGACTGGCCATTTCGCGACACAGAGATTCACGTAAATCGCGATCAAGATTGGAGAGCGGTTCATCGAACAGCAGAATCTTCGGTTCCGCAATAATCGCCCGTGCCAGCGCCACGCGCTGCTGCTGACCGCCGGAGAGATCGGCGGGTTTACGCCCGGCGAAATCCGCCAGCCCAACGCGTTGCAGGGCGGCCATTACCCGCTCATCGCGTTCGCGCGCAGCAACCCGGCGCATCAGCAGGGGAAAGGCAACGTTCTGCGCCACGCTCATATGCGGCCACAGGGCGTAATCCTGAAAGACCATGCCGATGTCGCGTTGTTCAGGTGGCAGGCAGTGGCCCGGGCTGGCAATCAGGCGTTCGCCAAATTGCAGCGTGCCCTGCTGCGGTTGCAGCAATCCGGCCAGCAGTTTCAGAAGGGTACTTTTGCCGCAGCCGGAGGGGCCAAGCAGGGCGACAATGCTGCCCGCCTCGATATGAAGATCGAGATGGTTGAGCACCGTCTGCGTGCCGAAGGCATAGTGGATGCCTTCCAGCGTGACGGAAGTGGGGGAACAGGTCATCTTGTTATCCTCTTTGGGACTTTGTGCGGGGAAGTATAGGGAGGCTGTATGACGGATTTATGGCGGAAGAAAGACGCCAGCGTTTGCTACCGGGTCTGCTATTTCGCGTATAGTGGACTTTCGTCCATTTTCCCCTGCGAGCAGGATTTTCATGTCTGAGCAGCCCGTCGGGGCCACGTCGCTAAGTGGCTTTCGCTTAAATCTGCGTATTTTCTCCGTAGTGATGTTCAATTTCGCCAGCTATATGACCATCGGTTTACCGCTGGCCGTGCTGCCCGGTTATGTCCACGATGTGATGGGCTACAGCGCCTTCTGGGCAGGGCTGGTGATCAGCCTGCAATACTTCACCACGCTGTTAAGCCGTCCCCATGCCGGGCGCTATGCTGACCTGTGGGGCCCGAAAAAAGTGGTGGTTGTTGGCCTGTGCGGCTGCTTTATCAGCGGGATTTGCTACCTGCTGGCGGCGTTGAGCAGTGGGCTGCCGTTGCTGAGTCTGCTGCTGCTGTGTGCAGGCCGGCTGATACTTGGCGTTGGGCAGAGCTTTGCCGGGACGGGCTCAACCTTGTGGGGGGTTGGGGTCGTCGGCTCGCTGCATATTGGCCGGGTGATCTCCTGGAACGGGATTTTCACCTACGGGGCGATGGCGATTGGCGCACCGCTTGGCGTGGCCATTTATCACTGGGGCGGCCTGATGCTGCTGGCAGGGATTATCACGGCGATTGCGCTGGTGGGTATTCTTCTGGCGCTACCACGAGCCCCGGTGAAAAGCAGTAAAGGCAAGCCACTGCCATTCCGCGCGGTGCTCGGCCGCATCTGGAGTTTTGGCCTGCTACTGGCAATGGGATCGGTGGGTTTTGGCGTTATTGCGACCTTTATCACGCTGTTTTATCAGGATAAAGGCTGGGATGGCGCGGCCTTTGCGCTGACGCTGTTCAGCGTGGCCTTTGTGTGTACCCGGCTGCTGTTTCCCAATGCCATTGCCCGCCACGGCGGGTTGACTGTGGCGCTGGTCTGTTTTGCGGTGGAAGCCATCGGCCTGTTTATGGTCTGGGGGGCGTGGGACCCGTGGCTGGCTCGTGTCGGTGCGCTGCTGACCGGGGCCGGATTCTCGCTGGTGTTCCCGGCGATTGGCGTGGTGGCGGTGAAAGTGGTGCCGCCGCAGAATCAGGGCAGTGCGCTGGCAACCTATACGGCGTTTATGGATCTGGCGCTGGGCATTACCGGGCCGCTGGCAGGGCTGGTGATGACCTACGCGGGTGTGCCGATTATCTATCTGCTGAGCGGGCTGCTGGTTTGTCTGGCGATGGTGGCCACGTTGCGGCTGAAAAAAGCGACCCCCGAAGGGGTCGTTGTCAAATGACACAGATAAGATGAAGATATTTGCCGCCTGTCGGGTCGGGCATGCCCGACCCCTACGACAGCGTGGGGTCCCGTAGGGGCGAGGCATGCCTCGCCCGGTGTCGGATCAGCCTTGCAACAATGCAATGCTCTGGCGGATCTCACGTTCGATATCCGCCGCACTCCAGTTATCCATCACTGAAGCAAATGGCTCGAAGGCGTAAACACCTTTGTAGCCCAGTTCTTCAAGGCGCTGCACCTGCCAGACGCTTTTCAGCAGGTCATCACCACTCAGCATCAGACGTTCTTCATCAGTCAGCTCGTTCACCGGGCGGCCATCAATGACGCCTGACAGATGCACCAGACCAATCTGGTCCACATCAATGCCGTCGGCAAAGTCCTGCTCAGCGCCTTCATACAGATGGTGGTGGAAGGTATCCAGCACCATCTTGAACGGCACCTCCGCCTGTTGGATCAGCTGCTGCGCCTGACCTGCGGAGCGCAGTGAACTCACCGGGAAGCCCAGTGGCTCAACCAGGCCTTCCACGCCGTAGCGGGCAAATAACGGGGCCAGCGTGCTCAGTGCCTTCTGCGTATCTTCGGCTGAAATTTTTGTGCCATCATTAAGTGGGCACATGACCAGCGCTTTTGCCCCAATGCCCTGTGCGTCTTTCAGCAGACTTTCGGCCCGTGCCAGCAGGTCATCACTGATCTGGTTAAACGGATACAGTGCGTTGATGGTGACAATTTCCAGACCATACTTTTCTGCCAGATCGCGAACCTGCTGGTGGCTCAGATTATCGGTGACGCTGCCGCCTTTCATATCGTTACGCAGTTCAACTTTATGCAGACCCAGCTTTTGCACCAGCTGGAAAAATGCCTCGATGCTGAGGGCAGGTGCAATTTTACGGTTAATACAAAAACGGGTTGGATCGATAGCCATCTGATGGCTCCTGTTGAGTAGGGTAGGAAGGTAAAAGGTTCGTTCAAGGTATCCCGCCAGCCATTTTTTGAGTGACCAGGCCAGTCGGTGATGCTGCACTGCTTATAAAAGAACATTTATTTCATATATAGTGAATAATGAAATTTAAATTTTTAGATCCGTCTCGCAAAATTTCACTCAACACCGGATAAAGCCAGCATAAATACAGAGTAATCCTGGCGTTTTAGTGGGGCCAAACGTGGCGTTATGTGACCGTGGTCCTGAAACGACTGCTCCGCGCACCGCCTGAGCTGAGGGCTTTTTTTACCCGGGTTCGTTCCTGAGGTGAAGCGACCGGGGTTCTCCCCTTGAAAAATGCGATCCAGGCCGCTAAAAACGAATTTTCTAAAGTGAAATATTTGAAAAATTTATTTCAATATTATACTGTCTCAACACGAATCAAGGTTTTGCCCGGCAAGGCAGCGGTATGACGTCAGACTGCCTGCGAGGGAAACTCATACTTCAAAGAGGCCAGCACATGACTATCGTAGGAAACTTTATTGGCGGTAAAACGTCTTTCAGCGCCAGCAACGAAACCATTCCGATTTACGATCCGGCAACCGGTAAGCCGGTGCGCGAACTGACGCAGAGCACCAGTGATGAAGTCGCCAATGCGATTGCCGTTGCGCATGAAGCATTCGATAGCTGGTCACGTACTTCTCCACTGCGCCGCGCCCGTATTCTGTTTAACTTTAAAGCACTGATGGAAGAGCATCGTGATGAGCTGGCCGAGTTGATCGTCAGTGAGCACGGTAAAGTCTGGTCAGATGCGCTGGGTGAACTGACCCGTGGTCTGGAAGTGGTGGAATTTGCCTGCGGTATTCCGCACCTGATCAAAGGTGAGAACTCTGCTGATGTCGGGACTGGCGTTGACAGTTACTCGCTGATGCAACCACTGGGCGTTGTGGCTGGGATCACCCCGTTCAACTTCCCGGCGATGGTGCCACTGTGGATGTTCCCGATTGCGCTGGCCTGCGGTAATACCTTTGTGCTGAAGCCACCAGCACTTGACCCGTCAGCGTCCGTACGTATGGCTGAACTGCTGACCGAAGCGGGCCTGCCGGATGGTGTGTTCAACGTGATCCACAGCTCGAACGAAAATGCTGAACAGCTCTACAAAGATCCACGCGTTCAGGCGGTGAGTTTCGTCGGTTCATCCGGCGTGGCAGAGCACATCTACACCACCGCCAGTGCCCACGGTAAACGTGTGCAGGCCTTCGGCGCCGCGAAAAACCATGCGATCGTGATGCCGGATGCCGATCTGGATGCGACGGTGAATGCCATCATGGGCGGTGCGTTTGGCTCTGCCGGTGAACGCTGCATGGCACTGCCGGTTGTGGTTGCCGTGGGTGACGACACCGCAGACAAATTGATTGCTGCGCTGACTCCGCTGGTGAAAGCCCTGCGTGTTGGCCCTGGCATTCACAAAGGCAAAGACGAAAACGAAATGGGGCCGGTTGTTTCTGCTGCGCACCAGAAGAAAGTGCTGGGCTACATCGACAAAGGTGAAGCAGAAGGCGCGAAACTGGTGGTTGATGGTCGTGGCATTCAGGTGGAAGGCAATCCTGATGGCTACTACGTTGGCGGTACGCTGTTCGATAACGTCACCACGGATATGGTGATCTGGCGTGAAGAGATCTTCGGACCCGTACTGAGCATCGTTCGTGCACCTGACTACAAAACGGCACTGGACCTGGTGAACAGCCACGAATTCGGTAACGGCAGCGCCATCTTCACCAGCAATGGTCATACCGGGCGCGACTTCGTACGTGAAGTGCAGGCGGGCATGGTTGGCGTTAACGTACCGGTTCCGGTACCCATGGCCTTCCACAGCTTCGGCGGCTGGAAACGTTCCGTGTTTGGTGCACTGAATGTGCACGGGCCGGACGGTGTGCGCTTCTACACCCGCATGAAAACGGCCACCGTACGCTGGCCGAGCGGTCAGAAAACCGTATCTGAGTTCAGCATGCCTACGCTGGGATAATTGAATATGGGCGAGGTGCGCCTCGCCCCTGTGAACAGAGAGGCTGTATGTCATTGCTATCCAAAGTAAAACAGCCGGATGCGCAGGGCCGTATCCAGCACGTCACCCCGGAAAGCGCTGGCTGGCGCTATGTTGGTTTTGATGCATACCAGTTGAAGAAGGGCCAGACGCTGACGCTTGAGAGCGGCAGCAAAGAGCTGTGCCTGGTGCTGGTTGCAGGGCTTGCCTCCGTGAAAACTCGTCAGGCTGAGTTCCCGAACATCGGCAAACGTATGTCGCCGTTTGAACGCACCCCCCCTTACTCTGTGTATGTTCCGCACAATGAACAGGTTGTCGTGGTCGCGGAGTCTGACCTTGAGCTGGCGGTGTGCAGTGCACCGGCGACGGAAGGCAAACTGCCTGCACGTCTGATCGCACCTGAAGATGTGGGTGTTGAGCAGCGTGGTAAAGGGAATAACAAACGCCTGGTACACAACATTCTGCCTGACGATAAGCCAGCGGACAGCTTGCTGGTGGTGGAAGTGTATACCGACGAAGGGAATACCAGTTCGTACCCAAGCCATAAACACGATCAGGAAGATTCACCTGATGAAACCTACCTGGAAGAAACGTATTACCATCGTTTCAACCCGGATCGCGGTTTCGCGATGCAACGTGTTTATACCGACGACCGTTCGCTGGATGTCTGTATGGCGCCTTACAATCAGGATGTGGTCACCGTTCCGCGTGGTTATCATCCGATGTCGACCGTTGCAGGTTATGACAACTATTACCTGAACGTGATGGCCGGGCCGGTGCGACTGTGGAAATTTACCTGGGAGAAAGATCATGCCTGGGTGAACAGCGATGAGTATCCCCGCAAAGGATAATCCCGCATGGCCGATCGTTGTGGGTCAGGCATGCCTGACCCCTACGAAACCGCCATTGACGTAGGGGCGCGGTATGCCTCGCCGGATGGCGTAAGAAAAGGTTGATGTTAAAACGAGCGATAAAACGGGTGGCCCTCACAGGCTACCCGTTTTTTTATGGGCGGGGTTTATTCGGGTCGACGTTGGTCAGTGCCAGCGACACGGCCAGCGTCTGGGCCAGGCAAAGCGAGGCCACCTGGGAACGGAAACCATCCACCTGCGCTTCACGCACCACAAAACAGACATCACTGAAGGCGGCGAGTGGGCTGACCTGGCTGTCAGTAATCGCGATCTGATGTGCACCACGTTTTGCGCCCAGCTCCACCAGCTCAACGGCTTCGCGTGCATACGGTGAGTAACTGATGGCAATCACCACGTCTTTCGGGTTCACCATGCTCAGCTGCTCGGCAAACATACCGCCCAGCCCGTCGATCAGAAACGCGCGGCGCTCCAGATGACGCAGAGCGTAAGTCAGATAGGACGCCACGCTGAATGAACGGCGTAAACCGATAACGTAAATGTTGTCGGCCTCATCCAGCATCTTCACCGCTTTTTCCAACTGCTCAGGATTGACCTGCATCGCCAGCTGTTGCAGCGCCTGCGAGTTGACCATCGTGAACACATTGAGGATTTCAGCCGGGCTTTCCGGGGCGCTGGCCGTTTCATCGGTGGCGGTCTGGCGGAACAAACGTGCGCGTTCGGTGTAGTTGACCGTCTCTTCCATCAGATGCTGGCGGAACACCTGCTTCATTTCATTGAAACCACTAAACCCAAAGGCATTTGAGAAGCGGATCAACGTAGAGGGGGGAACATCAGCCTGCTGTGCGATAGAGGCGACGGTATCAAAGGCGATGCTGTTGCTGTTATCAAGAATATAGCGAGCCACCTGCTTCAGGCGTTTACTGAGAGTGTCGTAGCGGCGACGGATATCGTCCTGCAACAGAGAAAGTTGGGTCGGATTATTAGTCATTAACGGCTCGCAAAAGTAAAATAGTGTTCTTCTGTGCGTTATTCTACCAGATGAACAAAAAATTTCACTTGATGACGAAAGCAGCGGCTTCTATTTCATCAGGGTTGGGAATCAGTTCACAAAATCGTAACCTTCTGCGTGCGCGGGGCAAAATAATAAATTCGTTTCAAAAAAAAAGGGTGACCCTGTACCAGGTCACCCTTATGGCTGTATCGCGTTTTTATTTCGCCGGACGCGCCTCACGCCAGTAGCCGATCAGTGTCAGGTAGTTACTTTTTACCTTCTCAATCAGTGCGGCATCATCCAGCTCACCCTGCAGCCACTGACGTGATGGCTGGCCGAAGATGGTGCGACCCACGGCAAAGCCTTTCACCCACGGTGACTTCGCGGCGGCAGCAAAGCCTGCTTTCAGTTCAGCTTCCGGTGCATCCAGGCCCAGCAGCAGAATGCCACGGCAGTGTGGATCGTGCTTTTCAATCAGCGCGCTGATGGCTTCCCAGCTGGCGTGTGACAGCGGAGGCAGCTTCCACCAGTCAGGCTGAATGCCCAGGCTGTAGAAGTGGGTGAGGATCTCCAGATAGTATTTCTCATCTTTATCCGGGTTGCTCTCCGGCAGGATCACTTCCAGCAGCAGCTCATGACCAGACTTGTTACAGCCGTTCCACACATCGAGGATCAGCGCATCCTGTTCCTGACGCATCTCTGCGCTGTCTTTCGGATGATAGAAGGTCAGACATTTGACCACGTGCTCCTGCGGCCAGTCGATCAGCTGAGAGCCAATGTTGCCGTGCTCCAGACGCAGCGGACGTGAGCTGGGTAATTCGATAGGGCGACCAATCCACCAGCCTTTACCAGTGATGGCATTCAGCGCGGGCTGACCATAAGTGGTGTCTGCCAGGATACCGCAGCGGCCATCGTCCAGACCGGCTTCTTTCGCCGCGGCCTGCGCACCCTGTAACAGCAGCAGTTTCAGGTCCGGGATACGTGCATCACTGACACCCGCTTCTGCTGCCATATCGGCCAGCTGTTTACGGTGGTCAAAAGCAAAGATGTTCAGTTCGTTCCACTGCTGCTTGCGGGTGGTCACGCGATGCAGGTGGTTGAGGCGGCTGTCGAGATCCGGACGTTTCACGTCTTTGTCGCGGCTCAGGAAGTCGTCCAGCTCTTCTTTGGTCGGCATGGCCGGGGCGCAGCCGTGGCGGGAAACAACCAGCGCGCCGCAGGCATTCGCGTAACGGCAGGCCTGCTCCCAGCTTTCATCGTTGAGCCAGCCGCGCAGCAGGCCAGACATAAAGGCATCGCCTGCACCCAGCACGTTCAGCACGTCAACGCGCACGCCGGTTTGCAGTTTGGTCTGTTCCCAGCTGTCCGGGATTTCGCCTTCAAATACCACACAACCCAGCGGGCCACGTTTGCACACCAGCGTGGCTTTTGTTGATTTACGCACATTTTTTAGCGCAGTCAGGCTGTCGGTGCTGCCACCCGCAATGTGGAACTCTTCTTCTGTTCCCACCACCAGATCGAAATAGTGCAGCACTTCCTGCAATTGCTGCGTGACACGCTCGGATTCCACAAAGCGGGTTTCGCCATCGCCCAGTGAGGTCAGGCCCCACAGAACCGGACGGTAGTCGATGTCCAGTGCGGTACGCAGACCATGACGACGTGCAATATCCAGCGCTTTCAGCACGGCGGCGCGGGTATCAGGATGCGACAGGTGCGTACCGGTGACGGCAACGGCACGCGAGGAGGCGATGTAATCTTCCTGGATATCATCCGGGACCAGACCCATATCGGCGCAGTTATCGCGGTAGAACACCAGCGGGAAGGTTTCCTGATCTTTGATCCCGAGGATCACCAGGCCGGTCAGGCGGGTTTTATCCGTAATCAGGCTCTGGGTATCACAGCCCACGCGTTGTAACTCTTCGCGCAGGAAGCGGCCCATGTGTTCATCACCGACACGTGCCAGCATGGCAGATTTCAGACCCTGAATCGCTGTGCCATAAGCAACATTGCCAGAGGAGCCACCAAGATACTTTGCAAAGGAGGTCTCATCTTCAAGGCGCGCACCGATTTGCTGGCCATAAAGGTCGACAGCGATGCGCCCGATACAAATCACATCGAGCGGCTTCTGTTGTGTACTCATACCTGTTGTTTCCTCTGTTTTTTACCCTGCCTCCTTGCCGTTTAACTGCCACGTCAATGATTGTGGGTAGTGCCGATGCTGTTGAGCGTTTCCAGCAGATCGGAGCCATCAGCCCGATCACATCCGGATCTAACATGTAGCGAAGTATGAGGAATAAAAATTCCAAATTCAATATGAAATGAAATTATTGCCCCAAAAGTGTGAGGTGGTTAAAACTCTTGCATCGTGGATTTCGCTACCCGATGGGGCAGTGGCGTTTCACGGCATTACAGAGATGTGAGCGGCCTCTCAACTTTCTTAACGCGCATCAGGGAACATATTGAAGTGAAACGATTTTTCTCTTTTGGGAGTAAAGGTATTGTTATCGTTTCATTTACCCGATGTAAATCACCCCTTTTCCCCCCGTTGCACCGTAGAATTTGATCTCACTCGCAAAATGAAATGTTTCTTCTGTAATTGTGTTTAGTGAAAAAAATATTTGTTTATAATCGGCTCACGTTTCACTTATAGCTGTCGCCGTTTTGATCCCAAGGCGACCACAAATGCGAACCTCGGTGGACCTTATGATGTGGCCACCGATACTGAAAGGAAGAGCAAATGGGCAAGATCAGATTAACCACAGCACAGGCTCTGGTCAGATTCCTGGACAACCAGTATCTGTCGGTAGACGGCGTTGAAACCAAATTTGTTAAAGGTATTTTCGCTATCTTCGGCCACGGTAACGTACTGGGCTTAGGCCAGGCGCTGGAACAGGATAGCGGCGATCTGGTGGTCTACCAGGGTCGTAATGAGCAGGGCATGGCGCATGCGGCCATCGGTTTTGCCAAACAGAAACTGCGCCGCGAAATTATCGCCTGTACCTCATCCGTCGGTCCGGGTGCCGCGAACATGGTGACAGCCGCCGCGACCGCGACCGCCAACCGTATTCCTTTGCTGCTGCTGCCTGGTGATGTGTTTGCCACCCGCCAGCCGGACCCGGTTCTGCAACAGATTGAGCAAAGTCACGATCTGAGCATCAGCACCAATGATGCTTTCCGCGCCGTCAGCAAATACTGGGACCGCGTCAGCCGCCCGGAGCAGCTGATGACCGCCTGCATTAATGCCATGCGTGTGTTGACCGATCCGGCCGACACGGGCGCGGTTACGATTTCACTACCGCAGGATGTGCAAGGTGAAGCCTATGACTTCCCTGACTACTTCTTCCAGAAACGCGTCCACCGTCTGGAGCGTCGCCTGCCCACCGAAGGCCAGCTGGCTGATGCAATCGCACTGATTGCCGGTAAGAAAAAACCGATGATCATCTGTGGCGGCGGGGTGAAATACTCGGGCGCGGGTGATGCACTGCGCGCCTTTGCTGAACGCTACAACATTCCCTTCGCTGAAACTCAGGCGGGCAAAGGCACCATCGTGTCTGACCATCCGCTGAACGTTGGCGGTGTGGGCGAAACAGGCTGCCTGGCGGCGAACCTGCTGGCAAAAGAAGCTGACCTGGTGATTGGTATCGGTACGCGTTACACCGACTTCACCACCGCCTCGAAATGGATTTTCCAGAATCCGGACGTCAGCTACGTCAACATTAACGTCAGCAACTTTGATGCCTATAAACTGGATGCTGTTCAGGTGGTGGCCGATGCACAGGAAGCCCTGACCGCCCTCGACGGCCGTCTGGCAGCAACCGGCTTCAGCAATGGCTGGGGCGAAAAAGTGTCACAGGCGCAGAGCAAACTGCTGAAAGAGACTCAGCGTGTTTATTCTTCGGTCTACAGCGGCACCGACTATGTGCCGGAAATTGATGATCATATGGATCGCGAAGCGGTGTGGGCTGAGTTTAACCGCCTGACTGACTCCTTCCTGACGCAGAGCAGCGTACTGGGTACGCTCAATGAGCGCCTCCCAAAGGATTCAGTGATTGTCGCGGCAGCGGGCAGCCTGCCGGGCGACCTGCAACGGATGTGGCGTACCAAAGATTACAACAGCTATCACGTCGAGTATGGCTATTCCTGCATGGGCTACGAGGTCAGCGCTTCACTGGGCGTTAAGCTGGCCGAGCCGCATCGTGAGGTCTTCACTCTGGTCGGTGATGGCTCCTTTATGATGCTGCACTCCGAATTGGTGACCTCGATCCAGGAAGGCGCGAAGATCAACGTGATCCTGCTGGATAACATGACTAACGGTTGTATTAACAACCTGCAGATGGAACACGGTATGGATAGCTTCACTACCGAGTTCCGTTTCCGTAATGCCGACGGCGGCAAACTGAACGGCGGCTTTGTGCCGGTCGACTTCGCCGCTATCGCCGGTGGCTACGGCTGTAAAACCTATCGCGTCACCACCCTGGAGCAGTTGCAGGCGGCGCTGATTGATGCGCAGAAACAGACGGTATCAACGCTGATTGATATTAAAGTTCTGCCAAAAACCATGATCCACAAATACTTCAGCTGGTGGCGCGTAGGTGGTGCCCAGGTGTCCACATCAGAGCGCGTAGACGCCGTGGCCCAGATGCTGAACGAACATATCGACCAGGCGCGTGAATATTAATTATACCCTTCATTCTTCACGCTGCAGGTGCGTTGGCTGCGCCTGTTCACCCCAGTCACATAGTTATCTATGCTCCTGGGGATTCGCAGGCTTGCCGCCTTCCTGCAGCGAGAATTATTTTGGGTATAAACATTTGTTGTTTATTTAACGGGCATTTTTATTTCGCCCGCTCTTATCCCCCTACATGTAAGGATCTGTCATGACATTAAAATTAGGTGTAATCGGAACGGGCGCTATCGGCCAGGAACATATCCGTCGTTGCAGTAAAGTACTGCAGGGCGCGCAGGTGGTGGCGGTTTCGGATATCAACGTAGAGGGTGCCAAAGCGGCCCTGGCACGCATTGGTATTGAAGCGGAAGTGTTTGCCAACGGCCATGACGTGGTGAAATCACCGAACGTTGATGCGCTACTGGTGACCTCCTGGGACCCGACTCACGAAGAGTTCACCCTGGCGGCGATTGAAGCCGGTAAGCCGGTATTCTGCGAAAAGCCACTGGCGATGAGCGCGGAAGGTTGCCGTCGCATCGTTGATGCCGAAATCAAATTTGGTAAACGTCTGGTGCAGGTTGGCTTTATGCGCCCCTACGATAGCGGCTATCGTGCGCTGAAAGAGGTGATCACCAAAGGCGAAATCGGTGAGCCGCTGATGCTGCACTGCGCGCACCGTAACCCCACCGTGCCGGAAAGCTATACCACCGATATGGCGATCACCAACACGCTGATCCACGAGCTGGATGTGCTGCGCTGGCTGACCGAAGATGATTACAAATCGGTACAGGTGGTGTTCCCACGTTCCACGTCGAAAACCCACGCTAAACTGCGTGATCCTCAGGTGGTGTTGTTTGAAACCCGTAAGGGCATTCGCATCGACGTGGAGATCTTCGTGAACTGTGCTTACGGTTATGACATTCAGTGTGAAGTGGTGGGTGAAGAAGGTATCGCCAAACTGCCAGAGCCGTCCGCCGTACAAATGCGTAAAGACGCCAAACTGTCTACGTCTATCCTGACCGACTGGAAAGACCGTTTCATTGATGCCTACGATGTTGAATTACAGGCATTTATTAACGACGCCACCGCAGGCAAGCTGACCGGGCCATCCGCCTGGGACGGCTATGCTGCTTCTGTCGCTGCCGATGCCTGCCTGAAAGCGCAGGAAAGCGGTGCGATTGAGCCGGTGGAACTGCCGCAGCGCCCGGCTTTCTACAATAACTGATCGCCAGGTTATAGGCCGGACGCGCTTAACCCCCGTCGACATGGCGGGGGATCACCGTAAAACAGCGTACTGATTTATCACGGAGAGTCTGATGAAAATTGCCTTTGATGTTGATGTCATTCGAGATTTAGGCATCACAAAAATGGTTCACCAGGTGGCTGACTGGGGCTACAAATATATTGAGCAGTCCCCGCATCCGCAGATCAACCCGTTCTACAAACATCCCAAAGCCAGTCGTGAAATCATCACCGAGTACAAAAACGCGCTGCGTGAGACCGGGCTGGAAATCTCCTCTTATATCGTTGTGTACCGCTGGTCCGGTCCGGACGAAGCGCGCCGTCAGGCCGCCGTCAGAAACTGGAAACGCATGATTGAGATCGCGGTTGAAACCGGTGTGCAGGTGATTAATACCGAGCTTTCTGGTAACCCGAACGAACCTGAAATCTGTGAAGAGATGTTCTATCGCTCGATGGAAGAGCTGCTGCCTATCGTCGAACGTGAAGGCATCCGCATCGAAATCCAGTCCCATCCGTGGGATTTCTGCGAAGAGAGCAATGAAACCGCCGACATGGTGAAATCGTTCCGCAGTGAGAACGTCAAGTATCTGTACAGCGTGCCGCACACCTTCTTCTACGACAAAGGGAAAGGGGATGTGAAAAGCATGCTGGAATATTCCGGTGTCGACCTGTCGCACGTGCTGATCGCGGACACCATGAACCACACTAAACACTGCCGCTATATTGTGAACCCGCCTGGCGTTGATGCCACGATTCACCAGCACGTGGGTGTGGGCGAAGGGGAAGTCGATTTCCAGACGCTGTTCCAGACGCTGCGTGATATGGACTTTGCTAACCGCACGTTCAAAGTCGGTGGTGAGTCAATTATTGCCTCTTCACTGTTCGGTTACCCGGAAAAAATGAATCGTCAGGCAGTGGAAACGCGCGAACTGATCGAGCGTGAGCTGCTGAGAAAATAAAGCGGGGCGGCAGTGGCCGCCCGGTGAACCTTTGAGGTAACACCATGAATAAAGATAACGTCAAACTGGCTATTGCACCGATCGGCTGGACCAACGATGACATGCCTGAGTTGGGTAGTGAGAATACCTTCCAGCAGATCGTCAGTGAAATGGCGCTGGCAGGTTTTACCGGCAGTGAAGTGGGCAGTAAGTACCCGCGCGATCCGGCTGTGCTGAAGCCGATGCTGGATATCCGTGGTATTGAGATCGTCAATGCCTGGTTCAGCACCTTCTTTGCTAATGGCGATAAAGCGAAAACCATTGATGAATTCATCAACCATCGTGATTTCCTGCATGCGATGGGGGCAAAAGTGATTGGCTGTTCAGAGCAGAGCCTGAGCATCCAGGGCACCACTAAAGCCGTGCTGGAAGAGAAACCTCACTTTACCGATGAGCAGTGGCGTCTGACGGTGGACGGCTATAACGAGCTGGCGAAACTGGCGGCTGAGAAGGGCATGACCGTGGGTCTGCATCATCATATGGGCACCGGTATTCAGACCACTGCCGAGGTGGATCGCTTTATGACCGAGACTAACGATGATGTTTATCTGCTGTTCGATACCGGCCACGCTTACTACTCTGAAGGATCCCAGGAAGCCATGCTGGCCATCCTGACGAAATACCTGCCGCGCATTAATCACGTGCACTTAAAAGACGTGCGTGATGAGGTTGTGGCGCAGGTGAAAAGCCAGAAGTTGTCATTCCTTGATGGCGTGAAGAAAGGCACCTTCACCGTTCCGGGTGATGGCGTGATTGATTTCGATCCGGTGTTTAAAATTCTCGACGATTTCGGCTACAAAGGCTGGATGGTGGTGGAAGCGGAGCAGGATCCTGCTCTGGCTAACCCATTTGAGTATGCGGTAAAAGCGCGTAAGTATATTCGCGAACACGCGGGGCTGTAAGAGCCAATAAAAAGCCCCCCGCACCAGAGGTGTGGGGGGCTTTTTTTACGCCATCAGATTATTTCAGCTGAATGGTGCTGATAATGCTTTCGGCTTCGGTTTGTGCCTGCTGCTGGTTTTCCGCAGGCAGCGTGATCTGCAGTGTCAGCAACTTGCCATCGACTTTACCCAGAACTACAGAAGACCATGAAGACTGGTTATTGGCAGAGATCACGGTGTCCAGCTGCTGTAACGGCTGGCCTTTCACGGTAATCGCTTTGTTGGTCACGACCTGAAGCTGTGCATCACGGTTACGCTGCTGCGCTTCAAGACGACCTGCCAGCACATCCAGCCCTTCGTTCGTGCTCTCACCATCAATCACGATGATCGCTTTCTGCCCTGACTCATCCGCATAGACGTGCATATTGTTTGCCTGAGTGCCGAGCTTACCGCTCTTGTCAGACATGCCTGCCGGCAGGGTGAAACTCAGTTTGCCATCCATCAGAGTGACATTCTGATTGGACTGACTGCTGCTGACGCCATTGTCATCGGCGGCAGCTTTCTCATCTTTCTTGCCATCACAGGCAGCCAGTCCAGCTACCAGCAGCGCGATTCCGGCATATTTCAGTAAGTTACGCATCAGGGTTCCTTTCACATTGGTCGCGTAGAGATCAGGTGCTTATACAATCGTATTCAGCCTTCAAAAGCAACTTATACCCGTCGTACTTCACGCTGCAGCGGTGTTGGCTGTGGCTCGAATGACTTGGGGTATATAACGGCCTGAGTTCAAACCTCAGATTAACCGAAGTTGACGCGGGTGCTATTGGATTTCTCTGCTAATCGTTTCAGCGCGGCATTCAGCAGCACGCCGTAAGCCGGCAGGAAGAACACCATGCAGATGAGCACCTTGAAGCTGTAATCCACCAGGGCGATCTCCACCCAGTGGGTGGCCATAAACAGGTCAGGACTTTTATAGAAGGCAATAAAGAAGAAAGCGAGGGTATCGCTGATATTGCCGAGGAACATCGCCGCCGCCGGTGCCATCCACCAGGCGGCTTTCTGGCGCAGGCGGTTGAACACGTGGATATCGAGGATCTGGCCGAGCGCATAGGCCATAAAGCTGGCGCAGGCGATGCGGGCAACAAACAGATTCATCTCTTCCAGCGCCGCGAAGCCCTGCCATTCTCCCTGATAAAACAGTGCGGAGATGGTATAGGAGATAAACAGCGCCGGGATCATCACGGCGAGGATAATGCGTCGTGCCAGTGGGGCACCGAAAATCCGTACCGTCAGGTCAGTCGCCAGGAAGATAAATGGGAAGCTGAACGCGCCCCAGGTGGTGTGCAAACCAAAAATTGCCACCGGCAGCTGCACCAGATAGTTACTGGAGGTGATCACCAGCAAATGGAAAAGGGACAGCCAGACCAGCGCGTGGGTGCGCTGGCGCGTAGAAAAAGCGATCATTGTTGTCAGCCTTTTTAGATTGGGGTGAGGGAACCCATGAAAATTTGTCTGTGTTTCGCTCAGGCGAATTCGCGGCATATTACCGCTTTGACCTGCTAATGCAATGGTTAATTTTAACGCAAACGTTATCGTTGCAGGCAATCCTTGCACACGCACCGACTGGCGCTAAAATAGACGCCGTCCGTAACATAATGACTGAGAATATCATGAGCGACCTTTTCGCCAATCCCGATCAGACCCTAGATGCGCTGGGCCTGCGCTGCCCGGAACCGGTGATGATGGTGCGCAAGACCGTGCGCCATATGCAGGACGGTGAAACCCTGTTGATTATCGCTGATGACCCGGCCACCACGCGCGATATCCCTGGTTTCTGCCGTTTTATGGAGCATACGCTGGTGGCTCAGAACACCGATGTTCTGCCGTATCAGTTTTTACTGAAGAAAGGATTGTAAGGTGCGGGTCGGGCATGCCCGACCCCTACGATATCCGGCGCTATCCCGGTGTGGCGATGCATGCCCGACCCACAACCTTGTACGTTGCACTATCCTGCCGTGGCGACGTATGCCTGGTCTCTGGTTGCGCTAGCCCGTAGGGGCGAGGCATGCCTCGCCCAACGTTTACCTGCATTATTTCTTGCGTAACAACCGCAGTGCGTTAGCGGTCACTAACGCTGTCGCCCCTGAATCGGCAAGTACCGCCAGCCATAGTCCGGTTATCCCCAGTAACGTCGTCACCAGGAACAGCCCTTTCAGCCCCAGCGCCAACGCCACATTCTGGCGGATATTATTATGGGTGGCGCGCGACAGGCGGATCATCGCGGCCAGGCCATTGAGCCGGTTATGGGTCAGCGCGGCATCGGCGGTTTCCAGTGCGACATCGCTGCCGCTGCCCATCGCAATGCCGATGGTAGCGGCCTTCATCGCCGGAGCATCGTTAATGCCGTCACCGACCATTGCCACCGGCTGCTGCTGATTAAGCTGGCTGATTGCCGCGACTTTATCTTCCGGCAACAGGCCTGCGCGGTAATCAATATTCAACTCAGTGGCGATGGCCGCGGCCGCGCGTGGATTATCGCCCGTCAGCATCACGGCCTGGATGCCCAGTGACTTCAGCTCGTCCAGTGCAGCTTTGGAATCGGCACGCAGCGTATCGCGCAGCGCAATGATCCCCAGCAACTGCTGGCCATCATGCATCAGCACTACGGTATTGCCCGCGTTTTCCAGGGTTTCCACGTTCTCACGCTGCGGTGCCAGCAACCCTTCAGGCAGTTTTGATGGTGCGCATATGGAAAGTAAGCGACCACTCACAATTGCTTCCACACCGCTGCCCGCCAGGGCGCGTTGCGCTTCGGCTTCAGGGATGGTCAGCTGTCGGTCTGTTGCCGCCGCCACAATCGCCAGCGCCAGCGGGTGGGATGAGCCCTGTTCGATGGCGGCAGCCGTTGCCAGTAACTGATGCTCATCCAGTGCGGCCAGCGGCAGAATAGCGGTGACCTGCGGTTTGCCTTCAGTCAGTGTGCCGGTTTTATCAAAGGCGATGGTTCGCACGCTGCCTAGGTTTTCCAGCGCCGCGCCGCCTTTAATCAATGCACCACGGCGTGCTGCAGCGGCCAGCCCGGAAGTGATCGCCGCCGGGGTGGAAATCACCAGCGCGCACGGGCATCCGATCAGCAGCAGTGTTAATCCTTTATAGATCCACGGCTGCCATGCAGCGCCCATGAGCAGCGGTGGTACCAGTACCACCGCCAGCGACAGTGCAATAATGGCCGGAGTATAGATACGGCTGAAGCGGTCGAGGAAACGTTCAATTGGCGCGCGTCGTTCTTCGGCTTCTTCAATCAGATGCAGAATGCGGTCAATGGCACTTTTACCGGGTTCGGACACCACTTCCAGTTGCACCAGACGATCCACGCTCAGGCAACCAGCGGCGATAGTCTCATTTTTCTGGCGTTCAACCGGTACGGACTCCCCGGTGAGGGCACTTCCATCAAAGCTGGCAAAAGCACTGAGCAGTTTCGCATCGGTGGGCAGCCGCGCGCCGGCGGCCACTTCAATCACATCTCCGGGGCGTAACGTGTTCACCGCCACGTTTTCACGCAGCCCTGAACGCAGGCGTAGCGCGGTATCCGGCTTGAGTGCCATCAGCGCAGTCACACCTTTGCGTGCACGTCCGGCGGCAAAGGACTCCAGCCGCTCTCCCAGCATAAACAACAGCAGTACCATCGCCGCTTCTGCGGTAGCCCCGATAAACAGTGCGCCGAGAGCCGCAACGGTCATCAGGGTTTCAATGCTGAATGGCGACCCGCTGCGCATCAGACGCAGGGCGCTGCGGCCAATCGGCCACACGCCAACCAGTGTGGTCAGGGTAAAGGCCAGTGTGCCCACCGGATGATTCAGGCTACTCAGCAGTGCACTTATCGCCATCAGTACAGCCAGCAGAATCAGGCTAATGTTCTCCTGCCAGAAATTTTGTTCGATTTTGGGCGCGATGGGTGCATCACTGCGTTGCAGTTGAAAACCGGCGCGAGCCACTGCCCGTTCAACGTCATCGCGAATATCGCTGTCGGCATCGACCCGCAGTTTTTCGCTGGTAAATATCACGCGCGCCATGGTTATCTGAGGGAGTTGTTTTACCGCGGTTTCTACCTTGCGTGCGCAGGCCGGGCAGTCCATCCCTGTCACCTGCCAGCTGAAGCTTAATGCGCCAGCTGGCCTGTCACCCTCATCATCGGGGTCGTTCCCCGAGCTGCAGGCTGTATCTTCACAACAGGGTGCATCAACGCCTGCTGCGCTGACAGCGGTGATTTTTTGAATAACGGGACGCGGGCGGGTGCTGCATCCGTGCTGTTTGCTGGTGTGCTGGTGACCACAACCACATGAAGAGTGCTGGTGCATAACGCCTCCTGACAGGTATCGGCGGGCACCAATGCCCGTCGAAGCCTATCTTACACTCTGGAGTGGACTCCAGAGTCAAGCACTATACCCGTCATACTTCGGGCCTCAGGTGCGTTGGCTGCACCCGCTCACTCCAGTCACATAGTTATCTATGCTGCTGGAGACTATGAGCCTCATCCGTGAGGCTCACCCTGCGGGCCAGCACAAGTGCTGTTCAAATCGGTTCCTGACCGATTTGTCACGGGCTTGCCGCGTTACTCGGCCTGGCCTCACCCCAGGGGGGCAGCGCGTTGCGCTGTTCAAAAAGGCTAAAGCCTGTTAGTCCTGAAACTCGAATTATTTAGGGTATGGTACAAATTACAACCATAGCGCGCGCACAATCATAAAGTGACCGCCGAAATAGCAGGCGGCGATAATCGCACTGTCAGCGCTAAAGCGGCGGCGATAATGGCTGACTAACCAGACGATGTTACCCAGCAGCAGCAATATTGCTCCGGCCATCAGGGTAAAGGCATCTTCGGACGGCAGAACAAAATAACGTTCCGTTGCCAGCCAGACCATCAGCAGTGCCATACCGAAAAAGGTGCAGATAGGCCAGCGCAGTTCTTCCAGACGGCTCCAGATCGTGGCGATCACCACGCCACCAATGATCAACAGCACTAACGGAATGGGCCAGAACACACTGAGCGTCATCTGGCTGGCGAAGTAGAGGGTATAAAGCAGGTGCGACAGGAAGAAAGCACCGATGGCATACAGCATACGTTTGGTGGGCAGTAACGTGAGCGCATCACCCACCAGTGTTGCCAGTACGCCCAGCAGAATCAGGTAATCAGTGGTTGCCAGCACCGGAGCCTGCCACGCCCAGGCCAGCAGCAGTAACATGGTGACGGGTTTAAACACCCAGCGTTGCCACTGTGGGCCGCGATAGGAGGCATCAACATACAGCCAGCCGGAAAAAAGAACCGCAAGGAATGACCAAATCATAAATTGTCCCTGTCGTTATAGATGAAAGTGATGCAACTTCACTCAGTCTAGGTGAAGGGGGGGGGATGTGACAATGAGAGGTCTCCGGTTGTATCCTGTTGCGCACGCGATGCACACACTCACCTTTTTACCTTCAGGAGGATGAAGAAAACATGAAGCCCCCTCTGATCTTTTTTATCGTACTGGCCGTGATCGCCATCTTAGCGACGCGTCAATTTATTAAGCAGCGTCGTGAAGTGGCGGTTAATGATGCTTCGCCGGTACGGGCTCTGGTGGTGGAAGTGAAATCCAAGCGGGAATACCCGGCACCGAACCGTCGTTCACGTCAACGCGAACATATTCCGGTAGAGGATATGCGTTATGAGGCCTGGTTCCATCCGTTAAATGGGGCGGGCGATTTTAAGCTGGAGTTAACTGCCGGGGACTATCATCAGATGGATAAGGGCAGTAAAGGTGAGCTGAAGGTCAAAGGTTCACGCTTTGTCAGTTTTGTGCCCGAGGCAGCACCCTGATGCGATGCCGGAAAATGATCTTTCCGGCACACAGACCCCGAACCTGATGAGGGAACGCGGCGGGTTACTGCTTAGGAAAATTCTTCTTTTGCCAGGCCAGCAGTTCAAATACCCCGAAGAAAAACACTTTAATCTGCATCAGGCCGCTTAGTTTTTCTGCGCCTTTCGGTTGAGTGGTACGCATCAGCACCAGTTGCAGACCATGCATAATCACCATGAAAAACAGCGCCACGTTAACAAAGTACGTCAGCGGTTTCGGGAACGGGTGTACCACGTTAAGCAGTAAAAAGGCCCAAACGAACAGCATCAGCACGCGGCCTGCATTAATCAGCATTGGAAATCTCCTTGTCAACACAGTGACGAATATACAGGCGGTAGGCCACCTGTCCGGCAATTTTCTCGCGGTGAAGCTGCCAGTTTACCGGGACGGGCGGGATGCCGTGCTCCACTTCACTTTCAACATACACCAGCGCGCCATCACTCAGCCAGCCGTTGCTCTCCAGTAACTGGGCAGTTTGCTCCAGCAGTCCCTTACGGAACGGTGGATCGATAAAGACCAGCTGATGTTCATCCCCTTTTTGCGCCAGAAATTGCAGGGTGTTGGTATTGACCACGCGTCCGCTCTTCGCTCCAAGGGTCGCGAGGTTTTTTTACAGCTGCTGTGCCACCGGGCGCTCCAGCTCCAGCAATGTGGCGCTGGCAGCATGGCGTGACAGTGCTTCCAGACCGAGTGCACCGCTCCCCGCATAGCAGTCGAGGCATTTTGCCTGCTGAATATCAGCGGCCAGCCAGTTGAACAGGGTTTCGCGTACCCGGTCAGTGGTCGGGCGCAGGCCCGCGCTGTCGGGAACCGGCAGCTTACGTCCGCGCCACTGCCCACCAATAATACGTATTTGTCCTGCTGCGCCGTTGCGGGGTTTCTTATTCATCTTGCTGAACTCTTAATAATTTGTTGCATAGTTTAACGGGCTAACCGGGCGGAGGAAACGTAAAAAGGGTGCTGTGATGCGCTTGGCAGAAAGTGTTAGACTAAGAGATTAATTAACAGATTAATTTTCGTACCGGAACCGGAACGGTTTTCCCGCGAGGAGTGTGGTTGCACCATGGCAAAGAATAAAAAACGTGGCTTTTTTTCCTGGCTTGGTCTGGGGCGCGAAGAACAGACGCCACAGGAAGAAGTAAAAGAAACGTTATCACCGCAGCCCTCTGCCGATACGCCAGCGGAAGTGCCCCCTGCCGCTGACTCTGCCCCTGAAAACGCTCACAACGCCGAAGCCGAAGCGGTTGCCCGTGCCGAAGCCGAAGCGGCTGCCCGTGCCGAAGCCGAAGCGACTGCCCGCGCGGAAGCCGAAGCGACTGCCCGCGCCGAAGCCGAAGCGGCTGCCCGTGCCGAAGCCGAAGCGGCTGCCCGTGCCGAAGCCGAAGCGGCTGCCCGTGCCGAAGCCGAAGCGGCTGCCCGTGCCGAAGCGGCAGCCCGCGCCGAAGCCGAAGCGGCAGCCCGCGCCGAAGCCGAAGCGACTGCCCGTGCTGAAGCCGAAGCCCGCGCCGAAGCCGAAGCGACTGCACGTGCCGAAGCCGAAGCGGCAGCCCGCGCCGAAGCCGAAGCGGCAGCCCGTGCTGAAGCCGAAGCGGCAGCCCGTGCTGAAGCCGAAGCGGCAGCCCGTGCTGAAGCCGAAGCAGCTGCGCTGGCCGCTGAGGTTGTGGAAGAAGAGCCACAGCAGGTCGTGGAGCAGGTTCGCCCGACCAAAGAAGGTTTCTTTGCCCGTCTTAAGCGAAGCCTGGTCAAAACCCGTGAAAACCTGGGTTCTGGTTTCATCGGCCTGTTCCGTGGCAAAAAAATTGATGACGATTTATTTGAAGAGCTGGAAGAGCAGTTGTTGATTGCGGACGTTGGCGTAGATACCACGCGTCGCATTATTGCCAGCCTGACGGCGCAGGCGAGCCGTAAGCAGTTACGCGATGCCGAAGCGTTGTACGGCCTGCTGAAAAGCGAAATGGCTGAGATTCTTGCTAAGGTTGAAGCGCCGCTGGATGTCACGGGAAAAACGCCGTTTGTTATCCTGATGGTCGGGGTCAATGGTGTGGGTAAAACCACCACGATCGGCAAGCTGGCGCGTCAGTTCCAGGCAGAAGGTAAATCCGTGATGCTGGCCGCAGGTGATACTTTCCGTGCCGCTGCCGTTGAGCAGTTGCAGGTGTGGGGCGAACGCAACAACATTCCCGTGGTGGCGCAGCATACCGGCGCGGACTCTGCCTCAGTGATCTTCGATGCTATCCAGGCCGCGAAGGCGCGCCACGTTGACGTGTTGATCGCCGATACGGCCGGGCGTTTACAGAATAAATCGCACCTGATGGAAGAGCTGAAAAAAATCACCCGCGTGATGAAGAAGCTCGACGAGCAGGCTCCGCATGAGGTGATGCTGACAATCGATGCCAGCACCGGCCAGAATGCCATCAGCCAGACTAAACTGTTCCACGAGGCCGTCGGCCTGACCGGAATCACCCTGACCAAGCTTGACGGTACAGCGAAAGGCGGGGTGATCTTCTCGGTGGCAGATCAGTTCAACATTCCGATTCGCTACATTGGCGTTGGTGAAGGGATTGAAGATTTACGATCGTTTAAGGCTGACGATTTTATAGAGGCACTTTTTGCCCGAGAGGATTAAATTAGGATGATTCGCTTTGAAGAAGTCAGTAAGGCTTATCTCGGCGGTCGGCAAGCGCTGCAGGGGGTAGATTTTCATCTGCGTCCCGGCGAAATGGCGTTTCTGACCGGACATTCCGGGGCGGGGAAAAGTACCTTGCTGAAGCTGATCTGTGGCATTGAGCGCCCGAGCGCCGGGCATATCTGGTTTGGCGGGCACGACATCAGCCGTCTGAAAAGTCGTGAAGTCCCGTTTCTGCGCCGTCAGATCGGTATGATCTTCCAGGATCACCATCTGCTGATGGATCGCTCGGTGTATGACAACGTGGCGATCCCGCTGATTATCAGCGGGGCCAGCGGTGAAGATATTCGCCGTCGCGTTTCAGCCGCACTGGATAAAGTCGGCCTGCTCGATAAAGCAAAAAGCTTCCCGATTCAGCTGTCTGGCGGTGAACAACAGCGTGTGGGTATCGCCCGTGCGGTCGTCAACAAGCCCGCCGTTCTGCTGGCGGATGAACCGACCGGTAACCTTGATGAGGCACTGTCAGAAGATATTCTGCGCTTGTTTGAAGAGTTCAACCGTGTGGGTGTCACCGTTCTGATGGCGACGCATGATATGGGACTGATTGGTAGCCGTCAGTATCGTTTGATGACGCTCAACCAGGGACGTTTGCACGGAGGTCATCGTGGCGAATAAGCGCAATCCCCGCCCGGCAGCAGCCAAAGCGGTAAAGCAGAAGGTGCCATCCAAAAGCAAAGCGCTGAAAGGCGGATGGCAAGAGCAGTGGCGTTATGCGATGCACGGCTCACTCTCTGACATGTGGCGCCAGCCGCTGGCCACGTTGCTGACAGTCATGGTTATCGCCATTTCTCTGACGCTGCCCAGTGTCTGCTATATGGTTTGGAAAAACGTCAGTCAGGCGGCAGACCAGTGGTATCCCGCCCCGCAACTGACCGTTTATCTGAGCAAAACACTGGATAACGACGCCGCTGAAAATGTCGTGGCGCAGCTGAAAAAAGAAGAGGGCGTCGACAAAGTTAACTACCTGTCACGTGAAGAGGCGCTGGGCGAATTCCGTAACTGGTCTGGTTTTGGCGGTGCAATGGACATGCTGGAGCAGAACCCGCTGCCAGCCGTTGCGATCATTACGCCGAAGCTGAATTTCCAGAACTCATCCACCATGGATAGCCTGCGTGACCGCGTGTCAAAAGTGCAGGGTATTGATGAAGTGAAGATGGACGACAGCTGGTTTGCCCGCCTGGCGGCGCTGACCGGGCTGGTGGGACAGGTGGCATCAATGATCGGCATCCTGATGATTGTGGCGGTGTTCCTGGTGATTGGTAACAGCGTACGTCTCAGTATTTTTGCCCGGCGTGACACCATTAATGTGCAAAAACTGATCGGTGCCACCGATGGGTTTATTCTGCGGCCTTTCCTTTACGGCGGCGCACTGTTGGGCTTCTGTGGGGCACTGTTGTCACTGGTCCTGTCTGAAGTGCTGGTGCTGCGGCTGGAGTCGGTGGTGGCCCAGGTGGCTTCCGTGTTTGGCACCACCTTCGGGTTGCACGGTCTGGCGTGGGATGAAAGCCTGCTGCTGCTGCTGATTGCGGCAATGATTGGCTGGGTCGCCGCGTGGCTGGCAACGGTACAACATTTACGCCGATTTACGCCTCAGTAACCCCTTTACACGTTTTTTTGATATAATCTTCCTCTGCTGCGTGAGAGTTTACCGCAGAGGAAGTTCATCAACTTGTCACTTCCCCCTGCGATTCTGATCCTTTCATGCGCCGCATATTATGTGTAAAACCTCCACTAATCTGATTGAACTTTTGGGGGGTTTTAGCATCATAGTAGGCAGCTTTAGACCTAAAGCTTCGCACAGATTGCTTTCGATTTTTGTCGGCAATTCGCGTAGTGTAGTCAGCGCGTCAGGGAATGGCGCTGTCACCACGCTTAACACAGAGAGGATTTGAATGACCAAAGAAATGCAAAATTTAGCTATTGCTCCCTTAGGCAACCTGGATGCATACATCCGGGCAGCTAATGCCTGGCCTATGCTGACGGCAGAAGAGGAAAAAGCGTTGGCTGAACAGCTGCATTACCAGGGTGATCTGGAAGCAGCTAAAACGCTGATCCTGTCTCACCTGCGCTTTGTCGTTCATGTTGCTCGTAACTATTCTGGTTATGGCCTGCCGCAGGCAGACTTGATCCAGGAAGGTAACATCGGCCTGATGAAAGCGGTGCGCCGTTTTAACCCGGAAGTGGGTGTGCGCCTGGTGTCCTTTGCAGTGCATTGGATCAAAGCCGAAATTCATGAATACGTTCTGCGTAACTGGCGTATTGTGAAAGTTGCCACCACTAAAGCACAACGTAAGCTGTTCTTTAACCTGCGTAAAGCCAAGCAGCGTTTGGGCTGGTTCAACCAGGAAGAAGTCGAAATGGTGGCGCGTGAACTGGGCGTCAGCAGTAAAGATGTGCTGGAAATGGAATCGCGCATGGCTGCGCAGGACATGACCTTTGACCCAACGCCGGACGACGAAGGCGAAGGGCGTTCAATGGCGCCGATGCTCTACCTGCAGGATAAGTCTTCCGACTTTGCCAATGGTATCGAGGAAGATAACTGGGACGATCACGCGGCGGATAAGCTGAGTGATGCGATGCTGGGGCTGGACGAACGCAGCCAGCACATTATCCGCGCCCGCTGGCTTGACGATGACAACAAAACCACCCTGCAGGAGCTGGCCGATCAGTACGGCGTTTCCGCAGAGCGTGTGCGTCAGCTCGAAAAGAACGCGATGAAGAAACTGCGTCTGGCGATTGAAGCATAGTCAATACCATGACAGCAGAGCGACCGGCATGTGGTCGCTATAAGGGCTGACCTTCTTTGAGGTCAGCCCTTTTTTTATTTCAACCATTCACCGTTCTGCTGCTTAAATCCGCCCGCCTGCATAAAGGCGGCTATCACTTCAGGTGCCGACGTTCCGTCGATGCAGACCGACCAGTAGGCCACATCTGGGTTTTGTGCCACTACCTCTTCCAGCAGATACAGCCCGACACCGCGCCTGCGTGTTACCTCCCGCACCTCCAACTGCGACAGCTTCCCCTGACCTGTGCGCACTTCCACTCTGACCGCCGCCAGCAGCCGATCGTTAAAGCGCGCAGCATAGAGTCGGAATTGATCATCCAACTGCGCTTCCAGAGCGTCGATATCAGCCTGTGGCCAGATTTTTTTTAAATCACTGCGATCCTGCTCTGAGCACTGTTGCAGACGGATGATAGTCAGTTTCATCGGAATAACCCGTACGTGAGAAAGGCATATTGTAGCGAAGTTGACCATACTATAACGTGTTAGTTTTTGCGTACAAAAACGAGGCGATGTGTTGAGTCTCTATCCTATATGCCGAGTAAATCATTGTTGATGATTTATCAGCCAGCATAAACTCCTGGGTATTCGGCTAAAATGCCACCGTTCGTGTTAGTGAATTGTCCTGCGGGACCCGCTATTTACTGAATATGTCAGTTGATTTACAGCAGAATATTCCTGTTTAATAACCTGAAATTTAAAGCCTTATTCATAAAAAATGCCGGTAGTCACTCTAACTCGTTCTTAGTTAAGCGTTTATCGCTGATTACACGGCACATAATAAATAGTAACCACAACAGATGGGGTAGTTCGGATGAAAATGAGTAAAGGTAGTGCGTTCCTGGCGGGCTGTGTTGCTCTGGCAATGAGCCATGCAGTAATGGCAAAAGACATCAAAGTCGCCATCGTGGGTGCGATGTCCGGCCCGGTGGCCCAGTATGGCGACATGCAGTGGACAGGCGCGCAGCAGGCTATTGCCGATATCAACGCCAAAGGCGGTATTAACGGCGATAAACTGGTCGCGGTGAAGTATGACGACGTCTGCGATCCTAAACAGGCGGTTGCAGTCGCTAACAAAGTGATTAACGACGGCATCCGTTACGTCATCGGCCACCTGTGCTCTTCCTCCACCCAGCCTGCTTCTGATATCTATGAAGATGAAGGCGTGCTGATGATTACCCCGGCAGCAACCGCACCTGACCTGACCAGCCGTGGCTATAAGCTGATTATGCGTACGACCGGTCTTGATTCTGACCAGGGCCCGACCGCAGCAAAATACATCCTGAGCGAGATCAAACCGCAGCGAATTGCCGTGGTTCACGATAAGCAGCAGTACGGTGAAGGTCTGGCGCGTTCCGTACAGGACAGCCTGAAAAAAGCGGGCGGCAACGTGGTGCTGTTTGAAGGTGTGACCGCAGGCGACAAAGATTTCTCTACGCTGGTGGCGCGTCTGAAGAAAGACAACGTCGACTTCGTCTACTTTGGCGGTTACCACCCGGAAATGGGTCAGATCCTGCGCCAGGCACGTGCGGCCGGTTTGAAAACCCAGTTTATGGGCCCGGAAGGTGTGGGTAACGCTTCCCTCTCTAACATTGCGGGTGCGGCTTCCGAAGGGATGCTGGTGACGCTGCCAAAACGCTATGACCAGGTGCCTGCCAACAAACCTATCGTTGATGCGCTGAAAGCGAAAAAAGAAGATTCTACCGGTCCATTCGTCTGGACAACCTACGCTGCCTTGCAGTCACTGGCCGCCGGTATGGAGCGCAGCAAGAGCGCAGAGCCGGAAGCTATCGTGAAAAACCTGAAAGAAGGCGCAGCAGTGCCAACGGTAATGGGTGACCTCAACTGGGATGAGAAGGGCGACCTGAAAGGCTTCGAGTTTGGTGTATTCAAGTGGCACGCTGACGGCTCTTCCACTGCCGTGAAATAAACCAGGCTGCGGGTCAGGCGTGCCTGGCCCCTACGGAATAATGCAGATCCGTGGGGTAACCCGGTGAATCCCCGGAATAACGGAGATCCTTGGGGTAGCTCAGCGCATCCCCGTAGGGGCCGGGCATGCCCGGCCCTTTGTCGTTTTCATCCACCTGCACCCGCTGTGCAGGTGGATTCGTAAGGTATTAAGGTATGTCCGAGCAGTTTCTCTATTTCTTGCAGCAAATGTTCAACGGTGTGACGTTGGGCAGCACCTATGCGCTGATCGCCATTGGTTACACCATGGTGTACGGCATCATCGGTATGATTAACTTTGCCCACGGCGAAGTGTATATGATCGGCAGCTACGTCTCGTTCATCGTCATCGCCGCATTGATGATGATGGGGATTGATGCCAGCTGGCTGCTGATTGGCAGCGGCTTCGTTGTCGCCGTGGTTATCGCCTCCTGTTATGGCTGGAGTATTGAGCGCGTGGCGTATAAGCCAGTGCGATCGTCTAAGCGCCTGATTGCCCTGATCTCCGCCATCGGGATGTCTATCTTCTTACAAAACTACGTCAGCCTGACCCAGGGCTCGCGCGATCTCGCGCTGCCAAGTCTGGTGACCGGGCAGTGGACGATTGGCGAAAGCAATGGCTTTGCCGCGACCATTTCCACTATGCAGATCGTGATCTGGAGCGTGACGTTCCTCGCCATGCTGGCGCTGACGATATTTATCCGCTACTCACGTATGGGCCGTGCCTGTCGTGCCTGTGCTGAAGATCTGAAAATGGCCAGCCTGCTGGGCATTAACACCGACCGGGTGATCTCACTCACCTTCGTGATTGGTGCGGCAATGGCGGCGGTGGCCGGTGTGCTGCTGGGCCAGTTCTACGGCGTGATCAGCCCTTATATCGGCTTTATGGCCGGGATGAAAGCCTTTACCGCTGCGGTACTGGGAGGCATCGGGAGTATTCCTGGTGCGATGATCGGTGGCCTGATTCTGGGGATTGCAGAAGCCCTGACCTCCGCCTACCTCAGCACGGAATATAAAGATGTGGTGTCGTTCGCGCTGCTGATTGTGGTGCTGCTGGTGATGCCTACCGGTATTCTTGGTCGTCCGGAGGTTGAGAAAGTATGAAAAAGCTCAACCTGCTTAACGCCCTTGTCTCATCGCTGATGCTATTGGTGTTGGCGGCATTCTTTATGGGCATGCGGCTGGATCTTGATGGCACCAAACTGGTGGTCAATAATGCTGGCAACGTGCGCTGGAACTGGATTGCGCTGGGTTGTGGTGTGGTGTTTTTGTTCCAGCTGCTGCGCCCGCTGGTGCAGAGCAGCCTGAAAAAAGTCTCCGGCCCGTCGCTGGTCCTGCCGGGGATTGATGGTTCAACCCCGAAGCAAAAACTGTTCCTGCTGGCTTTAATTGTTGCCGCCGCCGTGTGGCCGTTCCTGGTGTCACGCGGCACGGTGGATATCGCCACCCTGACGCTGATTTACGTCATGCTGGGCCTTGGCCTGAACGTGGTGGTGGGGCTGTCGGGGTTGCTGGTGCTGGGTTATGGCGGGTTTTATGCCATCGGTGCCTACACCTTTGCGCTGCTCAACCACTACTATGGCCTGGGTTTCTGGGAGAGCCTGCCGCTGGCAGGTCTGGTCGCTGCGGCGTTTGGTCTGCTGCTGGGCTTCCCGGTACTGCGTCTGCGCGGTGACTATCTGGCGATTGTTACCCTCGGTTTCGGTGAAATCGTGCGCATTCTGCTGCTGAACAATACAGAGATTACCGGTGGCCCGAACGGCATCAGTCAGATCCCGAAACCTTCTCTCTTTGGGCTGGAGTTTAACCGCAGCGCACGTGACGGCGGTTGGGATACGTTCCATAACTTCTTCGGCCTGAAGTACGACCCGAGCGACCGTATTATCTTCCTGTATATGGTGGCGCTGCTGCTGGTGGTGATCACGCTGTTTGTGATCAACCGTCTGCTGCGTATGCCGCTGGGGCGCGCGTGGGAAGCCCTGCGTGAAGATGAGATTGCCTGCCGCTCGCTGGGCCTCAGCCCAACGCGCATTAAGCTGACCGCTTTCACCATCAGTGCGGCCTTTGCCGGTTTCGCTGGTTGCCTGTTTGCCGCCCGCCAGGGCTTTGTCAGCCCGGAATCCTTCACCTTTGCCGAGTCCGCGTTTGTGCTGGCGATCGTGGTACTGGGCGGCATGGGATCGCAGTTTGCCGTGATTCTTGCCGCGATCTTGCTGGTGGTGTCACGTGAACTGATGCGCGATCTTAACGAGTACAGCATGCTGGTGCTCGGTGGCTTAATGGTATTGATGATGATCTGGCGTCCACAGGGACTGTTGCCGATGAAGCGCCCGCATCTGAAGTTGAAAACGGCAGAAAAAGGAGACCAGGCATGACTCAGCCTCTGTTAGCCGTTAATGGCCTGATGATGCGTTTTGGTGGTTTGCTGGCCGTCAATAATGTGGAACTGGAGCTGCGCCCGCAGGAAATCGTCTCGCTTATCGGCCCGAATGGCGCCGGTAAAACCACAGTGTTTAACTGCCTGACGGGGTTCTATCGCCCGACGGGTGGCTCTATCACGCTGGGGGACAAGCAGCTTGCGGGTCTGCCTGGGCAGAAAATCGCACGCATGGGGATTGTCCGTACCTTCCAGCATGTGCGCCTGTTCCGCGAAATGACGGTGATTGAAAACCTGCTGGTTGCCCAGCATCAGCACCTGAAAAGCGGCGTGTTCTCTGGTCTGTTGAAAACGCCAGCCTTCCGCAAAGCGGAAAGCGAAGCGCTTGACCGCGCAGCGACCTGGCTGGACCGCGTCGGGTTGCTGGCGCTGGCTAACCGCCAGGCGGGTAACCTCGCTTACGGGCAGCAACGCCGTCTTGAGATCGCCCGCTGCATGGTGACGCGTCCGGAAATCCTGATGCTGGATGAACCGGCTGCCGGCCTGAACCCGAAAGAAACTCACGAACTGGATGAGCTGATTGCGGAACTGCGCAACCAGCACAACGTTTCGGTACTGTTGATTGAACATGATATGAAACTGGTAATGGGTATTTCTGATCGTATTTACGTGGTCAACCAGGGAACGCCGCTGGCTAACGGTACGCCGGATGAGATCCGTAATAACCCGGACGTGATCCGTGCTTATCTGGGAGAAGCATAATATGAGTCAGGCCATGCTTTCCCTGAATAATATCAGTGCACATTACGGCAAAATCCAGGCGTTGCACAACGTCAGTCTGCATATCAATCAGGGTGAAATTGTCACCCTGATTGGTGCCAACGGTGCGGGTAAAACCACCATTCTCGGAACGCTGTGCGGGGAACCGCGTGCCACCGAAGGGTCAATTACCTTCGACGGCAAAGACATTACCGACTGGCAGACGGCGCGTATTATGCGTGAGGCGATTGCTATTGTGCCGGAAGGACGTCGCGTCTTCTCGCGTATGACGGTGGATGAGAACCTGGCAATGGGCGGTTTCTTTGCCGAGCGTCAGCAGTATCAGCAGCGCATCAAACGGGTGTATGAGCTGTTCCCGCGTCTTTATGAGCGCCGTGTACAGCGTGCCGGCACCATGTCTGGCGGTGAGCAGCAGATGCTGGCCATTGGCCGTGCGCTGATGAGCCAGCCGCGTCTGCTGCTGCTGGATGAGCCATCGCTGGGCCTGGCCCCGATCATTATCCAGCAGATTTTCGACACCATCGAACAGCTGCGTCAGGAAGGCATGACGATTTTCCTCGTTGAACAGAATGCCAACCAGGCGCTGAAGCTGGCCGACCGGGGCTACGTGCTCGAAAACGGTCATGTGGTGCTGGAAGATACCGGGGCTGCATTGTTAGCCAATGAAGCGGTACGTAGTGCGTATTTAGGCGGTTAATGTCCGGGGCGGGCATGCCAGTAAAACGGGTCGGGCATGCCCGACCCCTACGTTATCCGTTGGGGCGCGGCATGCCTCGCCCGATATCAATAATGCACCCTCGACCGTCACCTCGCTGTCACCCCACTGTCATAACTTCGTTATTTTTCTGTCATTTTCGCATGTCATGTTACCTCCCGACTCAAAGAATGCGCGATAACGCGCCTTATAACACCGGGTACAGGAAACCGACATGTCATCAATCGCCTTTCGTCATACCGCACTTAGCGTGGTACTGGGACTGACTCTTAGCGCCAATGCGCTGGCCGCCACTGAGATCCCATTCTGGCACTCAATGGAAGGTGCGCTGGGTGAAGAAGTTAACTCGCTGGCCACCCGCTTTAACGCAGAAAACCCTGACTATAAAATCGTACCAACCTACAAAGGTAACTACGAGCAGAGCATGTCAGCGGGTATTGCTGCCATTCGTTCTGGCAAAGCCCCAGCGATTTTGCAGGTGTACGAAGTCGGTACGGCCACGATGATGGCATCGAAAGCGATTGTTCCGGTCAATGAAGTGTTTAAAAACGCGGGCATTGCGATGGATCCGAAGCAGTTTGTGCCCGCGGTGGCAGGCTACTACAGCGATTCCAAAGGCCAGCTGATTTCCCAGCCATTTAACAGTTCCACCCCGGTGCTGTACTACAACAAAGACGCCTTCAAAAAAGCCGGCCTTGACCCAGAGCAGCCGCCAAAAACCTGGCAGGATCTGGCGAAATATACGGAAGCACTGCGTAAAGCGGGCATGACCTGTGGTTACGCCAGCGGCTGGCAGGGCTGGATCCAGATTGAGAACTTCAGCGCCTGGCATGGTCTGCCCGTTGCCACCAAAAACAACGGTTTTGACGGCACTGACGCGGTACTGGAATTCAACAAACCGACGCAGGTTCGCCATATTGCCCTGTTGGAAGAGATGAACAAGAAGGGTGATTTCACCTACTTCGGCCGTAAAGATGAATCCACCGCCAAGTTCTATAACGGCGATTGTGCCATCACTACCGCCTCTTCAGGCTCGCTGGCGGATATCCGTAGCCACGCCAAGTTCAACTACGGCGTAGGCATGATGCCGTACGATGCAACCGTGCCGAACGCGCCACAGAACGCCATCATCGGTGGGGCCAGCCTGTGGGTCATGAAAAACAAAGATGCAGAAACCTACAAAGGCGTCGCCAAATTCATGCAGTTCCTGGCGAAACCAGAAATTGCTGCTGAATGGCACCAGAAAACCGGTTACCTGCCGATCACCACGGCCGCGTATGAGCTGACCAAACAGCAGGGCTTCTATGACAAGAACCCGGGTGCGGACATTGCGACGCGTCAGATGCTGAACAAAGATCCACTGCCGTTCACCAAAGGGATGCGTCTGGGCAACATGCCGCAGATCCGTACCGTGGTGGATGAGGAGCTGGAAAGCGTCTGGACCGGCAAGAAAACTCCGCAGGCGGCACTGGATAGCGCCGTTGAACGGGGTAATCAACTGCTGCGTCGTTTCGAACAACAGACCAAATAACGTAGACGCATGTAGGGGTGGATCCCCGATCCGCCCATCAGGGCCGACCAGAACAGCGGTCGGCCCCTGTGACGTTTTTCGCACGAGATAAACCTTTATGTCCCAACCCCGTCCCGTATTTCGCGCCAAAGCACTGCCCTACCTGCTGGTGCTGCCACAGCTGTTAATCACGATTATTTTTTTCCTCTGGCCCGCGGGCGAAGCCCTGTGGTACTCGGTCCAAAACGTCGATCCTTTCGGCATCTCCAGCACGTTTGTCGGGCTGGAAAACTTTATTCGCCTGTTTGGCGACAGCTACTACCTTGATTCCTTCTGGACCACGCTGGTGTTCAGCGGTCTGGTCACCGTAATTGGTCTGGTGGTGTCACTGCTGTTTGCCGCGCTGGTCGACTACGTGCTGCGCCTTAAACGCTTTTATCAGACGCTGATGCTGCTGCCTTATGCGGTGGCCCCTGCGGTAGCGGCGGTGCTGTGGATGTTTCTGTTCAGTCCGGGCCTCGGTCTGATTACCCATTTCTTAGGGCTGCTGGGTTACAGCTGGAATCATGCGCAAAATAGCGGCCAGGCGATGTTCCTGGTCGTTTTGGCCTCGATCTGGCAGCAAATGAGCTACAACTTCCTGTTCTTCTTTGCCGCGTTGCAGTCTATTCCTAAATCCCTGGTGGAGGCGGCCGCGATTGACGGCGCAGGCCCGGTGCGGCGTTTCTTCAGCCTGTCGTTGCCGCTGATCGCCCCGGTCGGTTTCTTCCTGGTGGTCGTCAATCTGGTGTACGCTTTCTTTGATACCTTCCCGGTGATTGATGCCGCCACGGGCGGTGGCCCGGTACAGGCGACGACGACGCTGATTTATAAAATTTACCGTGAAGGCTTTGCCGGTCTGGATCTCTCCTCGTCCTCTGCGCAGTCCGTGGTGCTGATGGTGCTGGTGATTATTCTGACGGTGATTCAGTTTCGCTATGTCGAGAAGAAGGTGCGCTACCAATGATCGAAAACCGACGCGGGCTGGATATTTTCAGCCATACCCTGCTGGGCCTCGGTATCCTCACCGTGCTGTTCCCGCTGTATGTGGCGTTTATTGCCGCCACTCTCAGTACGGAACAGGTGTTTCAGGTGCCGATGCCGCTCATCCCGGGTACGCACTTGTGGGATAACATTTCCAGTATCTGGACACACGGCGTAGGGCAAAACAGCGCGCCCTTCAGCACCATGCTGTTTAACAGCCTGATCATGGCGCTGGCGATCACCACCGGAAAAATTACCGTCTCCATGCTGTCGGCGTTTGCGCTGGTGTGGTTCCGCTTCCCGCTGCGTAACCTGTTTTTCTGGATGATTTTTATCACCCTGATGCTGCCGGTTGAGGTGCGTATTTTCCCGACGGTGGATGTGATTGCCGACCTCAATATGCTCGACAGCTACAGCGGGTTAACCCTGCCGCTGATGGCGTCGGCCACCGCCACGTTCCTGTTCCGTCAGTTCTTTATGACGCTGCCTGATGAACTGATGGAGGCTGCACGTATTGATGGCGCCAGCCCGATGCGCTTCTTCTGGGACATCGTACTGCCGCTGTCGAAAACCAATCTGGCAGCGCTGTTTGTCATCACTTTTATCTACGGCTGGAACCAGTACATGTGGCCGTTGCTGATTGTCAGCGACAGCAAACTGGGGACGGCCGTCGCGGGGATCCGCAGCATGATTGCCACCGGTGATGCGGCAACCCAATGGAACCTGGTGATGGCGGCGATGATCCTCACGCTGATCCCACCGGTCGTGATTGTTTTAGTGATGCAGCGCGCCTTTGTTCGCGGTCTGGTTGAGAGTGAGAAATAACGATGGCAGGTGTAAGACTTCAGGCAGTAACGAAATCCTACGATGGGATAAACCCGATTATTCAGCCGCTGGATGTCTCAATCCGTGACGGTGAGTTTATGGTGATGGTCGGGCCAAGCGGCTGTGGAAAATCGACGCTGCTGCGCATGGTGGCCGGGCTGGAACGTGTGACCAGCGGGGATATTTATATTGATACCCGCCGTGTGACCGAAGAGGAGCCAAAAGATCGCGGTATCGCGATGGTATTCCAGAACTATGCACTCTACCCGCATATGAGCGTGGAAGAGAATATGGCCTGGGGCCTGAAAATTCGCGGTATGGGCAAAGAACAGATCCGTCAGCGTGTACAAGAAGCGGCACGCAGCCTGGAGCTGGAAGCACTGCTACAACGTCGCCCGCGTGAACTGTCCGGCGGCCAGCGCCAGCGTGTGGCGATGGGGCGCGCCATTGTGCGCGAACCGGCCGTATTTCTGTTTGATGAACCGCTGTCTAACCTGGATGCCCGGCTGCGTGTGCAGATGCGTCTGGAGCTGCAGCAGCTGCATCGTCGTCTGAACACCACCAGTCTGTACGTGACCCATGACCAGGTGGAAGCGATGACGCTGGCGCAGCGGGTGATGGTGATGAATAAAGGCGTGCTGGAACAGCTCGGTACGCCGGTGGAAATTTATGAGCGCCCGGCCACGCGTTTTGTCGCCAGCTTTATTGGTTCCCCGGCGATGAACCTGCTGGAAGGGCAGGTGAATGCCGACGGTTCACGTTTTAATCTCAGCGACAGTATGGCGCTTCCCCTGAGCGTACCGAAGGCAAAATGGGCCGATCGCGCATTGACGATGGGCGTTCGTCCGGAGCATATTGAACTCTCTTCCCGGCAGGACGGCGGCATTCCACTGGTGGTGGATACGCTGGAAATGCTGGGAGCGGATAACCTTGCACACGGCCGCTGGGGCAATAATAAACTGGTGGTGCGCCTGCCGCATTCGGTGCGACCTGAGATGGGCAGTACGCTGTGGCTGCATCTGCCGCCGCAGTCATTGCACTTCTTTGACCCTCATGGACAACGGATCGACTAATGAATAAGACCTGGCCATACCCGCCCATTGTTGCCCATCGCGGCGGCGGGAAACTGGCGCCGGAAAATACCCTGGCCGCTATCGATATCGGTGCGCAACTGGGCCACCGGATGATTGAGTTTGATGCCAAACTGTCGCAGGACGGTGAAATTTTCCTGCTGCATGATGACACCCTTGACCGCACCAGCAATGGTTGGGGTGTGGCAGGGCAGTTGCCGTGGGACAAGCTGGTCCAGTTGGATGCCGGTAGCTGGTTTGGTAGCGCGTTCACCGATGAGCGCCTGCCGCTGCTGGCTGATGTCGCGGCACGCTGCCGCCAGCATCGTCTGATGGCGAATATCGAAATTAAACCCACCACCGGTCTGGATGCAGAAACCGGGCGGGTGCTGGCGCTGGCGTCAAGGGTGATGTGGCAAGGGCAGGTGATGCCGCTGCTGTCATCGTTCTCGTATCAGGCGCTGGAAGCGGCACAGCAGGCGGCACCGGAGCTGCCACGTGGGCTGCTGCTGGATGAGTGGGATGACAACTGGCAGGCGCTGACCACCACGCTGGACTGCGTGTCGATTCACCTGAATCATAAGCTGCTGGATAAGGCGCGCGTTGCACTGCTGAAACAGGCCGGGCTGCGTATTCTGGTGTATACGGTTAACAACCCGGATCGGGCGCGTGAGCTGTTGCAGTGGGGCGTGGATGCGATCTGCACCGACCGCATTGATGTGATTGGACCGGATTTCCGCTGAATAACGGGTCGGGAATGCCCGCCCCCTACGTAAAACTGTAGGGGGCGAGGCATGCCTCGCCCTGAGCATCAATTCTGCGGCAGCTGTTTCACCTGACCGTCTTTGGTGCGCTGGGCCGCACTGTCACGCTGCTCCTGCATTTTCCGCTGCAAATCCTGCTGCTGACGCTGTTGATCCTGCTGGAGTTTCAGCTTCTGCTGCGACTGCTGGTTTTGCATATTCTGCTGCAAACGCTGCGTGCTGGGATTGTAGCCCGGCTGTTGTGGGTTGCTGTTATTGCTGTTATTGCTCAGCATGTTCGCCATACCGGTTAACGGCAGAATGGCGGCAAAGATAACTAACCATTTCATTTTCATTTTTATTCCTCCGTGTTACTGCCTTAAGTCTACTTCAGCCACAAGATCTGCACGCCAGGAGTGTTCCTGATTTGCGTTAAAACTCGTAGTTCATCCATTTTTGTGCATATTTATCAGAGGCAAACATAACGTAAAGATAATTAAAGGATGTAACAATGATGACACAAGCTACTCTGAAGCGCCTGTCGTGGTCGCTGTTAGCGGGTTTACTGGTGTGGCAGGGGGCTGCTGCCGCTCCTGCTGCGCCGCCTGTTTCTTACGGGGTCGGGGCGGACACCTTCCATCCGGTGAAGGCACAGCATGGGATGGTCGCGTCGGTCGATGCAACGGCGACAGAGGTGGGGGTGAAAATCCTCGAGCAGGGCGGTAATGCGGTGGATGCCGCTGTCGCCGTGGGTTATGCGCTGGCGGTGACGCATCCGCAGGCCGGGAATCTCGGCGGTGGTGGTTTTATGCTGCTGCGCACCGCGTCCGGAAATACCACCTCGATTGATTTTCGCGAGATGGCCCCGGTACACGCCAGCCGCGATATGTTCCTGGATGCGGCGGGCAACGCCGACAGCAAAAAATCACTGACTTCCCATCTTGCCTCCGGCGTGCCGGGCACGGTGGCGGGATTCTCACTGGCCAGCCAGAAATATGGCACCCTGCCGCTGAGTACCTTAATCAAACCGGCACTTGAGCTGGCACGTAAAGGCATCGTGGTGAATGACTCGCTGGCGGATGACCTGAACGTTTACGGCAAAGAGGTGCTGGTGGGGCATGCGAACAGTAAAGCCATCTTCTTTAAAGCCGATGGCACGCCTTATCTCAAAGGCGAAAAGCTGGTGCAACGCAATCTGGCGCGTAGCCTCGAACTGATTGCACAGCAGGGACCGGATGCCTTCTATAAAGGCAAAATTGCCGATGAGATCGCAGGTGAGATGCAGCAGCACGGTGGGCTTATCAGCAAAACGGACCTGGCGAACTACCGTGCGATCGAGCGCAAGCCGATCAGCGGCACCTACCGTGGCTATGAAGTCTTCTCGATGCCGCCACCCTCATCAGGCGGCATTCATATTGTGCAGATCCTCAATATTCTGGAAAACTTTGACCTGGCGAAGATGGGATTTGGCAGCGCAGATGCCATTCAGGTGATGGCGGAAGCAGAAAAATATGCCTATGCCGATCGCTCGGAATATCTGGGCGATCCGGATTTCGTCAAGGTGCCGTGGCAGGCGCTGACCAGCAAAGCGTATGCTAAATCGCTGGCGCAGCAGATTGATGTCGCCAAAGCGCGCCCTTCCGCGGAGATTAAACCCGGTAAGCTGGCCCCGTATGAAAGCAATCAGACCACGCACTTCTCGGTGGTGGATAAAGACGGCAACGCGGTGGCGGTCACCTACACGCTCAACACCACCTTCGGCAGCGGCATTGTCGCCGGTGACAGCGGCATTCTGCTGAATAACGAGATGGATGACTTCTCTGCCAAGCCGGGGACGCCAAACTTCTTCGGTCTGGTGGGCGGTGAAGCCAATGCGGTACAGCCATACAAGCGCCCGCTCTCTTCCATGTCGCCGACCATTATCGCTAAAGACGGGAAAACCTGGCTGGTGACGGGCAGCCCGGGTGGGAGCCGTATCATCACCACTGTGCTGCAAATGGTGGTGAACAGCATTGATTTCGGAATGAACGTCGCCGAAGCTACCAACGCGCCGCGCTTCCATCATCAGTGGTTACCGGATCAGCTGCGTGTGGAGAAAGGCTTCAGCCCGGATACGCTGAAACTGCTGAGCCAGAAGGGGCAGAATGTGAAGGTGATGTCTGCTATGGGCAGCACGCAGAGCATTATGCTGGGCCCGGACGGGATGCGTTACGGCGCGTCAGATCCGCGCACCATTGATGATTTAACCGCGGGGTATTGATGTGATGCGGGCCGACTGGAAAAATCATCGGCCCGCCGGAGACCACGACTGGCCTCAAAAAAACGCAAAACCAAGGTGTCATAGGTGAGTGAGATATCTGGATGAGGTATTTAAGCTGAATGCTGTGTTTTTTTGCTTTTTCGCTACAATTAGCACGCTTAAATCTCGTTTTATCCTCTTTTTAACGTAGATTGAGAGACGTAAACGTTATGCGGTCCCACACTGGAACAGGGGGCATCCACCACAAGGAAGGTTATGAAGTATTCTGCACTGAGCATCATTTTTTCCGCCATGCTGCTGTCGGGATCAGTATCGGCCCTGGCTGACCGTACTCCTGCTGCCGCCCCACCGCCCCTGTTAACGAGCCCCGTGCGGCCCGATGTTCTGATTGTGCCGGTGGCCATCAGCGGCAGGCAGTATCATTTCCTGCTGGATACCGGCATCAGTACGCTGGTGATTGATAATGCGCTGGCGAGTGAGCTGACGCATCGGCTGCCCGGTGACCAGGTTCCGGCGTTGCAACGGGCGATTCTGGCTGCGGGTATTCAGACGCCGGGTGGGCCATTGCCTCAAGATGCGCTCCTGCTTTGGCAGCCGATGGCGATAGCGATTGGCGCTCGCGTGTTGCCCGCCAGTGCGCCGTGGCTGGGGATGGATCTCAGTGTGTTCACTCAGGTGACTGGTGTGAAAATTGACGGGATTTTAGGTCAGGATATTTTTCGCCAGTTTGCATGGCAGGTTGATAATCAACAGGGGCAGCTCAGCATCTGGCAGCAAGCGCCCGGTACGCTGGATTACCCGTTGTGTGTTCCCTACCGCGATGCTTATGATTCCGGGCCTGAACTGTTGCTGGACTATCATCATCGCCCGGTTCCAATGAGGGTTGATACCGGCGTCTATTACAGTTACATCGGTGATGAGCTGATTAACGCAAGCCGCGAACGTCCTGAAAGCGCGGTACTGACGGGCATCAATCAGCCTGTTCTGGGGCTAACTGTCCAGGAGGTGAGTGATGGATACTCACTGACGGGCTTAAGTTTTAATCAGATGCCGCTGGGTAAGCTGTTGGTACGTGAGAACAAACAGGGGGCATATGGTCTGGGGATGAACTTTCTGGCACGCTTTGATAGCTATCTTTTTATACCCAAAAAAATGCTGTTTTGTTATCGGGAACAGCACTTTACACGCGACGAGCCTGAACCGCAGCGCATCCTTTCCGTTCGTTATTACGCGCATCGGGTTGAGTTCTTTTCTAATTCTCTGACTGCACTGGCCCGCTTTGGTTTGCAAAACGGAGATGTGCTGGTGGAAGTGAACGGCAGTAAAGTGCTGCCTGAAGGTATTCATCAACTCCGTATTGCCCTGGCGGACACGCCGGCAGGGCAATTGGTGCTCAAGATTGAGCGTCGCGGTAAAATGAAAACGATCAGGATCTGATGACGCAGCGGCATCCCTGAGACGATTACCGCCGGAAACGCGCCATATAGAGGGCATCAACCTGCTGGCCATTCCGTAAGGCATAACGCCGGGCGCAGCCTTCAGTTTCAAAGCCAAACTGTTCATACAGCGCAATGGCGGCATGGTTGTCGGCGAAGACCGTGAGTTCGATGCGCTCAACGTTCAGCCAGTTGTCACAGAGATCGATGATTGTGCGCATCATCGCTTTCGCCACACCCTGGCCGCGATAACGGACATCGACTCCGATGCCAAATGTGGCAGTATGACGGCGGCGGGCGCGATTGTTAACTTCCAGCGTGGCCTGGCCAGCCACTTTATCATCCATGCAGGCCACCAACATTTGCATGCCATCCGGCACAGAGGCGATGCGCTCCTGCCACTTTTTTAGCGAAGGATGGGGGAGCTGTAGTGTATCGGCATAGGTTTCCGGCTGGCTGTATAGCTGATAAATGGCAGTCGCATCTTCCGCAAGCACATGTCGAACAACAATCTCACTCATTTTCCCTCTCCTGAATGTGTAGAATCCTCTTTAAAATCAGGGTTTTTTATCGTCATAGCAAGCAAAAAATAATCAAAAAATGGCTTTACAGGTGCGAATGATAATGATTATTATTGTCATGCGTTTTCAGGAGTGCCCCTGGCATAAACTGAGAAAGCACGACATTGCTCACATTGCTTCAGTATTTCTTAGCCAGCCTCGGGTGCTGGCTTTTTTTTGCCTGTTTTTCTCCGCGCATCAGCAATTCTCCTGTTTCTTTCTCCATTTTTATATCGAATATTTTGAACAGAGAAGACAATTTTATCCGCTATCATCCATAGTGCTACAGGTCCAGACTGTGTCAAAACGTTGAGGAGAATTGAATATGATTTACTTACGCAAAGCACAAGATCGTGGTCATGCAAATCATGGCTGGCTGGACAGTTACCACACCTTCTCTTTCGCCGATTACTACGATGCCAATTTTATGGGCTTCTCGGCACTGCGCGTGATTAACGAAGATGTGATTGATGGCGGGCAGGGATTTGGTACACATCCTCATAAAGATATGGAAATCCTGACTTACGTGCTGTCCGGTACGGTTGAACACCAAGATAGCATGGGCAACAAAGAGCAGATCCCGGCGGGTGAATTCCAGATTATGAGCGCCGGTACAGGCGTCCGTCACTCTGAGTACAACGCCAGCAAAGACGTACCGCTGCATTTGTACCAGATCTGGATCATCCCGGAAAAAACCGGTATTGAGCCACGTTACGCGCAGCGCCGCTTCGACGATGTGCAGGGGCGCCAGCTGGTGCTGTCACCGGATGCCCGTGAGGGTTCGCTGAAGGTGTTCCAGGATATGACGCTGTCCCGTTGGGCGCTGAAATCCGCTGAGCAGGGTAGCGTCGATGTGGAAGAGGGACGTCGCATCTGGATCCAGGTGGTGAAAGGGCAGGTGACCGTCAACGGCGAAGCGGCAGCAACGTCTGACGCGTTTGCCATCTGGGATGAAAAATCCCTGGCGATTGTTGCCAGCAGCGATGCCGAAATCCTGCTGTTCGATCTGCCGCCGGTCTAAGTGTTCTCCCTGTCACATTTTGGGTGCGGTTTACCGCACCCTTTCTCTTTTTTATCCCTATCTTTGTTACACTCAGCTCAACTCGTTCCTATTCGTTGAAGCCAGATGAAGAAAAAAAGACCGGTACTACAGGATGTTGCCGATCGCGTAGGCATCACTAAAATGACCGTTAGCCGCTATCTGCGTCATCCCGATCAGGTTTCTGCCGCGCTGCAGGGCAAGATCGCTGCCGCGCTGGATGAGCTGGGTTATATCCCTAATCGCGCCCCCGATATGCTCTCTAATGCCACGAGCCGGGCGATTGGCGTGTTGCTTCCCTCGTTGACCAATCAGGTTTTTGCCGACGTATTACGCGGTATTGAAGCGGTGACCGATGCAGCGGGTTACCAGACGCTGCTGGGCCATTTTGGTTACAGCGCTGAAAAAGAAGAGTTGCAGTTGCGCTCGCTGCTGGGCTGGAACATTGATGGCCTGATCCTCACCGAACGCACCCATACGGCTGCCAGCCTGCGCATGATTGAAACCGCCGGCATTCCGGTGATTGAGATGATGGACTGCATCTCGCCGTGCCTCGATATGGCGGTCGGGTTTGATAACGTCGAGGCCGCACGTCAGATGACCCATGCCATTTTGCAAAAAGGCCACCGCCATACGGTGTATCTCGGCGCCCGCCTGGATGAACGCACCTTGCAAAAAGAGCAGGGCTATCGCCTGGCGATGCAGGAAGCCGGGCTGGAGCCTCGCTGCGTGATGATGGAAGCCGCGTCATCGTTTTCCGCAGGGGCGATGCTAATGTGCGAAGCGCAGAAGCGCTATCCGCAGACCGACAGCCTGTTTTGTACTAATGACGACCTGGCGGTCGGCGCGATGTTTGAGTGCCAGCGCCAGGGGCTGCAGGTGCCACATCAGATGGCGATTGCCGGTTTCCACGGCCACGATATTGCTCATGTGGTTAACCCGCCGCTGGCGACGGTGCAGACGCCGCGTGAGCGGATGGGGCATGAATCTGCGGCGCTGCTGCTGGCGCGTATTCGCGGTGAAAACGTAGATGCGGCACCGCTGGACGTCGGCTTTACGATTCTGGCGGGCGGGAGTATTTAACATGGGTCGGGCATGCCCGACCCCTTCGCCTCCATCGAATTATCCCTTTGTGCCTCTCTCCGTCTGAATCTGTCATTTTTTTGAACCTCCTCACATTTACCAGCTTTTTCCGCCGTGCCTGTTGCCATACTTACTGCACATCCAGACAATGTTACCGATAACAAATAACCGAACACATCTGCTACCTCTCTGCCGGAGCCAAAACAATGACCACTCATTCATCGCCTAATCACGTCTTCGTACTGATGGGTGTATCCGGAAGCGGCAAATCTGCCGTTGCCAATGCCGTTGCGCATCAACTGAAGGCGGCCTTCCTCGATGGTGATTTTCTGCACCCACGCGCCAACATTGAAAAAATGTCTGAAGGTCATCCACTGAATGATGACGATCGTCGTCCGTGGCTGGAGTCGATCAACGATGCGGCATTCGCTATGCAGCGCACCAACGATGTGTCGTTGATTGTCTGTTCGGCGCTGAAAAAAAGTTATCGCGATATTTTGCGCAAAGGTAACAGCAACCTCTCATTCGTCTATCTGAAAGGTGACTTCGATACCATTGAGTCGCGTCTGCGCGCACGCAAGGGGCACTTCTTCAAACCGCAGATGCTGGTGACACAATTTGCCACGCTGGAAGAGCCGGGCAGCGATGAAGATGATGTGCTGGTCGTCGATATTAATCAGTCACTTGATGACGTTGTTGCGGCAACACTCAAAACCATTGACGGTGCGACAGAAAAAAATAAGTAGGGTGTAATGAGTACTGCAACACTGGTGTTAACGGCAGCGGGCTCGGTTTTGCTGCTGCTGTTTTTAGTGATGAAGGCAAGGATGCATGCCTTTGTGGCGCTGATGTTAGTGTCTATCGGCGCAGGTCTGTTCTCCGGGATGCCGCTGGATAAAATTGCCACCACGATGGAAAAGGGCATGGGCGGTACGCTCGGTTTCCTCGCCATTGTGGTCGCGCTGGGCGCGATGTTTGGCAAAATTCTGCATGAAACCGGCGCGGTCGATCAGATCGCCATCCGTATGTTGAAAACCTTTGGTGAAAGCCGCGCCCATTATGCGATGGGGATTGCCGGGCTGATTTGTGCCCTGCCGTTGTTCTTCGAGGTGGCCGTGGTGCTGTTAATCAGCATTGCCTTTGCGGTTGCGCGCCGTACCGGCGATAACCTGGTGAAGCTGGTTATCCCGCTGTTTGCCGGGGTGGCTGCAGCGGCAGCGTTTCTGCTGCCCGGGCCAGCACCGATGCTGCTGGCTTCACAGATGCATGCTGATTTCGGCTGGATGATCCTGCTGGGCCTGTGTGCCGCCATTCCGGGAATGCTGATTGCCGGACCGCTGTTTGGCCGTTTCATCAGCCAGCATGTGACTTTTGGTGTCCCCGCGGAAGGCGATCATCCAGAATTTGATGAGAGCAAACTGCCTTCGTTTGGCTTTAGTCTGTCATTGATCCTGTTTCCCCTGCTGCTGGTCGGGCTGAAAACTGTTGGCGCACGCTTTACCACGCCTGGCTCTACGCTGTACGAGTGGCTGGAGTTTATCGGTCATCCGTTTACCGCCATCCTGCTCGCCTGCCTGGTGGCGATTTATGGTCTGGCATACCGTCAGGGCATGGATAAAGAGCGCGTGATGGAGATTTGCGGCGCAGCGTTACAGCCTGCGGGGATTATTCTGCTGGTGATTGGTGCCGGGGGCGTGTTCAAACAGGTGCTGGTGGATTCCGGAGTGGGTCCGGCGCTGGGTAACGCGCTAACCGGGGCCGGGTTACCGGTGGCCTTGGCCTGCTTCGTGCTGGCCGGTGCCGTGCGCATTATTCAGGGGTCGGCAACGGTGGCCTGTTTAACGGCGGTGGGCCTGATTATGCCTGTGATTGAGCCGCTGCATTATTCCGGTGCACAGATGGCGGCGCTGTCGATCTGTATTGCCGGCGGTTCGATTATCTGTAGTCACGTCAACGATGCCGGTTTCTGGTTGTTTGGCCGTTTTACGGGCGCAACCGAAGGGCAGACGCTGAAGACCTGGACAATGATGGAAACCATCCTCGGCACCGTTGGGGCAATTATCGGTATGATTGCGTTCGAATTGTTGTCGTAGTCTACAAGGGCGAGGCGTGCCTCGCCCCTACGTATTAATACGATGTTGGCAGGATTGAGGCGTGCCTTGCCCTACGTATTAATACGATGTTGGCAGGATTGAGGCGTGCCTTGCCCTACGTATTAATACGATTTACGTAGGGTCGAGGCATGCCTCGACCTTAAGCCCATGCCAGCATCACAGCTTCAGATAAACGCGTATCCCATCGAGAAACATCTGCGTTGCCAGCATAATCAGAATCAACCCCATCAGCCGCTCCAGCGCATTGACCCCTTTATCTCCCAGCAGTCGTAAAAACAGCCCCGATAACAGTAAAATCACCACCGTCAGTCCCCATGCAATCAGCAGTGCACCGACCAGATGGCCCATATTCTGTGGATACTGGTGCGACAGCAGCATCAGGGTTGCCAGCAAAGAAGGTCCGGCCACCAGCGGGATCGCCAGTGGCACCAGGAATGGCTCTTCACCCGCCGACAACCCGGTACTGCTACTTTCCTGCGAAGGGAAAATCATCTTAATGGCGATGAGAAACAGAATAATGCCGCCGGAGATCGATACCGTTTCGGTACGCAGATTCAGGAACGCGAGAATTTTTTCGCCCGCAAACAGAAACAGCAGCATGATCAGCAGCGCAATCAGCATTTCGCGAATGAGCACCATCCGTCGACGTTTCGGCTCCAGATGCTTCAAAACCGACATAAAAATCGGCAAATTGCCCAGCGGATCCATTATCAGCAACAATAATATCGTGGCCGAGATCATTTCAGTCATCGTTGTTGTTCTCTTTATTCATCAATGTTCGCCTCTTATAAGCAGAGCTGCTAAAAAAAACCGTCTAATCGATTTAATTCACTTGCCACTTTTCCTGCAACTTGTAAGGTTTAGCAATCTAATATTTTAACTCTAACAGGTCAGGCGCCACTGTCGCAGCCAGTTTGCTTACCGCCAGCGTACAGCAACCGTAGCGTACTGAAGTACGTGAGGATTGCGAGCACTGCCGGGGGAGAAAATGGCAAGTAAAGTAGCCCGGGATAAAGGTAATGATGAAATCTGTAGGATTGGTAGGTTGGCGTGGGATGGTGGGCTCGGTACTCATGCAGCGCATGAGCGAAGAGCGCGATTTTGATGTGATTCGCCCGGTATTCTTCTCGACGTCTCAGCACGGCCAGGCGGCGCCAGCGTTCGGCGGCCAGTCTGCGGGCACGTTGCAGGATGCCTTTGATATTGAAGCGCTGAAAGCGCTGGATATTATCATCACCTGTCAGGGCGGCGACTACACCAGCGATATTTATCCTAAGCTGCGCGCAGCCGGCTGGAACGGCTACTGGATCGATGCGGCATCCACGCTGCGTATGAAAGATGACGCGATTATTATTCTCGACCCGGTCAACCACAAGGTGATCCACGACGGCCTGAACAACGGAATAAAAACCTTCGTTGGCGGTAACTGCACCGTGAGCCTGATGCTGATGTCACTGGGCGGTCTGTTTGAAAATAACCTGGTGGAGTGGGCGTCCGTGGCGACCTACCAGGCGGCTTCCGGCGGTGGCGCGCGCCATATGCGTGAACTGCTGACCCAGATGGGCATGCTGCACAACCACGTGGCGAAAGAGTTGCAGGACCCGGCTTCTGCCATCCTCGACATTGAGCGTAAAGTCACCGAGCTGAGCCGTACTGGCGTGTTGCCAACCGATAATTTCGGCGTGCCGCTGGCGGGCAGCCTGATCCCGTGGATCGACAAACAGCTGGATAACGGCCAGACGCGCGAAGAGTGGAAAGGCCAGGCGGAAACCAACAAAATCCTGCGTACCAGCAGCGTCGTCCCGGTTGACGGTCTGTGCGTACGCGTTGGCGCGCTGCGCTGCCACAGCCAGGCGTTTACTCTGAAGCTGAAAAAAGATGTGCCGCTGGCAGAAATCGAACAAATGCTGGCCGCGCATAACGACTGGGTGAAAGTCGTGCCAAATGACCGTGAGATCTCCATGCGTGAACTGACGCCAGCCGCCGTTACCGGCACGCTGAACACCCCGGTAGGCCGCCTGCGTAAGCTGAACATGGGGCCGGATTATCTTTCTGCCTTTACCGTCGGTGACCAGCTGCTGTGGGGCGCGGCAGAACCGCTGCGCCGTATGCTGCGTCTGCTGGTAGGTTAATTCGGGTATTTTCCCCTCTGCCATTGGCAGGGGGATGTCACCCTGTATCCAATTGCATCATCATTTTTCACTGTTATTACGTGTACCTTCCTGAGTTTTAACTGGCGATTCTCTGCGCCAGATTTCAGTGCCTTTCCCTTGCCCGGAGCTTGATCCCTGGCAGGCCTAAGAAGGGTCTGATGTTCCTGTCTCACGCCTTTAAAGCAATAAACTTTGATCTGAAAGAAATATTTTTACGCTTTCATCCATGGCTATTGTTTTCCCCTGGCTATGCTTAAAAGCAACAGTCCCTAAAACATTATTCTTTTTCACTTCGTTATTTTATTGCACGCTGCGGCAGTTTTTATCCAGTGAAGGTTACCTCTGCCGGTCAGTGTGTTTTGGGCTCAATGAAGAGCAGTGCATCGGCGATACCCGAACCGGGGATTCAGCCAGTCGACTGCCGATCATCACGGGAAGAAAGTCATGTCAGAGCTTATGGATCGTCGTGTGATTAACGCTTTAGTCTCTGGTCATTTTGCTGACCCCTTTTATTTACTGGGCATGCACAAGACTGACAAGGGTCTTGAAGTACGTGCTCTGTTACCGGACGCCAGCGAAGTCTGGGTGATTGAAACCAGTACGGGCAATAAATGTGTGCAGCTGGCGTGCCTCGACTCTCGCGGTTTTTTTCAGGGGGTGATCCCCAAACGTAAGACCCCGTTTCGCTATCAACTGGCCGTCACCTGGCACGGCCAGCAAAATTTAATTGATGATGCTTACCGCTTTGGTCCGCTGCTGCCGGAAATGGACAGCTGGCTGCTGGCGGAAGGGACCCATCTGCGGCCCTATGAAACCCTGGGTGCGCATGGCGATGTGATTGACGGTGTGATTGGCACCCGCTTTGCCGTCTGGGCGCCGAATGCCCAGCGCATCTCTGTGGTCGGTGAATTCAACTTTTGGGATGGCCGTCGGCATCCGATGCGCCTGCGGCGCGAAATTGGTATCTGGGAGTTGTTCATCCCGGGTGCCACGCAGGGGCAGCTTTATAAGTTCGAGATTATCGACCATCAGGGCCAGCTGCGCCTGAAAGCTGACCCGTACGCGTTCGAGGCGCAGATGCGTCCGCAAACCGCCTCCATGATTTGCGGTATTCCAGAGAAAACCACGCTGTCGCCGGAGCGCCAGCGTGCGAACGGTTTTGACGCACCGATCTCGATTTATGAAGTGCACCTGGGTTCCTGGCGCCGCCACACGGATAACCACTTCTGGCTGAGTTACAAAGAGCTGGCAGAACAACTGGTGCCTTATGCCAAAGAGATGGGCTTTACCCATCTGGAGCTATTGCCCATCAATGAGCATCCATTCGACGGGAGCTGGGGTTATCAGCCACTGGGAATGTATGCCCCAACGCGCCGTTTCGGCACTCGCGATGATTTCCGTGCCTTTATTACGGCGGCCCACAATGCCGGGCTGAACGTGCTGCTGGACTGGGTTCCCGGCCACTTTCCATCGGATGAATTTGGTCTGGTGAAGTTTGATGGCACGGAGCTGTATGAACACGGTGACCCGCGCGAAGGCTTTCACCAGGACTGGAACACGCTGATTTATAACTTTGGTCGCCGTGAGGTGAGTAATTATCTGGCGGGGAATGCACTGTACTGGATCGAGCGTTTCGGCATTGATGGCCTGCGGGTGGATGCAGTGGCATCCATGATTTACCGCGACTACAGCCGCGCCGAAGGCGAATGGGTACCAAATCATGTTGGCGGACGTGAGAATTTCGAGGCGATTTCTTTCCTGCGCTACACCAACCGAACGCTGGGCCATGCGGCCCCCGGTTCGATTACCGTGGCGGAGGAGTCAACGGACTTTGATGGCGTGTCGCGACCGCCGGAAATGGGCGGCCTGGGCTTTTGGTTTAAATGGAACCTCGGCTGGATGCACGACACCCTCGACTATATGAAGCTCGATCCGATCTACCGTCGCCATCATCACAATCTGATGACGTTCGGTATGCTTTACAACTACACCGAAAACTTCGTGCTACCGCTGTCCCACGATGAAGTGGTTCACGGCAAGAAGTCGATTCTGGACCGCATGCCAGGTGACACCTGGCAGAAGTTCGCCAACCTGCGTGCCTATTACGGCTGGATGTTTGGCTTCCCGGGTAAAAAGCTGTTGTTTATGGGGAATGAGTTCGCTCAGGGCAAAGAGTGGAACCACGATACCAGCCTGGACTGGCATCTGCTGGAAGGGGAAGACAACTGGCATAACGGCGTGCAGCGTCTGGTGCGCGATCTGAATCATACCTACCAGGCACAGACGCCGCTGCATCAGCTGGATTTCGACCCGGCCGGGTTTGAATGGCTGGTGGTGGATGATTTTGATAACTCGGTGTTTGTCTTTGTGCGCCGCGATCGTGACGGCAATGAGCTGATCGTCGCCAGTAACTTTACCCCGGTGCAGCGTGAAAGCTATCGCTTTGGCGTGTCGGGTGCCGGGCGCTGGCGCGAAGTGCTGAACACCGACTCCGGCCATTATCACGGCGGTAATAACGGCAACCTGGGAACGGTCAGCACCGATGACTGGGGCAGCCATAACCGCAGCCACTCTCTCAGTCTGACGCTGCCTGCGCTCTCGACGCTGTGGCTGGTGCGGGAGGCAGAATGACGCCATTACGGGAGGGGCTTCCTGCACCACGCGGTGCCAGCTATGACGGCAAGGGCGTGAATTTTACGCTGTTCTCGCAGCATGCGGAACGCGTGGAGCTGTGTCTGTTTGATGCCAGCGGCGCGGAAACCCGCGTTGACCTCCCGGCCCGCAGCGGTGATATCTGGCATGGCTACCTCCCCGGCGGTAAACCGGGCCAGCGTTATGGTTACCGCGTGCATGGCCCGTGGCAGCCGCAACAGGGGCAGCGTTTTAACCCGGCGAAGCTGTTGCTCGATCCCTGCGCGCACGAGGTGCTGGGTGAGGTGACGGACGATCCCTGCTTCCAGTGTGGAGTGCAGCAGCCCGACCCTCTCGACAGTGGACCACTGGCACCGAAAAGCGTGGTGCTGGCGGATGATTTCGACTGGGGAGACGATGCTGCGCCGCGTGTTCCCTGGGGCAGTACCGTGATTTATGAGGCTCATGTGCGTGGCCTGACAAAGCGGCATCCGGATATCCCGGAAGCGATACGCGGCACCTACGCGGCGTTGGGGCATCCGGTGATGATCGACTACTTCCAGCGACTGGGGATCACCAGCCTGGAGTTGCTGCCGGTGGCCTGCTTCGCCAGTGAACCGCGCTTACTGCGTATGGGATTGAGTAATTACTGGGGCTATAACCCGCTGGCCTGCTACGCGCTGGAGGCGCGCTACGCCTCCGGCCAGCAGCAGCTGCATCCGCGTCAGGAGTTCCAGCAGGCTGTGAAGGCGCTGCATCAGGCTGGTATAGAAGTGATTCTTGACGTGGTGTTTAACCACACCGCTGAGCTGGAGGAGACCGGCCCCACACTGTCGATGCGCGGCATCGATAATCAGAGCTACTACTGGCTGGACGGGCAGGGGGAATATCAGAACTGGACCGGTTGTGGCAACACGCAGAATCTCAGCCACCCGCAGGTGATGGCGTGGATGCTCGACTGCCTGCGTTACTGGGTAGAAGAGTGCCATGTTGATGGCTTCCGCTTTGATCTGGCCACCGTACTGGGGCGCACGCCGGACTATCAGCAGGATGCGCCGCTGTTTCAGGCGATGGCGGCCGATCCTGTGCTGTCGGGTTGCAAGCTGATTGCCGAGCCCTGGGATATCGGCATCGGGGGGTATCAGGTAGGGCATTTTCCGCCTCCGTTCGCCGAATGGAATGACCATTTTCGCGATACCACGCGGCGTTACTGGCTGCATGGTGAGTTGTCTAACGGCGACTTTGCACGGCGTTTTGCCGGGTCGAGCGATATCTTCGATCGTGGCGGCCGACGGCCCTCCAGCAGTATCAACCTCGTCACCGCCCACGACGGTTTTACCCTGCGTGATGTGGTCAGCTATCAACATAAACATAACGAAGCGAACGGCGAAGATAACCGTGATGGCAGCAACAATAACTTCAGCCATAACCACGGTGTGGAAGGATTACAGGCACCGTTACTGATCATGGAACACCGCCGTCGGAGCGTGCATGCCCTGTTGGCCACGCTGCTGCTGGCGCAGGGAACGCCGATGTTACTGGCCGGGGATGAACACGGGCACAGCCAGCACGGTAACAATAATGCGTACTGCCAGGACAATCCGCTGACATGGCTCGACTGGCAGCAGCACGATCGCGGACTGTTTGCTTTCACCGCCGCACTGCTCCATCTGCGCCGCCGTATTCCGGCGTTGCAGCAGGACCGCTGGTGGCAGGACGGTGATGGCAATGTGGAGTGGCTGAACGACCAGGGACAGCCGTTGACCACCGAGCAGTGGGAGCAGGGGGCGCATCGTTTGCAGATCAGGCTTTCACAGCACTGGCTACTGACGATCAACGCCACCGAAGAAGTGTATGACCTGGTGTTACCTGAAGGGAAATGGCATGCCATTCCTCCCTTTGCCGGGGATGATAACCCGATTCTGTCAACGGTCTGGCATGGAGCCGCCCACGGTGTGTGCGTGTTCCAGGAACAATCATAATAGGAATCAGACATGGTCAAATTAGATAAGAACGACCCTGTAATGCTGGCAAGGCAACTCCCTACACAAACTGTTGCGCTGATCCTTGCAGGTGGCCGTGGTACGCGCCTGAAAGACCTGACCGCCAAGCGTGCGAAACCTGCGGTTCACTTCGGCGGCAAGTTTCGTATTATCGACTTTGCGCTCTCCAACTGCCTGAACTCTGGCATCCGGCGTATCGCAGTCATCACCCAATATCAGTCGCATACCCTGGTGCAGCATATCCAGCGCGGCTGGTCCTTCCTCAATGAAGAGATGAACGAGTTCGTCGATCTGCTGCCTGCGCAGCAGCGCCTCTCAACCGATCACTGGTATCGCGGTACCGCCGATGCGGTCACACAGAACCTCGACATTATTCGCCGTTACCACGCGCAGTACATCGTGATCCTCGCCGGGGACCATATCTACAAAATGGACTACTCGCGCATGCTGATCGACCACGTGGAAAATGGCGCACGCTGCACCATTGCCTGCCTGCCGGTGCCGCTGGAGGAGGCCAGTTCCTTCGGCGTGATGAAGGTGGATGATGACAACAAGGTGGTCGAGTTCCTTGAAAAACCGGAAAACCCGCCGTCTATGCCCGGTGACAGCAGCCGGGCGTTAGCCAGCATGGGTATCTATGTTTTTGATGCCGAATACCTCTTTGGCCTGCTGGAAGAGGATATGGAACTGCCGCAGTCGAGCCATGATTTCGGTAAAGACTTGCTGCCGAAAATTGTCGCCAGCGGCGAGGCACTAGCGCACTCGTTCAGCCTCTCCTGCGTGCAGCATGACGAAACGGCCGAGCCTTACTGGCGTGATGTCGGGACGCTGGAAGCCTACTGGAAAGCCAACCTTGATCTCGCCTCGGTGATGCCGGAACTGGATATGTACGACAGTACCTGGCCGATCCGCACCCATATGGAACCGTTGCCGCCAGCGAAGTTTGTGCAGGATCGCTCCGGTAGCCATGGGATGACAATGAATTCGCTGGTGTCAGGGGGCTGCATTATCTCTGGCTCAGTGGTGGTGAACTCGGTGCTGTTCTCACGGGTTCGGATTAACTCCTTCTGCAATATTGAGTCATCGGTATTACTGCCGGACGTGGAGGTGGGACGTTCCTGCCGTCTGCGGCGTTGTGTGATAGACCGTGCCTGCGTACTGCCAGAAGGAACGGTGATTGGCGAAAACCCGGATGATGATGCCCGGCGTTTCCACCGATCGGAAGAAGGGATCGTTCTTGTCACCAGGACCATGCTGGCGAAGCTTGGCTGGCGATAGCACAAAAATTATCCAAAATAATGGAAGTTGCCTCAAGGCGGCAAGGCAAAGAGTCCCGATGAGCTTACACAGGTAAGTGATTCGGGTGAGTGAGCGAAGCCAACGCTGAGGCAGCTTCGAGTATGAAGGATAAAAAAGGAGCCGATAATGCAGGTGTTACACGTCTGTTCAGAAATTTTCCCGCTGCTAAAAACCGGCGGACTTGCTGATGTTATTGGGGCATTACCGGCGGCGCAAATCGCAGAAGGCACGGATACAAGGGTGTTGTTGCCGGGCTTTCCGGCGCTGAAGAAAGCCATTACACCGACTCAGGTGGTGGCGAAGCTGCAAACATTTGCCGGTGATGTGGAGCTACACTTTGGTCATTTCGATGGCGTCGGCATTTATCTGATCGATGCTCCCGGCCTGTACGATCGGCCCGGCAGTCCGTATCACGATGAGTCGCAGTACGCTTATGCCGATAACCATCTGCGCTTTGCGCTGCTGGGATGGATCGGCTGTGAGCTGGCGTGTGGGCTGGATAACTGGTGGCGACCGGATGTGGTGCATGCTCACGACTGGCACGCGGGGCTGGCCTGTGCCTATCTTGCGGCGCGTGGGCGCCCGGCAAAATCGGTGTTTACGGTCCACAATCTGGCGTATCAGGGGCTGTTTGAAGCGCGGCATCTGGATCTGCTTCAGCTCCCGCCTTCCTTCTTCAATATGCACGGGCTGGAGTTCTACGGGCAGATCTCATTCCTTAAGGCCGGGCTGTTCTATGCCGACCATATCACGGCCGTCAGCCCGACTTACGCACGTGAAATCACGCTGCCTGAGTTTGGTTACGGTATGGAAGACTTGCTGAAACAGCGCCAGCTGGAAGGGCGGCTGACCGGGATACTCAACGGTGTTGATCCGGCTATCTGGGATCCGGAGCAGGATCTGCTACTGAATGCGCGCTATAACCGTGATGTGCTGGATGCCAAGCTGGAGAACAAACGGCAGTTGCAGATCACCATGGGATTAAAGATCGACGATAAAGCACCGGTTTTTGCTGTGGTCAGCCGTTTAACGAAACAGAAAGGGCTGGATCTGGTGCTGGAAGCACTGCCGGGACTGTTGGAGCAGGGCGGCCAGCTGGTGTTACTGGGCGCTGGGGATGCAGAACTGCAACAGGGGTTCCTTGCTGCGGCTGCCGAGTATCCAGGCCAGGTGGGCGTGCAAATCGGCTATCACGAAGCCTTCTCGCACCGCATTATTGGTGGTGCTGATGTGATTATGGTGCCGAGCCGTTTTGAGCCTTGTGGTCTGACACAGCTCTACGGATTGAAATACGGCACGCTGCCGCTGGTGCGGCGTACCGGAGGGCTGGCAGATACGGTGAATGACAGCTCACTGGAAAATCTGGCGGACGGTATCGCCAGCGGTTTTGCCTTTGAAGACAGTAATGCCTGGTCGTTATTACGTGCAATTCGACGTGCTTTTGTTCTCTGGTCCCGTCCTTCGTTGTGGCGCTATGTTCAGCGTCAGGCAATGGGGATGGATTTTAGCTGGCAGGTGGCTGCAGTGGCCTACCGCGATCTCTATCAACGTTTGTTGTAACCAGAAAATGGGAAATTTGATATGAACGCACCGTTCTCCTATGCCTCACCGACGCTCAGTGTCGATGCACTCAAGCACTCCATTGCCTATAAGCTGATGTTCACCATTGGCAAAGACCCGTCTATTGCTAACAAGCACGAGTGGCTGAATGCCACCTTGCTGGCCGTGCGCGATCGTATGGTCGAGCGCTGGCTGCGATCGAACCGTGCCCAATTGTCTCAGGATGTGCGTCAGGTGTATTACCTGTCGATGGAGTTTCTGGTGGGGCGCACGCTGTCCAATGCGCTGCTGGCGATGGGCATCTACGACGATGCAAAATCGGCACTGGAAGAGATGGGCTTCGATCTTGAGGAGTTGATTGAAGAAGAGAGCGATCCGGGGTTGGGTAACGGCGGCCTCGGTCGTCTTGCTGCCTGTTTTCTGGATTCCCTTGCCACGCTCGGTCTGCCGGGACGCGGCTACGGCATCCGCTACGAGTACGGCATGTTCAAACAGAATATCGTTGATGGTCGCCAGGCGGAGTCACCGGATTACTGGCTGGAATATGGGAACCCCTGGGAATTCCAGCGTTTTAACACCCGCTACAAGGTGCGTTTCGGTGGCCGTATTCAGCAGGAAGGCAGCCGCGCACGCTGGGTAGAGACCGAAGAGGTGCTGGCCACCGCCTACGATCAAATTATCCCGGGTTACGATACGGATGCCACCAATACCCTGCGGCTATGGGGCGCGCAGGCCAGTAATGAAATCAACCTCGGGAAGTTTAACCAGGGCGATTACTTTGCGGCGGTGGAAGATAAAAACCATTCGGAAAATGTGTCGCGCGTGCTCTATCCCGATGACTCGACCTATTCCGGGCGTGAATTGCGTCTGCGGCAGGAGTACTTCCTGGTGTCAGCCACGGTTCAGGATATCCTTCATCGTCACTGGGCGATGCACCAGACCTTTGATAACCTGGCCGATAAAATTGCCCTGCATCTTAATGATACCCACCCGGTGCTGGCGATCCCCGAACTGATGCGCGTGCTGATCGATGAGAACAAATTTACCTGGGATGACGCCTTTGAAGTCACCTGCCAGGTGTTCTCCTACACCAACCACACGCTGATGCAGGAAGCGCTGGAGACCTGGCCGGTGGATATGATCGGTAAAATTTTGCCGCGTCATCTGCAAATTATCTTCGATATCAATGACTACTTCCTGAAAACCATCCAGGATTATTACCCGGATGACTGGGAGCTGCTGTCGCGTATTTACATTATTGATGAGAACAATGGTCGCCGTATTCGTATGGCCTGGCTGGCGGTAGTGGTCAGCCATAAAGTGAATGGCGTCTCTGAGCTGCACTCGAATCTGATGGTTCAGTCGTTGTTTGCTGACTTTGCCAAACTGTTCCCTGGCCGTTTCTGCAACAAAACTAACGGCGTGACGCCACGTCGCTGGCTGGCACTGGCGAACCCGGCGCTCTCCGATGTGCTGGATGAGACGATTGGTCGTACCTGGCGTACCGAACTGAGCCAGCTGGATGAGCTGAAACAGCATATTGACTATCCGAACTTTATTGAGCAGGTGGCGAATGCCAAACTGAAAAATAAAAAGCGTCTGGCGGCTTACATCAGCCAAAAAATGGATGTGGTGATCGATCCGCGTGCGATGTTTGATGTGCAGATTAAGCGTATCCACGAGTACAAACGCCAGTTGCTGAATGTTTTGCACGTCATCACCCGCTATAACCGCATCAAAGCCGATCCGACTGCCGATTGGGTGCCCAGGGTCAATATCTTCGCCGGGAAAGCCGCCTCAGCGTATTACACCGCAAAACACATCATTCATTTGATCAACGATGTGGCGAAGGTGATTAACAACGATCCGCAGGTGAAGAACAAACTGAAGGTGGTGTTTATCCCTAACTACGGCGTGAGTCTGGCGCAGATCATTATTCCGGCAGCCGATCTCTCCGAGCAGATTTCACTGGCGGGCACCGAAGCGTCCGGCACCAGCAATATGAAATTTGCACTCAACGGTGCCCTGACGATTGGTACGCTCGACGGGGCGAACGTCGAGATGCTGGATCATGTGGGTGAAGAGAATATCTTTATCTTCGGTAACACCACGCCGCAGGTCGAAGCGCTGCGCAACAGTGGCTATAACTCCCACACTTTCTATGAGGAGGATGCCGAACTGCATCAGGTCCTGATACAGATTGCCACCGGGGTATTCAGCCCTCAGGAGCCGGGGCGTTATCGCAATATCTTTGATTCACTGGTCAATCTTGGGGACCATTATCAGTTGCTGGCCGATTATCGCAGCTACGTGGATACTCAGGATAAGGTCGATAAGCTGTATCGTAATCAGGAAGAGTGGACGCGCTGTGCGGTACACAACATTGCCAATATGGGGTATTTCTCGTCGGACAGGACCATTCAGGAGTACGCGGATGAGATCTGGGGGATAAAACCGATAAGATTGTAATCAGAGCCGGAAAGGCGAGGCATGTAGGGTTGGGGTATGCCAACCCTACATGCCATAGTATAACGTAGGGGTCGGGCATGCCCGACCCGCTGATATTACGATGCCAGCGACAGCGCGGCCGGTTTCTTACCGTGCTCGGCCAACCACGCGGTCACTCGCGCCTGCTGCTCATCGTTCAACCACATCCCTTCTTTGGTACGACGCCAGATAGCATCGTCGGTCACGCGTACCCATTCGTGCTCAACCAGGTAACGCAGTTCCGCTTCATAGAAGTGGTGACCAAACAGCTCACCCAGATCTTCAAGAGAGGTCGCGTCTTTCAGCAGCAGTTCTGTATTACTGCCGTAGGTGCGCGCGAAGTGGCGTGCCATCGCTTCGGTAATAAACGGGAAGCGGCGACGCAGGGTTGCGGCGTAATCTTCACGTGTTCCGGCAAAGTTGCCACCCGGTAGTACACAGCTTTTGGTCCATGCCGCACCGATATTCGGATAGTACTTGCTCAGTTTCTCCATCGCGTGCTCTGCCAGCTTACGATAGGTCGTCAGCTTACCGCCGAACACCGAAAGCAGTGGTGCCTGGCCGGCATCATCATGCACATCCAGCGTGTAATCGCGGGTAATCGCCTGCGGAGAATCTGACTCGTCGTCACACAGCGGACGCACACCGGAGTAAGTCCAGACGATATCGTCACGCCCCAGATCTTTCTTGAAGTGGGCGTTAAACACTTTCAGCAGATAGTCGACTTCGTTATCGTCGATTTTCACATTCTGCGGATCGCCTTTGTACTCAACGTCGGTGGTGCCAATGATTGAAAACTCATCCATCCACGGAATGACGAAGACAATACGGTTATCTTCGTTTTGCAGAATATAAGCCTGTTTCTGGGTGTGCACGCGTGGTACCACGATATGGCTGCCTTTGATCAGACGGATGCCATACGGCGACTTCAGCTTCAGGCTGTCATCGAACAGCTGTTTGACCCACGGACCAGCAGCATTTACCAGGCCTTTGGCGCGCCAGGTAAAGGTTTTGCCACTGTCGATATCTTCCGCTTCCACGATCCACAGACCATTTTCACGCCAGGCGCGCGTCACGCGGGTACGGGTGCGAACTTCACCGCCACGCTTCTCAATTTCCTGCGCGTTAAGCACGACCAGGCGGGCATCATCCACCCAACAGTCAGAATATTCGAAACCGCGCACGATTTCCGGCTTCAGCACCGAGTCTGAGCCAAAACGCAAACCCTTACTGCCCGGCAGGCTGGTACGTTTACCCAGGTGGTCGTACATAAACAGACCCACGCGGATCATCCAGGCTGGACGCAGATGCGGGCGATGCGGCAGACGGAAACGCATAGGGAAAGCGATGTGGGGTGCCATTTTCAACAGCACTTCACGTTCGGCAAGGGCTTCACTCACCAGGCGGAATTCATAGTGCTCCAGGTAGCGCAGGCCACCGTGGATAAGTTTTGAACTGGCAGAAGAGGTGGCGCAGGCGAGATCTTGCGCCTCCAGCATCAGTACTGACAGGCCGCGCCCGGCAGCATCAGCCGCAATGCCAGCACCGTTAATACCGCCGCCGATTACGATCAGGTCTTTGGTTTCCACGTCATCTCCTCCGATGTTCGGAATCTTTCACTAATGTTCGTTTTCGAGCATTATACTAATCGGAAACCAACATTGATGCCAGCGTTAACCTAATAAAAACAATTATGCGTGATGCAGGTAACATATTTGCTGCAAGAAAAAGTTTATCTCCCTGCTAACTGCCGGGTTATTGTGCGCCGGCTTCAGGCTACAATGGGGGTAATTTGGTCACTTTTTTAGCTTTTGACGAGAACCCACCATGGAACAATTTGAGTGCATCAACGTACAGCAGGCGCAGCAGAAACTCTCTGAAGACAATGCGTTGCTGGTTGATATTCGCGACCCCCAGAGTTTTGCCGCAGCCCATGCCAGCGGCGCTTTTCATCTGACTAACGATTCACTGCCTGCTTTTATCTCTCAGGCGGCGTTAACGACCCCGGTGCTGGTGATGTGCTACCACGGTAACAGCAGTAAAGGAGCCGCACAGTTCCTGCTCAGTCAGGGGTTCACGGCGGCTTACAGTATTGATGGCGGATTTGACGCCTGGCGTGCCGCTTTCCCGCAGCAGGTCGACGCACTCTGACGCCTCTCTTGTCACCGCTCGCGCTTTCCCCTGCAACAGGTAAGGGGAAATCGTTATACTCTCGGTTTGTCTGGTCTGACTGAAAGGAAGTCGCTTCTCTATGCGCATCACCCATTTTACTCATCTGCGCCCGGCGCAGGCGTTTGTCGATTACATGGCGACGCGCGGCGTGACGTTGCGCGTTGAGCACGATAATGGTTACACCCTGTGGCTGGATGATGAATCGCAGCTGACGGTGGTCGAAAACGAACTTAACCAGTTTATTCGTGACCCTAACCACGTGCGTTATCAGGCGGCCAGCTGGACCTCGGGCACGACCGACAGCGGCATTCACTATCAGCATGTTTCACTGCTGGATAATCTGCGTGAACGTGCCGGCGTTCTCACGCTGACGGTGATGGCAGCCTGCGTGCTGGTCTTTATCCTGATGCAGGTGCTCGGGGATGGCGCCGTGATGCGCCTGCTCTCCTGGCCTGATGCGGATCAGCACTTTGAACTGTGGCGCTGGTTCTCACATGCCTTACTGCATTTCTCGCTGTTGCATATTCTGTTTAACCTGATGTGGTTTTGGTATCTTGGCGGCACGCTGGAAAAGCGGCTCGGCAGCGGCAAGCTGTTCGTGATTATGCTGATATCCGCGCTGCTCAGCGGCTGGATGCAGGCGAAGTTCAGCGGTGTGCTGTTTGGTGGGCTTTCCGGTGTGGTCTACGCCCTGATGGGCTATTCCTGGCTGAGCGGTGAACGCAGCCCTGAGCGCGGGATCTTTCTGCAACGCGGATTGATGGCCTTTGCGGTTCTGTGGCTGCTGGTGGGGTATTTCGGTTGGTTTGGTTTGTCGATTGCCAATGCAGCGCACGTGACCGGGCTGCTGGTTGGGCTGGCGATGGCCTTTGTCGATACGCGTCATAAAAAAAGCTAAAAGGAGAACAGCGTGAAGCAGACACAACGACATGACGCCATCATCGAGCTGGTGCGCCGTCAGGGATATGTCAGTACCGAAGAACTGGTAGAGCACTTTGATGTCAGCCCGCAAACCATTCGTCGCGACTTAAACGATCTGGCCGAGCAAAACAAAATTCAGCGCCATCACGGCGGTGCCGCGTTACCTTCCAGTTCGGAAAACACCGCCTGGCAGGACCGTAAGATGATGTGGTCGGCAGAGAAAGCGCGTATTGCTCAGCGTGTTGCCAGCCAGATCCCCGATGGCGCCTCGCTGTTTATTGATATCGGTACCACCCCGGAAGCGGTGGCGCATGCGCTGATGAACCATAACAATCTGCGTATCGTCACTAATAACCTGAACGTTGCGGTGTTGCTGATGGCGAAACCCGATTTTCGCCTGATCCTGGCCGGGGGCGAAGTGCGCACCCGTGACGGCGGGATTATGGGCGAAGCGACACTCGACTATATTTCTCAGTTCCGCCTCGATTACGGCATTCTGGGGATTAGTGGCATCGATATGGACGGCTCCCTGCTGGACTTCGACTACCACGAAGTGCGCACCAAGCGCGCGATAATCGAAAATTCACGCTGTGTGATGCTGGTGGCAGACCACTCTAAATTTGGCCGCAACGCGATGGTTAACCTGGGCAATATGGGGTTGATCGATTATCTGTTTACCGACCAGGCACCGCCACCGAGTGTGATGAAAACGATCGAACAGCACGAAGTTCATCTGGAACTCTGCTAGCCCGGCCTGGGCGATCTAAAAAAAGGTCGCCCGCTACTGGCACGTTTAACGAATTCACGCATACTCAGATCAGTCTCTTTTTTTCACTTCCTCTTCCCATTCTGGGCGTGCAGCCTGCTCTGCACCCTATAGCCGTGCGCTTTATCCGGGCAGCCCAGCCCGGTTGGTTGTCCCCCTCTAGTTGTTTATTTGCTTTTTTTTCGCTCATCGCATTCTGCGGTGAGCTTTTTTTCGTTTTGCCGTCTTAACTGTAAAGTGCCTTCAGTCACATTTTGCTCACCCGTTTAAGAGGGATTGTATGTCGCAACAGAAATTCAATAAGGTGCGCTTTGATGCGGCGTTGACGCGTCAGTGGCAGCACCTTGGCTATACATGTGCCGCAGACATGACCGCCCACCAGTGGTGGCAGGCTATCAGCGGTGCGCTGGCAGAACTGCTGGCGGCACAGCCGGTGGCGAAATCCGTGAAAAAGCAGCGCCACGTTAACTATATTTCCATGGAGTTTCTGATTGGCCGCCTGACCGGGAATAACCTGCTGAATCTGGGCTGGTATGATGCGGTTAAATCGGCACTGGCAGAGCATCAGCGCGATCTCAGTGAGCTGCTGGAAGAAGAAGTCGATCCTGCTCTGGGTAATGGTGGACTGGGGCGGCTGGCGGCCTGCTATCTGGATTCGATGGCCACGGTGGGGCAGCCGGCCACGGGTTATGGGCTAAATTATCAATACGGTTTATTCCGCCAGTCGTTTGACGACGGTCAGCAGATTGAAGCGCCGGATGACTGGCAGCGTGAGCGTTATCCATGGTTTCGCCACAATGCGGCGCTGGATGTGAACGTCGGCATCGGCGGGACGGTAATCAAAAATGCCGATGGCCAGCTGGCGTGGCATCCGGCGTTTACCCTGCGCGGCGAAGCCTGGGATCTGCCGGTGACCGGCTACCGCAACGGGGTTGTCCAGCCACTGCGTCTGTGGCAGGCCACCCATGTTCATCCGTTCGACCTCACGCTGTTTAATGACGGTAAGTTTCTCACGGCCGAGCAACAGGGTATTGATGCGGCGAAGCTGACCAAAGTGTTGTACCCCAACGACAACCATCAGGAAGGAAAGCGCCTGCGCCTGATGCAGCAATACTTCCAGTGTGCCTGTTCGGTGGCCGACATTCTGCGTCGCCATCACCTTGCCGGGCGCAGCGTGCATACGTTGCCGGACTATGAGGTGATTCAGCTTAATGATACCCACCCGACCATCGCCATTCCCGAGATGCTACGTGTACTGCTGGATGAGCACCAGTTAAGCTGGGACGATGCCTGGGCCATCACCCGTCAGACCTTCGCCTACACCAATCATACCCTGATGCCGGAAGCGCTGGAGCGCTGGGATGAACGACTGGTACGCAGCCTGCTGCCACGCCATTTCACGTTGATTAAAGAGATCAACCGACGTTTTAAAAAGGTGGTCGAGAAACAGTGGCCAGGGGATGAAGCCGTCTGGGCGAAGCTGGCGGTGGTGCACGATAAACAGGTGCGCATGGCCAACCTCTGCGTGGTCAGCGGTTTTGCTGTGAATGGTGTGGCTGCGCTGCATTCTGAACTGGTGGTGAAAGATCTGTTCCCGGAATATCACCTGCTTTGGCCGGAGAAATTCCATAACGTCACCAACGGCATCACGCCGCGTCGCTGGCTGAAGCAGTGTAATCCGGCGCTGGCCGCGCTGATTGATGACACGCTTAACGTTGAGTGGGCGAACAATCTGGATGCCCTGAAAGGGCTTGAAGCCTTTGCCGACAATAAAGCGTTCCGCAAACAGTATCGACAGATTAAACGCGCCAACAAGCTGCGCCTGGCTGAGTACATTGTGCAGCGCACCGGGATTGTGGTGAACCCGGATGCCTTGTTCGATGTACAAATCAAACGCCTGCATGAGTACAAACGCCAGCATCTTGGCCTGATGCATATCCTCTCTCTCTACAAACGGCTGCGCGACGACCCGAAGCTGGATGTGGTGCCGCGTGTGTTCCTGTTTGGCGCCAAAGCCGCACCGGGTTACTACCTGGCGAATAATATTATTTATGCCATTAATAAGGTGGCGGAGAAGATCAATAACGACCCGCTGGTGGGCGACAAGCTGAAGGTGGTGTTCATTCCGGATTATCGCATTACGGCGGCTGAGTTGATGATCCCGGCAGCCGATCTGTCAGAACAGATCTCCACTGCCGGATATGAAGCTTCAGGTACAGGCAATATGAAGCTGGCGCTGAATGGTGCACTGACCGTAGGTACGCTCGACGGGGCCAACGTTGAAATCGCTGAACAGGTGGGTGAAGAGAATATCTTTATCTTTGGCAATACCGTGGACCAGGTCAAAGCGCTGAAAGCCAGTGGCTATCAGCCGCTGAAGTTACGCAAAAAAGATAAACATCTTGATAGCCTGTTGAAAGAGCTGGAGAAAGGGTTTTTCAGCGATGGGGATAAACACGCGTTCGACATGATGCTGCACAGCCTGGGCAAAGGGGGCGATCCGTGGCTGGTGCTGGCCGACTTCGCCAGCTACTGCGAAGCACAGCTGAAGGTGGAAGCGCTGTACCGTGACCAGGAGGCCTGGACGAAAGCGGCTATTCTGAATACGGCCCGTACCGGGATGTTCAGCTCTGATCGTTCGATTCGGGATTACCAGCAGCGTATCTGGCAGGCAAAACGGCCCGGGAGAGGCGATGGACTTAAAAAAGCGTGATCAGGCCGCGGCGGCGGCGGGTATTGCTTCGAAATATATTAATGCACGCGGGCAGCCGGAAGCGGTGAGCGCCGGGACGCGCGAAAAGCTGCTTGAGGCAATGGCAGTCCTTCCTGAGAGGGGAAATGCGCCACTGCCACCCTGTCATGTGCTGCTGAAAAAACGGACTCAACAGCTTCAGGTGGGAGGAAAAGGGAATTATCAGTGGCAGTTTGACAGTGAGCAGGGGAAAACCCACCAGGGGTCGCTGTCTGGTGGAGAGGTGCTGACGCTGCCAGCGAATCTGCCAGAAGGTTATCATCATCTGCTGCTCACGCAGGGGAAAAAACAGTGGCCGTGCCGGATTATTGTGGCACCGAAACGCTGCTATGAGCCTGCGGAGTTAAAGCGCGGCGACAAACTGTGGGGCGCCTGCGTGCAACTCTACACGCTGCGATCGGCCCAGAACTGGGGGATCGGTGACTTCGGCGATTTGAAGCACATGGTCAGCGAGATCGCGGCACGCGGCGGTGCATTTATTGGTCTCAATCCGATTCACGCGCTTTATCCTTCCCTGCCTGAAAATGCCAGTCCTTACAGCCCGTCGTCACGGCGCTGGCTCAATGTGATGTATATCGATGTGGCTGCCGTGCCGGATTTCCAGCACAGTAAGGCCGCTCAGCGCTGGTGGCAGAAAAAGAGCACCCAGACGGCGTTACACACTGCACGCGATGCTGACTGGGTGGATTATGCGCGGGTGGGGGCATTAAAAATTCAGGGGCTACGTCATGCCTGGTCGCAGTTCACCGCACGTGATGCGCAGGACGCCAGCGTGCAGCACTTTGAGGCCTTTATCAACGCCGGGGGAGAAAGCCTGTTAAACCAGGCCGCCTTTGATGCCCTGCACTGCGCTATGCTGAAGGACGATCCTGCTCGCTGGGGCTGGCCGGTATGGCCTGAAAATGTACAGCAGGGCGATAGCGAGGCGGTGCAGCAGTTTTGCCGTGAGCAGCAGGATGAAGTGCGTTTCTGGTCATGGCTGCAATGGCTGGCGAATCGTCAGTTTGATGCGTGCTGGCAGTGTTGCCAGCAGAACCAGATGCCGGTGGGGCTTTACCGGGATTTAGCCGTGGGCGTGGCGGAAGGAGGATCCGAAACCTGGTGCGATCGTGAACTGTACCGGTTGAAAGCTTCCGTTGGCGCGCCGCCGGATATCCTCGGCCCGCTCGGGCAAAACTGGGGATTGCCGCCGATGGACCCGCACGTGATGGCGGCGCGTGGCTACCAACCGTTTATCGACCTGCTGCGGGCGAATATGGCGAGCTGCGGCGCACTGCGCATCGATCATGTGATGTCGCTGTTGCGTTTGTGGTGGATTCCTTACAGTGAAACGGCCAACTTCGGTGCCTACGTCCACTATCCGGTGGATGACTTAATGGCGATCCTCGCGCTGGAAAGTCAGCGCCATCAGTGCATGGTGATCGGTGAGGATCTCGGTACCGTACCGGCGGAAATTGTCAGTAAACTGCGCGACAGCGGTATTTATTCGTGGAAGGTTCTCTACTTCGAGCAGGAGAGTGGGGATCGTTACCGGGCACCCTCCGCCTGGCCACGCCAGTCTATGGCAAGTGCGACGACCCATGACCTGCCGACGTTGCGTGGCTTCTGGAGTGCCGGGGATCTGACTCTGGGTGAAACGCTGGGTATTTATCCTGACAAGCTGGTCCTCAAAGGGCTGTTTGAGCATCGCGTCCGCCAGAAACAGGCATTGCTGGAGGCATTGCATCGTCATCACTGTGTGCCAAAAAGCTGTGGTAAACGGGCTGAAAGGATGGCGATGACAACGGTGCTCAATCGCGGATTACAGCGTTTTATTGCCGACAGCAACAGCGCACTGCTGGGGCTGCAACCAGAGGACTGGCTGGATATGGCCGAGCCGGTGAATGTACCGGGCACCACCGATCAGTATCCTAACTGGCGGCGTAAACTGAGCGTCACGCTGGAGGCCATGTTTGCCGATGATCGCGTTAATCGCTTAATTAAGGATATCGATAAACGACGTAAAGCCCCGTAACAATCGTGCGAGGCATGCCTCGCCCCTACGACATTGGTATCAACTATTACCGCATCACGTAGGGGTCGGGCATGCCCGACCCCTTTCTCTTGCGGTCCGCCCGGCGCTTACGGCGTAAAGGCTTTAAAAATCACCGAACCGTTCACACCACCAAAACCGAAACCGTTAACCAGTACGCTGCGGATGGTCATCTGCTGCGCACTGTTTTTAACGATGTTCAGCCCTTCAGCAGCACTGTCCAGCTGTGTGATATTCAGCGAAGGTGGCGCAATCTGCTGACGCATTGCCATCAGTGAGAAGATCGCCCCCACAGCCCCGGCGGCGCCCAGCAGATGCCCGGTGGCGGATTTGGTTGAGGAGATCGCCGTGTGAGCACCTTCACCCAGTACCCGACGCAGCGCATTGATTTCGGCAAGATCGCCGACCGGCGTCGAGGTAGAGTGGGCGTTGATATAATCGATATCGCGCCCTGTTATCCCTGCCTGCTGGAGCGCAATGGTCATCGCACGCGCAGCGCCTTCGCCATCTTCCGGCCCGGAAGTGATGTGGTAAGCATCCGAAGTGGTGCCATAACCGACCACTTCACCAAGGATTGTGGCGCCACGCGCCTGAGCACGGGTCAATTCCTCCAGTACCAGCATCCCGGCACCTTCTCCCATCACAAAACCATCACGTGCCTGGTCGAACGGGCGCGAAGCCTGCTCAGGATGGTCGTTAAAGGCTGTTGAGAGCGCGCGGGCGGCCTGGAAGCCCCCGAGTGAAACCGGATTGATGCAAGATTCACAGCCACCCACCACGGCGATATCCGCATCATCAAAACGAATGGCGCGGAAACCGTCACCGATACTTTGAATGCTGGCCGCGCAAGCGGAAACGGGTGTTCCCAGCATGCCCTTGAAGCCATATTTGATCGCCACGTGTGACGCCGCGAGATTGGCGATAAATGACGGAATTGTAAACGGGGACAGTTTACGGCTGCCTTTTTCTGCCACGGTTTTGACCGCATTGCTGATGGCATGAAAACCGCCAATGCCGGTGGCAATAATGGTGGCGGTACGCAGACGTGCGGTTTCCGAGAGATTATGTAAGCCGGCCTGCGTGATGGCTTCTTCGGCCGCTGCCAGCGCCAGATGAATAAAGCGGTCCGCTTTACGCTGCTCTTTCACCGGAATAAGCGCAGCGATATCAAAACCGTGCTGCGGGTCTTGTTCGATGGAGGGAACCTGCCCACCCACGCGGATGGCCGTATCGCCATAGGCCTCTTCAGGAAGATGACGAATCCCGGACTGACCGGCGATCAGCCGTTGCCAGCTACCGTCTACGCCATTACCGAGCGGGCTGATTAAGCCCATACCTGTGATCACGACTCTTCTGCCAATATTGTTCAACATGATGACCTGTAGGTTGCGAAAACAGGTTTCAGTGTACACGTGTAAGCTGAAAAATCCAGCGTCAATCACGCCAGGGAAAATTAAACAGGCAGTCGGGGAAAAATTAAACCGGGGGCGTGAAATCGCGGGGAAGAAAAGAGAAGGGGCCGGATATCCGGCCCCAGGTCATCAGTAGAACGAATGCTCACCGCGTTCGTGTTCTGTCAGGTCGCGTACGCCTTTCAGTTCAGGGAACGCTGCCAGCATCTCTTTCTCGATGCCTTCTTTCAGGGTCACATCGACCATGGAACAGCCGTTACAGCCGCCGCCAAATTGCAGAATAGCGAAACCTTCGTCGGTGATTTCCATCAGGGAAACTTTACCGCCGTGGCTGGCCAGCTGCGGGTTGATCTGGGCCTGCAACAGGTACTCAACACGCTCAATTAACGGGGCATCTTCGTTAACTTTACGCATTTTGGCGTTCGGTGCTTTCAGCGTCAGCTGTGAACCCAGGTTATCGGTCACAAAGTCGATTTCAGCGTCTTCCAGATACGGTGCGCTCAGGGCATCAACATAGGCTGACAGCAGGGGAAACTTCAGTTCAGTATCCGTTGCTTCTACTGCATCGGGTGGGCAGTAGGAAACACCGCACTCGGCAGTCGGTGTACCCGGATTAATCACGAATACACGAATTTGGGTGCCATCTTCCTGCTTTGACAGCAGTTTTGCGAAGTGCTCTTGTGCAGAGTCGGTAATTAGGATCATGGCGATTGCTCAATAGTTAACTAATTTCATTGGTTATAATACGCCCATCACCGACGCTCTACAAGGTTCGGCACAGGCACCAGATCTGTACGCTGGCAGCACCCCTGGCCAGCAGAATGCGGCTTATCTCTGCGGCGGTACTGCCCGTGGTGACCACATCATCTAATAAGGTGATATGCAGTCCGCGCACATCAATTTCAAGTGTAAACGCGCCGCGTAAGTTTTTACGCCGTGCCAGAGCGCCCAGTCGGTGCTGAATACGCCCCGCACGCACACGTGTGATGGCTCGGGGTAAATAACGACATTGCGTCCAGCGCGCCAGGCTGTGAGCTATATCCTCCAACTGATTATAGCCGCGTTGCCACGCCCGGCGATGATGCAGTGGCACCGTCAGCAATACATCGGGACGAAGCAGCCCGCTGTTACGCCGTTGCATTAACCAGCATAGCAGTATCAACCGGGCCAGCATTACCGCAAGTGCGGTGGTGTGATAAAACTTTAGCCGGTTCACCAACTGGCTCAGCGGTGGTTGCCAGGGCGTGACTGACACCAGCCACTGCCAGGGAGGCGGATTGTGCAGGCAGCGGCCGCATTCACGGGTTGTTTCGCCGCTGGGCAGTCCACAGCGCGGGCAGCCACCGCGCATCGCCAGAAGGCGACGTAAACAAACGGTGCACAAGCCGTGCTGTGCAAGATTGAGCGGCATCAGACATAGCCAACAGCCTGCTGGCATTGGTAGCATGGCGACCTCGTAATTTAAATACAGGACGATAACCCATGACGGTGCTTCACTGGGAGACTATTGGACAGGGCGATTGCCATCTTGTGCTGCTGCACGGATGGGGGCTGAACGCCGGGGTGTGGCATTGCATTAGCGAGCGGCTCAGTGCACATTTTTGCCTGCATCTGGTGGATTTGCCCGGCTATGGCCACAGTCAGGGATTCCCGGCAATGACTCTTGACGAGATGGCGGCAGCCGTGCTGGCGCAGGCCCCTGAGCAGGCCATCTGGCTGGGCTGGTCGCTGGGGGGCCTGGTTGCCAGCCAGGTGGCGCTGAATGCGCCGCAGCGGGTGCGCGGTCTGGTCAGCGTGGCATCCTCACCGCGTTTCAGTGCGGAAGCTGATTGGCCCGGCATAAAACCGGAAACGCTGACCTCATTTCAGCACCAGTTGAGTGAGGATTTCCAGCGTACCGTGGAGCGGTTTCTCGCGTTACAAACCCTGGGAACGGACAGCGCTCGCCAGGATGCCCGGGCGTTGAAAAGCGTGGTGTTTGAGCGGCCGGTACCTGCGGTTGAGGTCCTGAACGGCGGACTGGAAATTCTCAAGACGGCAGACGTACGCCAGGCGCTCGCCGCGCTGTCCATGCCATTTTTGCGCCTGTATGGGGCGCTGGATGGCTTAGTCCCGCGCAAAATTGTCCCGCTGCTTGATGATGCCTGGCCAGCCAGCACCAGCCATATTATGGAGAAAGCGGCCCATGCGCCGTTTATCTCGCATCCGGCGGATTTCTCACAGCAGATTATCGATTTCAGTGAAACTCTCTGGACCTGAATTCTGAATTAAAAACAGCCTGCTCCGTTGATTATTTCTGGTCATTTTTTGCAACAATTCACCTCGTTGCTGCTTTTATCTGTTGGGGAAATAATAAAAGCGGCAGCTTAGATTTGCTGCCATAATTTACTGGAAATATTGACCTAAGGAGAGGAAATTATATGAAAAAGCTGATCACTATCTCTGCCCTGATGTTGACTACCCTGGCGGCATTTAATGCCAGTGCAGCCGAGCAGATCACCCGCGAAAAAGCGCAGGAGATGAAGCTGGAAAAGATCGGTACGGTGACGACAAACTCCACCACCGACCCGATGGATGCCAACGCGCGCCTATCGAAAAAAGCGGATGAGAAAGGCGGAAAATACTATGTGATCATCGCGGCCCAGCAGGGGAATCGCGATCACGCATTGGCCGACGTCTATAAGTAAGTGATAGTCTCTGCCCGCCATCGGTGGGCAGTTTCAGGCTTTCAGCCAGCGGTATTCCCACGCTTCCAGCAGCATCGCCTGCGCACCATCAATACGATCGTCACTGGCAATATCCCGATACCAGCGCGCCTCTGGCAACATCAAACTCACTGCTTTGTTGCTCAGGTTAAACACACACCAGAGGGATTCCTGTTCTTCTCTTGCCTGGCGTTTCATCACCAGCAGTGAATTGTCACTGTCGATGATGCTCATGGGATTATCCGGATGGAAGGCCGACTGCTGGATACGCACCTGAATAAGCTGGCTGAGAGCATAGTAGACCCGTTGTCGCAGTGAATCCTTTTCCATTAATGCCTGTTCGATATCGCTGACGGCATATTTCTGGCGGTTGATCGCCCGGTTGTAGCCGGCGGTTTTGACGCCTTCTACATCGTTACGTGAGCCGAGAATACTTTGTACGTAGATGGCCGGTACGCCGGGAAAGGCCAGCAGCAGCGCATGAGCAAGCAGGAAACGGCGCAGGCGGGTATCGTCGTCGTCCGGTTTCTGATTCAGCGCATCCATGTAGGTGACGTTAATTTCATACGGGCTGGTGCTGCCGTCAGGGTTATTCTTATAGGAGATCAGTGCCCCTTCCATCGCCAGATCGCGCACCAGCGAAACGATTTCAGTTTCTGGCAGAATGCCGCGTAAGGGGTTCAGACCGATGCCGTCATGTGAGGCGAGGAAATTGAAGAAGGTGGTGCTGCCGCTGCCGCCATCGAGGGAGGCGGCCCACTGCCGCAGGGCGCGCGAGGATCCGTAATGGATCGCGTGCAGCACCAGCGGCGGCAGTGAAAATTGATACACCATCTGCGCCTCATCACGACCATTACCAAAATAGCTGATGTTATCTTTGTGCGGTACGTTGGTTTCCGTCAGCACAACCGTGCCTGGTGCCACCTCGTTGGCGATGGCGCGAAACAGTTTGACCAGTTGGTGGGTTTTTTCCAGATGAATGCAGGACGTCCCCGGGGTTTTCCACATGTAGCCCACGGCATCCAGCCGCAGGTAATCGGCGCCTTTTTCCAGATAATCCAGTACCACGTTCACCATCGCGATCAACACTTCCGGGTTAGCGAAGTTCAGGTCGATCTGATCGGCGCTGAAGGTGGTCCAGATAAAACGGGTTTCACCATCGGCCATCGTAAAAGGCGTGAGAAGGGGTGAGGTGCGTGGGCGGGTGACAGCGCTTAAATCGGTGGTGGGCGGCATGCTGATAAAGAAATCGTCCCAGCCGGGGTCCTGCGCCAGATAATGGTGAAACCAGGTGCTTTCAGATGACATGTGGTTGCAGACAAAATCAAACATCAGCCGGGTATGCTGGCGCAGGGCGGCCACATCCTGCCAGTCGCCACATTTAGGGTCCACCTGGTGATAGTCAATAACGGAGAAGCCATCGTCGGAAGACCAGGGGAAAAAAGGCAGCAGATGAACCAGATTAAAGCTGGATTGCAGGTGCTGTTGCCAGAAACGGGAGAAGGTCGTCAGGGTGGGTGTGTTCTCTTCATGAAACTGATCGGCGTAGGTGATCAGCACCACGTCTTTTTCATCCCAGTGTGGCTTACGTGACTGTTGAATACGCTCCCGCGCATCAGCAATCAGCGTATGCAGCCGCTGTAAGCAGGATGGCGGGAAAGTGTAATCGTAGATCTTATCTATTAAGTTATTGATAATATCCATTATTATTCGAATTGCCACCGCTGGTGAAAAATTCAGACGTTATTTTTCACTGTAGACGCTGGTCACAAAATCGCAACCTGCATCAGTGGCAACGACCGTTTTTGGCGCAGTTCTGGCAGCCGGTGCTGACCTGTTTGACCGGGATCTGCGCCGGGGTGATGCGCACCCGGCGTAGCGCGCCCAGCAGCAGGGCATTGAACAGCAGGACAGTGGTAATAATCAGACTGCTGCTGCCCGGATGCTGGTGGAAACTGGCAACCTGATAGAACAGAGCGGCCAGCGAGTAAGCCAGATCCAGCCCCCACAGGATCGAGAACAGCATCCAGCGGTGACTGCTTTCACGGGCAATGGCACCCATCACTGAAACGCACGGCACGTACAGCAGCACAAAAATCAGGTAGCTGTAGGCGGCGGCATCGCTGGCGAACTTGCTGTGCATCGTACCCATTGCGCCGCTGGCCATTTCCGCATCGCCTTTACTGGCCTCAATAGGGTTGGCGAGAACGCTGAGGCTGAAGGTGGCTTTGATGCCTTGCCATGTCTGAGTCAGCGCGTCACTCAGTTGCGCGCGAAGACTGAACTGCTCAGGGTCGAATGCCTGCTGTTGCAGCGCTTCGGCGGTGTAGAGGGTATTCAGCGTGCCGACTACCACTTCTTTTGCCATCGCTCCGGTCAGCAGACCGACGGTAGCCTGCCAGTTATCATCGTGAACACCGATCGGTGCCAGCAGCGGTGTCAATGTCTGGCTGACGCTGGCCAGCGCGGAGTCGTTCAGATGACTCACCGGCTTGCCGCTAAACGAAAAACAGTTTAGCGCTCCGATAAGCATACTGACCAGCACAATCACTTTCCCGGCCCGCAGGACAAACCCCCGCAGACGCTGCCAGGTCTGCAACAGCAAACTTTTGGCGTGAGGAACGTGCCACAGCGGCAGTTCCATCACAAAGGGACTGGCGGTACCGCGCATCAGCGTATGCTTCAGCAGCAGACCAGTGGCGATGGCCGCACAGATCCCCAACAGATAGAGGCTGAAAACGACCAGGGCACCGCGCTGACCGAAAAAGGCCGCCGCAAAGACGGCGAAAATCGCCAGCCGCGCTCCGCAGGAGATAAACGGCGCCATCAGCACGGTGATCAGCCGCTCCCGTGGCGCGTCCAGCGTGCGTGCACCCATCACCGAGGGCACATTGCAGCCAAAGCCAACAATCAGCGGTACAAAGGATTTACCGGGCAGACCCAGCGCCTGCATCAACCGATCCATCACAAAGGCGGCACGCGCCATATAACCGGAATCTTCCAGCAAAGAGAGGAACAGATACATCATGCCGATCTGCGGCACCAGCGGCATCACGGTATTGATCCCGCCGCCAATGCCCTGCGCCAGGAAAAGTGTCAGCCATAACGGCAGGTGCAGCGTAGCCCCCAGCCATTGCGTACCCTGAATAAAGATCGCCGCTGATCCAAGGTCGAACAGGGGTTGCAGCGCGCCACCAAGGTTGATGGCGAGGAAGAACATCATATACATCACCAGCAGAAACACCGGCAGACCCAGCCAGCGGTTCATGGTCAGCCGATCCAGCCGCTGGCTGAACAGGCTACGGCTTCCGGCCACACGGATGACCTTGTGACAGAGGGATTCGAGAGTCTGATAGCGGCTACTGGCAATGGACTGGGCAGCATCTTCCCCCAGATGTTCATGGATGCCAGGCAGTAACGCCTGGGCAGCGGGCATCTGCTGCTGGCTCCAGATGTCCCCTTCCAGCATATGCAGGGCCAGCCAGCGTTTCTGCCCTTCGGGCGTGGCGGCAGGCATGGCCGCGACCAGTTCACGTAATGCCTGTTGCAGCGGCTGCGAATAGGGGACATCAAGCAGGGTAGGCTGGCGTGAATAGCGGTCGATGGTCTCTTTCAGTGGTTTGATGCCGCGCCCGCGTGTCGAAACCAGCGGTATCACCGGGCAGCCCAGGGCCTGTTCCAGCGCCGCGAGGTCTAACTCTGTTTGCTGGCTTTCAACAATATCCAGCATGTTTAACGCCACGATGCAGGGCTGCCCCATTTCCAGCAGCTGCAAGGTCAGATAAAGATTACGTTCAAGGTTACTGGCATCCACCACGTTAATCACCAGGTCAGCATCACCGCTCAGCAGATACTGGCAGGCAATCTGTTCGTCCAGCGATGCCTGCGCCGAGAGGGTGGTGAGCGAGTAACAGCCCGGCAGATCAACCAACTGCACCTGATGCTCTGCGGTGGTGAACAGCCCCTCTTTGCGCTCGACGGTTACCCCGGCCCAGTTACCGACCCGCTGGCGCGATCCGGTGAGCTGGTTAAACAGGGTGGTTTTACCTACGTTTGGGTTCCCGGTCAGTGCGATAGTGATGGTTTTCATGCTGTCTCTCCGGCTGACTGCATGGCTTCCAGCTGGAGCAAATCAAGGTCCCTTTTGCGCAACATCAGGCTCACGTGGCGGGTTTCAATATGCAGCGGATCGCCCAGTGGCGCGATGCGGATCAGCCGAAAGGTGGCGCCGGGCAACAGCCCCAGCGCCATCAGTTTCTGGCGAAATACCGGATTGATGGATGACGAAAAACCGACGATTCGGTAGGTATGCTGTGGGATCATGTGCATTGGCGGTGCCTGCTTAAATAGACACTGAGAATTTTAATGAGAGTGATTCTTGCTCACATTGATATGGAGCAACTTAATCGCAGGGCAAGTGGGGAGGTTAGGAAAAAAGAGCGGGCCGTGAGGCCCGCCGGGGAGGATTAGCTTTTTTTACCAAACGCGGCGGCCAGCGCATCGCCCATCGCGCTGTTGCCCGCAGACTGAGCAGCAGGGCGTTTGTTGTTGGCTTTTGCCGGGCGTGCATTGTCACGGTCCGGCGATTTGTTGCCGCCACCGCGTCGCGCATTGGTTTCGCCTGGCTGCTCGTCAAGACGCATGGTCAGTGCAATACGCTTACGCTGTAAATCCACTTCCATCACCTTCACTTTGACCACATCACCAGCTTTCACCACTTTGTGTGGGTCATCGACAAATTTATCGGCCAGTGAGGAGATATGCACCAGACCATCCTGATGGACGCCGATATCGACGAAGGCGCCGAAGTTGGTGACGTTAGTCACCGAGCCTTCCAGCACCATCCCCGGGAGCAGGTCATTCATGGTGTCGACGCCGTCAGCGAACTGTGCGGTTTTAAACTCAGGACGGGGATCGCGGCCCGGTTTTTCCAGCTCTTTGATGATGTCACTCACGGTCGGCACGCCGAAACGCTCATCGGTAAAATCAACGGCTTTCAGATTACGCAGCTCAGTCGGGTTACCCATCAGGTCGTTCAGTGCCTGCTCGGTGGCGGCGAGAATGCGCTCCACGACAGGATACGCTTCCGGGTGCACGGTAGAGGCATCCAGTGGGTTATCGCCCTGAGTGATGCGAAGGAATCCGGCGCACTGTTCAAAGGCCTTTGGCCCCAGACGACCGACTTTCAGTAACTGCTGACGGTTCTGGAAACGGCCGTTCTCGTCACGCCAGGTGACAATATTCTGGGCGATCATCTTGCTCAGCCCTGCCACGCGCGTTAGCAGCGGCACAGAGGCGGTATTCAGATCGACACCCACGCCGTTTACGCAGTCTTCCACTACCGCATCAAGTTTTCTCGCTAACTGGCTCTGGCTGACGTCATGCTGGTACTGGCCGACACCAATGGATTTCGGGTCGATTTTCACCAGTTCGGAGAGCGGGTCCTGTAAGCGACGGGCAATGGAAACCGCACCACGCAGCGAGACATCCAGGCCGGGGAACTCCAGCGCCGCCAGTTCGGAAGCGGAATAGACCGAGGCTCCCGCTTCGCTGACGATGACTTTCTCGCCCTGTACCTGCGGGAACTGCTTCTGCACCTCAAGATAGAAACGCTCGGTTTCACGCGATGCCGTACCGTTGCCGATGGCGACCAGTTCAACCTGATGTTGGGTGCAGAGTGCCGCTACGGCCGCTGCGGCTTTGGCAGTCTGCCCGGTGTGAGGATAGATGGTGTCGGTCGCGACCAGCTTCCCGGTCGCATCCACTACGGCGACTTTGACCCCGGTACGCAGGCCAGGATCGAGACCCATCGTGGCGCGCATCCCCGCCGGTGCCGCCATCAACAGATCGTGCAGATTGCGGGCGAAGACATTAATCGCTTCGTCTTCCGCGCGTTCACGCACAGTGCCCATCAGTTCGGTTTCGAGGTGCAGCAGCACCTTGATGCGCCAGGTCCAGCTGACCACGGCTTTACGCCAGGCATCCGCTGGCGCATTGTTCAGGCGCAGATTCAGATGGTCCGTGATGATCTGCTCACCGTGGCTTTCGCGCGGTGGTTCATCGAACTGCGGATCAGCATTCAGCGCCAACTGTAAGATACCTTCGTTACGCCCACGGAACATGGCCAGCGCACGGTGTGAAGGCACAGTGGATAACGCTTCATGATGATCGAAGTAGTCACGGAATTTTGCGCCTTCCTCTTCTTTGCCATCGATCACGCGTGCGACCAGGTGTGCATTTTTCCACAGGTAGTCACGTACTTTTGCCAGCAGCCCGGCATCTTCTGCGAAGCGTTCCATCAGGATATAGCGTGCACCATCCAGTGCCGCTTTGGTGTCTCCCACACCTTTGTCGGCATCAATGTAGCCAGCGGCCAGTTGTTCAGGGTCGTGAGACGGCTCCTGCCATAACGTGTCCGCCAGGGGTTGCAGACCGGCTTCAATAGCGATCTGACCGCGCGTGCGGCGCTTCTGTTTGTAAGGCAAGTAGAGGTCTTCGAGCTCGGTTTTACTCAGAGTGGCGTTGATTGCCGCTGCCAGTTCATCGGTCAGTTTTCCCTGGTCGGCAATGGATTTCAGAATGGACTGGCGACGGTCGGCAAGTTCGCGCAGGTAACCCAGTCGGGTCTCCAGCTGACGCAGTTGGGTATCATCTAACCCGCCGGTCACTTCCTTACGATAACGTGCGATAAACGGCACGGTATTTCCTTCGTCGAGCAGGCGAACAGCGGCTTCAACCTGTTCTGGTCTGGCCTTTAGCTCACTTGCAATCAGGCGGCTCAGTGAATTATTCATCATTGTTGGGACACTTTTTAGCTTAAGAAATTGGCAACAGTTATACGGATTGCAGCAGCATAATGCCAGTCATCAGGCTGTCAGCATGGCTGCAACGGCGAGTTTAAGACTCTTTGACGTAGCTGATCGCATTGACGTACCACAGCGCTTCACCCACCGGGGTGTGGACGATGGCGGCATCCCCGATCTCTTTTTTCAGCAACGCACGCGCCATCGGCGAGTCGATAGAGATATAGTCATTACGACCAAAAATCTCGTCATAGCCGACAATGCGGAAATGCTTCAGATCGCCATCATCATTTTCCACCTCTACCCAGGCACCGAAAAACACTTTGCCATCCTGCTGAGGGGAATAGTCGACAATACGCAGCTGTTCCAGGCACTTGGTCAGATAGCGTATCCGGCGGTCAATTTCACGCAGGCGTTTTTTGTTGTACTGATAGTCGGCATTTTAACTGCGATCGCCAAGGCTGGCCGCCCAGGTGACCTTTTTCGTCACTTCCGGGCGATCTTCGCGCCACAGGAAGTCCAGCTCCTGCTTCAGCAGGTTGTAGCCTTCGCGGGTAATCAGTTTGGTTTTCATCATTCAGCCATCGTCATCGTGATATGCAGACTATTTTGTTGTGCTGTGTGACGGGATGCAAATTCATTGTTCCGAATTATGCCGCAACGTTACTGCTTGTTTGTCATGATAAATACGCTGGAAAAAACCGTTCATCCCCAGGTTTTTTTGACCCAGGTTACAGATAAGCTGCTGTTTAATATGCTTTGTAACAATTTCGGCTACAATATAAACCATTATTGACTGTTACATTCAGGCATCTTTTTTGAAAATACAGGCTCAGGCAATAGCGCCTTTGGGAGTAACGAAATGCAAGAAAATTACAAAATCCTGGTGGTAGATGATGACATGCGTTTGCGTGCACTGCTGGAGCGTTATCTGACCGAGCAGGGCTTCCAGGTGCGTAGCGTGGCCAATGCTGAGCAGATGGATCGCCTGCTGACACGTGAATCATTCCACCTGATGGTGCTGGACCTGATGTTACCTGGCGAAGATGGCCTGTCGATTTGCCGCCGTCTGCGCAGCCAGAGCAACCCGATGCCGATTATTATGGTCACTGCCAAAGGCGAGGAAGTGGATCGTATCGTGGGCCTCGAAATCGGTGCGGATGACTATATTCCAAAACCGTTCAACCCACGTGAACTGCTGGCCCGTATCCGTGCGGTGCTGCGTCGTCAGGCGAATGAACTGCCGGGCGCACCTTCTCAGGAAGAAGCGGTGATTGCTTTCGGTAAATTCAAGTTGAACCTCGGTACCCGCGAGATGTTCCGTGAAGATGAGCCGATGCCACTGACCAGCGGCGAGTTCGCCGTGCTGAAAGCGCTGGTGAGCCACCCGCGTGAGCCGCTGTCGCGCGATAAACTGATGAACCTGGCCCGTGGTCGTGAGTACAGTGCGATGGAGCGTTCTATCGACGTACAGATCTCCCGTTTGCGCCGTATGGTGGAAGAAGATCCGGCTCATCCGCGCTACATCCAGACCGTTTGGGGCCTGGGCTATGTCTTCGTGCCGGACGGCAGTAAAGCATGAGGCGATTCCGCTTCTCTCCCCGTAGTTCATTTGCCCGCACACTGTTATTGATCGTTACCCTGCTGTTCGTCAGCCTGGTAACGACCTATCTGGTGGTGCTGAACTTTGCAATTTTGCCCAGTCTGCAACAGTTCAACAAAGTTCTGGCCTATGAAGTGCGTATGTTGATGACCGACCGTTTGCAGTTGGAAGATGGCACGCAGCTGGAAGTGCCTCCGGCATTTCGCCGTGAAATCTACCGTGAACTCGGCATCTCGCTGTATACCAATGCAGCGGCGGAAGAGAGCGGATTACGCTGGGCGCAGCACTATCAGTTCCTCAGCCAACAGATGGCGCAGCAGTTGGGTGGCCCGACCGATGTTCGTGTGGAGGTCAATAAGAACTCCCCGGTGGTGTGGCTGAAAACCTGGCTGTCGCCGGATATCTGGGTGCGCGTCCCCCTGACCGAGATCCATCAGGGCGATTTCTCTCCGTTGTTCCGCTACACGCTGGCGATTATGTTGCTGGCGATCGGCGGAGCCTGGCTGTTTATACGTATCCAGAACCGCCCGCTGGTGGAGCTGGAGCACGCAGCGTTACAGGTGGGTAAAGGCATTATCCCGCCACCACTGCGCGAGTATGGTGCCTCTGAGGTCCGTTCGGTGACGCGGGCATTCAATCAGATGGCGTCTGGTGTGAAACAGTTAGCTGATGACCGAACCCTGCTGATGGCCGGGGTGAGTCATGACCTGAGAACGCCATTGACGCGTATTCGTCTGGCAACGGAAATGATGTCAGAGCAGGATGGCTATCTGGCTGAGTCGATCAATAAAGATATCGAAGAATGTAATGCGATTATCGAACAGTTTATTGATTACCTGCGTACGGGCCAGGAGATGCAGTTTGAACGCGCGGACCTCAACAGTGTGTTGGGGGAAGTGGTGGCGGCAGAAAGCGGTTACGAGCGTGAAATTGAAAACGCCGTAATGTCCACTGAGCTGATGCTGGATATTAATCCCCTTGCGATTAAGCGTGCTATTGCCAATATGGTCGTCAATGCTGCCCGTTATGGTAATGGCTGGATTAAGGTCAGTTCCGGCCGCGAGCTGCATCGGGCCTGGTTCCAGGTGGACGATGATGGTCCCGGTATTGAACCCGACCAGCTTAAGCACCTGCTTCAGCCGTTCGTGCGCGGCGACAGCGCACGCAGTACCAGCGGCACGGGCCTGGGACTGGCGATTGTGCAACGTATTATTGATGCTCACCAGGGGGCACTGGAGATTGGTAAGAGTGAAAAAGGGGGCTTACGCATTCGTGCCTGGCTGCCATTGCCACCTGCCAGCCTTCCGCCAGGGCCGACAGTGACAGGCAAGGGCGCGGCATGATGTCGTAGGGGTGAGGCATGCCTCACCCGATTCCACTGGCTTACAGTGTCGGTCCGGCTTTCACCAGAGCTTCACCCGCTTTGGTGTCGGTAAACTTATCGAAGTTATTGATAAATCTCTGAGCCAAATCCCGGGCCTTTGTTTCCCATTCGGCTTCACTCGACCAGGTTTGACGCGGGTCGAGCAGTTTGCTGTCTATACCTTGCAGAGTCAGCGGTATCTCCAGGTTGAAAACAGGCAACGTGGTGGTTTCTGCATGGGCGATGTCCCCACTGAGGATAGCGTTGATAATCGCCCGCGTATCGGCGAGCGAAATACGTTTCCCGCTGCCGTTCCAGCCGGTGTTCACCAGCCAGGCTTCTGCGCCTGCGTCTTTCATCCGTTTCGCCAGAACCTCTGCGTACTGTGTGGGGTGCAGAGTCAGGAACGCGGCACCAAAGCAGGCTGAGAAGGTGGGAGTGGGGGCGGTGACGCCACGCTCAGTACCGGCCAGTTTGGCGGTAAAACCGGACAGGAAATGGTACTGGGTCTGCTCGGCGGTCAGGCGTGATACGGGGGGCAGCACGCCAAAAGCGTCAGCGGTCAGGAAAATCACTTTCTTCGCGTGGCCGGCTTTCGACACCGGTTTAACAATATTGTCGATATGGTAAATCGGGTAGGAGACGCGGGTGTTCTCGGTCTTGCTGCTGTCGTCATAATCCACCGAACCATCGCTGCGAACGACAACGTTCTCCAGCAGGGCATCCGGGCGGATCGCATGGTAGATCTCCGGTTCTGCTTTTTCTGACAGCTTGATCGTTTTAGCGTAGCAGCCCCCTTCAAAGTTAAACACGCCGTCATCATCCCAGCCATGTTCATCATCGCCAATCAGCTTGCGCTCTGGGTCGGTAGACAGTGTGGTTTTGCCCGTGCCCGACAGGCCGAAGAATATGGCAACATCCCCTTTTTCACCGACGTTTGCCGAGCAGTGCATCGACGCGATCCCTTTTAGCGGCAGCAGGTAGTTCATAATAGTGAACAACCCTTTCTTCATCTCGCCGCCGTACCAGGTTCCCCCGATAAGCTGTATGTTTTCCGTCAGGTTAAAGGCGACAAAGTTCTCGGAGTTCAGTCCCTGCGCCTGCCAGTCCGGGTTGGTGCACTTGGCGCCGTTCATCACCACGAAGTCAGGTGTGAAATTCGCCAGACCCGATTCATCCGGGCGTATAAACATGTTCTTCACAAAGTGCGCCTGCCAGGCGACTTCCGTGATAAAGCGTACGCTGAGGCGTGAGTCCGGGTTAGCGCCGCACCAGGCATCGACCACAAACAGGCGTTTGCCGGAGAGCTGCTGCGTGACAAGGTTTTTCAGCGACTGCCAGGTTTCCTGCGAGAGGGGATGGTTATCATTTTTACCTTTGCCCTGGTCACTCCACCACAGCGTGTCGCGGGTGGTTTCGTCACGTACCAGATATTTGTCTTTCGGAGAACGTCCGGTAAAAATGCCGGTATCCACGGCCACAGCGCCAGACTGCGTGATGATACCGTGCTCAAAACCGTTTAATGTGGGTAGGGTTTCTTCCTTAAACAGGGTGTCATAATCAGGATTATGAATCACCTTAACCGTATCAGTGATGCCATAAGCGACGAGGTCCTGCAAGGTCAGGTCGTTAGTGTGCATGTTACTGCTCCTTTGTCGGTTTTTTGTACTGCGTCAAATTGTAGGGGTATTTCAACTTTATTATCGCGAGTGACCTCCGACTTCTGCATCAGTGCCGGGTGATACCACGATCGCGCGCAGTTTACACCCGCCAGAAAACAGCGAAAGCGGCAAAGAAGGAAAATGAGAAGCCACGCTGGGTTCAATGAAAAGAATCGCATTTGTTGCATCAATAGTGCTAAGTCGGTGTCTGTTTTTAGTGATAAATACCAGGGAGGGGAGGATTGTCAGGTGGAAAGTTCGACTTTTTGTGACGGGAGTATCGTATTGTTTTTTGATGAGAAATAAAGGCAGGCAGCGTAAAAACGGGGGCATTGTGGAAATGAAAAAGGCCGGAGAATATCCGGCCTCTGGCGATTAATGAACCTGTTGGTCACCTGTCGCAGAATCATTACGGATCGCGGCAATATCGACCGCATCATAGACATAATGATTACCGCAGTAGTCACAGTGCATATCAATATTGCCATCTTCCTGCAGGATTTGATCCACTTCTTCATCCGGGAGTGTGCGCAGCACATCGCCGCAACGTTCGCGTGAACAGGTGCACTTGAAACTCACGTTCTGGGGTTCAAACAGGGTGACTTCTTCCTGATGATAGAGGCGCCACAGCACGTCATTCGCTGGCAGGCCCAGCAGCTCTTCCGTTTTAATCGTTTCTGTCAACGTCGCCAGGTGGTTGAACTCATCCAGACTGGCATCCTGAGCCGGGAGAACCTGCAACAGAATACCGGCTGCACCCACCTGCGATTCTGTTTCGCCGGTGCGGATAAACAGGCGAGTAGGGAGCTGCTCTGAACGCATAAAGTAATCTTCCAGGCAGGCGGCCAGGGTGTCACCTTCCAGGCCGACAACGCCCTGATAGCGCTCACCTTCTTTCGGAGAAATGGTGATCACCAGATAGCCATTGCCGACCATCTCTTTCAGGCTGCTGCCGTCGGCAATTTCACCCTGCATACGCGCAACCCCACGCATTTCCTGAAGATTATTACCGTTGATCACCGCCATGTTAAGCGGGCCATCACCCTGCAATTGCACCGTGATATCACCGTCAAATTTCAGGGTGGCTGTCAGCAGGCTGGTGGCCACCAGCAGTTCGCCAAGGACCTGTTGCACTGGCTGAGGGTAGTCATGGCCCTCAATGATTTCCTGCCATGTCTGGGATACGGTAACCAGTTCGCCGCGCACAGCATGGTTTTCGAACAGGTAACGGTGCATCTGGTCTTGCTGGGACATAGTGTTTCTCTCGAGTGTGGCGTTATTCGTCGCCAGAATGTTTAAATTTCATCAGGTCACGACGTTCCTTTTTATCAGGGCGCCGGTCAGGGTGCGGCATAGTCAGGGCGTTCATTTTACGCGCCAGTGCCACTTTTTCCCGCTTCTCAATACTTTCTACCGTTTCACGGTACAATTGTTGCGCAACAGTCGCCGGGCCACGTTTGTCAGTGACCGCTTCAATTACTACGGTGCGCTGATCGTTACCCTGGCGCAGCGTCAGCTCCGCAGCGACTTCCACCAGTTTACTGGGTTTGCTGCGTTGACCGTTGTAATGGACTTTGCCGCCTTCGATCATTTCGCGTGCATCTGCCCGGGTTTTATAAAACCGGGCGGCCCAAAGCCATTTATCGAGCCGGACCCCGTCTGAGGGTTTCTCTTTCATCGCTGCTCCTTTTGGGAATACCCCTATATAGGGTGTCCCCCGTCGTCTTTCAAGTTAACGGGTGGGGCGTCCTGGATTATTTTGGGTATGGAGGGCACTAGCTATTAAAAATAGCACAGATGCGATGGGGTCAGAACATCGGCCGCACGGTCTGTATATCGTTGAGCGAATGGTTGAGGCATTTGTCGTAATACTGATGAATTTCCATCATCCGAAGACGATTACGGTGGATGCGACGCAGCGCCAGTAGTGTGTTAATGACCAGAATCAGAGTAAGCAACAGCAACAGCAAACTGCTGCCGAGGTAGTGCCATAATGTGATGGTATCCGGCTCGCTGTGCAGTGCGATATGGCGCGTACCGTTGGCATCGGTGGTGATGCTGGTAATGATCCCGTTAGCCTTAAACGGCGTGTGCAGCAGCATACCAGCCAGACGTTGCAGTTCTGGCCATTGGTCAGGCGCGTTGTAATCAAACAGTGATGCCGCCGGGGAGGGTTGATTCACCAACTGGCGGCCTTCATCGCTGAGGATCAGGAAACCACCCGGAGGAGGGCTGTTCAGCGCGTCTGAGGCACGGCGTGTTTCTCGGTAGAAGAAAGAGGACGTCGCGGTATTGACCAGGTTTTCCAGCGCTTCGGCGCTCACCGGGCGCAGTAGCACGTTCATGCCGTTGAGTGCACCAGAATTGGCACGATGCACCAGCGTCTGCCAGTCTTTGGCATTGCCGAGGTTGACCAGCGCATTTTTCAGACGCACACAGTCCTGTTCCTGGCTGCACAAATCCTGGGTTTTTTGCACGATATCGGAGAAGTCATCCAGCAGGATCATGCCTGACTTTTGAATGGCGGTGGCCAGCTGCGGATTGAGTTTTGGATCGGTGCTGGTCTGCGGATGAAGCTGCATCCGGGTGGTATCCAGCAGTGCGGTGGCTTTATCGATAATATCGGACTGCGGCAGGGGCAGGGGTTCAGCGTTGTTCCAGTATACCGCAGAGCAGTCGAACGGCATAAAGTCATAGCTGCGGTTGCCCTGATAGGTGGCTGGGATCGAACACATCCCCGTGCCTTTGACTTTCAGGCTGTCGCCCACATGCAGGGCAACGTTTTCTAAGTCACTCACCTGCGTGACCTGCAGACTTTCCGTGCCTTTAATCCATGCCAGGCTCAACTTCAGTGGCATGCTCAGGGGGATCCAGGAAATCAGCAGTACCAGCACCAACAACGCACCCGCAGCCAGCACAACATTTTTACGCCAGCGTTGGATTGGGAAATTACGCACCTCATCCTGCAGGGAGAGGAAACGTCCCTGGCGAACGACCTGGCGGTTAAGATAGATATCAACGTCGGTGGTTTGACCCAGGTCCTGGGTTACGTAGCTTTGCCAGTGTGGCGGATAGATCAAATCGATAATACCCAGCGAGATGTTACTGACCTGGCCCTGGTTGGATTCGCCAAATAAGCCCCAGCGTTTCGGTGCGCCGCGCAGGCAGTGGATGTCGCGCAGGTCTTTCTCTGTGGGGCGGCGGTACAGCATCCAGATGCTAAACAAAATCATACTTATTCCGGCCAGTACCAGCCATGGCATCAGAACAACCGGCCCCACCAGGCTGATGAAAAACAGCAGTAATCCCGTGCTGATAAGCACGGCTTCACGGGTGCCATCCGGCCTGCTCAACGCATACTCTTCCAGGCTCTCCTTGCGGACTCTGAGAAGCTCAACGTTCTCACCCTCTTCCTTGCGGATAGAGGCATTTTGCCCGGTCGCGCGTACCATCGGCATCAGTGCAGGCGATTCCCAACGATATTGGGTCAGTGAGTGCCCATTGAGTGAAATGACCAGCGGGATCGTTTGCGTTTTAATGAGCTCAACGTAGTTCTCTTCCGCAATGTACTGCTCCCATAGAGGGGGCAGATGCACTTCAACCGCATCCAGGTAGTAGCGCCATTTATTTTGGTCGTCGGTGGAGAGTCCGTAGCGGGTGATGGAGCGAGTGACGGGATAAACATTGTTGCTTTGAGACGTCAGAACCAGTTGTTCGGGGGAGCTACTGGCGCCGGTTGGCTGGGTATCGTGACGATTACTGGCCAGCATTGAGACATAGCGTTCTACCGCCGTGCGCTCTTCGTCGCTCAATTTGCGATAAGGGGGACTGATGAATGGCAGTGGTTTCGCCAACGGCGGGCGATGCCGCATAGCGTACCAAAAAAAACAACCTGCCGTCACCGAGCAGGCCAGCATTACAGCCAATATGATGACTATTGTGCTCATGCTCCCCTCATTCCTGCCACGATGCTCCTGTCATTTCTCTCGCATAAGATGGTGGGTCAATACCAGCCAAAAATGGCGAGTGAAGACAGAATAGGCAATTCACTGTGTGATTAAAAATAGCGCTAAAAATCATAAAATTAGAATAATTGTATAGCATGGCCGGGGGTGATGTTACCAGGCATTTACCCTAACAGATATCGGCATAATCCTATTTTTTAGTCGTTTAATTGACATTCTTTAAAAGATTTTCCTTATAGTAACAAGGATTTGTTATAAAAAAGTAAAATGATTCATGCGATGATTGGATTCCTGCGGCGCCTGCCGCACAATGGACAATAGCACACCCGTGTTTATACCGGGCATGACGTTAACCTTATTCGGCTTTTCGCTGGGGCCATGATGACCAGACAATTACAAAAACCTACTATCCACAAAGTTGAAGCTGTTGCACGCTCCAGGCTGTTCACGGTTGAAGCCGTTGATCTGGAGTTCAGCAACGGTGCACGCCGCGTGTATGAACGCATGCGTTCCTCCGGCCGTGAAGCGGTCATGATCGTGCCGATTGTCGACGATCATCTGATTCTGATTCAGGAGTATGCCGTCGGGCTGGAAAGCTACGAGCTGGGGTTCCCGAAGGGATTGATTGATGCTGGCGAAACGCCGTTTGAAGCAGCCAACCGTGAGCTAAAAGAAGAGGCCGGGTTTGGCGCTCATCAACTGGAGACGCTGGGAAAACTGACGATGGCGCCCTCCTATTTTTCCAGCCAGATGAACATTGTGGTGGCAGAGGGGCTTTATCCTGAGCAGTTGGAAGGGGATGAACCTGAGCCATTACCGCAACTGCGCTGGCCGCTGAATAACTTGCTGGCGCTACTGGATGAACCTGATTTTCGCGAATCGCGTAACGTCAGTGCGCTGTTTCTGGTCCGCGAATGGCTGGTGAAGCAAGGCCGGCTGAGTTACTGATGTGAGCTATCGTAGCGGGTGAGCGCGGCTGGCTGACCTGTAATAAAAAATGCCGGGCACTTGCCCGGCATTTTTGTATCAGAACAACTCGTGACTTTCTCCGTTGTCCATCAGTGTGGTGCCAACGTCATGTACGGAATACTCCGTCGGCTGGGTGCCGTTGATGAAGTACTCCGCGCGGCTATTGCCGCCACCGTTCGCCAGTTTGCCGGTGCTGCGGTCGATATTGACCGTCACTACGCCCTCTGGCGGCGTCAGGGGTTGTAACGGCACCCCATCCAGCGCGGACTTCATATAGTCATCCCATGCTGGCTGGGCGCTCTTGGCACCGCCTTCGTAGCCTGATATCTGATCTTTGATCGCCCCGGAAGCCGTAGTGCGTCCAAGGTCACGGCGGTGATCGTCAAAACCGATCCACACCGAGGTGACAACCCCCGGCCCGTAGCCAGAGAACCAGGCATCTTTTGAGCTATTAGTGGTACCGGTTTTGCCACCGATATCGTTACGCTTAAGGTCACGGCCAGCACGCCAGCCCGTCCCCATCCAGCCTGGTTCACCAAACACATTCGAATTCAGCGCGCTTTTAATCAGGAACGCCAGCGGGGTGTTGATCACGTGTGGCGCATATTGCTGCTGGCCATCCTGCTGACCCCGCTGTGGAACCTGCTCCAGCTGCGGTTGTGGCACGGCAACATTGTTACCTTCCGACGATACCGCCACGTTTTCCACGCTGTCTTCACTCAGTGCGACGGCCTTCTGAGTGTTGCCATAGATCACCGGCAGATTGCACTCTGCACAGGCGACTTTCGGTTTCGCTTCGAAGACGTGGTTGCCTTGCTCATCATCGATGCGCGTGATGAAGTACGGGTCAACCAGGAAGCCGCCGTTCGCCATCACAGAATAGCCACGTACCATCTGCAAGGGGGTGAAGGAGGCCGAACCCAGCGCCAGTGATTCCGTATGGACGATGTTCTGTGCCGGGAAGCCAAAACGCTGCAAATATTCGGCCGCATAGTCGACGCCCATGGCGCGCATGGCGCGCACCATCACAACGTTCTTCGACTCCCCCAATCCCTGGCGCAGACGAATGGGGCCCGCGTAGGTATTGGGTGAGTTCTTCGGACGCCAGTCGGCACCGGCACCGGCATCCCAACGAGAAATCGGCACGTCGTTAAGAATGGATGCCAGCGTCAAACCGCGATCCATTGCTGCGGTATACAGGAACGGTTTGATATTGGAACCGACCTGGCGTAACGCCTGGGTTGCACGGTTAAACTTGCTCAGATTGAAGTCAAAACCGCCTACAAGGGCGCGCACGGCACCATCGTGTGGGTCGAGCGACACCAGTGAGGAGTTCACATCCGGCACCTGGCTCAGCTGCCAGTCGTTATCCACCTTACGTACCCAAATCTGCTGGCCAGGCTGTAATACCTGGCTCACCGAACGCGGAGTGGCACCTTGTAAGGTGTCAGACTTGAACGGGCGCGCCCAGCGAACACTGGCGAGGTTTAGCGCAACGCTGCTGCCATCACGCATAATGGCAGTGGCTTCATCGCTGTTACTGGTGGTGACCACGGCCGGGAACAGCGGACCGTACACCGGCAGAGACTTCAGCGTTTTCATGATTTCACTGTGGCCCCACGCCTGTTCACCCACTTTCCACAACACACTGGCCGGACCGCGATAACCATGACGCATATCATAGGCAATCACGTTGTCCTGAACCGATTTCTGTGCCGCCAACTGGAGTTTACGGGTGACAGTGGTATAGACCTTGTAGCCATCGTTGTAGGCGTTCTCACCGAAGCGCTTGATCATCTCCTGACGCACCATCTCAGTCAGATAAGGCGCTGAGAAAGCAATTTCCGGCACATGATAGTCCGCCACCAGTGGTGTGCTGCGGGCTTCGTTATATTGCATCTGCGTGATGTAGTGCTGGTCAAGCATACGCGCCAGGACGGTATTGCGACGCTGCACAGCACGATCATGAGAATAGAGTGGGTTAAACGTCGACGGCGCTTTTGGCAGGCCGGCGATCATGGCGATCTCACTCAGTGACAGCTGGTCAACGCTCTTACCAAAATAGACCTGTGCCGCAGCGCCAACACCATAGGCGCGGTAGCCGAGGTAAATCTTGTTCAGATACAGCTCAAGGATCTCGTCCTTGCTCATCATTTGTTCAATGCGAATGGCGAGGAACACTTCCTTGACCTTACGTATCAGAGTACGTTCAGGGCTGAGGAAGAAGTTACGTGCCAGCTGCTGGGTAATGGTACTGGCCCCCTGCGACGCATGACCGGAAACCAGCGCAATGCTGGCTGCACGGAAAATACCAATCGGGTCGACGCCATGATGTTCATAGAAGCGGCTGTCTTCCGTCGCGATAAAGGCCTTCACCATTTGCGGTGGGATTTGTTGCAGCGTCAGTGGAATACGGCGTTTCTCGCCGTACTGTGCGATAAGCTCGTTATCAGCACTGTAGACCTGCATTGGCGTCTGCAGACGCACATCTTTCAGCGTGGCGACATCCGGGAGCTGTGGCTCTATGTATTTGTACAAACCATAGATCGAGCCAGCTCCCAGCAAGATGCAACACACTGCAAGGATCAATAAATACTTTACGAACTTCACCTGATATTTCCCACTTAAAGTCGGTTGGGCAGTTTATAAACAATCGCGCGGTAGTATAAAGGCAAGCCTGTACCTTGGATACGTCCTTTTCAACAGACGATAAGGAGATCGCGCAATGGCTTTTCAAACATGGCAAGTCGGGCTGGATATTCAAAACGGGCAGCTCTGCGCCCTGGGCATCCAGCGCCGTCGAAACGGCTGGCAGCTACGTCATTGGTGGCAGCATACGTTGCCGCAAGATACGTTAAGAAATGGCCTGGTGCAACGCCCGGACGATGTGGTGGCATTACTGCAACGCTGGCGTAAACACCTTCCTGCTCGCATTTCATTGCGGGTGGGCTTTCCCCCACAGTTAGTCATGCAGCGCCAGCTGACGAAGCCTGCCTTGCGATTACGTGAATCCGATCATAGCAGTTACATCATGGCGGCGGCGAGGCGACTTTTCCCAATCGCACCCGAAGTGCTGGCGCTGGATTACCGTTGTAGTGATGACGCTGACGGATCGATGTATCTGACGGCCGCACGTCAGGACGCACTACAAAATTGGGTAGACTGCCTGCAACAGGCATCGCTGGCTCCAGACGTTCTGGAACTGACTCCGGCGGCGCTGTATGCGCTGGCTCGTGAGCTGTCACTGGAGACGTCCGCTGCGTTGGTGCACCGCCTGAGCGATCACTGGCTGTGGTATGCCCCGCAGTCGGGTGAACATGCCTGGGGCTGGTGTTCACAGGAAGATGCAGCCGATTTTAGCGCACTACAGCAGCGATACTTACAAGGCAGTCACTCAGTCTGGTACAGCTCTGTGCTGGCAGAAGAGCGACCGGAAGGCACCTTCGCACTGTCGCCGCTGGCCGCAGTGCAATGTTATCAGCCGCCGTTACCCGTGTATGACGGTGCTTTTGCGTTGGCAACCGGCCTGGCATTACGCCCGGAGGATGACTGATGGTATGGGTGAACTTATTACCCTGGCGGCAGGTGCAATTGCAGAAGCGCTGGCGCGTCTGGCGTCTGGCAGGGGGCGCGTTAGTGCTGGTGTTTTCCATGCTGATGCTGAAGGGATACTGGCAGCGCAGTCTCAATCACCAACAGAGTAGCATGCAGGGGCTGTGGAACGCCGCGCTGAACGAGGCACAGGCTCTGAACGGGCGCACGCAGGCCGTGAGGCAGCAGCTCATCGCCTTGCAACGTCAGCAGGATCACCTCGTGCGCCGGCAACAGCAGATGGTTCAGTGGCGTGATTTCGCACGCGGGCTCGGCGCGCACTTTCCTCCGGATACGTGGCTGAACGTTTTGCATAAAACCCGTAAGGAACTGGTGTTACGCGGGGTGGCGGCCAGCATTCAGGAACTGCATCAACTGCGTGACAGATTACGTGAGGTTACGTTGTTTACACAGGTGAACCTGGGGGCGGTCCAGCGTGTGCGCACGGGCGAAATAACGTTCGATATGCTGGCATTACCGGTCTTGTCTTCTGGCGCCATCGAATGATGCACCGCTGGCTGATCGGCTGGTTGCAAATGGCAGCCTGGCTGCGCTTGTGCAGTTTTTGTGGCGCGGCGCTGTTGCTGGCGATGCTGTTATGGGGTGTCTGGCTGCGTCCGATACAACAAAAGCAGCAGCAGTGGGAACAGCAATGGCAGCAGCAGGCACATCGTTATCGCCAGCAGTTGCAATTACTCCGTGCCATGCCCGCACTTGCCGCCTTACAGCAGCAGACAGAACAGCTCGAGGCACAGCTTGTCTCTGACGTCAGCGGGTCTTACTCACTGTCCGACTTGCTCAAAGCCAGCGGTGCGGTGCTGGAATACTGGCGCCCTGCGGGGCAGGGCGGTGAGCTGTCTCTGACGCTGAACTGGCCACAATTTATTGCGCTGCTGGATTATCTTTCTGCGCTTCAGCCCACGTTACTGTTTTCCCAGTTCAAACTGCAACGTGAGGAACAGCAATTGCGCCTGATCATGGAGTTAACGGATGAAAATTAAGCTGGCCTGGGGATTGCTGTTGTTGATGTGTAACGGGTGGGCGCGCGATCCTTTTTTTCCTCTGAACGTCCAGCGTTGCGCGTCCGTGGCAGAGACGGAACTCACCTGGCGTTTACTGGGACTGATTGGCCGAGAGGGCCGCTATGACGCGTGGTTGGTCTCGCCTCAACATCAATTGCTCTGGCGGCAGACTGGCGACCCATTACCTGGCACGGACTGGCGTATCGCGGAGATTGATGCTCACGCTGTCACGATTACGATTTTACAGGACTGCCAGCCGCCACGTCGGCTGGGTTTAAAAGGACGACATAATGCTCAGGATGATTTGCCTGTGGCTGGCGCTGATAAGCCCGATATCCGCCAGCCAGATTCCCCTTTCTCTCGCTTTTGACGCTGCCCCTGTCGGGCAGGTATTACAGGCGCTGGCCGATTATCAGCAGCTCAACCTGGTGGTGGCGCCCGGAATAGAAGGCACGCTGTCTCTTCGGCTAAAAGATGTGCCCTGGCAGCAGGCTTTACAGTTGGTGTTAAAAATGGGGCGCCTGACAATGGAAAAACAGGGCAATGTGATGCTGGTTTATCCGGAAAGCTGGCGGCAAGAAGAGGATCGTAAAACGGCCGCTCGCCGTGAAGCACAGGAACAGACGCTCCCCCTGCATAACCGTACACTCACTCTCCAGCATGCCGATGCCGCAGCGGTCAACGGCAGCTTGCAAAATGAGCGGGCCCGATTAATGACCGTGCGTGGCAGCATTACGCTGGATAGTCGAACCAACAGTCTGCTATTACGTGATACTGAAAGCGCCCTCGATCAGGTAGAACGCTGGGTGCGCCAGTTAGATGTGCCGTTGGCACAGATTGAACTGGCAGCACACATCGTCACCATCAGTGAAGAGAATCTGCGCGAGTTAGGGGTTAACTGGGGGCTAAGTGGATCTGAACAGGTGGCACAGGCGTTGCGAAGCAGCCAGCTTAGAGTGGATCTTGGCGTCAGTCACCCGGCGGGCATGGTGGGTTTTACGCTGGCAAAACTGGATGGTCAGTTGCTGGATCTTGAGTTGAGCGCGCTGGAAAGAGAGCACCAGGCCGAGATTATTGCCAGCCCACGTTTGTTCACCTCGCATCAGCAGACGGCCAGTATCAAACAAGGTACAGAAATTCCCTATGAGGTTGCCAGTGGTAATAGTGGTTCGACCACCATGGAGTTTAAAGAGGCGATGCTGGCGATGGAAGTCACGCCAGAAGTGCAGGCTAACGGTCGGATTTTGCTGAAACTGCATATTTCTCAAAATGTACCCGGAAAAAATATGCGAAGCGGTGAAAAAGAGGTTCTGACCATCGATAAGCAGGAGATTGATACCCAGGTGATGTTGAAGGATGGGCAGACGCTGGCGCTGGGAGGGATTTTTCAGCAACAGAGCGGCACAGGGCGCACTAAGGTGCCTTTTTTGGGCGATATTCCGCTATTGGGTGGCCTGTTTCGTCACGATGTGCGTGAACAAAAAAGGCGTGAATTGGTGATCTTCATCACACCGAGACTGATTCGTAGCGATTAATGCGAATTTTGAGGCAAACTGTAACACCTGCATGTTTTTTCCGGAATTGCTGACAGTTGGGTTTGACGCAAGGACGGAATTAGCTTACAAGGTTTAGCGATTTTGAATTACGGGCCAGGTGCCCTTAGCAGCGAATGCTTTTTAACCGTTTTTTATCGTGCGCAACCGGCGTAGCCGATGCAACCACATCCGGCTGATAAATGAAGCGGACTGAAACGCGCCAAAATATTGCGTGCAATGGGCAAGGTAAATTTAATCGGTTGCCAAAACACCTTCAGTGTTGAGATAATTTTCATCTGACTCTCGCACTATCGCTCATGAGGTTTCAGTTCATGTCCTGCCTGGTTTAAGGCGGGGTATCATCAACGAATTGTCTTAGTAATACCGAAAAAATGGCAGAGAAACGCAATATCTTTCTGGTTGGGCCTATGGGTGCCGGCAAAAGCACTATTGGGCGTCAGTTAGCTCAACAACTCAATATGGAATTTTTCGATTCCGATCAAGAAATTGAGCGACGTACCGGAGCGGATGTGGGCTGGGTTTTTGACGTCGAAGGCGAAGAAGGCTTCCGCGATCGCGAAGAAAAAATCATCAATGAACTCACTGAAAAGCAGGGCATTGTGCTGGCGACAGGTGGCGGTTCCGTCAAGTCGCGCGAAACGCGCAATCGTCTCTCCGCCCGTGGCGTAGTGGTTTATCTTGAAACGACTATCGAAAAGCAACTGGCACGTACTCAGCGCGACAAAAAGCGTCCGCTGTTGCAGGTGGATTCTCCACCGCGTGAAGTGCTGGAAGCATTAGCCGATGAACGCAATCCGATGTATGAAGAGATTGCTGACGTAACCATTCGTACTGACGATCAAAGTGCGAAAGTGGTGGCTAATCAAATTATCAATATGTTGGAAAAGAGCTGATTCAGGCTCTGATGGCCCACTCGTGGGCACAGCAAAAAAGGTGATACAGCGTCATGGAGAGGATTACCGTAACTCTTGGGGATCGCAGTTACCCCATTACCATCGCCGCCGGGTTGTTCGCAGATCCGGCTTCTTTTTGGCCGCTTAAAGCGGGCGATCAGGTCATGCTGGTAACCAACCAGACGCTGGCTCCTCTCTATCTGGAACCATTGCGTTCACGCCTTGAGGGCGCGGGCGTGGTGGTCGATCAGGTGATTCTGCCGGACGGTGAGCAGTTTAAATCGCTGGCCGTGTTGGAGCAGGTTTTTACCGCATTACTGTCCAGACCTCATGGCCGGGATACCACTTTGGTGGCACTCGGTGGCGGTGTGATTGGTGATCTAACCGGATTTGCAGCCGCCAGCTACCAGCGTGGCGTACGCTTTATCCAGGTACCAACCACGCTGCTGTCGCAGGTTGACTCCTCTGTGGGGGGGAAAACTGCCGTCAATCATCCGTTGGGTAAAAACATGATTGGGGCATTTTATCAACCTGCCTCGGTGGTGGTGGATCTTGACTGCCTGAATACCCTGCCAGCGCGTGAGCTCTCTTCCGGTCTGGCGGAAGTGATCAAATACGGCATCATCCTTGACGGTGAATTCTTCACCTGGCTTGAAAACAATCTCGATGCCTTGCTGGCGCTGGATGGCACGGCGCTGGCGTACTGTATCCGCCGCTGCTGTGAGTTGAAAGCTGAAGTGGTGGCAGCAGATGAACATGAGCACGGCCAGCGTGCGTTGCTGAACCTTGGGCATACCTATGGTCACGCCATTGAAGCCCATATGGGTTACGGCAACTGGCTGCACGGCGAAGCGGTGGCAGCCGGGATGGTGATGGCTGCGCGCAACGCTGAACGTCTTGGCCAGTTCAGTTCGCAAGATACAGACCGTATTATCACGTTGTTACAGCGTGCCGGGTTACCGGTACATGGGCCAGAAAGTATGGCGGCGGCTGATTACCTGCCACATATGATGCGTGATAAAAAAGTACTGGCTGGCAAGCTGCGTCTGATTCTTCCACTGGCCATCGGCAAAGCCGAAGTGCGCAGCGGAGTACCACATGATATGGTTCTTGCATCCATTCAGGATTGTCAGAAGCCATAGCGATTATCTGTTGCCAGGTCTCCTGGCTACTATTCTGATGTATCGCCGTTCAAGGGTTCGAACGGCATTGCCGCTCTATGGGAGGAGGTTAAATGGACGAGTTTAAACCGGAAGACGAGTTAAAACCTGACACCAGCGACCGCCGACCAACGCGGTCCCGCAAAACGTCGTCTGCACCAAAAATCCCTGTATCCCGACAGCATATGATGATGGGAATTGGTATCCTGGTTCTGCTGCTGCTTGTGTTAGGTATTGGGTCTGCATTGAAATCACCTGATAGCAGTAATGCGAAACAACCTGTAACACCTGCGGGTAACTCAGGTGGTGAAAAGAATATCGATATCTCCGGGTCTTCTTCAATGAGCGGCCAGTCAGGCCAGCAGCCAGCCACGTCTGAAACCCGTCCAGGCGCGAATAATGCTCAGACGGATTCGTCACAGAATGTGGGTGTTCCGCCGATTTCCCCAACGCCGACAGAAGCACAGCCAGTGCAGACACCGCCGAATCAACAGCGTGTTGAACTGCCTGGCGATCTGAATACAGCTTTGAATGACCAGCAAGGGCAGGTTGATGCTGCAGCGCAGGCAGGTCAGGGAGAGTCTTCATTGCCAACGGCGGCTGCCACGGTAGCACCAGGGGCAGAAACTCCGCGCCAGACAAGCAACAAACCTGTTACGGCTCCACGTCCGACGGCAACGCACCAGAATAAACCGGCGGCGGCCCATACGCCTGCTGCCAGTAAGCCTGCGGCGAAAGAGAGTAAACCAGCGACGACAGCCAGTCAGAGCACGCCAGCCGCGCGTAGCGGTAGCACACCCGGCGGTAACTTTACGTTGCAACTCAGCAGTGCATCGCGTTCTGACACGTTGAATGCCTGGGCGAAAAAACAAAATCTGAGTGGCTATCATGTCTATCAGACCACGCGTAACGGACAGCCTTGGTATGTGCTGGTGAGTGGCTCTTATGCGACTTCAGGTGATGCTAAACGCGCTGTTGCCTCTCTACCGGCGGAAGTTCGTGCTCAGAATCCCTGGGTAAAACCGGTTAGCCAGGTAAAAAAAGAAGCGGGTAAATAACCCCCCGCCGGGGAAACCCGGCGTATCCTTAGTGTGTGTGCGTGCCGCTGGCACGCAGAGCATTCAAAGCGCAGATATGCTGTCGGTGTAACCACAGCCTGATGAGTAAAAGTAATTAACGACAGCATGAAAAAAAATCGCGCTTTCTTGAAGTGGGCAGGTGGCAAGTACCCGTTGCTCGATGATATCCGACGCCATCTCCCAGAAGGGGACTGTTTGATCGAACCCTTCGTAGGGGCGGGCTCGGTATTCCTTAACACCCAGTACTCAAAGTACATTCTCGCAGACATTAACAGCGATCTGATTAATCTCTATAACATCGTTAAAGAACGAACAGATGAATTCGTGGCAGACGTTCGCATGCTCTTCGTGCCTGAAACGAATGATTCGGCGGTGTACTACGCCTATCGCAAAGAGTTTAATCTGTGCCGCGATGATTACCGACGAGCGGTGTTGTTTTTATACCTCAACCGCCATTGTTACAACGGCTTGTGCCGTTATAACCTGAGCGGTGAGTTCAACGTGCCGTTTGGTCGTTATCGCAGACCCTACTTTCCGCAAGATGAAATTTACTGGTTTGCCGAACGGGCCCAGCAGGCGACGTTTGTCTGCGAATCTTACGATGTTACGCTGGAAAAAGCGCAAAAGGGGGCGGTGGTCTATTGCGATCCACCCTATGCACCCCTCTCCACGACCGCTAACTTTACGGCGTACCACACCAACAGCTTTAGTATGCGTGAGCAACAGCATCTGGTCGAACTGGCTACGATGCTGGCCAACGAGCAGAGCATTACCGTGCTGATCTCCAACCACGATACGCCGCTAACACGTCAGTGGTACGAGGGCGCTATCTTGCACGAAATCAAAGTGCGTCGTTCGATCAGCCGAAGTGGCAACACGCGAAGTAAGGTCAATGAATTACTGGCGTTGTATACTGGCCGGTGATGATGCCTGAACCTCAGGCACAACCAGGGAGAAACGGATGAAACAGTTTTTAATTGCCCCATCAATTCTTTCCGCAGATTTTGCCCGCCTGGGCGAAGACACTGCTAAAGCACTGGCTGCCGGCGGTGATGTGGTTCACTTCGATGTGATGGATAACCATTATGTTCCCAATCTTACGATGGGCCCGATGGTGTTAAAAGCCCTGCGCGATTATGGCGTGACTGCGCCTATCGATGTCCATCTGATGGCCAAACCGGTTGACCGTTTGATACCTGATTTTGCCAAGGCCGGTGCCAGCTATATCACCTTCCATCCAGAAGCCTCCGAGCATGTTGATCGCACACTGCAATTGATTAAAGAGCAGGGCTGCAAGGCGGGCCTGGTGCTGAACCCGGCAACCCCTCTCAGCGTGCTTGACTATGTGATGGATAAGCTGGATGTGATCCTGCTGATGTCCGTGAACCCGGGCTTTGGTGGTCAGTCATTTATTCCGGGTACCCTGAATAAACTGCGTCAGGTACGCAAGCTGATCGACCAGAGCGGCTATGATATTCGTCTGGAAGTGGATGGTGGCGTTAAAGCGGACAACATTGGTGAGATTGCCGCAGCGGGTGCCGATATGTTTGTTGCCGGTTCAGCCATTTTTGGTCATCCCGATTACAAAAAAGTGATTGATGATATGCGCACCGAACTGGAGAAGTCTCGTCATGGGTCATTTCACTAACGTCCGTGCCCTCGCTTTTGATCTTGATGGCACGCTGACCGACAGCGCGCCAGGATTGGCGGGTGCCGTTGATGGCGCCCTCAATGAGCTGAACCTGCCCATGGCCGGTATTGAACGGGTGTCTACCTGGATTGGCAACGGGGCGGATATTCTGATCGAACGCGCCCTGACCTGGGCGCTGGGCCATGCTCCACAGAGCGACCTGCTCTCTGATGCGCGGGTGCTGCTGGATAAGCATTATGCACATAGCGTAGACGGTGGCAGCCTGCTGTATCCTGGCGTCAAAGAGACGCTGGCCGCGCTGGCTGCGCACAACCTGCCGATGGCGCTGGTCACCAATAAGCCCACACCGTTTGTTGCTCCGTTGCTGCAATCGCTCGGTATTGCCGACTATTTCTCCCTGATTATTGGTGGCGATGATGTGGTGGCAAAGAAACCCCATCCGGCGCCGCTGTTTCTGGTTTTGGGCAAGTTTGGCCTGCTACCGGGAGAGTTGGTATTTGTTGGCGATTCACGCAATGATATTCAAGCCGCGCAGGCGGCAGGATGTCCCTGCATTGGCCTGACTTACGGTTATAACTACGGTGAGCCTATTGCCACCAGCCAGCCCGATGTCACGCTTGATCACTTTAACGATTTGTTGCCCGCACTCGGGCTGTAATTATTCAGGACGGAAACATGAGCAAACCCATCGTATTTAGCGGCGCACAGCCTTCAGGTGAACTGACCATCGGTAACTATATGGGTGCGCTGCGTCAGTGGGTACAAATGCAGGATGACTATCACTGCATCTACTGCATCGTTGACCTGCACGCCATCACGGTTCGTCAGGACCCGGTTGCGCTGCGTAAGGCTACGCTGGATACGCTGGCACTCTATCTTGCCTGCGGCATCGATCCACAGAAAAGCACCATTTTTGTTCAGTCACACGTGCCTGAACATACGCAGCTTAGCTGGATCCTTAACTGTTACACCTATTTCGGTGAACTGAGCCGTATGACTCAGTTCAAAGACAAATCCGCCCGTTACGAAGAAAATATTAACGCGGGTCTGTTTGACTATCCGGTGCTGATGGCGGCAGATATCCTGTTGTATCAAACCACTCAGGTGCCAGTGGGTGACGATCAGAAACAGCATCTGGAGCTGAGTCGTGATGTGGCTTCGCGCTTTAACGCGCTGTACGGCGACATCTTTACCGTGCCAGAGCCAATTATCCCTAAATCCGGGGCGCGCGTGATGTCGCTGCTGGAGCCGACCAAGAAAATGTCCAAGTCTGATGATAACCGCAATAACGTTATCGGCCTGCTGGAAGATCCGAAGTCGGTAGTGAAGAAAATTAAACGTGCGATGACCGACGGCGATGAACCACCGGTGGTGCGTTACGATGTGAAAGAGAAACCTGGTGTGTCGAACCTGCTGGATATTTTGTCGGGTGTGACGGGTAAGACGATGGCCGAGCTGGAAGCCGAGTTTGCTGGCCAGATGTATGGCCACCTGAAAGGGGCGGTTGCGGATGCGGTATCAGCCATGCTGGGTGAGCTGCAGGAGCGTTATCACCGTTACCGCAATGATGAAGCCTTCCTTGAGCAGGTGATGCGTGATGGTGCAGCAAAAGCGCGTGCGCAGGCGCAGGGCACCCTGAAAAAAGTGTATGAGGCCATCGGCTTTGTTGCTCAGCCGTAAATCGTTATCGGTGGCAACCTGCTAAGGGTTGCCACCCGTTAAGACAGCAAGAACATCATGACTGGCGGTGCTCTTTTTTCAGTACCAGAATTGCCCCGTCATACCAGTAGAGTGTTAGCCTGTCGTTGACCGGTGCGGTAACGACGGCTCCCGGTCCCCACGGCTCATCGCCACATATCACATTGTATCCACCCGTGACCTGATAGCTGTCTTCGGGATCGTTCTCATCGGCAGACGTCAACGTGGGTCTCTTCAGACAGTTATCCGTTGCCGGATCGATGGTTCGCTGTGCGCTGCCTTGACTCCACATGATTTTATTTGGCGAAAACGTCACCACTGCGCCCATATACTGCGGATCGTTTTCCACCACAGCCTGGATCCCTGTGCTATCAACATGCACGGCATCGACGTGCCAGACACCTTCCAGCGCAGCATAGTCTGGTGTGGCCGCCATCAGCGGCTGGCTTACCAGCAAGGCGATCATCAGGTGCTTCATGGTCCTTTCCTCGCAGTGAATCAGAATGCTGAGTATAGAGGGAAAATTCACATTCAGGCTGCTGATTTTCATCGGTTCGTTCAGAGATTTCCGGCAGCAGTATTAATCCGTGATAGGGTTAACACAGTGTCTTATTGATGACGGAGGGGTTTATGCGTCCAGAATTACAGTGGATCAATCACGTTCGCCTGCCGCAGCGTGAAGGGCTTTGGCAGATTGAGAGCCAGCAGGGCAAGATTGTGCATATCGCGCCGCAGCCGCAAACGCGTGTCAGCGGTGAAGTGCTGGACGCCGAAGGTGGGCTGGCCTTCCCTCCGTTTATTGAACCGCATATTCATCTGGACACCACGCAGACAGCAGGTGAGCCTGCCTGGAATCAGTCTGGTACGCTGTTCGAAGGCATTGAGCGCTGGGCAGAGCGTAAGGCCACGCTGACGCATGAAGATGTAAAGCAGCGGGCACGTCAGACGCTGAAGTGGCAAATCGCCAACGGTATTCAACATGTGCGTACGCATATTGATGTCTCCGACCCGACGCTGACCGCGCTGAAAGCGATGCTGGAAGTGAAGCAGGAGATGGCGCCGTGGGTGGATATCCAGCTGGTGGCCTTCCCGCAGGAGGGCATTTTGTCTTACCCCGATGGTGAAGCGCTGCTGGAACAGGCATTGCAATTGGGGGCCGATGTGGTGGGGGCAATACCGCATTTTGAGTTCACCCGAGAATACGGCGTCGAATCATTGCACCGCGCTTTTGCGCTGGCGCAAAAGTATCAGCGCATGGTGGATGTGCACTGTGATGAGATCGATGATGAGCAGTCGCGTTTTGTTGAAACCGTCGCGGCGTTGGCGCACCGCGAACAGATGGGATCACGCGTGACGGCCAGTCATACCACCGCAATGCACTCCTATAATGGCGCTTATACCTCCCGCCTGTTCCGCCTGCTGAAGCTCTCCGGGATTAACTTTGTGGCTAACCCGCTGGTGAATATTCACCTACAGGGTCGCTTCGATACTTATCCCAAGCGCCGGGGTATTACGCGGGTAAAAGAGATGCTGGAGGCGGATATTAATGTCTGCTTTGGTCACGATGATGTCTTCGACCCCTGGTATCCTCTGGGGACTGCCAGCATGTTGCAGGTCTTGCACATGGGGATGCACGTGTGCCAGTTGATGGGATACGAGCAGTTGGATGCTGGCATTAACTTGATTACCACTCATAGCGCCAGAACGCTGCAGCTGAAGGATTACGGTATCCAATGTGGTAACAGTGCTAACCTGGTGATCCTGCCTGCGGAGAGCGGTTTTGATGCCTTGCGCCGTCAGGTGCCGGTGCGTTACTCCATCCGTCACGGGCGAGTGATTGCCGAAACCGTGCCTGCGGCCAGCGTCATTCATCTGGATGAAAGTGAGAAGGTGGATTTCAGGCGATGACGCCGCATAAAAAAGGCCGGATTCACCGGCCTTTTTGACATCTTAAGGTTAGTGGGAACCCATATGTCCATGCAACTTGTGCTTGCTGACGAAGCCGAGCAGCAGACACATGACAAAGACCACCGCGTACAGGCCGTTAGCGGTCGCCAGGGCCGCGTGTGCACCGCCTTTTTCTACGATCGGGCCCGTTACCACGAAGGTCAACATGGTGCCAACGGTGCCGCAGGTCAGGATGAAGTTCACCAGTTTCGGCGAAGCGACCTTAGTCTGCAACGAACCCAGCGTGATGATGGTGGTGTAGATAGCGCTGGAGAAGAAGCCCAGGCTCATCATGATCCACTTCAGCATGGAGGCATCCGTCGCGCTGATAAACCAGTACATCAGCGCAGTGGCTGCCAGGGCCAGTACGGTGAGAATGCGCTGCGGATCGAAGAAACGCAGAATGGCACTGAACGCCCACATACCGATCATATACGCGGTCCAGAAGTTACCGACCAGGCCCCCGGCTTGTTCGATACTCTGCCCCATATTTTTGGTCGCATATAGCGGCACCCAGCCAATAAAGCCAAGCTGGCCAAGGATGTAGCACAGCGCTGCGACAGCCAACAGGCCCACGCCCACGCCCCACTTCTCTTTCACTACAGGCTCGCCGCTGGTGGCTTTCTTGCCCAGTACCGGGAATTCAAAGCACAGTGCCAGAACAAAGATGGCGACATAGATAACGCCGATGCAGGCGTATACCCAGTACCACGGCAGAGAACGCGCGAGAATAGCGGCAGCAATAATCGGGAAAATGGTCCCCGCCATGCTGAAGAAGGAGTCAGTAAACAGCAGGCGAGAGCCACGCTGACGTCCTTCGTACAGATGAGTGATCAGGAACGTACCGATAGACATAGTGATACCACTCACCACGCCGAGCACAAACATGCACAGCGAGAAGACGGTGAGGCTGTGGCTGTTCATCAAGCCCAGCACGGCCAGTACCATCAGCACAAAGCCGAAGATAAGCTGACGCTTCAGTGGCACAATTTCCATCAGCCAGGCGTTAAGGAATACCGCCAGCAGGATACCGGCGTTCAGGAAGGTAAAGGTATTACTCATCTGTGCCACGGGCAGCTGGAAGTAAGCAGCAATATTCTCCAGTACCATACCGGTAACGATAACCACTGCACCGGTCAGCGCATAAGAGAAGAAGCTGATCCAGGTAAGCCCAATTCGATCGCGATTTGTCATAGTGGAAACCTGTTTGAAAGAGAAGTCGTCGGGCGGAATGCCCGTGGTAAACGGGAGAAGTTTAACGATATTCGTGATCTGCTTAAATCTTTAATGAAATGAATATCTTCATATTTCATTCATAACGTGATCATTATCACCATTCGGACTTCTCTTAGCCCGATTGCTTCAGGATGTTTACAGCGTAAATAAAGGTAAAACGCTGGCGCGTTGGTAAGCGCCTCTTTACAATCAGCGTTGTTTTTATGGTTTGTTGCACTCAGTAAGGAATCTTTCATGTTGAAACGTACTTTGACCGCAGTGGCGACCGTGCTCGCCCTGTCGACGATCTCTGCCTCCGCTATTGCCGCGAAGGGGGACACGCATGTGCTGCTGACCACTTCCGCCGGTACTATTGAACTGGAACTGAACAACCAGAAAGCACCGGTATCGGTGACTAATTTTGTGGATTACGTCAACAATGGTTTTTATAACAACACCATTTTTCACCGCGTGATCCCGGGCTTTATGCTGCAGGGCGGGGGATTCACCGCTGACATGCAGCAGAAGCAGCCTAAACCGCCGATCAAAAATGAGGCAGATAACGGCCTGCTCAATAAACGTGGCACCATTTCAATGGCGCGTACGGCTGAGAAGGACAGTGCAACCAGCCAGTTCTTTATCAACGTGGCAGACAATGCCTTCCTCGATCATGGTCAGCGTGATTTCGGCTATGCCGTCTTCGGTAAAGTGGTGAAGGGAATGGACGTGGCCGATAAGATCGCCCAGGTGCAGACGAAAACCTTTGGTCCTTACCAGAATGTTCCGGTGACCCCGGTGGTGATCCTGTCTGCTAAAGTGTTGCCATAATTTCCTGATGGCATTCTGTCAGGGCCGCCTGGTGGCGGCCCTGCTGTATCGAGCCCACCATGCTGCTTCTGATCGACAACTACGACTCCTTCACCTGGAACCTCTACCAGTATTTTTCTGAGCTGGGCGCCGAGGTATGCGTGTACCGCAATGATGAGATTACGCTGGCTGAGATTGACGCGCTGGCGCCGGGACATCTGGTAATCTCTCCGGGCCCCTGTACACCGAATGAAGCCGGGATCTCTCTTGAGGCTATCCGTTACTTTTCTGGAAAGTTGCCTATCCTTGGCGTTTGTCTGGGACACCAGGCGATCGCACAGGCCTTTGGCGCCCGCGTAGTGCGCGCACGCAAGGTTATGCACGGCAAAACATCAGCGATTGAACATCGTGATGGCGGCGTGTTTGAAGGGCTGAATCATCCCCTCACGGTGACCCGCTATCATTCATTGATTGTTGAAAGCGGCAGTCTGCCTGCTGAGTTTGAAGTGACCGCCTGGACCGTGGATGAGAATGGTCAGCCTGATGAGATCATGGGCTTCCGCCACCGCACGTTATCGCTGGAAGGGGTGCAGTTTCATCCGGAAAGCATCCTCAGCGAGCAGGGGCATCAACTGCTGGATAATTTCCTCAAACGCTGATTAACGTTTGCCTTTTAGTGACTTTTTATGCATATTTTATGACTATATTTTCACATCCCTGAAAAGACTAAATGGTGAGGTAGTGAATGGCGGCGGAAAAATTAGCGGTAACACGTGCAACGTTCGATGAGGTGATTTTGCCTGTTTATGCACCAGCACAGTTTGTGCCGGTGAAAGGGAAAGGCAGCCGCGTTTGGGATCAGCAGGGTAAAGAGTACATTGATTTCTCTGGCGGCATTGCGGTCACCGCGCTTGGGCATTGCCATCCGGCGCTGGTAGAGGCATTAAAAACTCAGGGCGAAACCCTGTGGCACACCAGCAACGTCTTTACTAACGAACCTGCCCTGCGTCTGGCGACCAAACTGATCAACGCGACCTTTGCCGAGCGAGTGTTCTTTGCTAACTCCGGTGCTGAAGCAAACGAAGCGGCGTTTAAGCTGGCGCGTTACTTCGCCACCAAACGTCACAGTCCGTTCAAAAGTAAAATCATTGCCTTCCATAACGCCTTCCACGGTCGCACGCTGTTTACGGTGTCCGTTGGCGGCCAGCCGAAGTATTCCGATGGCTTCGGGCCAAAACCTGCCGATATCGTCCACGTCCCGTTTAACGACCTGGCCGCAGTAAAAGCGGTGATTGACGATCATACCTGCGCCATTGTGGTTGAGCCGATTCAGGGAGAAGGGGGCGTGATGCCCGCGACGCCAGAGTTTATGCAGGGGCTGCGCCAGCTCTGTGATGAACATAATGCGCTGCTGGTTCTGGATGAAGTACAAAGCGGCATGGGCCGCAGCGGTAAACTGTTTGCGTATGAGCATTACGGCGTGCAGCCGGATATTCTTACCACCGCCAAAGCGCTGGGGGGGGGATTCCCGGTCAGTGCCATGTTAACGACTAACGATATTGCATCGGTCATGGCGCCTGGCGTGCACGGCACCACCTATGGCGGTAATCCGCTGGCCTGCGCGGTCGCTGAAGCAGCACTGGATATCATCAATACGCCAGAGGTGCTGGACGGTGTGGAAGAGCGCCGTCAGCTATTTGTTGATGCGCTTCAGGCGCTGGATGCCCGTTTCGACCTGTTCAGCGATATCCGTGGCAAAGGCCTGCTGATTGGCGCGGAGCTGAAATCACAGCACGCCGGTCGTGCGCGCGATATTCTTAATGCGGCGGCAGAAGCCGGTGTGATGGTGTTGGTTGCCGGAACTGACGTAATGCGTTTTGCGCCTTCGCTGGTCATTGAACCGACCGATATTGCCGAAGGTATGGCGCGGTTTGCCACGGCAGTGGAGAAAGTCCTGGGCTGATTGCGGGGGGGGGGGCATGCCCCGCCCCTACGTTGTTTCGACGATGTCAGGCATATCCCGGGCCAACGTCGGCATGGCGCTAATTCGTAGGGGTCAGGCATGCCTGTCCCGATACCGCTACGTTTTCGATTTGCGCAATCGGCGTGACAGCCAGCGGCCATGATGTGGGCGCTGGCTCCAGGTCAGTGACGAAATGGTGTGCATTACGCTGAGGTGGCCAAGGATACGCTTCACGTGTCGCTCCATAATGGTCACCGGCCCCTGATGGAAGTCCTCGGGGGCATCCAGTACATTGCTGCCTGAATCCGGTCCGTCATACTCCAGACGCTGCTGACAGCGTTGCAGGGCAATTTCGCAGGATTGCAGATAGCGCTCTGCCAGCGTGGGTGTCAGCATGGTGTGTTCTCGCGCCAGAATGGTCATGGCGTTGATATGCTCAACAATAAACTGGCTGTGCGTGACCCACAACTGCATATCGGCGAGATAGCGTGAATTAAAGCCCGGTTCCTGCATCGCCTGATGCAGTGAGTTAAACAGCGCGTTGTGCGCCTGATTCACCCGCATACGCTGGTATGCCAGTTTCTCCGCATCCTGCTCACTCCCCAGCAGCATCTGCAATGCCTCCTGATAGGTCTCCAGTGCATCGTGCGCATTTTGGCGCATTAACCCACTCTGCCACTGTGGCCACAGCCAAATCATGCCGCCAAAGGCAATCAGACAGCCCATTAGCGTGTCCATTAAGCGAGGTAGCAGGAATTGCGCCCCGTTCAGTGACAGCAGTTGCAATGTATAAACCGCGGTGACCGTGAATCCTACGGTTGCCCAGCCGTAAAACTTGCGGATAAACAGATAGCTCACCAGGGTAATCACCAGCATCACCAGCAGCACCCAGGATTCCGGGACATGTAAACCCAGCGTGGCAGCAGCTATGGCCAGTCCTGCCAGCGTTCCCAGCGCCCTGTTCTGGATACGCACTCGGGTGGCGCTGTAACCGTTGAGGCTGACAAACATCACCGTCATCAGGATCCAGTAAGGTTTCGGCAGATTGAAGAACAGGGCCAGTGAGCTGGCGAAGGTCAGCATGACTGCATAGCGTGCGGCGGTACGCAGGGCCGAGGATTTCAGCGACAGATAACTCTTCAACGCAGGAAACAGCGGCAGGCGGCGCTGGCGGTCCGCCATCAGGTCGCGACGGTACAACGGGTGCTGGGTGCGTAGCACGCGGGCGATGCGGCTGAAGTGGTAGTAGCAGAAGTTGCCTACCGGGTTATCGGGGTGCTGTCGGGATATTTTTTCCAGTGCCTGAAGCGGTTTTTCCATCGTGAAACGTTCAGGGAAGCGGTGATAGAGAATATCGTCAGCCAGTACCCGCAGGCGCGTAGCAATAGTTTGTGCATTCCAGCGGATCACCGCCTCGGCGTGGCTCTGCTCTACCAGCTTTTGTACTTCCTCCGGTTGGTGCAGACTGACAGCAATATGCTCTTGTAGATCAAGGGCAACCTGAAATGCGCGCGTCAGTCGCTGATAATGGTCGCGATTGGCGGCCAGCATATGCATCTGCTGGTAACACGTGTTAATCAGATCGACGGCTTTCTGTTGGCGGACCAGCAGCGGTGGCAGGGCGGTTTGCGGATCGGTCAGCCGGGTTAACAGGCTGTATTTCGCTTCGCAGTAATCAGCCAGCTCATGATAGAGCAGACTGAGGGTTTCGCGCATCGGCTGCTCTTTCCACAGCCAGAACCAGAACCAGTTAAACGCGCCGTACCAGACGGTACCGAGAATGAACAATAGCGGCGGCTGCCACATGGGCATACGTCCGGCCAGACTGAGGGTGAAAATGGCGGCAATCAGTGATGCCGGAAGCAGGCGGCCATGCAGCGGGCTGATTTCACCGGTGACGCCAAGTAGCAATGCCATGACCAGCAGGATCACGGGCAGTGGCACCGCTTCGGCCCCGGCGTACTGAATCAAAAAGCTACTGAAGGCAAACAGGCAACCGCCCACGAGCAGGCGTTTAAAGAAGCGTTTGTGCGGGGTATCAAGGCCGGCATTGTTACAACAGGCGGGGACTAATGAGAACAGCAGGCCATTTTGCAGGTTGCCCAGCATCCAGCCAATCGCCACGGGTAAACACAGCACCAGCGTTTGCCTGAGTGCGTAGTTAACTTCGGGGTGATAGATAATTCTCCGCCACATGAGCCACACCAAATAAAAACGGCGCGACTGGGCGTCGCGCCGTGGGTTCAGAGCCGGTTAACGTGTTCCGTAAACAACAATGGTTTTACCATGTGCGGAGATCAGGTTTTGATCTTCCAGCATTTTCAGAATACGACCCACCGTTTCGCGTGAGCAGCCGACGATCTGGCCGATCTCCTGACGGGTGATTTTGATCTGCATCCCATCCGGGTGCGTCATGGCGTCCGGTTGTTTCGCCAGATTCAGCAACGTTTGGGCAATGCGTCCGGTCACATCAAGGAAAGCTAAATTACCCACTTTCTCTGATGTTACTTGCAGGCGACTCGCCATCTGTGAAGACAGGCGCATCAGAATGTCAGGATTCACCTGAATCAACTGACGGAATTTTTTGTAGGAAATTTCAGCCACTTCACAGGCTGTTTTCGCACGTACCCATGCACTACGCTCCTGACCTTCTTCAAACAGACCCAGTTCGCCAATGAAGTCGCCCTGATTGAGGTAGGAGAGGATCATCTCTTTGCCTTCTTCATCCTTGATTAACACCGCTACTGATCCTTTAACGATGTAATAGAGGGTTTCCGCCTTCTCACCCTGATGAATCAGAGTGCTTTTGGATGGATATTTGTGAATATGGCAATGTGACAGGAACCATTCGAGTGTAGGGTCTGTTTGCGGTTTGCCGAGAACCATTCGCTGTTATCCTCTGTTGTAATCGTGCCTAAATATACCCTGTATTCGGCATGCTGCAGATGCGTTGCCGCAGGCCTGAAGCGCGAAATATTGTTGGGTATCAGGGGATGTATCCCTGCCAGGCGTTGAAATATTCAAGCGTTCCCATAGGGAAGTTATACGGGCCTCTGTTAAGAGCATGGCTCGTGCTGTCGTCCCGTTTTTTACCGTGCATGGTTATGCCAGTAAAATATTGCAGCTTCGTTTGTAGCACAGCTTTACAAGACTGTCTTCTGTTGTCTCGCTTCAGCATAGTTCGAAAAAGGCAGCGTTGCCGTTTTTGTTAGTGCAGCGTACTCTGCGTTAACTGAAACAATGAGAGGATTTTGTGATGCAAGCACGAGTTAAGTGGGTTGAAGGGATGACGTTTTTGGGAGAATCCTCATCCGGCCATCAGATTTTAATGGATGGCAATGCAGGGGATAAAGCACCCAGCCCGATGGAAATGGTGCTGATGGCTGCCGGGGGATGTAGTGCGATTGATGTCGTGTCGATTCTGCAGAAAGGCCGCCATGATGTCGCCGACTGTGAAGTCAAATTGACGTCGGAACGTCGTGAAGAGGCGCCACGTATTTTCACCCATATTAACCTGCACTTTATTGTCAGCGGCAAAGCGTTAAGTGATAAAGCGGTTTCACGTGCGGTCGACCTCTCTGCGGAGAAATACTGCTCGGTGGCGATTATGCTGGGGAGCGCGGTGAAAATTAGTCACAGTTATGAGGTGATCGACCTCGCCTGATCGGATGGACCGGGTGACAGTTTGAAGTGGCATCCCAGGCACCGTCACCCTGTCAGATAAGAGGTCAGCCGATTTTTTTGCCTTCGATCAGGCGTTTGACCAGTGGTCCCATAATCAACTCCATCGCCAGCCCCATTTTCCCACCTGGCACCACCAGGGTTTTGATATGGGAGATAAACGAACCCTGCAACATGGAGAGAAGATAGGGAAAGTCGATATCTTCCAGCCCCTGGAAGTGGATGACGACAAAGCTTTCATCCAGAGAGGGGATGCCGCGTGCCGCAAAGGGGTTAGAGGTATCCACCGTGGGTACGCGCTGGAAGTTAATATGGGTTCGGGAGAACTGTGGCGTAATAAAATTAATGTAGTCCTCCATGGAACGCACCACCGAGTCCATGACCGCTTCACGTGAGTGACCGCGTTCACCGGTATCGCGTACCAGTTTCTGAATCCACTCCAGGTTAACGATCGGCACCACGCCCACCAGCAGGTCCACCTGGTCTGCTACATTGTGTTGTGGCGTCATGACACCGCCGTGCAGTCCTTCATAAAACAGGACGTCAGTCGGTTCCGGCAATGGCTGCCAGGGCGTAAAAGTGCCCGGTACCTGATTCCACGGTACCGCTTCATCATAGGTGTGCAGATACTTGCGTGATTGTCCGGTGCCGTTTCGGCCATACTCGCTGAACGTCTGTTCCAGCAGGCCGAAATCATTGGCTTCAGGGCCAAAATAGCTGACGTGCTTTCCCATATCGCGCGCTTTGCGGATCGCCATATCCATTTCCGGGCGGGTAAAACGGTGGAAACTGTCCCCTTCGACCTCGGCTGCCCGCAGATTAAGCTGCTGAAAAATCTTCCTGAACGCTAGGCTGGTGGTGGTGGTTCCCGCCCCGCTGGAACCGGTGACGGCGATAACCGGATGTTTGGCTGACATGACGTGCAACTCCCTTCAATAGGTCGGACGGATCATAGGTAACACGTTTTACCCGTCCAAGTCATTATGGCTTCACGTATACTTATTCACGAAACTGGCCGCGCGGCATGATGTTGACGGATTCATGCAATTCCGACCACACCAGCACCACCTCGCCGCTGTTGAGCTGGCGACGGACATCGTCGACTTTCTGTTTTAGCGAGCGCTCCTGCTCGCCATAGTCGGTGCCTTCACGCAGCACGAAGGATTCAATCAAATTGTCGAGCGTCTCGGTATCCAGGTCTTTCCAGGGGATAATCATCACTTCTCCAGCCAGGTGTTAAGCCACTGAGGGATGCGCTGTTCCAGCCACATCGCAGGTTTACGCAGCGTGCCGCCGACGAAACCGACGTGCCCGCCGTGTTGCGTCAGCTGATACTCAACGCAGGCGGGCAGTAATGCCGGATCAGGGATGACCTCAGGGGTCATAAAAGGGTCATCTTTCGCGTGGATAACCAGTAACGGTTTACGCACGCCGGGGAGCAACGGCATGGCGCTGCAACGATGATAGTAGTCGCTGGCATCAGCAAAACCGTGCGCGCGTGCGGTAATCGCATCGTCAAAGTCGCGTAGCAGGCGCAGCGATTTAAGCTGAGCCAGGTCGATGGGGAGTGTTCCCGGCCACGCGCGGAGTTTGCGTTCGGCATTCTGCTTCAGCAATCCCAGCAAGTAACGTTGATAGACGCGTGAAAATCCCTGCTCCAGCCGCAGACTACAGGGTTCCAGCATCAGCGGGGCGGAAACCACTACACCGGCATCCAGCAGGCAGTTCTCACCCTGCTTGCCCATCAGGCAGGCCAGCATATTTCCGCCCAGCGAAATCCCCACCGCCGCGGTAGGAACCTGGCCCCATTCATCGCGCAGCCACTGCAAAAAGTAGCTGGCGTCTTCCGTCTCACCGGAGTGATAGATGCGGTTGAGCCTGTTCGGCACACCACTGCAACCGCGAAAATGCATCACTACGCCAAGCCAGCCGCGATCTTTCCACGCCTGAAGCAGGCCGTGCGCATAAGGGCTGTGAAAACTGCCCTCCAGCCCGTGGAACAGGACCACTCGGGGTTTGTGGCGTGCGGCCGCCGGATCTTCACTCCATGCCAGATCGACAAAGTCACTATCCGGCAACGTCAGGCGCTGCCAGTGCGGTTGCAGGGTAATGCGGCGACGGATCAGGCGCGGCAGAATGGTTTGCAGATGCGGATTGCTGGTGCCCGTTAGTGGACGAAAAGCGTTATCCGTCAGGGGGCTAAAATTTATCGGGTAAGAGCTTGTAGGATCCATAGCACGCTGTTAGCTTCGTCAGGTTGTTAATTTTTCAGAGGGGTGGGGAGCACCCGTTCTATGGAACTGAGTCTGTTTTTATCAATGTTGGGCTTTCTGTGGGTCGCGGCGATTACGCCAGGCCCTAATAATATGTTACTCACCGCCTCAGGTGCTAACTTTGGTTTTCTGCGCTCTCTGATGTTACTGATCGGCATTATGATCGGGATGCAGGTGATGCTGCTGATGGTGGCCTTTGGCGTGGGTGGTTTGATTCTGCTTTATCCTTCCCTCCATCTGTTCCTGAAAATAGCGGGCAGTGCCTACCTGCTCTGGCTGGCGTGGAAAATCGGCAGCGCGGAATACGAAAAACTGGAAACGGGTAACGCACCGGCAGCGCCGATGCCGTTCTGGCAGGGCGGTCTGTTGCAACTGATTAACCCGAAAGCCTGGCTAATGGCGCTGGGTGCCGTGGCCAGCTTCAGTCTGGCTGGTGAAGCCTACAAAAACTCGGTGATCGCCATCAGCATTGGCATGGCGCTGGTCAATCTGGTTTCCGGGGTGATTTGGTTAGGTTTCGGCACGCTGATAGGCCGCATTCTGCGTAGCCGCCGGGCCTGGACCCTTTTCAATGTCTTTATGGGGTTGTTAACAGCGGCGTGCGTATTGCTGATCTGGCATTAAAACCGCGGGCGCGGCGTGCCTCGCCCTAGGGTATTTGCTTCGGACCTGCGGTATTCCCCATTTCCCGTAGGGGCCGGGCATACCCGGCCCGGTTACTGCTTAAACCCATCGGTTTTCAGCAGGCTGTTCAGCACGGTGAGGTCGGTCTCGAACGCCAGTGTATCGTTTTCCAGCAGGCGCAAATGCTGCTGGGCAAAGGCGGAGTTCAGTGCTTGTAACGCATTCAAACACTGCTGTTCCACTTCCTGCGTTTTGCCGTGTGTGCTGAGTTGGCCGGAGAGTAACAGGCCGCGTTTCACTACCGTTGTGACCTGCGTCAGGTAACGATCCAGAAAGGCACTGCCGGGTTGGACGTCGTTAGGATCGTCCTGCATACAATCGAGAATACGTTCAGCGTAGCCCATCACACCGTCCAGCTCACTTTGCAATAACGCAGGCAGCGCGGGGTGTTGTTTCAGTTTGTGCAGTTCGAGCCAGTACACGGCGAAAGGACGCTGAGCGGTCGTCAGGACCGGTTTTTCCTCCGGCGCAGGTGGCTCCGGGGCTTGCTCCTCATACTCCTGCGCTTCTTTCTCTCCCGGTGCCCACACTGACTCATCTGCCTGTGGTCTGGGGGGAAAACGAGGCGTTGTGTCGTCTGTTTCCACCTCTTCCGCTTCGTCAGGATCGCGGCTAAACATATTAAGCCGTGAAGGAATCGCTTTACTGCTTTGCTTCAACGCAGTGCGGGCCGACTTCTTTTCAATCCAGATAGCCAGGAACAGAATGGCAGCCAGCAGGTAGAAAAAGTTCGCGTGCCAGACGTCGATATAGGTCACGAAGTACACCATTCCACCCAGCATCAGCAAACTAATCAGCAAGGTAGTGAATGATTTGAAGCGCATAAAAACAGCCAGAAAATAACCTAAGACAGCCATCCAGTAGGGGGCGGCAATAAGGTCACCATACGACAGCCATAGAATGCCAGTGGGCAGGCTCCAGTAAAAGCAGCGGCGGCGGTACATATACAGATGCAGCAACATTCCGGCGCTGGGCCATACCATAAAGATCGTGCCACCTTCCAGCTTCGGGTCGGCAGCCAGTTGTCTGACATACTCGGCAGACCAGTCATTGTTACGGGTAAAGTCGATGAACCAGACAGAAACCGCCAGCACCACAAAGTGAAAGAAGAGTTTCACCACTTTGGAATTTTTATAGAAACTGCTTAACCTGTTATCCCCCGCGTTAATCTCATTATCTGGCGCAAAAACGCGGTTAAATTCAGCCATATTCATCAGTTAAACGACCTTCATGTCGGGAGTTTTTCCGCTATTGATGACCGCCAGGCGTTGCTTCATCTCTGTTTCCATCCCGACCAGCTCCTGCTCAACTTCCAGACGGCGGGTGCGTGCATCAGAGGCAATGGTCAGCGTATCTTCCAGAGTGGTCAGCAGACGCGACTGCACGTCACGCAGCGTTTCGATATCCACTACTGAGCGCTCAACCTGCGTGGCAGTTTCCACACTGCCGCTCTGCAACAGCTCGGCGTTGCGTTTCAGCATCTGATTGGTGGTATCGGCCACCTCTTTTTGCAGGGCAGCCGCCTGGCGCTGAGAATGCAGGGAGATAGCCAGCACCATCTGACTTTTCCAAATCGGAATGGTCGAAAGAATGCTGCTCTGGATTTTCTCTGCCAGCGACTGGCTGTTGCTTTGCATCAGACGAACTTGCGGCGCGGTCTGGATAGCAATGGTTCGCGACAGCAGCAGGTCGTGCAGGCGGCGCTCAAAGCGCTGTACTGCTTCCAGCAGGTCACGCACGCGCTGTGCATCCATCGCATCACAGCTGTTTTGTGCCGTACTCTGTGCGTCAGCCAGTATCCCTGCTTCGATCTGTTGCAACTTCTGCTTGCCCGCAATGATATGCAGGCTGATCTGCTGGAAGAACTCGCGGTTACGCTGGAACAGCTGTTCAAGGGTGGCGATATTACGCAGCAGGGCGAGCTGAGCCTGCTGTAACTTTTCGGTCAGAGTATCGACCTGCTGGGTCAGCGTCTGATACTCCAGCAGCGTGCGCTCCATACTGTTGAACAGTTTGCCCAGTACCGGGACAGAGGCCAGCCAGCTTTTCTTTTGCCCCAGCACGCCGGGGTCGATGCTTTTTACCTTCATCAGCAGATCGGTGATCTGCTGGCCGATCTCACCGGCATCTTTCGCCCGCACTTCGCTCATTAACATTTCGGAAAAGCGCGAAATGCTGTTCATGGTATTAGCCCCATACGCAATCGCCATCAGCGGATCGTTAATATCGATCTGCGCCATCAGCTCGGTAACCTGCTGTTGTTCGGCGTCTGTTAAGGGTGTCCTGGTGAGGGATGTTTCAGTCAGTTCTGCGTTGAGTGGATGTTCCGTCATATTTTGTATCCTTGTGCAAAAGTGGGGGAATCATCAAGCGGGCTAAGGTATCAGGAAATTCGGTCTATAAAAATACTGTGGTGCAGGGGAAATGCGCGACGTGTAAACCCAGTTTATTCTGAAAATACGCTTAACTAAGGCTTTTACCATTTTTTGGCAAATCAATTCACAATTCTTCCTAAGCAAATTTTGATATAAAAAAGAATTTTTAATTACTTTATTACGATAGTAGCGCCCGGTTACAAAGGAGGTGTTCACCAATAACAATAATCTCTGGAGCGGGCTATGGCGGGTAAATTCACACTTTCAATTCTGGCAGCGGCATTGTCACTGACAGCACTCAGCGTTCAGGCAGTCGATGTCACCATCGCGTATCAGACATCAGCAGAACCGGCAAAAGTCGCTCAGGCTGACGGCACCTTTGCCAAAGAGAGCGGGGCGAAAGTCGACTGGCGTAAATTCGACAGCGGCTCCAGCGTGATCCGCGCACTGGCTTCCGGCGACGTACAGATCGGCAATATCGGTTCCAGCCCACTGGCGGTCGCCGCCAGTCAAAAACTGCCTATCGAAGTGTTCCTGCTGGCTTCCCAGCTGGGCAACTCTGAAGCGCTGGTGGTGAAAAAGGACATCAAAAGCCCTAAAGATCTGATTGGCAAGCGCATCGCCGTGCCCTTTATTTCGACCACGCATTACAGCCTGCTGGCGTCGCTGAAGCACTGGGACATTAAGCCGGGCCAGGTACAGATTATTAACCTGCAACCCCCGGCCATTCTTGCAGCCTGGCAGCGTGGTGACATCGATGGTGCTTACGTCTGGGCACCGGCGGTGAATCAGCTGGAAAAAGACGGCAAGGTGCTGACCGATTCCGCCCAAGTCGGGAAATGGGGGTCGCCAACGCTGGATGTGTGGGTAGTGCGTAAAGACTTTGCCCAGCAGCATCCGGAAGTGGTGACTGCCTTTGCCCGCAGCGCACTGGACGCGCAGAAAGCCTATCTTGATAACCCGCAGCAGTGGCTGAAGCAGGAAGACAACCTGACCAAGCTGTCGCGCTTCAGCGGTGTGCCGAATGCCGACGTTCCGGTTCTGGTGGAAGGAAATACCTATCTGACAGCGAAACAGCAGGTGGAGCAGCTTAACGGCCCGGTTAACAAGGCGATTGTGGATACGGCCCAGTTCCTGAAAGAGCAGGGCAAAGTGCCGGACATCGCAACGGATTACAGCAGCTATGTCACCGACCGCTTTGTGAAACCCCTCGCACAATAACAGGAGCCAGAACCATGCTGTCAGTCTCTCATCTTCGCGCCAGCTATGCAGGACAACTGGCATTACAGGATATCAACCTGTCGATCGGCAATGGAGAGCTGGTGGTGGTTCTGGGCCCATCGGGCTGTGGTAAGACGACGCTGCTGAACCTGATTGCCGGATTTATTCCGGCAGACGGTGGCAGCATTACGCTGGACGGCCAGCCGGTGAGCGGGCCGGGCGCCGACCGGGGCGTAGTGTTTCAGCATGAAGGCTTGCTGCCGTGGCGCAATGTACTGGATAACGTCGCATTCGGGCTGCAGCTGGCAGGAGTGGAAAAAAATGCCCGCCGGGCAATCGCACGCCAGATGCTGAAAAAAGTCGGGCTGGAGGGTGCTGAAAAACGCTTTATCTGGCAGCTTTCGGGCGGTATGCGCCAGCGCGTTGGCATTGCCCGCGCACTGGCGGCTGACCCGCGTCTGCTGCTGCTGGATGAACCCTTCGGCGCGCTTGACGCGTTTACCCGCGAACAGATGCAGGAGCTGCTGCTGAAATTATGGCGCGACAGTGGCAAACAGATCCTGTTGATTACGCACGATATTGAAGAAGCCGTGTTCCTCGCCAGCGAACTGATCCTGCTGTCTCCGGGGCCGGGCCGTATTGTCGAACGCCTGTCACTCGACTTTGGGCGCCGCTATGCGACGGGGGAAGCCTGCCGCGCGATTAAATCCGATCCTGCCTTTATTGAACGGCGTGAATATGTACTCGGCCGGGTGTTTCAGCAGCGAGAGGTATTTGCATGAGCTCCCTGATTAACGAAAAAAGCACGGTGCGCCGTGTGAAATGGCGCTGGCCGCTGTCGCGTCAGCTGACACTCAGCGTCGGTACACTTCTGGTGCTGCTTGCAGTGTGGTGGGGGGTTACCGCCTTACAGCTGATTGAACCGCTGTTTCTGCCGCCGCCGCAGAAGGTCTTACACCAGTTATTGACCATCGCCAGCCCTGCCGGGTTTATGGATGCCACACTGTGGCAGCATTTGGGTGCGAGCCTGACGCGCATTGTGATTGCGCTGGTGGCCGCGACGTTGATTGGCGTTCCGGTGGGCATTTTTATGGGGCTGAATAACACCGTGCGCGGCATTCTCGACCCGCTGATTGAACTGTACCGTCCGGTGCCGCCGCTGGCTTATTTGCCACTGATGGTGATCTGGTTTGGTATTGGCGAAACCTCAAAAATTTTACTGATCTACCTGGCGATTTTTGCGCCGATAGCGATGTCGGCGGTGGCCGGGGTAAAAAGTGCTCAGCAGGTCCGTCTGCGTGCCGCCCGCTCACTCGGTGCCAGCCGCTGGCAGGTGCTGTGGTATGTGGTGCTACCCGGCGCGCTGCCGGAGATCCTGACAGGTATTCGTATTGGTCTTGGCGTCGGCTGGTCGACGCTGGTGGCCGCTGAACTGATCGCCGCCACCCGCGGACTGGGCTTTATGGTGCAGTCAGCTGGCGAGTTTCTCGCCACCGATGTGGTGCTGGCCGGTATCTCGGTGATCGCCCTGATAGCTTTTGCGCTGGAGCTGGGGCTACGCGCCTTGCAGCGCCGCCTTACCCCCTGGCATGGAGTACAACAATGAACGAACGTATTAAAATTAAGGCGCTTGGCCCTTATATTGGTGCTCAGGTCAGCGATGTCGATTTGACCCGCCCGTTAAGTGATGCCCAGTTTGAGCAGCTTTATCATGCACTGATCCGCCATCAGGTTCTGTTCCTGCGTGACCAGCCATTAACCCCGCAGCAGCATCGTCAGCTGGCGGCACGGTTTGGCGACCTGCATATTCACCCGGTTTATCCGCATGCGCCGGATGTGGAGGAGATTATCGTGCTGGATACCCATGACGATAACCCGCCGGATAACGATAACTGGCATACCGATGTGACGTTTATTGAAACCCCTCCAGCCGGGGCGATCCTCGCGGCGAAGCAGTTACCCGAAACCGGAGGGGATACGCTGTGGACCAGTGGTATTGTAGCGTATAACGCGCTGTCTGAACCGTTAAAGGTGCTGCTGGGCGGGTTACAGGCCGAGCATGATTTCCGCAAAGCCTTCCAGGAATACAAATATCGCGGCAGTGAGGAAGAACATCAGCGCTGGCAGCAGGCGGTGGCGAAGAATCCGCCCGTGTTACATCCAGTGATCCGCACTCATCCGGTCAGCGGTAAAAAGGCGTTATTTGTTAATGAAGGCTTTACCACGCGTATTGTCGGTCTGACAGAGAAGGAGAGTGATGCGCTGCTGCACTTCCTGTTTGCTCATGTCACCAAACCTGACTTCCAGGTGCGCTGGCGCTGGCAGGTGGGTGATGTGGCCATCTGGGATAACCGCGTGACCCAGCACTATGCCAATGCGGATTATTTACCGGCACGGCGCATCATGCACAGAGCAACGATATTAGGGGACAAGCCCTTTTAACAAAACGGATTGTACGGAGCGAGACAAGGCGCGAGGAGACTCAGTAACACAATCGCAGCCCGGTACAGCCCGTTTTAATTGTCGATCATCAGGTTGCGGGAGAAGGTATGAACATCCGCACCCGGCTTAAGGCGATACAGTTTGGCCTTGCGTGCGCCTGTTGCCACGCTTTCCCCGGTTTCCTCAAACATCGCTGAGGCGTCAAAACGACGGATCAGGCTTTTACGCTGCACCGGGCGGTCGAGGATCGTTTCGGTCACGTCCTGCAGCTGGGTGAGGGTAAAGGCGGCAGGCAGGCAGTAGACGGGCAGCAGGGAGTAGAGCGTTTTTTGCCGCAGCCGTTGCAGGGCTTCGGCAATAATCAGCTGGTGGTCAAAGGCGATATCGCTGCGCTGTGCCAGCCCGGCCAGCGGTTGCCACTGCACATCGCTCACGTCCTCACTTTCTGCGCGGCAGTTTTCCGCGGCGATCAGCGCATACCAGGCGGTGGTCAGGCTCCAGCCGCGGGGATCACGATCTGGCCCTGACCAGGTGGCTAGTTGTTCCAGCCACGGAGGATTGACCGTGGTTTTCTCACGCAGTTTACGCAGCGCCGTGGCTCGCGTGGATTCATCCTGTTGCATATCAATAAACCCTCCCGGTAGCCCCCACCATCCGCGTTGCGGATGATTAGCACGTTGTACCAGTAACACGCACAGCTGTTCCTGCCACAGGGTAAACAGCACGCTGTCGACGGTGACAAGCGGTGCGGCATAGCGTGAGGCATCGTACTGCGCCAGATACTCTTCTTCTGATGACATCATAGGGTTCCTGCAGGAAGTGTCGCTGGGACACACTACCAGTCCCGGCGTAATGATTCAATCACGCCGCCTTTTTTGATGAGTTTTATTTTATTTAAAATCATGGTGTTAACTAGTTTTTCTCGCCACAAGTTATTTTTTACTTGTTAATTAGTGTCTCTTGGTCAATTATATAAATGTCCCTGAGACATTAATAGGTAAAAAGGAGTCTGCGATGATGAAACTGCAATTAACACTCGATGGTCAGGATGCCATGCTGGAAAGCGGCCGTTTTCCTGACGGTGCGGTCTGGGGACGTGTGCTGTCGTCGCTTGATCCGCAGGCCACCACCCTGACGCTGCGTGCCAGTGCGATGCAGACTCTGGATGACCTGATGCTGGTCGCGCAGGTGCTGGATGCGGTACGCCAGCGCTGCCTGCTGCGCCAGACGACTCTTGAGCTGCCGTGGCTGCCCTATGCCCGCCAGGACCGCACCATGCGTGACGGTGACAGTTTTGCGTTGAAAGTGTTTGCCGGTTTTCTTAATCAGCTGTGCTTTGACCGCGTGGTGGTGCTTGACCCGCACAGCGATGTGGCCGCAGGCGTTGTTGACCGTCTGGTGGCGATCCCACAGCATCGCGCTCTGATCCACAGCCGTACACTGCGGGCTGAACTGGCGCAAGGCATGATGCTGGTAGCGCCCGATGCGGGCGCGTTGAAGAAGGTGCATGCGTTGGCGCAGCAGGTTAACGCCGTGGAATACGGCATTCTGGGCAAACACCGTGATATTGCCAGCGGTGCACTGAGCGGATTCGAGCTGTTGAAAGGCAATGTGATGAACCGGGATGTGCTGATTGCTGACGACCTCTGCGATGCAGGGGGCACCTTTATCGGTTCAGCTGCGGTGTTACGTGCTGCCGGTGCGCGTTCGGTCAGCCTGTATGTCACGCACGGGCTGTTCAGCAAAGGAGTGGATCACCTGCTGAGCCAGGGTATCGACCGCATCTGGACCACCACATCACTGGCGGGACATGAACTGGCGCAGGAACGTGTAGAACTGATTGATATCGACACCATTTACCGCAGTGAAGGAGCATCCCATGCAAATTAATCCGATTCTGGCTATCGACGGCTACAAAACCACACATCGCGAACAGTACCCGGCGGGAACGAACCGCGTGTACTCCAACTTTACCCCGCGTGGAAATCGTTATTTCCACTCACCGCTGGCGGATGATGCGCTGGTGTTTTTCGGCCTGCAGGGTTTTTTACAGTGGTTTATGGTCGATTTGTTTTACGACAAATTCTTTGCCCAGCCGGAAGAGCAGGTGGTGGGCGAGTATCAGCAACTGATGGACAGCTACCTGGGAAAAAATAGCGTCAGCGTGGAGCATATCCGCGCACTGCATCGCCTGGGCTATTTGCCGCTGGCGATCAAAAGCCTGGATGAGGGCAGCAAAGTTCCAATGAAAATTCCGGTGCTGACCATCACCAATACCGTTGATGAGTTTTTCTGGCTGGTTAACTACCTTGAGAGCGTGATGTCGGCAGAGCTGTGGAAGTCTTCCACCAATGCTACCGTGGCGCACCACTATCGCCAGATCTGTCAGCAGTGGGCGGAACGGACCTGTGACGATATGACACATGTCGATTTTCAGTGTCATGACTTCTCGTTCCGCGGCATGTCAGGCCTGCATGATGCTGCACAATCGGGGGTGGGCCACCTGCTAAGTTTTACCGGTACTGACAGTCTGCCTTCTATTCTCTATGCGCAGCAGTACTACCGTCCGGCAGCAGGGACGTTTATTGCCGGGAGTATTCCTGCCACCGAGCACAGCGTGATGTGCATGGGGGAAGAGCAGGGTGAGATCGCCACCTTCCGTCGTCTGCTGACGGAGCTTTATCCGGCCGGCTTTGTTTCGGTGGTGTCCGATACCTGGGATTACTGGAAGGTGTTGACCGAATACAGCCGCGAGCTCAAACCCGAGATCATGGCGCGTGAAGGCCGTCTGGTGTTCCGCCCTGACAGCGGTGACCCGGTGGAGATACTGTGCGGCAGCGGCGACGATGCCGACCGCGATCCGGCACGCAGTGCACAGCAGAAAGGATCGGTTGAAGTGCTGTGGGAGATCTTCGGCGGCACGATTAATGCGAAGGGCTACAAGGTGCTGGACCCGCATGTTGGCCTGATCTACGGCGACTCGATTACCCTTGAGCGCGCCAATCTGATCCTGAGCCGTCTGGAGGCCAAAGGTTTTGCCAGCAGCAATGTGGTGTTCGGCGTCGGGTCTTATACTTACCAGTACAACACGCGTGACACCTTTGGTTTCGCGATGAAAGCGACCTATGGTGAAGTGAACGGTGAGGGACGTGAGATCTTCAAACAGCCTAAAACGGACAACGGCATGAAAAACTCTGCGCGGGGCCTGTTACGGGTGGAAAAAGATGATGAAGGGAAATATCGGCTGCTGGACGGTCAGAGCTGGCAGCAGGAGCAGGGCGGGGAGCTGAAAATCCGTTTCCTGGATGGAAAGCTGTATAACGTGGAGGACCTGACCACGCTGCGCCAGCGTCTGGCGGCGGAGTAACGGGACGCGGGTCGGGCATGCCCGACCCCTACGAATGCGCCATCCCGGAAAATCAGTGTCGTAGGGGCATGGCATGCCGCGCCCGGTTGTGTCCCAGAGTGCGCCATCCCGGAAAATTAGTGTCGTAGGGGCATAGCATGCCGCGCCCGGTTGTGTCCCAGAGTGCGTTATCCCGATAAATCAGTGTCGTAGGGGCGTGGCATGCCGCGCCCGGTTTTGTCCCAGAGTACGCCATCCCGGAAAATCAGTGTCGTAGGGGCGTGGCATGCCGCGCCCGGACTGCTGCATCAGGCGTTCATGATCGACTCTAATTCTTCCTGCGCTTCCAGCCATTCCATTTCACACTCTTCCAATGCTGATTTCGCCGTTGCCTGCTGTTGCAGTGCAGCGGTCAGATCGGCTTTGCGGCTCTGTTCGTAAATGGCGCTGTCAGACAGTTTATTTTCGGCGTCAGCCAACTGGGCATTGTGCTTCTCCATCTGCTTTTCCAGTTTCTCAATTTGCTTACGCAGTGGCTGAGTCTGGGTGCGCAGTTCTGCATCGCGGCGTTTCTGGTCTTTACGGGCCTGAGCGCTGTTGGCGCTGTCGGCTTTCGGGGCGGCCTCTGCGCTGGTCTGACGTTGCAGATCGCTCAGCCACTGCTGATAATCTTCCAGGTCTCCTTCAAAGGCTTCGACTTTGCCATCGTGCACCAGGTAGAGATCGTCGGTGGTCGAACGCAGCAGGTGGCGGTCATGCGACACAACGACCAGTGCGCCTTCGAAATCGATCAGCGCCTCGGTCAGCGCCTGACGCATATCGAGGTCAAGATGGTTTGTCGGTTCATCCAGCAGCAGCAGGTTCGGACGTTGCCAGACCACTAAGGCCAGTACCAGACGCGCTTTCTCGCCACCGGAGAAACGGCGTGTTTCTTCCGTGACTTTATCGCCCTGGAAGCCAAAGCCGCCAAGATAGTCGCGCAGCTGTTGTTCAAGCACTTTCGGTGCCAGGCGCACCAGGTGCTGAATGGGGGACTCATCGGCGCGTAAAAACTCCAGCTGATGCTGGGCGAAGTAGCCAAGCTTGATGCCTTTCGACAGGCCGATATCACCTTCCAGCGGGGCCAGTTCACCGGCCAACAGCTTAATCAGCGTCGATTTACCCGCACCGTTACGCCCCAGCAGACCAATACGTGAGCCGGGCACCAGGTTGAGTTTGATCGAGTTAAGGATTTTTCTGTCGCCATAACCCGCGCTGACTTTTTCCATTTTCAACAGGGGATTCGGCAGGCTTTCAGGTTCGCGGAAGCTGAAGGTAAACGGGTTATCAACGTGAGCCGGGGCGATAAGCTCCATACGTTCCAGCATTTTGATGCGGCTCTGCGCCTGTTTCGCCTTGCTGGCTTTCGCTTTAAACCGATCGATAAAGCTTTGCAGGTGCGCCACTTTTTGCTGCTGATGTTCGAACATCGACTGCTGTTGTGAAAGCTTGGTCGCACGCTGGATTTCGAACGAGCTGTAGTTGCCGGTGTACTCGAAGATGGACTGCTGCTCGATGTGCAGGATCTTGTCGACCACCGGGTCAAGGAAGTCCCGATCGTGCGAGATCAGGATCAGCGTACCACTGTAGCTTTTCAGCCAGCGTTCCAGCCAGATCACGGCATCAAGATCAAGGTGGTTGGTCGGTTCATCCAGCAGCAGAAGGTCTGAGCGGCAGATCAGCGCCTGCGCAAGGTTAAGGCGCATACGCCAGCCGCCAGAGAAATCACTCACCGGGCGCTGTAATTGTTCCTGGCTGAAACCGAGGCCATCCAGCAGACTGGCGGCGCGTGACTGAATGGTCCACGCCTGAACAGCATCCAGTTTGCCATGCAGCGTGGCGATGGCATGACCATCGTTAATTTCATTCGCATGGGCTAATTCAGATTCAAGCTGACGAAATTCGCGGTCACCATCGATAACATACTCAATGGCCGGAATGTCCAGCGCCGGGGTCTCCTGATTGACCCACGCCAGTGACCAGTTACCCGGGTAACTGAAGCTGCCGGCATCGGCGCTTATCTCGTTTTTTAGCAGGGCCAGCAGCGTCGATTTGCCGCAGCCATTTTTGCCCACCAGGCCCACTTTCTGGCCGGGATTGATCGTGGCCGTTGCATTGTCGAGCAGGACGCGGACACCGCGACGAATTTGTAACGAGGAGAATACAATCATAAGCGCCGTAAGTTCAGAGTATGTTAAATTACACCATCATAATCAGTTTTCGGAATCACATAGTTCCGTTGCGTCGAGCATGGTAGCGGAAATATCCCGCCATGACGACGATTTGGAGGGGAATGATGTCGCAGCCGCCTAAAGTCCTGCTGTTGTACGCCCATCCGGAGTCTCAGGATTCGATTGCTAATCGCGTTTTGTTGCAGCCGGCCCGTCATCTTGACAATGTGACGGTGCACGATTTGTACGCACACTATCCGGATTTTTTTATTGATATTCATCGTGAGCAGCAACTGCTGCGCGACCACGACATCATCGTTTTTCAACATCCTCTTTACACTTACAGCTGCCCGGCGCTGCTGAAAGAGTGGCTGGATCGCGTCTTGTCCCGTGGCTTTGCCAGCGGGGTGGGCGGTAACGTGCTGGAAGGCAAATACTGGCGCAGCGTGATCACAACTGGGGAACCGGAAGCGGCTTACCATCAGGAAGGGCTGAACCGCTACCCGATGTCGGACATTATGCGTCCGTTCGAATTGACCGCACAGATGTGCAATATGCACTGGATGACGCCCATGATCATTTACTGGGCGCGGCGCCAGTCCGCTGATGTGATGAAAAATTATGCCCGTGCCTATGGTGACTGGTTGTCAAACCCGTTGCCACACGGAGGAGTGTAGATGGAAGGTCAAAGTCTTCTGACCGCAGGCGTGGTGTATCTGTTTGCGGCGGTGATTGCAGTGCCAATCGCCGCTCGCCTGGGGATCGGCGCGGTGCTGGGGTATTTGCTGGCGGGGATCGCTATCGGGCCCTGGGGATTGGGTTTCATCAGCGACGTCGATGAGATCCTGCACTTCTCCGAGCTGGGCGTGGTGTTCCTGATGTTTATCATCGGGCTGGAGTTGAAACCCTCCAAACTATGGGAGCTGCGACGTTCGATATTTGGTGTCGGTGCTGCTCAGGTGATCCTCAGTGCGCTGGTGCTGGGCGGGCTGTTGTGGCTGACCGATTTCTCCTGGCAGGCGGCCACTATTGGCGGGATCGGCCTGGCGATGTCTTCAACGGCAATGGCGTTGCAGCTCATGCGCGACAAAGCGATGAACCGCAATGAGTCAGGCCAGCTCGGTTTTTCCGTGTTGCTGTTCCAGGATCTGGCAGTGATCCCAGCGCTGGCGCTGGTACCGCTGCTGGCAGGCGGCGACAGTGGTCACACCGACTGGATGAAGGTCGGTATGAAAGTACTGGCCTTTGGCGGGATGCTGGTGGGTGGACGCTATCTGCTGCGGCCCATTTTTCGTTTTATTGCGGCTTCCGGTGTACGCGAAGTCTTTACGGCGGCGGCGCTGTTACTGGTGCTCGGATCGGCGCTGTTTATGGATGCGCTCGGGCTGTCCATGGCGTTGGGCACCTTTATTGCCGGTATCCTGCTGGCGGAAAGTGAGTACCGACACGAGCTGGAAATTGCCATCGATCCCTTTAAAGGGTTGCTGCTCGGATTGTTCTTTATCTCGGTTGGTATGGCGTTAAACCTCGGTGTGCTCTATACCCATATTGTTGAGATTCTGATAGGTGTTGTGACTCTGGTGGCGGTGAAAACGGCGGTGCTGTATCTGCTGTCACGCATCTATGGTCTGCGCAGCTCCGAGCGGTTGCAGTTTGCCGGGGTGCTCAGCCAGGGCGGGGAATTTGCTTTCGTGTTGTTCTCTGCGGCAGCGTCAGCGAAGCTGTTCAGTGGCGATCAGATGCCATTGCTGCTGGTCACGGTCACGTTGTCGATGATGACCACTCCGCTGTTGATGCAGGGCGTGGATAAAATCCTTGAGCGTCGCTTTAATGAAGTGGATGACAACCAGGAAAAACCGTTTGTTGAAGACGATAAGCCTCAGGTGATTGTAGTGGGCTTTGGTCGCTTCGGTCAGGTTGTGGCGCGTTTGTTGATGGCCAATGAAAAGCGCATTACGGTACTCGAACGAGATATCAGTGCAGTCAGCCTGATGCGTAAATATGGTTACAAAGTGTATTACGGTGATGCCACAGAGCTGGAGTTATTACGTGCCGCGGGAGCAGAAACGGCGCAGTCTATCGTGATAACCTGCAACGGCCCGGAAGATGCGATGGAGATCGTTCATCTGTGTCAGCATCATTTCCCGCACTTGCAGATCTTGGCGCGTGCACGTGGCCGTGTTGAAGCACATGAACTGTTGCAGGCGGGGGTGACGCAGTTCTCCCGTGAAACGTTCAGCAGTGCGCTGGAACTGGGGCGTAAGACTCTGATGACGCTGGGTATGCATCCGCATCAGGCGTTCCGTGCCCAGCAACATTTCCGCCGTCTGGATATGCGAATGTTGCGTGAGCTGATGCCGAATCATACTGACAGCCAGCAGATTTCAAGAGTGAAAGAGGCCAGACGCGAGCTGGAAGATATCTTCCAGGCCGAAATGCAGCATGAGAAGCGGCAATATGATGGCTGGGATGAGGCGGATTAATTTTTAGCTATCGTAATCGAACGCTCATCGCCGATAACGCCAAATTTCCTATGGAATAAAACTATGCGTAAACGTTTTATCGCTGGTGCGACTTGTCCAAAGTGCCAGGCAAAAGACACACTCGCCCTGTGGCGGGAAAATAATATTGATGTGGTGGAGTGCGTGAAGTGCGGCCATCAGATGCGGGAAGCCGATAAACAGGCTCGTGAGCAGGTGCGCGAAAATGAGCAAGTTATCGGTATTTTCCACCCTGAGTAACGCGCTGATTCAGCTTTTTTTACGTTGTTCCTTACAGCCGCATTGAAATTCGATACAATCGTCGCCACTTAGAGCCATTAAGGCTGACAATGGCAGTCAATGAATCAGGGCTCAAGCTCTCAACGGTTAGGAGTAATCATGAAAGTAGCAAAAGACCTCGTGGTCAGCCTGGCATACCAGGTACGTACAGAAGACGGTGTGTTGGTTGATGAGTCTCCGGTGAGTGCACCGCTGGACTACCTGCACGGTCATGGTTCCCTGATCTCCGGGCTGGAAAAAGCACTGGAAGATCATGTGGTCGGCGATAAGTTTGATGTGAATATCGAGTCAAACGATGCGTACGGTGCCTACGATGACAATCTGGTACAACGCGTCCCAAAAGACGTATTCATGGGTGTTGATGAACTGCAGGTTGGCATGCGCTTCCTGGCAGAAACCGACCAGGGTCCAGTGCCGGTAGAAATTACCGAAGTGGAAGATGAGCACGTAGTGGTTGATGGTAACCACATGCTGGCAGGTCAGAACCTGAACTTTAACGTTGAAGTTATCGCTATTCGCGAAGCAACGGAAGAAGAACTGGCCCATGGCCACGTTCACGGCGAAGACGGCCATCACCATGACCATGACCATGATCACGACCATGGTCAGGGCGGTTGTGGGACTGGCGGTTGCGGCTGCAGCCACTAATATTCCGTCGTCTTTCGTGCTGTAGCTGCGTTGGCTATCGCACGACATACTGAGGAATATCAGCGATAAAAGGTCACCTTCGGGTGGCCTTTTTGCTTTGTCTGAGAGAATTGGGGCGGACATGCCCACCTCCTACGAAGCACCCATGCCGAGCCTTGCGAAGAATCAACGTAGGGTCGAGGCATGCCTCGACCGGGTGTCAATAGTGAGGTGGAGGAGTCTCTTCAGACGGATCCGCAAGCATCGATGGCGCGGCGGCTTTGAGCTTGTCGGTCAGTAGACGCATCAGTTCACGCAGTCGGGCCATTTCCAGCTCGTGTTGCACCACCGTCAGGTTAAGTTCCTCAATGGTGTGCTCCTGGAACGCCAGCTTACTCTCCATTATCTCCAGCCGTTGCTCCAGCAGTGATTGTTGCATTCTGTTTCCTCTTGTTACTACCGGCCCGTCTTCCGGGCTCGCGAATTGTCCGATTCTAACGGTAAAATGCAGGTAGAAGTAAGAGTATTGGCGTAAATTGGCCGCCAGAGGTTGAAAAGGCGCGAACGAATCACCATTCCTTGTGTTGAAACTTTCGGATAATCACGCGGTCGGAAGTTAACTTCGAGTTTTTATGGCGAGATTGTTTTGTGATCCCGCCCCCGGCTATATTACAGACCGCAGGTCTGCAAACGATTTCCGAGGTGAGATGCTTCGGTTTTGGAGAAATGGATGAAATCACTGTTTAAAGTCACAATGTTAGCTACCACTATGGCTGTTGCACTGAATGCTCCACTGGTTATGGCTGCTGATGCTGTTCCGGTTAAGCCGACTGCACAGCAGCAGGCGCCAAAAAATGCCGCATTCAAAAATGACGACCAGCAGTCAGCTTATGCACTGGGCGCGTCTTTGGGTCGCTACATGGAGAACTCCCTGAAGGAGCAGGAAAAACTGGGTATCGCACTGGATAAAGACCAGCTTATCGCGGGTGTGCAGGACGCGTTTGCCGGTAAGAGCAAGCTTTCTGACCAGGAAATTGAACAAACACTGCAATCTTTCGAAGGTCGTGTGAAAGGTGCAGCGCAGGCGAAGATGGAAAAAGACGCAAAAGAGAACACCACGAAAGGTGATGCTTATGCGGCGAAATTCGCGAAAGAAAAAGGCGTGAAGAAAACTGAAACCGGTCTGCTCTACCAGGTAGAGAAAGAAGGGACGGGTGATGTGCCAAAAGACAGCGACACCGTTGTTGTGAACTACAAAGGTACGCTCATTGACGGTACTGAGTTCGACAACTCTTACACCCGTGGTGAGCCACTGTCATTCCGTCTGGATGGTGTTATCCCGGGTTGGACCGAAGGTCTGAAGCACGTTAAAAAAGGTGGCAAGATCAAGCTGGTGATCCCACCGAATCTGGCTTACGGTAAAAATGGCGTTCCGGGCATCCCGGCTAACTCCACCCTGGTCTTCGATGTTGAACTGCTCGACATCAAACCAGCAGCGAAAGCGGATGATAACGCCGAGCAGGCGGCCCCGGCCGCGGCTGATGCGAAAGCCAAGAAATAGTCTGATAATCGCCACCTTCGGGTGGCGTTTTTTTTGCTTTACCCCCTGTTTTCACTTCTTCTTTGCGCCAGGTTGTATTTAACGACAAAGGGCGGGACACGCCTTTCCCATATTTGCTAGACTAACCCGCGCGCAATTAATAAGAATGAGTCTGCCCTGGCGCCGTGTGACAGGCTCTTGTCAAAGGGTGGTGTCGTTGATGTCTAATTCACTTTTCTCCGGTGATGTTGCGGATTCGGAGCTGCTGGAGCAGCACCCCTTTACGCCCGGTGATTTCGAAATTTTAAAATCTTACGAGTCCGTTGTTGATGGCCTCGCGATGCTGATTGGCTCGCACTGTGAGATCGTTCTGCACTCGCTGGAGGATCTGAAGTGTTCTGCTGTACGCATTGCTAACGGGGAACATACCGGGCGTAAAATCGGCTCACCGATTACCGATCTTGCCCTGCGTATGCTGCATGATATGACCGGGGCGGACAGTAACGTTTCCAAAGCCTATTTTACCCGGGCGAAAAGCGGTGTGCTGATGAAGTCGGTGACGATTGCCATTCGTAATCGCGATCAGCGTGTGATTGGTCTGCTGTGCATCAACATGAACCTTGATGTGCCTTTCTCGCAGATTATGGCGACGTTTATGCCACCGGAAACTCAGGAAGTAGCCTCCTCAGTGAACTTTGCCTCCTCGGTGGAGGACCTGGTAATGCAGACGCTGGAGTTTACGATTGAGGAAGTCAGTGCCGACCGTAACGTATCGAATAATGCCAAAAATCGCCAGATTGTACTCAATATGTATGAGAAGGGCATCTTTGATATCAAAGATGCCATCAATCAGGTGGCGGATCGTCTCAATATCTCCAAGCACACTGTCTATCTCTACATCCGTCAGTTTAAAAATGGCGATTTCCACGGGCAGGATAAGTAATGCGTTTCTGCCTGCTGGTCACCGGGCCAGCCTATGGCACGCAGCAGGCAAGCAGTGCCTGGCTGTTTGCTAATGCTCTGTTGGAACAGGGACATACGCTTGACAGTGTTTTCTTCTACCGTGAAGGGGTCCTGAATGCCAGCTTGCTCAATGCCCCCGCCAGCGATGAGTTCGACCTCACCCGTCATTGGCAATCATTGCAGCAGAAACAGGGCGTGACGCTGAATATCTGCGTGGCTGCTGCCCTGCGCCGTGGCATTACCGACCAGCAGGAAGCCACCAATCTGGGGCTGCCTGTCGCCAATCTGGCAGACGGGTTTCAGCTCTCGGGGTTAGGGGCGCTAGCTGAAGCCGCGTTGACCTGCGATCGTCTGGTGCAGTTCTGATGGCGCGCATTGCATTTGTATTCACTCAGGGGCCGCATGGTTCCAGTGCCGGCCGTGAAGGGCTGGATGCGGTGTTAGCCACGTCAGCGCTCAGCGATGAAATTGCACTTTTTTTTGTCAGCGATGGTGTGCTGCAACTCACTCAAGGCCAGCAGCCGCAGCGGATTTTGGCGCGTGACTATATCGTAACATTTGGTGTGTTGCCGCTGTATGACATTGATCGTTGTTATCTGTGCGCAGCAGCACTGGCAGAGCGCGGTATGATTTCTGATGCAGTGCGGGTGCTGGCGGCTGAAGTCCTGGCCCCGGATGCCCTTCGTGCCAAGCTGAATGATTATGACCGGGTCATGACCTTTTAGAGGAAACCATGCTGCATACCCTGATGACCTCGCCTTTCCACTGTGACCTGTCAGCCATGCTACGTCTGCTGGCTGACGGTGATGATGTTTTGCTGCTGCAGGATGGGGTTATCGCCGCGCTTGAGGGCAGTTCCGCCCTTGAAGCGCTGCTAAATGCCCCCATCTCTGTGTACGTTCTACAGGAAGATCTGGATGCTCGTGGGCTAATTGCTCAAATTTCGACCAGGGTAACAACAGTAAGCTATACTGGTTTTGTTACCCTGGCGGTCAAGCATTCGCAACAAATGACCTGGTAAGTGCGGTAATCCTGGTTATTTCTTGACTCTTTTTCAGACCAGCTCTAAAATTCTGCGGCCTCGTGATTCCGCGAGGCGATTTATTACGTGTTTACGAAGCAAAGCTAAATCCCAGGAGCTATTTAATGGCAACAGTTAACCAGCTGGTTCGCAAACCACGCGTACGCAAAGTTGCAAAGAGCAACGTGCCTGCGCTGGAAGCCTGCCCGCAGAAACGTGGTGTATGTACTCGTGTATACACTACTACCCCTAAAAAACCGAACTCCGCACTGCGTAAAGTATGTCGTGTTCGTTTGACCAACGGTTTTGAAGTTACCTCCTACATCGGCGGTGAAGGTCATAACCTGCAGGAACACTCCGTGATCCTGATCCGTGGCGGTCGTGTAAAAGACTTGCCAGGTGTGCGTTACCACACCGTTCGTGGCGCGCTGGACTGCTCAGGTGTTAAAGACCGTAAGCAGGCTCGCTCCAAGTACGGCGTGAAGAAGCCAAAGGCTTAATGGTTCTCCGTTAAGTAAGGCCAAACGTTTTATCTTTAATGTCATAATAAACTCGTAGAGTTTTGGACAATCCTGAATTAACAACGGAGTATTTCCATGCCACGTCGTCGCGTCATTGGTCAGCGTAAAATCCTGCCAGATCCTAAGTTCGGATCAGAATTGCTGGCCAAATTTGTCAATATCCTGATGGTAGATGGTAAAAAATCTACTGCTGAAACTATCGTTTATCACGCGCTGGAGACCCTGGCTCAGCGTTCTGGTAAAAACGAGCTGGAAGCATTCGAAGTAGCCTTGGACAATGTCCGCCCAACCGTGGAAGTTAAATCCCGTCGCGTTGGTGGTTCTACTTATCAGGTACCAGTTGAAGTCCGTCCGGTTCGTCGTAATGCTCTGGCAATGCGTTGGATCGTTGAAGCTGCTCGTAAACGCGGTGATAAATCAATGGCTCTGCGCCTGGCGAACGAACTTTCTGATGCTGCAGAAAACAAAGGCACTGCAGTGAAGAAACGTGAAGACGTTCACCGTATGGCCGAAGCCAACAAGGCGTTCGCTCACTACCGCTGGTAACAGCACTGTAGTTGTTATAAACCCAGCGGGCGTCCCAGTGACTCACCTGCTGGGCTTTTTTAACTTAGAACGTCTAAGAATCAGAGGAATCAAATGGCTCGTAAAACACCCATTGAGCGTTACCGTAACATTGGTATCAGCGCACACATCGACGCCGGTAAGACGACCACTACCGAACGTGTTCTGTTCTACACCGGTGTAAACCACAAAATCGGTGAAGTACATGACGGCGCAGCCACCATGGACTGGATGGAGCAGGAACAGGAACGTGGTATTACCATCACTTCCGCTGCGACCACCTGTTTCTGGTCTGGTATGGCTAAGCAGTTTGAGCCGCACCACGTAAACATCATCGACACCCCGGGACACGTTGACTTCACCATTGAAGTTGAGCGTTCTATGCGTGTGCTTGATGGCGCAGTAATGGTTTACTGTGCAGTTGGTGGCGTTCAGCCACAGTCTGAGACCGTATGGCGTCAGGCTAACAAATATAAAGTTCCACGCATTGCGTTCGTTAACAAAATGGACCGCATGGGTGCTAACTTCCTGAAAGTTGTTGAGCAGATGAAAGCGCGTCTGGGTGCAAACCCGGTGCCATTGCAGCTGGCCATCGGCGCAGAAGAGAAATTCACCGGTGTTGTTGACCTGGTGAAAATGAAAGCGATCAACTGGAACGATGCCGATCAGGGCGTTACCTTCGTTTACGAAGAGATCCCAGCTGATATGCAGGAACTGGCTGAAGAATGGCGTGCGAAGCTTGTTGAAGCCGCAGCTGAAGGTTCTGATGAGCTGATGGAGAAATTCTTTGGTGGCGAAGAGCTGACCGAAGAAGAGATCAAAACTTCTCTGCGTAAGCGCGTACTGAACAGCGAAATCATTCTGGTTACCTGTGGTTCTGCATTTAAGAACAAAGGTGTCCAGGCGATGCTGGATGCGGTTGTTGAATACCTGCCAGCACCGACTGACGTTACCGCTATTAACGGTATGTTAGACGACGGTAAAGACACTCCGGCTGTTCGTCACTCAGACGACAAAGAACCGTTTGCTGCTCTGGCGTTCAAAATCGCTACCGACCCATTCGTGGGTAACCTGACCTTCTTCCGCGTCTACTCTGGCGTTGTGAACTCAGGCGATACCGTGTTTAACCCGGTTAAATCTGCTCGTGAGCGTCTGGGCCGTATCGTACAGATGCACGCCAACAAGCGTGAAGAGATTAAAGAAGTTCGCGCAGGCGACATCGCTGCAGCTATCGGTCTGAAAGACGTGACCACTGGTGACACCCTGTGTGACCCGGACAACGTGATCATTCTGGAGCGCATGGAGTTCCCTGAGCCAGTAATCTCGATCGCTGTTGAACCAAAAACCAAAGCTGACCAGGAAAAAATGGGTCTGGCTCTGGGTCGTCTGGCGAAAGAGGATCCATCATTCCGCGTATGGACTGATGAAGAAACTAACCAGACCATCATCGCTGGTATGGGTGAGCTGCACCTCGACATCATCGTTGACCGCATGAAGCGTGAATTCAACGTTGAAGCGAACGTGGGTAAACCTCAGGTTGCTTACCGTGAAGCAATTCGCGCGAAAGTTACCGATATCGAAGGTAAACACGCCAAGCAGTCTGGTGGTCGTGGTCAGTACGGTCATGTTGTTATCGACATGTACCCACTGGAGCCGGGCGTTAACCCTAAAGGTTACGAGTTCGTCAACGATATCAAAGGCGGCGTGATTCCTGGTGAATACATCCCTGCTGTTGATAAAGGTATCCAGGAGCAGCTGAAATCAGGCCCGCTGGCTGGTTATCCGGTTGTAGATCTGGGTGTTCGTCTGCACTTTGGTTCATACCATGACGTTGACTCCTCAGAACTGGCGTTTAAACTGGCAGCTTCTATCGCGTTCAAAGACGGCTTTAAGAAAGCGAAGCCGGTACTGCTTGAACCAATCATGAAGGTTGAAGTTGAATCTCCAGAAGAGAACACCGGTGATGTTATCGGTGACTTGAGCAGACGTCGTGGCCAGCTGAAAGGTCAGGAATCAAACGCTACTGGCGTTCAGATTCATGCTGAAGTTCCGCTGTCTGAAATGTTTGGTTACGCGACCCAGTTGCGTTCTCTGACTAAAGGCCGTGCTTCGTACTCCATGGAGTTCCTGAAGTATGATGATGCGCCGAACAACGTCGCTCAGGCCGTAATTGAAGCTCGTAGCAAATAAGCTACAGTTTAAATATTGATCCTATGCTCTCACCAAAGGGTGAGAGCATTAAAGTAAGGAATATCGTCGTGGCTAAAGAGAAATTTGAACGTTCCAAACCGCACGTCAACGTAGGTACTATCGGCCACGTTGACCACGGTAAAACTACCCTGACTGCAGCTATCACCACCGTTCTGGCTAAAACCTACGGCGGTTCTGCTCGTGCATTCGACCAGATCGATAACGCACCAGAAGAAAAAGCACGTGGTATCACCATCAACACTTCTCACGTTGAATATGACACCCCAACTCGCCACTACGCGCACGTTGACTGCCCAGGCCACGCCGACTATGTGAAAAACATGATCACCGGTGCTGCTCAGATGGACGGCGCGATTCTGGTTGTTGCTGCAACTGACGGCCCAATGCCTCAGACCCGTGAGCACATCCTGCTGGGTCGCCAGGTTGGCGTTCCATTCATGATCGTATTCATGAACAAATGCGACATGGTTGACGACGAAGAGCTGCTGGAGCTGGTTGAAATGGAAGTGCGTGAGCTGCTGTCTGCTTACGATTTCCCTGGCGACGACATCCCGGTTGTTCGTGGTTCTGCACTGAAAGCACTGCAGGGCGACGCTGAGTGGGAAGCTAAGATCATCGAACTGGCTGGTCACCTGGATAACTACATCCCAGAACCAGAGCGTGCGATTGATAAGCCATTCCTGCTGCCAATCGAAGACGTATTCTCCATCTCCGGCCGTGGTACTGTTGTGACCGGTCGTGTAGAGCGCGGTATCGTTAAAGTGGGTGAAGAAGTTGAGATCGTTGGTATCAAAGATACCGTGAAATCAACTTGTACCGGCGTTGAAATGTTCCGTAAGCTGCTGGACGAAGGTCGTGCGGGTGAGAACTGTGGTATCCTGCTGCGTGGTATCAAGCGCGAAGATATCCAGCGTGGACAGGTTCTGGCTAAGCCAGGTTCAATCAAGCCACACACCAAGTTCGAATCTGAAGTGTACATCCTGTCCAAGGATGAAGGCGGCCGTCATACTCCGTTCTTCAAAGGCTACCGTCCACAGTTCTACTTCCGTACAACTGACGTGACCGGTACCATCGAACTGCCAGAAGGCGTTGAGATGGTCATGCCAGGCGACAACATTCAGATGGTTGTTACCCTGATCCACCCAATCGCAATGGACGACGGTCTGCGTTTCGCAATCCGTGAAGGTGGTCGTACTGTTGGCGCGGGTGTTGTTGCTAAAGTTATAGCTTAATCGCTGATAATATTTGACGCAACGCACAGGAAAAGGGCATCATTTGATGCCCTTTTTGCACGCTGTAACATAGAACCTGACTCATCAGTGATTTTTTCGACCATAATCATTGCTGAGGCAGGCTCTGTAGCACGGCGTTAAAGCCAATAGTTTTCAAGCTACGGCTTGGAATTAAAGGATATGCCGAGTTACGCCTAACAGCATCATTCGGTTCGGTTGCCTCGTCTGACGAGGCAAAAGTGTTTCTGATTTATTGTGGCAGGTTGGTTTATGAGTGCTAATACCGAAGCTCAAGGAAACGGGCGCGGCCTGGAAATATTGAAGTGGTTAGGTGTTGTGGTGCTTTTGGTCGCCGCTATCGCCGGTAACTCCTATTATCGCGATGTAACATTACCTCTGCGCGCCCTCGCTGTCGTGGTCCTGATGGTAGCAGCAGCTGGCATTGCTCTGTGGACCACCAAAGGTAAAGCAACGTTGGCTTTTGCCCGTGAAGCGCGCACTGAAGTTCGTAAGGTCATCTGGCCTACTCGTCAGGAAACGTTGCACACCACGTTAATCGTTGCCGCGGTAACTGCCGTGATGTCACTGATTTTGTGGGGACTGGATGGAATTCTGGTTCGTCTGGTATCGTTTATCACTGGCCTGAGGTTCTGAGATGTCTGAAGCTCCAAAAAAGCGCTGGTACGTCGTTCAGGCGTTTTCCGGTTTTGAAGGCCGTGTAGCACAATCGCTGCGCGAGCATATCAAGTTACACAACATGGAAGAGCTGTTTGGCGATGTCATGGTTCCAACCGAAGAAGTGGTTGAGATCCGTGGTGGCCAGCGTCGTAAAAGCGAGCGCAAGTTCTTCCCAGGTTACGTGCTGGTCCAAATGGTGATGAATGATGCCAGCTGGCACCTGGTGCGCAGCGTGCCGCGTGTTATGGGCTTCATTGGTGGTACTTCTGACCGCCCGGCGCCGATTAGCGACAAAGAAGTTGATGCTATCATGAACCGCTTGCAGCAAGCGGGTGATAAACCACGTCCGAAAACTATGTTTGAGCCTGGTGAAATGGTACGCGTAAGCGATGGTCCATTTGCTGACTTTAATGGCGTGGTGGAAGAAGTCGACTATGAGAAAAGCCGCCTGAAAGTTTCTGTATCCATCTTTGGCCGTGCAACACCGGTTGAGCTGGACTTCGGTCAGGTTGAGAAGGGTTAATTACCTTTCTTATAAGGCGCCCCTGCTTTTGTTGCGGGGCGCATGAAAAATACACAATCACTGTGATCTAGTGGTTGCGAGAGGCGCGAAATTGCACTACAATTTCGCGCCTTTTGTTTTTATGCGCTGTTCTCAGCGTGTGAATATTAATCACGGGGAGCTCCTTCAGGAGCGTTATCACCCAATAGAGGAATTATCATGGCTAAGAAAGTACAAGCCTACGTTAAGTTGCAGGTTGCAGCTGGTATGGCAAACCCAAGTCCACCGGTAGGTCCGGCACTGGGCCAGCAGGGCGTTAACATCATGGAATTCTGTAAAGCGTTCAACGCCAAAACAGAATCCCTGGAGAAAGGTCTTCCAACGCCAGTTGTGATCACCGTTTACTCTGACCGTTCTTTCACCTTCGTTACCAAAACCCCTCCTGCAGCAGTACTGCTGAAGAAAGCGGCTGGTATTAAGTCTGGTTCTGGCAAGCCGAACAAAGACAAAGTAGGTAAAGTATCGCGTGCTCAGGTACGTGAAATCGCAGAAACCAAAGCTGCGGACATGACTGGTGCTGACCTGGAAGCGATGACTCGCTCCATCGAAGGTACTGCTCGTTCCATGGGCCTGGTAGTAGAGGACTAAGAAATGGCTAAGCTGACCAAGCGCATGCGCGTGATCCGTGACAAAGTTGATTCAACTAAACAGTATGACATCAACGAAGCTGTTGCTCTGCTGAAGGAACTGGCTACTGCTAAGTTCGTAGAAAGCGTTGACGTAGCTGTAAACCTGGGCATTGATGCTCGTAAATCTGACCAGAACGTTCGTGGTGCAACTGTACTGCCACACGGTACTGGCCGTTCCGTTCGCGTTGCCGTATTTGCCCAGGGCGCAAACGCTGAAGCTGCTAAAGCAGCCGGCGCTGAGCTGGTAGGTATGGAAGATCTGGCTGACCAGATCAAAAAAGGCGAAATGAACTTCGACGTTGTTATCGCATCTCCTGATGCAATGCGCGTTGTTGGCCAGTTGGGTCAGGTTCTGGGCCCACGCGGTCTGATGCCAAACCCGAAAGTTGGTACTGTAACTCCTAACGTTGCTGAAGCAGTGAAAAATGCTAAAGCAGGTCAGGTTCGTTACCGTAACGACAAGAACGGTATCATCCATACCACTATCGGTAAGGTTGATTTCGATTCTGAAAAACTGAAAGAAAACCTGGAACACCTGCTGGTTGCGCTGAAAAAAGCAAAACCATCTCAGGCGAAAGGCGTTTTCATCAAGAAAGTTAGCCTGTCCACCACTATGGGCGCAGGCGTTGCAGTTGATCAGGCTGGCCTGAACGCTGCTGCAAGCTAATCTTGTGCTTTACGCGGGCGAATTATTCATCTAGAATCTTACGCCCGTTGTTCTGTAAATATACAGAACCCGGAATTGAGCCATTCGTGGCGACATATTCCAAGAATTTTTAGGTTGGAGCCTGGCCTTATCCAGGCCTCCGTCCAAGACCGCAGGTGTTTCGTAAGAAACTTAATCTCCTGCGTAGACGGTGACAGAACCAAAAGAATATTTTTATAGTCTTTGCTGGATTCTGCTCACCGTGATTTAGCGTCTGTCTGTGGCAACACTGTTCAGGCGAAGTGAGTTCCGGGGAAATCCATCCCCGGCCAAAAATCCAGGAGCACAAGCTAATGGCCTTAAATCTTCAAGACAAACAAGCGATTGTTGCTGAAGTCAGCGAAGTAGCCAAAGGCGCGCTGTCTGCGGTAGTTGCGGATTCTCGTGGCGTTACCGTAGATAAAATGACCGAACTGCGTAAAGCAGGACGTGCAGCTGGCGTTTACATGCGTGTTGTTCGTAACACCTTGCTGCGCCGCGTCGTTGAAGGTACTCAGTTTGAGTGCCTGAAAGACACGTTTACCGGTCCTACCTTGATTGCATACTCTATGGAACACCCGGGCGCTGCTGCTCGTCTGTTCAAAGAGTTCGCGAAAGCGAATGCAAAATTCGAGGTTAAAGCTGCAGCCTTTGAAGGCGAGCTGATCAGTGCGGCTCAGATCGACCGCCTGGCAACTCTGCCTACCTACGATGAAGCAATCGCACGCCTGATGGCAACCATGAAAGAAGCCTCTGCTGGCAAACTGGTTCGCACTCTGGCTGCTGTACGCGATCAGAAAGAAGCTGCTGCTGCTTAATCAGCCAGCCTTTCTTTTCCGTTCACTTGCTTACGTATAAATTACTTTCTGAATTTAGGAACACGAAATGTCAATCACTAAAGACCAAATCATTGAAGGCGTTGCAGCTCTGTCTGTAATGGAAATCGTTGAACTGATCTCCGCTATGGAAGAGAAATTCGGCGTGTCAGCTGCTGCTGCTGTTGCAGGTCCTGCTGCTGCTGCTGAAGCTGTAGAAGAAAAAACCGAGTTCGACGTTGTACTGAAAGCTATCGGCGCTAACAAAGTTGCCGTGATCAAAGCAGTACGTGGCGCAACTGGTCTGGGCCTGAAAGAAGCTAAAGATCTGGTTGAGTCTGCACCTGCTGCCCTGAAAGAAGGCATCAGCAAAGACGACGCAGAAGCACTGAAGAAAGCACTGGAAGAAGCTGGCGCAGAAGTTGAAGTTAAATAAGCCAACCTTTCAGGTTGCAGCCTAGTCTTTTAGGCTGATGGCTGGTGACTTTTTGGTCACCAGCCTTTTTGCGCTCTATAGCGTCAATGATATTTCACACTGTTTAGTCATTGATTAGCTTAATATCTTTCTCTATCGACGACTTAATATACTGCATTCCTGACTGGGTTCCCTGCTCAGACACTTGCAGCGAAATGATTTAAGCGTGATAGAAAGAGGTATTACGAAAAGCACTCTGCTTTTCGAACAACACAAAACAGCGTTGCATGAACTGTCCTCCTGGATGGACAGCGAGGTTCTACATTTCAGCGAGCTGAGGAACCCTATGGTTTACTCCTATACCGAGAAAAAACGTATTCGTAAGGATTTTGGAAAGCGTCCACAAGTTCTGGACATTCCATATCTCCTTTCTATCCAGCTTGACTCGTTTCAGAAGTTCATCGAGCAAGATCCGGAAGGTCAATATGGTCTGGAAGCAGCATTCCGTTCCGTATTTCCAATCCAAAGCTATAGCGGTAATTCTGAGCTGCAGTACGTCAGCTACCGTTTAGGCGAACCTGTATTTGATGTTAAAGAGTGTCAGATTCGTGGTGTCACGTACTCTGCACCTCTGCGCGTAAAACTGCGCCTGGTGATCTACGAGCGCGAAGCGCCGGAAGGCACCGTTAAAGACATCAAAGAACAAGAAGTTTACATGGGTGAAATTCCACTCATGACCGATAACGGTACCTTTGTGATCAACGGTACTGAGCGTGTTATCGTTTCTCAGCTCCACCGTAGTCCTGGTGTCTTCTTCGACAGCGATAAGGGTAAAACCCACTCATCGGGTAAAGTGCTGTATAACGCACGTATTATTCCTTACCGCGGTTCATGGTTGGACTTCGAGTTCGACCCGAAAGACAACCTGTTCGTCCGTATTGACCGTCGCCGTAAACTGCCTGCGACCATCATTCTGCGCGCGCTGAATTACACTACCCAGCAGATCCTGGATCTGTTCTTCGAAAAAGTAGTGTATGAAATTCGCGACAACAAGCTGCAGATGGAGCTGGTCCCAGAGCGCCTGCGTGGTGAAACTGCGTCATTCGATATTGAATCGAACGGCACCGTTTATGTCGAAAAAGGTCGTCGTATTACTGCGCGCCATATTCGTCAGCTTGAGAAAGATGCCATTGCACACATCGAAGTTCCGGTTGAGTACATTGCCGGTAAAGTCGTTGCTAAAGACTATATCGATGAGAGCACTGGTGAACTGCTGATCGCGGCGAACATGGAGTTGTCACTGGATCTGCTGGCCAAACTGAGCCAGTCCGGTCACAAGCGCATCGAAACACTGTTCACCAACGACCTGGACCACGGTGCGTACATGTCTGAGACTGTACGTGTCGACCCAACCAGCGACCGCCTTAGCGCGCTGGTTGAGATCTACCGCATGATGCGTCCTGGTGAGCCACCAACGCGTGAAGCGGCTGAAAACCTGTTCGAGAACCTGTTCTTCTCTGAAGACCGCTACGATTTGTCTGCGGTTGGTCGTATGAAGTTCAACCGTTCTCTGCTGCGTGACGAGATCGAAGGTTCCGGTATCCTGAGTAAAGACGACATCATTCAGGTGATGAAGAAGCTCATCGGTATCCGTAACGGCATTGGTGAAGTGGATGATATCGACCACCTCGGCAACCGTCGTATTCGTTCCGTCGGCGAAATGGCTGAAAACCAGTTCCGTGTTGGCCTCGTGCGCGTAGAGCGTGCGGTGAAAGAGCGTCTGTCCCTGGGCGATCTTGATACCCTGATGCCACAGGACATGATCAACGCCAAGCCAATTTCAGCGGCAGTGAAAGAGTTCTTCGGTTCCAGCCAGCTGTCACAGTTTATGGACCAGAACAACCCGTTGTCGGAGATCACGCATAAGCGTCGTATTTCTGCACTGGGCCCGGGCGGTCTGACGCGTGAGCGTGCAGGCTTCGAAGTTCGAGACGTACACCCGACTCACTACGGTCGCGTATGTCCAATCGAAACGCCGGAAGGTCCAAACATCGGTCTGATCAACTCCTTGTCTGTTTATGCACAGACCAATGAGTATGGTTTCCTGGAAACCCCATACCGTCGCGTTCGCGAAGGCGTGGTGACCGACGAAATTCATTACCTCTCTGCTATTGAAGAGGGTAACTACGTTATCGCTCAGGCGAACACCAACCTCGACGACGAAGGTCACTTCGTAGACGATCTGGTGACCTGCCGTAGCAAAGGCGAATCGAGCCTCTTCAACCGTGACCAGGTTGACTACATGGACGTTTCCACCCAGCAGGTGGTTTCCGTCGGTGCGTCACTGATCCCGTTCCTGGAGCACGATGACGCCAACCGCGCATTGATGGGTGCAAACATGCAACGTCAGGCGGTTCCAACTCTGCGTGCTGATAAGCCGCTGGTTGGTACCGGTATGGAACGCGCGGTAGCGGTCGACTCCGGTGTTACTGCCGTAGCGAAACGTGGTGGTACGGTTCAGTACGTGGATGCATCACGTATCGTTATTAAAGTTAACGAAGACGAAATGCATTCTGGCGAAGCCGGTATCGACATTTACAACCTGACCAAATACACCCGTTCTAACCAGAACACCTGCATCAACCAGATGCCTTGCGTGAACCTGGGTGAACCGATTGAACGTGGTGATGTGCTGGCTGATGGTCCTTCAACCGACCTCGGCGAACTGGCACTGGGTCAGAACATGCGCGTCGCGTTCATGCCGTGGAACGGCTACAACTTCGAAGACTCCATCTTAGTCTCCGAGCGTGTGGTACAGGAAGATCGCTTCACCACTATCCACATCCAGGAACTGGCATGTGTGTCTCGCGACACCAAGCTGGGGCCAGAAGAGATCACTGCCGACATCCCTAACGTGGGTGAAGCTGCGCTCTCTAAACTGGATGAGTCCGGTATCGTGTACATCGGTGCGGAAGTGACTGGCGGTGATATTCTGGTGGGTAAGGTAACGCCGAAAGGTGAAACCCAGCTGACGCCAGAAGAGAAACTGCTGCGTGCAATCTTCGGTGAGAAAGCGTCTGACGTTAAAGATTCTTCTCTGCGTGTACCGAATGGCGTGTCTGGCACCATCATCGACGTTCAGGTCTTCACCCGCGATGGCGTGGAAAAAGACAAACGTGCGCTGGAAATCGAAGAGATGCAGCTGAAGCAGGCGAAGAAAGACCTGTCTGAAGAACTGCAGATCCTCGAAGCTGGCCTGTTCAGCCGTATTAACTACCTGCTGGTTGCTGGCGGTGTTGAAGCGGAAAAACTGGACAAGCTGCCACGCGAGCGCTGGCTGGAACTGGGCCTGACCGACGAAGAAAAACAAAACCAGCTGGAACAGTTGGCCGAGCAGTACGACGAGCTGAAGCACGAGTTTGAGAAAAAACTTGAAGCCAAGCGCCGCAAAATCACTCAGGGCGATGACCTGGCACCTGGCGTGCTGAAAATCGTTAAAGTGTATCTGGCCGTTAAACGTCAGATCCAGCCTGGTGACAAAATGGCAGGTCGTCACGGGAACAAAGGTGTTATCTCCAAGATCAACCCGATCGAAGATATGCCATACGATGAGTTCGGTACGCCGGTCGACATCGTTCTGAACCCGCTGGGCGTTCCATCACGTATGAACATTGGTCAGATTCTTGAAACCCACCTGGGTATGGCTGCGAAAGGCATTGGCGAGAAAATTAACGCTATGCTTAAGAAGCAGGAAGAAGTGTCCAAGCTGCGTGAGTTTATTCAGCGTGCTTACGATCTGGGCAGCGATCTGCGCCAGAAAGTTGACCTGAACACGTTCACCGACGACGAAGTGCTGCGTCTGGCAGAGAACCTGAAAAAAGGTATGCCAATCGCAACACCGGTGTTTGACGGCGCGAAAGAAAGCGAAATCAAAGAGCTGTTACAGCTCGGCGGCCTGCCTTCTTCTGGTCAGATTACGCTGTTTGATGGTCGTACCGGTGAGCAGTTCGAACGTCAGGTTACCGTTGGCTACATGTACATGCTGAAGCTGAACCACCTGGTTGATGACAAAATGCATGCGCGTTCTACCGGTTCTTACAGCCTCGTTACTCAGCAGCCGTTGGGTGGTAAGGCGCAGTTCGGTGGTCAGCGCTTCGGTGAGATGGAAGTATGGGCACTGGAAGCATACGGTGCCGCTTATACCCTGCAGGAAATGCTGACCGTGAAGTCTGATGACGTGAACGGCCGTACCAAGATGTATAAAAACATCGTTGACGGCAATCATCAGATGGAACCGGGCATGCCGGAATCCTTCAACGTACTGTTGAAAGAGATCCGCTCGCTGGGTATTAACATCGAGCTGGAAGACGAGTAATAACTCGCATCTGCTGTACTGGTTACAGGGCGCCCGGGTCACTCCGGGCGTCTCTGAGAAGTCTCACTCCGACGGGAGCTAATCCGTGAAAGACTTACTTAAGTTTCTGAAAGCGCAAACTAAGACCGAAGAGTTTGATGCGATCAAGATCGCTCTGGCATCGCCAGATATGATCCGTTCATGGTCTTTTGGCGAAGTTAAAAAGCCGGAAACCATCAACTACCGTACGTTCAAACCTGAACGTGACGGGCTTTTCTGTGCGCGTATTTTCGGGCCAGTAAAAGACTACGAGTGCCTGTGCGGTAAGTACAAGCGCTTGAAACATCGCGGTGTGATCTGTGAGAAGTGTGGCGTTGAAGTTACACAGACCAAAGTTCGCCGTGAGCGCATGGGCCACATTGAGCTGGCTTCTCCAACTGCGCACATCTGGTTCCTGAAATCGCTGCCTTCACGCATCGGTTTACTGCTGGATATGCCACTGCGTGATATCGAACGTGTTCTTTACTTCGAATCTTACGTAGTGATTGAAGGCGGCATGACCAACCTCGAAAAGCGCCAGATTCTGACTGAAGAGCAGTATCTTGACGCGCTGGAAGAGTTTGGTGACGAATTCGACGCTAAAATGGGTGCGGAAGCGATCCAGGCTCTGTTGAAAAACATGGACCTGGAACAAGAGTGTGAAACTCTGCGCGAAGAGTTGAACGAAACGAACTCCGAAACCAAGCGTAAAAAACTGACCAAGCGCATCAAGCTGCTGGAAGCGTTCGTACAGTCTGGTAACAAACCAGAGTGGATGATCCTGACCGTGCTGCCTGTTCTGCCACCGGACCTGCGTCCTCTGGTACCGCTGGACGGCGGTCGTTTCGCTACGTCGGATCTGAACGATCTGTATCGTCGCGTGATTAACCGTAACAACCGTCTGAAACGCCTGCTGGATCTGGCTGCGCCAGATATCATCGTACGTAACGAAAAACGTATGTTGCAGGAAGCGGTCGATGCGTTGCTGGATAACGGCCGTCGCGGTCGTGCGATCACCGGTTCTAACAAGCGCCCTCTGAAATCTTTGGCCGATATGATCAAAGGTAAGCAGGGTCGTTTCCGTCAGAACTTGCTGGGTAAACGTGTCGACTACTCTGGTCGTTCGGTTATCACCGTAGGTCCATACCTGCGTCTGCATCAGTGTGGTCTGCCGAAGAAAATGGCACTGGAGCTGTTCAAACCGTTTATCTACGGCAAGCTGGAACTGCGTGGTCTTGCTACCACCATCAAAGCCGCTAAGAAAATGGTTGAGCGCGAAGAGTCCGTCGTCTGGGATATCCTGGATGAAGTGATCCGCGAACACCCGGTCCTGCTGAACCGTGCACCCACTCTGCACCGTCTGGGCATCCAGGCGTTTGAGCCAGTACTGATCGAAGGTAAAGCGATTCAGCTGCACCCGCTGGTCTGTGCGGCATACAACGCCGACTTCGATGGTGACCAGATGGCAGTACACGTACCGCTGACGCTGGAAGCTCAGTTGGAAGCGCGTGCGTTGATGATGTCTACCAACAACATCCTGTCACCTGCGAACGGCGAGCCAATCATCGTTCCTTCTCAGGACGTTGTACTGGGTCTGTACTACATGACCCGTGACTGTGTTAACGCCAAAGGCGAAGGCATGGTACTGACTGGCCCGAAAGAAGCCGAGCGTGTTTACCGCTCTGGCCATGCGTCTCTGCACGCTCGCGTTAAGGTGCGTATCACCGAACACGAGAAAAACGAGCAGGATGAATGGGTGGCTAAGACCAGCATCATCGACACTACCATTGGTCGCGCCATCCTGTGGATGATCGTACCAAAAGGTCTGCCTTACTCCATCGTCAACCAGGCATTGGGTAAGAAAGCGATCTCCAAGATGCTGAACACCTGTTACCGCATCCTGGGTCTGAAGCCGACCGTTATCTTTGCTGACCAGACTATGTACACCGGCTTTGCCTATGCGGCACGTTCAGGTGCGTCTGTGGGTATCGACGACATGGTTATCCCAGAGAAGAAAGTGGAAATCATCACCGAAGCGGAAGCGGAAGTGGCTGAGATTCAGCAGCAGTTCCAGTCTGGTCTGGTTACCGCTGGCGAACGCTATAACAAAGTGATCGATATCTGGGCTGCGGCCAACGAGCGCGTTGCTAAAGCGATGATGGAAAACCTCTCTACCGAACTCGTGATCAACCGCGATGGTGTGGAAGAGCGTCAGGTTTCCTTCAACAGCATCTTTATGATGGCCGACTCTGGTGCGCGTGGTTCTGCAGCACAGATTCGTCAGCTGGCCGGTATGCGTGGTCTGATGGCGAAACCAGATGGTTCCATCATCGAGACGCCAATTACCGCGAACTTCCGTGAAGGTCTGAACGTACTCCAGTACTTCATCTCCACGCACGGTGCGCGTAAAGGTCTTGCGGATACCGCACTGAAAACAGCTAACTCCGGTTACCTGACGCGTCGTCTGGTTGACGTTGCGCAGGACCTGGTAGTGACTGAAGATGACTGTGGTACGCACGAAGGCATCATGATGACCCCGGTCATCGAAGGTGGCGACGTGAAAGAGCCACTGCGTGAGCGCGTACTGGGCCGTGTGACCGCAGAAGACGTGATCAAGCCGGGTACGGCTGACATCCTTCTGCCGCGTAACACCCTGCTGCACGAACAGCAGTGTGACCTGTTGGAAGAACACTCTGTTGACAGCCTGAAAGTGCGTTCCGTAGTAAGCTGCGAAACTGACTTCGGTGTGTGTGCTCACTGCTATGGTCGCGACCTGGCACGTGGTCACATCATCAACAAAGGTGAGGCCATCGGCGTTATCGCAGCACAGTCCATCGGTGAGCCAGGTACACAGCTGACGATGCGTACCTTCCACATCGGTGGTGCGGCATCTCGTGCGGCTGCTGAATCCAGCATTCAGGTGAAGAACAAAGGTACGCTGAAACTGATCAACGCCAAGTCGGTAACGAACTCCGCTGGCAAGCTGGTGATCACCTCGCGTAACGTTGAACTGAAAATGATCGACGAATTTGGTCGTACCAAAGAGAGCTATAAAGTTCCTTACGGTTCAACCATGGCGAAAGGTGACGGCGAGCAGGTTGCAGCGGGCGAGACCGTAGCAAACTGGGATCCGCACACCATGCCGGTCATCACCGAAGTGAGCGGTTTCATTCGCTTCACCGACATGATTGACGGTCAGACCATTACCCGCCAGACGGACGACCTTACCGGTCTTTCTTCTCTGGTGATCCTGGACAGTGCGGAACGTACTGCCGGTGGTAAAGATCTGCGTCCAGCGCTGAAAATCGTTGATGCTAACGGCAATGACGTCATGATCCCTGGCTCTGATATGCCTGCCCAGTACTTCTTACCGGGTAAAGCAATCGTCCAACTGGAAGATGGCATCAAGATCAGTTCTGGTGACACCCTGGCGCGTGTGCCTCAGGAATCTGGCGGTACCAAGGACATCACCGGTGGTCTGCCACGCGTTGCTGACTTGTTCGAAGCCCGTCGTCCGAAAGAGCCGGCAATCCTGGCTGAGATCAGCGGCATCATTTCCTTCGGTAAAGAAACCAAAGGGAAGCGTCGTCTGGTGATCACGCCGATCGACGGTAGCGATCATTACGAAGAGATGATTCCGAAATGGCGTCAGCTGAACGTGTTCGAAGGTGAACGCGTAGAGCGTGGTGACGTGGTTTCCGATGGCCCAGAGTCTCCACATGACATTCTGCGTCTGCGTGGCGTGCATGCGGTGACCCGTTACATCACTAACGAAGTGCAGGAAGTTTACCGCCTGCAAGGCGTTAAGATTAACGATAAGCACATCGAAGTCATCGTTCGTCAGATGCTGCGTAAAGCGACCATCGCCAGCGCTGGAGGCACTGACTTCCTCGACGGTGAGCAGGTTGAGTTCTCTCGCGTTAAGATCGCTAACCGCGATCTGGAAGCTAACGGCAAAATCGCTGCAACATTTGCACGCGACCTGCTGGGTATCACCAAAGCTTCCCTGGCAACTGAGTCGTTCATCTCTGCGGCCTCGTTCCAGGAAACCACGCGCGTACTGACCGAAGCAGCCGTTGCGGGCAAACGCGACGAACTGCGCGGCCTGAAAGAGAACGTTATCGTTGGCCGACTGATCCCAGCCGGTACCGGTTACGCGTATCATCAGGATCGTATGCGTCGTAAAGCCGCGGGCGAAGCGCCAATCGTGCCAGTAGTCACTGCCGATGAAGCCTCTGCCAGCCTGGCTGAACTGCTTAACGCAGGAAACCTGGGCGGTAACGACGATTAATCGTCAACGGCCTGTGGCATAATAAAAAACCTCGCTTCGGCGAGGTTTTTTTTCGACTAAACAAAATCACATGGACAAAAAATGCAAAATAAAAAGGTCGTGATGGCGCTGGTACTGCTGGGGTTAAGCGCGGGTACTCAGGCAGAAGAGTGGGTTAACACCCCGGTGCAAAAGACGTTTAAAAACTGGCAGGTGACGTGCAACAATCTCAATGACTGTGAGGTGCGTAATACCGATGAGGTATTGCGGATTATCATCAAGCGTAAGGCTGGTGCAGAGTCTCAGCCTTCCCTCAATTTTCAGCAATGGGGCGATCAGAAACCAACAGGGATCTGGCTGGATGGCAAACCCTGGCATTCCAACATTGAGATTTCACCGTCAAAAATCAGTGATGACTATAGCGCGGGCGGCAGTGAAAAACTGGCTGATGTACAGCAGTGGGTTCAGGCCACTAAAAATGCCATGACCATTGCGCTCACACCCGGTACACCCGATTCTGAAGCTGCCTCCCTCGGCGGGCTCAATGCGGCACTGCTGCTGGTGGACGAACGACAGGGGCGTCTGGGAAATCAGACGGCATTGCTGAAAGTGGGCAACAATGAACCATCGATGGTACCCGCGCGTCCTGCCCCCGCGGTATTTAACTTCCAGGTGCCAAAGGTCGTGCCGTTAACCAATGAGGCTGCGCTTATCGATGGTGCCATTGCCGCTAATAGTAAGCTGCTGGCAAAAGAGAGCTGTGAGCCGGACAAAGAAGCACGTGAGCGCAGTGAAGCGCAGCCACTGAATGACAAGCAGGCGCTGGTGCTGGTCAATTGTGGTCTGGGAGCTTATCAGTCTTCCAGTATGCTGTTTATCAGTGAGCGCAATAATCCCCAGGACTCAAAGCAGCTGACTCTGCCATTACCCGGCAATGATGAAGACGGCAAACCCAGGGTGATGAGCTGGTTTACTGAAGCAACCTACGATCCGCAAACGGGTGAGCTGTATTATTCCGGGCGCGGGCGGGGTATTGCTGACTGTGGAGATAATGGCGGTTGGAAATATGATGGTAAGACATTCCATCTGACACATTACAACAATCAGCAGAGTTGCAATGGTGGTGAGCCGGGAGACTGGCCATCCGTCTGGGCAACGGCAGGAACTGAGTAACCCTGCGGGAAGGGGATGCTCTGGTTAGCGCCATCAGCAGCAGCCTGAGGGCGAGAGTAAAACCTCGCTTCGGCTTTTTTTAATTAATTCAGAGAGTAATAATGAATAATAACAAGATGTTGATGGCGCTCATGCTACTGGGTTTAAGTACGGGAGTTCATGCAGAAGAGTGGGTTAATGCGCCGGTACAGAAGGTCTTTAAAAACTGGCAGGTCACCTGTAACAACGTGAATGACTGTGATGTGCGCAACACTGACAAGACGCTACGTATCATTCTTAAACGTCAGGCGGGTGCGGAGGCACAGCCTTCGATCAGCTTCCAGCAGTGGACAGCATTGAAAGCAGACGGGATCTGGCTGGATGGTCAGGCCTGGTCTTCAGATATCCAGATTGCCACACCACAGAGCAGTGATGAGCACGTTGTGGGCAGCAGCGATCAATTGGCGGTGATCCAGGCGTGGGTGAAGCAGGCCAAGGATGCGCAGACGATGGCCTTTACTGCCGGACCGGAAAGCGTTTCTCTGGAGGGGCTGACTGCCGCGCTGCTGTTGGTGGATGAACGACAGGGACGTCTGGATAACCAGACAGCCTTGCTGAGGGTGGGCAACAAGCCCTCTTCAGCCGTTCTGCCCCGACCCGCACTTGTGGCACTGAACTTCCCGGTTCCTGCCGTCGTGCCTCTGACCGATCCTGCCGCACTGGTTGACGGAGCAATTGCTGCCAATGGCAACCTGCTGAATCAACTGCAGTGCCCTCAGGATGATGATACTCGCGCACGCAGCTATGCTGAACCGCTGAACGACACGCAGGCGCTGGTCATGGTCAACTGTGGTCCGGGGGACTTTAAAACATTAAATGTCGTGTTCATCAGTGCACGTGATAAACCGAAAGACACACGGCGGCTGACGCTGCCGCTGCCGCTAAACGGCACTGACGGCAAGCCGATGCAGGAAACGATGTTTGCCCAAGGCGGATATGATTCAGCCGTCGGCCATCTCTATTTCTCCGATCGGGGTAATGAGGCCGCCGAGTGTGGTAGTAATGGTGGCTGGATCTATGACGGCAAGACATTCCACCTGGCACGCTTTAAAAATCAACCTGGCTGCAACGGCGGTCAACCGGCTGACTGGCCCTCTGTCTGGGTAACGGAAGGTAAAGAGTAGGGGATTAACGTGGTGGGTATCAGCCTTTCACATCCCTGGCCCTCTGGGAAATTTCATATTTTCCTCAGCAAAATCGTGGTTAAGGGTGACTGCTGTTATCTTCATGCCGACATTAATCCTAAGGAGTCCGACATGAAGATTGTTAAAGCCCTGGTACTGACCAGCCTGGTCAGTACTTCTCTGCCTCTACTGGCTGCCGGTGATGAAGGGATGAAGAATCCGCTGAGCGTGCACGTGCTTAACCTGCAGACCGGTGTACCGACCTCCGGTGTGACGGTTGAACTCGAACAGCAGCAAAAGCAGGGGTGGGTGAAACTGGCTTCTGGCGTCACGGATAAAAACGGACGTATCCCGGCGCTCTATCCGGCTGGGAAAACGATGGCTGCGGGTGACTACAAAGTGGTCTTCAAAACCGGTGATTACTACAAACAGCAAAAGCAGCCGACTTTCTTCCCGGAAATCCCGGTGATTTTCCATGTGGAAAACAGCGACAGCCATTACCACATTCCTTTGCTGCTCAGCCAGTACGGCTACTCTACCTATCGCGGTAACTGATCGTTCGTCAGAGCATAAAAAAAGGGCAACGCAGTGGAACGTCCGCGTTGCCCTCGGGTACATCCTTCGACCCAGGCCACATCACTATAAGTTGCGGACATCCTCACAGGTCAGTCCGATATCCTTCAGTTGCGCATCACTCAGACGCGACAGAATCTTGCGGGTGCAGGAACGTATACGTCTTGCCTGCCAGCGATGATAAGGCATAAGAAAGATTGCGTTAATCAGCGTCCAGCTAAAAGGTTTCGCTGCTCTGTTCTCTTCAAACTCCATCACTGCCTCCTCATCACCTTGGGTATGACGACTATTTTGTCGATAAACACCGTTATGATACAGATGCAAAAAACACCTTTTATTGACATACAGATTGCGAGATAGTGTGACTGAATGGTGATTATTACCGCTATCTGTACTGGTTTATCCAAAATAGAGTGGGAGGGGAGCATACGATGACACGTTATCAACGGCTGGCAGAACTGCTGGCTCAACGTATTGAGCAAGGGTTGTATCAGGCCGGCGAGCGATTGCCATCCGTACGTTCACTCAGTGGCGAACATGGCGTCAGCATCAGCACGGTTCAGCAGGCTTACTATCTGCTGGAAGAGAAACAGCTGATTACGCCGCAGCCCAGGTCCGGCTACTTTGTCACCCCACGCAAGGCGGCACCACCGCTGCCGCCGATCACTCGTCCGGTTCAGCGCCCGGTGGAGATCACCCAGTGGGATGCGGTGATGGATCTGCTCAATGCCCGACTGGATGACAATATGCTTCAGCTCGGTAGCGGTATGCCGAATATTGATTCTCCTACGCTCAAGCCGCTATGGAAAATTATCAGTCGCCTTGGGCAGCAGCAGGACCCACGACTGTTGAGTTACGATAATCTGTATGGCGTGCCGGAACTGCGTGAGCAGGTCGCACGCCTGATGATCGACAGCGGCTGTCAGGTCACCGCCGACGACATTGTGATTACCACGGGTTGCCATGAAGCACTGTCGGTGTCGATCAGAGCGGTATGCCAGCCGGGGGATATTATTGCTGTAGAGTCACCGGCCTTTCACGGCACCATGCAAACCCTGCGCGGTTTTGGGATCCGCGCTATCGAAATCCCTACGGATTCCGTTACCGGCATCAGTCTGGAAGCGCTGGAGCTGGCGTTTGAGCAATGGCCGATTAATGCCGTGGTGGTGGTGCCAAACTGCAATAACCCGCTGGGGTTTGTGATGCCAACGCAGCGTAAGCAGGCATTGCTGACGCTGGCGCAGCGCTTTGATGCCGCGATCATTGAAGATGATGTTTATGGTGAACTCGCTTTTGACTATCCTCGTCCGGTCACCATTAAGTCGCTGGATATGGATGGCCGTGTTCTGCTGTGTAGCTCATTTTCTAAAACGCTGGCGCCTGGCCTGCGGGTGGGGTGGGTAGTGCCGGGGCGTTATTTTGATCGTGTTTTGCATATGAAATATATCAGCACCGGTTCAACGGCCACTCAGACACAGATGGCGGTCGCCGCTTTTATTCGCCAGGGGTATTACCAGCCTCATCTGCGGCGTATGCGCAGTTACTATCAGCGTAGCCTGGAGACCTTTACCCGGCGGGTGCGACATCACTTCCCCTGTGGGATCTGCGTGACTCGTCCCCAGGGGGGATTTCTTATTTGGGTCGAACTGCCAGAACCTTTTGATGCGTTGCGCCTGAACCAGGATCTACGTGCTTCCCATATTCAGATTGCTGTCGGGTCGCTGTTCTCCGCATCAGGTAAATACCGCAACTGCCTGCGCCTCAGCTATGCGCAGTCGTTTACCGATAAAACTGAACGTGCTCTGGAGGTGCTGGGTAAGGCGGTAGAGCGGGCGATGCTGGCATGTGCACCGGTATCCTCGCGGGTACAAGAAGAGGGTGAAGGCAGGGTCAGTGAGAAGGAAAACTACTGACCCTGGCGAGTGGCAGGATTGCCATCCGCACTGCCACTATAGCGGCTGCCATTCCTGATAAAAGCGCGAATAAACAAGGCTGCGTAATGTCTTCAGCCCTGTTTTTCCGTGTTGCAGCAGATTGCATTTTATTGCGAAACACGCCCTGAGATTCGAACGTGCCGAGCACCTGCCCGAACGTTTTTTACCGATACTTTGTCATGGTGATCAGGAATGTGACGTGCTTTGTGGCTCCAGCAGGTCCAGTAGCTGGTGGGTCGCTGCACGCCAGTCGCTGGCTTTTGTAATCGCGCTCACCACCGCTATACTGCCCACCCCGGTGGCCAGAACCTGAGGAACGCGTTCCAGGCTGATCCCGCCGATGGCCACGGTAGAAATCCCCTTCAGTCGCTGTATGTGGCGCGTTAACTCTTCCAGTCCCTGCGGATCAGAGGGCATGGCTTTTGTCTGGGTAGGGAATACGTGCCCCAGGGCAATATAGGAAGGTTGTTCGGCCAGCGCGCGATCCAGTTCGGCATCGTCATGGGTTGAAAGACCCAGGCGCAGCCCGGCAGCATGAATGGCATCCAGATCGGCAACATCCAGATCTTCCTGACCCAGATGGACGCCGTAAGCCTGATGTTTTATCGCCAGGCGCCAGTAGTCATTAATAAACAGGCGGGCTTGATAGTGTTTACCCAGGGCAATGGCATCAACGATCTGTTGTTCAACTTCATGCTCAGCACAGTCTTTAATGCGCAGCTGCAGTGTACGTACGCCCGCATCAAGCAGGCGTTCAATCCACTCCACCGTATTGACCACCGGATAAAGCCCCAATCTGGCATCAGTTGGGGGGAAAGCTCCACGACTCATAGTTGTTCCTCTGATTTCAGGGTGTCAGCGCGATGATACCGTTCACCGCCACGGCGACGAAACTCGTCAGACATCTGTGCCATACCTATTTCGATCGGCCGGGCTTCGGCCTCCTGCCGTGCTGCGTATTCACGCACTTCCTGGGTGATCTTCATTGAACAGAATTTTGGCCCACACATTGAGCAGAAGTGTGCCACTTTGCCGGATTCCTGCGGCAGGGTTTCGTCGTGATAAGCACGGGCAGTGTGCGGATCGAGGGCGAGATTAAACTGATCTTCCCAGCGGAATTCGAAACGCGCTTTCGACATGGCGTTATCACGAATCTGTGCCCCGGGATGGCCTTTAGCCAGGTCGGCGGCATGGGCTGCGATTTTATAGGTAATCAGCCCCTGTTTGACATCTTCTTTATTCGGCAGGCCGAGGTGTTCTTTGGGCGTCACGTAACACAACATCGCGCAGCCAAACCAGCCGATCATGGCGGCACCAATACCGGAAGTAAAGTGATCGTAGCCTGGTGCAATATCGGTGGTCAGCGGGCCAAGGGTATAAAACGGGGCTTCGTGGCAGTGCTCAAGCTGTTCCGTCATATTGAAGCGGATCATCTGCATGGGCACATGTCCCGGGCCTTCAATCATCACCTGGACGTCATATTCCCAGGCAATTTTGGTCAGTTCGCCCAACGTGCGTAGTTCTGCGAACTGCGCTTCATCGTTGGCATCCTGAATGGAGCCCGGGCGCAGGCCATCGCCCAGCGACAGTGAAACATCGTAGGCGGCGCAGATTTCACAGATGTCGCGGAAATGCTGATAGAGGAAACTCTCTTTATGGTGTGACAGGCACCATTTCGCCATGATTGCCCCCCCGCGCGAAACGATACCGGTCAGGCGTTTCGCGGTCATCGGCACATAGCGTAGCAGCACACCGGCATGAATAGTAAAGTAATCAACGCCCTGTTCAGCTTGTTCCAGCAGCGTATCGCGAAAAATTTCCCAGTTGAGATCTTCTGCCACACCGTTCACTTTTTCCAGCGCCTGATAGATGGGCACCGTGCCAATCGGTACCGGGCTGTTACGCAGGATCCACTCGCGGGTTTCGTGAATGTAACGCCCGGTGGAAAGGTCCATCACCGTATCTGCCCCCCAGCGGGCTGACCACACCAGTTTTTCCACCTCTTCTTCGATGGAAGAGCTGACCGCGGAATTGCCGATATTGGCGTTAATTTTCACCAGAAAGTTGCGACCGATAATCATCGGCTCCGATTCCGGGTGATTAATATTGGCCGGGATAATCGCGCGTCCTGCCGCAACCTCCTGGCGAACGAACTCAGCAGTGATATTGTCAGGCAGCTGTGCACCAAAACTGTGACCAGGATGCTGTTGCAGCAGCACCTCACCGCGAATACGCTCGCGTCCCATATTTTCGCGCAGGGCAATGTATTCCATTTCCGGGGTGATCACGCCCAGCCGGGCATAGTGCATCTGAGTCACACAGTGGCCGTCCAGCGCCCGGCGCGGACGTGGCAAATTATCAAAGCGCAGAGCGTCCAGCCCTTCATCTGCCAGGCGTTGCTGGGTGTAGGTAGAGCTAAGTTCAGCGATCTGTTCGGTATCACCCCGTTTAATGATCCAGTTGCTGCGCAAAGGATTCAGCCCCTTGTGAACATCAATCGACGCCGCCGGATCGCCGTAGGGACCCGCTGTATCGTAGACCGGTATCGGTTCATTCGCTTCCAGCACGGGTTCGTCTTTGCTACCGCCCACGGTGGACGGGCTCAGTTGGATTTCGCGCATCGGCACACGGATATCCGGCTGCGAGCCGGTCAGATAAATGCGTTTTGAGTTGGGGAAGGCAGTGCCCTGCAGGGAGTCGATAAACTGTTGTGCTTCTGCACGCTGTTCCCGGCGGCTGGTTTTTTTCTCAATGAAAGGTTTTTCAACGGTAGACATAGCAAGTTCCTGATAATAAGACGGAAGTTTGCTTGCCTGGAGGCGGGAGTAATGAGAACGATGTGACAAAGTACGGTATCACACCGTAATAGCTGATTTACTCTTGTTCCCTTCGCAGGTACTAACCTGATCAGGTTCCGCGGATCCCGAATTAACGGTCTCAGCCCTGGGGCACTCCGACAAGATATCGACTGGTTTTTCAGTCAACGTAGGGGCGAGGCAGGCCTCGTCCTAACCCCTCAAGCATAAAGGGGCTTTTTGGAAACTACAAGAAGTTCACATTCTGATAACGAATCACGCAGGGCGGGCAAGCGAGCACGAGTTAGCAGCGCTTTGATTATCATCATTTTTTTCTAAAGCCAGTTTGATGAATTTATCCTCCAGCGTAAATCGAGCCTCCAGCGCTTCACCGACCACTGACAATGCCCGCTGGAATTCGACGTAGTTATCATCATCGATGGCTGTTTCCAGATGCGAATCATAAATCTGCATTATCTGATCGGTATTGGCTTTTAAAGAGGGGTAAATTAACGAGGCTTTCGCCAGTTGCTCGGTCCCTTCCAGTTCCTTGATAAAACGTTCGTAGACGGTGAAATGACCGGTGGAAAGGTAGTCCACCAGATGCTGGCAGAATGTATCCAGCGCGTTTTCATCGAGCGTCGTCAGCGTTTCCTTGTTAGGCTTAATGCCAGCCATTTGGTAATAGGTAACCAGCAACTGCTTGCGTGAGCGCAGGCAAAAGTCTACCAGCTCACTGCATCCGCCGACGCGCGCGGTGAGGACTTCTAACTGGTTAAGCATGTTCAACTCCGTGAATGTTATATTTTAACGTCTGACCTCAATCCAGTCTTTAAGCTGAGGATGATGAGCAAAATGATGGAACAGGAAATTTTAAGCGTAGACGCTGGCTGGTGGATTGTCAGCCAGGAACATAAAATTTGGTTACCAAAAGGTGAATTGCCGCATGGTGATGCAGGCTCATTGGGCCTGACAGGGCGATCAGGGGCGCCGATTGGAGAGTGGCAGGGCGAGAAGGTATGGTTGATCCGCGGTATGTACCCCCAGGATATGGGATCGCTACGCCAGTTACTCGATCAAGACTCGGGCCTGTTCCAACTTGCCGGACGCGGTATTCAGTTATCAGAATTCTATCGTTCACACCGCTGGTGTGGCTACTGCGGCCATGAAATGCAGCACAGCAAAACCGAATGGGCGTGTCTCTGCGGGCATTGTCGGCAACGTTACTATCCGCAAATTGCACCTTGCATTATCGTGGCGATCCGCAAAGGCGAAGAGATTTTGCTGGCACAGCATACGCGGCACCGTAACGGGATTTTCACGGTACTGGCTGGCTTTGTCGAGGTGGGCGAAACCCTTGAGCAAACGGTGGCACGTGAGGTGATGGAAGAAAGCAGTATTCGTGTGAAGAATCTGCGCTATGTCTCTTCTCAGCCCTGGCCTTTCCCCCAGTCACTGATGATGGCGTTTATGGCCGACTATGCTGGCGGTGATATCAAGATTGACCCTAAAGAACTGTTGTCTGCGGGGTGGTATCGTTACGATGCGTTGCCGCAGTTACCTCCGGCAGGAACGGTGGCGCGTCGGCTGATTGAAGACACCGTCGCAATATGTCGCGCAGAAGCCGAATAATACTATTTTTAATCCTTCTTTCTGATAAAGGTTTTTTAGCGACATATTCTCCTGGTTCATTTTTGTGAATCAGGAGTGATATTAATTGATAAAAAAAAAAAAAACAACCACGACTTTATATCTGCAGGAAATTCAAATATCATCCCATGTCATAAAGGGCACCACTTATCAGATACAAGAGTGCTTTCATTAAGAATGCTTAAAAATAATAAAATTTCACCCGTTCATCTTACGGGGGTTCTCTTCTGTTAGCGTTCATTTAATTCGGTACTGCTTTCCAGAAATAGCTTTCTGGATAAAGGTGACTCGATCACGTCTTCAGCTTAATGCTGACGTCAGCAGCTGAGTCTTCTGCATGATGTTCCGTACGTTGTGAGTGAATACAATGTCTGAGAAGAAAAAACAATGTTATCTGTGGGGGATCTGGTTTTGCTGGAGCATAAGTATCCTTGCCTTTGTGCTATCAATAAGAACGGCCTTATTAATTTCTCAGGGTGCGATGCTGTGCCTGATTATGCTGCTAGCTATCCCTTTTCTATACAATAAAAGGACGATTAAAAACGTGTTTAATTTCAATCGCAAGGCAGAGCCTCAGTCCAGTGAGAAATTACCTTCACAGGTCAAGTTGGAACAAAATGTGCTGCCACTTTCTCCCTCGTATGATGAGAATAATACGAAAGAAACCGTTATCTCTATGGGTACTGTATTACGGGGTGAAATTACCAACGAAAATAATATTTCAATCAATGGTCTTGTAGAAGGTGACCTGACCAGCCAGAAGGTGACGCAGATTGGTAAGGAAGGTAAGGTCATCGGGACAGTAAAGTCCGTTAAGTTGGTGGTCAATGGTCTGCTGAAAGGAAGCTGTTATGCCAAGACGGTCGTTATTATGTCACGTGGCAGAATCGAAGGTGAGGTGTTTGCCACCGAGTTCTCCATTGAGAAAGGTGGCGTATTTATAGGAAATTCTCATCAGATTGAAGAGCCACAGCTGCCGACGGAGAAGAAAGAAAAAAAACGGATGGTCACTATGGGTGACCATTCACCTTCTCTAACCGCTGTTGAAAATACGCAGGAAAAAATCGATAGTTCATCAGGAAAAAATGTGGCGGTTGGCAATTAAAAGTAAGCGAAAATCGTTGTTATCTCGATGAATTTCAACTTCTCCCCTGTTTCTGTTAACGCTGGATTCAGGGGAGGGCGTGCTCAGTTAGCTCAATTTTTCGAGTGGTCAATCATCGTCAATTCCAATAAATGTTACACTAGCAGCCTGTATGGTGAGAGAGTCTCGTGATGAGTGAACTGAAGAACGATCGATATCTGCGCGCGTTGCTGCGCCAGCCAGTGGATGTCACCCCGGTATGGATGATGCGTCAGGCCGGACGTTATCTGCCGGAGTACAAAGCAACTCGCGCTGTCGCCGGTGACTTTATGTCGCTGTGTAAAAACGCGGAACTGGCCTGTGAAGTTACGCTGCAACCACTGCGGCGTTATGCACTGGATGCGGCGATCCTGTTCTCCGATATCCTGACCATTCCCGATGCGATGGGACTGGGGTTGTATTTTGAAGCAGGTGAAGGCCCACGTTTTTCATCACCTGTCACCTGCCGTGCTGACGTTGAAAAATTGCCTGTTCCTGACCCGGAGCAGGAACTGGGTTATGTAATGAATGCGGTACGTACCATCCGCAAAAACCTCAACGGTGACGTGCCGCTGATCGGGTTTTCTGGCAGTCCGTGGACGCTGGCTACCTATATGGTGGAAGGCGGCAGCAGCAAAGCGTTCACGAAACTGAAAAAGATGATGTACGCCGAGCCTAAAACACTGCATCTGATGCTGGATAAGCTGGCCGACAGCGTCACGCTGTATCTCAATGCGCAGATCCGCGCGGGTGCCCAGTCAGTGATGATTTTTGACACCTGGGGCGGCGTATTGACCGGACGCGACTACCTGGAGTTCTCGCTCCACTACATGCACAAAATCGTTGATGGTTTGCTGCATGAAAATGAGGGGCGTCGTGTACCCGTTACGCTGTTCACGAAAGGTGGCGGGCAGTGGCTGGAAGCGATGGCTGCAACAGGCTGTGATGCGCTGGGCCTTGACTGGACAACGGATATTGCCGACGCACGTCGCCGTGTGGGTCACAAGGTCGCGTTGCAGGGCAATATGGACCCGTCGATGCTGTACGCCTCTCCCGAACGTATTGAACAGGAAGTGGCGGGCATTCTTGAGGGCTTCGGTCAGGGCGAAGGGCATGTGTTCAACCTTGGCCACGGTATTCATCAGGATGTACCACCCGAAAACGCCGGTGTGTTCGTCGAGGCCGTGCATAAGCTCTCACGTCCTTACCACCAGGAATAATCAGTTAGGGGGAAAATATGGATATTGCAGCATTACGTAATGAGCAGCGCCAGCGCGCAGCGGAAGTGAGATGTCAGGATGACTTCGATGTAATGCCTCCCCGCCTGATTGGTGGCGCAGATGTCGGTTTTGAACAGGATGGTGCGGTGACCCGCGCCGCCCTGGTGATTCTGGAATATCCCTCACTGCAGGTTATTGAGCATCAGGTGGCGCGTGTTGCCACGACCATGCCCTATATTCCCGGTTTCCTGTCATTTCGTGAAACCCCCGCTCTGCAAGCGGCGTGGCAACAACTGTCCAATCATCCCGACCTGTTATTCGTTGACGGGCACGGAGTGGCCCATCCCCGTCGTCTTGGCGTGGCCAGCCACTTTGGCCTGCTGGTCGACGTCCCTACCATTGGCGTAGCGAAAAAACGCCTGTGTGGGAAATTTGAACCTCCGGCAGCAGAACCGGGCAGTTGCCAGCCTCTGATGGACAACGATGAGCTGCTGGGCTTCGTGCTGCGCAGCAAGGCGCGTTGTAATCCTCTGTTTATCTCTCCCGGACACCGCGTAAGCCATGCAACAGCACTTGACTGGGTACAGCGTTGTTTGCAGGGCTATCGTCTGCCTGAGCCTACGCGCTGGGCAGATGCTGTTGCCTCGCGCCGCGCGGCTTTTACCGCGCTGTCCCGGGGTTAACCGTGCTGCCCTGTGGCTTTTCAGGTACACTGCGGCAAGTGCATTAATTCTGAGATCCCGATATGTTACGTAACCCGATTCATCTGCGGCTGGAAAAGCTGGAAAGCTGGCAGCACGTTACTTTTATGGCCTGTTTGTGTGAACGCATGGTGCCCAACTACCGTGCGTTTTGCCAGCAAACCGGTTTTGGTGATGGCCAGCTCTACCGCCGTATTCTCGATCTTTTATGGGAAACTCTGGTGGTGAAAGACGCGAAAGTGAACTTTGACAGCCAACTGGAAAAACTGGAAGAAGCGATCCCTTCAGCCGACGACTACGATCTGTATGGCGTTTACCCGGCAATTGATGCCTGTGTTGCGCTCAGCGAGTTGCTGCATTCTCGTCTGAGCGGTGAAACACTGGTCCATGCTATTGCCGTGAGCGAGACATCAATTACGACGGTGGCGATGCTGGAAATGACCCAGGCAGGTCGCGAAATGACCGAAGAAGAGCTGAAGGTGAATCCCGCTGTTGAAGAGGAATGGGACATCCAGTGGGAGATATTCCGCCTGCTTGCCGCCTGCGAAGACAGGGACCTGGAGCTGATAAAAGGGTTACGATCTGACCTGCGTGAATCCGGTATTAGTAATATCGGTATAAATTTTCAGCAGTAAGGCGACAAAACGTGACTTCAGGCCTGATTTGTAGCGCCTTTGGGCTTCACATTCGCCCCCAGTCTGGTCTACATTTGGGGGGCTGAAAAATGTGGCTATCGGTGCGTGTATGCAGGAGAGTGCCAGAATCTGGTTTTTCCCTCGCACTTGATGCTTAGCAAGCGATAAATACACTGTAAGGATAACTTATGAACAAGACTCAACTGATTGATGTAATTGCGGACAAAGCGGACCTGTCTAAGACCCAGGCTAAAGCTGCTCTGGAATCCACCCTGGCTGCGATTACTGAGTCTCTGAAAGACGGTGATGCTGTACAACTGGTTGGTTTTGGTACTTTTAAAGTTAACCACCGTGCTGAGCGTACTGGCCGCAACCCGCAGACTGGTAATGAGATCAAAATTGCCGCTGCAAACGTACCGGCATTTGTATCTGGTAAAGCACTGAAAGACGCTGTTAAGTAATCGTCTGACGGTGAAGAGTTTAAACAGGGGGGCGGATTCGCCCCTTTTGTTTATCTCTCTCCCTACGTGGATCATTCTGTATCCTTTTACTGCCTTCTGCTTTACCGCTGTTGTGATACTCTTTTCGCATGAAACTGACTTCTGTAGTCCAACGACTCTCTCTTAGCATGCTAATTCTGTTAGCAGGCTGCAGTTCGCATTCTGATCTGCCGGACTTTACCGCCAGCGGCTATCTTGCCGATCGGGGTACGGTGCGCATCTGGCGTAAGAACCAGCACGAGCAGGTTTCACATCTGATGACGGTGTATACCCCGTTTAATGGTGCCGCTACGGAAACCAGCGACTATCTCTGGCAGCAGGGCAAGCTGATTTCGGTAGAACGTCATGTTATCGGTGATAAGCCTGACGATGTGACGCTGCGCTTTGACCAGGACGGCAGCCTGAGCTTTATGCAACGCCAGTTGTCCGGGCGGCGCGAAGCCCTCTCTGCGGATGAGATTGCGCTGTATCAGTTTGATGCCCAGCGGATGCTAAAAATCAGTGATGATCTGCTATCAGGGAATGTCTTGCTCAGGCAGGGTAGCTGGCAACAGGATGGCACAATCACCACCTGTCAGGGGAAAACCGTGCGCCCTGAGCTGGATCAGACTGAGCTGGGTCGTATCGCCCGTCAGCAGCGAGACACGTCCGGGCCAGTGAGTATCGCCTGGCTGGAGGCTCCGGGAGGCACGCAGCTGCTATTGATATCTGCCAGTGACCTCTGTAAGACAGAACCTAAAGAAGAGGGATTTTAAGCATAAAAAAAGGCGATCGTTGATCGCCTTGATGCTGAATCGTTAAAAGCGGATCGACGATCCGCTTTGATGCGTTATTTACGGTCTATCGCGCGGTAACCGATATCGTTACGACAGAAGCTCCCTTTCCATGAGATCGGTTTGGCAAGCTCATAAGCACGTTTCTGTGCAGCAGCAACGTCTTCGCCCAACGCCGTAACGCAGAGAACGCGGCCGCCATTGGTCACGACCAGTTCGTCCTGCAGTGTGGTACCAGCATGGAACACTTTGCCATCCGCCACCTCTTCCAGAGGCAGGCCATGGATCTGCTCACCGTTAACGTAATCTCCCGGGTAGCCGCCAGCGGCCAGCACCACACCCAGTGATGGACGGGGATCCCAGACTGAATCTTTTTCATTCAGCTTGCCATCAACGGCCGCCAGGCAAAGATCGACCAGATCGGATTGCAGACGCAGCATGATCGGTTGAGTTTCTGGATCGCCGAAGCGGCAGTTGAATTCGATCACTTTCGGCTGACCGCTTTTATCGATCATCAGGCCGGCATACAGGAAGCCTGTATAAACATTCCCTTCACCCGCCATTCCGCGCACGGTTGGCCAGATCACTTCGTCCATCACACGCTGGTGGATTTCATCTGTGACCACTGGGGCAGGAGAGTAAGCGCCCATGCCACCGGTATTCGGGCCGGTATCACCATCACCAACGCGTTTATGATCCTGGCTGGTGGCCATTGGCAGCACGTTCTCGCCATCGACCATCACGATAAAGCTGGCTTCTTCGCCGTCAAGGAACTCTTCCACCACAATACGGTGACCCGCATCGCCAAAAGCGTTGCCTGCCAGCATATCCTGAATGGCATCTTCGGCTTCCTGCAACGTCATGGCCACGATCACACCTTTACCTGCCGCCAGACCATCGGCCTTGATGACAATCGGTGCGCCTTTCAGACGAACGTAAGCCAGAGCAGGCTCCACCTCGGTAAAGTTCTGGTATTCGCCGGTTGGGATCTTGTGGCGTGCCAGGAAGTCCTTCGTGAACGCTTTAGATCCTTCCAGCTGTGCAGCGGCCTGGGTTGGGCCAAAGATCTTCAGGCCAGCTGCGCGAAACGCATCCACCACGCCGATGACCAGCGGTGCTTCCGGGCCAACGATAGTCAGATCGATCTTCTCATCGCGGGCAAAAGCCAGCAGGGCAGGAATATCTGTCGGGCTGATCGCCACGTTTTGTAACGCAGGCTCCAGCGCAGTGCCCGCATTACCTGGGGCAACAAAAACGGTATCAGCCAGTGGAGACTGAGCGGCTTTCCATGCCAGCGCATGTTCGCGGCCGCCATTACCAATCACTAAAATTTTCATCTGAAGCTCCGTAATTAATGGCGGAAGTGGCGCATGTCGGTGAAGATCATCGCAATGCCGTGTTCGTCAGCGGCAGCGATCACTTCATCATCACGAATCGATCCACCCGGTTGGATCACGCAGGTGATGCCAACCGCAGCAGCGGCATCGATCCCATCGCGGAACGGGAAGAATGCATCGGAGGCCATAGACGAGCCGTTGACTTCCAGACCTTCATCGGCGGCTTTGATACCGGCAATTTTGGCGGAGTAAACGCGGCTCATCTGACCAGCGCCTATGCCGATGGTCATATTGTCACGTGCATAGACGATAGCGTTGGATTTCACGAACTTCGCCACTTTCCAGCAGAACAATGCATCACGTAGTTCCTGCTCGGTAGGCTGACGCTGGCTAACCACGCGCAGCTGGCTTTCGTTTACCATTCCGAGGTCACGATCCTGTACTAACAAGCCACCGTTAACACGTTTGAAGTCCAGACCCGCCTGACGCTGCTGCCACTGGCCGCACGTCAGTACACGCACGTTCTGTTTCGCGGCAGTCACTTTCAGTGCGGCTTCCGTCGCAGAAGGGGCGATAATCACTTCAACGAACTGGCGGCTGATAATGGCCTGCGCAGTGGTTTCGTCCAGCTCGCGGTTGAAAGCAATAATGCCGCCGAAAGCAGACGTCGGGTCAGTTTTGTAGGCGCGCTCGTAGGCATCAAGGATCGAACCGCCAACCGCTACGCCACAGGGGTTAGCATGCTTGACGATGACGCAGGCCGGTTGATCAAACTCTTTCACACACTCCAGCGCCGCATCGGTATCGGCGATGTTGTTATAAGAGAGTGCCTTACCCTGGACCTGCTGTGCTGTTGCGACAGAAGCCTCGCTAACATTCTCTTCTATATAGAAGGCAGCATCCTGATGGCTGTTCTCACCGTAACGCATATCCTGCTTTTTAATGAAGTTCAGATTAAGAGTACGGGGGAAGCGGCCGGAAGGCTCGGTGGTGTCACCGTGATAAGCAGGCACCAGGCTACCGAAGTAGTTGGCAATCATGCTGTCATAGGCGGCGGTGTGTTCGAAGGCTTTAATCGCCAGATCGAAACGTGTGGACAGCGTCAGGGAGTTATCGTTGGCATCCAGTTCGGCAACAATGGCCTGATAGTCACTGCTCTTGACCACAATCGCCACGTCTTTGTGGTTCTTGGCGGCGGAGCGCACCATGGTTGGGCCACCGATATCGATGTTCTCAACCGCATCTTCCAGCGAACAACCTTCACGGGCAACGGTTTCGGCAAATGGATAGAGGTTTACGACAACCATATCAATCGGGGAGATGCTGTGTTCGGCCATGATGGCATCATCCTGACCGCGGCGTCCTAAAATGCCACCATGCACTTTCGGGTGCAGCGTTTTGACGCGTCCATCCATCATTTCCGGGAAACCGGTGTAGTCAGACACTTCAGTAACAGGCAGGCCGGCATCTGCCAGCATGCGTGCAGTGCCGCCGGTGGAGAGCAGCTCGACGCCACGTTGAGAAAGCGCCTGAGCGAATTCGAGGATACCGGCTTTATCAGACACGCTGAGCAGCGCGCGGCGTATAGGACGACGTTGTTGCATGATTTATCCCTTGGCTTTGGATCGCATATAAAGAGCGTTATATGAAGCTTAGACTTTCTCTTTCTTCTATATAGGAAGAAAACAGAGTTTAAGGTTCATGTAACGCCCCTGAAGGGGCTTCCGTTACGCGCGGGCATTGTAGCGAAAACGATTGCGCGATGCTCGTCAAAATTGTGGTCCCACGACGAATGTGGATAAGTTTGTGCATAAGCGGGTATAAGCAGGGGTTTTGCTGGGGATTGCAGCAAACAGTCAAATTATCGCAAATTAGCCCTTGTCACCTGTCGAGAACTCCCTATAATGCGCAACCACTGAGACGGCACAACGGCTTACGGCCAGCGGCTCAGGAGGTTCAGGAAGCATCTGAACCGCCGGAAAAAATCTCTCAAAAAGAGGTTGACTCCGAAGGAGGAAAGCGTAATATACGCCACCTCGCAACAGGAAGCTTCGGCACTGATTGCACCGCTCTTTAACAATTTATCAGACAATCTGTGTGGGCACTCGCAGGATTGATATCAGTCACCTCCGGGTGACAAAAAATATCAAGTCTTAAGAGTGAACACATAATGAAATTCATTATGACGTTTTACACTTGAGCATCGCTGCACTTGTTGCAGCAAATCGAACTTTTAATTGAAGAGTTTGATCATGGCTCAGATTGAACGCTGGCGGCAGGCCTAACACATGCAAGTCGAACGGTAGCACAGGGGAGCTTGCTCCCCGGGTGACGAGTGGCGGACGGGTGAGTAATGCCTGGGAAACTGCCCGATGGAGGGGGATAACTACTGGAAACGGTAGCTAATACCGCATAACGTCTTCGGACCAAAGTGGGGGACCTTCGGGCCTCACACCATCGGATGTGCCCAGGTG
>NZ_JBBGZS010000009.1:0-623 GCF_037479175.1 Erwinia sp. MYb375 | reverse complement strand
CCCCTGATAAGGGTGAGGTCGGTGGTTCAAGTCCACTCAGGCCTACCAAATTTGCACTCATGCGGCGTTATGCATTCGGTCGTTTACCAAAGTAAACTTCCCTCCTGCATGCCTTGCCTGAGCACAAATTACATTTCTTCCCTGGAATGTTATGGTAGTAAAAGGTTTCTGTAAGACTGTATGGGGCTATAGCTCAGCTGGGAGAGCGCCTGCCTTGCACGCAGGAGGTCAGCGGTTCGATCCCGCTTAGCTCCACCATACTGTTTTTCTAAATAAAATACTTCAGAGTGTGCTGGATAACAGTATGCTGCGAAGTATTATGCTCTTTAACAATCCGGAACAAGCTGAAAATTGAAACGACATGTCGTTTTAATTCTCCGTAATAAGAATGAAATCCACGACATGTTCGAGTCTCTCAAATGCTTACAACAGACAATGTGTTCTTCGGGACGCTTGTGGGTTGTGAGGTTAAGCGACTAAGCGTACACGGTGGATGCCTAGGCAGTCAGAGGCGATGAAGGGCGTGCTAATCTGCGATAAGCGTCGGTAAGGTGATATGAACCGCAACAACCGACGATACCCGAATGGGGAAACCCAGTGTGTTTCGACACACTATCATGTCA
>NZ_JBBGZS010000008.1:0-537 GCF_037479175.1 Erwinia sp. MYb375 | reverse complement strand
CTCTGATGGATTCTGATGAAACTGCTCACCTCTGCGGATAAAAGCCTCTGGCGGCTGGCGCTGCCGATGATCCTTTCTAATATTACCGTGCCGCTGCTTGGTCTGGTCGATACGGCTGTCATCGGCCATCTCGACAGCCCGACGTATCTTGGTGGGGTGGCAATCGGCACGACCGTAACCAGCTTTCTGTTTATGCTGCTACTGTTTCTACGCATGAGCACCACCGGGCTGACCGCACAGGCATTTGGAGCCAGTGATAAATCCGCACTGGCACGTGCGTTGATGCAGCCGCTGATGCTGGCACTGCTGGCCGGGCTGCTGTTTATCCTGCTAAACACGCCTCTCACTCACTTTGCGCTGGGCCTGACCGGTGGCAGCGACGACGTTCTGCACCAGGCGGCACTGTTTATGCAAGTGCGCTGGCTTAGTGCTCCGGCAACGTTGGCCAATCTCGTGCTACTTGGCTGGCTGCTTGGGGTGCAGTATGCGCGTGCCCCAGTGATCCTGCTGGTGGTGGGTAATCTGGTCAATATCCTG
>NZ_JBBGZS010000007.1:0-707 GCF_037479175.1 Erwinia sp. MYb375 | reverse complement strand
GTGGATGCACGCAAAGCAGCAGTGGAAGCTGCCATTGCACGGGCAAAAGCGAAGAAAGCCGCTCAGGCCACTGCCAGCGCAACAGCACCTGCCGAAGCCGAATCGCCGTCGGCTGAACCGGTGGTGGATGCACGCAAAGCAGCAGTGGAAGCTGCCATTGCACGGGCAAAAGCGAAGAAAGCCGCTCAGGCCACTGCCAGCGCAGCAGCACCAGCCGAAGCCGAATCGCCGTCGGCTGAACCGGTGGTGGATGCACGCAAAGCGGCATTGGAAGCTGCCATTGCACGGGCAAAAGCGAAGAAAGCCGCTCAGGCCACTGCCAGCGCAGCAGCACCTGCCGAAGCCGAATCGCCGTCGGCTGAACCGGTGGTGGATGCACGCAAAGCAGCAGTGGAAGCTGCCATTGCACGGGCAAAAGCGAAGAAAGCCGCTCAGGCCACTGCCAGCGCAGCAGCACCTGCCGAAGCCGAATCGCCGTCGGCTGAACCGGTGGTGGATGCACGCAAAGCAGCAGTGGAAGCTGCCATTGCTCGTGCAAAAGCGAAGAAAGCCGCGCAGGCCACCGCCAGCGCAGCACAACCCGCTGAAGCCGAATCGCCGTCGGCTGAACCGGTGGTGGATGCGCGCAAAGCGGCTATTGAGGCCGCCATTGCCCGCGCAAAGGCGAAGAAAGCCGCGCAGGCCACTGCCAGCGCAGCACAACCCGC
>NZ_JBBGZS010000006.1:0-592 GCF_037479175.1 Erwinia sp. MYb375 | reverse complement strand
GAAGAACCTTACCTGGCCTTGACATCCACGGAATTCGGCAGAGATGCCTTAGTGCCTTCGGGAACCGTGAGACAGGTGCTGCATGGCTGTCGTCAGCTCGTGTTGTGAAATGTTGGGTTAAGTCCCGCAACGAGCGCAACCCATATCCTTTGTTGCCAGCACGTAATGGTGGGAACTCAAAGGAGACTGCCGGTGATAAACCGGAGGAAGGTGGGGATGACGTCAAGTCATCATGGCCCTTACGGCCAGGGCTACACACGTGCTACAATGGCGCATACAAAGAGAAGCGACCTCGCGAGAGCAAGCGGACCTCATAAAGTGCGTCGTAGTCCGGATCGGAGTCTGCAACTCGACTCCGTGAAGTCGGAATCGCTAGTAATCGTAGATCAGAATGCTACGGTGAATACGTTCCCGGGCCTTGTACACACCGCCCGTCACACCATGGGAGTGGGTTGCAAAAGAAGTAGGTAGCTTAACCTTCGGGAGGGCGCTTACCACTTTGTGATTCATGACTGGGGTGAAGTCGTAACAAGGTAACCGTAGGGGAACCTGCGGTTGGATCACCTCCTTACCTGAAGATACTCTCCCGCGT
>NZ_JBBGZS010000005.1:0-553 GCF_037479175.1 Erwinia sp. MYb375 | reverse complement strand
GAGTATCACCCTGTACCCTGCGACTTTCCAGACGCTTCCACTAATGCACAAACTGATTCAGGTTCTGGGCTGTTCCCCGTTCGCTCGCCGCTACTGGGGGAATCTCGGTTGATTTCTTTTCCTCGGGGTACTTAGATGTTTCAGTTCCCCCGGTTCGCCTCATGCCACTATGTATTCATGACATGATAGTGTGTCGAAACACACTGGGTTTCCCCATTCGGGTATCGTCGGTTGTTGCGGTTCATATCACCTTACCGACGCTTATCGCAGATTAGCACGCCCTTCATCGCCTCTGACTGCCTAGGCATCCACCGTGTACGCTTAGTCGCTTAACCTCACAACCCACAAGCGTCCCGAAGAACACATTGTCTGTTGTAAGCATTTGAGAGACTCGAACATGTCGTGGATTTCATTCTTATTACGGATAATGAAAACGACATGTCGTTTCAATTTTCAGCTTGTTCCGGATTGTTAAAGAGCATAATACTTCGCAGCATACTGTTATCCAGCACACTCTGAAGTATTTTATTTAGAAAAACAGTATGGTGGAGCT
>NZ_JBBGZS010000004.1:0-523 GCF_037479175.1 Erwinia sp. MYb375 | reverse complement strand
AGTCAGGAGTATTTAGCCTTGGAGGATGGTCCCCCCATATTCAGACAGGATGTCACGTGTCCCGCCCTACTCATCGAACTCACAGCAAGTGCATTTTTGTGTACGGGAGTATCACCCTGTACCCTGCGACTTTCCAGACGCTTCCACTAATGCACAAACTGATTCAGGTTCTGGGCTGTTCCCCGTTCGCTCGCCGCTACTGGGGGAATCTCGGTTGATTTCTTTTCCTCGGGGTACTTAGATGTTTCAGTTCCCCCGGTTCGCCTCAAGCCACTATGTATTCATGACATGATAGTGTGTCGAAACACACTGGGTTTCCCCATTCGGGTATCGTCGGTTGTTGCGGTTCATATCACCTTACCGACGCTTATCGCAGATTAGCACGCCCTTCATCGCCTCTGACTGCCTAGGCATCCACCGTGTACGCTTAGTCGCTTAACCTCACAACCCACAAGCGTCCCGAAGAACACATTGTCTGTTGTAAGCATTTGAGAGACTCGAACATGTCGTGGATTTCATTCTT
>NZ_JBBGZS010000003.1:0-615 GCF_037479175.1 Erwinia sp. MYb375 | reverse complement strand
ACATGATAGTGTGTCGAAACACACTGGGTTTCCCCATTCGGGTATCGTCGGTTGTTGCGGTTCATATCACCTTACCGACGCTTATCGCAGATTAGCACGCCCTTCATCGCCTCTGACTGCCTAGGCATCCACCGTGTACGCTTAGTCGCTTAACCTCACAACCCACAAGCGTCCCGAAGAACACATTGTCTGTTGTAAGCATTTGAGAGACTCGAACATATCGTTAATTTCATTCTTATTACGGAGAATGAAAACGACATGTCGTTTCAATTTTCAGCTTGTTCCGGATTGTTAAATAGCAAATATCTCAAACGTGACTCGCCTTACGGCATAATCAGTTTTGAGATACTGGGTGATAACGACTTTCACTTCGTTACCGGTATGGCGTCCCCAAGGGGATTCGAACCCCTGTTACAGCCGTGAAAGGGCAGTGTCCTGGGCCTCTAGACGATGGGGACTCTGGTGTGACTTTTGCTCATTTCTTCTATCAGACAATCTGTGTGGACACTACGCGGGAGAGTATCTTCAGGTAAGGAGGTGATCCAACCGCAGGTTCCCCTACGGTTACCTTGTTACGACTTCACCCCAGTCATGAATCACAAAGTGGTAAGCGCC
>NZ_JBBGZS010000002.1:0-642 GCF_037479175.1 Erwinia sp. MYb375 | reverse complement strand
CATCCTGGCTGTCTGTGCCTTCCCACATCGTTTCCCACTTAACCATGACTTTGGGACCTTAGCTGGCGGTCTGGGTTGTTTCCCTCTTCACGACGGACGTTAGCACCCGCCGTGTGTCTCCCGTGATAACATTCTTCGGTATTAGCAGTTTGCATCGGGTTGGTAAGCCGGGATGGCCCCCTAGCCGAAACAGTGCTCTACCCCCGAAGATGAGTTCACGAGGCGCTACCTAAATAGCTTTCGGGGAGAACCAGCTATCTCCCGGTTTGATTGGCCTTTCACCCCCAGCCACAAGTCATCCGCTAATTTTTCAACATTAGTCGGTTCGGTCCTCCAGTTAGTGTTACCCAACCTTCAACCTGCCCATGGCTAGATCACCGGGTTTCGGGTCTATACCCTGCAACTTAACGCCCAGTTAAGACTCGGTTTCCCTGCGGCTCCCCTATACGGTTAACCTTGCTACAGAATATAAGTCGCTGACCCATTATACAAAAGGTACGCAGTCACCTAACAAGTAGGCTCCCACTGCTTGTACGTACACGGTTTCAGGTTCTGTTTCACTCCCCTCGCCGGGGTTCTTTTCGCCTTTCCCTCACGGTACTGGTTCACTATCGGTCAGTCAGGAGTATTTAGCCTTGGAGG
>NZ_JBBGZS010000001.1:0-796 GCF_037479175.1 Erwinia sp. MYb375 | reverse complement strand
GCGTTATCCCGATAAATCAGTGTCGTAGGGGCATGGCATGCCGCGTCCGGTTGTGTCCCAGAGTGCGCCATCCCGGAAAATTAGTGTCGTAGGGGCATAGCATGCCGCGCCCGGTTGTGTCCCAGAGTGCGTTATCCCGATAAATCAGTGTCGTAGGGGCATGGCATGCCGCGTCCGGTTGTGTCCCAGAGTGCGCCATCCCGGAAAATTAGTGTCGTAGGGGCATAGCATGCCGCGCCCGGTTGTGTCCCAGAGTGCGTTATCCCGATAAATCAGTGTCGTAGGGGCGTGGCATGCCGCGCCCGGTTTTGTCCCAGAGTACGCCATCCCGGAAAATCAGTGTCGTAGGGGCGTGGCATGCCGCGCCCGGACTGCTGCATCAGGCGTTCATGATCGACTCTAATTCTTCCTGCGCTTCCAGCCATTCCATTTCACACTCTTCCAATGCTGATTTCGCCGTTGCCTGCTGTTGCAGTGCAGCGGTCAGATCGGCTTTGCGGCTCTGTTCGTAAATGGCGCTGTCAGACAGTTTATTTTCGGCGTCAGCCAACTGGGCATTGTGCTTCTCCATCTGCTTTTCCAGTTTCTCAATTTGCTTACGCAGTGGCTGAGTCTGGGTGCGCAGTTCTGCATCGCGGCGTTTCTGGTCTTTACGGGCCTGAGCGCTGTTGGCGCTGTCGGCTTTCGGGGCGGCCTCTGCGCTGGTCTGACGTTGCAGATCGCTCAGCCACTGCTGATAATCTTCCAGGTCTCCTTCAAAGGCTTCGACTTTGCCATCGTGCACCAGGTAGAGATC